>PIZK01000001.1 GCA_002835545.1 Alteromonadales bacterium alter-6D02
TTTTAAGACGTCGATATCATAAATATATCTGTCATTCCGGTAGTGTTTTGAGCCGGAATTCCCAAAGAGCTGAGCAAGCTTATGTGTGCTCAGTGGGTTAATAGCTCAATTCAGGAGATTCAAATCCCTATCTCTCCGTCACTAATTTAGAAAAGCCCGTTAACATGAAAGTGTTGGCGGGCTTTTTGCTGTCAGGTACAAAACATTGGGTTAATAGCGCAGTTAGGGAGATTCAAATTCCTATCTCTGCGTCACTTATTAAAAGAAAGCGCTACTTATTAATTTAAGTGGCGCTTTTTTCTTTTTAAGACGTCGATATCATAAATATATCTGTCATTCCGGTAGTGTTTTGAGCCGGAATTCCCAAAGAGCTGAGCAAGCTTATGTGTGCTCAGTGGGTTAATAGCTCAATTCAGGAGATTCAAATCCCTATCTCTCCGCCACTAATTTAGAAAAGCCCGTTAACATGAAAGTGTTGGCGGGCTTTTTGCTTTCTGGAATCGTGATTCTTGCAGTCTTTTAGCCAGACTCTTCTAAAGTGTTCTGCAATAACACCCCCCTGTCATCCCGCAAGTGTTTTATGCGGGATCTCATACCGCCTTTCTAAACCTCAAATGAACCAACCATCAAAGCCACAATGGCGTGATAACCGCTTATCACACAATAAAATAAAGGACATATATGGACGCTCCTGTTTTCTTAATAAAGAAAATGTCATGTTTGCTTAGGGTATTTAACCTAATAAAAACTATGCTATTGTTATGCATACTAGCTTCGTGGGGAGTCATTATGTCTATATTTCAAGGTAGGTTTTGTGTCAAATTTTAAGGTTGCAGTAGCTCAAGTTTCATCAATAAAAGGTGATATTGATGAAAACATCAAAACTCATTTAGTTGCTATAGAAAAAGCAAGTCAGCTTGGAGTTTCATATATTGTCTTTCCTGAATTATCTCTTACAGGTTATGAGCCAGAATTAGCCGTTAAGCTTGCTTTTTCGACTGATGATATTCGGTTAAAACCGTTAATTGACTCTGCAATTGAAAATAATATAAAAATCGGTGTTGGTGCCCCTTTGAAGTCAGATGGTTTGCCCAAGATTGGACTCATTATCATTTCTCAATTAGGTATCGTAGATGCTTATGAAAAAATGCACCTGCATTCTGGCGAAGAGGCATATTTTGAACATGGGACTAATTATAATTGCGTAACCATTGGGAGCTCAAAAATTGCTAATGCTATTTGTGCTGATACCAATAATACAAACCATGCTCGTGCTTGTTCTGAATTAGGAGCTTCTGTTTATATTGCTGGAGTATTAATTACAGAAGGTGGCTATGATTCAGATACAGCAGTAATGGCTGGCTATGCTAATAAATTCAATATGCTTGTAGCAATGGCTAACCATAGTCAACCAACAGGTAACTGGACACCTATTGGAAAAAGTGCAATTTGGTCAAATACAGGGTTATTAGCTTGTGCACCTGAGAATAAAAATGCTCTGGTTGTCGCTGAGAAAGACGATGATTATTGGTCTGGTCGGGTAATTGAAATATAACAGTCAAGAATAGAGGAATAGTAGGACTGGCTTAAATTTTTAGCGCCTATTTTTATTAATTTTTTACCATTTTTACAAGGAGATAGCCGATTGAGTATTATTATCCGAAAAGAGCAACCCAGTGATATTCAAAGTATTCATGACGTGACTGTTGCCGCGTTTCTTGAAGCGCCGCATACTGATCATACGGAGCAGTTTATTATTAACAAGCTTCGTGAATTAAGCGCATTATCGGTTTCACTTGTTGCCGTGGATGGTGGAAATGTTGTTGGGCATATCGCACTTTCTCCTGTTAGTATTTCTGATGGCACGGATAGTTGGTATGGCTTGGGTCCAATTTCAGTACTTCCCAACAATCAGGGTCAAGGTATTGGTTCAAAACTTATGAATGCTGCCATTCAAGAGTTAAAGAATATCAAAGCGAAAGGTTGTGTATTGCTCGGAGACCCTAACTATTATAATCGTTTTGGCTTCAAACCAAGAGAAGGGTTGGTACTGCCTGATGTGCCACAAGAGTATTTTCAAGCTTTAGTCCTTCGAGAAGGTTTGCCTCAAGGTATTGTTGCTTATCATGAATCCTTTTATGCAAAGGGTTAACCAGTCAAATCGTAACTGGTGATAAGCAAGTCACAAATATAGTCGAACATTGCTACTTTGGACTTAGCTGAGGATATCTTTACTATTCTTGTTCATAAAGGCATTCACATACAGGTCGGTCTTTCACACGGCTTAAGTAATCAGTGTCAAACTGATTTAATTTTTACCGTTACATCAATCCCACCAAGTCATGGTGAACGAGTCGTCGTATCCCCTTAAATTAATGCCTGATGAGATGGCCGCTCCCACAAAACGGCGTCAATGCGCCAAACTAGAATTATGAACAACTAGTGAAATGAACGGAGCGTCCATATATGTCCCATTCTTCGTGTGCTGAGAATTGTAGATTGAGGATACTAAGTAGTCCGGGGGCGAGGTCAAACAGACCTAAGTTCGACGTAAGGTAAGAATGGAACTTTCGATGGTTGATTGACGTTTACCTTGCCAATAAAGGTTGGTAAGATATTGTTGATAAAGGAAATTAAATCGTTATTGTTCGACTGTGTTTAGTCGAAATCCGTTAAGGAAAGTAAATGATAAAAAGACTAATTACGTGTGTATTCGCGTTGATGCCGTATGCGGTATTGGCTGATTCTGACAACCTAATTGTAGCTAAGCACCCAACAGCAAAAACGGTTGCTAGTACGCAATACGCTTATGTGCCCATGGAAGTGTTAATGGATAGTAAAGGGTCGCAATTTAAAACCCTGGCTGGGCAATACAAATCTTATGTGCAGGAGTTAAGTAATCAATCGGCACTAAGCTACTCACACTATATTGAAGATCTGGCCACTCAGTTAAAAACACAGGGTTTTACGATTGCTGCTCAGTGTATTACTAACTGTAGCACTAAACCGTATAGTAAAAAAATCGCTAACAGCTTTCGTTATAACAACATTTATCAAGTGAACTATACTAATGCGAGAAAAAATAGTTTTGGCTATCTGGCGGCGACTAAAGGGGTTGATGGTCAGCAACAAGCAATTCAGGTCTTTGCTCAAAATGGTCATCGTAATACACTAAAATTTGCGTATGAGCAGATTGTTGAAACGCCCATGCCTGATAGTGGTGTGGTGGTGAAAAATGATTTTGCCGTGAAGCCGCTTGATTTCTCTAGTCTTAAGGCACCAAAACGTGATGTTAAAGGCGCTTCTGATCATCCAATGATTGAACGCTTCCCGGGCAGTTATATTGCTGCAACAGCGGTTAATGATTTTGAGTCCTATCCGTTAATTATCGGCCAATATAAAAAGTCGATTCCGACTAAACAAGTCAGCGGTAAGATCACCACGGTGAATTATCGTATTGACGCAAAGGTTGGTCCATATGCGGTTCACAAAAATTATATTAACGCCTTACAACAAGCCGGGTTTACTATTATTTTTGAGTGTAGTGCGCCAACCTGTGGTAACTATATTTTGCGTGATAACTTAAAAAATACGATTCATGCTAAAAACCATAAATCCGATATCTACAATATGAATCGCAAACGTCATTATTATCTGTTCAGTGCTGAAAAAGTGACTCCTGCTGGTAAGGTTTATGCGACCATGTATAGCTATCAAAACAGTGGTAAATACGCTGTAGAAATGGTTGTCGATGTCATTGAAGAACGGGCGGTGAGCAAGGTCGCGCTGAATATTGATAGCGATACGCTTGGCAAGCAAATTCAAGCCACAGGGAGTGTTTCATTATATGGTATTGAGTTTGATTTTGATAAACACACTTTGAAGGCAAGCTCGAATAAACAGCTCGCTGAAATTGCAGATTTTTTGAAAAAATCGAATAAAGTATCACTCTATGTCGTTGGGCACACAGATAATAAAGGCCAGTTTGAATATAATCAGAATTTATCAAAACGCCGTGCCGCCGAGGTAGTGAACACCTTAGTGTCACAATATCAGATTGATAGTAAGCGTTTAGCTGCTGTAGGGGTTGGTCCTGTCGCACCGAAAGCGGCGAACGATACTGAATCAAATAGACAGCAGAATCGGCGTGTGGAGTTGGTGTTAAAGTCACCATTATCACTATAGTGTCTGGTGCTGTTGTTACAAACTAAACGAGAGGAAAGACAATGATCACTTTAATTTGGTGCTTGGTTATTGCTGCGTTATTACCGTTTATTGCTAAGGTCCCACTGGCTATAGCGATGAACAAAGCGGGTGGTTATGATAATAATCACCCTCGAGAACAACAGGCCAATTTACAGGGCTTTGGTGCGCGTGCTTTGGCTGCTCATCAAAATGCATTTGAGTCGCTCATTATTTTTTCAATAGCGATATTGTTGGCGTTGGCGACCAATACTATTACTGATACAGTGCAATTGCTGGCGATGATTCATATTGGTTTTAGGGTGGCATACAATGCACTTTATTTATTAAATATAGGTGTGTTGCGTTCAATTTCATGGACTGTGGCCATTGGTTGTTCATTTGCCATTATGTGGCAATGTATTGCGAATGTATGATGGTGGCTGATGTCGTCAGCTCGAAAAGATAAGCAATAAAAAACAGGTTAGGCATGCCATCTATTTACTTAGCCTGTCCTCTATTTCTGACTTGGCAAGGTCGTTTTATCGGAGTGTCGCTTAGGGGGTAAATTGGATCAAGAAAAGTTTAGGTGCTTGGTAAAAGAGTTATACAAGACGGTCTCGGAATCAAATAACACTATCAACATTGGCTAAATTAAATGAGCAAGTACCAAAGTCCGAGAAACTTGAGAGAGTAACGTAAAAACTAACTCGTTATATTCACTTAGTAAACTCTAACTTAAAGTGTGAACAGCCAAACTCTTGCTTATTAAGTGTCATAAAATTCTCGCTATAACCTCTTTTTGTAAAACCTTGTTTTAATAATACATGCGCGGAAACGGCATTATTATCTAATACTTTCGCTTCGAGGCTATTGAGTGCTAACTTTGTTTTGGCTACCGAAATTAGTTGTGATAAGCAAAAGCTGGCTATACCTTGTCCGGTGTGGTTTTGTGCAACTCGGTAACCGACCGACGCTGTTTGATGTGAGATATCGGTTAAGTTGCCTCGGGCGACGATGGTATCGTCTTTTAAAATAACGCCGCTAAAACCCTGCCCATATGCCATGGCCTGAGTTAATGAATGAATATGCTCACTTACCCCTGCCACTGAATAAAACGTATCTGCTCTTGGACTAATTAATGACTCGAACCACTGCCTGTTGTGTTGTTCAAATGCTAATAACTGTTCGGTATGTTTTTTCGATAAAACTTCAAATCGCATGATGTGTGATACCTAACGTTTATTGGCAAGCGGCGGTTGTGGTTTAACGGGTAAAACTTCGGCGAGCTCGCTATCAAGCAAGGTCAATACACTGTCAACACCGTGGTTAGGTTGCCAGTCTAAGGTTGATTGAGCCAGTGAAGAGTCATAGACTCGGTCTAAACAATGAGGTAGTGGCCAACCCCGCTCTTCAAAACGATTGGCGAGAAGCGGTGCATGTGTTCGAAGAACGTGATCTGCTGCTTGGTATAACTGCTGACAGTGAGCTGAGTTAAACGGAGTGCGGCCTGAAATGATAAAGCGGTTAAATCCCCTTAAACGTTTTTGAACTGCGCATAAGTGAGCGCTGGCGACGTCACGAGAGTCAATGCCTCGTGTCAAACGATATACCGCCATTAAATCTGCTGGCTCTGGAAAACACCGTGAGATTTGTAACACGGTGACAGGGAGGTTAAAAAGGTTGGATAGTTGTTCGAGTTTGCCTTCCGCTTCAATTTTAGTGTGATGATAAATTGACTTTGGTTGTGGTTTAGTCGTTTCATCTATCCAGCCAGCAGTGCCGTGAGGTGTTGATGCATAGCCATATAATGCGGTGGTGCTGGTAAAAATAAACTGTTTGATGCCGCTTTTGATTGCTTCAAGGGCCAACTGCTCTGTTGCATCAACATTGATGCTTTGAAAATCGCTATCGCTGAACAGTCCGACATGAGGGGCGTGTAAAGCAGCCGCATGAATAACCACATCTACACCGTTGAGAGCCTCTCGAATCAACTCTTTATCACGAAGGTCGCCCACAAAATCAGCGGTTGAGCAGGGGACTTTATCTAAGCCAACAACATCAAAAGAGCGCATTAGCTTAATGTAAATGGCACGACCAATGCGGCCTGCTGAACCAGTGATTAATATTTTCATTTTGCTCTCATTTTAATTAACTTGCTGAATTACTGGGGATAACTACACATAAATATGACGTTCAACGACTTGGTTCGA
The DNA here is from genome assembly GCA_002835545.1 of Alteromonadales bacterium alter-6D02. Taxonomy (GTDB): domain Bacteria; phylum Pseudomonadota; class Gammaproteobacteria; order Enterobacterales; family Psychrobiaceae; genus Psychrobium. The sequence goes on from PIZK01000001.1 coordinate 6,396, forward strand.
ATGCGTCATAACGTGGTAGTTGTGCGTCTAAATTTTCCCAATTGGCTTTTGATGACACAAAGTTATGGGAGATTGGTCGTTCATCAATGTCAGAGTCTAGAATACCCAATCTGATTCTATATCTTGCTGGGTCTTGAGCATTCGAGCTATAAACGGGTGAGCCACAATGACGACAAAAATGCCGTTCACGACCCGGTTTAAATGAAAATGTACTTAACTGTTCTTTACCTGAAGTAATCTCAAATTCGTTTGCGTTAATAAAGCCATTAGTGGCAAACGCAGTTCCGCTATTTTTTCGACACAATGAGCAATGACAATGGATAATATCGGTTATTTCGCCACTGATTTTAATTGTTACATCGCCACATAAGCACTGTCCAGAGTACATTTTTATACTTTCCTTTTATTTCTACGTCAGATAGTTAGACACATTATTAACGGGTAAGAATAATCGAGAGTGATAAAAAAAGAAAACGTTATGTGTAAGTGTTTAATTCTTATTAGGGATAGGTGGTGAGAGAGTCTTTAGTAAAAGCATTTATGAAAGACGAATTATATCGCTTCGACAACCTGCTTTGAAATGAAAGGAGAAGCGCTAATCGTGAGTAAACAATAATTGTTACATTTTTGCTCGACTAATTGTTAACTAACGCAATGAAAAATAATATGTTATTGATATGATAATATTGATTAGCTTTTAAAAGGGAGTAACAATGAAAGCCGCTTATGTCGTTGGTAATATTACGGTCATTGATGAGGAGAAATGGTCAGAATATCGCAATAAGGTACCGTCAACACTGGTTCCATGGGGCGGGGAGTTGGTTTTTCGTGGTAATACCTTGGATGTGTTAAGCGGGGATCATCAGCATACGGATAATGTCATTATTCGCTTCCCTAATAGCGAGTCATTGAGCAATTGGTTTAACTCAGCGGATTATCAAGCGTTAATTCCTATTCGCAAGCAAGCCGCAATTATGAATCTGGTCAGCTATCAAGCTGATAATTAATCCCTTTTCATTGGTTGATCAATTAGGGTAAAGTGTCATTGTTTAAATAAGTTTAATGGAGTTGTTTATGGAGTTTGCTATCCCGCTGATTATTATGATCGCAAGTGGTGTTTGGATTTATAAAAAATCAAGCTTTGAGAAAAAAGATAAAAACAACCAATCACAAGAAACAAAACAAAATAAAGAATAGAGTGGTTAAATATGGAAGTCTTTAGAGCGCTTAGCTTGTTTATATTGGGAAAAACATGAATTGTCTAGTTATTGTCGCTCACCCATTAGCTAATAGCCTGTGTAAGCATTTAGCTGAAAACACGATAAAGCATCTTAAATGTAAAGGCTATCAAGTGACGGTGAAAGACTTGTATGCTGAAGGCTTTAATCCGGTGTTGAGCAATGATGAAAGACAAAGTTATTACCAAAGTGACTTTGATCAACAACAGGTTAAAGATGACATTGCGCAATTAAAGCAAGCGGAATTTTTGGTGCTTATCTTTCCAACGTGGTGGTTTAGCTTTCCGGCTATTTTAAAGGGGTGGTTTGATCGGGTGTGGGCACCGGGTCATGCTTATGATCATGCCTCTGATTTTGGCCCGATTAAACAGCGTTTATCCAACTTAAAAGAAATGCAGGTTATCACGACTTTAGGCTCACCTTGGTGGGTCGATACCTTCATTTTACGTAAACCAGTAAAGAAGGTGCTAAAACTTGCCTTACTCGGTGCATGTGCCAAGAACTGCCGATTTAAGATGCTGTCGCTGTATAACAGTGAGAAGTTGACCCAACGCAAAATTGATAGGTTTATCGCTAAGATAAAGTCTGCGTTATAAGTTTAACCAGCTTTTCTTAGGTACTAACATCGGCCTAGCTATTTACTCGTGTAAACAGGGTGGTGATTGTCGTATTTCTGTCATATTTTTGAAATATAATCGGAGGTTATATTTGATACTCTTGCGTTTCATGGGAAATTGACGAATGTCTAAACATCACAATAAACCTCAACATTCAGGCTCTGTCCTTGATGTGTTAATCACATTTCTTAAGCTTGGTTTTACTTCATTTGGTGGCCCTGCTGCTCATATCGGTTATTTCAGAAAAGAGCTCGTAGAACGCCAAGGCTGGGTCAGCGAAGGTCAGTTCGCTCAATTGCTCGCAATTTGTCAATTCTTACCTGGGCCTGCAAGTAGTCAGTTAGGCTTTGCACTTGGCTTATTTCGGGCTGGCTGGCTCGGGGCATTAACCGCGTTTTTAGCGTTTACTTTACCTTCGGCATTCTTACTCGTCGCGTTTGCTGCATTATTGCCTTATCTATCAGGAGACGTAGGAGCTGCGTTTATTCATGGCTTAAAATTAGTCGCGTGCGTCGTGGTCGCTGATGCGGTTTGGGGTATGTCTAAAAATCTGTGCTCAGATGCCATTAGGCGATGTATTGCGGTGGCCGCAGCAGTAACCATTTTGACTCTAGGCACTACTTGGTCGCAATTGCTAGTCGTCTTTGCTGGTGCAGTCGCTGGCGTACTGCTATGCCGTACGGCTATCAGTGATAAGCAGCCTCAACTGCAAGTGGCTTATAGTCGTCGCGTTGGCTTAATTTTATTAGCAAGCTTCTTCGCATTATTACTCTTCTTCGGTATGTCGCAAAGTGAGGCAGGACTATACGGTATCGCACAAGCGTTTTATAGTGCGGGCGCATTGGTTTTTGGTGGCGGTCATGTTGTGTTACCACTACTGGAAGAATCTGTAGTGAGTTCTGGCTGGGTATCGCAACCAGAGTTCTTAGCGGGTTATGGCGCGTCGCAAGCGATTCCAGGGCCAATGTTTGCGTTTGCAGCTTACCTTGGAGCGATTATCCCGGGCACTGACAGTGCTTTGCTTGGGGCCATCGTCGCACTACTTTTTATGTTTTTACCCGGTTTTTTATTGATCAGTGCTGTGCTGCCGTTATGGCAAGCAATCAGTCAAAATACAACGGCTCTTCGAGCCATTGCGGGCGTTAATGCCGCAGTGGTAGGCTTGTTAGCCGCGGCTTTATACGATCCTATCATTACATCGGCGATTAACTCTTGGGTAGACGTAGTGACGGCAGTGAGTGGTTTTGTCCTGTTAACCACTGGGCGTCTTTCTGCTCTTGGCGTGGTTTTATGGTGTGTGATGGCTAGTTTGGCAATCACATTACTCTAATGAAATGGTCGGCCGTTTAATTTTGTAACACTTCTCAAGTGATTTTAACGGGTGTTCGCTTGGGTGTTGTGATACTAATACTTTCAAACGCGTTTGTTTCAGTTTGATAATTGTTAAGCTAGAACGGATGATTGATTCAGCATTGGAGGGGACATGGATAACGAGCAAGCAACGAATAAAAAGCAGCAATGTGCTAGTAAGCCTAAAAGTAATTCGATGGGCTTGGCTATCGCTATGGGAGCGGGTATAGGTCTTGTCTTTGGTGAGGCATTGTTCGGTAGCGTGTCTCTGGGGTTAGTTATTGGAGCTGGGACAGGTGTTGTTTACGGTTCTATGTCTAGGCCGAAAGGGTAACGAATACGTATTATTGGGCAGAAACGGGCCCTATAAGGGAGTCATGATGGAAATTATTGTTGGGACAGATTCAACATGGTCACTTCGTGTGTGGATGTGTCTTGAGTTAGCTAAGCTTGAGGTCTCAGAGACGGTTGTTGATTTAGGCGCTGCCGATTATAAAGTTAAGCTATTAGCGTTATCGCCAACGGGATTAGTACCTGCGCTAGTGGATGGTGCACTCACAGTGCATGATTCATTAGCCATAACCGAATATATTAATGAGCGCGCTGATGGTGTGTTGTACCCAGAACAAAGTACAGAACGCGCCATTGCTCGTAGTCTTTGCGCAGAGATGCATGCTGGTTTTATAGCGGTGCGTGGGCGTTGTCCTTTTACCTTATCAACGGTGGCGACCATTGATGTTACTGAGCTCACTGCCGCACCTCTTAGCAACGAATTAGTCCGTATTGAAGCGATCTTTGCTAATGCTAAACTACCTTTTATGTTTGAGTCTGCTAGTGCTGTTGATGCGTTTTATGCCATTTTGGCGTTTCGTCTTAATCATTACGGCATTCAATTTGATGGCAAAGCCGGTGCCTATCAATCCAGCTTGCTTGAGTGGGATTTATTACAACGGGCGATAGCTCAGGCGAAACAATGGCAGGAAGCAGACGCATAGCCCCGCTCCTCCTACACTGATTCCAAAATCCCTTCTCATTTAAACTGTCTCACTATTGCAACAGCTGAATAAATTAACTGTGTCGATAATGAGACAGTTGCAATCGCTTTTATCAGCTTGTTAACTTTAAACTCTTTAAAATCAACGGTATAATGTGTTTCTTGTATTGGCACAGTCCTTGTATTTATTGGTTTATCAATAATTGTAAGTGATAGCGCATAATGGACATACAACGTAAGGTAACGCCGAAAAAACCGTGGCAGAAATATTGGTATATTTTGCCGCTTTCTTTGTTAATCGCCGCGGGCTGGTTTTTTAAATCGATGGTTGGTGATGCTTCGTATCTTGCCGATAAACATAAACTGGTGACTGCTACTGTTGAGCGAGGTAGTTTTAAGGTCAATGTGCGTGGGACCGGCGTATTAAAGCCATTACATATTCGGTGGGAAGCGGCACAAGTGTCTGGTCGCGTTGAGCAGGTATTGATTAAACCAGGCAGTGTGGTTAAGGAGGGTGATGTATTAGTAACGCTTTCAAATCCACAGCTCCACCGTGAGTTAACCACCGCAAAATGGGAGCTTGCAGCGAATAAAGCGGAAAGCCACGCCGCTTATGTGTTATTAGAGTCACAGCTCGTTGATTTAGACAATTTAGTGCTTGGGGCTAAATTTAGCTATGACTCGGCCAAATTAAAATTAGACGCAGAAACCCGCTTGATGAAACAAGGTAATGCCACAGTGTCTGCCTTGGACTATCAAAAAAGCCAATTAGCGGTAAAACAACAACAACAGTTTTGGCAGGCCCAACAACAAAAAGCGCAAAAAATGCGTGAAAATTTGGTCGCAACAAAAGCGGCGCAGCAGGCACGAACGGGGCTTGTCGACAATAACTATCAGCGAATGAAAGACCAAGTTGCCGCTTTACAAGTACGTGCGTTGACCGCCGGAGTGGTGCAACAAGTGTCAGTAACATCAGGAGAGCAAGCTCAGATTGGCCAGAGTGTAGCGCTAATTGCGAATCAGCAGCAACTGTTTGCTGAATTGCAAGTGCAGGCTGTACGTGCCCGCGATATTCAAATTGGTCAGCATGTAGCAATTGATACGCGCAATAGCGTAATGAGTGGTCGAGTGAGCCGTATTGACCCGGCGGTTAATGCTGACATGGTGATGGTTGATGTTGAACTAACCAGTGAGCTCGCGAATGAAGCTAGGCCTGAATTGACTGTCGATGGCTTGATCACCATTAATCATATTGAAGATACGCTATATGTTAAACGTCCGGTTTTTGCACCGAAAAACAGTCAAGTATCGCTATACAAGTTGAGCAAAGACCGAGGATTTGCAGATAAGTCCGCGGTGACCTTAGGCATTAGTTCTGTTAATAAAATTCAAGTCGTGTCCGGTTTGTTTGTCGGTGATGAAATTATCATTTCTGACACCAGCGATTGGCAGCAACATCAGCAAATTATGATCAATTAATCTAATCAATGTAATGACCTCGCCGTCTAATGCCTCTGTGTGTGATGATGCCACTTGAGCGTGTTCGGCGACAATAAAAATGGAAGAACAATGAGCGCATTAATCAATTTAACCAATATTAGTAAAGCTTTTCTAACCGAAGAAATTGAAACCAGAGCCTTAAACGGCATTAATTTAACCATCGAGCAAGGTGAATATGTCTCTCTAAGTGGGCAGTCTGGTTGTGGTAAATCAACCTTGTTATCACTATTAGGCTTATTAGATGCTCCCACTCAAGGGCAATATATGCTGGCAGGAAGTGATGTATCGCAGCTGAGTCGTGATCAACGAGCGACTATTCGTAGTGAGAAGATTGGTTTTGTATTTCAGTCGTTTAATTTAATTTCTGACTTATCGGTTTTTGAAAACGTGATGCTACCATTAACGTATCAATCAGGCTTAAACAAAGCCGAGATTACTAAGCGGGTTGACGTGGTATTAGAAAAAGTCGAGATGAGCCACCGTAAAAACCACTTCCCGTCACAGCTGTCAGGCGGACAGCAACAGCGTGTTGCTGTGGCTCGTGCATTGGTTAATGACCCAGCGATTATTCTTGCCGATGAACCTACGGGTAATTTGGACTCAAAAAATGCTCAAGCGGTGTTAGCCCTATTTGATAAATTGCATCAAGAAGGCGCAACTATTTGTATGGTGACCCATGATCCTGCCTCAGCAAAACGAGCGAGTCGCTGCCTGGAAATGTTTGATGGCTGTTTAATTAAAGATCAACGAAACGTCAATAATACTGCTCCTAGCCATAAAGCAGAGTTAGCCGCTAGTTAATACAAGGGAACACCGATGTCGATTTTGATAGATATACAGTACGCGCTACGTTTATTGTTTAAAGCGCCTAAATTTACCCTGCTGACTTTAGGGGTGCTCGTGGGCGGACTGTCGATCAGTTTGTTTACTTTTTCGTTTTTATATTCATCCATTTATAAAGACTTGCCACTCCCTGAGGGGGAAAGTGTGTTAGCGGTGACCGTATTTAACAATGGTGATCAGCGGCCACTAATGTCTAATGAGTATTTAGCGATACAGTCAGAGTTGTCCGATTTTTCAGAGTTTGGTGTTTATGATGACACTGACTTTCGCTATTCCATAGAACAATCGGGTAAGAATATTGAAGGGAGTTATGTACGCGCGGGATTTTTTGAATTTAGTCGTACCCAGCCCATTATGGGACGCGTGGTACAAGCTTCAGATACCGAAACCGGGGCAAGTGCTGTTGCAGTTATTAGCTATCAGATGTGGCAAAATGAATTGGCGGCAGATCCTGAGGTTGTTGGTCGTCAAATTATTATTAATAATCAGGCAACCACTGTGATTGGTGTGATGCCTGAGGCTTATTACTTTCCGAACTTCTCTAAAATTTGGTTACCGTTACTAGATGACAAACTCATTGATAACGTTAAGTTTGCCATGAGTTTAAAAGCGTATGCGCGCTTGAAGGAAGGAGTGAGCATTGAACAAGCACAAGCGGCATTGGGTAATCGACTTAACCAGATTTACCAGCACACTATTAAAGCGAGCTCTCGTGATGATGTGACCGTGACATCTAAGCTCTTAACCTTCCAAATGGCGCAAACCGGCGGGGAAGGAACCATGGCTTTTATATTCCTCAATACGGTTGTCTGGCTCATTTTATTGCTGGCATGTATTAACGTTGGTAATTTATTACTGGCCCGTGCCATCGAGCGTCAGAAAGAGACCGCGATTCGCGCAGCGTTAGGTGCAAAGACGTCGCGATTAGTTAGCCAATTAATGTGGGAAGGGGTAATCATTTCAACACTGGGTGGCCTGTTATCAGTATTATTGGTTGGCGCTGCACTTGATTACACCGAATTAGTTTTACAGGGCTGGATCCCAAGCGGAGGTTCATTTTGGTGGCACTATGGCATGGACACTGAGACCTTATTGATGGCGGTTGTTTTCACTGTAATGACTATTTTCTTGTCATCATTCTTGCCTGCATGGCGAAGTGCAAAGCAAGATATCAATATGACTTTACGTGACGGTACGCGCGGCGCTCAAAGTAAACAGGCGGGGAAACTATCTCGTATCTTAGTAACGACTCAGGTCTTCTTAGTCGCATTATTAATGCTGATAGGCTCAATTTCAGGCTTTATTGCTCATAAGTTCATTAATATCGATATGGGTGATGACTTTACCGATGTCATGGTCGCCCGTTGGCAGATCCCTGAACATAAGTATGAGCAATCGCAACAACAAGTTGCGCTAATGCAATCGTTGAGCGATCGGATTAGTCAACACTCGCAGGTGGCTGATGTGATGAGCAATAACTGGCTGAGCACCGAAAAGGTGGCCATTGAGGGGGTTGAGTATGAAACTGGGACAGATTTACCAAGTGTTGATGTCCTCAGTTTGGTCGGTAACCCTGAAACAATCGGCGTAAAGTTGGTAGCGGGGCGTGTATTTTCTAATGTAGATAGCGAAGGTAACCAGCATACAGCTATTATTAGTCAGTCAATGGCCAAGCGGTTTTGGCCTGCCCAGTCACCGCTAGATAAGTTTATTAAGCTGACCGTCAATGAGCAAGAACAACGACTGCGTATTGTCGGGGTTGTTAGCAACAGAATGAACCCAAGTACATTGTTTGGCCGTTTAGATAGTGGCGATGAAGTGTATGTTTCAGGCTATCAATTTCCTACTATTTATCAAACGTTACATTATCGTTTAGCATCGAATACCGCCCATGGTGAAGAAATTTTTTATCAGGCGATGTTTAAAACTGATCAGAATATTAAACTCACCTATTCTGTAGCACCTGCGAAGTACAACCGCAACAAAATGCGGGAATCAATGCAACTGATGTCAAATATTACTTTTGGCACCGGATTCTTTGCATTAATGTTAGCGCTTGTCGGGATCTATGGTTTAACGGCCAATACGGTGGCGCAGCGCACACACGAAGTGGGCATTAGGCGAGCTGTGGGAGCAACCGATCGACAAATTATCGAGATGTTTTTACGCCAAGGGGCCAAACAACTTATCATCGGTATTGGCTCGGCATTAGCGGTGTTTGTTATGTTAGCTTACGGTTTTCATAGCCTGACTGAAGGGTTGTTCCCAATGACATTTTACTTTGTATTAGCGGGTGGCGTAACTTTGGGTCTAGCGTTTGTAGTGATGATTGCCATTTTAATTCCAACCAAACGTGCTGTGATTATGGAACCGAGCATTGCACTCCGTTATGAATAATAAGGTGTGATTGTAATTAGTTTAAACAAAGTAACAAAATAGCGCATAAAATGAATCGCTTATGCGCTATTATTGTTTTCTAATTGAAGGTGTTTAGTGTTTATTAGGTATAGTGAAAGATCACAGAGGGAGTAAGTGTTTTTGCAGCAGAAAAAAATTTTAGTCGCGGATGATGATATTAATATCCTTGCAAGCTTACAGTATGTATTAAGCGAAGAAGGTTTTGATATTACGGCTGTTACCACACCTGAAGCCGCTATTGATAATGTGAAGCAACAAAACTTTGACTTAGTATTACTTGATATGAATTTCGTCCAAGACACAACGTCTGGGCGGGAAGGGTTAGCACTCGTTAAAGATATCACGGCACTGGAGTTGTCTTTGCCTATCATCGTCATGACCGGCTGGGCAACCGTCGATATTGCCGTTGAAGCAATGCAAGCTGGGGCAAGAGATTTTATCCAAAAGCCTTGGCATAACGAACGTTTGATTAGTGCTATTGCTTTACAAATCGATTTAGCGACGTCAGCGAAGAAAAACCAGCGTTTAGTACAGCAAAATAAATTATTAACATCACAAGTGTTACCGTCAAAGCGGGATGGAGTTATTGCCAACTCCCCCGTCATGCAACAACTGTTAGCCTCCCTTGATGAGTTAGCGCAAAGTGATATGAGCATTTTACTCACCGGTGATAATGGCACAGGAAAGAGCATGCTCGCTGCTTATGTTCATAGTGTCTCAAAGCGAGCCGATAATGCGTTTGTAGCGGTGAATATGGGAGCTATACCTGAGTCTTTATTTGAAAGTGAAATGTTTGGTCATCGCAAAGGGGCGTTTACTGACGCTAAAGAAAATCGCATTGGCCGATTTGAAATGGCAGAACAAGGGACTCTGTTTTTAGATGAACTAGCCAATATTCCACTAGCTCAGCAGGCGAAGTTACTTAGAGTGCTGGAAGAGAAACAATTTGAAGTGGTGGGGGCTAGTAAGTCTATTGATGCTGACGTTCGGGTTATTTCTGCTACAAATTGTGACTTATTGACGGCGATAGCGGACAAAGAGTTTAGACAAGACCTATATTATCGCTTAAATACGATTGAGTTAAGAGTACCTTCACTCAATGAGCGTAAGGAGGACATCGTGCCATTAGCACAATATTTCTTACAGAGCTTTAGTAATAAATATCACCGTACCTGTCCCGCACTGTCACGTTCAGCTGCTCAGAGTTTGGAGCAACACTCATGGCCGGGTAATATTCGTGAACTCAGCCATTTAATGGAGCGCGTGCTTTTTACCTGTAAAAGCGGTGTTATTGAATCATCTGATTTGATGTTGGCCCCCGTCGTTGAGCTTCATAGAGATTCGTTAGACTCTCCAGAGTTGACACTGGATGAAATTGAAAAGCAGGCTTTAATTAATCGCCTTAAACAATGCCAAGGTAATGCGACAGAAACCGCTAAATCTCTGGGGCTTAGCCGTAGTGGTTATTATCGCCGATTAAGTAAATATGGTTTGGATTAAAGTCGTGTTTGGACTTTTAAACGCTATCACTCACAAAGTAAACGAAATAGATATCCAACTAAAACTGATTTTGTTGGTATGTGTTCCTTGTTTTACGTTGACCGCTTTTTCGTTGTTTTTTTCTGGCGTTTCAGGTTATTTGATTGCATTTATACTGATTTTACTCACTTTACTGTGTAGTTATGTTGCTATTACCAGTAAATACCATGCTGAACATCAAATACGAACCTTTTCTAATTTAATCGAGTCGATGATTGATGGTGATTATTCATTGCGTGGGCATGCACAAAATAATCAGGCATTACAAGAGCTACTGACTTTGATTAATGAGCTTGCCGATCATTTAGCTGCGCATAAGGTTGAAGCAAAAGAGTCACGTTTGCTGCTTGAACGGATCATGCAGCAAATGGATGCAATGGTGTTAGCGACTGATGAGCAGGGCGTTGTTGTAATGACGAACACCTCGGCACATACGATTCTTTTTCCTCAGTTAGACAGTCTGGACGGGGTTAAGCTAGATGACACGTCATTGGGGCTGGAAATTGTGTCAGCACCTGCGGGAGTCATTTCATTTAACCAACCCGAGTTATCTGGTGAGTATTTTTTATTTAAAGATGATTTCCTAAGTTCAGGTAACAAACACCACCTATACATGCTAACAAATGCTGAGCGCTTATTGATGGAAAAAGAGCGTCAAGCATGGCAAAGCTTGTTGCGGGTTTTAAGTCATGAAATGAACAATTCATTAGCGCCAATCATTGCCATTAGCCAATCAATGAAAAAGAAGCTTGATCAAGTGGATACCGAGCTTAAAGCTGAGTCTTTACTTACTGGGGTTGGGATCATTAATGAACGCGCCGCATCATTGTCTGGTTTTATCGGCAGTTATAGTCAGCTATCTCATTTGCCCGAACCTAATTTCTCGAGCTTTGGCTTAGCCAATGTTATTGAGCGATTAGCTCTGTTGTTTCCTGAGGCTGAATTAAAACATAACATTGACGTTGAATTAATCATTGAAGCGGATAAAGGCCAATTTGAGCAAGTGATTATTAACTTATTTAAAAATGCAGCGGAGGCGATGCATGGACAAGCGCAGCCATTAATTATTGTCGATACCGAGTCTAGAGCCAATTGGCTACATATCAATATTAAAGATACGGGAGTTGGCTTGGCTAATTTAGATAATATTTTTGTACCGTTTTTCACTACGAAGGCTCAAGGGAGTGGTATTGGGTTAGCGTTGTGCCGACAAATTATGTTTAATCATAATGGCATGATTAAACTTAGTAACAGAGCGGGGAAGGGGGTAGTGGCTACTTTATCACTGCCTATAGCTGCATCAACATCATAATTGAGAAATTGTTTACGACTAATTTGTTAATTTGTGGAATAAAGCCAAGACTATTGCCAAGAAAAAGCAGATAATTAGCCACAATTAGTTAAATACGCCGTCAAAGGGTCATTAGTTGGCTTTTTGTACGCTTGATTGTGGAATTCTCCGATGGAAATTAAAGTAAATTATCTCGATAACCTTAGAATTGAAGCTAAGTTTGATGACTTCTCAGTTATCGCCGACCAACCAATTCGTTATAAGGGCGATGGCTCAGCGCCGAGCCCGTTTGACTACTTCTTAGCATCTTCGGCGTTGTGTGCCGCATATTTTGTTAAAGTTTATTGTGCGGCTCGTGATATTTCTACTGATGGCATTCGATTATCTCAAAATAATATTGTTGACCCTGAAGATCGTTACAATCAAATCTTTCAAATTCAAGTAGAGCTGCCGGAAAGTATTTCCGAAAAAGACCGTCAAGGTATTTTACGCTCAATTGACCGTTGTACGGTAAAAAAAGTTATTCAGACCGGTCCAGAATTTAAAGTCGACACCGTTGAAAATCTTGAAGAAGATGCGCAGGCGATGTTGATGGCACAACCTAGTGAGGGGGATAACACCTTCATCTTGGGTAAAGATTTACCGCTAGAGCAAACGATCGCTGATATGACTTCAATCTTAACGGATTTAGGAATGAAGATTGAGATTTCATCATGGCGTAACATTGTGCCAAACGTATGGTCGTTACATATTCGTGACGCTGCGTCACCGATGTGTTTTACTAACGGTAAAGGCTCAACTAAAGAAAGCGCGTTATGTTCTGCATTAGGCGAGTTTATTGAACGTTTAAACTGTAACTTCTTCTATAACGATCAATTTCTTGGTCAGGATATTGCTAACAGTGATTTTGTTCATTATCCCAACGAAAAGTGGTTTAAACCTGGCGCTGATGATGCACTGCCTGAAGGCATCTTAGATACTTACTGTCGAAAGATTTACGATCCTGAAGGTGAGCTGCGTGGTTCTCACTTAATCGATACCAACTCTGGTAATGTTGAACGTGGTTTGTGTTCTATCCCTTATGTTCGTCAATCAGATGGCGAGACGGTCTATTTCCCATCGAACCTGATTGAGAACTTATTCTTAAGTAATGGCATGAGTGCGGGTAACAACTTTGCCGAAGCTAAAGTGCAGTGTTTATCAGAAATTTTTGAGCGCGCGGTTAAACGTCAAATCATTGAGCAAGAAATTGTACTGCCTGATGTACCAAGTGAGGTCATTGCAAAATATCCTGCGATCTTAGAAGGTATTCAAGGGTTGGAAGCTCAAGGGTTCCCTGTTGTGGTGAAAGATGCTTCGCTAGGTGGCCAATTCCCAGTAATGTGTGTCACCTTGATGAATCCGAAAACAGGTGGGGTATTCGCTTCATTTGGCGCACACCCAAGCTTTGAGGTTGCTTTAGAGCGTAGCTTAACGGAACTACTGCAAGGTCGTAGCTTTGAAGGTCTCAATGATGTGCAAAAGCCAACCTTTAATAGTGAAGCCGTTGCTGAACCTGAAAACTTTGTTGAGCATTTCATTGATTCAACAGGCGTGATTTCATGGCGTTTCTTTAGCGATAATCATGATTACCCGTTCTGCGAGTGGGATTTCTCTGGAACAAATGAAGAAGAGACAGCTGGCTTGTTCGGCATTTTACAGGACTTAGGTAAAGAAGCTTATGTCGCTGAATTTTCTGATATTGGTACTGCTTGTCGTATTTTGGTTCCTGATTACTCAGAAGTGTACCCAGTGGAAGATTTAATTTGGGATAATACCAATAAAGCACTAGCTTATCGTGAAGATATTTTAAACCTACATCGTTTAACTGATGATGAGCTTGTGGCGTTGGTTGAGCGTCTCGAAGAAAGTCAGTTAGATAACTACACTGATATTACCACCTTAATAGGTATTGAATTTGATGAAAATACCGAATGGGGACAACTAACAATCCTTGAGCTTAAACTGCTTATTTTCCTAGCGTTAGGGGAATTAGAAGAGGCTATTGAGTTAGTTGAAACCTTCTTACAGTTTAACGATAACACCGTTGAACGTGGTTTATTCTATCAAGCCGTGCATGCGGTACTTGAAGTGACATTAGACGAAGAGCTCGAGTTGGAAGACTTTATGAACAACTTTAACCGCATGTTTGGCCAAGAGACAATGGCGAACGTAGTGGGTTCGGTTGCAGGTGAAGTGCGCTTCTTTGGTTTAACGCCAACTAATATGCAATTGGAAGGCTTAGATAAGCACTTACGCTTAATTGAGAGCTATAAAAAACTACATAGCGCTCGTGCTCAGAGAGCCGCTAAATAACTACGCCGACGTAGCCCTTGTTGCTCAAGGGCTACTCTGCTCCTCTCTTGATACTTAGCTAAACCAAATCTGTCACTTAATCATCAAGGTTGGTATTACCAGTGTTCGCGTCTTTAACTGATGATGAATGTAGGTATGTGGTCGGTCGGTGTCTTTTAAATTTTAACAATACGTTTATCTACCTCCTCACTAGTTTGAGATTAGCGCTCATGCTCTCCATTTCATTAATAGATTGATATTTAACCAAATAAGTCCTGCTTTAGTGATTTAAGTACAGTAGTAGTTACGATTTATGTTCAAAAATGTGACAAAGTTAACAAAAATGTTTTAATTACTGTGGTAAAGAATTGCTAAAAATAGCCATTTCAATTATTCTTCTTGCAAATCAAAGGGGTAAAAGTAGCTTATTGTAAAATACTAATGTATTGCTGCTACTCCTAGTCGAAAGGCTAAATTATCATGGCTGAAAAGTTGATTATTGAACAAAGTCAATTAGATTTAGTAAAGGCAGCCAAAGAAGTTTTAGGTGTTCTGAGCCAACAAAAAAATATAAATATCTCAGTTCAGCTTAACCCAGTTCTACTATTATCCTTAATTTGGAGTAAAATCATGAAAAAAGAAGTTATCTTAGCGTTATTTGCAGCGAGCTTAGTTCCTGCACACGCAATCGCAGGCAGTGGCAATACAGTTTCTGATAGCGTTATTGAGAAACAACGTGCTGCGTTAGCTAAAAATACCGCTGGTAAAGGCTTTGGTCCTCAATCTCCACGTGATATTGATGCAATCAATGGCGCTAACAAACGTTTATTTAGCACTGCACCTTCTTACACTGACATGAACCTATGTAACATTCACTTCCACAAAAATGCTGAGCATAAAGGCGGTGAGTTCGCCACTTATGCTGGTAACGGCGACGGTAAAGGTTTCCAAACAGGTTACAAATACTCTGGTACATTAACAGCTAAAGAAATGAAGCCGCTTCGTGGTGACGTTTGTCCAAGTAAACACGGTGGTCTTAATTCAGGTGACACAATTGAAGTTCACTACGTTCATTCAACAGCAAAAATTAAACCAGGACCAACTTTAGGTGCGTGTTTAAGTGATTCTATCAAGAACCCACAATTACGTGTAGAAACGCAAGTTTACGTTCTTGTAAATGATAAAAATGCACTAGACTTTAACAAGCTAGCTAAACACGGTAAGCGTGATGGGCTACACCAAGCACTTAACATTCCTGAGAATACAGGTGTTCCAGTTCAGTACGCTGGTTCAACAACTGGTCCTAGCTACAACGAACAAGGTTCTCCATTACAAGTATCTTGGAGCGTTCGCCCTAAAGTAGCAAAAGTTAATGCAAAATCTGTTGGTCAGTGGTGTAAAGGTAATACTTTCAAAGAAGACCATGCACATGGTGTACGTAACTTAGTTGTTAACCCTGATTTAATTTCTCAAATTAACTTCTAATTAATAGGCGCTTTAGGCGCTGTTATTAGTTGATGAGAAATATCTCAGAGTAGTACATATTGAAAGGCCGTTGATATAATATCAACGGCCTTTTTGTTTCGAATTGAACGTCAGCACATTCTCAATCACGTTACTACGGAAGTCTTTTAAACCAGAGTTTTTGTGTTAACAACAAAGCGAGGTCCTGAATAAACCACTTTCAGGATGACGCGTGGTGGTGTGTAGCGTGTCGCACTTACATCCCCGTTGTTTCGGTAGTCTTTTAAGCCAAAATCTTTGTGTTAACAGCAAAGCGAGATCCTGAATAAACCACTTTCAGGATGACGTGTGGTGGGGTGTAGCGTGTCGTACTTACATCCCCGTTGTTTCGGTAGTCTTTTAAGCCGGAATTTTTGTTTTAAAGATGAAGCTTACCCTGAAGGTAAACCCTTCAGGGTAAGTTCAAGTAATTGATATCTATTCGATAATTTTTATCCATTCGCCTAACTTGGGTTCGCCTCTTGGGTAGAGACCATTTATCAATCTTATTTTCTGTGCAGGGTAAGCGCCAATCTTTAAGTGTTTAGCTAAGGCGTCGATGCTGGTGTGAGCGTTAGCTTTTACATAATGGATCTTTTTCGATTTCGGTTTACTTCGTTGACTCCGTTGTGGTCTAAAACTATGAATACTTTCTAAAAAAAGTTTGTCATAGTCAGTGTCAGCCTGTGGTTTGAAAACACTACCTGTTAAAACATACGCTCGGCGGCCTTGGAATAATACTGCGATCCGTTGATCTTCTTCGCCAGAATTACTGGTGATGATTCCTGTATGGCCGTTCAAGCCATATTGACTAAAATCTTCAGACCGGTGCAACACTTCGGTTTTAGCTATCTTGCGTAAATAGTTACTTGGGGAAAGTTTATTTTGGTGTTTAGCGACTTGAATAGTTAATTGTGCTGATTGATCTGACGGTTGTGACAAGATCGCTTGACGAGTATTTTTCACTTGCCACTCCTTGGGAAAGACAAGGGTAAAACCGAGGTTCTTATGGCTATAACGGTTTTCATCGCTGTGTTTTTGTTGTTTGATAATCGCTTCATAATTCACGCCGTAGACTAGACCTTCGATGTGTTCTCTGTATTGCTGCTGGTTTTGAATAAAATCATCTTTATTATCGAGTGTACCTGCTTTGGAAATGACTTCTTTAAGGCGGACATCATTACGCGGGTGAGTTGAGAACACGCCATGATAGCTTCTTGATTGCTTGCCTTCACTTTTAGCACGATAGCGAGCAAAGCGTTCATGATCTTTTAGTACACCGATGGTTTCCACCATTGCGTGGGGATCGTAGCCACTGTTAAATAAATACTCAGCACCAAAGCCATCAGCTTCTAACTCCATTTCTCGACCGTAGCCTTTAACCGCTGCACTGCTCCATAGACGAGTGACATCACTGATATGTGCATTACCAGTAGTAAAAACGGATAAAACGGACAATACGTTTGCCCCTTTACGTGCAGTGTCTTGGCGCACTACATGTCTCGCTGTAATATGACCGATTTCATGAGCTAAAACAGCTGCTAATTGGGCTTCAGAGTCTAGGTAGGCAAGTAAGCCTCGATTAATATAAATGTAGCCTCCGGGTAGAGCAAAGGCGTTAATGTCAGGTTTGTCAATAATCGTAAAATGATATTTTATGTTAGGCCGATGACTGGATTTTGCGACCTTTTGGCCTATATTATCGATGTATGTGGCGAGTTTTTCATCTTGATATATAGGAACAGATTTAATTAGTTTTTGGTGCATTTCCTTGCCGAGTTTTATTTCTTCACTCTCTGACATCATTACTAAGTCAATTGAGCCTGTCGCAGGATTGACAGAGCAGCCACTGAGTATGAGGAAAGTGACCACGATCAACCAGTGATAAGGTTTAATCAAAACAAACATGACGACCTCCGATTTTTATCATTATTTCGACTGTAAGAATTGTTTGAGTTGTTGTGCCATGCCCTGACAGGCTTTGGTTTGAACCTGTGCAATTAATGGTATTGGTACGACAACCGCTGGCATATAGGAAGTGCCGTCAGCAATACTACTGACTTTGCCGATGAGTTTCTGGCTTTGATAATCCCAAATAGACGCTTCATATTCGGCTTCATTATCCCAAGAGCCAAAGCCGAAACAGGCTGCACCACCAGCGGAAATACCACAACTGATAGACCCACTCGCACGCGTCTTTTCAGTATTCCCGTCTACCCAAACAATGTAATGCACATTAAATTCATCGAAGACTTGTGAGATTTGATCATACGATAATAATCGTTGTAGTCCCTGCACTTGTGTTGGGGCTGTCCGAGCCTCAAACCACGGATAGAGACGATCGACAAAGGTTTTTTCATCAATCACATTTAAGCCAGTTTCCCCTTGAGAGAGCTTTGTGCCTATACATGACACTAATTCTGGTTCCGTTTCATAATTACTGCCACTTCGGCGTCCAATGACTACGATTGATTCACCTTCTTTTAAATTAGTGGCGTGGTGCTTAATCTGATCGACTGTGACAGAGGTACATCCAGTCAGAAACAGCAATGTTAGTGCAATATAGATAGAATAGTTGAGGTCTTGAGCTTTCATGGTTACTTACTCCTATTGGCAAACTTTTGTTGTGAGAGCCATGAATTGATCTCTGGAACGTGACCAAACCTGAGTGAAAAGCCAGCGCCGGCATCCCTGAGGGCAATAATCAATGCTTCATTAAGTGCACTTTCTTCCGACTTCATAAATGCCGTTGGTGTTTTGCCATACGCGGTTAAAATCCAGTCAGCAATGAGTCGACCTTCTTTGTTATAGACCTTCATGTTATATTTCATCCAAACTTCGAACATGTTAACGTTGGTTTCGCGCGGCATGTTGTATTGGAATTCTTCAAGGGTTGGCTCAAAAACTAGATCGGTTTTTTTGCTGGCTTCGTCGGCCTGATCAGCTAAAGTTACAACCTCTTTAAACATAGCAGGGAGTACCGTGTTAAAAAGCGCTTGCTGTGCATCACCAATCTCTATCTGCCATTGCTGACGTTTTTCATTGTTCTCGACATAGTTGTATTGTTTAAATGCGGGTTTGTAGACTACGCCCATAGTTAACGGCAGCGGGTCAACAATTGGGCTTGGGAAATGACCCGATACATTAATTGTGCTTGTACAACCACTGAGTGCGCCACATAAAAAACACAGTATTAAACAGTAAATTCTGCTGCTATTTAACCTAGGTAGAGCTTGATTGTTAATTATCATCTGCTTCTCCAATTTGTTTGGTTAAGGTTGAAAATCATTTAATCCAATAAAAGTACCGCCATTTCGATAGGTTAGTTCTCTCATTAACGTGGCAAATCGAATTCCTGTATGCTGTTGGCGGCTAGGGCGAGCAAACTGCACTGGAAAGCCAACAGCATGAATGCGGACTAAGCGTTCATCATTATCATTGACTTTGTTTATGCGTTCGATCGTTGCTAAAACTTGTTGAATTGAACGTCCTGAAAATTCATCCCCCATGACATATAGGCTGATTTTTTTGTCTTGACTAAAGAAAGTGCGAATTGCTTTTTGAATTCCTTCGACTGGACTACTGTTACTAAACGGGTTCCATTTGCGTAACCGTTTTATAATGGCACTACGACGAGCGGGTGAGTCCGGGATCCATTGATTACGATAGGTGGTAAACATATAGCTACCCATGTCATTCATGATTTGGATACCTTTGACTTGTGGGTATATGTTGAGGGTGTTGATGATCTCTTCAAGTAAGCGTGGCCAAGCGTAAGTAAACATACTGCCGGACGTGTCAATAATGAATACAAGGTATTCGCTATCGACGGGAATGCCGCCAATTAAATCATTTTTACTTTGATAGTTTTGACCCAGTAGCCGTGTCATCTCATCAGAAAGGCTCTGTACAGCAAGGGCTAATTTACCTTTCGTTTCACCACTTGTGATTGCTTGTTTAGCTGTTTGCGCATGAAGCGCAGTGAGGGTGGCTAGGCGAGTTCTTAAAATGGCTAAACGTTTTTCTTCATCTGCAATTTGTTGATGTGTTGCATTTAAGTCCCGATTGAAAATGGTTGTTTCCCCGCGAATCTCAAACAATTTCTTCTGTAAATCGGCAACTTGAGCTTGGTTATTGATTTCGGCCTGTTCGATAACCTCAGGAGACATCGATTTAGTGATCATCAATAACAGAATGATTGCGCCAAAGCCGCAACAAATGACATCGAGAAAAGCAATGGAGAATTCTTGTGAGTCACGTCGTTTTATTGCCGTCATTTTCCCTCCTCCTTATGGCCAATCACGTGAGGGACTCATAAAAGAGCCACTGGTGTATTGCGCTAGCTTCCAAAATGCAGAGGCAGCAACGGGATCGCCCTCCATTGGCCATAGCAATACATTAACGGGGATCCCTTGTGGCAGCGCATTGACCGCCTGCTCAAAGAGCGCTTCACGTTCTTTCGAACTTATGGTGTGAGTGTTATTTTTTCGTTGTCCTTGGGTTGGTAAGCTGTCAGTAATTAAAATAATGTTATCTGGCATTGGGTTAAGTCGGTGAATTGCGCTAAACGCCAATTCTAGGTTGGTGCCACCCTTAGGAATAAGCTGATAAAGGCCATCAAAGGTTTGTTTTAATTGCTCAGGGTTATCAACCGCTAGCCATTGATCAAGAGTATGGCTTGATGCCGCAGAGACATCGGTATTAAAACTGTACACTTGAAATTGACTTTCTAAGGGGAATTTAGCGGTTAACCATTCAACGGCACGAATGGCACGGCGCCATTTATCGCTTTGTTTTTGGTGTTGCTCTGACATATTACGCCGCCTAATAATGTTAACGATCGTGTTATCAAGCATACTGGCTGATGCGTCGAGTAAAATAAGTGTTCGAGAACCATCAAGCTTCAACCCTGTGAGGTATTGGCGCTGGCCTTGACCTTGGAATCGTCTAGCGTCATTACCTTGCTTAATTTGTTGTTCAAGTTCTTTTTTTTCACTGGCTAGCTTTTTAAGCTCTTTCTGTAGCTGCTTAATTTGTTGGTCGTCGTTTTCTCGTTCTAGAACTTTTAGCATATTCTCAATGGCATCTATCTCGTCATTGATACGTCGAGCAAGCCCGTTGGTTTCAACAAATTCTTGATTGAGTAATGATAAGGTATTCTTAATCGCGACTAGGTTATCTTTACCTTCGGTGATTTCTTGTTGTAATAAATTAACTTCAGCGTCCAAAGGTACTTGCGGTGACTCGACTTGAGTATTCACGTCGTGACGAATAATTAAAAAAACTAGGATCACCGCACCAAAGCCGCAAGACATGATATCGAGAAACGATAAGCTGAATGTTGAAAACTTCCGCTTGTTGGCCATGATCGTTACAACTCCTGTTCCACTTGAATGACTATCAGTGGTTCAGCGACGCCTCTGATATGTATTACATCACCAACTGACAGGCATTGAGAGTCCATGACAACGTGTTGATTAATCGAGATAGGCTGCTGGGATAGGGGAATTAAACGCCAGTTGTTTCCAGTTGGGCTCAGGCAGGCGACGGTGCTCTTTTTTTGGTTGTAACCTAATAGTTGTTGCTTATCGGTATGGATATACAGCGGTTTATTTGTTTGTAGCGGGTCTTGCTTTGAGAATAATGGTAAAGCGTGCCCACAATAGAGTACATGGGTAATGATTTTTTTTTGCTGTTTGCTTTGTAACTGGTTGTTTAACGAATTACTTATTGCCTGATTCAGTGGCAGTTGGTTTATCAATTGAACTTGCTGATCTGATGAGGCTTGGGTAGAAAAATCGCTAATGAGCGAGTTGAGTCCATTTAAATGCGATTGTTCTGTTATAGGCGTTATCAGTGTTGAGATCGAGAGCCCTGCTAATAGTTGTGTGAGTCGTTGACTAATAAATACGGTTTGGTGGTCATGATTAATTAAGTTATTAAGGTGTTTGATAAACGGGGAAAAACACTGTTCTATCTGATGATTAAGGTCAGCAAGCTTGACGGTAATCATTTTGTCACCTGCATTGATTCGATATTGTGTTGATTGTTTTTTTAATAATACTGGTAACTGGTTGTAGAGTGCTTGTTCAGTATCGGCCTGATAAAAAGCATCAAAACGACATTCTTCTATAAACCGTTGATTGAGCCAGCGAGCAATGTCGCGATAAAGTTGATTGATACCGCAATCAGAGAACTGTTGACTGTGATTGATGCTAATGTGTGCATCAAGTGTTACGCAGTCAAGTGAGCAATGGGTTAGTGTGATATCGGCATAGTATGATTGATGATTGTTTATTTGATGCGGTTCAAGAGAGTTGAGGGCTAACAATGTGGAGTTTAGCACTGCCAACACCGTAAATTGGCAACTCTGTACAATGCCGATGACAAGGGCTAATTGCTGTTGGCTAAAATGACTAGGCACTAATAGTATGACGTTATCATCTGGATTTAGCGGATTTAATAAGTGTTTGAGCTGTAAGTAGGCAATATCGGCGAAATGCCTAACTTCGGGGTGAGGGCAGTTAATAGGGTCTAGTCCAATATGCTGCCAATAGTTGCAAAAATGGTGTTCTGGTGTTGCCTTAGATTGTTCAAATGCAGAGACACCAAACTCAATGTTTTTCTCGGTTGCGATAGCATGACTAAGCTCTGAAACCGAGTGACCGCTTGCAAGTTCTGTTAATGTGAGCTGATAGTCGTTAAGAGCGATTACAATGCTATTCATGACTCCTCCTTATTAACATCGGCAATTAATAAATGATTGAGCAAATTGTTATCACAATAATCTTGAGTGCTTTGAACTAGGCGTTCTTGCATAAGCTGTAGCTGGTGGCTGAAAAACATAATCACGATGCTAATCACCAGAGCGATAAAGGTTGAATTAAACGCTGTGCCTAGGCTGTTGGTAACTCCAATGATATTTCCCTGTACCGCCTCATGAGCAAGACCTAAGGCCTCACCGATACCGCGAACGGTACCAATAAAGCCAATTGAAGGGATAGCCCACACAATGTAGCGCACCATTGCTAGCTCACTATCGAGCTTGTCGGTTTCGCTATCACAATTGTTTTTAACGGCACTGGCCACTGCGTCAACATTGGCTGTGGCATTAAAGCGTTGAAGTGCAATGAGTAAAGTGCGTGGTGCTAACATTTCTCGTTGATTTTGAGGTAAGTTTTGTAACGGACGGCACAACTCCCGTGCATCTTGGGGCAGTATACTCACACCAGGTTGCACATTAAGCATCGATTGATTCAACATATAGCGTTCTTGTTGGGTAATACGTGCTTTGTAAGCCATGATGAGGAGTGCCCAAAGCATTAACACAAAACAGGTTTCTTGTTCGAAATCTTTTAAGACAACATAGATGGAACGTTCTGTTTGACTCGACTGATTCGTTTGATGGGCCATTTGCTGTTGTTGGCTGATGGCTTGTGCGTTGGGACGAATGACCGTGACATAGACTGCATGGACGATAATTATCGATAGCAACAATGAGAATAATTGAAATATAAATTCAGAACCTGTGCCTTTTTTCATTGGAGTGTTTCCTTATCAAAGTAACTCGATGAATAACTGCTCTTGTACTGCTGATTGTTTATTTTTAAACGCTATCGCCCTTAAATATCCACGGGAAACGAAACTGACAAATCCTCAGAAATGGTTTCACTGGGTTTAAATGTCGTTGCTTTTTTAGCGGCGTTATTTGCTTTGGTCGTTTTTTTTGTATTAGTGCCTGTAACCTTAACTTTATCTGTGGCCTTTTCGGTGTCCGTGGTTGCGGCCAAGCTAAAACTTTGTGTTTTAGCAGAGGGCTCTAACAACTGTTTTTTTTGATTATTAAAAGCGTCAGCAACACTTATCAATGACAGTGAAATGAGAGCCGCTGATATCATTAATCTATTCATTGCTTTGCTCCTTTTTGTTTATTGCGCATAGCGTGCGACTCTAAAGCCAACATCATTGCGAGGGCGGTTATCGTAATCTCTAAACGATAATCTTAATTGAGTACGTGTCCCGTGAGCCCAACTAGCCCCTCGAATCACATGATGACTGCCTGTGATAGGCCCCATAGGATTGGTCTCTTTGGTTATGAAGGTGGTTTGATAATAATCGTTCACCCATTCTGCGACATTCCCTCCAAGATCGAATAAGCCGTGGTGGTTTGCTGCAAAACGACCGACAGGGGCTGAGACGATATAACCGTCTTTATAACGAGCCTGAATGGATCCCAAAATTGGTGCGCCTGAGATATCGGCATAGTTACCAGAATTTTGCTTAGGCGGTAATGATTGACCCCAAGGGTATTTGATCATTTTTCCTTGTTGTAAACGTGCAGCCCATGCCCACTCGGCTTCTGTTGGTAATCGATAGCCTGTAGCAACTTTATTTATACGCACTAACTTCTCTTGTTCTATGTGATAAACCAGTGGTAGATTTTCTTGTTGTGATAACCAATTGCAATATTGTGCAGCTTGGAGCCACGTGACGTTAACAACAGGCTGCATTGGGCCGTTTAGGCTATTCCCCTTGACGTGACCTGACGAGTGTTGGCGCTTGAATTGTTGATACTCTTTATTGGTTACTTCCTTTAGGCCAAGGTAAAAAGCGCGATTTAGGATCACTGTGCGTTGTGTTTCATTGGCGCGTCGGCCTTGTTCTCGGCGAGAAGCACCCATAGTAAAACTCTCGTTAATTTTAAATAGTTTGAGTGCTGAGCCAGAGGCTGTGGTGATTATCGATTGGATATTTTGCCAACGACTTTGTTCAAGAGTCATTAATGAAATAGAGAAAACTTGTTGGCGTTGTGGGTTAGGCACGAGTGTTGTGTTGTGATCCACATAACCATCCCGCTTGATAGTAATATGTTGCTTCTTTGCTGTTAACGGAAGTGTTTGGTTAGCTAACCCCATGAGTTTTCCTGCCACATATAACGTGGCGTCAGCAGGTGTCACAGAGAATTTGACTTTGCCTATTAGTGGCTTCAGTTTGAACTGTTGCGTTAATGTGGTACCTGAAGCAACACTTAATTGATGAGACTGTTGCTTAAAACCTTCTTTAAACAATAATAACGATTGTGTTTGATTCGGTAACACAGCAATATTTAACGGAGTGACCCCTAGGTATTTATCTCCATAAGTAACACTAACACCTTGTGGCTGAGTGTTGATGATTAACTGTCCCTCGAGTTTAAAGAGTGGAATGTGTGCTAGTGCATGATCTTGTCCCGCAACAACAGTAATGAGCCGCTGGGTTGATTGATAGCCTTGCTTTTCAATCGTTAGGGTATGTTCTCCATTAAGGAGCTGCGTGCTGAGCGGCGTGATCCCAAGTAGCTGTTGGCCGGAAAATACCTTAGCACCGATAGGACTGGAGTTGACGCTAATATTTGCCCAAGCGGGTGTTAAGCTGACGGCTAATGTTTGGGTTTGTTGTTTGCCTGCTATATTTATGTCAGTCTCTAGTGGAAAATAACGCGGTGAAGAGATATGAAGACGGTGTTTTCCTGCGCTGATATCATTGATAGTTGTCTTGTTTAATGTAACACGCTCTCCATCAACTTTAACTGTTGGGGTGATATCTTGAGTTAGCTGTAATTTCAAATGTCCCGGTAACTTGGTGAAATTAAAGCTCAACTGCTGGTTTTGTTCATCTGTTACATCAAAGGTTTGCGTTAGTGGGAAATGAAGTGGTGATGTTGCATTTAAATGGTACTGACCAGGAAGCATTAATAAATGATCCGCTAGGGCAAGGTGGGGCGTTCCTGTGATTGTGATATCGCTGGTTAGTGGGTAAGTTTTTATCACAACGGATTTTGCACTAAATAAATACCATAATGATGCAATTCCAAAAAACAGTAAGCTAGCAATGAAGTAGACAACTGGTTTATGACGAAAGTGTTGATCGGCTTGCTCAGTAGCGGCTGGAGCAAAAGGTTGTGGTGTAATGGTTGTCACGCCACCTTGTGCGCGGTGTTCATCTAGGCTATTCATCCGTTAGTCACCCTTTTATCGCATTGAACTAAGATGGTTTTGTTTTTTTCGTTAGCGTTGATTGAAAATTGGTGCCTGACATCTTGGAAGCCATCACGCGAGCCGACGATTGTGTAAAGCCCCGGTGTTAACGTGAGTGTTTTTGTCGAAAAATTCCCTAAATTACCGACTTTATATAATGTGACATCGGTGTAATTATCAGAGTCAATCTTCACTGATACAGGTGTTTTAGCTTGTGTCAGTGTGTATTTTACTTGGACTAGTTGTTCCGCTAGTTTGGGGCCAGGCTGTAGGGTCTTCAGTGCTTGTTGATAGTGGCTCAAGGATTGTTGGTAGATACGTTCGTTGTTGAGGCGTAATGGTTTATTGATGATTTGGTTTAGCTGTTTCTGCTGTTGAAGCCTCGCTTGTGCACTCAGTTGACCAACTTTAGCTGTGATCAAGCTACTATCAAGGCTCAGCGCTTGTTGATACTGTTCAATAACTAGTTGCCAAGCTTCTTGTTGCTCCAGTACTTTAGCTTGCGCAATAAAGGTGTCGATACGCCCTTGTGTTAGTAGGTTGCTACTTTGCGTTATCGCTTGTTGTGCCATTGTACGTTGTTCCACACCGTTTGCCGAAGTTGCATACAGTTGCTTTGCTTGTTTAAAGTGTTTTATCGCGGTGTGGTAGCGGTGTTGATGCATTTGTTTGTAACCTTTTGACATCTCAGCTGAGAAATCGCGCTGAGTTATCGCAAGGTCAGTGGATTGTAGTTGTTCACGAGCTGCCTGAGAGTGAGAATCTAGAGCGATTGCCTTGGAAAATTGAGTCTTAGCTTCAATAAGTTTTTGTTCAGAGACTAATACTTTTCCTTGGTTGATTAATGTATTGACTTGATCGAGTACTAGCGATCGATCATAAGCTTGTGTGGCTGCCTGATGGTTCGGATTGATTTGTAAAGCGACAGTTAACTTCTGTTTAGCTAGTGAGGCGTTGTTTTGCGCTAGTGCTTGTTCACCAGCGGCTAAGTAACGTGTAAAGTGTTCGTCGCTGCTTGCTTCAATTGCTGTAAATAGGGTTAATACCTGTTGGTAGGTATCAATTGCGATAGAAAATTGCTGTTGTTGGTAGTGCTCATCGCCAGCGTGCGCCTTATTGATTGCTTCAAGATACTCAAGATTGGCCCATTTTGTCACCCCCATGGCTTCAAGCTTGGTTTGCTGGGTTAAAATCACCGATAGAATGTCTTGGGCTTGACGACGAAGTTTTGCTTGTTGGGCGTCTTGCCATGGTGACTGTTCGATGCGTTTTGCTGGTAGGGCACCAGTTGGTTGACTAGGCTGAGTGTGAATTGCTTGTTGGGCTGGGATCAGGTCACTGGTTGGTAAATAAAATAACACCCAGTATAAGGCTAAAAGTAAACACAACAGGGCGACGAGGAGCAAATAAGAGCGTTTTAACCATTGTAGGGTTAACAAACTTAGCGGTTGTTTTTGCTCATCAAAAGCAAAGCTCACCGGCGTCTGTTGATTAGACGCACTCTGACTTTGGTTCGTTGTCTCTGAATCGTTCATTACTTCCTCCTTATTACAGGAAAAATAGCTAATTCACCGTTACGTTCATTCATTTGGCAAGACTTGGTTAGGTGTGACTATTCCCGTATCAAGTTGATAGATTTGTTGTAAAATCTCACGCCATTGTTGATATTGATTAGATACGGTGCCAGTCAAGGTGACGGTTCGATCTTCAAGTTCAATCACACTCGGGGCAATACTGGCTTCAAGGGAGTCTCCAAGCTCTTGTAACGTATCAATATGTATTTGAGCGTCAGAGTCACGATCATAGCCACTCTTTATAACGTATGCACCACCTGATACCGCTAGTGTACTGGCTGCACGAGCTGAAGCATCTGAGCTTCGAACCCCTAAGATACCTGCGATAATGGTGGCTATTCCGAGTACTTTCTCTTGTGATGCCCGTTGTTTTAATTTATTTACTGCAATAACTTCTCGATAACTCTCACTACGCCATTGTTGGTAAGGTTTACTCATTTCTTTGGCATAACTTTCATAATATTGCTGCAATGTATCGATGAATAAATTGTCACGATCTTTTATTTGCTGGACTCGGGCTAGCATAGGGTCGTTTTCTGCTGGGAGACGTTTTACGGTGTAATGACCTTGAGCATTTTTACCTAAATGCTGTTGGTAAATAATCGGTGCAAGGGACTGCGCAAACTTTAGTTGAGTAATTTTACGCAGGTTGACTAATTCTGCTGAGGTAAGGCTTTGGCGGTGATTATTTAAATCATTAGCGATTTGATTATAGATTGTTCGAAAAGGATCACTGTGACGTTGTGCTTTATCTTTATAGGAATAACTACTGGTACGGTGAGTATAGGTTTTTTTGAACCATTGTTTACCTTGGGCATCATTGACACTAATGGCTAGAGTGAGTGTTTCGCCGTCCGACTCAATGATTGTACCGTCGACAACCACATCAACAAATTGGTGCTGAGACGGAATAACGCGTACAGCTCCCCATGCACTGCTGTCTTGCAAAGTTTGCATTAAAAGTTGTGGAAAGTAACTTGCTTCCGCTAAGCGTATTTCAGGAAAAACAATAGTATCTTCATCAGACTGATCAAGGTCGGCTAAACCGCCATTGAATACTCTGATCCCAATATCTAATAGTTCTGCCTCTGGAATGTCACTTGCCTCACGCGTTAGCTCAACGACAGCGGCAGAGCGAACATCAACTGTACTACACCCGATGTTAAGGGCTAACGTCAATAAAAT
The DNA here is from genome assembly GCA_002835545.1 of Alteromonadales bacterium alter-6D02. Classification (GTDB taxonomy): domain Bacteria; phylum Pseudomonadota; class Gammaproteobacteria; order Enterobacterales; family Psychrobiaceae; genus Psychrobium. The sequence goes on from PIZK01000001.1 coordinate 34,798, forward strand.
GAAGGAGTATAGTAAATATCTCATCATGAACTCTCTTATCATTATGTTTAGATCTTAAGTAACTTTTGTTACTCAACCTCACGCAGTTATTTGACTTACTGATTCTTTTTGTATTTTCTATATTCTTGCCACAACTTTTCACGCAGTGCAGGATCAGGCTCTTTTAATGCCGCTTCACGGATCTGGCGAGCGACTACATCATCATCAACACCTGTCGGAATGTCAGCAGGGGGTGTATACGTTTGTTGCTGTTTAGATTTCCCTGGGACATTAGCGTTGCCAGAACCTGCTGGCATTGTTTGATTTCCAACACCATTTTTCTGGGCTACAGGAGCTTTGCTTTCAGACTGACCATTGAGTACATCGTCGTAGAGTGACCCTATATCAGCGACTTCGACTTCAGCTTCACTCCCTTGCTCATTCCCTTTGCCTTCGATATATTCACGCTCTTTTAAAATCATCGCGTCATAGTCGCCCATCGAACGCGCGAGCTGTTCTTCAAGTTGTGCTGCCCGCTCAGCTGTAGTCTGAATTGCTGCCGCGGTTGGTATTTGAGTCGCTGAGTTTTCGTTACTAGCCACAGAAGAGCTAGACTGTTGACTCATTGTTGCATTTGCATTTGCATTGTCATTGGCCGTGGCACTTGATGATTGGCTTGCATTATTATTTGTTGAACTGGCTGCTGCGTTAGTTTGCTCTTCTTCTGAAAAGTCTATTTCATCAGATGGCGTGCTCTCGCCGCTACCACTTTCCATCACTTCAGTTTGTTCTGCCGATTCACTGCCGTTAGCTTCATTCGAGTTATCAGAGGCTTGTTCTTGGCCGTCATTTTCTTGTGTGCTAGCTTGCTCACTACTTTGCGGTGAGTGCTGCCCGGATGTAGCAGTTTGTTGGCTCGTGTCAGTTGTTGCTGCTTGCTGGCTTTGTTGCTGTTGTGAGGCTGCCGCACTTTGTGATTGACGCTGCTGTTTCCTCTTATTGGTCGCTGTTGAGTTGCTTTGAGATTGAGCTGACGAGGGCTGACTTGGGCTACTCGCACTTTGTGAAGGTGGAGTAGGAGGGGTCTGCTGCGGTGTTGGCGGCGATGATTGCTGCGTAGTTTTACAACTAATTAATGCAAGCAATGTTAACGCTAGTGCAATTTTCGTTGACGTATTCATAAAGAGTCCCCGACGTTAATCGACAAAAATATGTAATTTAGTGTGTTCTGTAGCCGCTAATAGTCCATTATTGATCCGTGGGCGAAAACGTGAAGCTCGAAGAAATTTAACCGCTTTAGCCCGAATAGAGCTGGTACTTTTTGGCTTAGCACTAAGCACTTTAATGGCTCTTGCGCGTCCATTAGGGGTGACATTAAATGAGGCATGGACATATTGTTGGTGAGTAGATGTGCTTTGTTGCGGCAGGTGCTCACTGCTATTTAATGTTAATTGTGGGAAATTTGGTAACGCAATGGGCTTTGAAAAGAGCTGTTGACGGAAATTATTATTGGTATCGTGTTCCTTAGCATATTGGTAAGCGATGTGATAATCCTTTGTTGCGGATTGAGTTTTACCATACATTAATTCCCAATCAGCAAGTTTGAGCATCGCATTGACAATGCGTAAGTGATCTTTAACTGGTTGATTAGTTAGAATCTTAATTTCTTTGTTTACAATTTCTTTGCCCACTCTAAAGCTCTTTCTTTTTAGCACTCCAATCGTTGAAGGACCAATCATAGGTTGATTCTCTTGGCCAGTTTGAATCGCTCTAGTCTCAGAACTAATTGCCACAAAGTAGTTGGCTATCATTAGTCCATGAAGTGCCCCGATATTTTCAATATGCGTTTCTCCGTATTTTGTACTGATTAACTCTGTCAGTTTTTCGAGTGTTTTGTATGCGGTGATCAGGTGGTCGATAGGCATATCACTATAGCCTTGCGAATATGACTTTAGATTCCAATTCGCAAAATCCATCATGTTTTTAAGCATTTTATCGTCGTCAACGTTATAGTTGAGCGTGTGTAGCCAATATTGGTAGTGATACCAATTATTCACTAGTTTCCAGCGCTTTTGTGCTTTTAAGCTAGTGATAAGCTTTTTTAAAATAGGCAATTGATTTTTAGAATATAAACCTTCATCAACTCGATTTAAGTGAAGTGCACGTTCAAATTGTTTTACGGCAAGTTCGTGTTGGTTGATCGTTTGGTAAGCAGTACCGAGGCTTAATACTTCTTGACCTAACTCATTACTATAAGCACCGCCTTGCAACTCAAGTTGGCTGATTTTTGTTTGGTAATATTCAATAGACTTCTGCTGTGCTCGTTTGGCTGTATTGTTGCTATCAACGTCAGAAGGGGTTACAGCAATGGTTGGTAACGCTGCCCAATAAACCAACAGGCTGAAAAGGTAAAGTGTGGAGTTTCGATGGGCTAACATAATTGATCCTCTGAATATATTTACGTTAAACGACAACAGTTAGAGCAAGAGTCTCTCGTGCCAGTAATACGCTGCTATATATTTCCTTGGAAAAACTACAAAGTAGGTTGTTATTATTTTATCTTTAAGATAATTATCCTACGATTCAATACCGTGATTATTATTATATCCAGAGAGCCTAAGTTTATGGTTGTTAGGACTTTGTTTGTTTTTTATTGATTAATTTTAAGTGTAGAACAACATCATTAATGCGTCATATTTTTTCTGATATTTTTTCTTTTTTGTCAAATCGTTGTGCGGAATGCTTTTGATGGGGAAGTAAGAAAAAGAGAAGCACAACAAGTGCAAAAAATATTCATAAATTCAATATGTTAAAATAAGACTTTCACTTGCTAGTGAAAGCATTGTAATATTACCCACTTATTTTAGAAAAATCTTTTATCGTTGTTTAACATGATTGCGATATGAGGAGAGCGAAGTGATTAATGTTTTTTTAGTTGATGATCATGAACTTGTACGAACTGGGATCAAGCGTTTGCTTGAGGATGTTCGTGGCATGAAGGTCGTTGGCGAAGCTGATTCTGGAGAAACGGCAGTACAATGGTGTCGCAATAACGATACGGATATTGTCTTAATGGATATGAATATGCCAGGGATCGGTGGAATAGAAGCAACACGTCGTATTTTACGTCTAAACCCAGATATTAAAATTATTGTTATCAGCATTCACAGCGAAGAGCCTTACCCTACTAAAGTTATGCAAGCGGGTGCGGCGGGTTACTTAACCAAAGGTGCTGCACCGAATGAAATGATTAATGCGATTCGCCAAGTAAAAACGGGCCAACGTTATTTATCTCCTGAGATTGCTCAACAGATGGCGTTAAGCCAGTTTAGACCTGCTGAAGATAATCCATTCCAAGCACTTTCTGACCGTGAGTTGCAGATCATGATGATGATCACCACCGGGCAAAAGGTTAATGACATCTCAGAGCAACTCAGTCTAAGCCCTAAAACAGTAAACTCGTATCGATACCGTTTGTTTAGTAAGTTAGAAGTGAGTGGTGATGTTGAATTAACCCATTTAGCTATTCGACACGGTTTCTTAGATACTGAAAAGCTGTAGGCGTTTACTGCTCTGTTATTTGATTCTGCTGCATTTTTAAAAAATGTCACCACCGCAGCTGGTGTATATCAAATGCTCGACGTCAATGATGTCGTCATCTATGTTGGCAAGGCGAAAAATTTAAAAAAGCGCCTTGCTAGCTATTTCCGTTCTAATATTACTAACGGAAAAACTCGGGTTTTAGTCAGTAAAATTGTCAATATCAAGGTGATTGTTACAAACACTGAAACCGAAGCCCTTATTTTAGAAAATGACCTTATCAAGCATCACATGCCTAAATATAATGTGTTGCTTCGTGATGATAAGTCTTATCCGTTTATTTTTATCTCTGAACATCGTCACCCTCGTATTACCAGCCATCGCGGTGCCAAAAAAGCCAAAGGTAAATATTTTGGCCCATACCCTAACAGCGGTGCGGTACGTGAAAGCCTGCATCTCATGCAAAAAATCTTTCCTATCCGCCAATGTGAAGATGCTTATTATCGCAATCGTTCACGCCCCTGCTTACAGTATCAACTCAAACGTTGCTTAGCGCCATGTGTTGCAGGCAAAGTGAGCGATGAAGACTATGCCAATGAAGTGAAGCTAGCTGGGCTCTTTTTAGCTGGTGATAGTCAAAAGGTCTTGGGACAGCTGGTGGAGAAGATGGAAGCGGCGAGTCATGCGCTTAACTTTGAAGCCGCAGCGCGTTATCGCGATCAATTAACGGCACTGCGCAAAGTACAAGAGCAGCAGTGGATTAACTCCGATCAAACGGATGTCGATGTGGTTGGCTTTAATTATGAACACGGCATTGCCTGTTTTCATTTATTGTTTATTCGTAATGGTAAGGTGTTGGGGTCACGGAGTTATTACCCTAAAATCCCTAAAGGTACGGAGAGTGCAGAACTATACAGTGCCTTTATCTTACAGTTCTATTTAAATAGTAGCGCAGGTCGTCAAATTCCAAGACAAGTTCTACATAATTGTGACACCCTTGATCAACAAGGCATTGGCGAAGCCCTGTCGAGTGAAGCGGGCTATAAAGTACAGCTTCATCACAATACGCGAGGCGAGCGTGCTAAGTTAGTTGATATGGCGCAGCGTAATGCGCGTATTGGCTTAGAAAGCAAGCTGGCACAAAAGGGCACTCAGTTACAACGTATTACAGCGCTAGAGCAAGCATTAGATAGTGATAAAAAAATCACTCGGATGGAGTGTTTTGATATTTCTCATACCTCTGGCCAACAAACGGTGGCTTCGTGTGTAGTGTTTGATCGTGAAGGACCAGCAAAAGCACAATATCGTAAGTTTAATATTGAAGGCATTACCCCCGGTGATGATTATGCCGCGATGCGTCAAGCATTGTCACGCCGATTTGCAAAGGCTAACGATGCGCAGTTGATTCCAGATGTACTCTTTATTGATGGTGGTAAAGGGCAACTCACCGAAGCCGAAGAGGTGATAGCCCAATATCAAGAGCATTTGCCTAAAATACCTTTGCTACTTGGTGTCGCTAAAGGGGAAGGGCGTAAGCCAGGTTTAGAGACGCTGATTGTGGGGAGCACGCGTGAGATCATCGATTTAGAAAATGATAATGCTGCTCTTCACTTGATTCAACATATTCGTGATGAGTCGCATCGTTTTGCGATTACAGGACATCGTGCGCGTCGTGCTAAAGTTAAAAATACCTCGACGCTAGAAAGTATTCCTGGTGTTGGCCCGAAACGTCGCCAAGCCTTAATTAAATATTTAGGTGGGATGCAAGAGCTTAAAAAAGCCAGTCGCGAAGAAATTGCGAAAGTGCCGGGGGTTAGTGCCGAACTTGCCGCAATTATTTTTGATAGCTTAAATCACTAGTGGGTGTTTTATAAGCAGTTATTAATTTGATGTGGTTAGGTGTTTGTATTACTCGTGTCTTTAGGGCAACATAAGGGCACATTCATCAAGTTAAATATTGTAATGCCGTTAACTATTCCAAATCTATTGACCTTATTACGGGTCGTATTAATCCCTGTTTTTCTTGCTTCTTTCTTCGCACCGACTGAGCATCGATATTTAATCGCCGCATTTATCTTCTGGTTTGCCGCTGGTACAGACATATTAGATGGTTATTTAGCTAGAAAACTCAACCAGAGTACTAAATTTGGTGCTTTCCTTGACCCTGTAGCTGATAAGGTGATGGTATGTGGTGCACTAGTACTGCTAAGTCATGATTATCAATCCGTTTGGGTAACCGTCCCTGCGATTGTAATGATCTCTCGAGAAATCATTATCAGTGCGCTCAGAGAGTGGATGGCTGAATTAGGCAAGCGAGGTATTGTTGCTGTGTCTATTTGGGGGAAAATTAAAACGGCTGCACAGATGCTCGCAATAATTGCACTTCTATCACGCTATAATGAAACCGTCATTAATATTGGTTTTGGTTTATTGTACATAGCAACCGCATTAACTATTTCATCAATGATTAGCTATTTATGGGCTGCGAGTGCAAGTATTAAGGAGCAAGACCAAGAAATCTGATTGAATTTAACTCACATTGAACTAAAGTTGTTCTTTTCGTAGGTTATTTGGTCAAGTGAAACAAAAAGTTAAAAAACATTGTTGACTCCTTTTAATAAATCATTAGAATGCGCTGCATCGGATGACAACAACGAACCACAAAAAATGTAGTTCAACGGAGTTAACCGATAAGTAAATACAAAGTGCGACTTTAGCTCAGCTGGTAGAGCGCGACCTTGCCAAGGTCGAGGTCACGAGTTCGAACCTCGTAAGTCGCTCCAAATACTCTGTATGTATTTACTGAAAGATAATGGCGGGTTGGCAGAGTGGCCATGCAGCGGATTGCAAATCCGTCCACCTCGGTTCGACTCCGGGACCCGCCTCCATTATCTTGCTTTATCCTGTGTCGCCCGGGTGGTGGAATTGGTAGACACAAGGGATTTAAAATCCCTCGCTCATAGAGCGTGACGGTTCAAGTCCGTCTCCGGGCACCAACATGGTGTAAACAACAAATTTGCGACTTTAGCTCAGCTGGTAGAGCGCGACCTTGCCAAGGTCGAGGTCACGAGTTCGAACCTCGTAAGTCGCTCCAATTTCTTTGTTATAAAAATACAGAAATTGACCACAGATTCGCCTAGCGAACATCCGATGCCCGGGTGGTGGAATTGGTAGACACAAGGGATTTAAAATCCCTCGCTCATAGAGCGTGACGGTTCAAGTCCGTCTCCGGGCACCACCTCATTTATATTCACATTGATAACCATTGTCAGTGCTGAATGATTTAACATCAGTTAAATCGACCACAGATTCGCTTAGCGAACATCCGATGCCCGGGTGGTGGAATTGGTAGACACAAGGGATTTAAAATCCCTCGCTCATAGAGCGTGACGGTTCAAGTCCGTCTCCGGGCACCACCTTTATTCTTCAAGATAAAAACTAAAATACTATTTAATACATCTTATCCCTATAAAAATTCACATCAATAATAAACTTAGTGCTTAAGCTGTTGTCTACTAATACCTTGTTATTATATGGATATAGAAATGATAAAGCTTCATCACTTCAGTGCTGTTTCATTGTTAATTGCCTTATCGGCCAGTTCAGTAGCCGCTGAGATTAAATCTCTTTCTTCACTAATAGCTGTACCTGCTCAGCACAATGGAAAATGTGTCCAGACGGCAGGGATACTCAGTGTTATTCAACAACGTTTATATTTAGATCGTGAAAGCTATGCTTCTCAGGTATACGAAAACTCAGTATTGCTAAAACATGACTTTGATGTGAGCAATAAGTATTTAGAGGGGAGAATGGTACGCTATATTGGCTTATATCAGACAACTGATAAGGAGCACGGTAGTCTGAGTGGTTATTTTGATAACTTCCAAACTATAGAAGTTTTAGGTAAGCGGGCATTCAATGAAAAAAGAGTGAATGTTATCGGTGTTTCAGAGTGTAAGGAAAACTAATATTTGTTTTTATCAAACCTTTATTGGATGAAAATTAGGTATAGGCATCAAGGTGAAATTTATAATATGACCAGCTCAGTAAGGTTTGTTCCTGTTCTTTTTATGTTTAAGAGTATGATTTAAACAGTTCGTCATGATTAAATACACTTTTTGGGTTCTGGAAACCATACAATTGAAAGGTATTATAGGGTGAGAGGGTATTGAAGGCTTTTAGCGGACTTATGATAAATAGAGCACTTTGGGTGATGACGTTTTTCTTTTCGTCTGTTGCTTTTAGTGACATTCCAAACACTCCTTCATATAGAGTAATGACAAGTACAGAATTTCAAGCATATTTTGAATTCACGTCATTTATTACGGATGGGTTTTATAGTTACTCATTAGTGCCAAAGCTAAATAATGCATATTGTGAGAATGGACTTGTTTCAGGAGAGATAAGTATCATGGCGGGTAAAAAGAAAAGGTTGCTTATATCTAACTCTTTGAAAAAGCTTAATATAAGTCAATTTACTTCGTATTCACTGTCTTTTAGAACAGCTGAAAAACTTACAGGTATATCCTTTACATACACTTTGGAGGGGTGCCCTCAGTTGAATAAATCAGATGCACTATTATTTAACAAGTTTGAGTAATTGAACAAATAGTAAATGAAAGAATAATTAAATAAGGGGGGCGGGCATAAATTTGGCCTTGCCCATCTAATTTGAAATTAAAACCTCGCACTACAACCTGCGGGGCTTTTTATTGCTCGAACGCTAGTGAATCCATACAGAAGCGCTATAGTCATAACAGACTGTAATTATTATGACTAAACAATAGACACCCATAAAATTTAGACGGCTCATTGATTTTAGACTAAGCGACTGATCATCAATTATTTATTGGGAGGGTTGTGATAGCTATTGTTAGAGTCAGTTTAATCGATTTATCTGTAACACCTTATTATCATGTGATTAGTCGCTGTGTACGTCGTGCGTTTTTATGCGGTGAAGATATGAGCCACATAAAAAAGTAAAATTTCAGTCAATATACCCAATGAACCGGAAAGGCTTTTTTGTCCAGAAAAGGCCACTTTCAGCCTTAAAGTGGCCTGTTCCGGTCCGTAGCAGTTAACTTATAAACACTGCGTTAACGATTAGCGTTTCAAACTTGGTAGATTAAAGAATAATAAAGGACTGCATCAGCAGCCTTTTCATGGAATTAAAACCTTTGCTAGACAGTTTAGAATATCGCTGGTTTAAAAGTATTTAAGCCAGCGAATATCCCGACGGCGTTGCTTAAGACGCCCAAACCAACGTGTCATAAAGTACAGTGGAATAATTAACACTATAAACATCAGCCACAGGTAACCTAGGTGATCAAAACCAAAGTATTTCCCTTGAGTTTTACCAAAGGAAATGACAAAAACTAAATAGCTGATACCAATCATATAGAGATGGGTAATATAAAAAAACATTGGGGCTGAGCCAAAATGCGTTAGAGGGCGTACCAAATAGTTAGTTGTGCGGCTATCGAAGTAAGCGAGGATCAAACAGCCTACCCCTGAGGTAAAAAGGATAAATAAAAGCGATGGTGGGTATTTGGTCAGGGCAAAAAAGCTCATTATAGTGATACCAATGTGGTCACCGCCAAACCAAGGGCTATCGCCGTATACATTAAGACTACGAAGTAGTACAAAGCTGACTAAAAGCCCCCCACCAATTTGCAACAATCTTCTTGGGTTGAGCTGATTAGTTGTCGAATTATAAATTAAAGGGCCTATTAAGAAACCCAATACCATAATTGAAGGCCAAGGGACCAGTGGGTAGCTTGTACGTGCTTTTAGTGTAGTTGTGAGCTCAATCCAGTCTCGTTGATGAATGATAGCCCATAGTGTATGTAAGTGGTGTTGGCTATCTAGGATTATATTATCTAACATATTGTGACCAGCGATGCCTACAATAGCAATTAACCAAAGTGCACTTCTTGGTAGGTAAATAAACATCGACATTAAGATCATACTTAAACCTATCACCCAAATGACTTGCAGGTAGAGCTTTTCCGGTGGCACAGTACCTGTCCACGCAATACTTATTACAGTGATTTCCAGCATAACTAGTAATAGGCCACGGCTAAATAGAAATTGAGCTAGCTGCTTACGACTATGATGCAAACTATAAAGATAGGCCGACAGGCCTGTTAATAATACAAAAATGGGCGCACATAACGAACTTAGCAGTCGTAAAATAAAATGACTGAAATCGGTGTCTAAAACATTGACGGGATCGCCTATTTGAACATGTAAAAAGAATACGTCGCGAATGTGATCGATCAACATAATCACGATAACTAATCCACGTAGAGCATCAATACTGGCTAACCTTGAACCTGTTTTGGTTTTATTGCTTAAATGATGTTGATTTTGTGTTTTCATAAGTTACATCAGTGATGACATGATCACTAACTTCCTCCAATAAGAGTTGAGTTTGGTATGTTATAACATAACCGTTAGGTGGGGTATTTATTTCTTGATGTGTAGGCTTTTTTATCTGCTTGAGTTAACTTGTTATTTAATTGAATCGTTTAACTTCGGTTGATTAATCATCAAGAGGGCGCATAGGTCAATCAGGGACGTTACCAATATGAGCCTAGTTTATGAATAAAATCCGCTATCCATCAAAATAGAAAGACATAATAATGGAGAGGCATCAGTTCCCTTATCATTCAATTGTCGTTAAGTCTTTGCTAATCTGGTTTTTCTATTGCCTTACAATATAATTATCGTTAATAAATATCTGTTCACAGCTATCAATGCCCCCATCCTAGTAAATGCTAACTTGTGATGAAATTGTTGGTTGAGTGATATATTATATAAAATAAAACGCTTACCATTTCTCGGGGCTTTGTAGGGTATATTTTTTGCAAAAAGTTCGTTTAATTCATCTTATCAATACTTTAACCGTCTCTCTGTTGATATTGTCAAGCTCCCTCTTAGCGACCGATTATAAAGTTACGCTATTAAACGAAGATGATGGCTTTGATTCGTCGGTTATCTTTTCTATTGTGCAAGATAAACATGGCTTTCTATGGTTTGGTAGTGGCTATGAAGGCTTGTATCGATATGATGGTAAAAAAGTTAAAGCATTAAAACATCAAGCGGATAACACTAATTCTTTACCCCATAATAATGCAGGTAATTTATTCATTGATAACGCTGATAAGCTTTGGACGGGCAGTTGGGGTGGCGGGGTAAGTCAATACGACCAACAGTCAGCTACTTTTACCCGTTATCATCATAACCCTGATGACATTAGCACGGTAAGCGGCTCTTATGTACAAGAAATATTTCAAGATCGCCAAGGTGACATCTGGGTCGGAACGTTTAGAAGCGGCCTCAATAAATTTAACCCTACGACACAAACCTTTAATCGCTATCCTTTTGGGGCCTTAAACAATAAAGCCACTTCAAGTAGCCGTATCTGGGATATTATTCAAGATGGTGATGAGAGCTTATGGATTGGTACCAGTTATGGTTTAAATCATTTTAATAAACAAACGAATAAGTTCTCTTACTATATTCCACAGGAAAACAAAAGGCAGTTAGACCAAAACAAAATCCGTAAAATAATTAAAAGAGAAGATGGCCACCTGTTGCTGGCAACAGACATAGGTATGTGGAGCTTCAATATTGAAAGTAAAGTATTTACCCCACTACATACTGAGTCAAACGAGAAAATTAATGAAGTATTCTCGATAATTAAAACCTCGTTTAACCAATATTGGTTAACCAGTGCGCATGGTGTATTTTCATTTACTGCCTCCGATCCAATCTTAAGAAAAGTGAACCTAGGGTTCGATGACTCATGTAGTTCCACTTTGTTTGAAGATAGAGAAGGTAATATCTGGCTGAGTTGTGAAGGCGTTGGGATTTATAAAATTATAGTCAATGAAACTTTCAGTTTGATTAAAGATGATGTGATAAAAAACCCTCGAACTATCGCTCTACGAAATGATGAGACTTTGTTAATCGGTACCTATAATGGCATCCTAAACTTTAATCCAACTAGCAAACAGACCAAACCATTATCATTACCTGATGAAACCACAAGAAAAGTAAATTACCTTTTTGAAAGTAACAATGGCGACCTTTGGTATGTGAGTGAGCACAACTTATATCGATCAAATGCTGAAGGTGTCACAAGGATAACTGCGCCCACAGACCATCCTCATAGAGAGCTATTTCAAGAAATTGCTTATTTAGCTCAAGATGCCTTAGGCCAGATCTGGATTGGAACGTTACATAAGGGTGTATTTATTATTGACGAGATTAATAATGAGTTTACCTACCTTGATGTAACTGACTCATCAAAAGGAATAAATCATAATAATACAACCTCACTTTATCGAGATCGTGACGATAGAATGTGGGTTAGTTCACTTAACGGCGTTAATCTTTTTATTGAACAAACTCGCCAATTTAAACATTTTTATTTTAGTAGTAATGAAAGTCTCGATACAGGTAATAATGTGGGGCACGTTGTTTTTCAAGATCGTAAAAAAAGAGTGTGGGTTGGAAGTGCAACGGGGCTTCATTTATTAAATGAAGAGACGGGTCAATACACTACCTTTAACGTCAGTAAAGGGTTAGCCAATAACCGGGTGAAAATAATTACTGAAGATGATTACGGAAATTTATGGTTAGTGACCGATATTGGCGCCAGTAAACTCAATCCTGATAATGGTAAGATAAAGAACTATGATAGTCGTGATGGTTTATCATCATCTCGTTATTTCCACACAACAGCGACCACGTCATCGGGCATTATTTATTTCCATAGTAAAGATGGTTTGCACACGATAAACACTCATTTAATTCATGAACAGGGTGAGCATAAAAAATTATCGAATACGGTACTCAGTCACTTTGAAGTGTTAGGCTCTACGGAAAAAGAACCGTTATATTACCCTCCAATAACAACAGAAATAAACTTAGCGCATGATGAAAATGATATAAAATTTGAGTTTGCCACCTTAGATTTTTCCAACTCAGCGCAAATTAACTACATGTATCAACTTGAAGGCTTTAATGATAGCTGGGTTGATAACGGTAAAAATAATAGCGCGACCTATACTAATCTAGAAGGTGGGACTTATACCTTTAAAGTGCGTTCCCTTTATCGTGATAATGAGTTTTATGACCAAGGTTTGTCAATCAAATTAACCGTTGAAATACCTGTATGGCAGCGGTGGTGGATGTATGTTATCTATTGCGTTGTCGGGTTGCTACTGCTGCAATTTTATATAAAACGTAAAAACCAACAACAGCAGCAAGAGATTGAAAGACAAAAACTCTTTGTGACCGAACTTGAGCAACAAGTGAAAGAAAAAACCGCTTCGATAGAGCAAGAATCAGAGAAAAGGCTTGAAGCAACACAAGTTAAAAGCCAGTTTTTGGCTAATATGAGCCATGAAATTAGAACGCCACTAACCTCGATTATTGGTCAATCTGAGGCGATTATTAATGATGAGATTGACCCTCGCGATCTACACGCCGAAGTGGAAGTGATTTTTAATCAAAGTCACTATTTACTTAAATTAATCAATGAAATACTAGATTTAAGTAAAATTGAAGCAAATAAATTTGAGTTAAATATACAAGAGCATAATGTCAGTAAACTGGTTAGTGAACTTAATCCTATTTTTAAAGATCAAGCAAAAGCGAAGGGTTTGCTGTTTAAAATAAGCTACAACATACCGAAAAATTTATATATTAAGATTGATGAAGTACGATTGAAGCAGATCTTAATTAACTTATGTTCTAACGCAATTAAATTCACCAACCATGGTTCGGTATCAATCGATGTATCACTGGAAAATGACCAACTTTATTTTCATGTCCGTGATACCGGGATCGGAATGACCAAGGAGCAACTTTTACATATTTTTGATGCCTTTTCTCAGGGAGATAATAGCATTAGCAGGCGCTTTGGTGGTTCGGGCTTAGGGCTAAATTTATCTGAACAACTAGCAGAAATAATGGGTGGCTTTATTCAAGTTGAGAGTGAGCTTGGAAAAGGGAGCGTACTTTCTCTGGTTTTACCTCATGTATCTCATATTACTGCTCAAGGTAAATCCCATGATTCAGGCTTTATGCCACTTGTTTCTTATAACAACCTACGTTTAAAGGGCAAGATATTGTTAGCTGAAGATCATCATGATAATCGACGCCTCATCGCCCGACTACTAAGCAGGCTCGGCTTAGAGGTTATTGCAGTCAGTAATGGTCAAGAGGCTATTGATATGTATTTCAAGCATAAACCGTCAGTGATACTCCTTGATATTCAGATGCCCGTAATGGACGGGATTGATGCCATCAAAGTTTTAAAAGAACGGGGCTGTCATGCAAAGATCATCGCATTAACTGCCAACGCGATGCTCCATGAAATCAAAGAATACTTAGCGCTTGGCTTTGATAATCACTTAACAAAACCAATCGAACGAAACAAGTTTATTACAACAATTGCACAATTATATCAGACGGAAGCGCCGCTTGATGATGAGCAAATGGAACAACTAGAACAGAACCTCAACCGTGTTGATATGTCAGATTTGATTGCGAAGTTTGTTGAAAGTTTAGTTGATGAACACGAGACAATTTTATTCAACCAACAAAACAATGACCTTGATAGTATCGCAAAACAAGTTCATCAACTTGCTGGGGCTGCGCAAATGTTTGGCTTTTCTGAGTTAGCAGACTGTGCGGTAAAAGTCGAAATAGCGATAAAAACTAGTGACGTTAACAATATACAATTGTTAACGAACTCACTGATAGATGAACTTGAAAATATTTTAGGATTTTCGAGCCGTGAATAGTGTGATTTCACAGCAGGAAAACTACTTAGAACATAGCCGGTGAAGACTCAGCAGATAAGCGCAGTGTTATGTAAGGCTTGTTAATACCTAGTTAGTGGAGGTGAATGTCTCATCTCTAACCATGTGGCCAAAACCATTGTGTCACCTGACAAAACGCTGTACTAATGCCCAAAGCAAACATAGGGTATTGATACTTATCTAAACATGGCTAATTTCAAGCGCTATGTTCGCTACAGTCAATAAAGAATACAGTTAAATTAAGTGAAGTAACTTGGCTGGTAGAAATTGATTTTGTACTTTTTTTGAACTAGTTTTAAAGTGTGTTTTTCTACTTTAAGTTGTTTATGATCTTACTTTACCGTTGTTCGTTTAGTAAAAAAATACTCTTTTTATTGTTATTGATGGTGCATTTTTCAGCGTTTGCACAATGTAAGTTGAATATGACATTTAAGACTGGTGACAAATACCCTTTGATGTTTGAGGCACCAGAAAATTCGGGCGTTTTTTTTGATGTTTATACGGAAGCTGCTAGGCGTATTGGATGTAAGCTAATCATTACTCGTTTACCGAAACAAAGAATACATGAGGCACTAAAAAAAGGAGATTTAGACTTCTATCCAGCGGCCTCTTTTTCGGAAAAAAGGGCCGAATATTTACATTACATCGAGGTCGGGATAACAACAAAGGAGTATGGTTTATCTTCCACAAAAATTCCTGCGATCAAAAACCTTAGCCAATTAAAAGAATACCCTAATTTGTTTTGGTTGATGGAAGCGAACAGCTCTAAAAGTGAACTTGCTGCTGCACTTGGAATCAAGACTCAGCAGATTAACTATATGAATATTGAAAAATTTATTAAATTTGTAAATCAACGACCTAAATATGAATACTTTTATATCGCCGATAAAGAAATCTTTGATACATTTCTTGTAAACCATAAGGTTACAGATTTGATAAGTCATGGTTTACGTACTCACACAAACTGTTGTGGTAAAGCAAAACCGATGTTTTTAGGGTTTTCAAAACGCTCAAAACATTATCGAGCTATCGCAAATGAGGCGTTTAATGATAAGGAAAATGTATCGGCGACAAATCAAGTGAGTAAACTAACCACTAACTCACTTGTTCACCGACTTGCTGTTGCATTACAAAATATGAAGCAGGAAGGTGTTACTGAGGAAATATATAATAAGTGGTATCCTCAGCCTGAGCGCTAACATTATTCACGGACATAAACCGTTGTCGTTATTGCCTATATTTCACCAATTTTCGTCATCTATTCGAGTCTAATGTCACCTTATTAGCCTGTTTAACCGCAGACACTCAACGATTTGTATGACTTGAGCAATTCAAGCTTCATTTCACAAAGATTTCACACCACGGCGCTTACAATTTTATTATTTAAAATATTATGTATAGAGAGCGTTATGATCAATAAATGGTGGTTAGCTATAGTGTGTTTAGGTCTGTGTCTTGAGGTACAAGCTACTGACGGCTTAAGAAACGACCATGGCATACTGAAACAAAAGATTGAACAAGCTATTGTGGAGTTTGAAAAAACACCGAAACAACAGTGGGCCTTTCAAGTCGAACGTTACGAGAATGAAGAGGGGGATATCACGAGTAGTATTGAGCAGTTTAAGCCTAATACTGATGTGGACAAACAGTGGTCTCTGATCAGTCTCAATGGCGGTGTACCTAGCGAGAAGCAACAAAGAGCGTTTTTCAAGAGTAAGCAAGATAGCCAAAAGGGGAATCATTACTCGCTAAAATTAAGCGACATCATTAACCAAGAGAGCCTGACATTTAACATGGATACTGGCAGTCATATTAAAATGAACTTTGACTTGCACGTAAGTCAGTTCGCTAAGGGGGCTCAAGGTGATTTAACGGGGACTTTATCTTATAACAAGCAGTTAGAGTTTATTGAAGAGATAGTTGTTGTTAATAAAGAGGATTTCTCGCCAATGTTTAGCGCGACAATATCTGAGCTGAAATTAACTTTTAAGTTTATAAAAATAAATGATGTGATTTTATTCAAACAACAAGAATTACAAATGAAAGGACTGTTTGCTTATTTTATTGAGATAGATGAAATTTCTCATGATACCTACTCAAATTATGAATATGTACCAATGATGAACTAGCACTAACGATAATGTGATATATGGTGAGGAGCTATCATCAATGCTCACTCGAACTGCGCTTACAAAGCCTTACATTCAGCGCCGCTATTTTTCTATATGCTTGAGATTAGTGAGAAATACAGTTGAGGTAAAGATGTACAAATCCACACATAGCACGTTAGTTGTTATATCAGTTATCGCTATATTGCTAGCCTTATTCTTAAGTGGTTGTTCACAAAATAAAATGAATGCAATGCTTGTCAGCTTAGAGTCGCGACCGCAAATGCCTAACCAGCGGCCTTACATGGTCAAGCAAGTTCAGTTCTCCGGTGGTGATCAAGGTGTGGTTTTGGCTGGGGAGCTCACCTACCCACAGGATAAAACTACTCACCGTGCAATTGTATTAGTTGCAGGCCATTCGGCAGGGCAGGCACCTGCTCCTAGGGATATGGATTTGGGCCCAGAGGCAAACCATAAAACATTTTTAGTGTTATCCCACCTCTTAACGCTGCAAGGGTATGCTGTTTTACGTTACGACAGTCGCGGCGTAGGGCAAAGCTCTGGTAGCTGGTTAGAAGCCACTAATCAGGTGTTGGCGTCCGATGCTGCAGCTGCGCTACATTGGCTGCGTACTGACGCTGGACTTAATCTGCAAGACTCGGGGTATTTGGGTCATTCGATGGGGACAGATCGCGCCTTATTAGCAACCCAATTAGAGCCAGCTGACTTTCTAATCCTTATTGCGGGCGGATTAGAGGTTATGGCCGATTTATTACTAAGACAGAATTATGAGGCGGCACAAAAAGCGGGCTTCGATCAAAATCAATTGCAGCTATTAATAACACAATATCAACATGTGTTTGATTTAATGCGTCGTGCTGAAGACCGTCATCAAGCGATGGAAAAAATTGAATCATATTTAACAGCACAAGGGGCAACTCAGCAAGACGCTCAGTTATTGGCACAACGTATATGTGATGCGGTTATCTATGCAGACTTAGATACAGATTTTTCGCCGTTGATGGCTGGTTATAAACAGCCGATATTGACCATATTAGGTGCTAAAGATACTTGGGTGTCATTAAATATCAATGAAGAGCCAATACAACAGCAATTTACAAATTCATTATCTAAACAGCGGGTATATCCAAACATGAATCATGTGTTACAACCTGCCCAGACCGGTGAGGATGACGAAATTTGGCGAATTAAGACGACAGTAGACCCCAAAATTGTCGACGGTATTGACCAGTGGTTGCTATCTGTCCAATCAACAGAGTAATAGGTTGTTCCTTTTTATTAACGTGAGATATAGTGTTTGCGTGATAAGGTTCATCAGCAAAGGGCTATTTATCAATATATGGGATGCGATTGCTTTGCTTAATGGAATCAAAAGGTTTAATGGGATCAAAAAGTTTAATAGAAAAAATGCACCTAACTAACGCCCACATTTTAGTCGTTGAAGATGATCAACGTTTAAATCAGATGATGACAGAGATGTTGCGTGCTCAATCCTACCAAGTGAGTTGTGTCTATGACGGCTTGCAGGCGATTGAGCAAATTAACCAGAATAAGCCCGACATTATTTTATTAGATATGATGCTTCCGGGTTGTGATGGTTTACAAGTATTAAGGTCTATCAATAGCAGCTTTAGCGGCATTATTATAATGATCACGGCTCAACAGAATGACTTTTTAGAAGTTTCTGCACTTAATCTTGGTGTCCATGATTATATTTGTAAGCCCGTTCGCCCGCATATTTTACTTGCTCGTATCCGCGCTCTTTCTCGCCTTAATCAAAGTAATAACATTTCTGAAACGGCGATCAATTCATTGCGAGTGCAGGATCTTGAACTTAACCTAAATGCTCGACAAGTTAGCGTTGCTGAGCAGCCAATTGAGTTAAGTGACGCAGAGTTTGACCTACTCAGCTATTTTATGCGTTATCCCAACACGATTTTGAGTCGTGATGTGTTAATCGGCGAAGTACGTAATTTAGCATATGATGGATTCGATCGGTCGATAGATATGCGGATTAGCGCTTTGCGAAAAAAGCTTCAAGACAGTCAGCCACCGTACAAATATATAAAAACAGTGCGCGCCAAGGGTTATATTTTAGTACTAGAATAAAGGTAGAATAGCTATGTTTAGATACTTGTTGAGTTATCTATCACTGACGATTGTGTCGGCAATTGTTTTTGCCGCATTAGTGCTCGATCCACTCTATGTTCAAGCCATCAAACAAGACGAGTTAGCTTATACCCGAGGCATTAACCAAGTGGTGTCTGAAGATGTGTTTGAACACCAAGAACAACAGGCACGTCTATTGTATTGGGCTGATCGCTTTAGTTATGATTTCTCGTTAAAAAAGCTGGCTGACATTCAATTGCCAGCACAGCAAATAAAACAGCTCCAAGAAAATGGTGTTTTTGCCGAGGTCCGCAGTGGCTGGGCTGTTGACAGGATTACTTTATATTATTCCCACCCTAGCTGTGATTGTTATTTAATGATGACTAAAAACTACGGTGAACATGGCTTATTCCAACAATATTTACTGAGTTTTTTATTGATAGTTGTAACGTTTATCGCGTTGTTTATTCTCTATTATACCTACCGACATAAGAAAGAAGTCACTCGACTAACCAAAGTCTATCAGGCGTATGGACAGGGCTCATTTAATATACGAGCAGAAAGTAAAACAGCGCAACCGTACGCGATACTAGCGAAAACGTTCAATCAGATGGCTGAGCAGATAGAGGCGTTATTACAAGAACAACGCACCTTGGTGCATGGGGTTACTCATGATCTTCGAACCCCGATTGCGCGATTACGTTTTGCATTAGATATGACTCGAAATTGCCAAGATTTGCAGCAGTACCAAGCAAGACTACAGGATATGGACCTAGATTTAGATGAACTCGATGATCTGGTCAATCAATGGCTGTTCTATGCTCAGGTTAGTAGTAAGCCAGCAATGATTGAGCTACAGCAGGTGGCCGTCGTTCCACTCATTAATCATAGTCTGAAGAAGTTAAGTGTTTTATATCCCGCAATCAAGGTTACGGTGGAGTTACAATCCGCGGTTATCCAAGGTAATGAGCAACTATTAATCCGTGCTGTTGATAACCTGATGATGAATGCGTTTAAATTTGCACATAGTCAAATTAAAGTGACAGTAAGCCAAGTTAATCGGCAGTTGTTATTAGCTGTTGAGGACGATGGACCTGGTATAAAAGACGAGCTACATGATTACATCACTCAGCCTTTTGTTAGGCTCGACGCTAGCAGAAGCACTGATGGTTTTGGGTTAGGGTTAGCCATCGTCAAATGTATTTTAGACAAGCATCACACACAGCTCACCATAAAGCATAGCCCGTTAGGCGGCGCATGTTTTATGGTGGCATTTAACGCCTACAATCACTAACAACCTCTGATTAGTTGTCGCTGCGTTCCTACGTATTATTTACACTAATCAATATCAGCATTTTTAAAGGCCGTTATCATCAGAGTCATAGGCGAGCTTACAATGGCTTACACAAGCATGGTGATGAAGAAGGTAATCTAGTTATCACAGTAATTGGTAATTGGAATCGTCAATGGAAAACAGATATATCGGATTAGATTTAGCCAGAGCGTTGGCTATTATTATGATGGTGATAGTCAACTATAAACTTGCAATGGAGGTAGAATCAGGCAGTGCGTTTTTATTGGGGTTGACGGGGATTTTCGAAGGCCGGGCCGCAGCGTTATTTGTGTTATTGGCTGGTATTGGCATCGCCATCTCTACCAATCGCGCGCGGAGAGAAGGTAAGAGCGATTTAATTAAACAAAAGCGTCTTCATTTAATCAAACGGGGCGGTCTATTAATAATGCTTGGCTTGTGTTTTAGTCTTATCTGGCCCGCAGATATCTTACACCTTTATGGTGCTTACTTTATCCTCGCAGCGTTATTCATTTCCTTAACTAACAAGCAACTGCTCATTTGTGGCGTCTCGTGCCTTTTGCTGTTTCCAGTGCTTCTTGGCCTGTTTGACTATGATGCAGGCTGGCATTGGCCTAGCTTAACTTACATTAACTTTTGGTCAGTGGACGGCTTTATTAAACAGTTGTTTTTTAATGGCTTTCATCCAATTTTTCCTTGGTTTTCATTTTTACTTTTTGGTCTGTTTCTTGGACGTCTCAATTTGTGGGATAAACAGCTGAGGAAAAAAATGTTGGTGATTGCTTTAGCTACGTTTACGGTGTTGGAGTTTGGTTTGCTTGTAATGCGAGGGCTAGTTAGCGAACCTGGCGGTTTGTTGACGCTAGCGGAGCGCGAAGAGTTATTGTTGGTGTTGAGCAGTGCAATGATCCCGCCGATGCCACAATATGTCATTTCAGCGACTTGTAGTGCCGTCATTATTCTTGTGTGTTGTTTACAGTTAGCTCAATCCGCTAAACATAGCCGCATTATGCAATGGCTAGCCAAAACGGGGCGCTTAGCACTCTCTATTTATGTTGGACATATTATTATCGGCTTAGGGCTCTTCGAGTTATTGGGAATATTAGAGCAACCATCGATCGCTATTTCACTAGTCGGAGCATTAGTCTTTATTGGTTGTTGTATGGTGTTTAGTGTGTGGTGGCTCAAACGATTTAACGCTGGTCCACTCGAAGGGATGTTTAAAAAACTCGTCGTTTAGTTGGCTAATGTTTGTGCTGGCTTGTAATTTTAATAGCGTACTCATTGTTTTAGCTTAACCTCTGCAACTCATCACTTATCATTCACTGATACAAGTTCAAGTATCAGTGAATGGCAGCGCGATATAATATCGCTGCTCATTCGTTTATTCGGCATGTTTGTTTACATTGTGCGGTTAAGCTTGGGCTTTGAAGTCAGGCGAGGGGAGTAAATGAAACAACAATCGTTGTATCTTTGTCGTTTAACACACTTAACTCCCAGCCTTGGTGTTCGCATAAGCGTTTGACAATCGATAAGCCAAAACCATAGCCTGTGCTTTGGCTGCCTTTCACCGCAGGCTCGGTAATAGTTGCTGAAATATCGTGCTCGATTCCTGCCCCTGTATTCTTAATAATTAATTTCTCGTCAATAACATCAACGCTGACTTCGCCGCTATCCGTGTATTGAAACGCATTGCTGATTAAATTATCAAGCAGCACTTTTAACATTCCAGCTTGGGCTAAGACCTCGCTGTGACAGCGTTCAGAGACTTGTACGTCAACTTGCTTCCCTTGTAGTAAATAGCTGTGGTCAATGATTGACTGCTCAACAAGGGGTAATAGTTTTATCTGCACTTTATTTGTCGATACTTGTTCTTCTCTGGCTAAAATGAGCAGGGTGCTGACGGTTTGCTCCATTTGCATGGCCGCCTGTGAAATGCGCGCGATAATGTCGTTGTTTTTGTCATTCCCTCGGTTTTTTTCTTGATATAGTTCTACCGCATTTTTGACGATGGCCACGGGCGTTCTTAACTCATGACTAGCGTCTCGGGTGAAGCACTTTTCTCGTTCAAGGGTTTTACTGATTTGCTGCATCGAGTCTTCTAATGTCCGAGCTAAAATGCCAATTTCATTATTGGGAAATTGATGTGCAAACGTATTGGGTATATTTTTAGGTGCAACGCCGTCAACCAAGTCCGCGAGTGCTTTTAAAGGCCGTGCTGTTTTTCGACCCAGGGTATAAGCAATAAAAAACGCGATTATTGTCAATACGATGCCGCTGGCGAGAAAGAATTGGACAATTCCTTCTCGAACCGGGCGAACTAATAATTTTTGACTGACCTCAGCCACTAGATGAACGTCTGGGTGCTCAGGAAATAAATAAAGGTGATAGTGGCGTCCTTCGTCACCGTAAAACTCTCTTCTGTTCGGTTCTTCAATAAAAGTGCTTTTTAAATCAGCAGGCAGGTTTGTTTTAGAAAAGTACAACGCCATATTTGCGTTACGTACATTAGGCCATTGGTTAGTTGCCTGATATTCCGAACATAAATAAGCCGCTTCTTGGGTGATTTCTCGCTCGATAAAAGCGTCTTCTAACGTGTATAAAAAAATAAAACAAAAGAAGCCATAAAAGGCCGATAATATCAGGGTGAAAATACAGAACTGACTAACTATACGTCGACTTAAACTATGAAATTTTAGTGTGTTGTTTTTCATCTCTGTGTCCAATTTATTTAATGTCTAAGGTAAAACCAACACCGTGTACGGTTTTTAATATCGGGTAAGTAAACGGTTTATCTAATACATTGCGTAATTGATAAATGTGAGAGCGCATCGCATCTGACTCCGTGGGTTGGTCTCCCCAAAGTTTCTGCGTTAGCATTGAGCGACTAACCACTTGCGGGTAAGCCTCCGCTAATACGGTGATTATGCGCACGCCCATCGCATGTAACTCGAGTAATTTCCCCTCTCTAGTGACCTGTTTTCTTTGCCTGTCGATACTTAATGGTCCCAACTCTAAGGTGTCAGAGGTTTGTAATAAGTGGCGTCGTGATAGGGCTAAACAGCGCACTTCCAATTCTTGTAACGAAAATGGCTTGGTTAAGTAGTCATCGGCTCCGGCGGTAAACCCTGAGACTTTATCTTCAATGCTATCTCTGGCGGTCAGCATTAAGATTGGAATATGGCGACTCGATGATTTTCTGATGTGATGGCAGACTTCAAGACCGTCCATTTGAGGTAGGTTGAGATCTAAAATGACTAAGTCAAAATGATGCTCAAGCGCGAGTTCAAGCCCTTGCTCACCTTGGCTAGCAAAATCAAAGCGATGTCCTTTTTGCTCCATGTAATCTGAAATATTTTGCGCGATACTTTGTTGGTCTTCAACGAGTAGTATGTTAAGTGAGGTTGCTTGAGTGGTCATATCATTTTCCAAAGTTCTATATTTGGCTCTATCTCAATTACGATGAAAAAGCGGAAACAGTGGCTGTTTCCGCTGGATGTTAAACGCATTATAAGGATATTGTCTTTAACATGTCTAATGCGGGTTTGTAATCAGGTTTTGAGGCTAATAGTTCATTCAATGTCGCTTTAGCTGCCAGCTTGTGACCTAGGTGATGTTGTGTTTTCGCTATTTTTAAATCTAACACCGGATTGTTGATAGCTTTTTGTGCGACCGTCATTAACGCCAATGCGTTTTCCAACTGAATATCGGTTTCGGCTATTTTCAAGTAATAAAAGCCATAGGTACCCACCAGTGGTAGGTGGTATTGCTCAGTGTGATTTGCCAGTGTTGTTATTGCTGATTTATCACCGGCTAGAAACTGAGCGATAATAGCTAAGGTGTGGTCGTCTTTATCCAGTTCGTTCGCAATAGGTGTTAGCCCTAACGCTTTGACTAATGCAGTCGCAACACCGACAGTGGAAGCCGGGTTTTGTCCGGTAATTAATCGCTCGTCAACAGCGACATGACTCAACATAATCTCACTTGATTGAAACTTAGCGCCGCGTTCGATTAATTTATCTTGCAACATAAAATCAAACTGGCTAATCCATTTTTTGCCAAAAAGGTTTTCTTCCTGATTAGTAAAACCATTCACCGCCTTATTTGCGACTAAATAGCTACCATCATTTAACGTAACATCGACTAATGCTGCTGGGCCGTGACAGACGGCTGCAACTGTGCCTTGTTGTTGATAAATATCAGCAATTAATGATTGAAGTGCTGTGTCCTTTGGTAGGTCAAACATTGCTCCTTTACCGCCAACAATAAAGATGGCGTCGTAAGCTTTAGCCTCTAAGTTTCTAATTGATAAGGTATTATTTAACTTGGTCATTATCGCTTTATTGGCCAACACTTTTGCGTTGAATGGCTTTTTTGCGTCGAACTTGTCGGCTTCTACTTTACCGCCTTGTGGACTAGCAATATCGACACGAATGCCATTGGTGTTAAAAACGGTATAGGCTTTGGAAAACTCGTCAAATTCATAACCGGGCTTTTCTTCTCCCTGTTGTTGACCATAGCCACTGAGAACCATCAGCACTTTCTTGTCGGTCACAGAGGCTGCGACCTGACTCGACAGTGTGATTAATACCAATAAGCTCATCAGTTTAGTTAATGTTTGTTTAATGTATTTCATTGCTTTCCTCCTAGTAATTACACACATGATGACAACGTCGTTGTGAAACAGATGTGAAATGGTTATGTCTCAGCCATTAATTGTTTAATTGAGCTGCGCAGGCTGTTTCTACTGGCATAAATACCTAAGCTAGTCACCAAGGATAAAATGAGTGATAGGGTGAGTATCAACCAAACAAGATCAGGTTTATAGGTTAAAGAAAACTGTGATTGGTAGATTAATAAGCCCGCGATATAGGTCCCTAATATAGCGCCCATCGCTGTTATACTCGCGGTAACTAGCCATTCAATGATATTTAACTTAAGGCATGTTGAGCGGGTAAAACCAAAACTCATGATGATACTATTCTTTTTCTTTTCCTTAGGCTCTAACGCATTGATAGAAGCTAAAATGACGATGGCTGCGAGTATCACAATCATCACTGAGAAGCCGCTAATGACTTTGGTGATCATGGCTAGGATACTGTCAAATCGCTCTGTCATTTCCTTTAGTGAAATCATGCGTAATGTTGGGAATTTTTGCCACAATGTGGCGAGCGTTGGCCATTGCTTGTCATCGAGTTCAATGCTCGCCATGTTGTAGTGTGGCGACTGCACGTGCTTTAACGCGCTAGGCGGCATCTGAACCCAAAAGGTAATAGACCCTGCACCCGGTTTGAACGCGTGACTAGCGACTATCTGAAACTTGGTTGTTGACCAATAAAAAATGTTAACCAATCTCCGAGCACCAAGCCCAAATCTGTCATCACTTCTTGTTCTATTGATATTTGTTGCCACTTCGGAGTGTTAGTCTCCCACCACGTGCCATCAACTACTTGATTATTTAACGGGATAGCATCAGTCCAATGTAAGCGAATAGAACGACTGAAGGTGGCAAGACTGTCGCTAGGTTTGTCAGTAAACTCAGCTAAAGATTGGTTGTTGATTGCGATCAATTTTGCGTGCATATACGGCTTAGTTTGACGTATGGCAATATCTTTATCACTAGCCCAGTGCTCAATAAACTCCATTTGAGGCTGTGTCGCTTGAGACACCATGACATTGCCGTCGTGCTGGCGTTGGTAAGACGACATTGTTTGGCCAAGATCTTTTAATAGCATCAGGGTAAACAGTAATAGAAAAGCGCATAGGCCAACGCCTAATATCTGAGTACTTTTGTTGATTAAGCGTTGCTTCATCATGAACAACGAAAAGGGCACTAAACCTGAGATGTTTTGGGTTAATTTTTCCCCTAGGGTTAACGAACTCCAACTGATGACAATCATTAGAGCAATGGTGATCACTGTAGCTGTCACCATCATTAAGGTTAATAAGCCATTATCAGAATAGGTCAGTGTGACCCCGGTCAGAACCGCGATACTGCTTAGTTTGCTAAACCAGTGGCTAAAACCTTTGTTAACGCCGCTAAATAACTTAGCAACGGAGTTATTTTTCAATGACAGCCACACAGGGGCATGAAAGATAGCGAATACAGCAAGCAATGCAGTCAATGACTTAGCTATTAATGGGTAATTGATTTGCCATTGCAACGCGGAAAATGTTCCACTTAACCAATCAATGATTAGCCAGTGGAATAGGGCTGATAATATCAATACGACTGGAACTAATAACAATAGGCTGATTAACCATTTAAACAGCGACACTTGAATTCCTGTAGTATTTGAAGCTCCAAGACTCATGCAGATGGCTGAGAAGTATTGATCTTTTTTCATGTGAACTTGAGTGAGCTGTTCAATGGCTATTGCAGCCATAAAAAATAAGATAATCGAGGCTAATCCCATGAAGTTTTCTGTTCTTTTCCAGAACAGTGACAGAGGGTGGTTTCCCTGTTTATGAAATATTTCTGCAGCAGGTAATGTCTGTTGCTGCCATGTTGTAAGCTGCTCTATTTGCGCTGAACTTGCAGCGATAAGGTAACGAAAGTGAATCAAATCCGATGAAAAGTTTAGGCGCTTCATATCAAGCTGATTAATCATGGCGCGCATGTCAACGGTATGACCTTCCATTAATCTATCCGGCTCATGTTGTAGAATCCGAGAAACAATTAGTTGTTGATTGGCTACTTGAAGGGTCTCGCCCATCTCAACTGATAAGCTGGCAAACAATCTGGCATCGAGCCAAATATGGCCTTGCTGTGGACCTGAAGCGGTGACTTGTCCCTTATCTTGTAAACTCGCGGAGGTTAGCAATTCGCCTTGCAGTGGGTATTGCTGGCCAACCGCTTTAAGTTTGACCAGTTGCCATTGGCCATTATGGGTCAGGGTTGTTTTTACTTGTTGGGTGGTAACGACTTTGCTAGATAGATTTGCTATGTCATTATGCTGCTCTGCGGTAAGTGCTTGCTGTTGACTGAGCACGGCATCAGCCCCGAGTAGCCCTTGTAAATTATCGTTTAAATAGGTTTGGATGTTAGCGCTTGATTGGCTTAGCGTGATAATAAACAGCATTAAAGCGCCCTGAGTCCAGCGCAATAATCGCTGGTGGGAAAAACGGTACTCTTGTTGGTAAAAATGCCAAGCAAGCTTTACATTGTTCATTAACATGAAGCCACCTCTAACGTTTGATTCGATTGTTGGTTGAACTGGCCATCGATCAATGAAAACTGATGTGTTGCCCGATTAGCTAACGCGTCACTATGGGTGACGACCACTAGCGCGGCATTGTTCTCTTGACAACAAGTAAATAAAATATCGGCGATTTCGATGGCGCACTTTTGGTCTAAATTGCCAGTAGGTTCATCGGCAAAAATAAACTTGGGCTGAAAAACGAGGGCCCGTGCTATGGCCACGCGTTGTTGCTCACCACCACTTAACTCACTTGGTTTATGGTTAATGCGATCATTTAGTCCAACCTTGCTTAGCCAAGCGGTTGCTTTTTTTATCGCATCTTTATCGCCCCGAAGTTTTAGCGGCAACGCAACATTGTTTAATGCGGTTAACTCGGGTAATAAATGAAATTGTTGGAATATAAAACCAATATCACTTCTTAATTCACTTAATGCTTTGCTTTGACCCGCATTTACATAAACACCATGTCCCGTTGACGGTTGCTCTAATCCTGATATCAGCGTTAACAAGCTCGATTTTCCTGCTCCAGAAGGTCCAGTGATAGCATATGACTCACCTTGGTGAACGGTTAAATTGAGGTTGTTAAATAAAGTGACCTGGGTATCGTTGGTTTGAAAGGACTGGCTGGCGTTTTTTAACTCAATGTAACTGGGCATAGTGTTTACTCGTGATTATCCAATGTATGGTTTAATTTAATCGACGAGGTGTGAAATAGATGTGAAACGGTGAAGTAATGAATTTGGTTAAGAGTGTAAAAGGCATGCGTGACGGCGACAGGTATAAGTTTAATATCAAATATATAGACTGTTTTGTAAAGCTAACTTGATAACATTTTTAGCTTATCTTTTAATCTGGTTACTCGCTCAACCTAGCATTAATTGTTAATTTGAAGTAAAGTTAAATGATAGCGCTGTCATTTTTGTTTGATTGCGCCTGACTATATAGTGCTCAATAGCGGTTTTTAAGTACTAAGATAGTTACAATAACTACAACTAACACAAGAAGAATTTTATGGAAGCGACAGCGGAAATCGAACAAAAACCACAACATAGTATATGGCTACCTATGGTATTAGCCGGCTCGATGTTCTTTATTTTAGGGTGTATCACTTGGCTTAACGGTGCCATTACTCCCTTTTTACAACAGATGCTTGAATTAACACCACTGCAAGCCTCTTTTATTATTTCATCGTTTTATATCGCGGTAACTATCGCTGGTATTCCTTCTGCGATGTTGATTAAGCGTGTCGGCTATAAAAATGGTATGGCAATTGGTTGTACTATTATGGCTGCCTCCGCTTTGCTATACATCCCAGCTGCTAAAATGCAGATGATTGAAATTTTCTTATTTGCACAATTGCTCATTGGTGTTGGTCAAACGGTTTTACAAACAGCGGTAAACCCGTATGTGGTTAAGATGGGCTCAGAGAAATCTGCTGCGGTACGTGTTTGTATCATGGGCTTATTAAACAAGTTTGCTGGTGTTATTGTACCAATCGCTTTTGCTGCTGTTGTAGTAAGCGGTGTGGTTGCTGACGGAGAGCAATTATCGCAAGCGCAAAAAGATGCGATGGCAAATAGCTTAATTTTACCTTACATTGCGATTGCTGGTTTGATTTTTGTATTTGCTTTATTTGCTAAATTTTCACCACTACCTGACCTAGTATTTGATGAAGGTGAGAGCAGTGGTAAAGGTGAAATTAAAGAAGCATTATCACATCCACACTTAGTATTAGGTGTAATCGGTATCGCGCTTTATGTAGCGGTAGAAGTTATTGCAGCCGATACAATCGGTTCATACGCTTTAGCGATTGGAATTGCGGATTATTCTGTCATGACCTCATACACAATGGCGTGTATGTTAATTGGTTATGCCATTGGTATTGCTTTGATCCCTAAATACATGTCACAACAAAATGCTTTAGTAATGTCTGGTATTGCCGGACTTGTTACAGTGGCGGCTGTTATATTGGGTTCAAATGATTCATTTGTCATCGCTAACTTAGTCTTAGTACCATTTGGTGGTCCACAATTACCAGACCCATTACTGTGTATTGCTCTACTTGGTTTTGCTAATGCGATGGTATGGCCTGCAATTTGGCCACTAGCGCTTGCTGGTCTAGGTCGTTTAACTGGTACTGCTTCTGGTTTATTAATCATGGGTATTGCTGGTGGTGCATTAGGCCCATTGCTTATCGGTTTAGGTAATGTTGCTGGTTTGGGCGCTCAAGGTGCTTACGCAGTGATGATCCCAAGTTACTTATTCATCTTATTCTATGCACTTAAAGGTCATAAAATGAGAAGTTGGAAATAAGTTAAGGCTTATTTCATAAAGAAATATTAGGCCCCGTTAGTTAACGCTAGCGGGGCTTTTTTATTATATATGGAGGTTCTCACTTCAAAGCCAGCTTTTCAATGAGATCATCGCATATTTGAACAGATGGACTATACTTTAGTATAAAGGTTGATTTTGGAGCAGTGAATGGGGGCGAAACAACTTAAACGTTTGAGAAAGTTAAACAGTACTTTGCACCCTTGCAAGGTTGTTGGTCGTAGAGCGTTTGGCGTATTTAATAACGATAATTTGTCTAAGGGATGTGACTTTGCTGGTCAATTATCCCGATGTTTAACCTAGGGCGAAAATCCACTTACCTTAAAGGCTGTGTTGTTGTCTTTATTGTACTCAGCTTGTTTCATCATCAAACAAGTTCAGCCTTTAACCGACCAATCTATGAATATGGACAAACACTTGATCAACAAGAGACTATAGATTGGTTGTGGCAACAGGCTCAGAAATTGTCTGGTATCGAATCGATTTACGATAGCCACAGTCCAACACACCTGCCTATCTACATTGTATCCAACCACTTCATGAGCTCTGAGATTTGTCCTACAGATCCTGAAAACTGTCGAAATTTGATGGGAGCCTATGATACTCAGGCAAAAAGGATTTTATTACTCAGCAGTTTGGTTCCGATAGAGGAAGAAATTTCAGCCTCCTTTTTAGTGCATGAATTTATGCACGCGCTGCAAAATGAAAAACGTACCGATGATGAAATGTTTGGTGATTGTTCACGTTTAAAACATTCGGAACAAGAAGCTTACCATGTACAAAATGCCTTTTTAAAATCCCAGGGAGTACTATTTACAGCAGGTTCTGGCTTGCGGATGATGTTTTGCCCGACAGAGAAGTAATGACCTCGGTAGCTTTTTCCCAGTTCACTCATGGCTTTAAGCTGTGCTTTTTTTAACTTTTGGGGGGTAATGTTACTGACCATTGAACTCGCAGGGAGATTGTGTGATTAAGGTAATGTTGCCATAACAACAGCATTTATCTTGAGTCAGCTTACCAATAGGGAAGGGTTATCAATAGAGTACAGATTAATCAGTACTAATGTGACTAACCATGTCATTGTTAATCCAAAATTGCAGACGTTTAAGTGCTTCAACAGGAACCTGCTCTTCATGACAATAGTCGGTTAATAATTCACAAGCATGGCTAAAGTCATTGCCATCGTTAAAACTTTGCCATAACACTTGGCTGATAGGGTCAATATTGGCGAACTCTGTCAAACGTTGCTCGTTACGCCACACTAACCAGAAAACTCCAAGCGGGTAATCTTGTGCTGGAGGGGGAGCTGTATCAGTTTTTAATGCTTGCCATGACTCAACAGCATTGGTGAGCTGAGTGAACAATCTACAACTGGGATGAAAAGTGAGTTTTATATCAGGCCACCGATCAATTTCAATGTTCGACAAAGCGTCCATTTTGGCTACCGGCTTATCTGCGGCGTCAAATGCATCTAAAAGGGTTCGTTCGAACTTTGCTAAATCAGTTAATATTGGGTGTGATGAAAATGGTCGCTGTGTGGCTAAATATTGAGGGATGTTGTGACAAAAGTGACGCAGCGATCTAACCTTGGACGGGTAAGTGGCTACATAACCATCCACAAGCGCATCATACAGTTCATCGCCTAAATATTTACCAAGTTGCGGATGATCGTTATCAATTGTTTCACGAAGGCGCATTTTATAAGCATTTTTATAAATACCAAGGCGGGTATCTATTGTCACAGGTGGCTGGTTTATGACGTTGTCAGAAAATGAATTACTCTTTCCTTGTAAGTAATCTAAAAATTGTTGCTGGATTAATGCTAAGTCAGGCATTGATGATTTCCTTATCAGAGAGCGCTAAGCTAGGGATGTGTTTCGCCGCAATTTTTCTAGCCATATCAAGTTCATTAACTAACTCATTGAGAGAAGGGATATTATCGTCACGCTCTATCATCGTGCTGACCTTCCCTAAGCGTTGAACAGCGCTTTCATAAAGTGACCAAACTGGGTCACAGATAGGGTGGTCATGCGTGTCAATCACATAGTCGCCGTAGTCCTGATGGCCAGCGAGGTGGATTTGTCGAACACGAGTTTTATCGATGGCATTTAGGTAATCTAAAGCGTTAAATTGATGATTACGTGCGCTAACGTAGATATTGTTGATATCAAGCAGCATGTAGCAATCGGCGCGTTGGCACACTTCGTTGTAAAAATCCCATTCTGACAATTCAGAGCTTTGATAGGTTAAATAGCTGGAAACATTTTCGAGTAGCATCTGTTGGCCAAGAGTGTCTTGAACTTGCCGTATACGCGCTGCAATATGGTCGATAGCCTCTTCGGTATAAGGCATAGGTAACAGATCATGACTATTGACATTGCCCGCTTGGCTAAAGCACAAATGATCGGAAATCCAACGGGGCTTTACATGGCTAATCAACTTTTTTAAGTTGGTTAGATATTGCTGATCAAGCGGGGTTACGCTGCCTACTGACATTGATACACCATGCATCACAATAGGGTATTGTTCCGCGATAGCGTCTAAATAATAGCGAGGCTTACCACCGTCAACCATAAAATTTTCGGAGATTATTTCGAACCAGTCAACCTTGGGCTTGCTCGATAATACATCTTCGAAGTGTTGTGTTCGAAGGCCCAAACCAAAACCTAAAAAGTGATCATGATGCGTCATAGTCGTTACCGATAATAAGCATAATATAAGAAAACGAGAGTACTTATATTATGCTAATAACTCCATTAATGTGGGTGGTGAATGTACTAGGCGTCAGTATTACCACCAATATCCTTACATGAAGCGGCGGTTGTTGCGACAAAACCTAGCCCTTGACATGATGCCATGCCTTTACATGCGTTGGTTGCTGTTTTGCAATCATTATGGCCTTTACAGATATTAACGCCGTAACAATGTACTAAATCGACTTTGGTTGTTTTTCCTATCCAGTTATCTTTAATGTTGCCACCGACGTCCATACAGGCTTGACTTGGCATAGCGACGAAACCGTGACCTTTACAGCTTGCCATACCTTTGCAACCATTACTTGCCGTTTTACAGTCGTTATGCCCTTTACAGGTGTTTACACCGTAGCAATGTACGAGTTCGACTGTACTACTAGCTGCTTTCGAGGCGGCGTTATTTGCAGTTGTTTCTGTAGTGGCTTGGCAGCCCATTAGGGTCGCTGCAGCCATAGCAAGGGTCGCACCACCAATTTTTGTCTTTAATTGTGAGCTCATTGAGGTATTCCTTTTGTTAGGTTCTATCATATAGACCGATTAAGCGATAAAAACTTTCACCGCTAAATAAAAAGCTTACTAGTTTAGTGTAATCGCTTTTTTTAAAATTGTAGTAATAACTCGCTACTGGTCTAGACTTTCCGTTATGGAAAATAGTAACTTGCCATGTTGGAAAGTCTGTATTACATTAGTTTCCAACATGGAAACTAAGGAAGCGAAAAAAATGACCATACCAGATAAATCAATTTCAGCAGCGGAAGCAAAGTCAGCACTCGCCGCATTAGAAAAAACAAATAGCAATTTAATCAAGACTTGTCGTCCTCCGATTGGCCTTGCGCTAGTGGCGGCATTTTTAATCGGATTAGAAACATTGGCGATTTCATTAGGCATGGCAAGCGATGGCTGGCGATTACTGATGTTTAGCTCAGCAATCGGTTTAGTGGTGACTTTATTTTTATGGGTCAAGTCTTTACGAAAACATGGCGTGGCCATGCAACTTTGTCCAAAAACGACAGCGGACCGAATTTTTGGCGCGTTGCAAGCGGTGTTTGTGATTATCATGATGATCGGCTCACAGCTTTTATTTAAACAAGGCATTGAGTGGCCAAGCTACGTTGCCGCACTGATTAATGCCGTGTTTTTATTGTATATAATGTATTATCATCCAACAGGCCGTTGGGTTGAGAAGCAAGGAGAGGGCGAATGAGCGAAGGATTTGATCCATTAATCCATGCACCAAACCGTTTAAAAGTTTGTGCGCTGCTAGAAGCAACTTCTGCGATGGAATTTAAAGCGGTTAAAGATCACCTTGAAGTGAGTGACTCCGTCTTATCTAAGCAGATAAAGCAACTGGAGGAAGTAGGTTATGTCATTGTCGAAAAGCGTCAACAAAATGGTCGAGTGTATACATGGTTACAGCTATCAACATTAGGCCGCAGCGCCTTTCGTGGCCATGTTCTAGCGCTGAAACAAATTGTTGGAGAGATGTAAGGGGCTAAATAAGATAAGCTAGCCCGAACGCGAATAAAATAGCGCCTGTCACCTTACTAAACGCTGCCCATGGCAGCGTTTTTTCTAATATAACCCAGAAGGTTAGAATGATGATGGCTGTTATGCTCATCACGCCAGTGACAAATAGCGATGACCATTGCTATAACCCTGCGCCCATCAGTAAAGCCCCGGTAAAATATTGGTTATTATTGACCATCATCGCAAATAACAGTGCAGCATGATGCAACCCCCACTGACACAAAGTGATAGCCGCTGAAAATAACAGGCACATGAATAAATAACCGACAAAAAAATAGTGGGCAGGGTTATATGTAGGCTTGTCTTTAGGCGATAGTCTACTGATAAATAGCGTGATCGAGGTTGCAGAGGGGAGCATCACACCTATCATCTCATCGTGTCCATAAAGTGTGTTAATGAGGAGGAGGCATTTCTTTATCGTCATCCTGAAAGTGTTTTATTCAGGATCTCGTTGTTTGGTTTGGGGGAGTGTTAGCAGTAAAGTGAAATCCTGGCTAAAAGCCTGCCGGACTGACAAAGATTGAGATATTAGCGTATAAAAAAGCCCTTATCACCAAGGTGATAAGGGCTTGTCGACGTAAAAAAGAATTACTTGTCTTTTTTAGCTGCTTCTAAATTACCTTTATGGTCAATTTCAAATGTTGGCATTTCTTTACCACCATTTTTCAGGTAATGATCCATCCAGCGCATCATACGGATAGTGTAATCGTATTTTGCTGCTACACGCTTGTTACCATGGCCTTCGCCTGGGTAGTAAACTAGACGTACATCTTTACCTTGCACTTTCATGTAGCGGTATAGCTCCATTGATTGTGCAGGGTGAACACGTGGGTCGTCTTTACCGTGCATAATTAATAGCGGTGTCTCTGACTGACCAGCCCAGTAGATAGGGCTGCGTTCTAGGTACCATTGCCATTTATCCCAAGGGTAAGAACGAGCGTGTACTAGATGCATTTCGTTTGAAATATCCGTAGTACCGAATTTTGATAATTGGTTAGTTACACCAACAAACATTACACTTGTTGCAAAGTGCTTAGTAAGTTTAGTTGCAGCCCAAGCCGATGCATAACCACCGTAAGAACCACCAGTAATACCAACACGCTTAGTATCAACTAAGCCCATGTCAACAAGGTGCTCTTTAAAATCAACTAGATCGTCGAATTCTTTACCAGCGTAATCGTTTTGACCAAGCTTAGAGTAGTCTACGCCTTTACCGGTACTACCACGGTAGTTTGGATAGAATACAGCGTAACCTTGTGTCGCAGCCATTTGACCCGGACGAGAGTAGTTTGTTACCCAACCGTCTTTGTCATGGCTTTCAGGACCACCATGCACTGACATAATCAGTGGGTAGCGTTGACCTTTTTTGTAATCGATTGGGTAAACTAATACACCACCGATCTCGACGCCATCACGTGCTTTAAGCGTAATTTCTTCTTGCTTAGCCAGTACTTCATCATTTAACCATTCGTTAGAGTCAGTTAAACGTGTTTGTTTGTGGCTACGACCGCGAAGCATATAAACTTCAGTTGGATGCTGTGAAGTATGTGCTTTAATTGCAATAGTTTTATCTGAATCAGAAATACTTAAGTTACTTGCGATGAATTTACCCGCACGTACGACTTCTTTGAATTTCTTTTTACCAGGCTTGATCGTTGCAACAATTGACTGAGCGTTAACGTTAGTCACTAAGTACAATTTGTTTTCGTCATTGGCCCATTCAAAATCAGCAACATGACCTAAGTGGTTCGGTAACCAATCAGTCACTTCGCCGGTCTTTGTATCACCTAAAAATAGACGACCTGTGGCAGGGTCGTGCTTGTCTTCAGCACCGTGAATAGCTACGTAACGACCATCGTGAGAAAACTCAGCTGCACCTAATTTACCTTCAGTAACAAACGATGTTAATTTCTCTTGGCTAGATGCATCAACAATATGCCATTGTGACTTCATGTATTTGTCATCAATGAGCGCTGTTGGTTGTGTTTTAACTAATAAGCTGTTGCCTTTAGGTGACCATTGAACGTCAGAAACGTATGTGTCAATGTTCCAAGCTTCTGGTGTTAGTGGCTTGTCAGCTGCTTTTAAATCAACAACGTATAATTGTTGATTAGTTAAATCTTCTTCATAAACTTCAGCTTTAAAACCAAGTTTCTTTAATTCTTTGATAGATTTATCTTTAGCTGGCTTCGCTAAAATAGCAATTTTCTTGTTATCTTCACTTAATGCGTAGCTTGAGATGCTAGTACCTTTAAGAGAGATAACTTTACTCGCTTGGCCGCCATTAAAAGGGATTTGATAAAGCGAAGTGAATTTATCGCCTTTCATTTTTGCTAGGAAATAAATAAGTGAGCTGTCAGCTGACCACTGCACTTTTCGAACGTTTACTTCACCTGTAATGTAAGGGCGCTCAACACCTTTATCATCGACTAAATGTAATTCGCCCCAGTTTAACCCATCTTTATCAAGGTATAATTTACGCGGCACAGAGCGAACAAATGCAACACTTTCGCCATCTGGGCTAACTTGAGCGCTGCTCACTTGTTGAATCGTTGCAACTTCTTCAGCAGTTAAAATGTTAGTTGCTGATGCAGAAAAGCTCAACAAACCAACCGCCACAGCTAAGGCATGCTTAACGTGTTTAATTTTGTTATTCATGTAATCTCTTACTCCAAATTATTTTTATTCCAATAGCGCTAATCCCACTTTTGATTAATAGACTTTTAGCGATATTGGAATAGCCCACCGATCCTAACCAGCATATAACCTATTGTCTAGTGTTAAACGATATTGGAATAAAGCTTTTAACAAAGTTCGGGCATCTCTTTTATAGATAAAATAATGACTTGTTAGATAAGTTTGTATAGTTGTTCAATGTTAGGTTAAATCTGATTGGGTGTTTTTACAGCAATTTAAGACTAGACAAAAGTTGAAGGCTGGTTTAGCTTGGATTGTATTAACAACGGACGATCTATTGTTATTACTTTATCAAGGAGATTACTATGGCGATTATTTACGGTGTTCCAGCATCACCATATGTTCGAAAAGTGATGTTGGCTCACGCCTTTAAACAGGTGAATTATGAATTAAAAGTCACGATGCCCGGTAGTGAGGATGAAGAGTTTCGTCAAGCTAGCCCGTTTGGCAAGGTACCTGGGTATCGAACCGATGATGGTTTTTCATTTTGTGATTCATCCGTTATCATCGCGTACTTAGAAAAGACAACTACAGACCATAAACTCTATCCCGACAATGCAAACCAACTCGCTAAAGCATTATGGATAGAAGAGTATGCTGACACTAAAATGATGGAAGCAACCGCCGCTCTTTATTATCAGCGTGTTATTGGTCCTAAATTCTTTGAGCACCAAACCGACCCTGAGCGAGTAAAAGAATTGATTGAAAAAGTTATTCCGCAAGCACTCAACTATATTGAATCTCAGCTGACTACTAGCTGGGTGATTGATGAGCTATTTAGCATTGCAGATCTAGCTGTTGCAGCCAATTTAATAAACTTGTTCCACGCAGACTTTGATATAGATGTGAATCAATGGCCAAAACTGTCAGCTTATGCAGACCGGATTCTTGAGCTTGAAATAGTTCAACAACAAATGGGCATTGAAACGAAAATGTTTAGTTAATTAGTGTTTCCTTAGCATTAGCCCCGACTTTAATCGCTCGATTTAATACACTTACAATGTGAGAAAGGGCGATTATATTTTTTAACTTACTAATTAAAAAGAGAAATAAATTAGACCCTTTACTCTTTTTATACTATTATCGCGCTGGATTTTGATTAACGATAATAATATAAAAGGAATTTATCGATGTTTAAGTTTACCAAAGTTGCTGTTGCAGTTACCACGTGTTTAGCATTAACGGCTTGTCTTGAAGTTGAAGACAATAGTAATGATGCTCTAGTTGAAGAGCTACGAGCACAAAACGAAATCTTGCAAAACCAACAAAAAGCAGAGCAAGGTTTAGTGTCGCTGTATGGCCAAATTGTCACCGCTGGAAGTGCAGACGGTATGGCTGCAACAATTAAGGTTAAGGCTGGGTCGACATGGTATCCGGAAGTCACGACGACAGATGGTCATTTCACGGTCCCCCAATTGCCACCTTACACAGAGTTTGTTGTCGTTATTACAGGTGAAAGTAATTACCTGGAACGGGCATACTACGGCCGCACATTAAATGCAGGGGCTAATCAGAGTTTTCAGCAAGCATTAGGTCAAATTGAGTTATACGAAGCTGAAGAGTTTACATTTAAGGTTGCAGATGAACAGTCAGGGGAGTTGTTAACCAATGCAACGGTAAGTGCTGATATCTCAGTTAACGCTGACGCCCATAGCTTATTTGCAGAGTTAAATTCATACAAACAAGAAGCGACTGTCAACCCCGATACTGGCTTATATACCATTCTCGCTGCAAAAGGGTTTGGTTTAGTACTAGAGTTCAATCTTGACTTGGATAAAGATGGGATTGCAGATCATGCATTGGCTAACCCAATGGACCCGTATTACCCGGGGCGTAATAAAGTACGCTTTGACAGTGTAAACTTAGACAAAGAACAGACTATTTACACGAATGAAAAAGCTGGCTTGCGTGAGCTTGAGATAAGAGTAAGTGTACTTAATGATGACTTAGAATCTCTTAATGACCTCGATTTTTTTGTAAATACTACTGACAGTACAAATAGTGCAAGGGAAAATTTTGTCTTTGATACAGACACACAGCAATATGTAGCAGTTGCAAAATCGAGTAATTACTTTTCTATTACCTTACCAGCTTTTATTGCCAATGGAATCAACTATAAAAGTTTGCGAACAAGCCTAGACCTTCAGGATGATGGCTTTTATAGAGTGTACTCAAACTATCATAACTCGTATGATGTTTATGAAAAAGATGGTGTGGTTGACATAGTCATAAAACCAGAAATAAATTTTAATATTTCAACGCTTTCAGTCGTCGCTAAAACAGAACGATTAAACTATTTGACTGATAGTTTTAAATTATTTTATTCATCGCCAATTGAGCTTTTATCTGATTCAGTGTTACTTTCGCAGGTCGATAAACTTTCTATTATTCCAGGAAACGCTGTTGCCGATGATAGTACTCCAAATGGAACGACGAGAGTAAGTTTTAATGAAGTCGAAGTTGAAGCAACGAGCAACTTAGGGCTCAATGATACCTTCCTTACAGTAACACCAAGTGCCCCAATGATTGCTGGTGAAGAATATAAATTATCGCTCGGTTACATCAATGACGCTATCTTTAATGTTCGAAAGGATCTTGCTCAAGATGATTTTTCTTTAAAAGCGCCATCGCAGGCAGTGTTTTCTATTGATGATGTCTTTGTCGATAATTTTAATTACTCAACCAACGGCCAACTAACGCACGCTACAAATACTGCTGGTGAGATGGGCTTTTCTCATGGTGAAAACCCTATCAGATTTGTATTTCCGAAATCAATTGATTCGCTTTATAATTTAACAATGACGATAACCGAGTCGACTCGTAATGGTGTTAAGAGCGCTCAGTCAGAATCCTATACCCCTGTGCATGACGGTTCACCTTATGGTTTAGAGAAAGCGATTACTTTAGCGTCTTCGAGTGCCGAAAATATATTTGTTGATCGTAGTGAACAGAATCAGTATTTTCATGTTTACTCAGGTACGGCTGAAAACTATGCGAAGAGCTATCTAGAGTATATTCATTCTATTCGTTTAAATGATCACACATCTTCATCAGAAAACAGTATTAAAGTCACATATAGCTATAATCTTGCTGGTGGCGAAGAAGTGACCGGTGAAAAAGTTTTCCTTATTAGGTGATAAGCGTTTTCACGGAAAAGATTGCCTTCGGTCGAATGATCAACAGCTAAGTAAATGGTTGTCGACGGAAGGTGATCATGAAAAATCAGTAGACTATGTTGACTACTGATTTTTTATCAAGCTAAGCCAAGTTTTGGCGCTTTGGACAGTTCTATCACTGAAGAGTTTGCTAGATAATTACATTACTCTCGCCAGATTTTATTCGAGAATGTTTAATTGATCCTACCATTAGGACAGCTTGAAATGCCGACTGCGATGGTATCGTTTGCGAACGCCCCATATCAACAACTTGTTGTGCTCCTTTAGCCGTTCGTATTACCGGAAAGTAGCTATTGTAATGGACGAGATACTAGTAATCCCCCTAGAGTTTTACAATTTTTTATAGAGTGAGAAAGGGGATATCCTAGAGCAGTAAAAGTGCTTAGTGATTACTTAACTAAAACACCGAAATTTTCAAAACACTCATACTGACAATATTATACCTGAAGACTACTTCCTAATTCACAACGAAAAAAAACACTATTATAAATAGATAATAAACTATTCTTAGCAGCTACAACTTGTTTTATAATTAAGTTTTAATTACTTGGGACGTTTTAATGTTGAGAAGTCACGTCATGATTAAGCGATATATTGTACTTTTGCTTCTCTGCAGCTGTGTTTGTTTCTCTGCTGTGCATGCTAGCGAAAAATATCCTACCTGGTTCCAAAAGGTTTTATCAAAAGCGGATAAATTGAATGATTTAAACCCTGAGTCCGCTCTCACTTATATAAAACAGTTTGAGCAAGACAATACTCAAGCATTAAGCCAAATGCAGCAGGCAGAAATAAGTTCGCGTAAGGCAAGCTATCTTTTGTATATTGGTAAAAGCGAAGAGTCTTTAGCGCTAATTAATCGTCTCTACTTATTGCTACCTAGCTTTGATAGTCAACTCGGCGTTGATGTCTTACTGACACATGCTAGTTTACTTGAAGGTAAAGCCGAGGTTGCCGCGGCAATGCTCAAGATAGAGCAAGCAATCACTATTGCAAAAACGCTTAATGAAAGTAACTATCTCGCCTATGCTTATACCGCGTTAGCAAATATTCATTTATCAAATCATGACGATATTGAGGCATTAACTTTTTACCAAAAAGCGTTTTATCTTATTCAAGAAGTAGGTGATGAGATAGAAATGGCTTATCTAAAATATCAGATGGCACGTGCCCATGCTTATTTAAAAGATAGAGACAGAGCTGTGGAGCTTTATAAAGAGGCGATAAAAACATTTAGTGACCATAAAATGACATTTGATGAGATGCGGGTACAAGATCTGCTTGGTTTAGTGTATCTGGAACAAAAGAAGTACCAGCAAGCAATCATTGCCTTTGAACGGGTATTAGCAATCTCAAAAACTTTTAATTCTAAAGCGCAAACATACTTGGCCTATTTTAACTTGTCAATTACATACAAAGAGTTAAAACAATTAGATAAGGCTTTCTCGCATTTTGAACTAGCACGGCCGCTACTTATTGAAGTTGATGATGTATTTACAAAAGGGACTCACCATTTAACAGAGGCTCAATTGTATATACATTTTGACAAGCCAATACTAGCGAAAGAGGCATTAGCCAATTCTCTAAAGTATTACAAAACCTTTAAAGTCGATGATATTTTGAGCTCTATGGTGGCTTATTACGATACCAACGCCGACTTGTTTGTGCTTACCAATAATTATGAACAGGCTTACCAAAATCAGAGCAAGGCTAGAAAATTAGCTGCAAGGTATAATAATGAAAATCGAGAAGAGGCTCGTTCAAAATATAAGGTCATGTTTGATACTGAGCAAGCTGAATTGAAAGCGAAATTCTTAAAGCAACAAGAACATTTAAACCAAGTTGAACTTGATAATATTAAGACAAAGAACCAACTACAGTTTTTATTAATTATTTCAGCATTGATTGCAATCGTGCTCTTGGGGTACTTCTTTTACCGTCAAGTGTTAACCAGCAAAACACTTAACAGATTAGCCAACTCAGACCCTTTAACTAGGTTAGCAAATCGTCGTTATATCTTTAATTACGCTAATATCGCTTTTAAACAGTCAATCATTGAACAAACATCGCTAGCTATTATTGTGTTTGACATTGATTACTTTAAAAAAGTGAATGACAGCTTTGGCCATACAGCAGGGGATGATGTGCTTGTCGAACTCGCTAAATTGGCATCAGAAATAGTTAGGAGCCAAGATAGTATCGCTCGGATCGGTGGAGAGGAGTTTCTGATTGTATTACCGCAAACGGAACGGCAACAAGCCATCGAAGTTGCAGAACGTATCAGAGAAGAAATTGAAAGGAAAACCATAAACTTTGATGATAGAAAGATTCAAGTCACTTCAAGCTTTGGTGTCGCGCAACGAACAACAACTGATACGGAGTTCTTAACGTTATTTAACCGAGCCGATATAGCCTTGTATCGCGCAAAAGATCACGGACGAAATCAAGTCATGGCTGACGATGTCTAATGCTGGCAATATTTAGAACGGATTTTGATATAGAACAAAGTTGGAGTGATTCACTACTTACTCCCTGCTAACTCAACTAAGAATCGACTACACTTTAGTTATATTATTAATTGATGGTCCTCGAAGGCGGTGTAATCAGGGGCAAAATTGAGAGGTGCAAGATGAGTTCCGGAAAATATATAGTTGGCGTTGATGGCAGTCAATGGAGTGAGCGAGCAGTTGAAAAGGCGGTACGTCTTGCTGGTGACACAGGCGCTCAAGTAAAAATATTGTATGTCCTTGACTGGTCCTCATTACAGCCGATCGTTGCTGAAGGCGTTGTTCCTCCACCTATTGATGCCAAAACAGAAGAGAAACGTATTTTTGAGGATGTTTTGCAGCCTTTGGTAGATAAGTACCAAGCTGGTAAAGTATCGGTTAGTACTGATCTGATTTGGGGGGAGCCTGTGGATGTACTTCATGAACAAATAAAACAAGAGCATGCCACAATGCTTTTTGTGGGGCGTCGAGGCCGCTCTCGCTTTGTCGATATTCTACTTGGCAGTGTTGCGAATAAATTGGCACACCGTGTCGGTGTGCCCATCGTGTTGGTTCCTTAGATGCTAAGCCTTATAGCTTAGTTGCAAAGAGACAGAGTCTGCGAACCTAAGTGCATGAGGTTTATCTATTTCGACCTCAGCATAGGTTACCCAATCGTGTTCACTGGCAATCGCGAGTACGTCATGAGTCATCTTTTCAAGTAAGCCAAAACGGTTGTTTTCAACAAGAGCAATTATTTTCTTTGTAATAGTGCGGTAATTGAGAGCATCGTCCATATTGTCACTTTGTTGCGCTTTGTCAGCAGGATAATGGATGACAACATTGATAATGACATCTTGGCGGTTGGCTATTTCATCATCGTTAATGCCAATGAATGTGCGTAAACGTAAATTTTTTATTCGAATAATAGCTAATTCACTACTCATGGGGCTTCCTTTTGTGTGTTATTGATTCTATTAACGCTGTTTGTTGTTGTTATTGCAACCATAACTGGTTAAATTACAGATAATTTCTTACTAGTGTGGTTTTATTGTGAAAAGTGCCCCCATGAGTTCTACCTTCAAAACGATGGTATTGTTAGCTGCAATTGTAATTGTACTGGCAGGAATAAAGGCAGCCAGTGTTGTATTAGTGCCTTTTTGTTTATCCGTATTTATTGCAATTATTTGTAATCCAATTTTATCTGCGTTGGTTAAACGCAATGTACCTAAAGGCGTTGCTATAACATCAATCATTGTAATTGTTGTCCTAGCAGGTATGTGGTTAACTAATCTAGTCGGTAAGGCTGTTAATGATTTCAGCAGCCAATTACCACTTTATCAGCAACAGCTGGGAGCACAATTTAGTGGTATTGCGCAGCAGTTAGCACAATACAACTTGCCGATCTCTGTTAATCAAGTGATTGAATATTTTGATCCAGGTGCAGCCATGGGGGTTGCAACTACGATTGTCGGCGGTTTTGGTGGGGTTATGGCTAACTTCTTCTTAATTTTGTTAACCGTTATTTTTATTCTAGCTGAAGCGGACACTTTTTCTCGTAAATTACACTTTGCGCTTGATGATCCTGACATGCGAATGGCACAAATTGATCAATTTCTAAGTTCAGTAAACCAGTATATCGCCATCAAAACAATGGTTAGTATTGCTACGGGCGTAGTGATAAGTTTAGCCCTCTGGCTTATTGGTCTGGATTATTGGGTGCTATGGGGTGTGTTAGCATTTTTGCTTAACTATATTCCTAATATCGGTTCGATCATTGCTGCGCTTCCTGCTGTTTTACTCGCTTTAGTTCAGCTTGGGCCTGCGTGGGCGGGCGGTGTTGTTGGCTTGTATGTCACAGTTAATCTAATCATGGGTAATGCGGTCGAACCCAGGTTCTTAGGCAAAGGGTTAGGTTTGTCTACTCTGGTTATTTTCTTATCACTGATATTTTGGGGCTGGTTATTAGGCACTGTCGGTATGTTGCTGTCAGTACCACTAACAATGATTGTCAAGATAGCTCTTGAGTCTAACAGCTCTTCACGTTGGTTAGCATTGTTATTAGCAGGAGATATTGAAAAACTGGAACCTGGTATTGACCCTAGTAATGTTGTTCCTCCTGTTGGCATGAATAACAATCGACTAGAGCAACCTCCTGAACGCTAATAATTATTGTCGAGTTCACCAAGAGAATTTTTGCTGATAGATAGAGAAGGGCGTTGATGTTCGCTATAATCAACGCCCTTTTTTCTTTCGGCGTTTAATTAATGCAACTATTGTTATCTATTTTACAACAAACCGAGTTAGGTTCTGACAGTAAACGTCTATTCCATGGTCGCGGAAAGTGTTACCCAAATTTTGAGCAGGTCACCATTGATTGGTTTTCCCCTGCAATATTCATTACTCTTTTTTCTGAACATAGTAGTGAGTTTGAGCAAGAGTTACTTGCTACAATTGGTCATGCTTACCCTGACTTTGTTGGTCCGCTATTGATTCAGCGACGTTATATTCACGGTGCGCCCGTTGAATTGGTACGGGGCGAATTACCCCAACCTCATTTAGTTCAAGAGCAAGGGTTAACTTATCAAGTGAAATTACTTGATGGACAAAACAACGGTTTGTTTTTGGATATGGCTAATGGTCGTCAGTGGGTAAGAGAGCATGCTTCAG
Source organism: Alteromonadales bacterium alter-6D02 (assembly GCA_002835545.1). GTDB lineage: Bacteria > Pseudomonadota > Gammaproteobacteria > Enterobacterales > Psychrobiaceae > Psychrobium. Next base: position 79,544 of record PIZK01000001.1, read on the forward strand.
GACGAAATGTTTTAAACTTGTTCAGTTATAGCTGTTCATTTTCTCTAGCTGCGATGGCTGGTGGTGCAGAGTCTGTCATTAATATCGACATGAGCCACGGCGCATTAAAACTTGGTAAAATCAACCATAAGAATAATGAAATCGCTCTGGATAAGGTGAAGTTTTTCCGCCACGATATTTTTAAATCATGGGGGAAATTGAAACGTTACGGCCCTTATCAAACGATTGTTATCGACCCGCCGAGTAATCAAGTGGGGAGTTTTGTTGCCGCTAAAGATTATCAGCGTTTATTACGGAAAATCCCAGAGTTAGCTTCTGAGCAAGCGGATATACTGGTTTGCTTAAATTCACCAGAGTTAGGCAAGGACTTCATTGAACAGCAAATGGGGGAATATGCACCTGATTGTCAACTAATTGCTCAAGTTAGGAATCCAGAAGTTTTTGCTGAAATCGATAGTAATAAAGGCTTGAAGGTTTTTCACTATCGCTATCTTGGCACAAAAGCATGCCAAGCGTAGAAAGGCTTGTTTATCAAAGTTTAAAAAACCGGTACACATTTTCAATGTACCGGTTCGACGAGTTCAAAATGTAGTTAACGAATTTTCGTTACTTATCATTCATCGCTTGAGATATCTTTTGGTCTGTTTTGTATTGACTTAATGCATAAACCGACCAAATTGCTGCCGGAATCCAACCGATCAAAGTAATTTGTAAAATCAAACACACCACACCTGCCATTGGGCGACCGATAGTGAAAAACTGTAGCCAAGGCAATAGTAAAGCTAATATTAAACGCATAATTATTTCTCTTTATCAAAACATAGCCATATTATGAGTCAATAGCGACTAAAAACCAATGGGTTAATCTGGCAATTTATAGTAAATATTGAGCATAACTAATATTTATTGAAATGTAGGCCAGTAGAATGAGTAACTGGAGTGAACGGGCACAACAGATTGAGTCCTTCAAAGTGATGGACTTATTGTCTAGAGCTAATGAGTTAAAGGAGCAAGGGCGAGATATTATTTCTATGGGGGCGGGGGAGCCTGATTTTTCGACGCCGCCGTTAGTTGCCAAGGCGGGTATTGATGCCATTGTTGCCGGTGAAACTAAATATACCCCATCGACTGGTATTCCTGCGCTACAACAAGCAATTGCTCATTTTTACCTGCAGCGCTATCAGCTCACCATCGCGCCAGAACGTATCGTGATAACCAGTGGTGCGTCAGCAGGGCTGTTAATGGTATTTTCCTTATTGACTGACGCAAACGATAACTTCTTACTCGCCGACCCTGGCTATCCTTGTAATAAACAATTTTTGCGAGTGATTGAAGCAAAAGCGAAAAATATTGCCGTCTCTAAAGAAGATAACTTTCAATTAACAGCTAAACATATTGATCTGGCCTGGGACAAAGACACTGCTGGCGTATTAATCGCCTCACCTGCAAATCCCACAGGGACTATGTTAACGAAAGAACAACTCAGCTCGTTAAGTGCAAGTGTTCGAGCAAAGCAAGGTTATCTTGTTGTTGATGAACTCTATCATGGTCTAACGTATGAGGAGGATGCCCATAGTGTGCTAGAAGTTGATGATGATGCCTTTGTAATTAATAGCTTTTCAAAATACTTCGGGATGACGGGTTGGCGTTTAGGCTGGGTTGTTGCTCCTAAAGGGGCAGTATCATCCCTTGAACGATTGGCTCAAAACCTCTTTATTTCGCCATCGACCATTGCCCAGCATGCCGCATTGGCGGCATTTCATCCCCAAACATTACTTGAGTTAGAACGTAGACGCTGGGAGTTTAAAGCTCGCCGGGATCTGTTAGTTGCAGGCCTTGAGGAATTAGGTTTTAAAATTGAAGCACAGCCACAAGGTGCATTTTATTTGTATGTCAATGCTTCACGTTTTACTGATGACAGCTATACGTTTTGTTGGCAGCTATTGGAAGACGATGGCATTGTGGTGACACCTGGGATTGATTTTGGTACGAATCAGTCGAATCAGTTCATTCGCTTTTCTTACACGACCAGTATTACCGATATAAAACGAGTGTTACGACGCTTAAGTATACGGCTTGATCAACCTTTACACTTGGAGTAATCGGCCCGTGTTGAATTAGACTAATACCACGTTTGGCTACTGCAAGCTTGTTAACATCGTGTTATATTCACTAGCCTTGATTTCACGATGTTTTGAAAAGTTATTAGTATGTTACCCAAGCTTAGTTATGACCAGTTAATTCCAGAAACTTACCTTAAATTTCTTACTCAAGTTGAGCAATCATCTTTCGCCGGAGATGTCGAGCAGGATTACGGTGCGCGACTTGCTGTGTCCACGGATAACTCAATTTATCAAAACTTACCACAAGGGGTGGTTTTCCCTAAATCAACTGCTGATTTATTAGTCTTAACAAAGATTGCTAATCAAGATGAATTTAAATCGATCACTTTTAGTGCTCGTGGTGGTGGCACTGGCACTAATGGTCAGTCACTGAATAATGGCGTGATTGTCGATCTATCACGCCACATGAACAATATTCTTGAAATTAATGAACAGGAAGGCTGGGTTCGTGTGCAAACTGGGGTGATTAAAGATCAACTCAACCAGTTCCTAAAGCCTTATGGCTATTTCTTCTCACCTGATTGTTCAACCTCTAATCGTGCGACATTAGGCGGGATGATTAATACAGACGCCTCGGGTCAGGGTTCATTAGTCTACGGTAAAACTTCCGATCACGTTCTTGAGTTAACCTCGGTATTAGTTACAGGTGAGCTTTTAGATACTAAAACTGAGAGCCATAACCACATTGGTGCTGATGAACAGGGACGCACAAAAGATATTGTTAGTGCTGTTGCTGGTATCTGTCGAGATAATCGTGAATTGATTGTTAAAAAGTTTCCACGCCTTAATCGCTTTTTAACAGGTTATGACTTAGAGCATGTATTTGATGACTCTCTGAGTGAGTTTAACCTTAGCCGTATTTTAACGGGCTCTGAGGGGTCATTAGCTTTTATTACTGAAGCAAAATTAAACCTAACGCCCATTCCTAAATTACGGACCCTAATTAATATCATCTACGACAGTTTTGACTCGGCGTTACGTGATGCACCACATTTAGTTAAAGCAAATGCGACTTCGGTTGAGACAGTAGATAGCAAAGTATTAGGTTTGGCCAAGCAAGATATTGTCTGGACTACCGTGAGTGATTTAATCCCTGAGCGAGAAGATCAAATCACGGACGGGTTAAATATGGTTGAATATGCAAGTAATGATGCTAACGAACAGCAACAACGTATAGAAGCGCTGACTCAACGCCTGGAACAGGATATCGAGCAAGGCAATGGCGGGATTTTAGGTTATCAAATCTGTAGTGAACTCGGCCAAATCAATCGTATTTACACCATGCGTAAAAAAGCGGTGGGTTTATTGGGGGCGACTAAAGGATTTACTAAGCCGTTAGCGTTTGCTGAAGATACTGCAGTGCCTCCGGAAAAATTAGCGGACTTTATCGTCGAATTCAGAGCATTATTAGATTCCCATAATCTGCACTATGGCATGTTTGGTCATGTCGATGCGGGTGTGTTGCATGTGAGACCTGCGATGGATATGTGTGATGAGAAGCAAGAGCTAAAGCTTACTCAAATCTCCGATCAAGTCGTGGCATTGACTGCAAAGTATGGCGGTTTAATGTGGGGGGAACATGGTAAAGGTTACCGAAGTGAATACGGCCCGGAGTTCTTTGGCCCAGAACTCTTTAAACAACTACGTGTGATTAAAGGCTTGTTTGATCCTGATAACCGCCTAAACCCTGGTAAAATATGTACACCAATCGATAGTGACGCAACGTTAGTTCGAGTTGCTGATACAAAGCGCGGTGCTTTTGACCGTCAAATCCCAATCGATGTTCGCACGAGTTTTATGCCTGCAATGAGTTGTAATGGTAACGGCCAATGTTTTAACTTTGATGTCGACTCACCAATGTGTCCATCGAGTAAAGTGACTCGCGATCGCCGCCACTCACCTAAAGGTCGAGCGACTATGGTTCGAGAGTGGTTACGCCTATTGAGTAACCAAGGCGTTGACCCTGTAGCACTTGAACAAAACGATTGCTCGGCAAGCTTACTCGAACGTGTTAAAAATTCATGGAAAAAATCACAAGGGGAGTATGACTTTTCTCATGAAGTGATGGATGCCATGAAAGGTTGTTTAGCGTGTAAAGCGTGTGCCAGTCAATGTCCAATCAAGGTTGATGTACCGGGCTTTAGAAGCCGTTTTATTAATCTATATCATCAACGTTATTTACGCCCAGTCAGTGACCATGTGGTGGCTAATGTTGAGTTGTCGTCGCAATTGATGGCTAAAGCACCTAAGTTGGCAAACTTAATCATTAATAACCCGGTAAGTAAAGCGCTTATAAAAGCGACCGTAGGTATGGTTGATAACCCTGAGCTTTCTGCTCCCACACTTAAAGAACGCGTTGAAACGCTGCCGAAATTAAGTGGTGTGTTACGTTTTGATTTGGACTATTTACGGAATCTATCGACCGAACAGCGTGAGCAGTATGTTTTGGTTGTTCAAGATCCCTTTACCAGCTTCTACGATGCGGCGGTGGTTGAAAGTTTATTATTATCGATTAAAAAATTAGGCTTTGAGCCAGTGTTATTACCGTTTAAACCAAACGGTAAGCCAGCCCATGTTAAAGGCTTCTTAACTAAGTTTGCCAAAATGGCGCAAGATGCGAGTGATTTCTTTAATCAACTAGCCGCACTTGATATTCCACTAGTGGGCGTTGATCCATCATTAGTGCTTTGTTATCGCGATGAATATCAGCAAGTGCTAGGTGATAAACGTGGTGAGTTTAATGTTCAATTGTTCCAAGAGTGGTTGGTGCCACAATTAGCGAACCTTGATGTGAAAGCAACTCAGTCGACACAAGATTATCAATTATTTGCACACTGTAGTGAAAAAACTGCTGTTGCTTCAACACATAATGATTGGAAAAGAATCTTCTCTGAACTTGGTTTAAAGCTAGAGACTCAAGAGGTTGGTTGTTGTGGTATGGCGGGTACATATGGACATGAAAAACAAAACTTAGATAACTCGGCTAAACTATATGAAATGAGCTGGCAACCTAAAGTTGATAAGCATATACCTGCGCAAGTCCTAGCGACGGGCTACTCGTGTCGTTCGCAAGTTAATAGACAGGCAGGGTTTAAGCCATTGCATCCAGTGCAAGTGATTGCTCAGGTTTTGCCATAATATAACTAGGTAGGCAGACCATGATAGATATCTCTAATCTAGAACAAGCGGTAAATCAACTATCAGGTGAAGCTTACCCTCTTGAGCAATGGCACCCTGAACATTGTGGTGAGATGGACTTGGTGATTAAAGCTAATGGACAGTGGATTCATCAAGGCAGTGCGATTAAGCGTGATAAGTTGATTAAGCTATTTAGCAAAGTGCTAATTAAACAAGGTCAGGACTTTTTCTTAGTCACACCAGCTGAAAAAGTTAAGATTAAGGTGGATGACGCGCCATTTTTGATCGTCGATTTTAGTCTCTCGGTTAATCAGCACAAGCAACAAGTCATTACATTGCATTCAAATATTGGTGATGATATCCCTTTGGCTAGGCCATATTCACTCGAATTAAGGGGAGGGGAACAGCGCCCTTATATTAACTTGTGGCGCGGCTTAGATGCGTTGATTGAGCGAAATACATTCTATCAATTAATTGAGTTAGCATTAGCTCAACAGGGGGAAACCTCTGATGATGTCGAGCTGTCGACACTGATGTTACATTCTGGTGATGAAAAGTTTAGCCTTGGGTGTATCGAATAGCTAGTAAAAGGTAAACATAACTTAATGACACAAAAAGATTATAAGTTCTGGGTTAAGTTTGCCAGCCGCGCAGCGTTGGTTATCGTTACTGTCATTGTATTGAGTAAAACGTGGGCTTGGCTCTTTTCTGGCTCTGCGGCGATGCTTGGTTCATTAACTGACTCTCTCCTTGATTTAACGGCCACTTCCATTAATTTCTTTGTCTTGCGTTACGCTTTACTCCCTGCTGATGACGACCATCGATTTGGTCATGGTAAAGCCGAGTCTTTAGCAGGGCTTGCTCAAGCAGCCTTTATTTCAGGCAGTGCATTACTTCTGGCGTTTCATGGAGTTGAGCGTTTAGTTCGCCCTGTAGAACTCTCCGTAAGTGGAAATAATTTAACGATCTATGTCAGTGTGTTGGCGATAGCGTTGACCTTTGTTTTACTTTATATCCAACGACTTGTCATTAGCAAGACTGGCTCTGTTGCGATTAAAGCCGATTCACTTCACTATCAAGGGGATTTATTGCTCAATGCCAGTGTCATCATTGCTATGGTTCTTGCTGGTATGGGCTGGCAAAGTGCAGATGCGAGCTTTTCGATATTAATTGCATTGTTTCTACTTTTTAATGCTTGGCAAATCGCGGTAGAGAGCAGCGAGCATCTGATGGATAAAGAGCTGGCAGAGACAGAGCGACAAGAGATTACGACTTTAATTGAGTCGCATCAAGCGGTACATGCTGTGATGGCTATGCGAACAAGAAAGTCAGGCCAAACTAAATTTATTCAATTTAATTTGGCCCTAGACGATAGCCTATCATTAGTTGATGCTCATCAGGTGGCCGATGAAATAGAAGCATTACTAAAACAACGCATTGAAGGGCAGCTTGATGTGGTGATACATCAAGAGCCTCGGTCACTTTGTTAGCTGTCTTTTTTACTTTCTTGATTATCGTTAAAACGCAGCCATAATTTTGACAGTTTCCCTTTAATCTTTATGGCATGCACAACAACAAAACCATAGTTATCAAATAAATATACATCTTGCTTATCAGGATAGTTAGCAGACGTTTTTAGCCATAACCCGTCTTGGTATTCAATGTTAAATTCAGCCGTTCTAACAACGGAGGTGGTTGATTTCTCCGATTGTTTTGTGTGTGAACAACCGCCTAAGTCAGTCATACATTCGAATGGGGAAAAGTGGTAATTAATAGCCGTAGTTAATACTTGTTCAGATCGCTTTAGCACCTTGCCATTAAGTGTGCGGTGCTCAAACATAGCACCTAAAACACGCGAACTATGGAGCGCGAATTTAGCTGTTTCACCTTCAATACCTTTAAACTCATAGTGTATGACTTTACGAGGCGTCGCTGCACTCATCAAGTAGAAATTATATGAAGAAGGTAATTGTCTGAGGTCAATGTTGCTTGCTTTTTTTGGAGTTAGATATTGTCCTTCAAGTTCTTCTTTACGTTTAGTAAATATTTCCTCAAGCTTATCGTTATAGTGAGATAATTGCTGTGAATTTATCTTAAATATGTTGTCGACCGCTTTGCCGATAGCTGCTGTTCGTTGGGTCGGAGAATTAACTCGGCTTAAATCTATTCCGTCTAAAATAGAGGTGTTAGGCGAACTATTTTGCTCCGTTTGATTGGTTGCTAAGGTTTTTTTTGTTTGACAGTCTGCGGGCTCAGTTTTTAAGAAACACTGTGTTTTGTTTTGAGAGAAGTCTGACAGGAATGTGACTTTTAACTCTTTGGGTTTTGCGCCTTTAATCACTTGCCCTTTAAAATAAGCATGAACGTTATCTTTAGCAAAATCTGAGTTCAAAGGTATAACTCTAAAATCCTTAACATTTGCATTGTTAATGAGCTTTCCTTGATAAAATACGTGTTGCTTATCCCGAGCATAATCTAATCTTAGGACTTTTAATTGCTTATGGTTGATACCAGTAATCTTTTCACTCTTATAGTAAGCGTTATTTTTATCATAAGCATAAGAGCGACTTTTGGTTCTAAATGACTTAGCATCAGCCCCTTCGATTTTTATTCCGTTATAAAACACACAGTGTTTATCTTTTGAAAACTGTTCATCACCAAGCACTCTAAAACTGTCTATAGCACAAGGTGTGAAGTTTTTAGCCCCATGATTAATGATGACTTTTCCTTGGCTTAGCGCATAATTGTTATCCCATGACCAATCACTAACCTCAAGCAGTTTTATATCTTGAGGTGAAGCGCCTTTCACAACCCTAGCGTTAAGGTAGACATGGTTTTTATCAGCATAGTATTTGCCATCAAGGTGTTCAAAAGTTGTGGGATCGGCGAAAGCAACAGTCTTTCCATGATAATACACAAAGTTTTTATCTTTAGCGTATCCAAGGTGATTTATTGACTCAAAGCTTGCAAAGTCAGCGTTTACGAGCGGCTTACTGACAACCTTTTGATTTAGAAAGCCAACACCTTTACCAAATAAGATACGGTTATGCTCTTTATCAATAGCGTAGCCATTTAAGGGGGCCGTTGTTTTGCAACCGGCAAGTAAGCTCACTAGCAGGATTGGTACAAATTTTTTCATGAATATTATCTCGAATTATATACTTTCGATAGGGTAGCATAGTAACTAAGTAGTTAATATTAAAGAAGTCACCGCTGTATGTATGCGATACAGCGGTGACTGTTGAAAAGAGGGTTTAGACTTTATAAGCATTGACTAAAGTAGCCAACTGCTCCGATAACACCTCGAGTTCATCACTTATCTCTGATGCCTGTTTAGCGGCTATAGTTGTATTTGAAGCTAAAGCGCCAATGTCGTTGGTGCTTTGTGAAATCGTTATTGCTGCTTCTTTTTGTTGTTGTGCTGCGACTGCTATGTGGTCATTCTTATCACTAATTGAGTCGATACTATTATTTATTTCGGTTAATGAGCGTGACGATTGCTCGATAGCATCTGTAGTTTTGTGCATGTTCGAACTGCTTTGTTCCATGACCAAAACGGAGTCATTAACGCCGGAAACAATTTTCTCAACAACTTCTTGTATTTCTAATGTTGATTCTTGCGTTCTTACCGATAAGTTTCTAACTTCATCGGCGACAACCGCAAAGCCACGACCCGCTTCTCCTGCGCGCGCTGCTTCAATGGCCGCATTAAGTGCTAGCAAGTTAGTCTGGTCCGTGATCGCTCGAATAACGTCAATCATGGAACTGATTTTTTGACTATCAACTTCCAGTTGCTTAATAACATCCGTTGCTCGTTCAATGTCTGATGATAGGTCGTGAATGATTGCACCTGTAGAGTCTGTTTGATATTTCCCGGTATGGGCAATATCTTGTGTGCTTTTCGCGTTTGCAGACACTTGCTCAACATCATCATTGACAGCACTAATTGAGCTGGCCATTTCCTCTACTGAGCTGGCGACGATATGTATGGCATCTAGCTGTGATTGACTGTTTTGTTCAGTGCATTTTGATAGCTGATTACTTTCTAATGCTGCTGTTTGTAGTTGATTTGTCACCTCAGTGACTTTAGTAAAGGATAAGCGTAGTTTTTCAACAAACGCATTAAACGAACGCGAGATGTCACTTAATTCGTCTTGACCTCGTTCGTCCAGTTTTACCGTTAAATCTCCTTCACCAGTGGCGATATTTTTCATGCGTCGGTTAATGCGTGATAAACGAAAACTAATATCGCGACTAACGAAAAATAGTGCGCCGAGCGTAAAAATAATAATCGCAACGGTGGAGATAACAGTGGTTGTTTTAATTTTTGTTTCGTAACTATCAATAATCGTCACGATCTCATCGCTGACTTGCTCGAGGATGATTTCTGATTGATGAATCGATTGACGAAGCTGACCATAGATGCCTTGTTCGTGTGTGAGTCCGAACTCTTGAAGAGCAACGACAATAGCTTTAAAACTTTGTTGGTAGTTTGTGACTGCTTGTTGCAGCTCAGGATTAGGTGTGGTTAATAAAATTGAACTGATGTTGTCTGACACTTGTTCAAAGTTTGTAACATATTTTAAATCGAGGCGAAGAAAAAAGTCTTTCTCGTGACGGCGCAGCTGTAGCAAGTAATATGAGAGCTCACTGGATTTATTATGTTTAGTGTATGACTCCGCTTGATGAGCAGCGGCTCTAAGTTTGCCAACAATACCACTGTCTTTATCTAAACCTATCTTTTGCATGATTTGGGACATTTGACCAAACTCAACAGCATAACTACCTATAATTTTTTTAAACTTGGATAGCTCGGCTCTAGAGTCGATATCATTTTCCAATAAAACATGCTCCAGTGAGGCTAGCAATTGATTTAGCCTGTTCATGCTTGCGTCAAAGTCTTTGGTATATTTTAAGTCTTTTCTGGCTAGAAAGTCTTTTTCGTATTTACGCAGTTTTAATTCTTCAATTTGAATTTGAGATACTAAATCACGGCTATGTTTTAGCGAAATGATTTTGTTTGTCGATAAATATGAAGAAAGCGATAGCAATACAAGAGACAAAGAAATTATTAAGGACAGGGCAAGTAGCTTTACTTTTATTTTCATCACTCTATTCCATTAGAAACACTGGTTAATTATCTAGATTATCATGTGAATTTTTTTGTTCAATGAGGATTTCGTTTCAAGATGTAACAAAAATGAAATATTAACCGGGGTTTCTGGGGCTAAACAAGATAACGCTGTCATTATGTGATGTTTTTTCTAGCAAATTAGTAAATAATGGTAGTTGTACAAATTCGTGAATAGTGACTGGTCGACTATAGAAAAAACCCTGAGCAAGCAGATCTGGGTATTGAGCCATTACTTGTTGGTGATGTTTACTTTCTATTCCTTCTACGATGACATGTAAACCTAATTTGTTTGCCATCGCGATAGTGGCTTCAACGACAATTTGGCTCTTATCAATATTGGTAATGAACGAGCGATCAATTTTAATCGTATTAATTGGCAGCTCATGGATATAGGCAAGTGAAGAATAACCAGTGCCAAAATCATCAATACATAACTTTACACCATGCTGGCAAATGGCTCGTAATCGCTTGACTATTTGGTGAATATTAAGCATGAATATAGATTCAGTAAGCTCTAAGCTTAAATACTTTGCGTCTAACCCCGTTTCTTTTAGGGTGCGACCTAGCATTTGGCTAAATTCATCGTTTAGCTGTGTTGCCGATACATTAACTGATAGCTTGAGTGGTTTTCCGGTTAGTTGTTGCCATTGGACACACTGCTGACAAGCCTTTTTTAAAATCCACTGACCAATCTCATTCATCGTTCCAGAGCGCTCAGCCTCTGGCACAAATTCGTGAGGGTTAACTGTACCAAGAATTGGACTGTTCCAGCTTAATAATGCCTCCATTCCAACGAGCTCTCCTGACTCAATATCAACAATAGGTTGATAAAGAGGGGTTAGTTGGTCATTGTTGATGGCATTTCTTAACCCTTGTTGAATAGCACTTTTTCGCTGAATTTCAATACTCATGGGTTCTATAAACTTTGCATATCCCGTTGAACCTTGCTCTTTTGCTTTATGCATTGCCGTATCGGCGTACATGATGAGTGATTCAACTTTGACTGCGTCATAGGGAAAGGTTGCAGCTCCAATACTGGTTGTAATTTGAATACTGTCGAGACATTTTATCGGCGTTGCAACCAGTTGAGCTATTTCGCTACTGACTTTATCGACTGAAGGTGACGTTTCAGTGATTGGAGTGATAACAATAAATTCATCCCCACCAAAACGGCAAATTGTATAATCTGGCGATAAGTCTTCAAGCAGTCGCTGGCTAATTACTTGCAGAGCTTTATCGCCTGCCACATGGCCAAGGTGATTATTAATAAATTTAAAACCATCTAAATCGAGTAAAAACAATCTAAATGCCAATTGCTCTTTACAATATTCATCCATGAAGTCCTTCAAGCCGTTACGGTTTAAGAGACCAGTGAGTTGATCATGAAAAGCTAAGTGCTTATAAGTGTTTTCACGTGTCTTGTGCTTAGTAATATCTTCTTGCGTCACTAAGTAGTGTGTGTCCGAATGTATCCATTTGACAATAAAATTAAACCAGCATATTCGCCCATTAACGATGACTTGACGTTCAACCTCAAGCACATTGGTATCATGCATTAACTCGGCAAGCTCGTTAAGCGGCATTTCGAGCAATTCAGCTAAGTCTACTTCCTCACTTTGATAGGTGGTAGTGAATTTTAAGTTTCCACTAAGAAATTGCCCGTGTTGGTCGAACAAGGAAGTGATGGTGTTCCCTTTTGCCACAAAGGAGGTGTCTCGTTCAGTGTCTTCTCTGGAGATGACAGACTCACAGAGTAATAAATTACGATGTAGAGTTGATGAGATATTACTAAAACGAATATAAACCTGTTTAGGTTGGTTATTCGGGTAAAGTGTCCACCACATTGCACTATGTTTTAGACGACTTTCTTTGGCTAGCTGTTGGAGTTGGTGATCGGTTGCTTTAGTTATATCGTGAGAGAGATCACGCTGACAGAGTTCATTGACACTTCGTGCATTCCACAGGGATAACGCACTTTGATTAGCCCAACAGACACGATAGTTTTCGACATCATATAGCCACATTGGCGTGACAATTAAGTCAAATAAAGACAGATCGTTGGGGATTAAATTGTTTGGTAAACTCACGTCACTAACATCCATATAGCAGATAAACCAAATTCCTAATTCATCTAACTATATGGTATTTTGTGAGATGTTTCAAATATCCTACTCGCGAGTTGCTTTTTTAGCATCAATAATAGAGCGAGCTAATTGGTCTGCAACAGTTGCTGTTTGTACATTCTGCGAATCAGCTTGTTTAAAGATATTTAATAACGTTGTGTAAATTTGTTCAACCTTCTCCGTTGATTTCTTAGCACAATAATCATTCTCAAAAGAAACGTTGATGATGCCGCCGGCGTTTATTACATAATCAGGGGCATATAAAATTCCCTTGTCACGTAACACATCACCGTGACGTGGTAATGCTAATTGGTTATTAGCACAACCAGCAATAATACTTGCTTTTAATTGTGTTATGGTTTGATCGTTTACAGTGGCTCCTAATGCACAAGGAGCATAAACATCGACGTCTTGGTGATAAATAGCATCGAGGTCAACAATAACCGCATTGAATTCTTCTGCAACTTTAGCGAGAGCTTGCTGATTTAAATCGGTCACAATAAGTGTAGCGCCAGCTTGGTGAAGGTGCTTGCATAGGTGGTAACCAACATGGCCAAGCCCCTGAATCGCTACGCGAATGCCTTGCAAACTGTCTTTTCCTAATTGGTGTTTTACCGCTGCTTTGATGCCTAAGAATGTTCCAAGAGCAGTGAAAGGAGATGGATCGCCACTTTTACCTTCTAGACCCGCCATATAAGGCGTTTCTTCATGTGCATACATTATATCTTGCGTATTAATACCCACATCTTCAGCACTATAATAACGACCACCTAGCGAATGAATTGCACGACCGAACGAGCGAAATAACGCTGGTGTCTTGTCACGGCGGGCGTCACCAATGATAACAGATTTACCACCACCCATGGCTAGCCCTGCAACAGCATTCTTGTATGTCATGCCACGAGAAAGGCGTAATACATCGGTTATCGCTTCATCATCCGAGGCATAATTCCACATACGGCAACCGCCTACAGCAGGGCCCAGTGTTGTGTCATGAATCGCAACAATTGACTTGAGGCCAGTTTGTTCATCGGTAAAAAATGTAACTTGTTCGTGGTTATCGAAATCGGCTAGTTCAAAAAACGCCATTTAACACTCCTTCGGTGCAGCTTTTATTATTATTTTTGGCTGAAACCAGTTTATAGACCAAACCCAATTCCGCGTATTTTTTTTCGCATTTTCACGAGTTAAATAAGTGTAATTGGTATATTTTTTCTGAACGATACCACTAGAAAAAAAATCAAGCTACAAAAAAACGGCAAAAAACTTTTGTGCCGTTGTAAAGATATATTGATAGCAGGAGAGAATGTTGCTTTAAAAGCGGACTTGGTTGATGTGGCAGCTTGCATGACGACGAGGAATGCCTGCTTTCATAAAAACTTGACCTTGAGGTTCAAAACCAAAACGAGTGTAAAATTCAAGGGTTTCTAATTTGGCAGAAAGAGTAATGGTTTCTAAATCATTACCTCTTGCTAGTTTAACGAGATTCTTTAACACTAAGGCACCAACGCCTTGCCCTCGGTAACCGGGGAGAACACAGATACGGCTAATGACACCCGTTGTCGTAATCCGGCCACAAGCAACAGGTTGCTCACCATCGGTGATCAAAATATGTTGTGATTGAGGATCTTTAACATCAAATTCTGTGCTACGCGGTGTGCGCATTTCCATGACATTAACTTTATCACGCAAAAATTCGAGTTGATGTTGGTGTTGCTGCCATGTGGCAGCAACTGCATGTAATGTACTGTTCAATGTTACTCCTGAAAATACCAGTACCCTGCATTTATTAAATCGACTAGCAACTGGCAAAACGATTGTTCGTGTAGCCATGGTGCGAGCTGTTCATATGATAATTCAGTATTATCAGCTAATAACGTTAATGCAGAGTGAAGCTCTCTTTGAAGAGTAAATTTTTCTCCATTAATGTAAATACTACCTATGGCTACATCAGAATCAAAATATAGACACCTTAAGCCGCCTAATCTAATGAGAACATCTTGTTGGTTCAGTATTTCGTTAAACTCTTCAAGGCTAATTGTTTCTTGTTCTGGGTCGATTGCTAAGTCATGCTTTGCCTGCGATAAATGTTGACCAAAGAAGTCAGTTAATTGGTCTTTATCTTCGAGCATTTCATGTAAGGCTGAAGTTAACTTATTTACATCACAATCGGCGATTAAGCCCGGCGTTGTTGTGATTTGACGCTCTGGATCAACGACCATCTCTTTACCTTGTTGATTATCAATCAGGTAATCAGCGAAATGACTAAATAGGTTGGCTTTTGCCGTGGTACGAAAGCCCACTGAATAACTCATTGAGGGCTCAACGGCAACCCCTTGGTGTGGGAACCCCGGTGGGATATATAAGATATCTCCTGGCAATAATTCAGCATCTATAATTGGGCTGAATCGTTCAACATGGAGCAGGGCAGAATGCGCAACAACTTCTTTTAATTCAGTATTACTACCGACTTGCCAATGACGCTTACCACTACCTTGGATGATAAAGACGTCGTAGTTGTCAACGTGAGGGCCTACACCACCACCGGGCGTGGCAAAACTTACCATCACATCGTCGATGCGCCAGTTGGGTAAAAAGCGAAATGGACGGATAAGTTCAGCGACTTGCTCGTCCCAATGATCTACGCCTTGGATTAATAATGACCAATCTTTATCGCCGAGGTGGCTATAATCTTCAAAAGGTCCATGTTCTGCTTGCCATTCGCCGTCCTCTTGCCAAACCAGACGGGACTCTATTTGCTCTTCCATGGCTAAACCCGCAAATTCATCTGGTGAAATAGGGTCGTCAAAATCACTAAGACCTTGCCTAATTAATAGCGGCTTCTTTTGCCAGTATTCATCCAAAAAATGTTGCGGGGTTAGGTCGTTTAAATTAATGCTATACATAAGCTCACTTAATAAAAAAGGCAATGATAATCTAATATTATCATTGCCTTGGAGACAAGAAATTGCGCTAGTTCAAACTAGTACAATAATTGTTGAATCGAATTATGCGATATCATCAACAAATGCAACAGCACGGCCAATGTAGTTAGCTGGTGTCATTGCTTTTAATTGCACTTTAGCGTGATCTGGTAACTCTAGACCATCGATAAATACTGCAAGGTCTTCACTGTTGATACGCTTGCCACGCGTTAACTCTTTTAGTTTCTCGTATGGCTTTTCGATAGCGTAACGACGCATTACTGTTTGTACAGGCTCAGCTAGTACTTCCCAGTTTGCATCTAAATCTGCTAATAACGCTTCTTCATTAAGTTGAAGTTTGCTTAGACCTTTAAGCGTTGACTGGTAACCGATTACTGAATGCGCTAGACCTACACCTAGATTACGTAATACTGTTGAGTCGGTTAAATCACGCTGCCAGCGAGAAACTGGAAGCTTTTGAGCTAGGTGAGACATGATTGCGTTACCTAAGCCTAAGTTACCTTCAGAGTTTTCGAAATCAATCGGGTTAACTTTGTGTGGCATAGTTGATGAGCCAATCTCACCAGCGATAGTCTTTTGTTTAAAGTGACCTAAACAAATGTAACCCCAGATATCACGATCAAAATCAAGTAAGATGGTGTTAAAACGTGCAACAGCATCAAATAGTTCTGCAATGTAATCATGCGGTTCGATCTGTGTTGTAAACGCGTTCCAAGTTAGACCTAATGACGTTACGAATTCTTGTGAGAACGTGTGCCAATCAACTTCTGGGTACGCACTTAAGTGAGCGTTGTAGTTACCCACGGCGCCATTAATTTTACCTAAAAGTTCAATAGCTTGAACTTGCTTTAGTTGACGTTCAAGACGCATGTAAACATTGGCAAACTCTTTACCCATCGTTGATGGAGAAGCTGGTTGACCGTGAGTACGTGATAATAATGGTGCCGCTTTATATTCAATAGCCTGAGCTTTGATTTCGTCAAGAAGCTGTTGACCGTATGGTAAGATTACATCGTTGATACCCGCTCGTAACATCAATGCATGAGATAAGTTATTAATGTCTTCTGAAGTACATGCAAAGTGGATGAACTCATTAACCGCATGTAATTCAGCGTTATTAGCAACTTGCTCTTTTAAGAAGTACTCAACCGCTTTTACATCGTGATTAGTGGTACGTTCGATTTCTTTACAGCGCGCTGCGTGCTCTTCGTTGAAGTCTGTCACGATAGCATCAAGGAATGCATTCGCTTCGTCACTAAACGCAGGAACTTCAGTAATTGCAGGAGTTGCTGCTAATTTTTGTAACCAACGTACTTCAACTTCAACGCGGTATTTGGTTAAACCAAACTCACTAAAAATAGCGCGAAGTTCTTTAGTCTTACTACCGTAACGACCATCGATTGGAGAAACTGCGGTTAATGCAGAAAGTTCCATGGGGGTATCCTCAATAACTGTATTTAAAATTGATTTAATTGTAGCTTGGCATTTTTAACCATATCTTTACGGTTAAAAAACAGGTGACGACGCTTGCCGCCTACTTGACGCCATAACACCGCGGCTCTAACACCTGCGAGTAACAATGTACGTATTTTTTGTTGAACGGCTTGCTGTTGCAACTGATTTGGCGAGCCACTGACTTGAATTTTGGCCCCAAGGGGGCTGATGATGTCGCTATAAATACTAGCAAAGTTGGCAATTACCGCGTCATCATTGATAGTGAAGTGATGTAATTGACGTTTTACTTGATCTAAACGTTGTCCCATCATCGACATAGAGTTACCTGATTTAGTGAGCTTACGCTCTAATGAAATCATACCCGCAATATATTTAGTGATTTCAACACTTCGGCCTTCACCACTATCTGATAATTGTACGATCAAGGTTTTAAAGCCTAAGGCTAACTCATGCTTGGGTGTATAAATATCCATCGCTGAATCTGGGTCGGTACAAACAAGGCTATTTACACAAACTTCCCACTTCGCACTATCGATTAAACCGGTACGTGCTATATCGTGTGCCAATTGAGCACACTGTGCGATGGCAGCAAACGCCATCACTTGATGATTAAGGTTATCAGTTGCCATAATAATTAATCTCGAATGACTTGGTCGATGATTGCGCCGCCAAGGCAGACTTCACCTTGATAGAACACTGCAGATTGCCCCGGCGTTACAGAGCTCTGTGGTTCGTCGAAAATAACTCGAACTTGGTCAGGGCCAGCAGGGTAAAGAGTACAAGGGATATCAGTTTGTCGGTAACGAGTCTTGACCGTTAACTTGGTGATTTGTTGAGGCCCTTGACGATCCGTCCAGTGTAATTGACTGGCTAATAAGCCATTTGAAAATAGGCGAGGGTGGTCGCTGCCTTGCCCAACGATTAATACATTACGTTCGAGATCTTTATCTACTACATACCAAGGGGCTTCACCATGATTAGCTAGTCCACCAATTTGTAGGCCCTTACGTTGACCAAGGGTGTGATACATCAAACCGTCATGTTTACCAATAACTTCACCTTCACAGCTCTCAATATTACCAGGCTGTGCAGGGAGGTATTTAGCAAGGAAGTCTTTAAACTTACGTTCACCGATAAAACAAATACCGGTTGAGTCTTTCTTATTATGGGTAACTAAGCCTTGTTCTAACGCAATTTCACGGACTTCTGGTTTATCTAGCTCACCGACAGGAAATAACGTTTGAGCGACGTGCTCACTTCCTAATGTGTATAAGAAGTAGCTTTGGTCTTTGTTATTATCTAAACCGCGTAATAGCTGCCATTGGCCATCGACTTCACGGCGACGAACATAATGGCCTGTTGCAATATAGTCAGCACCTAAAGCTTCTGCAGCAAATTCTAAAAATGCTTTGAACTTAATTTCTTTGTTACAGATGATATCAGGGTTAGGAGTTCGACCAGCTTTGTATTCTTCTAGGAAGTATTCAAAAACGTTGTCCCAATACTCTGCAGCAAAGTTAATACTGTGTAATTCGATACCTAATTTTTCACATACCGCTTGCGCGTCGGCTAAGTCTTCTGAAGCTGAGCAATACTCGTCGGTGTCATCTTCTTCCCAATTCTTCATAAACAAGCCTTCGACTTGATAGCCTTGTTGCTTTAGAAGATATGCTGAAACGGATGAGTCAACACCGCCGGAAATTCCAACGATTACTTTTTTGCTTGCCTTGTCTGACATGGTGTACCTTAATGCTAAACGTGATGTTCATCATGTTAATTGCTGTTACTGTTTAAAAGCTGTGACCAAGTTAACAGATGAATGGTATTTTTCGGGCGCAAAGTTTACCACAGTGTCGCAGTGAGTGGTAGTGATGTTTACTGGCTACAGGGCTGTTAAATTTAGACTATTGTGTGACGTAGTATGATGAGAGCAGCGCTGCGGCTTGAACGGTTCCGTGGTTGAGGTAATCAGTGATTGATTGAATAACCAATGGACTGCGTAATGACGCTGTTTTTTGTTTAATTTGATCGAGCGTCAGCCAGTGTGCGGCGATAATATTTGGATCGTGGGGACGTAACTGTGGTGCAGCAGTTAAGGGTAAAGCGAAAGTAAAACGCACATATTGCTTATCGCCAACGAAATATTGGTAGATAGCAATCAATTCGGTTAACTCGGCTGATATTCCTGTTTCTTCGCGTAATTCCCGTTGCGCAGCTTCCGTGATGGTTTCATTAGCTTCAAGATGGCCTGCTGGTTGATTAAAAGTGATGACTGGCTCATTTCCAACGGCCCTTTCTTCAACCAATAGATATGTATCTTGATAGTTCACAACTGTCGCTACGGTTACAAAAGGTTGATAGCGATTTGTCATGGTTAAACCCTCTCTTTAATTTTTCGCCACTCACCATTGGCTAGACCATCAAGTGTCCAGTTACCTATACGATAACGAATCAATCGTAATGTAGGGTGGCCTATATGTGCTGTCATACGGCGAACCTGACGGTTTCGGCCTTCTGTGATAGTTATTTCAAGCCAACTAGTTGGAATGGCTTTTCGCTCCCTGATCGGGGGGACGCGCGGCCATATTTGGTTTGGCTCATCAATCAATTTTACTTGTGCAGGTAAAGTAACCCCATCTTTTAACACTACGCCTTGGCATAAATCCTGGATAGCCTTGTCTGTAGGAATTCCTTCTACTTGCGCCCAATACGTCTTAGCGGTCTTTTGTTTGGGTTGGGTTAGCCTAGCTTGGAGTTTTCCGTCATTGGTTAATAAAAGTAACCCTTCACTATCACGATCAAGGCGACCTGCAGCATAAACTTCTTTTTCACTAATGAAATCAGCTAGAGTCTGGCGACCTTGATTATCGCTAAATTGACATAGTACATCGAACGGCTTGTTAAATAGTACTATTTTTTGTTCAGTGACGGCTGATGAAGGCTTGTGCTGTATCTTTTGTTTTTTTTTGGCGCTTTGCTGCTTTTTTGTGCTGTGACGTGCTGATAAAGAAAGTGTTTTTGTTCGACGTAATGAGGACATAAAGCGTAAGGTCAGTGGTTAGAGAATTAATGTACGATTATAACAACGATTAGAATGGTGGGGAAATAAGTTTTGGAATAAAAAACCGCAAGATGAATTGCGGTTTTACAACATTGTTCTCTTAAATACTGAGATGGGCGTTAAATAACGGGGCTGATTTTCTCTGCGTGAGCACCTTTAGGGCCGCTCTGTAGTTCATACTGCACTTCTTGGCCAGCTTTTAGGGTACGATAACCTTCCATCTCTATCACTGAGTAATGAGCAAAAATATCTTCACCACCACTATCAGGGCAAATAAAACCAAAACCTTTTGCGTTATTGAACCATTTTACTGTGCCTGTTGCCATATTCTGTATTCCCTTAACTAAATTATTATGAAGTTCCGTCTCAATCAAATATATATTAATATAATAACAAAGACAGATTGTCTCTTTACCAAGAATTAATAGTAAAATATTTAAACAATTTAAATAAACAGTCAAGAACAATTATTGCTAATTTATATAAAAATTGTTCTTTCTGTCACACGACGAATAAATAGGGTCTAAAATTAAGATATGAGTGATTCGATAGATTTTGATTTTGTACTTGAGAAAAGCACTCAAAAACAAGCACTAAAGCCGCCTTCCTTGTATAAGGTTGTGCTAAATAATGATGACTATACACCGATGGATTTTGTTGTTGAGGTGCTGAAAGTTTTTTTCGCCAAGGACGAGGAAGCAGCATTTCAGATAATGATGACAATTCATCAGCAAGGCAAAGCGAATTGTGGTACTTATAGTCTTGATGTTGCTGAGACTAAAGTTCAGCAAGTGAATGAATGTGCAAGGGATAATGAGCATCCACTTTTGTGTACAATGGAAGAAGTTTAACCGTTTAGCGGTGGTGAAGTTACATTAAGGGGAAACTTATGTTGAATAAATCACTAGAATTAACGCTCAATAACGCATTTTGTGAGGCGAGAGCGAAACGCCATGAGTTTATGACCGTTGAGCACCTCCTATTAGCCTTAACAGATAATGAATCGGCTAAAGAGGCGCTATTGGCCTGTGGAGCTAAACTTGATACTTTGAAGCAAGAAATCGTTGCTTTTATTGAAGAAACGACGCCATTAATTGCCGTTGATGATGAAGAGCGCGAGACACAACCAACACTTGGGTTTCAACGGGTGTTACAACGTGCTGTTTTTCATGTTCAATCATCTGGCAGTAATGAGGTAACAGGGGCGAATGTTTTAGTCGCCATTTTTAGTGAACAAGAGTCACAAGCAGCTTATTTACTAAAAAAATCTGATATTACACGTTTAGATATTGTTAACTTTATTTCTCATGGTGTTACTAAAGATGAGCACCATGAAGCAACTCCTGGGATTGAGCAAACAGATAATGGTGAAGAAGCCTCTCAAGCAACACCATTAACTAAGTACGCTACTAACTTGAACGAAGCGGCTGTCGCTGGGCATATTGATCCGCTCATTGGTCGTGAGAATGAGGTTGAGCGAACGATTCAAGTTTTATCGCGTCGTCGTAAAAATAATCCATTACTGGTGGGAGAGGCTGGTGTTGGTAAAACAGCCATCGCAGAAGGCCTAGCATATCGTATCGTTAAGGGAGATGTTCCTGAAATCATTCAAGATCATGTCATATACTCTTTGGACATGGGGGCAATTCTTGCGGGAACTAAATACCGTGGAGATTTTGAAAAGCGTTTCAAGTCGGTGTTAAAAGAGTTTGAAAAAGAGCCGGACGCTATTTTATTTATTGATGAAATTCATACGATTATCGGTGCTGGTGCAGCATCAGGTGGTATGATGGATGCGTCGAATCTGTTAAAACCGCTATTATCGAGCGGCCAATTACGCTGTATTGGTTCGACAACATATCAAGAATTTTCTGGCGTGTTTGAAAAAGATCGAGCATTAGCGCGTCGTTTCCAAAAGATTGATGTAATAGAGCCAACCATTGAAGATACTACTGAAATCTTAATGGGTTTAAAGCAATGTTATGAAGAGCACCATAATGTTAAATACACACGCCAGGCAATGCAAGCTGCTGCGAAGTTGTCTTCAAAATACATCTTAGAGCGTTTCTTACCGGACAAAGCGATTGATGTTATTGATGAAGCGGGTGCTCGTTTAGCCATGACACGTCAGCCGACAGAGGAAACTGAAATTGAACAGGTGATTGATGTTGAGCAGATTGAAGCAATAATTGCGAAGATTGCACGTATCCCGGAGCAATCAGTATCATCATCAGATCTTGACCTCTTAAAAAGCTTAGATCGCAACCTTAAACTGGTTGTTTTTGGACAAGATCCCGCCATTGA
Organism: Alteromonadales bacterium alter-6D02; assembly: GCA_002835545.1. Taxonomy (GTDB): domain Bacteria; phylum Pseudomonadota; class Gammaproteobacteria; order Enterobacterales; family Psychrobiaceae; genus Psychrobium. The sequence goes on from PIZK01000001.1 coordinate 101,827, forward strand.
TAAGCTCACCTCTGCTATTCGTTTATCTCGCTCCGGTTTGGGTAATGAAGATAAGCCTATTGGTTCATTCTTGTTTGCAGGCCCAACGGGTGTTGGTAAAACAGAAGTGTGTAAACAATTAGCTAAATGCCTAGGTGTTGAACTTATTCGTTTTGATATGTCTGAGTATTTAGAAAGCCATACCGTCAGTCGCCTTATTGGTGCGCCTCCTGGTTATGTAGGTTATGATCAAGGTGGTTTATTGACCGATGCTGTTCGTAAACATCCCCACAGTGTTGTTTTACTTGATGAGATAGAGAAAGCACACGGCGATGTTTATAACTTGTTACTTCAAGTTATGGACCATGGTAGCCTGACAGATAATAATGGCCGTAAAGCGGACTTTAGAAACGTGATTGTGGTGATGACAACCAATGCGGGTGTGACAGAGACTGAGCGTAAATCTATTGGTTTTAAATTGCAGGATAACTCAACGGATGCCATGCAGGAAATCAATCGTCTGTTTTCACCTGAGTTTAGAAACCGGTTAGACTCGATTGTTTGGTTTAATAATCTTGATGTTAGTATTATTGAACAAGTGGTTGATAAGTTTATCGTTGAAGTGCAAGCACAACTTGATAGTAAAGGTGTCACACTAGATGTGTCTAAAGATGCCCGAGCTTGGTTAGTGGAGCGTGGCTACGATAAAGCGATGGGGGCACGGCCAATGACACGTGTCATTCAAGATAACTTGAAGAAGCCAATGGCAAATGAACTGTTGTTTGGTGAATTAGCACATGGTGGTATTGTCAAAGTCAACGTTAAGAATGATAAGTTAGATTTTACGTACATTGCTCAACCACAAGCTGAGCCGATTGATTAATGCCTGAGGTATTACTCACAGCAACAAAAAAGCCCATCATGTGATGGGCTTTTTTGTTTAAATACTTTTGTAAAGTGTAGCGAGATTAAAGTGCAACGAGAGGTTGTGTCTCTGCTGACTTTGAAAAACCTAACTTTAGGCCATATTTAATCCGTTGTGATTAACGTGCACGGAATACGATACGACCTTTAGAAAGATCATAAGGTGTTAACTGTACAGTTACTTTATCACCAGTAAGAATACGGATGTAGTTTTTACGCATTTTTCCAGAAATATGCGCGGTTACAACATGACCATTTTCTAATTCTACACGGAACATCGTATTAGGTAATGTGTCTAATACGGTGCCTTGCATTTCAATGTTGTCTTCTTTAGCCATTAAGACTTATTCCTGTCGATTTTAATTAAAAATTGTATAAATATTAAACAATTTAATTGCTGATAATTTATGGGCGCAAATAATGACGTAAATAGCGAGCTGTGTAAAGCTTTGCCCGCTATTTTTTGACTTTTATCCATTGATTATTGATAAAGCGCTCGTTTGGTACATAGTTTTGTTTGTAGTTCATTGCAGTGCATTCATCTATTTGAAAACCAAGGTAGACAAATTCACGTTCCAGTTGCTTCGCAATTTCTATCTGCTGCAATATATTGAGTTTTCCTAGAGAGCGTTTATCAAATTCTGGTGCAAAGAAAGTATAGACCGCAGACAATGAGTTTGATAGTAAGTCACACACAGCAACACTGACAAGTTGACCATCTAAGTAGCCCTCGATAAAGATAATGTCGAGCCAATGGCATTGACTGAAGCTTTGCATAGTTTCGATAGTCGGAGGGTACATACTACCTGTTCGATGCCGTTGGCTAATATAACGACTGTATAAGTCGAAGTATTGTGACTTCTCTTGGTGCGACACCTTAAATTCAATATCTTTGTTTTTATTGATAATGCGGCGTTGACTGGTGGTTGGCTTAAAGTCATTAACTTTAATACGTAGACTCTGACAGGCTTGGCATTGGGGACAGTTTGGGCGATAAACTTGATCACCACTGCGACGAAACCCTTTATTCATTAATTCTTCATAAAGTGGAGCACTAGCTTGTTCTAAAGGGTAAACCACAAGCAATCTCTCTGATTGCTGTTCTAAATAGCTACACTCAAATTCTGGCGTAAGGCCAAGCGAAACATGGCTTAAATCAATCATGGCAGAGCTCTCGTGAAGACCAATCGATTGAAATGTTTGATGTCGAAGAGCTCTTAAGGTGGTTTAAAAAGTCAACACGTGGAATGGATTGTGCGCCTAGTGATAAAAGATGATCATTTTCAACTTGGCTATCAATCATTTTAACGCCATGTGCTGATAAAAATTGACATAGCGTGTAAAGCGCTTGCTTTGATGCATTCGCCTCTAACGAAAACATCGATTCACCACAGAAAACGTTATTGATAAACAATCCATACAAACCGCCGACCAATGTCTCGTTATGCCATACCTCGATACTATGGGCTACCCCTTCTTGGTGGAGTTGGTTATAGGCTTGCATCATATTAGTATTTATCCAGGTCCCATCTTGTTTCTCACGCGGGAGGGTACAATGAGCAATAACTTGTTTAAACTGTTGGTTTAACGTGATTTTAAATGGAGATTTCTTTAAAAATTTCTTAAAGCTTTTACTGGTATAAAACTGATCGGTAAAGAAAACACATCGTGGGTCGGGTGACCACCACAAAATTGGATCATCGTCGTTATACCACGGAAAAATACCTTGTTTATAGGCACTGATTAGCCGTTCAGTAGTTAAGTCACCACCAATAGCTAATAAGCCATTGGGCTCACTTAGGGCTAAATTAGCAGGTGGAAATATTGTATTATTGTCATCTAACATGATAAGTTGCGACATGGTATTGATAAAAGTAAATATTTATTAGTAGTTACTGTTATCATATACTAGAACGTGAAAATATCACATGGAGAATAGAATGAAGTGGTTAGTTTGTTTATTCAGCCTGTGCTGTATGTTGGGGGCTTCTGTCTACTCTCCAAGTACCCATGCAACTGAGCAAACCATCAGCATTACTAAAGTTGAATCTGCTGTTGTGCTGAGTATTCGTAAGTTGAGTGAACAAGATTTGCAACGGGATCAGGGGCGAGGTTGGGCGCTGTTTGGTAAAGCACTATTGGGCGGTGTCTTAGGCTACCAATATGGTGAAGGATCAGCCGTTGATGTGAAGAGTGTGTTGGACACTATTTTACGTCATAACCAACGTGTTCAAATGGGCAATGAATTAGAGAGCGCCGATAAAATTCGTTTGATCGAGTTGCAAGTTACATTAAATAGCGGTGCGCGTCAGGCAATTATTTTGTCGATGAGTAAGGATCAAGTTTTTCGAGCGAATGATAAAATTAGGTTGGTTCATTTTGAAACCGGTGTTTTTATTGACCTAGTACTATAGTGGCTAGCAATATCAGATAGAATAATGTTTCGACTGGTTATTAGATAAACCAAAAAAAGCCGTCAAATATCACTTTTGACGGCTTTTTTGTGTTTAGATGCTCAGTATGACTATTGTGCGTCTAAGAAGCGCTCAGCGTCTAATGCAGCCATACAGCCACTGCCCGCTGAAGTGATTGCTTGACGGTAATGTTGGTCAAATACATCACCTGCTGCAAATACACCCTCAACCGAAGTTTGTGTTGCATTACCAGCAAGACCAGATTGAACTTTAAGGTAACCATTATCCATTTCTAGTTGACCTTCAAATATACCAGTATTTGGCTGGTGGCCGATAGCGATGAAGACACCATCAACAGCTAGCTCGCTGTCAGTGTTACCATTAGTCCCTTCAAGCTTTAACCCAGTAACGCCCATTTGGTCACCAACGACTTCGCTTAACGTTGAGTTTAAGTGCAACTCAATATTTCCGTTCTTAGCTTTTTCCATTAAACGGTCGCTTAATATTTTCTCACTACGGAATGTTTCACGGCGATGAATAACGTGTACTTTTGACGCAATGTTCGCTAGGTATAATGCTTCTTCAACAGCTGTATTACCACCACCAACAACAGCAACTTCTTTACCACGATAGAAGAAACCATCACAAGTTGCACATGCTGATACGCCACGGCCCATAAACTCTTCTTCAGAAGGTAGGCCGATATATTTAGCCGAAGCCCCAGTGGCTAAAATCACTGCATCAGCTGTGAATACTTGATTGTCACCTGTGAGCGTGAAAGGGCGTTTTGAAAAATCGACTTTATTGATATGGTCAAAAACGATTTCTGTATCAAACTTTTCAGCATGCTCTTTCATACGGTCCATTAATGCTGGGCCAGTAAGATCGTTGGCATCACCCGGCCAGTTTTCAACTTCAGTCGTGGTGGTTAATTGACCACCTTGTTGAATGCCAGTGACTAAGACTGGTTTTAAGTTAGCTCGTGCCGCATAAACAGCAGCAGTGTAGCCGGCAGGGCCTGAGCCTAAGATAAGTAATTGGCAATGTTTTACGTCGCTCATGAAGAAACTCCTGAAAATAATCGATTCATTACTGCAATGCGCAGTATTTGCTAAGCAATATAGAGATTGATGGGGTCAAGTACAAGTATTACAAGTGTCTTATCACAAATATCTGACCAGTTTAGTTGGTTTTAAACAAAAAAGGGAAAGCATTTGCTTTCCCTTGGGTATCTTTGTTTGTGCTTTTAATTATGCGATAGCAACTTCTGGTGCTACGTAATCAAAACCTAGTGCATTTGCAACACTTTCACAGGTCACTTTACCATCGATAACATTTAAACCGTTTAAGAAATCTTTATTTGATAAAAGTGCTTCTTTGTAGCCTTTGTTCGCTAGTTCGATGATGTACGGTAAGGTTGCATTGTTTAATGCAAACGTTGATGTACGAGGTACAGCGCCTGGCATGTTAGCAACACAGTAGTGAACTACGTCATCAACGATGTAAGTAGGATCTTGATGAGTTGTTGCTTTAGAGGTTTCAATACAACCACCTTGGTCGATTGCAACGTCAACAATAGCCGCACCAGGCTTCATTGCAGCGATGTGCTCTTTGGTCACTAGTTTAGGTGCAGCAGCACCAGGAATTAGTACGCCACCGATAACTAAGTCAGCCGCTAATACTTCTTTCTCTAGCGTGTCAGCTGTTGAGTAAAGTACTTTAGCAGTGTTACCAAATTGAACGTTTAAACGACGTAACGTATCGATGTTACGGTCAAGGATAGTAACCTCAGCACCTAGACCTACAGCCATTTGTGCAGCGTTGTTACCAACCATGCCACCGCCGATAACCACAACTTTAGCTGGCTCAACACCTGGTACGCCACCTAATAACATGCCGCGACCAGCATTTGATTTTTCAAGGGCTTGTGCGCCAGCTTGAATAGACATACGGCCAGCAACTTCTGACATTGGTGCTAATAGAGGTAAACCACCGTTACGATCAGTGACTGTTTCATAAGCAATACATACTGCTTTTGAGTCAATTAAATCTTGAGTCTGTGGCAAGTCAGGGGCAAGGTGTAAGTAAGTGAATAAGATTTGGCCTTCACGTAACATAGCACGCTCAACGGCTTGTGGCTCTTTTACTTTAACAATCATGTCAGCTTTAGCGAAAATATCTGCAGCTTCGTTTTCGATTGTTGCGCCAACTTCAATGTAATCAGCATCAGAGAAACCGATACCACTACCAGCATTTGTTTCAACAACAACACTATGACCATTTTGGATAAGCTCACGCACACTAGCAGGAACCATACCTACGCGGTATTCGTGATTTTTAATTTCTTTTGGTACACCGATAAGCATAATACGACCTTTGTTTAATTAGTTTTAATTGGCGGTAATTATAGGTCAATTATTTTGATATTTTCGTCTTTAATTTTGATGCTCTTGGTGATTTTGTAGTGAATTAATCTATAAAAAATATTATTATTAGTGAAAAATTCTGTTTGTGTTGGTTGTGGTAGGTTATGGAACTTGATCGTATTGATAAAAACATTCTTCGTGAGTTACAAAAAAACTGTAAGATCTCAAATGTTGAGCTGGCAAAGAGGGTCGGTTTAAGCCCTACACCGTGTTTAGAGCGAGTAAAACGGCTAGAAAAGAACAATGTTATTTTACAATATACTGCATTACTCGATCCCAGCGCACTGAATGCAGCCTTATTAGTGTATGTTGAAATTAAATTGCATCGAACAAGTGCGGATGTATTTGACCGTTTTAACTTAGCGGCTGAGCAACTCGATGCTATTTTAGAATGTCATTTAGTGTCTGGTGATTTCGACTATTTATTGAAAACACGCGTTTCAGACATGTCGACCTACCGTCAAGTGCTCAACGAGACTTTACTGTCCTTACCTGATATTAAAGACTCACGAACATATGTGGTGATGGAAGAAGTGAAATACTCTACCCAGATAAATATAGAAGCTTAGTTAAAATCTAAACACTTAGGTACTATATACATAGAATTATTGGTTTAAATTTTGTATGGTTGAGCCTCGGTGAATAAGCGATCGCCATTTATTTTTTCTGTCGTATTAATTCAAGGTAAATATAGTCAATGTATGATGCAATTGAATGCGCGTATTGCGGCTATTAAGTTACAAAACATTTTTAAAGGAAGTAATTTTTGTCTTCAGAACCAATGCCTCACCAAGAGCCAGAACATGCCAATGAAGATGCACCTTCTGTCCGAGTAGTGACAGGGATGCAACGTGTGCTAGAAGCGTCTATTGTGACGACAACTTTACTGTCACTCTATTTGTTACTTGCACTTTATAGTTTCGACCCAACAGATGCCGCTTGGACTCAAGTGGCAATCTCTGGTGCCGCAGGAAATTGGATGGGGCATACAGGTGCTTACCTAGCAGACATCTTATTTTTCAGTATTGGTCATTTAGCTTATGCAGTGCCTTTTTTGTTTGCTGGTTTAGGTTATGTGCTGTTTAAAGCTCACCATAAATTACGAAGTATCGACTTTTTTACCTTAGGACTTCGTTTTATTGGCTTCTTTTTGTGTTCTTTTGGTGTCTTAGCCTGTGCGAGTATTAATTTTGATGACTTGCATCAGACTTTTTCTTCTGGTGGCGTTGTTGGAGATATGATTTCCAGTGCCATGTTGCCGAACTTTAACTTTCTAGGCACAACACTATTGCTGATTTGTTTTATTGCAACGGGGTTGACACTCATGACGGGTATCGGTTGGATGCAACTCACGGAGTATATCGGCAGTGTTGTAATCAAAGGGTCTATATGGCTGTGGCAATTCCCTGAACGCTACGCACGCTACTCTGAGGCAAAGCGCGAACAAGCCGCTGGTGATGCATTAACACAAGAGCGCTACGCTGAGCAAGACGACGAGCCTGAGAGAGCCCCATTAACAGCTGACACTCAAAAAACTGATGTGGTTGAATCAGAAAAGATGCCATCGTTAAACGATGTGATGTCCTCTTCGAGTTCAATGGAAACCCCGACGGTTTCTGTTGAAAGCTCAGAACTTGATGATCATACCACAATGCCATCATTTTCTGCCGTTAAAGAAGATGAAATAGAGATTGATGACTTGTCTGAGTATCAGCGCCCTATCACTAATCAACAACCAAATATTGATGAGCGCATTATTGAAGATGAGTTACCGCCGGTAGAGTCAAGTACCCACGAATTGGCTCAAGCAATTGCGGCTGTGCAACAAAAAACGGTAGCAGTGCCGAATACTGAACCGATGAAAACAACTAAGCCTCAGGGGGCATTAACTGCCATGCCATCATTAGAGTTACTTGATGCACCTAAACGTTTAGTTAACCCGATTGAACAAGAAGTTTTGGATCGGGTATCTCGTTTAGTTGAAGCGAAACTATTAGATTTTAATATTCAAGCGACGGTCGTTGATGTTTTTCCAGGGCCTGTGATCACGCGTTTTGAGTTGGATTTAGCGCCTGGTGTTAAAGTCAGTAAGATAACTGGTTTGTCGAAGGATTTAGCACGTTCGCTGTCAGCATTGAGTGTACGTGTCGTTGAAGTCATTCCGGGAAAAAGTGTAATTGGTTTAGAGATCCCAAATGAAAACCGTGAGATCGTTTACCTGCGTGAAAACTTGGCGTGTGATAAATTTTCACAGTCTAAATCTGCCTTGACCATGGTATTAGGGAAAGATATAGCGGGTGATCCTGTTGTCGTTGATTTAGGTAAAATGCCACATTTATTAGTTGCTGGTACCACGGGTTCAGGTAAATCAGTGGGGGTTAATGCGATGATTTTATCACTGCTATATAAATCAACCCCCGAGCAGGTAAGGATGATTATGATCGATCCTAAGATGCTTGAATTATCCGTTTATGAAGGTATCCCACATTTATTATCGGAAGTAGTGACCGATATGAAAGAAGCGGCTAATGCGCTACGTTGGTGTGTGGGGGAGATGGAGCGACGCTATAAGTTGATGTCAGCAGTTGGGGTACGTAACTTAGCGGGTTATAACGCTAAAGTGTCGGCTGCGATAGCTGCCGGTGAGCCGTTAACCGATCCGTTATGGCAACCAGGGGATAGTATGGATCAAACGCCACCAGAGCTAGAAACACTCCCGAGTATCGTGGTTGTGGTTGATGAGTTCGCTGACATGATAATGATTGTTGGTAAAAAGGTCGAAGAGTTGATCGCACGGATTGCGCAAAAAGCCCGTGCCGCTGGTATTCACTTAATCTTAGCAACACAGCGTCCATCAGTTGATGTTATAACGGGTTTAATAAAAGCCAATATTCCGACTCGTATCGCATTCCAAGTCTCATCACGTGTTGATTCCCGTACTATTTTAGACCAACAAGGTGCGGAACAACTCCTTGGACAGGGTGATATGTTGTATTTGCCCCCTGGTACGGGTGTGCCAACACGTGTTCATGGAGCGTTTGTTGATGACCATGAAGTTCATAAGGTTGTCGATGACTGGAAACAACGCGGTGAACCGAACTATATCAGTGAAATATTGTCTGGAGAGAGTAACGAGTCAATTTTATTACCAGGAGAAGCCGCCGAAGGCGATAGTGAAAATGACGAGTTTTACGATGATGCAGTAGCCTTCGTCACCGAAACAAGACGTGGCTCTATTTCAAGTGTACAACGTAAGTTTAAAATCGGTTATAACCGTGCCGCTCGTTTAATCGAGCAAATGGAAGCCTCGGGTGTGGTTAGTTCACCTGGCCATAATGGCACTCGAGAAGTATTAGCGCCGCCACCGCCAAAGCATTAAGTTTTAGTTCATGAGCGATTGCTACGCTAGTAAAGCGACACAGATTATAAAGAGTAAATATATAATGATAAAAAGTGTATTAAAAAAAATGGTTGTCCTAACGACTAGTTTGTTAGTCATGACCCCAGTGGTAGTATCAAGTGCACAAGCCACTACCACGTCATCAGTGATGGCGATTACAGACAATGAAGCTATTGTTGAGCTACGCCATAAGTTACAACAAATGAAGCAGTTTTCAGCGAATTTTCAACAGCAAGTATTTGATGCTAAGGGCCAAGAAATTCAGCAAGCTACTGGCAGCATGAAAGTACAACAGCCGAATAAGTTTCGCTGGGTGACTAATGAGCCAGATGAATCACTGATTGTTTCTGACGGTGAAGCGGTGTGGATATATAACCCATTTGTTGAACAAGTGACGGCCATGAGTCTTGATCAAACAGTACAACAATCTCCACTATGGCTTATTGCCAATCAAAGTGAAAACGCATGGCAACAATTCAGTGTCGCTCGAAGTGCAAAAGGTTATATCATTATGCCTCACGATCGTAAGAATCTAACTCGTAAGATTGAAATGCGCTTTAAGGGGGGCAACCTCAGTGGATTATTTATTGAAGACCGTCAGGGGCAATCGAGTAACTTTGTTTTCAGTGATGTTGATGAATCACCAAGTTTAAATGCCGATACATTTATGTTTAGTTTACCAGCCGGTGTCGACTTCGATGATCAGAGAGAGGCGAAATAAGCATTAGTGAGCACTTTATCGTTTGACTTTTCCCCTAATTTTGAACCATTGGCCGCACGTATGCGGCCTCAAACCTTTGAGCATTATATTGGCCAAGAGCATATATTAGCTAAAAATCAACCATTACGTATTGCTTTAGAATCTGGCCGTGCGCACTCGATGATTTTATGGGGGCCACCGGGTACAGGAAAAACGACGTTAGCCGAACTCATTGCGCATTATGTTGACGCTCATGTTGAGCGTATTTCCGCGGTGACGTCTGGTGTTAAAGAGATCCGTAATGCGATTGAACAGGCGCAGCAAATTGCTCAATCTCAATCCCGTCGTACCTTATTGTTTGTGGATGAAGTTCATCGTTTTAATAAATCTCAGCAAGATGCTTTTTTACCTTACATCGAGGATGGTACTGTTATTTTTGTTGGTGCCACTACTGAAAATCCATCATTTCAACTCAATAATGCATTATTATCACGAGCTCGTGTCTATTTATTAAAACAGCTGAGTCCAGAAAATATCATGTCACTACTAAATCAGGCGCTTAATGATGAAGAGCGAGGATTAGCTGATAGCGGGGTGGTATTAGAAGATGGCGTAGCTTCAGCGTTAGCTAACATCGTTCAAGGTGATGCCCGCATGGCACTTAATTACCTTGAACTACTTAATGATATGGCACCGGCGCATTCGGCGGCTAATGGTGAGGTTATTAAGTCGATTAATCTTGATATGCTTACCCAGGTATGTGGCGATAAAGTGAATCAATTCGATAATAAAGGTGATCTTTATTACGACCTAATTTCAGCGCTTCATAAATCTGTGCGTGGTTCCTCGCCTGATGGCGCACTCTATTGGTATTGTCGGTTGTTGGCTGTTGGGGGGGATCCTCTTTATGTTGGTCGTCGACTACTGGCTATTGCCTCAGAAGATATTGGCAATGCAGACCCTAAAGCCATGCAAGTGGCTTTGAGTGCGTGGGATTGCTATCACCGCGTTGGTCCAAGCGAAGGGGAACGGGCTATTGCCCAAGCAGTTATTTACCTTGCCTGTGCACCGAAGAGTAACGCGGTTTATAGTGCGTTTAACCAAATGAAAGCATTGGTTAAACAAGAACAAGACTACGCCGTTCCTGAGCATTTACGCAATGCGCCGACAAAACTGATGGCTGACTTAGGTTATGGCGCTCAATACCGTTATGCACACAATGAAGCCAATGCTTTTGCCGCTGGTGAATGTTATTTGCCACAAGAGCTCAAAGATCTTAGCCTTTACCAACCCACTAATCGTGGCTTAGAAGCCAAAATTAGCGAGAAATTAGACTATCTAAAGCAATTAAACCAACACAGTGATATGAAACGCTATGAATAATCTGTTATTAATTGCGATTGGGGGGGCATTTGGTGCAGTTTCTCGCTATGGACTCGCATATTTAGCAATTAACCTATTTGGTAAAGGCTTTCCTTTTGGTACACTTATCGCCAATTTCGTTGGCTCATTTTTAATGGGGTTACTTTTTGGTCTGGTTGAATCGGGTCAATTGTTACCTCAAGCACGAATTGCATTAGGTGTTGGCTTTTTAGGGGCGTTAACAACCTTTTCTACTTTTTCGTTGGATACCTTATTGTTGTTACAACAGGGTGAATGGATGAAAGCACTGCTCAATGTGCTATTAAATGTGATATTAAGTTTAGCTGCTGCGTTTCTCGGTTTGTGGCTAATCACTAAATAATTAAATATAAGTTTTTGGATAAAAAATGTTAGATTCTAAATACCTCAGAACTGAACTAGAGCAAACAGCAGAGCGTTTAAAGCAACGCGGCTATGAATTAGATACAGCGCAACTAGCGCAACTTGAAGAGCGTCGTAAAGTATTACAAGTATCGACACAAGAGTTACAGGCACAGCGTAATACACGCTCTAAGTCGATTGGCCAAGCTAAAGCGCGTGGCGAAGATATCGCGCCATTATTAGCACAAGTTGGCGAGTTAGGCGATCAGCTTGAAAATGCGAAAGCTGAACTTGCTCAGCTTTTAACTGACATCGATAACATCACCATGGGTGTACCAAATTTACCTGACGCTGAAGTACCTTTTGGTAACGACGAAGATGATAATGTGGAAGTTTTACGTTGGGGTACGCCGCGTGAATTCGATTTTGAAATCAAAGATCACGCCGATGTCGGTGAAGCCATTGGTGGCATTGATTTCTCTGCGTCAGTTAAGTTATCAGGTTCACGTTTTGTGGTACTGAAAAAAGACATCGCCCGTATGCACCGTGCACTAGCCCAATTCATGCTTGATTTACACGTTGAAGAACACGGCTATACAGAGACTTACGTCCCTTATCTAGTAAACGCAGATAGCTTACGTGGTACGGGGCAGTTACCAAAATTCGGTGAAGATTTATTCCACACCAACCCTGCAAATGAAGAAGGTACTGGCTTAAGTCTTATTCCAACAGCTGAGGTGCCACTCACTAACTTAATGCGTGATGAAATCGTTGATGAATCACAATTACCGCTTAAGTTTACTGCGCACACGCCATGTTTCCGTAGTGAAGCTGGCTCTTACGGTCGTGATATCAAAGGTTTAATTCGTCAACACCAATTTGATAAAGTTGAAATGGTACAGTTAGTTAAACCAGAGCAGTCAGATGCAGCACTAGAAGAATTAACTGGCCACGCTGAAAAAGTACTACAATTATTAGAACTTCCATACCGTAAAGTTTTACTTTGTACTGGCGATATGGGCTTTACCGCAGCGAAAACTTACGATTTAGAAGTATGGTTACCGACACAAGGCTGTTACCGTGAAATATCATCGTGTAGCAACACACGCGACTTCCAAGCTCGTCGCATGCAAGCGCGTTTCCGTAATAAAGAAACCAACAAACCTGAGCTGTTACACACATTAAACGGTTCAGGCTTAGCTGTAGGCCGTACTTTAGTGGCTATTCTTGAGAATAATCAACAAAGTGATGGTTCAATTACTGTTCCTGAAGCATTACGTCCATATATGCGTGGTATTAGCTCTATCGGCTAATCGTTGATATATGCGTGATGATGACGAGTGGCTAAAACGCCTGCTGTATCGTAGTATGTTAATGGTTTTTGGAAGTTTACTGTTTATTATTTTGTATGAAGTGATAATCATTGTTGCCGAAAACACGTAACAGTATTTAAGTTAATGAAAAGCCAGCGTTTACGCTGGCTTTTTTGTATCTGAAATTTATCACTGACCGTCGTTCTGAAAGTGTGTTATTTAGGGGCTCGTTAGTTACTGATATACAATACGAGATTCCGGCTAAAAGCATGCCGGAACGACACATTGGTGAGGCGCTCTCTTGCATCGTCGTCCTGAAAATGTGTTATTCAGGACCTCGTTAGTTGCTGTTATACAGTACGAGATTCCGGCTAAAAACCTGCCGGAACGACACATTGGTGAGGCGTTCTCTTGCATCGTCGTCCTGAAAGTGTGTTATTCAGGACCTCGTTAGTTGCTGATATACAGTACGAGATTCCGGCTAAAAACCTGCCGGAACGACACATTGGTGGGGCGCTCTCTTGCGTCGTCGTCCTGAAAGTGTGTTATTCAGGATCTCGTTAGTTGCTGATATACAATACGAGATTCCGGCTAAAAACCTGCCGGAACGACACATTGGTGGGGCGCTCTTTTGCATCGTCGTCCTGAAAGTGTGTTATTTAGGGGCTCGTTAGTTGCTGATATACAATACGAGATTCCGGCTAAAAGCATGCCGGAACGACACATTGGTGGGGCGCTCTCTTGCGTCGTCGTCCTGAAAGTGTGTTATTCAGGGGCTCGTTAGTTGCTGATATACAATACGAGATTCCGGCTAAAAACCTGCCGGAACGACACATTGGTGAGGCGCTCTCTTGCATCGTCGTCCTGAAAATGTGTTATTCAGGACCTCGTTAGTTGCTGATATACAATACGAGATCCCGGCTAAAAGCATGCCGGAACGACACATTGGTGAGGCGCTCTCTTGCATCGTCGTCCTGAAAATGTGTTATTCAGGACCTCGTTAGTTGCTGTTATACAGTACGAGATTCCGGCTAAAAACCTGCCGGAACGACACATTGGTGAGGCGTTCTCTTGCATCGTCGTCCTGAAAGTGTGTTATTCAGGATCTCGTTAGTTGCTGATATACAATACGAGATTCCGGCTAAAAGCCTGCCGGAACGACACATTGGTGAGGCGCTCTCTTGCATCGTCGTCCTGAAAATGTGTTATTCAGGATCTCGTTAATTGCTGATATACAGTACGAGATTCCGGCTAAAAGCATGCCGGAACGACACATTGGTGAGATTAAATACACTTTGCTGGTTTCGGTAACCCAGCAATACGGGTGGCTTGTTTCGCTGGCCCTTTAGGAAAGAGCTTGTAAAGATAACGCGAGTTGCCTTTTTCTGGCCCAAACTCTTTCGCGACCGCTTTGACGAGCATGCGTACCGCAGGGCTGGTATTAAACTCAAGGTAAAAATTGCGAATAAAGCGCACCACTTCCCAATGCTCTTCAGTCATGGTGATATTTTCTAATGATGCTATATGTAGCGCGACTTGTTCATTCCAGTCTTCGAGGTTAAGCAAATAATCATGCTTATCGACATCAAGGGCTTTGCCTTGAAAAATAATTCCTGTGCTCATGCTGTGTTACCAATTTACAATAGGGTGGTGAAGGGCGGTTAACTCGACAAATTTTTCTAGGTCGATTAACTTAAATGCTTGCGAGTTTAACACTTGTAAACCCCGTGCATGAAGATCACTTTCTAAAACAAATACCTCATTAAACTGTGCTAATGAGTCAGGTAGTGTCGCTGCAATGACACTGTCTTGGGTCAAGACTACTGTCACGTCATTAACGCTTGGAGGTAGGGCTTTAGTAAACGGGCTTTGCGTAGCAATTAATAACATCATTAGAAATTTAGTACCTGATCAAATTGACTTAACGTATCAAACCATTGTTTCTGACTCAACATTTGGCCATCAATCAGAAAGTGTTCGGCAGTTAAACCTCGCTCGTTCATCGACTGCTGGCATAAATAGATTTGCTCGATGTCATACAATTCAAGCAAGCCATAGCTTTTACTAATGTCTTTATGTCCGGTTAATTGAGCATCGGTCGACTTGAGGATCTGGTACAACCCATCTCCAGCAAAAAAAAGGCCGACGGGGCGGTCATAAGAAGCATTCGCTAACAGCATATCGAGGGATTCACGATCGTTGATGCTACTAAACGGGGCACTACTGTTTACAATAGCTAGGGATTTCATAAGGTATTCACTTAAAATTGTATTAACTTATCTGCATCGGCAGAGGCTTGTACGAACTCACCCAAGCCGCCTAAACGGAAGTGAGGTGCAAGGTTGTCGCTCGCCAGCTGTTGCTCTTTTGCAAGCTGCTCATCAACAATACCCCGACGCAGCGATGCTGCCACACAGCTGACAAGGTCAACGGCAAAGTTTTCGGCTAGCCCTTGCCATAATGCGACGACATTGGTTTCATCACTCGCTGGGCAATAAAGTGCATTGGTATTGGCCGTACCTTGTTGATAGAAAAATACTTGAGTTAATTGATGTCCTTGCTTTAACAGCGCTCGTGCAAATAAATAGGCACTGTAAGCCCCTTGGCTATTCACATCACTGTTAACGACTAAAACATATTTCAGTGTCACTATGGTTGTTACCTTGTTATATGTAGTGGCGGAAACCCATTACATGAGTGAGAAAATTAAGGGTATTCTAACATGCCTCATAAGCTATGTTTATACCAAATACATTAAGTAAGTGATCTTGTTGTGCCTTGGAAAGATGAGCTAGAACAAGACGCTGATTGAGTAATAGCTGGCGATTGGGGTTGAGAGCAACCTCGTTCCTGATTATTTAAACTGCTACAAATGGGCAAATAGTTAATGCAATTGGTATTCGAATAAAGTATCAGGCAAAAAAAAGCTCCGCACTAGCGAAGCTTTTGGGTTAATTAGAGTAACATACTCTAATTAAGTGTAACTTAGTCGTCACCGGCAAAGCCTAATAAAGCTAATAGGTTGATGAATAAGTTATAGATGTTTAAGTATAAAG
This sequence comes from Alteromonadales bacterium alter-6D02, assembly GCA_002835545.1. GTDB lineage: Bacteria > Pseudomonadota > Gammaproteobacteria > Enterobacterales > Psychrobiaceae > Psychrobium. The sequence goes on from PIZK01000001.1 coordinate 117,782, forward strand.
ATACTGTGGCGCGGATGTAGTTAGTTTCACCGCCGTGAACGATACGACTTGTATCATACAAGATAAAACCAGACATAATCATTACGATTGCTGCACTTAACGCTAAGCTCACTGCCGGGATAGCGAAGAAGATGTTAGCAATAGCGGCAACGATTACAACTAAGATACCAACACTTAAGAAGCCGCCCATGAAAGAGAAGTCTTTTTTAGTAGATAACGCGTAAGCTGATAAACCGAAAAAGATTAATGCCGTGCCACCTAGCGCTTGCATAATTAACTCACCGCCATTAGACATTGCTAAATAACGATTTAAGATTGGGCCGAGTGCCATACCCATACAGCCAGTGAAAATAAATGTCCACATTAGGCCTTGTGCTGTATCCGCTTTTTTATGAACGATAAATAAGCTGATGAAACCAGCGATTAGGAAACCGAAGTAACCAATCATACCTAAATTCAATTGGGTACTGAAAAAAGCCGTTACTGCACTGAACATTAATGTCATTGCTAATAGGCTGTAAGTATTTCTCAATACTTTATTAGTTTGTAACGCAGACTCATTCGTTGCGCTATAAGTTGTACGATGCTCCATAAAAACTCCGTCTAAATTAAAAATAATTACTCAATTTGATTCTACTATAACAGCAACTTGGCCATTGTCATAATATGCCGTTCTCACTTGTTAGTATATGACGATTTTGTGAGCAAAAAGTTTAGTTTTATTAAAAAAAACTTATTAACACTTGCATCTCATCTGTATTGCTATACTATACACCGCGCTGGAGAGATGGCAGAGTGGTCGAATGCACCGGTCTTGAAAACCGGCATGGGTTAATAGCCCATCTAGGGTTCAAATCCCTATCTCTCCGCCACTAATTAAGAAAAGCCCGCTAACATGAAAATGTTAGCGGGCTTTTTGCTTTCAGGTTAAAAAAATGCGTTAATAGCGCAGTTAGGGAGATTCAAATTCCTACCTCTGCGCCACTAATTTAGAGAAGCCTGCTAACATGAAAATGTTAGCGGGCTTTTTGCTTTCAGGTTAAAAAAATGCGTTAATAGCGCAGTTAGGGAGATTCAAATCTCTATCTCTCTGCCACTTATTTAGAAAAGCCCGTGAACATGAAAATGTTAGTGGGCTTTTTGCTTTCAGGTTAAAAAAATGTGTTAATAGCGCAGTTAGGGAGATTCAAATTTCTATCTCTCTGCCACTAATTTAGAAAAGCCCGTTAACATGAAAGTGTTAACGGGCTTTTGGCTTTTTAGGCTTAATTACCTTAAACACATCCGTCGTTCCGGTAGTGTTTTGAGCCGGAATCTCCTAACGAAACAAGATAAGCTCACTAACATGAAACATGTTAGTGAGATTTTTGCTTAAAAGCTGATATTAGAGTGTTTAGAACAATAGCGCGCTTGAAGGATTGAGAATGGATAAAAGCTCCAAACGCTCAACATTGCAAATATCTTTCGCTTCATCTAAAACATCATCATTAAGTGAAAAGTCTTTTATCTCTTGGAAGTTAATCACTTTACTATAAGGCTCATCTTCAAACTGGTGATTTTTAAACACGGCTCGTTTAGCGATGTATAGTAATTTAGATTCTAATGTCGCATCTTCATGAGTTAAGTCATCTTGTAACGCGATTGGGTGGGATATAGATAAAGGAAAACCCCATAATTCAAGTAAGCGCGCACCGCATTCGCCAAAACTAAAACCAACAGTGAGTCGTTGTTTTTCCCAAGGTAAGATACTGATGTCATCGCAAGCGCATTGATGTACTAATTTGCTATCATGCTGTTGGATAGTGAGCTCACCGAGGTTATGTAACAACCCTATAATGAATAAGCGCTCGGCATTTTTAAGGCCAAAACTTTGTCCTAAGTATTTAATCGTCAAGGCTGTATCTACGCTGGTAAACCAGAAATCATCGAGGTACTCATGGTCAACTTCAGGGCGGTTAAATGCTTTACTACTAAAAAAGGTGAGAACGAGACTATAAACTTCTTTGGTCCCTAAAATCATTATCGCTTTAGTAATGGTATCAACTTTGCCCGATGTTTTATAAATCGGGCTATTGGCTAACTTTAAAATGGTTGCTGTTAAGGCGGGATCTAAAATGATGACTTCACCGATTTCATCCATAGTCGAATCGTCACTTTCGAGTAATGATTTTATTCGAAAAAATGAGTCTTCTAAAACAAATACTTCATTGGCTGTTTTTGCATAATCTAATGCATTCATATTTTTAACCCCATAATGAGCGGTTTTACTGATAGAAAATAAAAGTGAGATATTGCGATAAGTATAGACCTTATTAGATTAAAACTAGAGATAAAACAAATTTATCACTACATTTAATGAACTCAAGTCTAAAATATCACGTATTTCGAGTTATATAGGTTATACTAATTTCTGCACATGTGTTTTCTAAGGATGGGGTTTGTTGAAATATTTACATTGTTTGTTAGCTGGTCCTTTGCTGTTTTTACTGTGTTTAGTCAGTTATGTCCCTCCCGTTTTTGCTCTTAATATTGATAGTCTACCGAAAGAACTTGAAAAGATTAGATTCCAAGTACGTTGGCATCATCAGTATCAGTTTGCAGGTTACTACGCAGCCAAGCATAAAGGTTTTTTTGCTGAAGCTGGTTTTGACGTCGAAATTATTGATGGCAGCCCCGAAAGACAACCTGTGACAGAAGTCCTTGCTGGACGCGCTGACTTTGCCGAAGGCAATAGTGAAGTGTTAATTAGTCGCTTACGTGGCGAGCCTATTATTGCCTTAGCAGCGATTTTTCAACAGTCACCATCTGTCCTTTTAACGCTTGCCGACTCCCATATAAATCATGCTTCTCAGCTAAAAGGTCATTCTGTGATGCTTGCTGGGAATGACGATGATGCTGATTTACTTGCTATGTTTAGCGTGGCTGGTTTATCTAAAAATGATATCAATGTTATCCCTAGTTCTTATGATATATCAGATTTAAGTAATGGTAGCGTAACAGCGTTTAATTCTTACTTAAGTAACGAGCCTTACTTTCTTGCTCTTCAAGACATTAAATACAACATAATAAAACCTCAAGATTATGGGATTAAGTTCTATAGCGATATTTTATTCACAACACAGGAACAGGTGAATAAAGATCCCAAAAGAGTCGAGCGATTCAAACAAGCGGTTTTAAAAGGATGGCGTTATGCCATTCATAATTCTGAAGAGATAATTAATATTATTTATACTCAATACAATGATGAAAAAACGCTAAACCATATGAGATATGAAGCATTAGCTATTAACGCACTAGTTCACTCTGAGATTTTACCTGTTGGCCATATTTTTGAACCTCGTATCGAGAAAATGGCTGATGTGTTTATCGAACAAGGAATGGTCAAAGATAAAACTCATTTAGATGGTTTTATTTTTGTCGCACCGCAAAAGTTTAGCCCAAAGTTATACTTTGGCTTTTTTGTCGCTGTGATTGTTACCTTACTATCGTTGCTTGTTGCGGGTTTATTTATAAAAATGAACTTTAAACTTAAATTGGAAATCTCCCGTAGAAAAGATTACCAAGAAAAATTACAACATTTAGCCGATACTGATGGGTTAACCCAATTACTCAATCGCCGAGCTTTTATGCGCCAATATCAACAACATGAAGCATTGGCCCGCCGCTATAATCAGACTTTTTGTCTAGCTCTTTTCGATCTGGATTTATTTAAAAATATCAATGATCAATATGGCCATGATGCTGGAGACCGAGTCTTATTGGCTGTTGCTGCGATTTTAAAAGACTCAATACGTGACTCTGATGTTTGTGCTCGCTTTGGTGGGGAAGAATTCATATGGCTTTTCCCTAATACCAGTTTAGCTCAGGCATTAAACTGTGTTGAAAGAGTACGTTTAGCTTTTGAAAATGAAGGGGTGACCTTAGATAATGAGCATGTGATTCAGTTTACCGCGTCTTTTGGTGTCATTCAGGGTGATAAAGAAGAACTTTGTGAGCTGCTCAACCATGTGGATCGTGCGTTATATAAAGCTAAAGCCGCAGGCCGAAATACCGTTCATGCAGAGGTCGCGTAATTATATATTTTTCATTTGTGTGTTTTATCGGCAGTCGTAACTAATAAGCCATCTTATTGCTTTACAAAACGAAATAACATCATTAATATGCGCTTCACCAGCTGCGGAGAGATGGCAGAGTGGTCGAATGCACCGGTCTTGAAAACCGGCATGGGTTAATAGCCCATCTAGGGTTCAAATCCCTATCTCTCCGCCACTTATTCTGTAAAAAGGCTATCTAATTATTTTAGATAGCCTTTTTCGTTTCAGTCTAAAAAGATTGGGTTAATAGCTCAGTTAGGGAGATTCAAATCCTTATCTCTCCGCCACTTATTCTGCAAAAAAGGTTATCTAATTATTTAGGTAGCCTTTTTTCGTTTCAGTCTAAAAAGATTGGGTTAATAGCTCAGTTAGGGAGATTCAAATCCTTATCTCTTCGCCACTTATTCTGCAAAAAAGGTTATCTAATTATTTAGGTAGCCTTTTTTCGTTTCAGTCTAAAAAACATTGGGTTAATAGCTTAGTTAGGGAGATTCAAATCCCTATCTCTTCGCCACTAATTTAGAAAAGCCCGTTAACATGAAAGTGTTGGCGGGCTTTTTGCTGTCAGGTACAAAACATTGGGTTAATAGCTCAGTTAGGGAGATTCAAATCCTTATCTCTCCGCCACTTATTCAGTAAAAAAGGTTATCTAATTATTTAGGTAGCCTTTTTTCGTTTCAGTCTAAAAAGATTGGGTTAATAGCTCAGTTAGGGAGATTCAAATCCTTATCTCTCCGCCACTAATTCTGTAAAAAGGCTATCTAATTATTTTAGATAGCCTTTTTTCGTTTCAGTCTAAAAAGATTGGGTTAATAGCTCAGTTAGGGAGATTCAAATCCTTATCTCTGCGCCACTTATTAAAAGAAAGCGTTACTTATTAATTTAAGTGGTGCTTTTTTTATTTTTAAGCCGTCGATATCATAAATGCATCCGTCATTCCGGCAGTCTTTTAGCCGGAATCTCGGGTTTGTTACCGATGGTGATTACTCTACGACAAGATCCTGAATAAAATATTTTTAGGACGACGATGCTGATGTCATCTTATAAGCGTCAGAACTTATAGCGAATGCCAAAATTAACGCCCTTTGACTGGCGCTTGACGCGAGTAAACTCTGCGCTGTTATTTGCGAACAATGCCTGATGGCTCTTGTCATTATCGGCCTGCCAGTCTTGGTAGTTGATTGATAGGGCAAGGGACGTTTGTGAGCTTAGTTGATAAAGCCCAGATAATTTTGCGACTGTGCCATGGCCTGTGGCTTTATGATTGCGCCTTTGCGGCGGGGCAATTTCAGGGTAGGCCATTAAATTCGTTGATGCGCTATAACTGGCATAGTGATGCTCAAGCGACATATTGAGCGAGAATGATTGAGATAATTGAAAGCGACTATCAAGCCCCAGCCAAGGGCCAAACCACGCTCCATCATCAGTGATGAAAGGCGTTGTTAAGCGTTGTGAGGCATAACGTAAGCCCATTTGTGGTCTGAGCTCAACAGTAGGAAAGCTTGACTGTTGTTGGATAGGAAACCAGCGATAATCGATTGATGTCGATAAAGCGAACATTGAACTGTTTTCAGCACTAGTAGCCTCTCCAAACGCTAGGTCGACATTGAATAACCAATCTGAGTTCAGTGAGGCATTAACACCTAAGTTGACGGTCGTGTTGTCTAGTGATTGTCTGATAACGTGAGGTTGGCTACTGGCTATCATCTGCTTGTTATTAAATAGCCACTGGAACTGCTCCTGTTGATGATCTAGCTTTAGGTAAACGTTTGTATTGATATTATCAAGGGGCTCTTTTTCATTGTCGCTGACTAAAGTTAGCTCATCAAAAATATGCATTTTAAGTGCGGGCACTTGATTATAGCGGCGCTGTGTTTGGTTGTTTGGTTCAATGTTAAACACGTGCATCTGTAATAAGGGGGTGGGCTGATGCTCACTAGTTGCAGCTTGGCCGCTAGAAGTATGGTCTGTAGAGGAATGGTGCTTAGAGGTATGGTGTTTAAATATGTGGGTTTTAAGCACAGGCGTAGCGCTGTATTCATTCTCCGCTGCGCTGCCGTTTGTAGACGAAAAAATATGTGTTTGTAACTGAGGGGACTCAGTCGTTGTATTCACCTTATCTTTTTTGTCATAGACATGAAGTTTCAGCGCTGCTTCAGCCGAGGTTACTGGTGTTAGTAACATCAGTGAAGCACCAACGAATATATATCTACCCTTAGCCACGATGAGCAAGGGACTCATCAAACGGTAATTCAGAGACTAAATATAAATAGGTTTTGTCATTGCGATTACCCTGTGGTGCTAAGTTGTTAACCTCGATTGACGACGCTAACCAGCGGCCGCTTATGTTCTGATAATCAACCGCTTGAAAGTGTGTTGATGTATTACTCACCTCAACCACGGTGACAAATAACGCACCATGTTGCCAACTTTCCAAGGCTTGAACGCTAAGACTGCGGTTATTCAATAGCTCCGTGATGTTGCTGTTGGTATACCGTGCTGGCATGTAATGCTCATTCTGGATACGCTGACCTGTGGGTGTACGCATCGAGTTCGCCGCATATTGACTCATTTTCAAATAAAGCTGTTGCTTTTGAGCTTGGCTTTGCGTCGAATTGGCAGGTTGTTTTTTGCCAATAAACTTGTTCTCAAAAGGTACAACGTCTGGGTGGCCTTGATTAAAATCACGGTAGAAGCGGTTGTCAGCACCACGGATTTTGTCACTGTCATCAGTTCTCGTGAGGATCCGTGGGGTGATTAGTAAGATAGTTTCCGTTTCTTGTTCACTTTCAATGGTACTTTTAAAAACGTGACCAATAATTGGGATCTCAGATAAGAAAGGGACCTTTTGAATATTACTTACTTTCTTATTTCTGATTAAACCGCCGACAGCTACGGTTAGGTTATTTTTAGCCACAACGGTACCAGTGAGCCTTGAAGAGTTGACAGTATCAATAGGTAAGTTTAGAACGCCACCTTCGCCATCCGCGATAGGTAGGGTGGTTCCTCCGGGTCTAACCTCCGAGCTTTCTTGTTCGAGGGTTAAGGCGACGGTACCATCGGTATTAATTTTAGGCACTATCCGCAGGGTGATCCCAATTTCTTGTAACTCAGTTTCTGTTTGAATATATGCGGGCGACACCACAAGGCCATTGTCAATCGTTGCTGGGTTAAAGGTGAAACCGCGCACTAACAGCGTTTCTTCTCCGATAAATAACTCGGCCTGACGATGATTAGACGCGAGTACCATCGGGTTTGATAGTACTTTTATGCGTCGATTTTTTTCTAAAAACTCGATGTTGGCACGTAATCGATTATTCAAAAACTCGTAGATCACTGAGCCGGAATTTGGCAGTGCATTATTACCGAGCTTAATCGGACGCACCGATTGATTGCTGCCACTAGACTCTAATTGAAAATCGAAAATTGAGGTAAAGTCTTCACCAAGTGTAATACTGACTATTTTCATCTCCAGCATGACCTGCGGAATTTCCATATCCATTTTTTTAACTAAATGAGCAATCGATTTAAGCACCGCACGGTCATCGGTACGCACTACAATCATGCTATGTTCGTTGTTAACCGTGATATAAATAGGTTGTGATTGTGCACTGATTTGCGCTAGTGCTTGATTATTCAGTGCACTTGAACCTTGCATTGCTAGGGATAAACGCTCAAATTGATCGACGGTTAATCGACTGGTATCAAATGAATTATTGTTAGCGCCTCGAGATGAACCATTATTGGAATTAGCCGATCGATTATCGCGGTTGGTGGAACGAGAGTTTCTAACCCCGCCAGAAGATTGGCGTGAGTTACTGTTGCTACTCGCGCGCGATGAACCTCCAGCGCCTCCTTCGACTTGCTCACCCAGCGATAAAATTACGCGGCTACCGTACAAGTCCTCAATGGATTTTGCAATAATTCTGACATTGGCGTTTCTTACTTTATAGATTTCAATGTGTTCGCTTTCGCGTACCACTAAGTCTTTGGCGTATTCTTCACGCGTCATCAAACGGAAGGTGTTGGTATCTTCGTCAAAGCGAAACCATAAGTCGGTAATGCGGCTAATCGACTTTAAGGCGTTTTCAACGGTGGTGTTTTTTAAATGAATGGTGACTTTTTTTTGCGTCGCCGCCGGCGTGGCGATGATGTTACTGCTTGATAACTCAGACAATGTCCGCACCACATCAATCAAGTCGGTATTATTAAACTCTAACTCTTTAACCTGAGTCGCCGCTGCCACACTAGGCGCTAGCGCGATGAAGCAACCGAGTGAAAAACATAATGATAAAATTAACGTTAACTGTTTCATCGCTGACATTACCTCTGAACTCTAATCGAACCGAGCATACCGGCCTCGACAGTGACACTAAAACGGGTGATTTTGGTGATACGAATAGCGCTGTTTGGCACCGTAGGGTCGATATTAATTTCATCACCTTCATGAATGATATAGGTACGGTTACCAGCAACCTCTAATAAGGCAACGGGTTTGTCGTCTGTCTTACCTATATAGCCGCGTAAGCGCATTTTCGGTAAATTGGCGTTAGAGGGTGAGCGCATAAAGCCATAACCTTCTGCACCCGAGGCACTGCCTTTGAGAGACATGGTGTCAAACATTAGCGAGCTTGGCGTAAACGGATCGCGGATTGACCTGATTGCTTCATATTGCTGCTGCGCATTGACTACATTGATTTGGTTGGCCTGGACTACTACCGGTGTGATAGACACTGCGACAAGCGCACCTAACCCTAAAGTGACTCGTTTTAACTGCGATTCTTTTGCTAAAAAAACATTCATTGTTAACCACCTACTAATGAAAATAGCGCTTGGAAAAACGCGTAATAAACAAAACCAACCATCACCCCAATCAATAAGATCATGGCGGGCTCAATTAACGCAGTCATGCGCTTAATGGCAATATCAAGCAAGTTTGCGTAATAACTGCCCATTTCTTTTAATACTTTATCGAGGCTACCGGTGCGCTCACCAACGGTTATCATCCTTGTCACCAATAATGGGATGCGTGGATGCTGTAAGCTAGTGGCGAGATCTTTACCCGTTAGCACCCGTTCAGCAGCGTCGTGCATTTTGTTTGAAAAGACCCGATTAGGGAGTAAATCTCCGGTGAGTTTTAATGATTGATAGACACTGACACCACTACCCAATAACGTTGATAACGCCCACGTTACTTGTCCCATGGACGCTGTGGTGATCATCGGGCCAATCACGGGTATGCGCAGCGATAGGTAGTCAATCAGCAAGCGGCCTTGTTTGATTTGATAAACCAGCAGCAATAACACAATAAACACAGCGGCTACGCCAAGTATCCACAGACCATGCTGTTGGGTGTAATTGGACATATCGATTAAGGTTTGCGTTGATGGCGGCAACGTTTTACCTTGGCCTAATAAAAAGTCAGCAAATTTGGGGATGATTTTAATCATCATAAATGCGGCGACACCGATGGCGGCGATGATCACAATCACTGGGTAAATCATCGCATTGGTCATTTGCGCGCGCAGTGCGGCTTTTTTCTCTAAATGGAGTGCCAATCGTTCCATAATGGTGTCTAAATCACCAATATTCTCACCCGCAATCACCAAGTTGATTGAAATATCAGGGAACACGTCAGGGTGCTTTTGCATGGCGGTGGAAAATGAGTGCCCCGACTCGATATCTTTGAGCATTAATTTGGTGGCTAAGCGTAAGCGTGCACTGCCGATTTGTTCATTGGTTAAGGTGAGTGACTCTGATACCGCTAAGCCTGCACGTAACATAAATGCCATTTGGCGAAAAAAGAAGATAAGCTCAGCAGGGGATACCGAACGCTGCGAGGCCAGCCAATCACTAAAGTTTTCTTGACCGCCAAATCCGCCTTGCATACGCGCCGGTTTTATTTCTAATACTCGTAAGCGTTGCTCACGCAGTGCTTCCATCGCGGCATTAATATTGGGTGCTTGCTGTTTGCCTTTGAGTTCACCGCCAGTTGCGGTTAATACAGTGTATGAAAAAGTAGGCATAACTAACACACCTCTATCGATTGATGTGTTTTAACAAGGGCGACACTACGAACTTCACTGAGCGTTGTGATGCCTAACAACACTTTTTGACAGCCATCTTGCCACATGAACTTTAAGTTTTCGCCTGCGGCCTGTTCGAGCGCTTCTTCGCTGCACCCTTGCGAGACTAAACGCGCTAAGCTTTCATCAAACCATAAAGTTTCAAATAGGCCTAAACGGCCTTTAAACCCAGTGCCTTGACAGCTGGCACAGCCTACGGGCTCAAAAATTTGTAATTGCTGGTCATCACAATCAAGTTGACTTAGCTCATCAGCGGTGGCCACTCGTGGTTGTTTACAGCTATCACATAGCCTTCTGACTAATCGCTGGGCTATGACCGCGGCCATAGTTGAGCCAATTAAAAACGGCTCACAGCCTATATCGATCAATCGCGTGACTGCGCTGACGGCATTGTTAGTATGCAGGGTCGAAAAAACTAAATGCCCAGTCATTGCTGCTTTAACCGAGACATCAGCGGTCTCATGATCACGGATTTCACCGACCATGAGTACATCAGGGTCGTGGCGTAATAGCGAGCGCAGGGCATCGGCGAAACTAATCTTTAGCCCTGTTTGCAGTTGTGACACGCCGGGTATGACGTATTCAATCGGGTTTTCAACGGTCATGATATTGATATCCGATTGATTAATTTCCTGCAATGCGGCGCATAAGGTGGTGGATTTGCCGCTACCAGTAGGGCCTGTCAGTAATACCATGCCATAAGGCTTGTTAATTTGTTGTTGAAAGCGCTTAAGATCATCTTCCAACATACCTAAATCAGCTAGGGTGATGCCGCCTGTTTGCTGACCTAGTAATCTTAGGGTTATGCGTTCACCTAAACGGGTTGGTGCGGTAGCAACACGAACATTAAATTCACAACTGATAGGCGCAGCGAGCTTATGGCTATAGCCGCCATCTTGCGGTTGGCGCTGTTCGGCAATGTCTAAATTAGCTAACACTTTGATTCGAGATATTAAGCCTGCTGCGACCGTTTCATCGGCATCAACAGGGTAGTCTCGTAACTTTCCATCAATGCGTAATCGAACGCGCAAGCCGTGCTCTTCGGTGGAAAAGTGAATATCAGATGCTTTGTTTAAGAAGGCCTCCTTGATGATTTCATCAAGCAGCGCCACCAAATCAACATCAATGGCTTTCGTTGAGGTATCCTCTAGCGCGCCGTGTCGGTTTAGTTGTCTTTTTATTAGCAAATTAAGGTGTTTAATATCAGTCATTGCTAGCGGTAAGGGTTGACCAATTAAGCGCTGAATTGAATCGATTGAAACGCGTTCATAGGGGTCTGAAACAACCAGCATTGTGTTGCTGTTGTGTGTCACTGGGACTATGGATTTGCGTTTGAGTAAACTTACGGGTAATTGCTTGACCAGATCTTGCTCAATAGTAAAGCTATCGGCTTCTAAATAAGGTAAGTTATTTTTTTCCGCCACCGCGCGATAAAAAATGGTGATGGATAATCGATAGTGAGCCAGCACCAGCTCAATCACTGAGCTGCGCTGTCTGCGTGCTGTTGTCCTAAGGTTATCTATCACACTGGCTTCAATCAGCCCGTAATAAAGAGCCGCTTCCAGTAGTTTTTCGTCAGTCAACGCCATTCTTCCCCCTACAATGCCAACACAAGTTCAGCCTTTAAGGCTTGGGCATAACCACGTAATGGTGTGATTGGTTGCTTTTCTATTTTCATTCTGACTACGGTGACTTGCCATGGTAGATTATCGAGTTCTTGGATAAAGGCGCGAATACTGCGGTATTGTCCCGCCAGTTCAACACGTTGTAATGGACGGTAATACAAGGTGTTAGGAGCCATGCGTTCGAGCCAACCGTATGAAGCGGGTAGGACGATTTCCTTGTTCTCTTCGTTAGCTGGCGATCTTTTATTTTTACGTCTTTTTTGCGCGACTTGTTTTTGTGCAGCAGGCTTGCCTTCAATGCGTTCATTGGTGGTGATCCGCACTTTAAGGTCGCGGGCTAGTTGCGACACCAATACCTTAAGCTCCTGTGAGTCTTGTGGTGCTAACCGTTGTTGTACGCTGGTGGCCATCTCACTAATGACCGCCATTGCCAGTTCTTGATCGTCTAATTGAGAGAGCAATTGCTGGGCATCCTGATCGGGTGCGGCGGGAATACGCGCTTTTAATAGTTTACGCTCAGTTTTTTTCGCATTGCGTTCAAGTGAGCTTATATCTTGATAAGCAGGAATAAAACGCAGCAGACTATAGCCACCGATAATAACGACGATTAAGGTGATCGCGATAAGTATTTGTTCGCTTTGCTTTAATTGTGCTAGTTTACTCATAGTGTCTAGCTCCTCGTTGGTAAGGACGCAGGGTCCACTAATTTAACGATGCGTAGTGTCACCGAAAACCCTTGTAAATTCAGTGGCCCTGGGCGAGCCACAACATTACTGTTTAATATTTCAAGACCCCAAGGCTGGGCAGACTGCTCTAGTTTTTGAATAAACTGTTGCGCAGCGGTTTCTGATAACGCCCAAGCTTGCAGGTTAAAGTTTTCAATCGCGATACGCTGATCTTTGTTGCGACTTTGTTTATTCGAACCATAAACAGAGCGTCTATCGACTTCATCGATGGAGTTAACAATGATGTCATCATTAATCGATTCTTGCAGAATGCCTAAAATAGACTGTACCAAAGCAGCCCGCTCTGGAAGCTCTTCACCAAAGAAGGTGAAACGTTGCTGCTCACGCTCCTTTAAAACTTCTTTATCTTTGAGTTGTTTTTTACGTTCACTCACTTGCCTGATGTCGCCATTAATGCGCTTCATCACCGCACTCATGCTTTGCCAGCGTTCGTCAACTTGTGCTTTATGTGACTCAACTAAGTTGCTGCGCACTAATAACACTGACTCTGCAATTAGAATAAGCAGCGCGATGGCACTGAGTAATAAGCCGCCACGAACAGTGGGTCGGTGTAATAGAGCAGGCAGTGGTCCGCCTAAACGAACCTGACTGACCCATTGGTTTTTACCCATGCCTAAATAATGCAGGCCAGCACCGATCATCCCTGGACTCGATTTGTCGGTGATTGAGTTGCTTTGAACATCGATAATCTCACGGTCTAATGCACTGGCTAAGTCATCGTGGGTATTATGTTCGTTATGCGACCAATTGGATAAATAGATTTTGGCGTCACTTGCGACATTTTGGGTATGAAATGCTTCTAAGCAGCGCTCTGTTGGGCTTTTTGATGCGTCCAAATACAGATGTTGTTCAACGATATGATTGTTTTCTATACGGGTGGTAGATGACATTCCCGGATGTGATTCAATTAAGACTTGCTCTTGGACAGAGTCACTCAATAAGCTGGCACTTGCGCCTGCCAGTGGGTACATCGCTTGTAATGTGATGCCCTGCATTTGGAAGACCGTGGTCCAACGTTGTAATAATGATTTAGTCACCGCACTGACTTGCCAGTAATACGTGCCGGGAATGTCACTGACTTCACCTTGCGGCGACCAACCACACTCGATTAAGTCGTCATCAGATTTGAGCCATTCTTGTCCGGCTAAACAGGCATTAAGCTGACTGCGCTTAATAAACCCTAGCTCTTCGGCCAAATCGCCAAAACGGCGTAATGAGAACTTATCGGTGAGTTCAAGGCCGCCCGCTGGATTGACACGCCCTTGTTGCAAGTCCATCACCGCATCCGCTTGCTCTTGAGTCATATAACCGCGAGCAATCAGCAAGTTGCCCACTGAGCATTGCGTGGTGTGCTGCACTAACAACGGTTCGGCTTCCCAGCGGATCAGTTCATTCATTTGCGCCAGTGGCCGTGGCTTCTTAGGATTAACCTGCAGTTCGAGCATAGTTGATAGCACGGTAGGCGATAGCAATACAGCGTCACCGCCTTGCCAGCCATCGTTTTTTAGGCTAGTTACCACATCGGCGACAGCTTCGGCCATGTCAGCTTGTTGTGACTCGGCCGTTTGTAACACGGCTAACTCGTTGCCAGCACGGACATAAACTGCTGCGCGTAACAGAAAACCATCTGTTTCACAGACTAAAATTGACTTGGATTTTGCAAATTTAAATAAGGGTTTAAGCATTATTGAATCGTCCACTCTATTGCTGCGCCATTGATAGGCAGAGTCGTTCTGGGTACTAAGCTGATACTGTGTGGGCGGCTGATATTATTGGCTGTGTTATCGTCACAATCGCCGTTAAATAATTGCCCCTTTTCAGTGCCTGTTTCACACACTACGGTGAAGGCTTTTTCACCGAGCGGGAAAACAGATGCTGCAGGGATAGTTAAGGTGTTACCTACCGCTGCTGGTGTGTTGCTTGGTAGGGTAATTTCTTCGTTTGATGTGTCTAATGTGATGGTGTTGTCGCTGGTGCGAGTAAAGGACTGTGATACGGTGATAGTCGCGCCGGATAAAATGACATTCCTGTCAACCATCGTTGAGTTGCTATCTTGCAGGGTAATGATTGCACCTGAAGGTAAACTTAAGGTGTTATTCATTAATTCTGTATCTAACGGGACGGTGATAATGGGTTTGGCGAAGTTAGGCGCGTTTATTGGGGCTATATGGTCAGGAGAAATTGATACTGTTCCATTAGCACTGAACGTAACTGAGGTGATTGTTCCGGGTGTAGCTTCTTCAGACAGTGTTAAAACGCAAGTGGGGGAACAGCTATTGTTTAGCGAAAGGTCACCTGCATTGCCGTCACTATCGGTAAAAGTAACTGTGGTTGATGAGTCGATTGTAATGCTGACTTTATCTAATTCCACCGTTGCATTAGCCGAGAATTTTAATTCATCACCTGACGCTACAGAAAAACGTCCATTTAATGAAGGAGTGAATATATCACTCTCAGGAAAGCTACGGCTAAACACCGTCGAGCCGTCTCGTTTATCAGCGGTATCAAAGTCACTGTCGTTATAATCGGGAATTGCGCCATCCGTTGGGCTGTTTAATTTCAGGCGCAGGCTATTGGCGGGTATGAAAGTGCCGCTGGTGGATTCTGAATGAAACTTTACTGCAACGTCTTGCCAATCTGAGCCAAACGGCAGTTGGTAATCAAAGGGGGTTACTAGCTCTTGAGCTGCGCTTGGTTTAGGTACATCATCGTTATCAAGGCCATTAAAACCGCGACTCCCCACGCTTAAGCTGCCTGAGTCTATTGAAAAGTCCCAACCAGAGTTTTGCCAGTCTTCGCCAAATTCGTCGGTGGTATCGCCACTATTACCGTAACCATCCCGAAAATGAAATTTTCCGGTGAGTTCTGAACTACCTGCTAAGTATGGGCCGCGCCAGCCAGCCCATACATACGACTGTGCATCCTGTCGCCATAGGTTTAACTCATTATTATCACAATCCATTGGGCTGAGTAGTTCGCGCAAGCACTGGGGCAGACGGCCCATATCGGCGACAAAGCCACTGATTTGAGAGCGACCATTGACCAGCCTGCTGCTGTCACCGATGATGGCGCTGCGGATCATCGTTAGGCGTTGTTTAGTGACATCGTATTTGGCTTGGTCTTCAATGTTTTCAGTTAAAAACAGTGTTGATGAGGCCATGAGAGCTAACAGAAACAGCACTAAGATGATTTCTAATAAGGTAAAGCCGCGCTGCTGCGTAAAGGTTAATTGAGTAGGCATAATACGTGGTCCATTGCCTGTGCGTGACACTCATCAGCGTCGTTATCTTCAAATAGGCCATCACTGCCTGCGGCAATGATTCTGGCTTGGTAGTTACCAACGGGATTATTTAAATCAACCCTGAACAGGTAAGGTGAAGCGCTGCTATTGATAAAATCACTGCCGCTGTCAAGTGACCACTCAATGCCTGAATCGGTACTGTTATTAGTATAAGGGTCGGCAACTGACCAAAGCGGGTTGCTGATATCAATAAGGTTAACGGTGTTTGAGGTGAGGGTTAAATAACCGTCTTTACGTTGTAGGTATGGCCCGTTCCAGCCACGTTTGGTATCCATATTCCAGCCTGCGCCGAGTGGATCGGCAAAGAGCATCCATAAATTGGCAGGGTGTTGGCACCATGCAATTTTTTCGCTATCAGTGTTGCCTGCTGCTACGGGTAATTGACCATCGATGTTAGGGTTGATATCACTGGGATTGTCGTTAGCTACATCGGTACAGTCGTAGGCGCCTTGACGAGGAAAGTCATTGCTACCACTGTCTTGACGAAATTGAAGTAAGGCTTCACGCAGTTGGGTCATCTCAAACTTGGTCATATCGTAACGTCCTTGCTCTTGTGTGCCGTTATAGCTGGTGAGTGCGACGGTTGCTGTGATAGCCAATAAGGTGATCACCGTTAATAACTCGATTAAGGTAAAGCCCAAATGACGACTATGGATATAGCAGGTATGACGATAGCGACCGTTATGCTGGCTGACGCTATGCTGTTTGATATTGCGTGTTGGAAAAAACAATAAACACCTCATTTACTTGTTTTTATAGTGAATTTTTTATAGTTTTATTTAATTATTCTGTGGTATCTGATTCCATCCTGTTGCTGGCTTCATTTATCGTTAAAGCAGGTATTAATGTTGTGCTTTTAGCTAAAAGCCTTTACTTATTTTGTCGTTTATAGTGAAAAAAGGTGCGGGATAGAGCAATCGCACTTATCCCGCGAAGTTGAATGATAGAGCCGTTTAACTATCATTCATCGGTACTTACAACACCGATTATTTAATAGCCCGCGAGAGCTATTGAAATTAGTCATCATCTGATTCAGCTGTTGCTTCAGCAGTGATTTGGTCAATAGTACGGCCTTCCGGATCAACTACAGCGATTAAACGTGCTTTTTCTAGCACTTCATCTTCTTCAATTTTTCC
This sequence comes from Alteromonadales bacterium alter-6D02, assembly GCA_002835545.1. Classification (GTDB taxonomy): domain Bacteria; phylum Pseudomonadota; class Gammaproteobacteria; order Enterobacterales; family Psychrobiaceae; genus Psychrobium. Next base: position 134,770 of record PIZK01000001.1, read on the forward strand.
TAACCCTCCATCAGCATCTTCATCTCGATTATCCGATGCAACTTGGAATAAGGCGATAGCACGAGCGTAGTGAGTTTTAGGATTAACGTCATTGGTACCAACGGTCGGTACCTGACCGATTTCAACCGCTTCACCGAGTGTTGCGCCAGGGACTTCTTTACCGATACCTACTGCAACCACTAAATCACAACCTTCTGAACTAAGGCCATCACTAATCAGATTTAATGCTTTGTTTTCAACTATTGTTACAGTGCTATCAAAAGCTGCTGCTAAGCTTGACCCACCCTCTATTATGCAACCGTTAGTACCATTGCCTCCTGATGGCACAATAGAGAGAGCTATATTAGAGAAAGTATTTATTGACATGGTTTTTTCCGCAAAAGTTACGCCTCCACCGTCAGTAAATTCAATTTCTGAACCAGGATTTAGGGAGACTTCGCCATAGCTCTCATTCATCGCTAGATTAGGAATATAGTCATCATTCCAAGTTGTCTTACTTTGAACCGATTGCAGCTCTTCAAGGCCTGCTTCTCTTAATGAAGCAAAAATTGCTTTATTTACACCTGTCGGAGCATCAGCTTGAGCTGCTGCAATAGTTAATTGGCCAAAGAATTTTTTAGTTTCATCAGACATTAACTGCATCGCACCCACATGGTTTCCATCGCCATCTAATAATAGGCCATCAGCATTCGTTAAATTATCAAACTGTTCTGGGTATTCACCAACGATTGAACGGTAGTTACGTAAGGTACCTTCTAAGGTATTCACAGCGGCAGCGGCTGATGCATCTCGGGCATTTTCACCGGCACCATCGTAAGCAACCAGTGCAGCGGTTGATAGTGTTGCTAATAAAGTGATGACCACTAATAGCTCAAGTAAGGTGAAACCTTTTTGTTTTGCTTGCAGCTTTTTGGCTTTAGCGCGCATGGCGTCGTCTTTAATAATTGATACATCTGCATTTTTGAATTTAGCAATCGCTGTTTTTAGTTGACGAATATTCATGTTGTTATCTCACATTGTTTGAGGAGTGCCTCATCTGCCGCATACAGACTATTGGTCATCACTTTTTTTATTATTTAGTCAGATGTAAACCCGCATTACACTCTGTTTCTTATTTATCATTTTTATAGTTGTTGCTCTTGGCTTATATGGGTTATGGTGCGTCGACCACAAACCGATATTGTTTACCACAGTGAAGAATGACTTCTTTTTGTTTGCGCTTAAGAATGTTGACTTCAACACGAATCTCACCGAAACCATCGTGTGCAATAATGTCATCGAGTAGCAGTAATAATTTATCTTTTGCTAAATCGCTGCTGTTTATGCTGCTTTTGATAATGGCTGTCATATTACGTTCCGCTTTTCAACTCACTGTGCCTTGGTTGGATTAAATATTAATCGCACGGCTTGAAATTTCGCTATAGGAAAAATTCCTTTTTGAACGTTTTTTTAAGATAAATTAATAAAGGATTAAAATTAAAATTTAACTTATCTATCAACGGTTAATGTACATCCTACCAAAGGATGAAATGTGCGATTTTATGGTGTTATTTAGCTTTTGAAAGGCATGTCTTCTTAAGGTCTCATTCGAAGGTATGAGGTTTCTAAAACTTATGGTGTATATGGTGGGCATATTGGCTTTTATAGAATGGTTCTTTGATAACGCTTATTAGTCAAATAGATGTTTTAAGTTGCTGTTTAGAAATGTGTTGTTGGTCTTGCTTTGATGACTCTTGTGTTATGTTGTTTGCTGCTAAGTCGTGCTTTTAATCAATTAAGCGCAATATTAGGTGAAGTACTCACTAATCGCAATTCTTTATCGTTATAACCTTATATACAAATCACCTGTGCGTTGTAATGTGCCGCTTCCTTCTTTCTACTGATTACATAATCAATGGTGATTATTCTTTGCGGTTATCCAACACGCCTATTGTGAGGATTTAAATTGAGTATACGTGCCATCATTAATTTGCGGATTTTAGCATCGGTTATTTTGATTTTAATCTTTAGCGCGATCATTGCTATTTGGCAGGCTAGAGCTTCCGTTGAGCAAGAAGTGCGCTCTTCGATTAATTTAGCCGTGCAGATGATTGATTTTGGTTTTGCTCAACAGTCGACTTCAAGCGATGAAAATGATGTGTGGTTAGATAAAGTTGCCACTATGAAACCCGTTCGGCATTTGCATATATCCATTGAAGATCATAATCGAGCACTACACGAGAGGGTGTCTGCGGCGCTTGATGACGACGAAGAAAGTGCACCACAATGGTTTACTAGGGCGGTGATGGCTGATTTTTTCACTCATAATCATCAAATTCAAGTCGCTGATGGATCGACTAAAACTATTGCGATAACCGCTAATCCAATGGATGAAATTAGTGAGGCATGGGGAGAAACTAAGGCGTTTTTTTGGTCGATTGTGTTAATGCTCTCAATTATCTTTTGCACTGTTAATCTAGTGTTCAACTCTATGCTTAAAGCTGTTAAGGAGATTTTATCCGGTTTGCGTCAAGTTGAATCAGGTAATTTTGACTATGTGTTACCGCAATTTAAAATTAGTGAGTTTGATGATATCGCCAAAGAAGTTAATGGCATGTCTGTTGCGCTTAAGACCGCACAACAAAGTAACCAAGCCTTGGCGCGCCACACCATGCAGATTCAAGAAACAGAGCGACAAACGATGTCTCGTGAATTGCATGATGAGATGGGACAATCGTTAACGGCAATAAAAGCGATGGCGGTGACTTGTCAGCAACCCGATGCTGATGTTAAGGCGGTCAGCAGAGCGATTGTTGATATTTGTAACCACTTAGCGGTGGTTGTGCGTTCGATGATGCGTACGCTACACCCACTGAGCTTAACTGAACTTGGCTTGGGGGCAACCTTATCTGAGCTGGTTAGGGAGTGGCAGCGACGCGTGCCAGAGTTGGAGTTTAACTTAAACTACGATGAGGCATTGGAGTCATTGAGTCATGAAGTGACGATTCATGTGTATCGAATCGTGCAAGAATGTCTGACTAATGTGATCCGTCATGCTAATGCCACTGAGGTGGCTATTTTAGTGGTAAAGCGTGGCAATAAAGTATGGCTTACGGTGTCGGATAATGGACAAGGTGGCCAGTTAACCCCCTCTGGCTTTGGTCTGTTAGGAATGCGCGAACGAGCTGAGAATTTGGGTGGCCAGTTTAAACTAGAGTCTTTGCCAAACAATGGCGTTAATGTTGTCGTAAAATTACCGTACTGGGAAGATAATAATGAATAACGATAAAATAAAAGTATTATTGATTGATGATCACACGGTTGTTCGGGCTGGTTTTAGAATGTTGCTGGCCTCGCAGCCCTTTATTGGTGATATTGTTGATATTGAGCGCGGTGAACTTGCCACTCAAGAATATCAGCGCTTTGAACCCGATGTGGTAGTGATGGATTTATCAATGCCAGGTATTGGCGGTCTCGAAGCGATACGTCGATTGTGCAAATACGACCCCGACGTTTTAGTATTGGTTTATAGCATTCATGATGAGTCTATTTATGTGGAACGTGCGCTCGAGGCGGGAGCAAGAGGGTATGTTAGTAAAAATAGTGCCGCTGAGGTTTTAGCAACTGCGGTAGCTGAAATTGCCAGTGGTAAGCGTTATATTGAGCAAGGTTTATTACCTGAACAAGAAGGGATGGCTGGCGCAGATGAGCAGCAGTCAACACACAACCTTAGCTCACTTTCTCCCCGCGAGTTTGATGTGTTTTGTCTTCTCTCTAAAGGCTTAACTGCCCATGACATTGCAAGTGAGCTGAGCCTGAGTTATAAAACCATTTGTAATTACAATACGCAAGTGAAGAGTAAGCTTAAAGCGAGTACCGCAGCTGATTTAGCGAATATAGCAACGGCACATAATATTCGCTAACTGGATTTTTTGCTGCTAAACCAGTGAAAAGTGATCTAGTGCATTAATAACAACGTCATGATATCAATGACACTTTATCTGTGGTAAGTCAGTCCAGCGCGAGGTGTAGCTCGGTGACAAATATTGACGCTTCATTGTCCACGGTTGTTGGAAGCCTTGGGCAACATGCTTTACCGTATCCCGACCAAAGCGCTGATTAATCGTATCTATACACTGCATTAGCGCAGGGTTATCCTTACTTGGTTGAAATAAATCCCCTTGGTTATATTGCTCGTCGATAAGTTCAAGGCAGCCAACCCCTACCTTATAAAAAGGCACACCAGGGCAGAACAGCTTAGGCAGTGCATGTTTGACCACCTGTAATAACACACTGGTATCATTTGTGGGTACGGTCATTTGGTGTAGCACCTTTTGATGGACTGGATGTTTGTCATAAGGGGAACTTGCGGCAAAGAGCATCACTCGGCTTGCTAAGCTGTGTTGTTGGCGTAACTTTCTGGCGACAGTTGCGGCATGTTGGCTTAAGGCTTCGCCTAAATGATGAATATCGGAAATACGTTGACCAAAGCTTCGAGTCGAATATATTTGTTGCTTAGGCTGGCGTATTTTATCCCAATGAATACAAGGCTCACCATTTAACTCTCTTATGGTTCGCTCTACCTCAATATTAAAACTATGCTGCGCGAGTTTAATCGGCATATTGGCTAAATCTAATGCACTATTAATCCGCTGATGACGCAAACGCTTACTGAGTTTTCTTCCGATCCCCCAAACATCTTCTATCGCGACTTGCTTGAGTACATCCTGCACTTGTCGATGACTTTCTAAAGCGCAAACACCGCGAAACTGAGGCAGCGTCTTCGCTGCATGGTTCGCGAGTTTGGCAAGTGTTGGAGTTGAAGCAATTCCCACAGAGACGGGCAGGCGAGTTTCACGATAGATGGCGCGACGTATTTTCCGGCCATGGTGGGTGAAATCACCAATTGCGTTTTGATAGCCTTTAAATTGTAAAAAACTTTCATCGATACTGTAAATGTGTTGTTCGCAAGCATAACGAGCTAGTATCTGCATCATTTTACTGGATAAGTCAGCATAGAGCTCGTAATTTGAACTTCTCACGATGACATTATGGCGTTGACATAAGTGCTTAACTTTAAAATAAGCAGCGAATTTAGGGATCCCTAAGGCTTTTGCTCGTTTATTTAATGCGCAGATACAACCATCATTATTGGTTAATACGACAATAGGCTTGTCACGAATACTCGGGTCAAAAACAGCTTCACAGCTGGCATAAAATGAGTTCGCATCAACGAGTGCATACATGGCTAAATTGACTCGTACGATGACAACGAATAGAACGTGAAACCACTCCTTCGATCAAAAAACTATCGAGTCGCTCAATGGCAATAGGTGGGTATTGCTCTGAAGCTGAGAGTAATAAGCGACGGTGTTGATCAAATAACTTACAACTGAAATTACCATTGTATGTTGTCACTACTACATCCATATGCCGTGGTGTCAGCGCGCGATCAACAATGAGGATATCACCATCATAAATGCCGACCTGGTTCATCGAGTCACCATTAGCAAGACCTAAAAATGTTGCCTGAGGGTGCTCAATAAGCAATTGATCTAAACTTAAACTTAGTTGAGTGTATTCTGCCGCGGGAGACTCAAATCCTGTGATGCCCGCCTCTATCAATATCGGTGTAATAACCATACTAAACATCTTTTACTGTATTTATATACAGTTGATTATAGGCTGGTAGCTTAAAAAGACAAGTTTAATCTTGCCGTCGTAGAAGGGGGAGTCATCTGGTTTGAATTGTTGTCAGGTTATTTTACAAAATGAATTAGAGAGATAATTATATAGCATCCCAATAACTCTAAATGATTGATATTTATTGTTATTGATTTTATGGCTTGCTTTGTGCTTATACAGTGTAGGGGTTTGTTATTGTGGTAGGCAAATCACTGTCACAACAAGATAGAATAGAAACTTTTTACCAATGCTAATGAGTGGCTCTAGTTTCTATTTGTAACTAGGCCAAGGTTTAGGTTGCACTAGGCTTGCATATAGATCAAACGTAAGGATTGTGTTATGAAAACTAATTTGATTAAAAAGTTAAGCATCGCAAGCGGTATGCTTGCCGCTTCAATGTTCTCTGTTAATACACTAGCAGGGGAAATGATTACACTGGATTTTGACTCAGGTTTTTTGAAAAGTGATGTAGTTGTAGGGCCTGATACATTTTTAGGCGTAGACAGTAACCCTATTTTTGGCAATACAACAGCAGGCAATACCATTGCTGGGCACGATACGTATACTTTCTTTGATTGGGATCGAAGTTTAACCCCAACACCTAGTGCATTTAGCTCACTGAAAGTCGAAAATTTTTCTGGCTTAATGCTTGATACCGATATCATCAATACACCAGTGACTTTACAGTTATTTACGCAAGTGAATAACGTTATTCCGCGCGCACTAGAATGGGATGTGGGCATTATTAACCAACTCAAGATTAACACTGTGATTGCAGATACTGCATTTAACAATATTCACTTTAAAGAGACGATCAATTCATCTCCTTGTGCAGATGGCAGTCCAAGTGGTTTAGTGTGTGATGATATTTATACGGTCAATGATATTTCTGCTGTGATCCCTGTTTATGTCAATGGTACTCACGCTAAAATTCGCATTTGGGTAGATCCTGTAGACCCTGTGGTATGTAATGATAATGGAGCAACACTCGACTGTTTCACTCCTGAGGAAGTGCCAGGAACAACACAAATAGCAGTAAAAGCAGAGTTAATTGCGATTCCAGAGCCTGGTGTGTTAGCACTGATTGGTTTAGGTCTTGTTGGCTTAGGCTTTGGCCGACGTAAACGCAGCTAAGCTGACATCTATCTAAGCCCCGATAAAAATTGCGCATTATTTAATGCGCAATTTTTTATTATCTAATCAAAGATTAATAATCATCAACTAATTAATAATTCTCTCGATAAATCAATAGTTACTGTTACAATTAGCTTTTTATGATGTTGAGAAAGAAAATGGCCGTTTTAGAAATATTAACAGCACCCAATGAAAAACTAAAAGTGAAAGCAAAGCGTGTGACCGATGTCAGCATCGTACAATCGTTGATTGATGACATGCTAGAGACGATGTACAGCACTGATGATGGTATTGGCTTAGCGGCCACACAGGTGGGCAGTGATCAGGCGGTGATTATTATTGATATTTCTGACAACCGTGATGACCCTTTGATCCTAATTAATCCTAAAGTTGTCGCGGGAGAAAATAGAGCGAAAGGGCAAGAAGGTTGTCTATCAGTACCGGGTTATTATGCTAATGTTGAACGTTTTACCAAGGTGACGGTGACTGGGCTTGATCGTGAAGGCCAAGAACAAGTTATCGAAAGTGATGACTTTTTAGCGATTGTATTACAGCATGAGATTGATCATTTAGCAGGTCAGCTGTTTATCGACTACCTCTCACCATTAAAGAAAGGCATGGCAATGCGCAAGGTGAAGAAAACATTACAAGCAGCCAATTAACAATGATAGCGCCTTGCCTCAACATGTTACTCTATACTCAATAAGTAACAGCCAATAGCAAATCACCGATAAATAATAGTCGAGGTTAGTATGAATCTTTTGATAACTGGTGGAACGGGGTTTATTGGTAGTGCGTTAATTAGTTCACTGATGAAAGATAATCACCGTGTTGTTGTGCTAACACGTACTGCACCTGTTTCAACAGCATTTGTCAGCCTTGAAGATTTGGGTTTAATCGAAATTCATTCGTTATCACAGCTATCTGCGTTAGAGCGTTTTGACGCGGTGATCAACCTTGCTGGTGAACCCATCGCTAACAAGCGCTGGAGTAGAGCCCAACGCGATAAAATAGTTGCGAGTCGGATTAACACCACACAACAACTCATCGATTTTTTTTCAACATTAGAGCATAAGCCTTTAACTTTTATTAGTGGCTCGGCGGTAGGTGTTTATGGACTAGGGGTTGAGAGTAACCCGATCAATGAACAATGTGCTGGTGATGACAGCTTCGCCAGCCAATTATGCCAGCAGTGGGAGCAGACAGCTTTACAAGCGAAAGCGTTATCTATTCGTACCTGCTTGTTGAGAACGGGTATCGTATTAGGACAGCAAGGAGCGCTAGCTAAAATGTTGTTGCCGTTTAAGTTAGGCCTGGGTGGTGTTATTGGCCACGGAGCGCAATGGATGCCTTGGGTGCATATTGACGATATGGTCGGCATCATTAGATGCCTTATCGAGCATCAGGAAATTGAAGGGGCGGTTAATGCGACTGCGCCAACGCCAGCGACGAATCGAGAGTTTACTCAATCTTTGGGCCGTGCTGTCAATAGACCAACGTGGTTTACCATGCCAGCGTTTATGATTAAGTTGCTTATGGGACAAATGGGGGAAGAGTTATTATTATCAGGAAAACGAGTTATTCCAGAAAAGTTAATCAATGCGGGTTATCAGTTTAAGTATCAACAACTCGATAATGCTTTAGGTAGCATCATTGAGCGATGACAGTCTAAGTACTTTGCTTTAAAGCGCAGATTCGAAGAAAAGCTAACTAGAGAAACAGGTGATCCTCTAGTTAGCGACCCCGAAGAGGTTTATTCGGGGCCCCAGTTTTGCCACAACATGGAAAAATATGACAAAAGATAGTCTAAGACGCGTTAGGCTTAACTTGTTTATTGGATCCGACCACCATCATTTCACACTTAACACAGTCAAATACTAATTTAAGTGTATCACTGCCAATTTCAATCAACATTGGATCGGCTTTAATCCCCGGAACTTCTTTTGGACATAGATTAAAGTTAAAGCGAAGACAATGACGAGTGACCATCAGCGGGGCATCATCAACCACTTTATTGTGTTCATAAGCATCTTCAATATGGATCACACCGTGTTGCTGATAAAACTCTTTAGCTTTGTCATTGGCAACATTATCAAGAAAACTAAGACTATTATTAGGGTAAACGGCATCATCATTACGTTGCCACGGTTTAGGGCGTTGATAACCTTCAATACGGGCGATATCTAATGCCGCAATCGCGTCTCGGCGCAATCCGTTAAGAGCCGATGCAGGTAAAAATAGTTGCTCAACACCATTAGTCACTAAAGAGTCTAGCTTATAGTCGGTACTACCGAGCTTAGCGAGTTGCTTATTCAATGTTTTTAATGAGCGCTCTGAATCTTGCGCAGCTTGCTTTTCAGCATCGATTGTAACAGTTGCTTGGTGACCAAATTTATCACTAACCGTTAAAGAAAAACCGCTGCTAGTTTGGGTAATGTTCATATCAACATCGAGTACTCGTTTCGACGACTCTTTCGCTAAAGTCGTTTCAAAAGCTTGATCGTGGTTACGATATAATTCCATCCCCACTTTTAGGTTTTTTGGTATTTGCGTGACATAGAGACGGTTACCGTCGGCGCGATTGACACGCAAACCGACAGTTTTATGGTCAGACATAATGGCTTTTGTATGGTTTGAGGTAAAGTAACCTAAGCCATCCCCATTGTTAAAGGTGTGTTGTGAGTTAACTTCGAAAAAGTCTTTGCCGATGCGACTGACTGTTCCTACTTCTTCACCGAGATATTTCGGAGTACGGAAATCACTGACGCCATCGGTACGGTCGTTAACAAAATAGTCGGTACTACCGCGATTGAAACTTTTTTCTGGATCCGGTGTAAAGTTATGCTCGCAGCGACCTTGGGACGCACTAACCAAATCAGGGCGTTTCGCTAGGATAGCATCGAGCTGTTGACGATAGTGTGCTGTAACATTTTTAACGTAACTTAAATCCTTGAGACGTCCTTCAATTTTAAATGAACGAACACCAGCATTAATGAGGGCGTCAAGGTTATCCGTTTGGTTATTATCTTTGAGGGATAATAAATGCTCGTTCTCTACAACAGTTTCACCTTGACGGGTCTTAAGATTACAAGGCAGGCGACACATTTGAGAACATTCACCGCGATTAGCACTACGTCCAGAGTATGAATGGCTTAAATTACATAAACCGCTGTAGCTCACACACAACGCGCCATGAATGAAAAACTCTAATTGCATCTTAGTGCTTTTAGCAACATCGCGAATTTGTGGTAAGGTTAATTCACGAGCAAGTACTACTTGAGTGAAGCCTACTTGTTCTAAAAAAGCGGTCTTTTCTGGCGTACGGTTATCCATCTGAGTGCTGGCATGTAATGCAATGGGTGGTAGGTCAAGCTGTAATACCCCCATATCTTGAATAATTAATGCGTCTGCACCAGCTTCATAAATTTGCCAAATGAGCTTTTCTGCTTGCTTAAGCTCATCGTTGGTCATCGTGGTATTTAACGCAACAAAGACTTGCGCGTGGTACTGATGCGCAAATTCCGCTAATTCTTTAATATCTTCAATGCTATTACCCGCAGATGCGCGAGCACCAAAGGCCGGACCACCGATATAAACGGCGTCAGCACCATGTAAAATCGCTTGTTTACCGTATTCCGCATTTTTTGCTGGGGCAAGTAATTCTAGGCGATTAGACTCAACGTCAATAGGGGTTAAGACTCGAGCATCATCGGCTACAGGCAGAGCTTGCGGCGCTTTAGGGTCGAATATCATTGGCTGATTCATGTTATTGCTACACTTTAATTATGGATACTTTTTTTATGGTGCGAATTATAGCCTGTAATGAGTGAAAGAACAGTTTTTGATAGTACAATTGAGCGAACATCATAAAAATAATGTAGAGAACGAAAACGCTGATGTGATTACTGTCTAAATCGAGCCTTAACTGTTTACTTATTAAGGTAGGGTGTTTAGACTGCGCCGCTGTGATAATCAAGAGTGCTCAACCATGACTTCATTTGCTTCTTTGCCACTGTCAACGTCAATTGTTGACGCATTACCAACGGAATTTGTCACCCCCACAGTTATTCAACAGCAAGCAATTCCACCGATCATATTAGGTCAGGATGTTATTGCGCTAGCGCAAACCGGAACAGGTAAAACTTTAGCTTATGGCCTGCCTGTGTTGGATAAAATAGAGCCTAAAAATAGTGCTATTCAGGCGCTGATAGTGGTGCCTACTCGAGAGCTGGCCAGTCAAATCACTGCGGTATTAAACGCGATTGCTAAACCATTGGCGATCAACGTGGTTAAGTTGTGTGGCGGTGTAGCGCAAGTAAAACAAATCGCATCCCTATCGGAGCATCCACAGCTTGTTATTGCAACACCCGGACGACTGATAGACTTATTAGATCAAGGTGAACTTGATTTAAGTACTGTCAATCAGTTAGTTTTTGATGAAGCGGATCGCTTACTTGAAATGGGCTTTCTCCCTGCAATAAAAACATTACTGACCTACCTACCTAAGAAACGTCAATCATTGCTGTTTTCTGCAACTTTTCCGATGGCTTTAGAAGATGAGGCAAAGACTTTATTAATAAACCCGCTTAAGGTGGAAGCGCAAATAGCAAACAGTGTCGCGGGGAATATTAATGAGCAGTTATATCTGGTGAATAAAGGTAGTAAAGCGCAGGCCTTGATTGCTCTGATTAAAGATAATGAAGCAAGCCAAGTGTTAGTTTTTGCTGGTGCACGCGATAATGTTAACTCCCTGAGCAAAAAAATTGCCAAAGCGGGGATCAGTGTTGCGGCATTGCATGGTGAGCGACAACAGCATCAACGTGAACAAAGTTTAAATGAATTTAAACACAAAGCAGTGAGAGTCTTGGTGGCAACAGATGTATTGGCAAGAGGTATACATATTGATGCATTACCATTAGTGATCAATGTTGATTTGCCAGAAAATGCGCCTATTTATGTGCATCGTGTTGGACGAACCGCGCGAGCAGAGCTTAGCGGCCGTGCAATTTCGTTAGTGTGTCACGGAGAAATCAAAGCGCTGAAAGCGATACGTCAATTAACTGGACGTGAACTGCCATTATTGAGTTTGGCTGGCTTTCCAGTAACAGATAAGCCCGCGTCAGGTGAAAGCAAACGGCCGCCGAAAGATAAAAAAGCTAATCGCCGCACCAATCAAAAACGCACTATTAAACAGTTTAGAAAAGGTCATACACAATAAGCCTTCTGTTGTTTCGGCACGTTTCTAGCCGGAATCTCGCGCTTGACTAACAACGAGCTTGAGAATAAAACAATGCCAGTACGGCGGTCCTTCTGTCATCCCGGCAGTGTGTTAGCCGGGATCTTTGTTTACTACGTGTACTATGATTGTGACTTTTGGTACTCAAGGTCAGCAGCAATGAGATCGCTAATTGCTGTACCGACAGATTAGAATAAGGTAGCTTCGTGCCCATCAATGCTAGGTGGGCGTGGTTAGTTATAACTCAATAAGTGTTTTTGGCGCTTTTGTTAATACTTTTAAGCCCTTATCAGTAAGGACTACATCATCTTCAATACGTACACCGCCCCAGTTAGGAATATAAATACCTGGTTCAATGGTGATAACAGCTCCTTTTTCAATAGTTGATTGGCAGCCCGGCCCAATGAATGGAGGTTCATGTAATTCAAGCCCAATACCATGGCCTAAACCTTCTCCGGCAAAGTCTTTATATTCACTGTTAGATAACACATAAGCGGACTGTTGATATAAATAATCGCCAGTGACGCCTTCGGTGACGGCATCAAGGGCTTGTTGCTGCGCTTGACTGACTAGTTGGTAAACGCGTTTTTGCTGCTGTGTCGCTTTACCAAAAACAAAAGTACGTGTCATGTCAGAGCGGTAACCATTAACTACAGCACCGAAATCTATTAGGATAAAATCCCCTTCGGTTAACCGCCTATCGCTTGGTATACCATGGGGTAGGGCACTGCGCTCGCCAAATAATAAAATGGTTGGAAAGGATAATCCCTCAGAGCCGAGTTTGGCCATGTGATATTCCAGTTCATTACATAGTTCGCGCTCAGTGATACCCGCTTGAACGAGTGGGAGTATATTCGCTAGCGCTGTGTCAGCAATATGCGCTGCGCGTTCAATCGATTGGATTTGTTGCGCACTTTTTATGTAGCGTAGCTCTTCAATGGCACCGCATAATGGTGAATACATTTCAGCCGATAAAGAGATATCAGCACTGATCTTATGCCATTGCCCAACACTGATGTGCTCTGCTTCAAAAGCTAAGGTGGAGCAATTATCCTGTCGCAATAATTGCTCCAAAAGTGACCCAAGGCTTTGCTGATCACGGTCGCGACAAATAACGTTGTATTGCGTTGCTTGTTCCTTAGCTTGTTCAAAATAACGATAATCAGTTAATAGATAATTGGTTGTTCCTGTCAGTAATACCGTAGCTGCATGCCCAGTGAATCCAGAAATATGATTAATATTAATATCGCTAAAAATGACTAACGCGTGATTTTCACCATGAGGACTAAGGTGTTGTTGACGTAATCGCGTCAGTATCGATTGAGTGGTCATGGAGCTTCCTGATATTTTAAAAGTAGTACGAAATAATCTGTATACAATATATCTTTTTGTGTGGTGGGATCAAGAGAAAAACCTCTGTAGAAGCAACTTGAAGGAGTCGAACGATAAATCAGGATTTAAATCTAGCTTGTGTTTAAGATGCTCAAAAGATTAATGAGTATATTTTTGATTTTACCGCCGTTCATGGCATCATACCTTCACATGATTTGATCAATATTTAGAGTAACAATGAAAAAAATTGCAATTGTCACTGGTGGCTCCAAAGGCATCGGTTTAGCTATCGTCAATAAGTTTATTAGCCAAGGCTATGAAGTGTTTAACCTTGATCTGATTGCAGGGGATAAAGGACACTTTATTCAGTGTGATGTTAGTAAAGTGGCAGAGGTAGAGGTCGCCATACATGATATTGCAAAAATCCATGGGCGTATTGATAGTTTGATCTGTAATGCCGGAGTACATTTGTCAGCTAATATTGAGCAAACCTCAGAGCAAGAACTTGATCGGATCTTTGCCATTAATGTTAAAGGCGCTTATGCGGCGATTAAAGCGTCATTACCGACGATGAAAAGCCAACAATGCGGTAGCATAGTGATCATTGCCTCAGATCAGGCCATCGTGGCTAAAACAGGTTCGTTTGCTTATAACTTAAGTAAACATGCATTGGCATCGTTGGCTAAGACTACAGCGTTGGACTACGCCCAGTATAATATTCGCGCTAACGCGGTATGTCCGGGTACAATTGAGACTCCTCTCTATCACAATGCCATCGATAGCTATTGTGCAAAGTCTGGCAGTGATAAAGCAATCATTCATCAGGAAGAAGCAGCATTACAACCGCTAGGTCGCTTAGGCCAACCCCATGAGGTCGCTGAATATGCTTATTTCCTGGCAAGTGATAATGCAGCATTTGTCACAGGCAGCTTGCAAGTGATTGATGGTGGCTACACAACGGGTTAGCTGATGGACATTATTGACCCACATATACATCTATTTGACTTAACTCAAGGCCACTATGATTGGTTAAAGCCATCACACCCTCCATTTTGGTCAGATAAAGCACTCATTAACCGATCGTTCGATTGCTCCGAATTAACGTTAAAAGACGACTTCAATCTTACTGGTTTTGTTCATATTGAAGCTGGTTTTGATAACGAACAACCCTGGCGTGAAATAGAATGGTTAGCGCAAAATGCGACTTTACCCTTTAAAGGTATTGCGGCAATTGATATTACTCAGCCGCCGCACCTCTTTAAACAAGCTATCGATAAGCTCATGAGCTATTCGTCAGTCGTTGGTGGACGTCATATCTTAGATGAACAGGCATATGAGCTATTATCAATGCAATCTGTCAGGGAGAATTTAACGTACTTAGCGCAATATCAATTTATTTTTGAAACACAACTTAATGGTACTGATAGTGCAGGAGTTGAAGCCTTGGTTAACCATTTAGCTGAGCTTGATGACTTAGTGGTTGTTTTAAATCATGCCGGGTTTTGTCCAGAAGAGGATAAACGAGTATGGCAGCAGAGTATGGTCGCCTTAGCTCAATATTCTAATGTGTTTATTAAGGCGTCAGGATGGGAAATGGTTAATCGCCACTATGATACAGACTATGTATCGCAGGTCGTCTTAGCGTTAATTACACTCTTTGGCGAACAAAGGGTGATGTTAGCGAGTAATTTTCCACTGTGTTTGTTTAGTAAACAATACAATCAATTGTGGCATCAATATTTATCGCTTGGGCTGACTGAGCAACAACAGCAATGGCTGTTACACGATAATGCGGCGAGGGTATACCAATTACAGTGCAATTGAAGCAGTTGTCATGTCAACAACGAGATCCTGAATAAAGCGTTTCAAGCCGACAAATTTCTTGTCGTTCCGGCATGTTGTTAGCTGGAATCTCGCTTTTAATAGCAGCGTCGTCCACAACCAAACACTTTCAGGACGACGCTAATTGGAACCATGGTTATTTTATGACTAAGCGCGGTGAACGCATAACAATGTCATCGTTTAACTCAATACCTAACCCCGGCTCTTCAGAGACCTTGAACTTTCCATTGACCGGTTGTGGATCTTGTAAACACAGTTCACGATTCCACGATTTTATTGCATAGGTATGATGCTCATGAATCAAAAAGTTTGGAATAGCTGTTTCTAAGTGTAAAGAGGCTGCGGTTGCAACCGGGCCACCACAAACGTGCGCTTGAATGCGTACATCGAAAATATCAGCATAATCACACACTTTCTTTGTTTCAGTAAAACCACCGCATAAACCAATATCTGGTTGTAACACATCGACACTCTGATCTTCAAAGTATGGACGCACAGCCCATCGGTTATATAAACGTTCGCCACCAGCAATAGGGACACTGACTTTATCAGCGACTTTGGCATGTAAAGAGTGATTTAAGTAATTCACTGGCTCTTCATAATACATACAGTCGAACTCTTGTGCGATTTCGCCAAGCTGAATTGCAGTGGTTGCACCGGGCAAACTATGACACTCAAAAATAATGTCTACTTCATCACCAACAGCTTCTCGAATGGCTTGCATCCGAGCACGGTAAAGTTTCATTTCAGCGCGAGAAATAATCTTAGTGCGTTCATAGTAGGTATTACCATCTTTATCGTACATGATAGGATCAACTTTGACCGCATCATAACCCTCAGCTATTGCTTTGTGTGCAGCTTCTGCATATTGTTCTGGTTGTGAAAGCGCTTTAAACTCACTATCCCAGTCAAACTGAAGCTGTGATGCGTAAGTGCGTAATTCACTGTTTACTTTGCCGCCTAGCAATTGATAAACAGGTACATTTAGGGCTTTGCCCTTAATATCCCACAATGCAGTGTCGATTGCGCTCATTGCTGAATAGATAACAGGACCGCCGCCTAAGCCCCAAAAGCTTTCACGTAACATGCGTGCCCACAACATCTCTGTTTGAAATGGGTCATGGCCAATGAGAAAAGCCTCAGCCATCTCTTTAATCATATGTGCCGCTGCACTGTGACCTAAATCATAAGCAAGGCCCGCTTCACCGACACCACTGATGCCTTCATCGGTGTGAATACGAACAAATACAGGATTCCAGCCTTGGCGATCAGGGCAGTGGATATCAAAAACTTCTACCGATGTAACTTTCATCGAAAACTCTCCATATTTCTCTGGTTGAGAAACTGTTTTAATTTATAAAATTAGGATTAATGCGATACGCCTTACGTAACATTGCTGGCCAGCTTATTTGACCACCTGTTGAACCACTATGGACTACATTTGCTTGGGCAAAAATATTGTCAAGAATAGGTTGGGGGACCAACTGATTTTCTTGACCGGATGACTGCATCAGTAGCTGAATTTCACAAGCACGTTGTAGATCATACATTCGCATAAAAGCATCACCAACTGTCGGGCCAACTGTTAATCCACCGTGATTAACTAATAATAAATGGTTTTTATCACCTAAGTCTTGTTGTAAGCGTACTCGTTCATCATCATTAACGGCAAGACCTTCATAAGCATGATAACCAAGCGATGAAAGTGAAAACATAGAGTATTGACTATAAGGTAACAGCCCATTCTTTTGAGTCGCCACAGCAATGGTCGCATTAGTATGTAAGTGAATGACACAATGAGCGTCTTCGCGTACCTGATGTATTGCACTATGTATTGTGAAGCCCGCTGGGTTAATCGTAAATGGAGTATCATCGATGATTTCACCAGCAAGATTAACTTTCACTAAATTGGAGGCGGTAACCTCATCAAATGTCAGTCCAAAGGCATTGACCAAATAATGATCGGTGCCGGGAAGTCTCGCTGAAAGGTGTGTGTAAATTAAATCATCCCAACCGAAGTGGCTAACCAGTTGGTAACAAGCGGCTAAATCAACCCGAGTTTGCCACTCTTGTTCACTGACTTTATCTTTTAAATTTAATTCGGGAAGCTGATGCACGGTTTTTTCCTTCAACGTAACAGTTATATTTTGACTCGCAATAGATGCCAGCAAGAATAAACGGCATCCGTATAATTGGCAAGTGTAATAGGCGCGGAAGCCAAGGTGTGATGAGGCTTTTTTGTTATATTAAATGCTGACTTATCTAAAGTGTATTGTTTTTACGGGCTCATGTTTGATATAGACATCAATATACCTAATACCATCAAGGGGGATTTCCAAATGTCCTTTAGTTGTTTCAATTAAAACACATTCTTGACGGTGCTTATTTAGCAGAGTGTCAATGGCTGTACCTTGATGAACTGTCCGAGTCAAGGTAACAATTTTGACGCGGAATTTATACATACAAATAATCTCAACATAGTCATGTTGGTCGCACGTAATCATGCTAAAGCCCTCGCTCATGCTAATGTAATACCGTCTGTAAAACATCAACCATAGTCTAAAAATAACAACGTGGAGTAAAAAGCCCCCACTTTCCTGATTATCTGGGTATTTTGTTGCGATGCATGTGATCTATATCGCTAACAAGCGATTATTTAATGTAGCGTAAAATAGGTTTGAAGTCATCGGAGTGGGCATCAACGATCATCTCATATAAGCACATTTCAACACTGGTTAATTTAGCACCTAAGCGCTGTAGTTTATTTAAAGCGAGTGTTTTGTTATCTGGGTGGCGAGAACTAATACAATCAGAGACCAATTCAACATGAAAGCGGTGCTTGATTAAGTCTAAGGCTGTTTGATAAACACAAATATGAGATTCAATTCCGCACAGTAGCCAGTGATCCACACTAGCCTCATCAAGAGCGTCAATGAACGCGGGTTCCCCATAGCCACTAAATGTATGTTTGTGTATTGGTTGGAGTGGATGAAGCAGTTGAGCTAATTCGGGTGATGTTTCCCCAAGCTTATCAGGCAATTGTTCTAACCAAATGATTGGTAATTCGAGCTGCTGAGCACCTTGAATCAGCGCGGTGGTATTACGGAGAAGTCCGCTGCTATCACTGACTATTTGTGCTAGCTTTCCTTGAATATCAATAACAATCAAACCAGTATTATGCTTTGATAACATATCTATTTCTCGTCAAATGATTAATGACAATAAACATACCAGCGTCAACGGCTAATTAATAGCCGCTTTACACGATAAATTGAAACCTTTACAGTCAATGGCTAAAGTTTTAGAGAGCCTGAAAATTATGGAACAAATTAATTATGTAGAATTTCCTGCGACTAATCTAGCAGCAACTAAAGCATTTTTTAGTCGTATTTTTGCATGGGAGTTTGAGGACTATGGACCGGAATATAGCGCATTTTCTAATGCTGGCTTAGCTGGAGGATTTTATTTATCAAGCCAAAAGTCAACGACTGGGCAGGGAGCTGCACTGATTGTTTTGATTACTGATAACCTTGAAGATAGCTATGAGAAAGTGGTTGCGGGTGGAGGACATATTAGTAAAGAAATTTTCTCATTCCCAGGGGGTCGGCGGTTTCATTTTATCGAGCCAAGCGGCAATGAGTTCGCGATTTGGTCACATGGTGAAAGTGGTTAATATTAATAGAATTGTCATACAGAGTTCATACAATAATTTGATGAAAAAAAATTAGTTTTAGGCTAAGTCAATTTTAGATCATAAAAAGCTTTACACTTGGCTAAAACTAATTAAAATCGCGCTTTTTTAAACGCCTGTCTACAATAGTTGTAAGATGTCGTTCGTTATAGCTATTTGGCCGTAACAACATTAGTTGTGGCAAGCAGGTTCGTAATATTTTTGCATTACCTTGGTCGTGCACTCGTTTAGGATTCATAGTGACTTCAACCCCATTTGCGCTGCGCCGAAAATTTATTATTAATTTAGGCAAAGCATTACATAAATTTGGTACCCCAGCTTATCGTTTAGAAGCGCATTTATTGAACGTGGCTGAAATCTTAGGGTTGGGTGGCTCGTTTATCGTGACGCCAACAGCGTTAACCTTTGTGTTATGGCAAAAGGGTGAACATGAGAGTCAACAAACTTATGCCTATCGAGTGAAACCAGGCGACCTTGATCTCGGGTCACTTGCCCGTACTGATGAGTTAGTGGAAGAACTCGCTTCAGGTCAACGCTCATTAGCCGAAGCAATAGACCGCTTAGAAGATATTGAGAATAAGCCGAATCCCTATTCACATTTTGTGACATTCCTTGCTTTTGGCACCTCTGGCGGGGCATTTGCAATGCTGATGGCGACTAGTTGGAATGACGTATTGTGGTCGATGCTGCTGAGCCTTATCATCTATACTTTTGTCTTTTGGGCTGAGAAATCCCGTGGCGTTGCTAAAATGTTAGAGCCATTAGTGTCACTTATTTCAGGCTTTTTAGTCACGGCTATTATGCATATTGATCCCCACATTAATATGCCCCTAGTCGTATTATCGAGTATTATCGCTTTCATTCCGGGTTTAGCATTAACCTTGGGGTTGCGTGAACTTGCGGCTCGCGATTTGATGTCAGGCACTGCTCGGATCATGGATGCGATTATGTTGTTGTTTAAGCTGTATTTTGGTGCGGTCTTAGGAATGGCAATAGGTCAATTAACTTGGGGTAGTGTCGAGTTTGTTCAACCAGAAACCGTTGCACCATGGACGGCATGGCTTGCGGTTCTATTATTAGGTTCAAGCTTAGTAGTCATGTTTAAAATTCGTCTAAAAGACTCACCATGGGGCATTATGTCAGGCTTTATTGCATTTGGTATGAGTCTGGTTGCCGCTGAATATTTTGGCATCGCTTTAGGTGCATTCTTTGGCGCATTTTGTGTCGGATTATTTAGTAACCTTTATGCACGCGTGTTTAATGCACCTGCTATCTTGGTATCTCTACAAGGTTTAGTTATTTTAGTGCCGGGGAGTAAGGTCTATATTGGTTTAAATACCGTTGTCTCTGGTGAGAGCATTATTGCCGTTGAGCATATTGGTACTCAGTCATTCTTAATCTTTATGTCACTGGTGGCGGGCTTAATTTTTTCAAGTGTTGTGTTACCGCCAAAGCGTTCACTTTAATTGTTATTTAGTCTCGTCACTGTCATTTTTCGTTGAGAAAGAGCTAGGCAGTAAGTCGACCCCCACTAAATCCGCTACTTTTACCAGTAGCGGTATAGTGATTGGCGCAAAGGGTAATACCGCAAATACGCCAAGGCCTATTCCTTTTAACACGTCAAAAAATTGTGCGTGAGCAATAGACATTTCCTGCTTGCTTGCCTTACCTTGTGTTGCTTTTCCATAGATAGCGAGCATCTCTTTAGTTTCATCTTTTTCTTGCGCAAGCGCGACTTTTAGCACGACCATGGTGCGGCGAAGGTTTATTTTCGCCCGAGTACGATTTATTTTGATCACGCGAATTGGCGCTTTGTGGAACTTTGTTAGATGCTTCATTATCACCAATAACTTGAGAGTAAACACCATAGTACGATTTCGATTTTCTGAAATCGTTCAATGAGTATATTTGTAGCGTATTATAACGTTTTTATAAGGATCTTTGAATTACGTTGGAAGTTATATAGTGCCTGTTTTTCCATAGGGAGTTGCTCAATACTCATAGGCACAAAACCACGCTCCCTAAACCAATGGATAGAGCTTGTAGTTAACACAAATAATTTACTGATGCCTAAATCTCGTGCTCGACGGCTAATTTCATTAACTAGCGCGTCACCGCGTGACGCTTTACGATACTCAGGGTGAGTCGCTACACAGGCCATTTCAGCTGAAATGCCATCTTGTGCTGGATAAAGTGCAGCACAGCCAATCACCAACCCGTCACGCTCAACCACCGTAAATTTATCAATTTCCATCTCGAGTTGTTCACGTGAACGGCGAACCAGTAACCGTTGCTCTTCGAGCGGGCGAATGAGGTCGACAATACCGCCAATATCTTCAATGCTGGCTGAGCGCAATTGCTCAGCACGTTCCATTACAATTTGAGTACCAATACCATCGCGAGAAAAAAGCTCTTGAATTAATGAGCCATCTTGCTGATAACTCACTAAATGGCTGCGAGGTACCCCTGCTTTACAAGAGGCAATGGCCGCACGCAGGTAGATGGCGGTGCCAGTCATGATCTCGCCTGCCGATTCAAGTTCATTGAGACGACGCTGAGCTTGTGATGGTAACATTTCAGAAATGACATTACCGTCTTGATTGAGTACACCGTTTTCTGAGCAAAAACCGATCATCTTGTCAGCTTTTAAACGTATCGCTAGTTGAGTGGCGACTTCTTCTGCACTTAAGTTGAAGCTTTCACCGGTAACAGAGTAACCAACGATACTGATAAGGACGATTGAGTTTTGCGCTAATTGATCCTTGATCCCTTGGGTGTCAATACGTCGAACTTTACCAGTATAATGAAAGTCTATGCCATCGCGAACCCCAATGGGTTGTGCGGTAACAAAATTACCACTGATAACATTAATACTCGCACCTTGCATTGGTGTATTGACAAGGCCCTGTGATAACTGAGCATTGATTTCAAATTGTAAACGACCAACTACTTGTTTAATGAGTTCAAAGGTCTCATCAGTAGTAATGCGTTGCTGTTGATGAAATTGGCTCTGAATCCCTTGTGCTTTTAGTGCGCTTTCAATTTGTGGCCTTGCACCATAAACCAAGACAATTTTTATGCCTAGCGTTTTTAAGAGTGCGATGTCATTGACGATGTTAAAAAAGTTAGGGTGAGCAATGCACTCGCCGCCCAGCATAATAATGAATGTTTTACCACGGTGAGCATTAACATAAGGGGCAGATTGTCTAAACGAGCTGACTAATCGAGTATTTCGTGCTTGCAAGTGCGTACCATTTATCGAGAAAATATTTTGGTTAAGTATATTTGTAGGGCATTTTAATTCAAGCGCTTATTGCAATTCGTGGCTGCTCTTTTGTCTAAGATTCCGGTTCTTTAGCAAAGCGTAATAAAAAGGGAGCTAGTAACTCCTCACTTTGCAACGTGTAATGTTGGTGGCTCTGGTAAATGTTAATAAACTGATGACCGGGTATATTATTGTTTTGTTCTTTGTCATCAATATGCTGCAACGTTAATGCGCATACTTTAGCGGTCCCACCGACTAAGGTGACGAAATCGGTTCGATTGGACAGTTGTAGTTGGTTTTCCTTCGCTAATGCGTTGATTTTATCAACAGTATGTATGGGGACTAATAGGTATATTTTTCCTTGTGTAGCACACAGCATTTTGCACATTTTTATTAAACTGGCAAAGGAGAGCGTATCGGTGTGCCGGGCTGTATTGCGCAATGGGTCATCATTTTTTAAGTGATGTTCAAAAAATGGTGGATTACATATAACTAGGTCATAACGGGCAGAATGCTCAAACAGTAAAATGTCTTGATTAATGACTGTGATATCTTGTGGCCAAGGACTTTGACTAACGTTTAACGCGGCTTCGCAAGCGGCTTCAGGTGTTAATTCAACAGCAGTCACCTTACTTGCGCCTAACTGTTTACACATTAGTGATAAAAGCCCTGTGCCAGCGCCAATATCGAGTACGGTATCATTAAAGTCAATAGGAGCCATTGCACCAAACATTAAGCTGTCGGTACATACTTTCATCGCACTTTGGGATTGGCTAATTGAAAATTGCTGTAACTTGAACACTGACATTAACGGCTTTCCTCTCCCATGAGCGATTTACCTTGTTTGAGTTGTTTTATCCAATAACGATTAGGGTTGAGTTGATCGACTAAGCGTTGGGATAGTGGCAGAGGCTCATGGCAGAGTTGACTGGTTAATATTTCTGCCAGTAGTGGGCTAGAGCATAATCCACGAGATCCTAATCCACCAAGCATAAATAAGTTAGGGTAGTGTGGTGCTAAAGGGTATTGATGTGACGGCCTTCCACGGTCTAAGTCATTATAGAGTGATTGGGTTAGCTGGGCTTGAGGTATTGTACCAACCATTGGTAAATGATCTTTAACACTCATTCGAACCCCACTTTTACCAGCCAATGGTGCGCCTTTTATTGATTGACTCCATGATTGGCCGTTAAAATCACCCACTAGTTTGTCAATATTTTGCTGATGTTCGTGTGGATTGATTTGATGGTTGGATACATCTCGGTTAAAGCTTGCGCCGATACAGTGCTCACCATTAAATGCAGGTGTCATATAGCCTTGATAACACAGAACTGTGTTTAATGCTTGAGTCAGTGGCGTTTGTTTTATATGACTCACTTGACCTGCTGTAGCGTACAAGGGCAGTTGGTTGGTCTGTTCAAAGTCAGTAAGGTGATGGCCATTAGCTAAAATCACTATGTCACTAGCGATGGTTCGCTGCTCATTATTCTTATCTATTAGGGAAAGTTGCCATTGTTGATCTTGCTGCTCTATTTTAAGTAACTGGTGCTCAAAAACTACATCGACTGTTGCCAACTTCTGAGCCTTTTCAACTAAAGCTTGCGTGAGAAAACGCGGATTTAACCAACCACCCTCAGGGTAAAATAATCCACTGTCGGTAATATTGACTGAGGCGATTTTACTGGCTTGCTCAGCTACCACCCCGTGAACTAAAGATTCGGGAAACTGTTCTGTTTTTAATAAGCGATGTTGACGTTTTTTTTCTTTATCTGTGGTTGCGACCTGTAAAACACCACAGAATCGACCTGCTTGTTGAAAAGATTGACACAGCGGGCGGTATATCTGCTGGGCAAATAAAAAACTTTGGCTATAGAATTGGCTTAATGGATCGTGGTTGGCATTAATCAATGGGTAGAAGCCGCCTTGTTTATTGCCTGATGCACCCGCTGCTAGGTGTTCATCTTTACAAATAATAGTAGAGCTGACTCCACGCTCAGCCAGCGATAGTGCTTGCATGGCACTGGCAATACCACCACCAATGATGTGTATTTTAGGCTGATTATAAAGCGGTATTGTTGATGTTGGTCGGTGATACCAATGCTGAGTAGAGCTTGATTGTGTTGTTCGCTTGAATAAGCCGCAGAGCATCTCACGTTTTTTACCAAATCCTTTGGCTTTGGTCATTACAAAGCCTGCTTCGATTAACCCTCGCCGTACAAAACCAGCTGCGGTAAACGTTGCTAAAGAACCGAGGTCTTTGGTTACTCTCGCCATGTTGTCAAATAACTGCTGACTCCACATATCAGGGTTTTTACTCGGAGCAAAACCATCAAGAAACCAGCTGTCGACAAGACCTTGTCTTGGGTAACTTAACTGAGGCAGGGTGTCTTTAATATCGCCAAACCATAAATCAAGTATAACAGCATCCGTGCAACTGTTTGTAAGGTCTTGGGAGAGTGAAAACCTTTGACGATGGCAACCCGCAACTGCAATAGGGTAGTGTTGCTGTAATTGCTTGGTATAGCGGGCGAGTTGCGGCCAGCGTTGATGTGCGCTGTTTAAATCTTGCTTAGAGAGCGGGTATTTTTCAAAACTTATAAAAAAAAGTCGCTTTAGAATGTGTAATGGGTGTTGCTGGCGAAACTTTTCAAAAGCTAACCAGGTTGCAAGAAAGTTTAAACCGCTTCCAAAGCCTGTTTCGGCAATGACATAATGACTGTCTTGGCAATTGAGCCAACGTTGCTGAAGATTGTTTTGCTCGATAAAGACATACTGGGTTTCAGCTAGACCATCGGTAGTTGAAAAATATAAATCATCAAAAAGAGTTGATGAAGGTTCACCTTGGTCGTTCCAACTTAGTTGGGCATATTCAATGGGCTGTGACAACGCTTAATTACTCATGGCAGAAAACCAAGAGATTATAACGCTTGGGTTCATTGAAATGAAACCTTAGCCGTTTAAAATCATTTTAATTTGTCGTACCATGATTAAAACAGCGTACAGATGTAAGCTTAAATGGCCATAAAATGACGTTTTATTATTGCTTTTTATGTTATTTAATTGTTTTATATCAATTGTATAGTAATAATGATGATGAAAGCTGACCACTACGATGTAATAAAGTTATTACAATGCTGGCAGTTTAGATAGGACAGGAATTAACATGAAACGTGCAGTAATCACGGGTTTAGGCGTAGTATCAAGTATTGGTAATAACGCGGAAGAAGTCACCAAATCATTACGCGAAGGCCGTAGTGGTATTACATATTCAGAGCAATTTGAGCAATATGGTTTACGTAGCCGTGTGTGGGGCGATATCGATTTAGAGCCTAGCGAGCACGTGGACCGTAAAGCAATGCGCTTTATGGGTAAAGCATCAGCTTATACCTATGTAGCAATGCAACAAGCGATTGAAGACTCAAAATTAACACCAGAAATGGTATCGAACTTCCGTACGGGTATTGTTGCTGGTACGGGCGGTGCGTCGTCTTCTGATCAAGTAGAAGCGGCCGATAAATTACGTGAAAAAGGCGTTAAGCGTGTTGGTCCATACGTAGTTCCTCGCATTATGTCGAGCACAGCTTCTGCGACATTAGCAACACCATTTAAAATTAAAGGCATTAACTATTCAATTAGTTCAGCTTGCGCAACATCGGCACATTGTATTGGTCATGCGTTAGAGCAAATCCAATTAGGCAAGCAAGATATTGTTTTCGCTGGTGGCGGCGAAGAAGTTGATTGGACACTTGCAATGGGTTTTGATGCAATGGGCGCATTATCAACGAAATATAATGATGCTCCAGCAACAGCATCACGTACTTATGATGCTAACCGTGATGGCTTTGTTATCTCTGGCGGTGGCGGTATGGTTGTTGTTGAAGAACTAGAACACGCATTAGCCCGTGGCGCACACATCTACGCAGAAATCGTAGGTTACGGTGCAACATCTGATGGTTACGATATGGTAGCACCATCAGGCGAAGGCGCGATTCGTTGTATGCAACAAGCAATGGCAACAACTGATAGCCCGATCGAATACATCAACACACATGGTACATCAACGCCTGTAGGTGACGTTAAAGAACTTGGAGCAATCAAAGAGTTATTCGCTGATAACATTCCAGCCTTTGGTTCAACTAAGTCGTTAACTGGTCATGCACTAGGTGCAGCTGGTGTTCATGAAGCAATTTATTCTCTATTAATGATGGAGAATGGCTTTGTTGCTCCATCAATTAATGTTGAGACACTTGATGAAGAAGCTGAAGGTTTGCCGCTAGTGACTGAACTAAAAGAGCAGCAGCTAACGACATTAATGTCTAACAGCTTTGGTTTTGGTGGCACAAACGCGACACTAATTTTCAAAAAATTTGAAAAATAGTCTGTGACAATGCTTTAAAAATAAGCACTCTGCACACTAAATAAAAACCGGGTGGTATTTCATCCGGTTTTTTTATTTTTACAGGCAATAAGTTAAAAACACCGCTATAATCTCGCTCATTATTTTAGGTAGACCTACCCCCTGGTTGCAATAAGGACACTTTTAGATGCTCACCATTCTCGCTGATGAGAACATGCCATATGTCGATGAATTATTTTCTGATATTGGTCAGATAAAAAAAATGGCAGGGCGTGCCATTACCCCAGATGATTTAATTAATGTCGATGTCTTATTAGTTCGTTCCATTACTCAAGTTAATGCATCGTTATTAGCTAAAGCAAATCGCTTAACCTTCGTAGGCTCAGCAACCATTGGTACCGATCATTTAGATATTGCTTACCTTGAGCAGCAAGGGATCTTTTGGACTAACGCACCGGGTTGCAATGCTACAGCCGTTGCTGAATATGTTTTAAGTGCCTTGTCTGTACTCGCTCAACGTTTTGAGCTGTCATTAGCTGATAAGACGGTAGCCATTGTTGGCGCTGGAAATATTGGTCAGCGTTTAGCTAGAAAGCTCACGGCGCTGGGCGTGGATCATTTCTTTTGTGATCCGCCATTAGCACGTGCTGGTACCCAAGGTGATTATCGGGACATGAATGAAGTCGTTAAGGCTGACATTATTTCATTACACGTACCGATCAATCGCCAAGGTGACGATATAACACAGCACCTCGTTAACAAAGACTTTTTGTCACAACTTAAGCCGGGGACTATTTTGCTAAATAGTTGCCGTGGTGATGTGGTTGACAACAAGGCGTTACTTGAGCACTTACAACAAGGTAATAAGCTTTATACTGTGATTGATGTATGGCAAAACGAACCAACGATTAATTTAGAATTACTAGATTTAGTGGATATTGCCACACCACATATTGCGGGTTACAGCCTAGAAGGGAAAGCGCGCGGTACTTATATGTTGTATCAACAGTGGTGTCACAACAATAATGTGGCAATTAATAAGTCATTAACCCAGTTATTACCTGCGGTGAGTGTTGGTCAGTTAAACATTCAAAGTAAGCTATCGCCTTCTGAGTTGGGTAAGCTTATTCAATTTGTTTATGATATTAGAGACGATGACGAGTTGTGCCGACTTCGCGGTGTTGATGCAAAAGGCTTTGATAATTTGAGAAAACAGTATAAAGTGCGCCGCGAATTCAGTGCACATTCAATCGCTGCAACCGAACAATGGCTGCAGCAACAACAAATGTTGCAACAACTTGGCTTTTCAAAAAGCGAAAAGCAAGAGAGTAGTCAATAACACAAGGGTGGAAGACAAATGTCAGAAAAATTTAATGTAGGCGTTGTTGGCGCCACAACTGCAATTGGTAAGGCGCTGGTTGAATTATTAGAACAACGTGAATTCCCTCTAGATACATTTCGTGCTATTGAGCAAGAGGCCGATGAAGATGTATCTGTACTGTTTAAAGGTAAAAATGTTGCCATCAATGCTGCTAAAGATTTTGATTGGTCAACATTACATATTGTGTTCTTTTGCAGCACAGATGAAGTGTCACTTAAATACGCACCGTTAGCAGCAGACGCTGGTGTAGCGGTGATTGATAATTCAAGTGCCTTTAATGCTCGCCCTGAAATCCCGATGGTGATTCCGCATATAAATCAATCTGCTATTGGTGATTTTAGAAATGCCAATATTATTATTAGCCCAGCAGCGAGTGTAGTACAGCTGTGGACTGTGCTTAAACCGATTTATGACCAAGTGGGGATTTCTCGTATCAATGTTACCTGTCATCATTCAGTATCAAGTGCAGGTGATTTAGGTATTAACGAGCTTGCTCGACAGTGTGGGAAATTATTGAATGGCTTAACTGTTGAAGATAATCCATTTTCAGCTCAGCTTGCTTTTAACGTTCTGCCACAAGTTGGCACCTTACAAGATAATGGCCTAACTGATATTGAGCAGCAAGTAATTGATCAAAGTGTTAAATTATTGGCTGATAGCTCAGTGATGATTAATTCAACTAGTGTGATGACTCCAGTATTTTTTGGCTTAGCACAATCTGTGAATATCGAAACATGTAACCCCGTTGACCCAGAACAGCTCACGCAGTGGTTTGATGAAGTTGAAGTGATTGAGCTTGATTCAACATACCAGCCAACTCAGGTTGAAGATGCCAATGGCAGTGAGTTTATTCATGTTGGACGCCTACGTGTTGATCCATCACATCCTTTAGGAGTGAACTTATGGTCAGTTGCCGACAATATTCGTACAACATCGGCATTAAACAGTTTAAAAATTGCCGAAACGTTAATTCGTGATTTCTATTAATCAATAAACTACAAAATGAAAAGCCCTATTAATCGATGATCAATAGGGCTTTTTTTTATATATTCTATTTGCCGTCTTTGATGGAACATATTTTGCTTTTCATAAATTAACTTGTGATAGACTATCTCTTAAATAAAAACGAGGTATGCTATTTATTATAATTTTATTATTGATATTATAAGGCACTAATATCTCGATAAAAAACAGGTATGCTGCACAGTTCACTAATGTGCATTACTGAATCGTTGGCGATTATATTAAATGTGGCCACTTTGAATCAGTTATAAGTATTAAATATTATTGCTATTTCAATAGCTTATTGTCAAGGGACAATGATTGATGGATTTTTTTAAGCGTATATTTATCAATAGCACTTTATTAGGTTGCTTTTTGCTATTGCTAATCGGCCACGCCGGAGACGCATCTGCGATAGAGCTAGTTGGGCCAAAAGACAAGAAAAAGCCCATTATTAAACGTTCTGCGCTCACTCAAACAAAAATGTATGGTCCAATAAAGCGCTCCGATACGTTATGGCGGATAGCTTTTAATAATCGTCCAGATCCTAGCCTGTCCATTGACCAAGTCATGATCGCCATTTTTTTGGCGAATCCTCACGCCTTTACTGACAACAATATCAACTTATTGACCGATGGCTCAGTATTAACTATCCCTTCTGCAGTGGATATGGCCGGAGTGACTGATAGTCAAGCCAAACTTAAGAAGCTACAAGATAGCCAAACTTTAGCGGGTGCTAAATCCAAAATTGAAACGGCCCAACCTGCGGTAAAACAGGCCATACCAAAGGCTCCAGTCGCCAATACAACGAAACCAAAACCACGGATTGAAACTAACGTACCTGTAGCCACAGACGCTGTGCTAGATACTGAAGTAGTTAATGAATCTGAGGTAAAAGCTGAAGAGTCACCAGGTGCAGCACAACAATTAAAGCTTGCTATGACAGATATGCAGCTATTGATTGATGAAAATAAAGCGTTACGAGCACAAATTGATGAGTTAAATGGCAAACTCGATACAATGCGTGTTCAAGAAGCACTTGATCTTCAAGCGCATAAAGAACTTGATGTATTAAAGCAGCAACTAGCTGATATCGAAGCAGAACAAGATAGTAAGCATGAATCAATTTTCAATAATGGTTGGTTCATTGCTGCAATCTCTAGCATTCCAGCCGTTGGTGGGTTGGCTGGTTTATTTTTTTGGTTATTAAGAAAGAAAAAGGTTGAAGCTGAACAACAACCAGCTAAAGAAATTACGCCGGTTCCTGAAGATGATTTGCCTGAACTTAGTTTAGACGATGAGTCTTTAGAAGAAGAGTTGTCTGATGATGATTTGTTGATCAGTGATGAGTTAGATGATTCGCTAGATGATGATCTGTTAGAAATCGATCCGCTTGATGAGTTAGACGATACACTTGATGATGAGTTACTAGCACCAGAAGATGACGATGAATTACTAGTGCCTGGCGATCTAGCCGACGAAGTTGCCCTTGATGATAGCTCGGAACCTGCTGAAGATGAAGATATTCTGGCACAGGATGAACTTGAAGCTCTTCTTGCCGAGGATGATGGGGTAGAGCTAGATGAAATTGTCAGCGCAGATGACATTGATGCATTATTGGCAGAAGCCGACTCATTGCCGGATTCTGATGCTGACGATGAAGTGCTTACAGACTCAGATGACATTGATAGTTTATTAGAACAAGCAAATAGCGCAGCTAGTAATGCTGAACAAGAAAATAAAGAAGTCGCAGCCGAAGATATCGACGCCTTGCTCGCAGAGTCAAACGAGGAAGTCGCAGCCGATGATATCGACGCCTTGCTTGCTGAGACTAATGAGGAAGTCGCAGCCGATGATATCGACGCCTTACTCGCAGAGTCAAATGAGGAAGTCGCAGCTGATGACATCGATGCTTTGCTTGCCGAGACTAACGAGGAAGTCGCAGCTGATGACATCGATGCCTTGCTTGCCGAGACTAATGAGGAAGTTGCTGCTGATGATATCGATGCTTTACTGGCAGAAACGGAAGAAGAACTTGCTGCTGATGATATTGATTCATTAATTGTTGAAGCTCAAGATGAGGTTGCTGCTGACGATATCGATGCTTTACTGGCAGAAACGGAAGAAGAACTAGCTGCTGATGATATTGATTCATTAATTGCTGAAGCTCAAGATGAGGTTGCTGCTGACGATATCGATGCTTTACTGGCGGAAACGGAAGAGGAACTAGCTGTTGATGATATCGATTCATTAGTTGCCGAAGCTCAAGAAACAGTTGCCGCTGATGATATTGATTCGCTACTGGCGGAAACTGAAGCGTTAGCGGAAACTGATGGCATTGTTGAAGAGCCGTCCGCTGATGTGTCAGTGGATGATATTGATGCGTTACTAAGTGAAACTGATGCACTGGTTGATGATGACCTTGATGAAGTAATAGACAATGTAGACGTCGATGAAGAAGATATTGATTCAATATTAGCAGAAACGGATGCATTAATAGACTCAGAAGAGTCACCAGAAGACGGTACTCTAGATATTGCTGAAGATGATATTGACGCATTACTCGATGACACGGCTCTTGAAGAGACCGAGCTTGAGATTCCTGAACTTGAAGAGCCTACACAAGCACAGGACGGATTAGATGAACTTACCGCTGAATCGTTGCCAGATGACTCCCTGACATTGCCTGATGATGAAGTAAAGAGTGCGAGTGAAGCGCTAACAGCAGATAACATTGATGATTTATTAGAGCAAGGTGAACTGGAATCAGAAGCAGAATTAGAGAGTGAGGGAGAGTTTGCTAATACCGCTGAACAGTTGGCACAAATATCTGAACTAGAACGCTTATCGCAAAGTGATGTGGTTGATCAGCCATATTTAATCACACAAGATGCAACAGAAGAGCTTGCACCGAGTGAAGAAGCACAGCATTTAGTTGATGCGCTAGATGGTATGCTTGATACTAATAATGAAGCTCAAGAGACAGACGATAGCAATATTAATGAACTTGACCAGTTATTAGCTGAAACCGATAATGCCATTTCACTAAACGATGTTGATTTAACTGAGTCAATGTCGGAGTTTGATGAATCAAACATTATTGGTGAAAACGCTGATATTGGTGAGGTTGACGATGCTGTCAGCTCAAGCACCGATAAACCTGTTTTCTCAGACATAGACAGTACCGCTAATGATAGTTTATCTGATAGTGAACCAACTGAAGTTGTTGATGAGGCCGAAATCGAGTTAGAGCAGCAATTAGATAAATTTGCGAAAGAAAACAGTTTTATCGATATCGATAAACTACTCGATGAATCAGCGACATCAGAAATTGAAGACGAGCCATATAAAGATATTGATCTAGATATTGGATTGGATGAATTTCCTGAAATGTTGCCTGACGGTGAAGGTGTGGATGTAGACAATGATCCAAACAATTCATCTAAAAAATTAGATTTAGCGCGTGCTTACTTAGAGATCGAAGATGAAGATAGCGCGCTAGAAATTTTAGAGCAAGTCACCCAAACAGGTGATGAGTCTCAAAAAAAGGAAGCTGAAAAGCTATTATCGAAGATAAAAAGTTAAACTGTGATGTTTTGCTTTGCTAAAGCGCATTATTTCGCGATAATGCGTTTTTTTTATTAGGGTGGTTAAAAAAGATATGCGCATTGCTTTAGGTGTTGAATATAACGGTTCGGCATATTATGGATGGCAACGTCAAAAAGATGTTATTTCTGTTCAAAGTGTTGTTGAAAAAGCACTGACAACCATTGCAAATGAACCGATTACAGTACAATGCGCAGGCCGCACCGATTGTGGTGTTCACGCCACCGGTCAGGTAGTTCATTTTGATACTACAGCAGAACGAAGCGAGCGCGGTTGGACCTTAGGGGTAAATGCCAAGCTTCCTAGTGATGTCGCCATTCGTTGGGCAAAAATAGTGGACGATGAGTTTCATGCAAGATTTAGTGCAACAGGGCGACGTTATCGCTACATTATCTGTAACACAGCCCTAAGACCGGCTATTTTGTCCGAAGGCCTTAGTCATTATTATCAACCCCTTGATGAAACGTTAATGCATGAAGCGAGTCGTTGCCTTGTTGGTACCCATGACTTCACTGCTTATCGTGCATTACACTGCCAAGCGCACTCAGCTGTTCGTGAAGTTAAGCATCTAGAAATCACACGCCAAGGTCAGTTTATTGTCATTGACATCAAAGCCAATGGTTTTTTACATCATATGGTACGTAACATTGTTGGTATGTTAATTAAGGTTGGTGAAGGTAGTTTACCGCCTAAAGTAGCTCAAGAGATCCTTGATGGCAAAGATAGGGCTAAGGCACCTGCAATGGCTAAAGCTGGTGGTTTATACCTTGTAGAAGTTGATTATCCTGAATCATTTGGTCTCCCACGCCCACCTTGCGGCCCTTTATTTTTAACTGATTGATAAATAATTGTTAACAAAATGAGACGGTTCAAGGGTATGACCAGTTTTTTATGTCTTTTGACTATCGGTCTGTGCTTTAATGTCGTCTCATTTTAGTCTGATGTTGCTCCTGCATAAAATGAGCTAATTTAATTATATTAAATTAGTGAAAACTAACGAAAGGGAAATCCTTTTAATATGCGAGATGCTTGTGCTGATAAATCATCATAAAAAATTCACTCATCATTGTGACATCACTAATAAAAGTTTTAGCTTAATTGGTAATAATTCATAGCGAGCTATTGAATTATATCGATTGAGTGCCCATTTTTATAATTACAATATTACTTAATGTCATTTTTGACTGAAGTATTAACTCTCATGGACCCTTTTTTATGAGCTGGATAGAAAAAATTGAAAAGATACTGCCTACCGGTATCACGAGTCAACGTCGTCACAACATCCCTGAAGGTGTGTGGAGCAAATGTGGAAAATGTGATCAAATCATTTACCGTGTTGAGCTAGAGCGTAGCCTTGAAGTTTGTCCTAAGTGTGATCATCACATGCGCATCAGTGCACGTAAACGCTTAGAAGCTTTCTTAGATGAAGGCTCAACTACTGAACTAGCTGCGGATCTTCAACCACAAGACTTGTTAAAGTTTAAAGATACTAAAAAGTATAAAGAACGCATTGCTTCAGCACAAAAATCAAGTCAAGAAAACGATGCGATGGTTGCAATGAAAGGTACCTTAAAAGGTATGCCTATTGCTGCATGTTCATTTGAATTTGGTTTTATGGGCGGTTCAATGGCCTCTGTGGTAGGAGCTCGTTTCGTAGCGGCTGCTGAAGTTGCTTTAGAAAACAACGTTCCACTTGTTTGTTTTTCAGCCAGTGGCGGTGCACGTATGCAAGAAGCGCTGATGTCTTTAATGCAAATGGCAAAAACAAGTGCAATCCTTCACAAGCTAAGTGAACGTGGGATTCCATACGTATCAGTATTAACGGATCCAACAATGGGTGGTGTTTCAGCTAGTCTTGCGATGCTTGGTGATGTTAATATTGCAGAACCAAAAGCATTAATTGGTTTCGCAGGTCCTCGCGTTATCGAACAAACAGTTCGTGAAACGTTACCAGAAGGATTCCAACGCAGCGAATTCTTGCTTGAAAAAGGTGCAATCGATATGATTGTTGACCGTCGAGAAATGAGAAACACAATTGCTCGATTATTGGCTAAGATGACCAATCAACCACAAATAGCTGAAGAAGTTAGCTAATTAAAGTTGTTGAGTCTTCCAGTCGATGATCAGCTGGAAGATTATAATAAATGAACAACTTTTCCCTTAATAGCCAATCATTAACTGATTGGCTATCTTATTTAGAATCAATTCACCCAAGTGAAATTGAACTTGGTTTAACCCGTGTTAAAGCTGTTGCTTTGAAATTGGGATTATTAGACGACTTAGGTAAGGTTATTCTTGTTGGTGGAACCAACGGGAAAGGCTCAACCTCTGCCATCCTAGAACAATTAATTTTAGCGACCGGTGCGTCCACCGGTGTTTTTAGTTCTCCTCACTTACTTCGTTACAATGAACGCTTACGCATCAATGGACAAGAATTAGCCGATGATTTCCATATCGAAGCGCTAAGAACAATTGAGGTGGGTCGCGAAGCCACAGAGCTTACTTATTTTGAGTTCAATACCTTAGCAGCGTTATATTTAATGAAACAAGCAAAGGTAGATTACTTTATTCTAGAAGTCGGTTTAGGCGGGCGTTTAGACTCAACCAATATTGTTGATGCAGATTTAGCTGTTATCACCACCATCGACCTAGACCATCAAGCCTGGCTGGGGACGACACGTGAGGCTGTCGCGTTTGAAAAGTCAGGTATCTTTAGACAAAATCAGCTAGTTATCTGCGGCGAACCTAACCCACCGCAGCCATTACTCGATCGTGCTCTGGAACTTAACTGTAATATTGCTTACAAAGGAAAAGATTTCACTTTTGAGCACACAGGTGATTTATGGCAGTGGAAAACTGATGATAAAGAACTATCCGATCTACCATTAACGCGTCTACCAATGACAAATGCAGCAACGGCACTAGCAGCGTTTGACAAACTTGAGTTAAACCTAAGCCATGACACGATTAAACGTGTAATGGGTGAAACGAGCTTGCTAGGTCGCCTGCAGACTATCGCAAATGCACCTGATATCGTGCTAGACGTTGCTCATAACCCAGAAGCGGGTCGATACCTTGCTCAGTGGTTAAAACAACACCCTGCGCAATCTATCCATTGTGTGTGTGCCATGCTTGCTGATAAAGATAGTGCCTCGACACTTGATGTCGTCGCTCCCTATATTAATCATTGGTATCTAGCGTCGTTAGATTGTCCAAGAGGGGCTGATGCAAGTCAGTTGGAGAAAAACCTTCAATCTGAATCTGTACAAGGGCTATATAACAATGTTAGTGATGCATTAGATGCAGCCAAGCAACAGGCGACTGAACAAGACCTGATCATTGTCTTTGGTTCTTTCTTTACGGTTGCTGAAGTTTTAGA
Organism: Alteromonadales bacterium alter-6D02; assembly: GCA_002835545.1. Classification (GTDB taxonomy): domain Bacteria; phylum Pseudomonadota; class Gammaproteobacteria; order Enterobacterales; family Psychrobiaceae; genus Psychrobium. The sequence continues at coordinate 170,659 of PIZK01000001.1, forward strand.
GCAACAAAAATAACATCATACTCGATTGACTGGTGAGATCAGCTGAATGGGCTTTAACCAGCTCATTTAACTGGTATAACTGGAAATTACAAATGGTTTCAATTATAGTTTTGCGCAAGCTATTGCAAGGAATAACCTGTGACAGATCAGATCAAAAACCGGATTGTTGGTGCTATTGTATTATTTGCACTAGCAATCATTTTTCTACCTGACATTTTTGATGGTAAAAAACAAAGTAAAACCGATGCCTTTGCAACAATCCCCGCAAAACCGATTTATCAAACGCCTCAACTTGATAAAGTTGAGATTGATATTGCACAAGGCTACGCGCGTGATAACACTCTTTCGAGCAATGAAAAGAACAGTGAGCCTGCGGTTAAGCCCGAAGAGGTCATTTCTCAGGTTCATGAGAAATCAAAGAGTGCAGTTGAAACCGTAGTGACAAGCTCAATCAAAGCTACAGCGCCACCTGAAGAACGTAAAGTTTCTGCGGTCGTTAAGCCGGAGACTAAACAGCCTACATTCAAGCGCAGTGGTTGGGTTATTACAATGGGCACATTTAATGACCCTGGTAATGTCAAACGCCTGTTAGCAAAATTACGTAGTAAAGGGTTTACAGCATTTAGTGTGCCTAACAACCCGATCCGAAATAAGCCAACCAAGGTCTTTGTTGGCCCAGAGCTTAATAAACAGTCGATAGAGAAAGTGCATAAAAAATTAAAAGGCAGTTTCAAAGACTCAGGTATTATCACGCGGTTTAATCCGCTAGAAAAATAATCAGAAAAGCGAATCACTAACGAAACGTTTACTCCATAGTTAATAATGTTTGAGCAATTATTAAATTGCTCGAACTTATTACTATGAATTTTTGTAAACTTTGGTAGAATTCGCGGAAATTTGCAAGGGGTGTCACAATTATGGATATGGTTTGGATCGATTATGCGATTTTGATCATCATTGGTTTATCAACATTAATCAGTCTAACACGAGGTTTTATCAAAGAAGCCTTATCGTTAGTTGTCTGGGTTGTTGCATTTTTCGTTGCAAGTAGCTTTCATGCAGATCTCGCAGTGTATTTTACTCAAATCAACGATGAAATACTCAGAAACGCCGTCGCCGTAGTAACACTATTCGTATGCTGCTTGATTTTAGGTGCTATAACTAACTATATCGTTGGTCAATTAGTAGTTAAAACAGGGTTGTCAGGTACAGATCGCGTACTTGGTTTATGCTTTGGCGCGTTACGCGGGGTACTTATTGTATCTGCAATACTTTTTGCAATCGACTCATTTACGACACTTTCAAACTCACAATGGTGGAAGCAATCTACGCTGATTCCAGAGTTTGGCGCTGTCATCGAATGGTTTTTTGATTACTTGAAACAAAACTCGAGCTTTTTACCAAAGCAGGCTTAATTAACTCAATATAATATTGAGATGAGGATTTTTTTATGTGTGGTGTAGCTGGCATTGTAGCCTATTCATCGGTTAACCAAGCGTTGTATGACGCGCTAACAGTGTTACAACATCGAGGTCAAGATGCTGCAGGTATCTGTACCGTTGATAATGGCAATTTTCGTTTACGTAAAGCCAATGGCCTAGTACGTGATGTATTTGAAGCTAAGCATATGCAACGTCTACAAGGCACTGTAGGTATTGGTCACATTCGCTACCCAACTGCTGGTACGTCGACTTCTGCTGAAGCGCAGCCGTTCTATGTTAACTCGCCGTTTGGTATTAGCTTGGCGCATAATGGTAATTTAACTAACTCTAAGCAGTTACAAGATTACTTATTCAATGTTGCTCGCCGTCATATTAATACTAATTCAGATTCTGAAATTCTATTAAACGTATTAGCGCACGAGCTATCAATTACTCCTGAGATGGCATTACAACCGCAACAAATATTTGATGCTGTTGCTCGCACCATTGAACTAGTGCAGGGCGCTTATGCCGCTGTTGCTCTAGTGATTAGCCATGGCATGATCGCCTTTAGAGACCCGTTTGGTATTCGCCCACTAGTTCTAGGTAAGCGTGAAGAAGAAGGCCGTACAGAATACATGGTGGCTTCTGAAAATGTTGCTTTAGATGCTGTAGGTTTTAAATTTATGCGTGATGTTGCGCCGGGTGAAGCTGTTTACATCGACAATGATGGTAATCTACACACGCAAGTGTGTGCGAAAAACCCTGTTTACGCTCCTTGTATCTTTGAATACGTTTACTTCGCTCGTCCGGACTCGTTCATTGATAAGATTTCGGTTTACCAAGCCCGCTTAAACATGGGTAAGAAACTGGGTCAAAAGATTGCAAAAGATTGGGAAGACTTAGACATTGATGTGGTTATTCCAATCCCTGAAACCTCTTGTGATATCGCATTAGAGATTGCTAGTGAGTTAAATCTACCTTACCGCCAAGGTTTCGTTAAAAACCGCTACATTGGCCGTACATTTATCATGCCGGGTCAAACGTTGCGTCGTAAGTCGGTTCGCCGCAAGCTAAACGCTATCACCAGTGAGTTTAAAGGTAAGAACGTGTTACTGGTTGATGACTCTATCGTACGCGGAACTACATCTGAACAGATTATTGATATGGCGCGTGAGTCTGGCGCAGCGAAAGTATACTTTGCTTCTGCGGCACCAGAGATTCGTTTCCCTAACGTTTATGGTATCGATATGCCAACCGTTAATGAATTAATCGCACATGGTCGTGAAGTAGAAGAAGTGGCTGAGCTTATTGGTGCAGATGCGTTAATCTACCAAGGTATTGACGACTTAATTGATGCTGTTCGTGAAGGTAACCCTTCAATTGAACAGTTTGAAACCGCCGTATTTAACGGTAATTACGTCACTGGTGACATCAGTCAAGACTACCTTGATGAAATCACGGGTTTACGTAATGACTCAGCTAAAAAGTCTGCTGAAAGCAAAGCTGAAATTTCAAACATCGATTTACACAACGAAGCGAACTAGTTCGTTTTAGTCGAGTAGTTCACATAAAAACGGGATGGTGATTAATTACCATCCCGTTTTTTATGTGCTCAACTTTGTTGTGAGTGTGGTGAATCGTCGCCCTGACATACCCCCACTTGTCATTCGACATGCGTCCACTCGTCATCCTGACATGCGTCAACTCGTCATCCTGACATGCTGTTAGTCAGGATCTCCTAAAGCCTGTTAATCAGTGAACTAAGACCACTCAGCTTTTGCGCACATAAAAAAATCACCCCACCTTGCACAACAACGCGCCGTAAACCCATCCGTGGGCGCTCGAAAAAACATCCCTGTTTTTAATGGTTGTTTTAGCAAAGTGTGATGATTTACCGGGGAGTATGTCAGTATGTTCCTCTATGCCGTCCTGACATGCGCTAACTCGTCATCCTGACATGCTGTTAGTCAGGATCTTCTGATGCCTGTTAATCAGTGAACTAAGACCACTCAGCTTTTGTGCACATAAAAAAATCACCCCACCTTGCACAACAACACGCCGTGAACCCATCCATGGGGGCTCGAAAAAACATCCCTGTTTTATATGGTTGTTTTAGCAAAGTGTGATGAGTTATTGGGCATGGTTTGAAGCAATTCAATTAACTTTTTTTGATATAAATATTTCACAATAGTGAGACGCAATAACTCCACTTTGACACCCTGACTACTCTAATATTGTTGCTCAGTTGTCTTGCCGTTTAACCTACTGTAGTATCGATAAAAAGATTATGGGTATCTTTTTATTTTTTTGCATGGACGAACGCTTCACTGGAGTAACCTCCGTTTAAAATAAAACTATAAGTAGCTGTATTTATTGGATATTTATTAAAGAGTCAATATCGGAAAGGTAATTTAATAAATTGTTGTCACACTAGTTTTCGAAAGCAAGAGGTTACTAAAAACTTTTCTAAAGGATATAAATAATCGCGAAAAAGCTCAGGGATATAGCGAAAATTTGAAAGACCTCCTATTTCATAGTTTGAATTAATTCGCACTAGAAAGATTTCGATTTAAATATGTAAAATGAAAGTGCTAAATCTCACAAATAGTTCCATCTTCTATTTTCAAACTTAACTCTTCAAAACCGTCAGGCAATTCAAACGCCAAAGCACCTTTTTTAGCTATTTTGGGCTTTAGGTCTGTGTGATAGAGTTTATTCAAGCCAGAAGTTTTTGCGTAGTCAGAATAACCGCACAAATGTGAGTCCTCGACAATATCAAATTCAAACTCTTCTTCATCAACTAATTTAACTAAGTCTTTTATTTGGTCAGCTGAAATTTTCTTTTTATTTAAGTTAACAACGGTAATATCCATAATCCAGATATTTGCACCTATATCAATATCTTCAACCTCATTAACCCCATCAATATCTTCCCAATTTAGTTTATATAAGTTCTCTACTTTAATTCTTGCGTATTTTGCATCACCATACGGGTCTTCTGCATTAACAGAAAAAAAGTCACCAGACTCAACTAGCTCTCGGATATCAATCATAATATTTCCTTAATAGATTTAACTTTACTGTTGTAAGTATCACATACCCATGAGGTAACTTTAACTCTTTTCTCAAAAGACAGGTTTTGGATTGGGTTTTGAATGAGCCTTACATCAAATTCGCTTTCTGTTTCGATCACTAACCCAATAAAATAGCTATCTCCTAAATCGCTAGCCACAGCAAACTCATTATTGGTAATTTCAAAGTCACTCTGCAAGCTTTTCACGGACTTAACTTCTATGTGCAGTATTTTACCTGATTTGAGCTGCACTTTAAGGTCATATCCAACATGGGCTTTGCTTACGTCAGTTACTTTAAAAACAGAATCAAATTGAGCCAAATACTCTTTTAAATTCAACTCAGCAGATCTCCATTTTTTTACATTCACAGATTTTAAAGTAGGTCCATTAGCACTCTTAGGCTCGGCTCTCTTTTGAAAGTCAAACTTAGAGGTATTAGTTTTACTTAATATCCCCAAAGATTTGTATAAGCTTTTTATATCACTTTCAAACTCAAACTGCTTAATTAAATCCAATGTCGATTGTGGAAGTTCTATTTCGCTCTGAATCATTGATTTAGCGGTAACTAACTCGCCATCTATCGGTATAATTTTTAAGTTGGACAGTTCACGTAATTGTACTTTCTCAAGGGTAAATCTGTTTTTCTTGGCATAGTTGCCAACTACACTCATAACTCCGTAAAGGCTTAAACTTTCAAAATTACAATCTAAAAGCACCTCAGATGAAGTAAAGGTTTTAACACCAATCCAATTACAGAAATTACTTAGTTCAGGAAATGTTTCTATCACTTCTTGTGAAATAAGTGTTTTCTTTGTTTTTAAATTATAATAATCCGTATAACTCAGCCATTCAGGACAAGTTCTAATGTTATCAATCTGGCTGGAAGAGCCACTAAAATACAATCGATGATCCAATGCATCAATAAGAGTATCTCTTAACTTTTTTCTATTTTCAAAACCATTACAATCAAATACCCTAAATATACCGATATGAGAACGATTAATAATGGCTGATTTAATAGAAAAAGCTAATATTCTACAGCACGAAATAAATGAATCTTCACTTCTCTTATCAAAGTCAACAAACTTTCTTGAAGGGTCAGTACTGAAGTCACCATTAAACTTTAACGCAGCCCCGGGAGATTCCCTAGTAGGTAGGAATGCATGTATCAAGGCCTCATCTTTGCGAGCCGCCTCAATTTCGTATCCATTCATCTTCATTGCAATCTTACATGAACTTTCATGTTTTTGGTCATCTAACACTGTCCAATGCTCTTGAGCACCTTCTGATATAACTGTTTTTTTTGAATCAGAAGATTTAATATGAATCTTTTTGTCAAAAGAATCAGTTATTAGTGTTATGCTATTGATATTTTTAAGAAATATACAAGAGCTACTTTCTAATTTACTTATTTCTTCATTCACAACCCGAAAGTTAGTATCTTTGAAAATAAATCTTGTTTTAAAGTCCAAAAATTCAGGCGGAAACGAATAACATTGAGTAACTCGATGAGGCACTCTAATCAATGGTACATCTTCCATTGTATCGATAGCTTTTTTTGTCAATTCTCGAGAAAATAAGAAAGCATAACCACCTGAATAGACTTCAATCTCTTGACATATACCTACTGTGGACTTAAATCCTATGCCACGGTAGCCTATTGTACCGCCGCCTCTTTGCTTTGTTGAAGAGCCACTCCTGCATAGAGCTAATATATCATTCTCATCAAAATCTCTTCCATTATTTGCAACAATTATATCCTTACCAGATTGAACAGCTATAAAATTAGTAGCCCCACAATCATCAGCATTTTGAATTAGTTCTATTAACGCTCTAGTACGGTAGCTTTCAGAAATGTATAGCTCCACTTTAGCTAAATCTACGAATAACGAAGGCGCAGATAAAGCTTCATTTATAAAACTATCAATTAACAGTTCCATCTTAAAATGCCTCTTTAGCAAAAGTATTTACAGAACATGAAGAACACACTGCCCATGTTCAAAAAGGCTCAACTCAGAAAAGTCATGAGCTTCAGCAAGAGTTTGACTATCTGGAACTCTATTTCTTTCGCCTACGCGAGCTCTGCTTTTAATTTCATAAACTATATTCACATTTTTAGATTCAAGCTTGGAGCAAACTATTTCAATCAAGTCTTCTGCTAACATACTGCCGAGAGAGTTTATTTGCCTTTCTTCAAAATCAGACATACTTAAACTTAAAGAGCCACTTTTACCTTTATATACAAATTTTGCAATGTTCATGAATAACTTCCCTATTAAATAAAGTTATTATCTATTGTAAAAAGTTTTTTGTATATACACTGTTTTGCTACTTGCTACTTGCTACTAATTGGTACATATCTTTGACTAATCGAGAGCTATTTTGACAAACGATGTATTTTGGATATAGCATGCTTTTACCACCCTCTGTTTTAGTCTTTGTTTGGCAGTGTGTTCGGTATTGTGAATGACTCACTTATAAAATTGCTACAAATAAATACTAAATAAGTTACAGTCACAGATCAAATAATTTGATAAAGTCAAAAAATAACATTTCTGTTACAACGACTTATGACTAATAAAACTTAACTTCGAACTGATAAATAAAAGCCCTGAACAATTCAGGGCTTCTTAGTGTTTGTGTGTTGGAAAGTGACATTACAGCTTTTGGCTAAACGCCTCAAATTGCTGTTTGACGTTATCACAGCTACCGCCAGTGGCTTTACTGACACCAACGCCTGCGATAGCCGCTAGGATAAAGCCTGGGATGATTTCATAAAGCGCGAACAGACCGCCAAGTTCTTTTAGCTCAGGCCAGATGATAACGACTAATGTACCTGTCACTATGGATGCGATAGCACCGAATTTATTGTAATCCTTCCAGTATAGGGAGAGGATAACTAACGGGCCAAATGCTGCGCCAAAGCCTGCCCATGCATAGCCGACTAAGCCTAGGACACTTGATTTCGGGTCTTGTGCAATAATTAATGCTAACGCGGCGATAGAGACAACTGCAATACGCCCAACCATCATTAATTCTTTGTCGGTCGCTTTTGGGCGAATAAATTGGCGATACAAATCTTCACTGATCACACTTGAGCTAACAAGTAATTGCGAATCGACCGTACTCATCACCGCTGATAAGATTGCAGCAATCAATAAACCGGCAATCCATGGATTAAAGGCGACTTTCGAGAGGAAAATAAACACGGTTTCTGGGTTGTTGAGCGGCTCTGCAGCAAAATACGCTGCGCCGATTAAGCCCGTGGCTAATGCACCACATAATGAAAGTGTCATCCAGCTCATCGCGATATTTCTTGATGTTGCTACATCATCAGCGCTACGAATCGCCATAAAGCGTACTAAGATGTGTGGTTGACCGAAATAGCCTAAGCCCCAAGCCAATGATGAGACTAATGCAATAATACCGGCCGTTGGCGCAAAGCTTAAAAGCTCGGGTGGTATTGTTTGGCTGATAGCGTCACTGCCACCGAGTTCAAAATAAATCGTACATGGCACTAGGAGTAGGGCGATCAGCATCAGAATGCCTTGGAAAAAATCGGTCCAGCTCACTGCGAAAAAACCACCGACAAAGGTGTATGATACGATAATCAAGGTGCCGATCAGCAGTGCCATGGTGTAATCAAAACCAAACACTTCTTCAAACAAGAATGCGCCAGCAACGAGGCCAGATGCGGTATAGAAGGTAAAGAACACCAATATTGCAATGGCAGATACCGTCTTTAAGTAGCCTGCTTGATCATTGAAGCGGTTAGATAAAAATTCTGGCAAGGTTTGTGAATTGTTGGCTAATTCGGTGTAAATACGTAAACGCTTAGCGGCGATGACCCAATTAATGGCTGCACCGACCACGAGGCCAACCCCTATCCACACTTCACTGGCGCCACTGGTATAGATTGCACCGGGCAAGCCAAGTAATAGCCAGCCAGACATATCAGACGCACCGACACTTAATGCGGCAACACTCGGACTTAAACTACGCCCACCTAAAATATAGTCACTATGATTGTTTGTGGCCTTATAAGCATAAAGCCCTAATAGAATCATTAGGGCTAAGTAGGCAATAAAGGTCACAAGAATTGGGGTTTCGACAGCCATTGCTGATCACCTTCTTGTTGTTTTTATGGAGGTGAGGCGCTGTGCCTCACTTTTTAGATTGAGCTCTAGCGCGTGATTATGCCTGCCAAATGAGCTGTTGTTCAAGCTTTTGTTTAAAAGGTTCAATAGGTTGTTGCTTAGGTGCAACAATAATCATGTAACCTTGTGGGAATTCTTTGATTTCACCCTGATGTTTGTCATTGGCAAACTGCGCTTGGAATGAGTCGAAATTCTCACCTTTAGGCACCATGAAAACGTTAATTCGTTCACCGTTATGGCGATAAACAAGGTGTGCACTGATCACACCTTCAAAGTCGCACTCTTTGGCCCACACCATGCCGCTGATATTAGTGAGTGATGCACCATAGCTTTCAAGTTTCGCATTGACATAACTAAGCTGTGGCTTGGTATCACGGACACCAGCAAAGGGAAGTCCGTGCTCGGTGTGACTCAAGGCGTGGTTGGCTAAACTTGGGTTATGCTCGGGTGTAACGCCAATGTATTTAACACTGAACAATACCAGTAATAACGAGGCGGCGAGGGCAAAGTAACTTGGCTTAATTGTTTTACTTGAACTCACTTTTACTACTTCTTTACTGTTCTCTTGACGCGGCTGTTCGGCAATTGCGTTGAGTTTAGCTAAGAACTCATCGCTTGGTGCTGGGGCCTCTTTGGTGAAAAAGTCACATAACGCTTGATCTTTTTGTTGAGCTTCTTCGACGACACGTGCAAGCTCTTGATCTTTTGCAATAGCTGCTAAAAACTCAGGTTGCTGATTATAGGGGTCAACAACAGCGGTTTGATATAGTTCTTCACGGTTCATATTACTGTCCTGCATTTTTTGGCATCAATAAATTTGCTAACTGCTTTTTGGCTCTAAATAATCGAGTCATAACAGTATTTTTATTTAACCCTAACTGTTTTGATATTTCATCACCGCTAAAGCCAAGTAGTGCCTGTAGTACTAAGGGCTCTTTATATTCTGGCGCTAGCATCTCGATAGCTTGGCGCAACTCATCATTTTCAATCTCGGTACTTGTTGTATCTTGTTCATCAGCAATTTCACAATCGTCGATGTCAACTAAAGATAATTGTTTACGCTCAAAACGTCGCGCATTCTCTCTGCGCAAGATTGTTATTAACCACGACTTTGCGGCATTAATATCAGCTAATTGATCAATTGCGCGCCAAGCACGTAAAAACGTTTCTTGGACAAGATCTTCGGTGACCTGCTTATCGTTGGTTAACCAATAGCCATAGCGGTATAGATCGCCATGGTATTGTTTCACTAACAACTGATACTGTTGTTTTAATTCTTTCTCTTTATTCAAGACCGTGCTACCTCTTAAAAACTTTCACTAATTGAAAGTGGTGTTCCTTGGCACTGCTAAAATGTTGAGTGACCTAATGGTATAAGCCACCTAATTCATTCTTATTTTTTTTATGTTGATCACTAACAAACTGCTTTATTAATTGAGTTAAGCCGGAGAAGTTGATGTTAGCAGAATGCGAACTATAGCAGCTTTGCGCTAATGATTGATACTGCGCCAATAGCTCGGGTGCAATATCAGCTAGCTGAACAGTATTAAGGTTGTAATCACGCTTGAGCCACAACGGAAATAAACGAGCGACTTCACTCGCTTGCTGCTGTTTAATCGCTTGCAATAATAAGCTTAGCAGCTGATTAGATTGAATATGGTTGTTGGCTTGGACTGGGGCAGCAGGTAATGTCTGAGTTTGTTTTAGACGATAAATAATATACCCAGTAACGATTAAGCCTATGAGGAGGATAGCACAGCCAATCTGCCAATAAATTAATGACGCGGATGGCTTAATAATCACTTGCGGTTTCATGGCGACAGATTGAGCCGGCATTGGGCTTGATGGGGCAGTCACCTCGGGTGTTACTGAAGGGGCTACACTCTTATTTTCATCAGCGACTATTTGCAACTGCTTTGCCGGAATAGTTGCCCATTCGATTTCTCGTGTTTGACTGTTTAACCAAGGGATTTTTATTTCAGGCAGCTTAATTACACCGCTTTGAGTTGGAATTAAAGCGACTTTCTGCTGCATTTGAGCGATCAAAGTACTGCCTTGTATAGTCTGTTTGGTTTGAGCTTGGTCAGGGTAAGCTTGCACTTGGTTTCCATATTGATGCAATAACTCGGGCAATTGCTCAGGAGTGGCATTTGCGACTGATAACGTTAATGTACGTGTAATAGGTTCACCAACTTTATAGGTTTTGGTTGTATCTACCGCATCCTCTAAAACCACAAAATCTGAAACGAGCCATTGACCGGGAAAGTCATCTGGAATAGGTGAAACTTCAAGCATGACATTATCGGTTAGTAAGGTCACGGGCTTTGAGCGACCTGTTGAAAAAAACGAATGTCGTTGGGTTAAACTAATGTCACCTTGGAAAATTGCACCTTGTAGCTCTAATGAACCAGGTAGCGTTGGTCGAATCGAATATTGGCGAGTAATGACACGATAGCGAACACCATCAACAATTTCGGAGCTTTCTTTATCTTCACTTAATTGAGCTATATCAGCTCCTTCAAGCTGAGGTGACTGTAATTGAGCCCGTTGTAAATTGACACCAATGTAGAGCTTTACCGTGTAAAGCAATTGCTGACCGACATAGGCTTGTTCGCTGGCAATATCAGCTTCTAGCTTAATCTGCTGAGGCTGTGCTGCATTACTATTATGCTTGGTGATCTCAATTGTGATTGGATCGCTTGCAACGTTACCAATAACAAAGCTAGGGATAGTATATGTGCCCGCAGTGCGCGCAACTAGTCGAATGGCCCAACTCGTTTGGCGACTTATCTTATTATTCACAATTCTTGTGCTATCACTGAAGGATGTTTGTCCGACAATAAACTGTTTCAATAAAGCTGAAGAGTCTAAATCCCCTTGTTCAACTTCACCATTGGCTGTCAATGTCAGGGTAAAGGTCTCTCCGACCATTGCTGGATTACGATCAAGCGAGGCAGACAATGATGTAATTGCCTGACTTATCGGTGATATAGCTAAGAGTAATAGGGTGATTAAAATTCGCGTTACCACTTTTGATTATTCCTTGTAGTCGTTCGTTGTAATTGACGCTTACGAGCTTCGACAGCCATTTTAGTTTTAAGCAGCAATGACGGGTTGTCCGGTATTTTTTTCACCAGCTGGTTGAGGTGCTGGAGCTGCTCTTTAGTTAAATTTTCTTGATCGAAGGTTTGCTGCAATGCTTGTGCTTGTTGCTGCTGCTTGGCAAGTGCTTCTTTCTCTTCAGGTGACATTTCAGTTTTCGCCTGATCTTCTTTTTCGTTGTTCTGAGCTTGTTGGCTTTGTTGCGATTGTTGTCCACCTTGCTCGTCTTGAGTCTCATCACTTGGTGATTGTTGTTGGTGCTGCTCATCAGATTTTTGATTAGCGTTTGGGTTTTCTTGACCTTTCTTAGATTGCTCAGAGTCACTGTCACGACCTTGTTGATCGTTGCTGTCATTGTTCTCTTGATCTTGCTGGTCTTGATTTTTTTGATCTTTGTTCTGTTGTTGCTCTTTTTCCTGTTGCTGCTGTTTTTGTTTCAACAAGGCTTTAGCTATCTCTAAGTTTTTTTGTGCTTGTTCAAAATCCGGCTGTTGTTTTAATGATTGTTGATAACGATTAATTGCTTGTTCATATTGCTCAAGTTTGCTTAAGGCATTCCCTTGGTTATATAAAGCCTTAGCGTCATTGCGTTGCTCAAAAGCACTTAATGCCTGTTCATATTCCCCTTGATTATAATAGCTAACACCGCGCCAGTCAGTGTTTTCAAACTGTTGAGCTGCTTGACTTAACTTTTGTTCTTTAAAAGACTGGTATGCTTGTTGGTCGGCAGTTTTCCACAAATTGTGCCACCATTGGTTTTGGGCACTCACATGCTGTTCTGCTTCGGGGGTAGGCGAGGGGGCAGCTTGGGTTATTGCCGATTTTTCATCAGCATAGCTTGGTTGCGGTGTTGACACGAAAACCGTTAATAGGGCGATAGCCAATACACCTCGTCTAAAAATCATCGCCGCCAGTGGGATTAAAATAAGTAATAGGTAAGGGCCTACTTCGTGCCAGCTATCACCCATTTGATTATCACTCTTATTACTATCGAAAATACTAGTAGATAAGTGGCTCGTTAAAGTGGCTAAATCTTGGTTGCTTGAACCTAGCACACTAAAGTTGCCTGACAAGTCATTGGCCAATCGCTTCAACAGGCTAAAGTTAACCTTAGGCACTACAATATTGCCATTATCATCTTTAAGTAATTGTCCACTCGGTAATGTGACTGGAGCCCCAGCCTGAGTACCAACGGCAAGGATATTGAGTTGGTGTTGGGTGTGCTTAAGCTGTTGCTTAATTAAACGTGCATCTTCGGGAGTTAATCCATCAGTGATTAAGTAAAGCTGGCTTTGTTGATGTTTAGTTTGATCGAGTAGAGCTAACGCTTTCTCTATGGCCAAACTTGGTTGTGAACCAAAAACAGGCATGATCTCAGGATTAAGCGCAGGCAACAAATTCAATAGGTTAACATTATCTTCTGTCATTGGGCTGATGATAAACGCATCACCAGCGTAGGCCACTAAGCCAGTCTCGCCTTCACCAAGTTGCTTAATTAAGTCGGTTACTTTGTATTTGGCACGAGTGAGACGATTAGGAACTAAATCTGTCGCGTACATTGACAATGACATATCAGTAATAATAACTTGAGCTTTATTTGCGACATACATTGGACGTTCAATTTTCTGCCATGTCGGCCCTGCTAAAGCGATTATTGCAAAAAGCCAACCAATAACTAATGCAAATAGCCATCGCTTAGACTGAGATGTTTGCGCTCCATCAATAAGTAAGCTGGACAAATGGGGCGGTAAATAACTGTGCCACTGACCTTGATTCTGGTGTTGTCGATAAACCAGCCACACAATGACCAATGCTGGCAATATTGCCAGTAGCCACCATGGGCGTAAAAAATGAAACTGCTCGATGATGACATCCATTAGTGTTTCTCCCTGAAGCTATGTAAAGCAAGTGCCAGCATACTCAGTAGTAATGCAGCACTTAATGGCCAAAAGAATAATGCCGTTTGTGGCCTCATGGTTTGTTCATTCGCTTCAATTTTTTCAAGCTGATCTAATTGCTGATAAATTTGTTCTAACTCGTTGGTGTCGGTTGCTCTGAAATATTGACCCTTAGTTGCGAGGGCGATTTGTGTTAATGCGTCCTCATCAATGCCACTTCCGCGATTGAAAAAGCCCAGTTGTCTCCCTTTATCCGAACCAACACCGATAGTGTAAATTGTTACCTCTTTCGCAATCGCCAGTTCTAATGCTTGTTGTGGACTTATATTGCCAGCAGTATTTTCTCCATCAGTTAACAGAACTAACACGCGATTACTGTCTTTTTTATTGTCAAAGCGTTTAACTGCTAATCCAATGGCTTCACCAATTGCAGTACGTTGCCCAACAAGGCCTAAAAATGACTCATCTAGTAAGGTTTCGACTGTCTCTAAGTCGAAAGTTAGGGGGGCTTGAACATAGGCATTATCAGCAAATAAAATTAAACCAATGCGATCGCCTTGGCGTTTTTTTATAAATTCACTCAGGACTGCCTTTACCATAGTGAGGCGGTCAACCCAGCGTCCGTTGATTTTCATGTCTTCTTCTTGCATCGATGCAGACAAGTCAACGGCTAAAATTAACTCACGAGCTTCTGTCGGTGCAGGAATCGGCTCACCAACCCATTGCGGTCTGGCAGCTGCTGTCAGTAACAAAAACCACACAATAATCGCGATAACTAACGGCAACTTTTTAGCTGACGCTTGCCCGATTGAACTCGTGGGAAATAGCGCACTATTTGTGATTTTTAATGCTGCAATCTGTTGATTTGGTTTTGCTGGCATTAAAAAGTAACAAAGCAAGGGCAGGGGTAGACAGAAAAATACCCAACTCCACGAAAACTCAAGCATGTTTCGCCTCTCTAAACGCTTTCTTATCAAGTTGCTTCAACCAAGTTGAGGCAATATGTTTAAACTGCTCCAAGTAATGGTTATTGTCTCGGTGGTATAAGTGCTGGTTGATCTGGTTGTTTAAAGTTTTTAAATCGTTGTTTAGCCCTTGATTAATAAAATCTGTCCAAGATTGACCTTGCAATGCAGCAACACGATTAGCACCATAATAATGGATGGCAACTTGCTTTAATAATTGATTAATTTCACCAACCTGCTCAGTTGCTTGTACTTTGGTCAGGGCTAAATGCTTGATGCGCCAAAATTGTCGTTGTTTAATCACCATAAGACTCATAGTCACAATTAAAGCAAGCACAAGCACAATGAGAAGCCACCACCCGGGTGCAAGTGGCCACAAGCCCGGAGCTTCGGGTAATACAATTGGTGCTAAGTCTGAAATAGTCACTGTGCTCATGATTGCTCACCGTGAGTGGCAAAAGCAGCAGACTTTAACTGCTCAAGTAATGGTAAATGACTAGAAAATTGCATAAGTTTGATATTAAGTTTGTTGAGACGAGCAAACAACGCTTGTTGCTGTGTTTTATTCGCTTGCTTGTATTGCTCACGGCGCTTATTATTTAGCATAAATTCGCTACGTTTCTCACCATCAGTGACGGCAAGTGCACCTTGAAGTTGTGTTGGTAGTGTTTGCTCTAATGGGTCAGTGATTTGGCAGCCAATAATTTCATTATGTCTTGAAAGGAGCTGTAATTGTTTAGTCGCTCGTTCACTAATATGGTTAAAATCAGAAAGGAGAAAGACTAAACTTCCGGGCTTTACCACACGACGCAACCTAATGCAGGCTTGTTCAAAACTGTTATCTTGACGTTGCTCTTGTTTGAAATAATCAAGCCCTTGATTATGAATTTTCACTAAGTATTCAACAATCGCAAGTGCACCATGGTGTCTGTTACGAGGCTTAAGCTCCCGATGTTCAAAGTCATTAAACAGTAACGCACCCACCCGATCGCCATTGGCGATCGCTGACCAAGCTAATAATGATGCAAGGTGGGAAATCTGCACAGATTTTAGTAAAAGTTGAGAACCGAAATATTGACTATGGGATAAATCCACCAACAGAACAACGGGGCGTTCACGCTCTTCACGGTAGATTTTGGTATGTACTTTTCCTGTACGTGCAGTCACTCGCCAATCAATTGCACGAATATCATCACCCATTTGATAATGTCGTGCTTCATCAAATTCCATGCCTCGGCCTTTAGTCTTGGCAACTAGTGTACCAGCCATGTGAGACTTGATTTGGCTATTACTGGATAAGTCAATTAACGCACTGCGTCCACGATACTCGAGCAACTCTTTATTAGTTAAACTGACACCGTTACAAAATGGGGGCAACTGAATCGTCATGATTATGGAACCGGTACCGCAGCCAGAATTTTGTCAATAACGGTATCTGGTGTGATGCCTTCAGATTCAGCTTCATAGCTTAATAGTAAACGATGACGTAACACATTAGGTGTCACACTAATGATGTCTTCGGGGCTGACGAAATCACGACCGTGTAACCATGCGCGTGCTCGAGCACAGCGCTCTAGTGCGATGGTCGCTCGAGGGCTTGCACCAAAGGTCAACCAATTAGCTAACGCGCTATCATATTGCCCTGGATTTCGCGTGGCGATGATCAGTTGCACAATATATTCCTCAAGCTGCGGCGCTAGGTATATTTCCAAGCAGTCTTTTCTTGCTTGTTGAATCTCTTGTTGGCTGAGTGACGGTGCGGTAACGGCCTCAACATCCAATGCTTCATTACGGTTAAGGGCTAATATTTCTCGTTCCGTAGCAGCGTCAGGATAATCAATGCTTATGTGCATTAGAAAACGATCTAATTGAGCTTCAGGAAGCGGGTAGGTGCCTTCTTGCTCGATTGGGTTTTGTGTCGCCATGACTAAAAACAATTCTGGTAATTGATAGGTGGTGCGGCCAACGGTTATTTGACGCTCGGCCATGGCTTCTAATAACGCTGATTGTACTTTTGCCGGTGCACGGTTGATTTCATCAGCTAAAATTAGATTGTGGAACAATGGACCCTTTTGAAATTCAAATTCATGGGTTTCAGGTCGGTAGATATCTGTACCCGTTAGGTCGGCTGGTAGTAAGTCCGGGGTAAACTGTACACGGTGAAAATTACCATCAATACCATCAGAAAGAGCTTTAATTGCACGTGTTTTTGCCAGACCTGGGGGACCCTCAACTAGGATATGCCCATCTGCAAGAAGACTGACCAACATAGATTGGGTTAATTCGCTTTGTCCTAAAATTTGAGAGTCTAAATAGGTCTTTAATTGATTAAATTTTTCGATTGCCATAATGATGATAGTTACCTAGTTGCTTCGTGCGCTTAACTCAAGGTTAAGTAAATGAAAAATTAGAGGCTTATATTTACCCAAAATTGAGTTATTCGTCCAGCGTTGTCATGAAATTTATCGTATTTATAGTAGTTTTTAGCTTGTTTTTAATACAATCTAAAAGTTAATTAACCAAACGCTAGTTTAAATTGAGGGTTGTCGTGGTCAGACCTGTAGGTTATGATTATCACAATAATAAATACCTCAACGTATTAATACTAAGAGAAATCCTTAATTATTGATGTGATTACCTTAGATTAAACAAAGGAAAGAGCAATGAACTCGACTCAGGACTTGACCACTAAGGGTGGTCATCGTATTGCAATAATAGATGGCTTACGAACCCCGTTTGCTAAACAAGCCACTGCCTATCATGGCGTACCAGCGGTAGATTTAGGCAAAACGGTCGTTAATGAACTAATGGCACGTAGTGATTTAGACCCTGCGTTGGTTGATCTACTGGTTTATGGTCAAGTAGTGCAAATGCCTGAAGCCCCGAATATCGCTAGAGAAATCGTTTTAGGGACAGGAATGAATGTCGCTACTGACGCTTATAGTGTTTCTCGCGCTTGTGCCACAAGCTTCCAGTCGACAGCCAATGTTGCTGAGTCTATTTTATCCGGAACTAGTGAAATTGGTATCGCTGGCGGAGCTGATAGTTCGTCTGTGGTCCCTATTGGTGTAAGTAAAAAACTCGCTCGTTCATTAGTTGACCTCAATAAAGCGCGTACGTTTGGCCAGCGTTGGCAAATTATAAAAAAACTAGGCCTTAAAGACTTATTGCCGGTGCCCCCAGCTGTTGCTGAGTATTCAACGGGTTTATCGATGGGACAAACCGCAGAACAAATGGCTAAGACACATCACATTAGCCGTGCGGATCAAGACGCTTTAGCACATCGCTCACATACCCTAGCAACTGAGTGTTGGAATAAAGGGATGTTAGATGATGAGGTGATGACAGCGCATGTTGAGCCTTATAAAAATATCATCAGCCAAGACAATACCATCCGTACCAATTCTGAATTAGCGGGTTACGCTAAACTACGACCTGTTTTTGACCGTAAGCACGGCACAGTCACCGCTGCAAACTCCACGGCATTAACCGATGGTGCATCGGCCATTATTATGATGCGAGAAGATAAAGCGAAAGCATTAGGTTATCAGCCGATGGGTTATATTCGTAGTTATGCCTTCGCGGCGATTGACGTGTGGGAAGACATGCTAATGGGCCCTTCATTTGCGACGCCATTGGCATTGGCACGTGCGGGTATTGAATTGTCTGATTTAACATTGATAGAAATGCATGAAGCCTTTGCCGCCCAAGCTCTGGCCAATATGAAAATGTTTGAGTCAGATTTATTCGCTCAACAACACTTAGGCCGAAACAAAGCTATTGGGCAAATTGATATGGAAAAATTTAATGTAATGGGTGGTTCACTTGCTTATGGTCATCCATTTGCCGCGACGGGTACTCGTTTAATCGCACAGGTATTGAATGAATTAAAACGCCGTGGTGGCGGCCTAGGATTAACCACGGCCTGTGCCGCAGGTGGCCTTGGCGCGGCGATGGTTTTGGAGGTTGAATAATGAGTACGTTTAGCATAAAGGTAACAGATACAAATATTGCCATCATCACCATTGATGTCGTGGGCGAGAAAATGAATACGCTACGTGCTGAGTTCGCTGATGAAATCAGCCAAGTATTAACAGAGTTAGAAGGCAATAAAAGCTTGAAAGGGGTGGTGATTACTTCGGGTAAAGCGGATAACTTTATTGCGGGTGCCGATATATCGATGCTTGACGCCTGTCAAAGCAAAGGCGATGTCATGGCTATTTCGATAATGGGTCAGCAGATGTTTGATCGCATTAGTGACTTTTCTATTCCTGTTGTTGCAGCGATTCATGGGCCTTGTTTAGGTGGTGGCTTAGAATTGGCATTAGCTTGTCATGCTCGAGTTTGTAGCAACAATGGTAAAACGGTTCTTGGTTTACCGGAAGTGCAGCTTGGCTTATTACCGGGCAGTGGTGGTACTCAGCGTTTACCCAAGTTAGTCGGTATTGCCAAAGCGTTAGATATGATGTTAACGGGTAAGCAATTAAGAGCTAAACAGGCGCTTAAAGCGGGTCTTGTTGATGATATGGTACCAGAGTCTATTTTACTTGATACTGCCGTTGAGTTGGCCTCTCAAGGGATGCCTAAAACCAAGAACGTTAAGCTTGATGCAGCTGGCAAAGCACTTGAGGGTAATCCGCTGGGTCGTAAGGTATTATTTGCGCAAGCGACCCAAACAGTATTAAAGCAAACTAAGGGACATTACCCGGCGCCACTCAAAATAATTGATTGTGTTAAAACGGGTATTAGTCAAGGCAATGAAAAAGGTCTAGCAAAAGAAGCTGCACACTTTGCTGATTTAGTCATGAGCAGTGAGTCTGCGGCTCTGCGTCGATTGTTTTTTGCCACCACTGAAATGAAAAAAGAGTGTGGTACCACACAAGCAACACCTAATGAGGTAAAACAAGCTGTTGTGCTTGGTGGCGGCCTCATGGGTGGTGGTATTGCCAATGTGACAGCAATTAAGGGACAGATCCCGGTTCGAATTAAAGATATTTCAGACCAAGGGATCAACCAAGCCCTGAAATATAGCTATGATCTATTAAATAAGAAGTTTAAACGCCGTTTTATTACCAAAGCAGCGTTACAGTCTGACATGATGAATATCACTGGAACAACATCTTATGATGGAATGAAAAATGCTGATATCGTGGTTGAGGCGGTGTTTGAAGATTTAGCGCTAAAGCATCAAATGGTTAGCGATATTGAGCAGCACTGTAGCGAAGACACCATTTTTGCGTCAAATACTTCATCGTTGCCAATTGGGAAAATTGCCAGTGTGGCCAAGCGTCCAGAAAATGTCATTGGCTTACATTATTTCTCACCAGTGGACAAAATGCCATTGGTTGAGGTCATTGCCCATGAGAAAACCTCAGCACAAACCATTGCTACAACGGTTGCTTTTGCTAAGAAGCAGGGCAAAACTCCTATCGTAGTTAAAGATGGTGCGGGTTTTTATGTTAATCGAATTTTAGCGTTGTACATGAATGAAGCGGCAGCGCAGGTGATTGAAGGTAACTCAATTGAGGCCGTTGACAGAGCGTTAACACAATTTGGTTTGCCCGTTGGGCCAATTGCATTACTTGATGAGGTTGGCATTGATGTCGGCGCAAAGATTTCCCCTATTTTGTTTAATGAATTAGGTGAACGCTTTGAAGCGCCAAGTGCTTTTGATGCTTTATTGGCTGACGGACGTAAAGGCAAGAAAAACCAAAAAGGGTTTTATCTATATGGTAAAGACGTTAAAGGTAAGAAGTTAGTCGATAAGTCGGTTTATAAAGTGTTAGGTGTAACTAACAAGGTCAATGTGGCTGATGAAGAGATCGCACAACGTTGTATGGTGCAAATGCTTAACGAGGCTGTGCGGTGTTTAGAAGAAGGGATTATATCGAGTGCGCGTGATGGTGATATTGGTGCTATCTTTGGCATTGGCTTCCCACCATTTTTAGCTGGCCCGTTTAGTTATATAGACAGCATGGGGGCGGAAAAGTTAGTGAACTTACTTAATCAATACAGTGCAAAGCACGGAAATCGATTCGAGCCTTGTCAATTACTACAGACGATGGCAAAAGAAAATCATCGTTTCTATTAAGATAAATCAATTTGAAAGCGCTTCAATCCCTTGAAGCGCTTGATAAAGTACTATTTTAACGACTTATTCGCTTTTAATAGTATTTCGCCCAGCACTTTTTGCTTGATATAACAGCTCATCTGCACGCTTGAGTAGCGATTCTGCATCATCATTATCATTAAACTCCGTTAAACCAATACTGGTCGTCACAGAAAACTCCTCTCCTTCATTACATACGAGAAGGTGATTAGGAATGGCATCTGCGATCCGTTTAGCGATCGGTTTGGCATGAGCTAATGAAGTGTTAGGCAGAACGACGACAAATTCTTCACCGCCAAAACGCGCGGCAATGTCATTTCGTCTCACCTGTTGTTTTAGTGTGTTAGAGACGTACTTTAAAACCGTATCACCCATTTGATGGCCATAGTTATCATTAATACGTTTAAAGCGATCTAAATCTAAAATCATTACAGAGAATGTATTCGGGGTTCCGATGCACCTTGATGTAAGGGTATTAATCTGGCGCATAAGCACGCGGCGGTTAATCAAACCTGTTAAAGGGTCAATGGTCGATTCTCGATACATCTTCATTAACATGGATAATTGACCTAGTTGCAGCCATATTGCGATACCACCAAATAAACTTATTAACCACAGCTGGTGGGCCAGAGTGACGGTTTCTTTATTAAGAAACAACCAATGATAGCTAGCTACAGGGGTGGAAATCACAAAAAGCAACCCTAAGCCTGCACGTAGAGTGAGTGGGAATAATCCAAGCATTGAGACAATCAAGTAGGGCATCATAGTGATTGTCAGAGGTAGAGATGTATTGGTTTGGACGAACTGATGTTCTATTCCAATAAAAAATAACGAGGGCATTAAAAAGGAGCAGCACAATAGCATTTTAGTAAAAAGCGATTTACAGTTCTTACTGGCGAGCCAATAGATCAAAAATAAACACCCTGATAGGGCAAATCTAAGTGGTAATAAGTGAGTTGCAACTGCTTGTTCAAATAATAGAAAATCGAATACGGTAGAGACCGGTACTGCGATAGCAAATAATAAACACATAAATCGTAGGCGATCATTAATAAATGCATTTCTTGTTTGCACAAAGTCGTTTGAATGGTATTTGCTTGACACCAAATCGGCGAAGTTATTATGGATCTGCTTAATCGTAAGTAGATCATTCGATGCGGCTTGGCGCCTCTCAGTTATATTCATATTACTCTTAGATTTCTTGTAATTAGCATAGCGCTTCAAGGTTAGCAGCAGTACATATAGCTTACTATTAAAAGTGAGAGTGATACTTTAGTTTTTTAAATACTATTGATCTAAAACAAATTAATAATCAGTGTTCGACTTGAGCTGTGTCTTGTTACTAAATAGATAGCTTTATATTTATCACAGGTTTGAGGGGCGGTCGTGCCGCCCCGTCGATAGAAAGGACTAGGGTATGTTTGTTAAAGAATTAATGCAGCGATGGTTCCAAAAATAATCAAAGGAATATTAAAGTGAATAAAAGTCGGAACTACAGAATCCCAAATGTGGTCGTGTTGGCCGTCACTGTTTAGGCCCGATGTTGGCCCTAACGTTGAGTCTGAGGCTGGGGAGCCCGCATCACCTAAAGCCGCAGCTGTTCCCACTAGTGCTGCGGTCGCTAACACCGAAAAATCAAAACTTTGGCATAGAGGGACGTAAATTGAAGCGATAATAGGAATGGTGGAGAAAGAGGAGCCAATCCCCATGGTAATTAGTAAGCCGATGGTGAGCATTAATACCGCAGCGACTAGCTTGTTATCACCAACGGCGCTAGAAACTCCACTCACTAAATCGTTTATGGCTCCTGTGGCTTTCATTACTTCGGCAAAACCTGCTGCAGAGATCATAATGAAGCCTATCGTGCCCATCATTTGAACGCCTTTAGTAAATATATCTTGTGATTCATTGGGCTTAAAAACACCGCCGAGAACGAAAACAGTCAATCCACATATGGCACCAACGACAATTGAGTTGGTATAGAGTTGAGCGACTAGTGCGAAGATGATCGCGATTAGCGCAATAATAAGGTAACGGGTTTGAACAGTCTCTGAGATGCAATTTTGCTCAAAATGAAAGGTTTTATCTTCATAAGAGCGAGACTTTCGGTAACTAAAAAAGATAGCGACTAGCAAGCCCAAGAACATACCAAGTACGGGAATGGCCATCACAAAAGGTAGCTGATCTCCTTCGATGGCTAATTGGTTGTTTTGTAAATTGGTCAATAATAATTCATTCAAAAATACTTGACCAAACCCAACAGGCAATAGCATATAAGTTCCCGTCAGACCGAATGTTAAGACACAGGCTACCATTCGTCGATCGAGCTTAAGCTGATTGATAACCCCAAGTAATGGCGGAATCAGGATGGGAATAAAGGCAATGTGAACAGGGATCAGGTTTTGTGAACTAATTGCAGCCAATAGTATTATGCTAAGTAACGAGGCTTTAACCATGACAACTGGAGTTGCAACGCCTTGATCATTATGGGCATGACCAGCGGTTTGCTGTTGACTGATTGTTGAAATGATTTTATTAGCTAAAACATCGGTAATACCTGAGCGTGAAATTGCAACAGCGAAGGCGCCTAACATTGCATAGTTTAATGCGATGGGTGCCCCCCCGCCTAATCCGTCTTTAAAGACTGTAACAGTGTTAAGTAAGGTTAGATCACCAATAACCCCTCCAATTAATGCACTGATAATTAGTGCAAAAACAACATTCACTCGCAATAGCGATAGAATTAACATTAATAAAACGGCAACAACAACAGCGTTCATTACATAACCTACATCGATAAAGAAGGCGTTGATATTACAGTGCAATAAATATTATTCCACCCTTTTATTCATACTTTACTATCGATTTTTGCTATTTAGCTTAAGTTAAGCTTTTGAAAAGTAGAACAAAGAATTATAGTGTTGCTTGACTTATCTTCGTATCAATTAAACACTAAGAGATAGCCCCCATGAAAACCCGCTTTTACGAAATTGACTTACTACGATTCATATCGGCTTTTTTAGTTGTTATTTTTCACTATACCTATACCGGTTATATGGAGAAGTTTGCTGTCGCTGCAGATTTTGAGCAACTACGTGAGGTAACACGATATGCCTATGTTGGCATAAATTATTTTTTTATAATCAGTGGCTTTGTTATTTTTATGAGTGTGGCTGACAATAGTGCACGACATTTTGTGTTTTCAAGATTTACACGCTTGTTTCCAGCGTATTGGGCAGCGTTATTAGTGACGACATTGGTGACGCTATTGTGGGGCGGTGAGGTGTTTACGGTAGGGTTCGCTCAGTTTGTAGCAAACCTGACTATGCTTAATCAGGTGATAGGTTATAAGCCAATTGATAGCGCGTATTGGACGTTATTTATTGAACTTAAATTTTATGCGGTGATACTGGTTGTACTATTACTGGGCTGGATGAGACACTTTCAGCATATCATTGCCATTAGTTTATTAGCATCAACGGCAGCACTGTTCCACCCTTGGGCGCAACAAGTGGATATGTTTGTGGCCATTTTTCCCCACTGGAGTGGTTATTTTGCCGCTGGTGGCGTGTTTTACCTAATCAAACGAGACGGTGCTTCCTATTACCGCATTGCTTTGTTGCTATTGTCGTATGTGTTTGTCATCAAACAGTCAACGTTATTTGGTGCCTTAATGAGTCGTTGGTTCAATATTGAGTTCGACGCACTGGTTATTACGACGATTAATTCACTGTTCTTTGCAATCTTTTGTGTTATTGCATTTTGTAAGACAAACCCTTTACGTCAATCTTGGTGCTATTACTTGGGAGTGTTGACATATCCGCTTTACCTAATTCATCAGCATATAGGCTATATGCTAATAAACACGTTTAATGAAGAGGTTAATCTCACGCTACTTGTGCTACTCATTACTGTTATTGCTGTCATGCTCTCAATAATGATTCACTTTTTCGTTGAAAAGCCTGCGGCGCGTTGGCTGAAAGCACGTTACTCTCAACAAGTTAATCAAAAGAGCGAGACACCGTGCAAACCAGCCGTGGAGTAGTTGACTCCACGACTGGTCTTATATGGCTTGCTGGCAGGGGACTCTAGGCTGGAACGCTGGAGCCCTGTATGTCTGGGCTGGCTGCTTGAGTTATCGAACGTTTGATGAGTAAACAGATAACAGCACTGGTGATACAAATGATTTGGACAATTAACATATGATAACGACCATAATTGACCATCTCGATAATACTAGTGCTCAGTAAAGCCCAATCTAATACCGGAATAACGAGAAAAGTGAGCGCCGTTACTGTTAGTACATTAGCTATCACTGTGATTTGATTGCTTGATAGTTTGCTATAAATGAAACAAAGCAACAGCGTAAAATAAAAAACGCTACATAACACGGTAATGCCGTTCACTTAAGGTGAGCGGCATTTTTATTTCTAGCATAACGTTGAGGTCTGGGCTTTACCGTTCGGGGGAATGTCCTTCCTCTTCGTGGTTCTAATATCAAGCTCCCCGCCATAGTATAAAAATGCTTCATCTGCCGAGGTATCGCTCCCGGCGAGCTATACGGTAAACCAACCAGTAATCTGACGATATGCGCCAAACTGCCGTTGAAACTTAATTGGTAAGGGAGATAATCACCATTTTACCC
>PIZK01000010.1:0-53181 GCA_002835545.1 Alteromonadales bacterium alter-6D02
CCGACAGTCAATGAAGCATGATGTGAACGAATATATTAAGTACTACAACCATGAAAGGCTACACACAACACTTGGTGATAAAACACCAATTAACTATGAGAAATTACAGAATGAAGTGTCCGGTTGGACTTGACCAGAATAGCCTGCTCAGGTGCTCATTACTGGGCACGTGAGTTCACTAAACTCGGGCATGATGTGCGTATCATGGCATCTAAGTTTGTTATCCCATACCGCCAAAATGAAAAGAATGACGCTAATGATGCTGAAGCTATTTGTGAAGCTGCTACCAGGCCTAAAACTCGTTTTGTCAGTATTAAAAGTGAAGAACAACAAGCCATCTTATCTTTACATCGCATACGCCAAGGCGCAATAAAAGATAGAACCGCACGTATCAATCGATTACGTGGATTATTAGCAGAATTTGGCATCATCATGCCTAAAGGACGCTACCCAGCGCAAAAAGCCATTGGTGTGATTATCGAAGATGCAGAGAACAATTTACCTTTCCTTGCCAGAGCGTTGTTGAATGGCCTTTGGCAAAGTATTCAAGCCTTAAACGAAGAAATACTAAAATACGATAGAAAACTTTACGCATTAGCTAATCAAATGAAAGATGCAAAACGCTTGATGAGTATTCCGGGTATTGGGGAAATCACCGCTACTGCTGTTGTTGCAACAGTCAATGATGCTAAGCACTTTAAATCCAGTCGTTCTTTTGCTGCTTGGATAGGCTTAGTGCCCAGACAATACACAACAGGGGGTGTCGTTCGATTAGGTAGGATTAGCAAGCGTGGTGAGAAACATATTCGAACCTCTCTGATTCATGGGGCAAGAGCCGTAATTGCCAACTGTAAAAATAAAACGGACCGAACAAGCCTCTGGATAAAAGATCTTATTGAACGGAGAGGCTTCAAGCGCGCCACGGTCGCATTAGCAGCTAAAAACGCACGATTAATTTGGGCGCTGTTACATTCAGAAAAAGAGTATCAGGTAGATTATGTAAAATAAAAGTAAGTTATAAGTGATACAACGGTTTACCCCACCGTGTCTGAGCATTAGCTATTGACGATAACACGGTCAGACCGAGAGCAAGAAAGCCTGTTTAGTCGGGAAGAAAAATTCTTTATCAAGAAGATTCTGTTTAACGAATGAGGCATTGCTCAAGCGCAAATCATCAGGGCGATAGCGTAATAAAGCTAATTAAACGCCGAATGTAGAGCTGCTGTCAGATCTTCTAGTTATAAGAGAAAGCTATTGCTTGACAACGGGGAGTCCATGTAGCCCAACTAACCGGTGAGGATTGCTGGCACGATGTTTTGCGTATTTTTGCAAAACGCGTGACCGTAAACCACCCCCGCGTTTAGTTGCTTGTTAAGTGCCTTTATACATCTACCCTAGCTTGAAAAACCGTCTGAGGAAAATCAAGCACCAGCCCTTTACTAATTCCATATTTATTAAAAACAAACTCTTTAACCGCGTTTTCGTTACTTCTTGGTATTGTTGTATCTGCAATATAGATTTTATTAGAAGCTTCTAATTCTTTAGGATCTACGATCCCTATCTTTCCCCTAAACTTAGAAAGAAATTCAGAATTTTTAACATTTTCATATTGAGGAGATTGATCGTTAACCAACAGCCTTGTCTGTTTATTATTACTATCTAATACAAAGGCACCATCAATCGCATTTTTATGTATAGAGAAGAGGCTATGGTAAAAGTAATAACACCATACAGCTTGATTAGAGTCTGAATCGACATCTATTATACTTTTTCGACCATAAAATGTAGACTCAAATTGTTTAACCTGCGTTGATGGATTTACACCACTTGTAACAATAAAAAGAAAACAGTATTTGCTTTTCGTATTCGATTTTTGAGCTTTTAACTGCTGAATCCCTTTGGTAATAACAGTTGAAATACTATTCCAATAACCCGTCGTATGCGTTTTTTGAAAAACATCTCCTTTAGCCAAAATAGATTCTTGTGTTTCATGTTCAATATCGGCATCGAACTTTTCCTTCAATTCGATTAGTACATTATCCTCTCCACGAACAATAAAATCGGGAGTTTTCTCTTTAATCTCTTTTATTTTTTCAGCTATGACATCAAATTCTGATAGGTAATCAATAACTGTATTTTCGATATTGTTACTAGGCATGATGACTCCATTGGCATTTAACAGGTTATTAATTTGACCTTGCAAGCTATCCTACATTACAAGGTAGCGATAAACCAGTGACCAAACGCGCTCACAATATACTTTTAATTGTAATAGTTACAATGTCCGCTATTGGCCGAGAGCGGACGTCTAGTGTAAAATAATTTAACATAGCAAGAGTTGCCTATACCGTGGTTAACCACACCTTACTCTTTCTAATAAAATGATCATATTAACTACACTTTGTTTGTAACTTCCCCTAAGTAAGTTATATGTCGTTAGTTGTTCTAACTGTCAGCGGCAAAGAAGTTTTACCCTCTACTTTAAAATTAAAACAGAAATCAACGTTATAACGTTATGTTGGTGTAGAAAAGGAATAGGTTACAGTGGTGTACACATATCTTAGAGTTAAAATTTGTGTTACGGTACCTAAGACGGTAAAAAAAACACCGTAACACAACACGTAACACACTTTTTTAATTTATTGAATTTAAAGTATTTAAGTCGCAAGATCACACATATCACAGTTGATGCAGTTGTCTTTAATTAATAGTGCCATTAGGGTTTCCGACGAGACTTTGAATGATGTCATAGACGAGCCTCTTAGACTTCTAAGAGGCTCGTTAGTTACTTAACCAGCGCTTTTATGTGGGTTACGTGAGTCTTGGTTTTCTTCAAAGTTACGCATTAACAATGCAAACGCTAAGTCGATATCTTGTGGTACAGGAATATACATCACATGGCGAGAGCCCGGTGCAACATCAACGTTTTCGCCTTTACGATTTTTCATCTCTTCTAGCGTAAAGGTGATGTTACCGCTTGGTGTCATAAGCTCTAATGAATCACCTACTAGGAACTTATTTTTAACTTCTATTTCAGCCCAGCCGTCTTCATTTCGGCCAGTGACTTCACCAACAAATTGCTGAGACTCAGAGACTGAATGGCCATACTCATAATTCTGGTACTTGTCATGGCTGTGGCGGCGCAGGAAACCTTCAGTGTAACCACGGTGAGCAAGGTGCTCTAAGGTGTTCATTAATGTTTGATCAAAAGGTTTACCTGCTGCAGCGTCGTCAATCGCTTTACGATAAACCTGTGCTGTGCGAGCACAGTAGTAGAATGACTTAGTACGACCTTCAATTTTTAAAGAGTGGACACCAATTTTAGTTAATTGGTCAACCATTTCAACAGCACGCAGGTCTTTTGAGTTCATGATATAAGTACCGTGCTCATCTTCAAATGCTGGCATGTACTCTTCAGGGCGTCCCGGCTCTTGGAGCAAATAGATATTATCGGTGGTATCACCTTCACCAAGCGTTGGCTCTATTTTCTGTGGCTCAACAATTTGTGGTTCAGCAGCTTCTGGAGCCACCGCTATTACATCGCCGGTTTCAGTTTCTTTGGCATCATGGACACCGTATTTCCAACGGCAGGCATTGGTACAAGTACCTTGGTTTGGATCGCGCTTATTAATATAGCCTGATAATAAACAACGTCCAGAGTAAGCCATGCATAGTGCACCATGAACGAACACTTCTAGTTCCATTTCTGGCACTGCTTGTCGGATTTCATTGATTTCATCAACAGATAGCTCTCGCGATAGAATAACGCGTTCGATACCTTGCTGGTGCCAGAACTTGACCGTTGCCCAGTTAACGGCGTTTGCTTGTACAGAAAGGTGAATAGGTAAATCAGGGTAAGCTTCACGGACCAACATAATTAATCCAGGATCTGACATAATTAGCGCATCAGGTTTGAGCTCAACTACAGGTGCTAAATCGCGAATGTAAGTTTTTAGTTTACTATTGTGAGGTGCAATGTTGCTTACCACATAAAACTTTTTACCTAATTGATGTGCTTCTTCGATACCAATGGCTAAATTATCTAAGTCGAATTCATTATTGCGTACTCGCAAACTGTATCGTGGTTGACCTGCATAGACAGCGTCAGCACCATAAGCAAAGGCATAACGCATGTTTTTAAGGCTACCAGCCGGTGATAATAGTTCAGGAGTAAACATAGAAATAGAGCTCTCAATCAAAAAATAGGCGCGTATTTTATACTCCATTCTTAATCATCGCAAATTGTGTGGTTATTATCAGTAAAATAATTTTCAGTACACGGCTCAACTTGAAATCCTAAAATGGGTGCGTGTGAATAAAAAGTCACTTTAATGATATATTTATTCATTTTGTGCTTGAGCTTGATTACCTTTTGGTTTATCGTTAGCTACAATTATTTATTGGTCTTATTTCCAATAGAAAAATTCTGAAATATGATGAATGTTTATTAGTGTAATTTGGCAGTCCAACAAGCGAACTGCCAGCTATTTAGAGTGAATGATTATGAAGTTATCTGAGATTAAAGATCAAACAGTTGGTGTTTGTGTTTCTGGTGGTTTAGACAGCAAGACTGTGACTAAGCGTTTAATGGAAGACAATATTAAAGTTATTTGTTTTTCTGCTGATTTAGCACAACCAGACGAAGATGATATTCAAAATGTTGTGCGCAAAATGGAGCCTTGCGGAGCAGAAACAGTATTAGTTGATTTAAAAAATGAAATGGCTGATGCCTGTTTTGACGCAATCAAAGCAAACGCAACTTATGACGGTGGTTATTGGAACACCACGGGTATTGCACGTGGTGTAACCGTTCAGGGGTTGGTTAAGGCGATGAAAGCTCGTGGTGTTAATATCTTAGCCCATGGAGCTACAGGTCGTGGTAATGATCAAATGCGTTTTGAGCGCTATACCCGTTCTCTTGCACCTGAAATGAATGTTTACGCACCTTGGCGTGATGCTCAACTCCTTGAACAGTTCCCTGGTCGTAGTGAAATGGCTGACTATTTAGCACAGTTTGATATACCAGCTGTGATAGGAATGAAGAAAAAATACTCTACCGATGCTAACTTAGCTGGCTTATCTCATGAAGCTGAAGATTTAGAAAGCTTAGAAACGTCAATGTTAATCGTTGAGCCGACGATGGGAGTGTGGCCGCAAGAAGCACCAGATCAAGTTGAAGAAGTTACTATTGGTTATAAGCAGGGTGTGGCTGTTACATTTAACGGTGAAGCATTAAATCCGTTTGACATGATGACGCGTGCTAATGATGTGGGTGGCCGTAACGGTGTTGGTATGTCTAACGCTTTAGAGAACAGAATTATTGGCACTAAGAGCCGTGGTGTATATGAAGCACCGGGAATGGAGTTATTAAGCCAAGGGTTACAAAATATCTTACAGGCGACTTTAGATCGTCGCGCTACAGCACTTTATAATAGCTTGAGCCAGACTGTAAGCGACTTGATTTATGATGGACGTGTTTTTGACACAGCTAATAAAGCAGCAATGGCAGGCATTAATGTGTTAACTGAAAGTGCCACTGGTACGGTGACCTTAGGGCTGTATAAAGGCAACGTATTCTTTAACAGCATGACGGATATTGAAGCATCGCTTTATAATGAAGAAGACTCATCTATGGAAGCAAGTGACGGCTTAAACCCTGAAAGCTCACAGGGATACGCCGATATCTTGTCTGTAGAAGCATGTGCACTAGCTAAAGCTGGTCAATTCAAAGGCGATAGTTAAACTATTCTGGTGATGGTATTTAGCCATTACCAATATTATTTCAACACCTTAGGCCACACTAATTCCCCTTGTTAGTGTGGCTTTTTTGTTTTGCTTTAAAACAAGGTAGGATGATTAATATACAATTTTTAGTTGGAAAGTATTGCTTTTTATACGCCAGTGGTATTTTATTGTTGTTTATAGCTGAGTCTTTTCTCTTTAATCGGTGGCACGGGTGAGCAATGGATAATCAGATACAACTTCGCTTAATTGAACGTCTTAATGAAAGGTTAATGAGTTACTTATCAGTGATTTGGGCCTGCTTTACCTGTGTTATCTTAAGTCTTTTTCTACTTAGATCTGTTGAGGTCGGGTGGGGGTATGATGAATTTATCTACCTATTTTTAATTGTGCTTCTTGGTGTGTTCTTAAGTGTCCGATCACGCTTATCTAATCATTTTACCGTTCACTTGTTATTCACATTAAACCTCATTGCTGGCATTTGGGGCGTACTCAATTACGGTACGCAAGCCGTTGCGGTGTTCTACTTACTGCTGAGCGTGATAATTGCTGCTTTATTCTATAAAAAACGTGTCATTATAGCGGCTGCCGTCGGTGTGGTTTTAATTTTTATCTTCGCGGGTATTAAATTTACTACAGTGCCTCAGGCAGACGGCCTCAATGAAGTAAATACACATTGGCACTGGATTATTTATACCAGTGGTGTGATCTTTTTTATCCTAATGGCGACCTCGACGTTATATATTTTCCGTCAAGAAATGGAGTCTGTGTTAGGACGCTTGAATGAGCAATATGATAAGTTATCTCAGGTAGCTGGTTATGATGAGCTAACAGGGTTAGCGACGTTTAGACTGATGAGAAAACAGTGGCAACAAGCTTGCTTACGCGCGCAGCGTCACCAGAGAAAAGCCGCGATTATGTTTGTTGATTTAGATAACTTTAAGTCTGTTAATGACTACTTTGGCCATGATGCAGGAGATCATTGTTTAAGAGTTATCGCTAAACGTACGACAGGGTTACTTCGGGGTAATGATATGGTCGCTCGTATTGGTGGTGATGAATTTTTGGTTATTCTTGAAGATATTGACCACATTGAAGATGTCAAAGAGCTTTCGACAAAGCTAATTGATAAATTATCACAGTCTATTTCGTTTAATGACCATCATTTTAGTGTCGGTTGCAGTATAGGTATTGCTTTGTATCCAGAGCACGGTGTCGATGTCGATACATTACGAAATTTGGCAGATAAAGCGATGTACTGCGCTAAAGATAACGGTAAGAATCAGTTTGCCATCTTTAGCACTTAACCTACTTTAAGTTTTAAAGGTGTTCACAGGTTTAGTATCAGGCCACGATTTAGTATAAAATGGCTTTACCTTAGAGACGTATTAAACACATCATGAATAGAAAAAAGAAAATTAAATCCATTTTGCTAAAAAAGCAAAAAAAGAAAAATGCTAAGTTAACGCACAGTAACAAACCACGGTACATTGCTAAAGCGGATCGTGACATTGCTCCAGATGTTGATAGCACTAGCGTAGAGCAATCGTGTGACAGTGAGAACAAAATTGAGTCCTAACCACCGTGCAGTGCGAATAATAAGCGTAATTCACTAATTAGCTGATTTGGAAATTGTCGATAATCTAAATAAGGCGTGAGTATAACGAGCTCAAGGTCTTTATCTTTTAAACGCCATACCGGTTTACTGGTTTCAAGGAGCTCGAATTTGTTAGTTATATCGTGCTCTGGGGAAAGTCCGAGAGTCTGTGCATATTGTTTACCACAGACGATATGAATACGAGATTTTTCTGATGGAGCAAGGGGTAAAAAGCTAAAATAGGTATGCGCTAGTAATTTCTCATCACGAAACGCTTTCCATGGATGCGCCTTGCAAGTTAATTTAGCCGCAATTGTAAATATTTTTCGCCAATGATTACCATTGATTGCGACGATTTCATCAGTGGTAATTTGTTCAAGTTCGCTCGTCGGTAAAAGAGGGGCGTTTTCGAGATGGAAAATCACTTTTGCCTGAGCATTCCCTAATCCAACCAATTGGTTATTACGAAATTGCAAAGTCGATTTATTGCCACGCATAATGAAGATATATCCAAACGCTATTCTAAAAAAGTGAAGTCTACGTGATTTGCGGTTAAACCAACAGTCATAGACTCGTTTGACTATAAACAATATTTGCCAACTCATTATTATAATTAGTTAAATATAGTTATATGCAAATCAAAAAAAGCTGTTATATTGGTTTTTAGGCATTGTATGTTTTATTAGGTACTAAGGGGACGAGTCACCCTTAAAGGGGCTCTGTGATAATTTTCTCCGTTTAGGTATCAAGGTAAGGTTAGTAACATACAGTTTTTTTAGTATTAATATATGAAACGGATTGTGTATGTCTACAGCAAACGCGTTAAGAACCATTCTCATTGAGAAACTGAAAAACGATTCTCTAGTTTTACCAACACTCCCTAAGATTGCAATGAAAGTCCGTGAGGCTGTTGCAGATCCTGATTCTAGTTTAGGGGATATCTCAAGCTTATTGGCACAAGATGCTGCCATGTCTGCTCGATTAATTCGAATTGCCAATACGGCTCATTATAGCCGTGCAGTGCGTGCTGAAAACCTGCAAGCTGCAGTGACTCGTATCGGAATGCGCCAGATAAAGAATATTGTTATGGCTCTTGCAATGGAGCAATTGTTTGTTTCTGATAACGAGTTGGTTGCCAATTATTTAGCAAAAACTTGGCATAACTCGACTGAAGTAGCAGCTTATGCAATGGCTTTATTGTCGATTTATCAAAGAGAAAATAAACATACCTCACTTCAGGTGGATACTTTGTCTTTGGCAGCTTTATTGCACAACATAGGCACGCTGCCTATTCTAACTGAGGCTGATGGCTACCCAGAAATCTTCGCTGAACCAGAATTCTTAGAACGTGCTATCTCAGATTTGCATACTCATATTGGTGTGGCGATTGTGAAAGACTGGAACTTCAGCGATGAAATGGTTGAGTCAGTGAAATATTACAATAAAAACGAGCATCAAACGGCTGAAGTCAGCTATTTAGACTTCGTTCGTTTAGCTGTATTGTGCCAAGCCTACGATGGCGCATTGACTAATTGTGAAGACCAACTCACGCCATTTATTGAGAAAGGCTTAATTGGTAGTATTGAAGATATTTCTAGTGACTCGTTTAACGAAGAGCTTGCTGGAAACCGTGAAGCGTTTGCATAAATCAATAACATAACCCATTGCAAAGGCTGATAGAGGAAACTCTATCAGCCTTTTTTGAGTGTATCTATTGACGAGCTTGACGCTGATTCGATGGTGTCTCCTCGAAGTTACTGCGAAACGGATTTATATCCAAGCCTCCACGGCGGGTGTAGCGGGCGTAAACGGTTAATTTATCACAGTGACAAAAGCGCATTAAATCGGTAAAAATACGTTCAACACATTGCTCATGAAATTCATTGTGCTGTCTAAAAGAAATTAAATAACGCAATAAGGCTTCATGGTCAATTTGACGGCCATGATAACTTATTTCAACGGTCCCCCAATCAGGTTGATTGGTAATTAAGCAGTTAGATTTTAATAAATTAGAGTGAAGCGTCTCACTCACCAAAGGCTGGTTGCTATTATCACTGTGAGCAAGAAAGTCGGTCGAGAATTGATAATCATCAATAGTGATATCTAAGTCATCAATACAATGACCCGCTGCACTAATGATACGCTGCGTAGCGAATTGATGAGCTAGAATAATTTCAACTGTGACGTTACTCTCAGCACATACGGACAAGTCTTTAGTCAGTTGTGCTGTTACCTCGTCAGCATCATTGAAACGCTGCTGATTGTAACTATTTAGATAGAGCTTAAATGATTTAGACTCGATCAAGTTGTTACTTTGACATGGTACCTTGAAGTTCGCCATGGCGACCACTGGCTTGCCCTTAGCGTTAAGCCATGAAAGCTCATATCCTGTCCAAATGTCATCACCATGAAAAGGCAAGGTCTGACCTAGGTTTAATTCGTTACGATTTAATGCTCTAGGAACAGCTTGTAACAGTTTTTCATCGAAGCTGTTATCATAGTCAGTCTGTTTACCCAAAGTAAGGGATGCGAGTTCTGGGGCATTGTCATAAGGTGACTTTGTCGTCATGGAGCTAGTTTCCGCCATATAATTGAGATTAAGATGTTAACAACTGCACAAGCATTGCAACAATTTGCCACGGATTATAGCAAAGCTGTAGCCAATGAAACGGGATATTTACCACAAGTTTGCCATGATAATGAATGGACCTCACCCTGTGAGCATGAAGGTGCTCTGGACGGAGAGAAAATTCAATGGCAGCCACAGTTAACTGAGCACGCTTCACAATATAATGGCTTTGCTAATATTGAACATGCCCTTGAATTGTCGATACACCAAGATATCAAAGATTACTATCATAGTTTATATAGTGGTTCACTGTTTGGTACGTTCGATTCACGTCAGTTCGAGCTATTACAAATATGGAATGAACAAGATATTGATCGCTTAAGTACCAATATTATCGGTCATATTATGATGCAGCAAAAACTTAAGCAGTCGTTAACCGTATTTATTGGCTGTGTTGTTAACAGTGAAAAAATGCTATCGATTGATAATACCACAGGGCAGGTTGTGTGTGAGATCGCTGGTAACAATGATCGAGAAGTTTTAGCCAGTTCGATTTGCGATTTTTTAAGTCGACTATCACCGTTAGCATCCCCTGAAGAGGAGCAGGTGTATCAAGCGCCTCAACCTCTTAAGGCAGGGTTAATGCCGCGGCTAAAAGAAGTGATGCGCAGTTTATTAGGCCGCTAATGGCAGCCTAATAAACGATTAGGCATTGTCGGTTAGTGTTTATAATCCCAAGATAGGTTTGATACTAATCGACAGTCGTCACATTTAAAGTCAATAACTTGATGTAATGGCTCTGCTAATGCCCAATCGCCATCACAACTCGGACAGCGACGCTGTTGTTCACTGGATAAATCTGTTCCACCTACACGATATAGATATAAGTATGTCGGTATACCACTTAACTCTTCAATTCGTTCACAGAGTTTCATTCCCCGCTTAGCTAATGAACTATTGAGGTCGCAAATTTCAGGCAGTACTTCAAACTCTGCACTTAAACCATTCATTTGTAATTGATCGCAGGCCTGCCAGTCTTGTTGCCAATTAACCAATTGTTTATAACAGCCGTTGGCTAGTGGAGGTAATCGATATAACGGAATCGGGGCGAAATGATCACCGCATCGAATTGGCGAGCACGTTTGCACATAACTGGTATAGAGCATTTGCCAACTCGCCTGATGTACAGGGTCTGTCATGTCAGAATGTATTTCTTGACCTAAAATATCTATTTTCGGTTGTAAGATTCCCGCTTTGGTTAAGTTGTTTATTGCCCTATTTACTGCTTGGTTATTTTGAGTATGCTGTAATGACTCTTCTTCTGGGCAAAGAACTTGAGTAACAAAATAACCATCTTTCAATAGTGTTGGGAATTCTTGACCTATAATTTGTCCATTATATTTCAGTTCAGTGATCAGACCGCAAATTGCCCGTTCTACGGCAGTGATTGTCGTATCTTCAAAACATTCAAAGGTCAGCTTAGCAAGGATCATTAGGGCAACGCTCTTTTATTAATTGTTTTAGTTCATTTGTTTCTTTACGCAATGACACAACTTCAGCCGTTAAGTCTGCAAGTTGTTGCAATATTTTTTGACTGTCACTTAATGGTTCCACCTTTTCTGTTGATGGTGCTCTGTGTTGAGCATCATCAATGTCAGCGATTTGTTCTGCTGATAGGCTTTCAAAATATTGTAAGCTTTTGACTAAAACAGGGATGGGGACAGGGCGTGATAATTTAGCACGAACCAATGCAACAGAAGGCTTTTTTCCTTGTTGAGTCAGCTGCTTTGCAATCGCTAGGATATGTTTTTCCATTTGCTTAGTCCTATTTTTTCATTCAAAGTGTTATTTTAGCATTTTTATAATGAATATTTAGCTAAAAAATGTCACAAATCTGACATTGAATGGCGGTGAAGAAAAAATTAATTATTCAATCTAATATGCAATTGATGTAAATTATTGTTTACGATGATTGTTGGGTTTTTAATTTCCTTTAATATCAGCTTTTTATCCTACTATTTTGCTATTTAATCGACCGTTTAAAACTTTCGTACACTCTGGTTTTTCTGTTGTTATTTTAACCGATGTTAAAACTATACTTTTTTATGCTTTTGCTACGACTAAAGTGTATAACACTTAAAAAAGCCCTTTATTTTTCCTAAATATCACTAAAAGCCCTTGCTAGGGCCCAATCATAATGGTTAATATCAAGTTTCAGCTGTTTAAAAAATGTAAATGGCATGCGGGCCTTTTTAACATTGGCAATTACTTTTATTTTTACGTTATTTTGGAGTTCACCATGGAGATGATATCAGGAGCCGAAATGGTTATCCGCTCCTTACAGGACCAAGGCGTTGAGCGCATATACGGTTATCCGGGCGGTTCTGTTTTAGATTTATATGATGCACTGTTTCAGCAGTCAAGTGTTGAGCATATTCTCGTCCGTCATGAGCAAGCCGCTGTCCATATGGCTGATGGTTACGCTCGTGCCACTGGTGATGTCGGTACTGTACTGGTCACATCAGGTCCAGGAGCCACCAACTGTATTACGGGTATTGCAACGGCATATATGGATTCAATTCCAATGGTTGTTTTGTCAGGGCAAGTGCCAACGACCATGATTGGTGAGGATGCTTTCCAAGAAACAGATATGGTGGGTGTTTCTCGTCCTATTGTAAAACACAGTTTCTTATGTAAGCGTGCAGAAGACATTCCTGAGACAATTAAAAAAGCTTACTATATTGCCTCGACAGGTCGACCGGGCCCTGTGGTCGTTGATTTACCAAAAGATATTATTAATCCGCAATTGCGTTTCCCGTACAGTTACCCAGAGTCGGT
Organism: Alteromonadales bacterium alter-6D02; assembly: GCA_002835545.1. Taxonomy (GTDB): domain Bacteria; phylum Pseudomonadota; class Gammaproteobacteria; order Enterobacterales; family Psychrobiaceae; genus Psychrobium. Next base: position 12,747 of record PIZK01000010.1, read on the forward strand.
TTCTTTACGCTCGTATAACCCAACTGCGCGTGGCCATAAGCGTCAAACGCGTAAAGCGTTGAAGGTCTTATTAGAAGCAAAGCGTCCGGTAATCTATGCTGGTGGCGGTGCAATTTGGGAAAATACACCAGAGCTTCTGAAAGAGTTTGCTGAAATTGTCGGATGTCCAGTAACAAATACGTTAATGGGGTTAGGTGTCTACCCAGCCACTGATAAGCAGTTTGTCGGTATGCTTGGCATGCATGGTACGCTTGAAGCGAATAAAACTATGCATCACAGTGATGTCATTTTTGCTATTGGTGTACGTTTTGATGATCGTACAACCAATAACCTTGAAAAGTACTGTCCAGATGCGACAGTCATTCATATTGATATCGACCCAACATCGATTTCAAAAACAGTTCATGCTGATATTCCGATTGTTGGCTACGCTCACAATGTACTGCAAGACATGCTTGACATGATTAAGCATGATGAACTGAGTAGCGACAGCCAAGCGATGGCTGCTTGGTGGGATCAAATTGAACAGTGGCGTTCGGTTAAGTGTTTAAGCTACGAGACGAACCCTGACTCTTTAAAACCACAGCAAGTGGTTGAGGCGATGTATAAGGCAACCAACGGCGATGCTTATGTGTGTTCAGATGTTGGTCAACATCAGATGTTTGCTGCATTGTATTACCCGTTTGATAAGCCACGCCGCTGGATAAACTCTGGTGGTCTTGGCACCATGGGCTTTGGCTTACCTGCTGCGATGGGTGTACAAATGGCGTTTCCTGATAGCACTGTTGTGTGTATTTCGGGTGACGGTAGTATTCAAATGAACATTCAAGAGCTATCTACTTGTTTGCAATACGACTTGCCAATTAAAGTTATTATTTTAAATAATCGTTCATTAGGGATGGTTAAACAATGGCAAGATATGATTTACAAAGGCCGTCATTCTCATTCGTATTGGGATTCGGTACCTGACTTTGTCAAATTAGCAGAGGCCTTTGGTCATGTTGGCATTAAAGTAGACCGCCCTGATGAGTTAGACGATGCCTTTGCACGTTGCTTTGCACAGAAAGACCGTCTAGTGGTCATGGATATTGCCGTTGATGAGCAAGAGCACGTGTACCCGATGCTAATCAAATATGGTGCGATGAATGAAATGTATTTAAGTAAAACGGAGCGTAGCTAATGTCAAAAACAGTCATTTCACTTTTACTTGAAAATGAAGCTGGTGCTACGTCACGTATTGTGGGCTTATTTGCACAGCGGGGCTATAATATTGAGTCGCTGACTGTATCTGTGACTCACGATCCATCGCTGTCACGAATGACTATTGTCACTAACGGTGATAACCGTGTGATTGAACAAATCATGAAGCAACTTAACAAATTGATCGATGTGCTAAAGATATCTGACTTAACGGATGGTGAGCATATAGAACAAGAGATGTCATTAGTTAAGGTTGCGTGTGTTGGTAACAAGCGCGATGAAGTATGCCGCCTAGTTGATATCTTTAATGGTAAAATTATTGATGCAACACCGCGTATTTATACGGTTCGTATCGTTGGAGATAGCTTTAAGCTTGATGCCTTTGTGAAGCAAATTGAACAAACCAGTGAAATCATTGAAGTCGTTCGTTCTGGTACGCTTGGCATTGCTCGTGGTGAGCGTTCTTTACGTCCTTAAATGTCACGATTGGTCATAAACAAAAAGCTCTGCTAACTCGTTGGCAGGGCTTTTTTAATGTTCTCTCCATGCAATTGATAGATGCTAAAGAGCCAGCGAGTAGCCAATCGATCACCTTGTTTAAGCCGATTACTCTTAGCTACCATAACATCGCTTACGTAATGTTTTGGCTGTTAGGCGAGTTGACGTAAATGCCTATGGAAACACTGTGACGGCAGCTCAATCTCTATTTATGATATCGTTATCAACGAGATGACTTAACGAGATAGAATTGAATGACAATTACAGGTTTACCAGACAGTAATTCAGCGAATAAATAAAAGCCCCGCTAACAGATGTTAGCAGGGCTTTAAGTCTTCGTTGTTTAAAGGCGCTTAGCTTGATTAGCTAGCGAAAATACCTTTTAACATATAGAAGATACCAATCGATAAGATTGCACCCGCTGGTAAAGTTACGACCCACGAGATAACAATGTTACGGATAACCCCCATGTTCAACGCTGCAATACCACGTGCCATACCAACACCTAATACCGCACCAACAAGGGTTTGTGTAGTTGAAATAGGTAAACCCGTAGAAGAGGCTAGTACAACCGTTGTAGCGGCTGCTAGCTCGGCTGCGAAACCACGACTAGGCGTTAAATGCGTGATGCCCTGACCAATGGTTGCCATTACGCGGCGGCCAAAAATAGCAAGACCTGCAACAATACCAATACCACCTAGAGGTAGGATCCACCAGACAAGTGGCGACTTAGCAACAATTTCACCACCGTTATTTACGATAGATACAACCGCTGCTAGAGGACCAATAGCGTTAGCTACGTCATTAGAACCGTGGGCAAATGCCATACAACAGGCCGTTACAACCATTAAGATAGCAAATACTTTCTCAACACTGGCGTAATGCATCTTTTTATCTGCCGCAGGGTCGATTTTTAAGCGTTTAATGGCAATCACACCCAAGGCAGCAACTAGTACAGCAATTAAGCCTGATAGTAGAAATGCTTCTTGAGTCGAAAAGTGAATACCAATGTGCTTTAAACCTTTCTTGATAGTTACCAGCGATAGAATAAAGCCAGATAAAGCCATGTATACAGGCACATAACGCTTCGCATTAGCAAGTGGGTCGTCAGTGTTGAAGATGAACTTCTGGGCACTCATAAATATGACGTAGGCAAAGACACCTGATATCAACGGAGTGATGACCCAGCTACCAACAATCCCGCCAACTTTTGACCACGTTACTGCGTCAGTTCCTACACCAACAGCGGCAAAACCGACGATTGCGCCAACGATTGAGTGAGTTGTCGATACAGGCCACCCCAAATAAGAAGCGACTAATAACCAAATGCCCGCGGCTAAAAGTGAGGCGATCATACCGAAAACGAGTAGTTCAGGCACATCAACAAAGTACGCAGAGTCAATGATGCCTTTACGAATGGTTGATGTTACTTCACCACCGGCCAGGTAGGCACCAGCGAATTCAAAGATCATCGCGATAATAATCGCTTGTTTGATCGTTAATGCTTTTGAGCCAACTGATGTTCCCATTGCGTTAGCAACATCATTTGCACCGATGCCCCACGCCATGAAAAATCCGAATAAGCCAGCAAGTAGCACTAGCTCAAAGCTATAATTTACAATGATATCCATTGAAAAAACCTTTTAAAACAATTATGAACGAGCTAGCATTAGCTCTAGTCTGTCACCAACGCGTTCAGCAAGATCAGCTAAATCGCCTACCCACTCAATTACGTTGTATAAGAAAATCACGTCCACAGGGTTCAATTCTTGCTCAATCTCGTGCAATGAATGACGTAAAGTGATTTGCATCATGTCGGTACTATCTTCAACAGTGTCTAGCTCAGAGATTAATTTATCAATGATTTGTAGCTCAACGCCTTGAAAACCGGTTTCTAATAATTCATCTAATTCAGCAATCGCTTTTGCAGCAAAACCAGAGGCTTCGATACAACGCTGTAGGTACTCCATAAATTCTTGTTGGATTTGTTCTGGAATAACCAGCTTGCGACCAAGGATGCGTCCTGAAATGTCTTTTGCTGTATTAGCAATTTTATCTTGTTGGGTAATTAGCCCTAACATATCAGTACGATCAACCGGCATAAATAAACCTTTCGGTAAATTTGTCCGTACTTCACGCTTTAACTTATCGGCAGATTTCTCTAACTGAGATAACTCTGCTCGTACGTTGGCTGCTTTATTCCAATCTTGGGCATAGACTGCCTTAAAGAAAGGGACTAAATGCTCGGCACACTGATGTACTTTACAGATGTGCTCTTGAAGAGGCTTTATTGGTGACTTTGCAAATACACCAAGTATCGAATTCATCGACATAGTTTGACCTTTTGATTATGTTCGCTTTATAGCAACAATTGAAAAATCGAGCGCATAGTAACTTAACTCGTTTCACATTAAAACATTTGAGTTGATTATAATGACTTAAACTTTCTATTAAATCGATATAGACTGTGCCTCAAACAACGAGTAATTTAGTTATTATAAGTTAACCGAAGCAATTGTATTAAAGTTTTGTGACTTTTTTATGACAAAGAATAATATTTGGGTAAATCATGGAAAATGAAATTGAGATAAAGTTATTTGTCTCAGCTGATATTGAGAAAACGTTAGATAGTTTATCAAAGAATCAAGATGTTAAGTTGGTTTCTCAAAGCTTCAATTTAGAAAATATCTATTTTGATACGCAAGACAAGAAGCTACGCTTCTGGGATATGGGGCTGCGAATTAGGGTGAACGATCAGCATATCGAGCAAACAATTAAGACTGCAGGTCAAGTTATTGGTGGTTTGCATCAGCGACCTGAATATAACGTGGATATTGAGACCCCCGAGCCACAATTAGCTCTTTTTCCACAACAGATATGGCCTGAAGGTACAGATGTTTCTGTACTACAAAAACAAATTAACCCTTTGTTTAATACTAACTTTTCTCGGCGGGGAGTGATGATGATTTACCCCGACGGTGCCGTCGTTGAAATGGTTTATGATCAAGGTTTTATCGGTGCTGGTGATCACAAAGTTGAAATTTGTGAAGTAGAGCTTGAATTGGTTAAAGGTAAACCAGAGCTGATCTTTGAATTAGCGGGACAATTGGCTAAACAATCACCATTACGATTTGGTACTAAAAGTAAAGCCGCTCGTGGTTACCAGTTGGCCAAGCAAACTAAAGATCAGGTCAAATCATTAACTGTGGTTGATATTTGTACAAAAGATTCTTTGGAGACGGCTTATATAAAAACGGTTTCTCATGGATTAGCCCATTGGCAATATCACATTGAAGTTTTCATCGACCAGCAAGATTTTTATGCCCTAAAAGAAATTCGAGATGCGTTGCAATTAATTATTAAAGCCAATGAGTTGTATCAAGATTATTTCCATGATAATGAGCTCAAAGCTTTAACTAAGTCGATCTTTTGGTTAATGGAACAGCTGGCCTTTATTGATGATGCGCTGCGTATTGAAAAACTACTTGGCAACAAAGGGCAAGCGTTTAAAAAATTAGAGCACCATAAGAAGATTTTAGCGATGCTTAGTGAGCAGCGTGACAATTTACCTCAAGAGTCTGATATTGTTGCACTGTTTAACAGTGAGCGTCATACAGCGCTAGTGTCTCAATTAATGCAATGGCTCTATTTTAAACCGTGGCAACAACAACCTTTACCCACGTTAGAGAAGTTTCAACAGCAGTCGGTTAAAAGCCAAGCGAAACAGTTTCTAGCTCAAGATTGGGAGTTGGTTCATAAAACCCTCCCTTATGAATCAACCTTAACCTATCAAGATTACTTAGCTCAACGCTTAAACTTACAGCACAATATGCAAGTTGGTGTCTGTGTTGGTAATTTGTTTGATAGTGAGTCACAACAACGTTTTAGGGCTCCGTGGTCTGATATTGCAGTGGGTATTGATCAGTTATTGCAGTTTGAGCCTATCAAACAATTGTTACGAGCAGAGTGCTTAGACGATGACGGCGCGATTAAGAGTTGGCTTGAGCGCAAGGAAAGCTCCCTCATTCATGCTATGGAACAATCACGTAAGTCGGCATTGAAGTTAACGCCTTACTGGTTATAGACGAGCGAAGTAGACAATTAAAAAAGCCTTAACTTGAACTTAATAACTAACTTGAACTTAATAACCAAGTTGAAGTTAAGGCCTTTTTATTAGAATGTGCCGAAGTCCGCCTTAATCTGAGTTTACAGTTCTTTGTTGCGCTAACTCTTTACGCATAGCCTGTAATTCTTCAAGGATGGCAGCATTTTGGTGGCGTAACTCTCGGTTTTTGACGTTGGTATCAGAGAATCCCATGATCTTTGAAGCAATTAGCGCTCCGATGTAGCCCATCATGCCAACACCGATATAGAACATTAGAGTGACAATGACATACCCGCCAGTGGTGGTCGGATAAAAATCACCAAAACCAATCGTCGAACTTGCCATTATTAATACCCAAAATGCTTGGGCATAACTATGAATGTTGGCATCAGGGTTGGCTGATTCGAAATGAATGAGCAGTCCTGCCCCCACAGCGATAACACAATAAATTACCACCATAACCATCAGAGCAAGATATCGGGTTTTATAATTCTTTACGCCATATTCATCAATATGATGGAGAAAATCCATTGATATTCCTTTATTAATTTTTATCTTGTGCAAATTCAGTCAGTTCAGCGACAACAATTTTCTTTATTTCTAATTGCTTCGCGGGATCGATTCCATATTTTTGCCCCAGTAATTCATAATCATCAGGGCTTAATGATACGGTTAGGCGAGGGCGCTTAGGACGGCGTGTGCAAGGCAGCCCTAAGATATGGCGAATTTGATCTGAAGGGCTTACACCATCTTCTAAAGCTTGACGACGAATTTCATATTGAATTCGTTCATCCATATCAAAAGCAACTTGAGTTGCTTTTATTGCTTTGTTTGCAGCTTGCCATTTTGAAGGCAGCTTTGCTTTTTTTTCGGTCTCAGATTGACTCATGATACTTTTATACTTCAAATAGGATTAATCGTAGTTTATTGAACGATAGTATGCCATCTGTTTTGCTGTGTTGGTAGTTATCAATGCAACAAAAGTCGATACAACAAAGGCAAAGAAATCATCAAAATGGCTCTTCAGCGCTAAATGACATGACTTCTCGCGAGATAGGGTGTTGGAAATGAATCGACTTAGCGTGTAAGTGTAATCTATCTGCACAAACTCCGTATAGGCTATCGCCCACAATCGGTGTATTAAGCCCCAAATGGTGGGCGCAATGCACTCGTAATTGATGTGTCCGTCCTGTTTCGGGTGATAAAGAGACTTTGGTTTTACCATCTTTTGTTGCTAGTACACGCCACGTTGTTTTCGCTGGTTTTCCGTGCTCTTCACAGACAAGCTGGCGAGGTCTATCATCAAGATCGCCCCGCATGGGTAAGTTTATTTCACCGTGAGTTTGTTTGAGCTCGCCTGCTAATATCGCTATATAGTGTTTTTTTATGCCGCGATGAATAAATTGTCTCTGCAAACTTTTATTCGCTCGTTTTGTCAAGGCAATGAGCATCAGGCCAGATGTAGCCATATCTAATCGGTGCACGATTAATGGTCCGCTTGCATAAGGGAAACGTTGCTTTAAGCGTTGCTGTACTGAGTCGGTAATTGTTTTTCCCGGTACCGAGAGAAGACCCGCAGGTTTATTAATAACTAGCATGTGTTCATCTTGAAAAAGAATATCTATTTCTTTTGATAACCCTGGATTAGTTAACAATGGGTTGTCATCAACGTTCATGCCATTAAGCATGTGGCCTAAAATTGGCTGACATTTACCTTGGCATGCGGGGTAATATTGTTGATGTTGACGAACTTCAGATTTTGGTGAGCTGCCCCACCAAAACTCTGCCATGGCGAGGGGCTGCATATTATTAGCAAACGCATAATGTAATAATTTAGGTGCGGCACATTCACCAGCTCCCGCTGGCGGAATCTTTACTGGGGTGTCAGAGAATATGTCATTAAGATCTCGAAGCTCCCCCTTGATATTTAAGAAACGATATTGGGCGAAAAGTTTTTGCTGTAACTGAGCTGATTTTTCTTTTCGTTGCTCTTTGAGTGACGCTAATTGCTGTGCTAATCCATTTAGTTGCTGCTCCGTTTCAGCGGTTACTCGTTGCCAGTGTAATTTTAAATCTCTTAACTGATTTTTATCATTAACACTTTGTTGTCCTAGCTGTTTGAGCAACGTATCAAATTGCGCTGCGGTGATGCTTTGATTCAATAGAGTGTGTTCAGCTTGTTGTCGTTGTGCTTTTCTTTGTGCTCTATTATCAGTCATTAATTGGCGATGACTATCCAATGCTTGCTGGTATTGTTTATTTTGTTCAGCCAGTTTTGCTGTTAATAATGCAAGGTCAGGGTTAGCATTGGCTGCTTTTACTTGTTGATTTATCGTGTTGATTTCGTTGGTGTCATCGATAAAAAAACATGTTTCATCAAGCATATTAAACACTGGTGGTACAAAGTAGGGTAGAGAGTTACTATTAGCAACCTTGCCAGAATATGCTGATAAAAACCCTAACTCACCGTGGCTGTTACGTACTATCAGGACGCCAAACATTTTTCCCGTTGTGTTAAAATCATGCTGCCATTGCTGTTGTGTTTGTAAATGCTGCTGTAATTGTTTTACTGCAACCAAGCTCAAAGGGTGTGGCTGATAAAAAAAAGGGAAAGTAAAACGCTCAGGTAATTCATATGAATCAATCGGCTCAGCAAAGGGGGTAAAGCATGAAGTTTTATTGGTCATCATATCAATCTAACAGTGGTTGCTACGAGGAATATAGCAAATAAGAAAACGCGGGAATTTTAACCCGTGATAGCCTAAATAGCACGAAGCAAAATGTTTTTTTGCGATGACAGTGCTTAACTGTGTGTCAATGAATTTTGTCACGAGACTGTTGGTACTATAAATTACGTGCCTCATTGAGTTAATAAGAGTGGAAAATGCCTGAAATACATCAGCAACATGTAGCAAACGCTAAAACTTGGCGCGCTTATTTATGGATGAGTGGAACATTAGTTTCTTTTTGTTTAATGGCGGTGAGTGCTCGTGAGCTAGGGGACAGTATTGATACTTTTCAACTGTTGTTCTATCGCAGCGCAATTGGTTTGACGATCATCACGCTGCTGATCATAGGCTTAGGGCAATTGAAACAGCTAAAGACACAACGAATCACAGCACACTTCATAAGAAATAGCTTTCACTTAGCGGGGCAATATGGTTGGTTTGTTGGAATTAGCTTATTGCCTTTAGCACAGGTGTTTACTCTAGAATTTACGGTGCCGCTATGGAGCGCGCTATTAGCTTGGTTCTGGCTAAATGAACGCTTAAGCCTTGCTAAAACGATCTCTATTATGATGGGACTAATTGGCGTTGTTGTGATCACTCAACCCAATCTTGATAGTGACTCTAATGCCGTGTTTATTGTATTACTATCGGCGATAGCTTACGCCTTCGCTCATGTCTTGACTAAGTCTCTAACTCGAACAGAAAGCGCTTTGACTATTTTGTTTTATATGTGTTTATTACAATTACCTATTGCTGGGGCTTTTGCGGTGACCGATTGGCGTCAACCAAGCAGCAGCGACTGGTTATGGATTATTATCATTTCATTAACTGCACTTAGTGCGCATTATTGTATGAGCCATGCTTTAAAATGTAGTGATGTAGCAACGGTGATGATGATTGACTTCTTGAGATTACCGATGATTGCTGTCTTGGGAGCATTACTGTATGGAGAGGGCCTTACCATGAGTCTTCTATGCGGTGGGGTGGTGATGTTGCTAGGCAATATATTGAGCTATGTATCTTTTACACGGGCCTCAACAATTAGGCATAAAAAAAGCGGCTAAGGCCGCATTTTTATTAATACTGATTAAAACCAAACTGCTATGTTTTGGGCCAATACTGTCTAATATCACTAATTGGACGATATAAGGAGACGACAACATCTGTTTCGCCACCTTCATAAACTTCAGCCTCAATTGCGAATTTCTCGTCATCAGAGATCGCACTGTAGCGTTCGAAGGAGTCGCCACTTTTAATGCTCAAATTATTGTCGCGGTGATCACAGTCATGGAAATAACCAAAACGGGCAAAATCATCTTGGCGATAATGTTGTCCTAACCATTGCTCTAAGTCAGTAGGTACTGACTTTACATCAAGAACCGCTTTACCTGGTTCATCGAATAATTGTGAGAACTGGTCAAGGTCAAATATCTTGCCAACAGTTTCACGGGTAATCTTACGTGACAGAATTAACGACTCTTCATCATCTTTATAGACACTTAAAAAGAGTAATTCATCACTAGTGCCTCGTAAGACCCACTCACATTCTTTGCTATGTTCATATTCGTAACTATTCACTTCACTGACTTCTAGCGATTGACCACGAAGCTGAACGGGTAGCGCAAAGCTATCGTCAAGTACGATAATATCGCCTTGACGTAGTTGTGACGGGTGAGTGAGCTCCCGTTGAGGCTTTGCTTCTGCTTTGCTAAATAGCTTGCTGAAAAAGCCCATAGTTTAGCCTTGTTTAGACTTTAAACGGTCAAGCACTGAAGATGCGCTTGCTTGCTGCTCACCGATACCCGCTTGCGCTAATTTATCTTTTAACGCTTTATCACTGTTTTCATTAGCTAACTCATCTGAAGCTTGTAAGCGATCGTCAAAGTTTTGTTGCTTTGCTTTAATACGTTCTAAAGACTGCTTGGCATTAAGCAATTTAGAGTTACTGTTATTAAAGTTATCTGTGATAGCCGCGGTCGCTTTTTGAACGCTCTCAGTGGTTTTTACCATGCTCAGTTGACGTTGGTAATCCGCTAGCTGGCGTTCAGTGTTCTTCACGAGATCTTTCAGGCGTTTAGCGTTTTTGTCGTAGCTATCAAATGATTGTTGCTGCTCAGCTAACTCTGCTTCTAGTGTTGCAATTTTTTCTGCGACTTCTAATGCTAGCGCTTCGTTCCCTTGGTTTAATGCTGAGGTAGCGTAACCTTCGTGCTCAGTAATGCTGCGCTTAATACGGTCAAGCTCACGTTGAGACTGCATTTGTTTCGCCATGATGTCTGTCAAATCACGCTTCGCTTTGGTTAGGTGATTTTCCGCATCACGAATTTCTTGAGCAAAAATGCGGGTCGCGTTTGCATCAACAATAGCTTCACCGGCTTCGCTTGCACCACCGCGTAGTGCTGTAATAATTTTTTTGAAAATACTCATAGTAGTAATACTCCGTCAAAGACTATTGTTAAATTAAGTAATCAGCCATTTCATTAATGACTTCAAGTGAGTTATCGCTTAATACTGACAGTTCGTGCTCAATATCATGCAATGATGAGTTAACTGATAACGCGCCAAAAATGACGTATTTATCATCGATTTTCGAGAAAGACGAAAGAGGCATCGGAATATTCATTTCGACCATCGCTTCTAGCATCTCACTACGAGTATCCGCTCTAACTTCTTCTTCACCCCATAGGTAAGCGATACACAAAATTTGATCATCGGTAATTGACACAAAAATTGGTAACTCTTCACGGGTTTGAATCGTTACTTGCAACACATCAACTTCACCTGTGATAGGTAGGCTATCAAAACGCAAGCCTGTGTCACTACTATCCGCGAGCTCATTTAAGTGGTTTGCAATGTAGTGTATATTCATAACATTTCCTTATGACATATTATGTCTCGAGTAGTTAATGTAGAACGCTTGACATAATATGTCAAACGTTCCGTTAAATTATTTTCATATAGTTACAAGCTTCACTGCGAAAGTCTAGGTATAAACAGTTTCACAGTAATAAAAAGATAACTAAGATCAACAGCTTTTATTTTAATTACTCATTTTGATACAAAGTGCTATTGAGCCCTTGCTGGTGCTCCCATGCATTCTGATGATAATGGTAGAGGGTAAAACTTCCCAATTCATTGACTTCAACGCTTTCCTGTACTTGATAAAACCCTTGCGAGAACTCAAAGCTCGCTTGAATTAAGCTTGGGGTTAGCCAGTCTTCAAATGAATGCAAGTGTTTGACCTGTCTTAAACGCGCGCGGGGTGATTTACCATTGAGGCTCGCTATCGTCCAGCCCCATTGGCCGAAGGTCGGGACATTATGATGGTACTGCTCAACGTGCGACCATTGGGCCGCGGCTACAGTTTTTTTAATACTAACAAATGCACGCTTTGCATGAAATGGAGAAGTTGATTGAACGACCATGACACCATCGTTACTGATAATTTGACGAATCTTTTGGTAAAACGTTTTACTATAGAGTTTATTGAGATCAGGGTGAGATGGATCGGGTAAGTCAACAATCACAGTATCGTAATGTCGTGATTCGCTAATTAATTGGTCGATACCGTTAAAGGCATCGGCATAAATTATTTCGACGCGAGGGTCAGATAACGAACGCTCTGTTAATTTATTGATGGTTTGTGCTAAGTATGGCGGTACTTTGCTTTCAGGTTCTTTAAATATTGCGACTAATTCTTGGTCCAGATCCATTAGCGTGACGTGCTTAGGTTGCCACTTAAGCACTTCTCTTAAACCCAAGCCATCGCCACCACCTATGATTAAGACGCGTTCGTTACGGGCAGAACTGGCCATCGCAGGATACACTAAAAACTTATGGTAAATATGCTCGTCAGTAGCAGAAAACTGTAAACGGCCATTGAGATACAAACTTAAGATGGGCTCTGCCCGCTGTGGTAAATAGCGCTCGGTGACCACGACATTGGCAAATCGCGTTTGCTGTTGGTACGCGACCTCATCTAAGTACAATAAGTTATTAAATTGCTTTGACCATTGCCCGCCAAAATTAAATATCATCATCACAACAAGTGACGCAAGAAAATGACCGACAATGAGCAGGTTTTTGTGGCGAATATACTGTTTATAACGAAACCAAAAAATAACTCCTGCGATAAGGTTGGCCGTCGCGGTCAAACTTGCGCTTAAATTTATTTCAAGGGACAACATGATGGTAATCCAAATTGCAGCGCCGATGCCTGCGCCAATATAATCTGCACCATAAATGGTTCCGGCGTTATGGACTAAATGTTGACGGTGGACATGTTCGCGGATTCGCGCAATTAAGGGTATTTCCATCCCAATAAACAACCCAAGGATAGCGCCTACAACATAAGGGCTATAGTGAGTAATGTAATAGAGCGTTTGAATAAAACCGCCTTGGGGTAGGCTATCGGGTGGTAAATTGAAGGTTTGAGCAATGATTTGTGGAAGTAATTGCACAGCGGCAATCGCAGAAGAAATGACGACTATTGCACTGCAACCAATGAGTGCGATGATAAGCTCAAGCCAGGCAAACCCGGTGAATGCACACTTCACTTTGCGCGCGACAAACGAGCCGACCCCCATCGAAACTATCATTATTCCAATCATGGTATAAATGGCGGATTCAATTGCGCCAATAACTCGTCCGGCATAATGGGAGAGTAGGTATTCGTAAATCAAACCACAGCCAGCCAGGACAGCCATAATGGAAATGAGTAATACATCATCGAGCAAGCGCTGATTGACCTGCAGGTTCTTAATCAAGGTTCTTTCTTCCTAAAAGCTATAAGCCTTCACATCGGTGAAGGCTTATTAAAAAGTATGTGGTGGTAATTGCAAAAATGGTTAAGCCATGAGCGCCATTAAAATAAGTGCAACACACAAGCTGATAACAAACTCTAGAGCAGCGACACCAATATTATGCTGGTGATCGACTTCTTCAGTTAGGTTAATTCGAGAGAGTACTAAACGCTTTACAATAGGTACTAAGACATACAGTAATGACATCATAGCCACACCAAACAGCACCCAACCCAGAGCGTTTTCCACGTAAGCATTAGGGTGGTACTCTAAGAAATTGCTTGCGCCTGTAAGCGTAAAGCCTGTTGCAATTAGGAAGCCCGCATGGCGGATAGCCAGTGCAGTTTGCCCGGCTGCGATAGCCTCTTGGAACAACGCACCTTGATTGGCCTTCTTATAAGCACGTTCTCGTAAACGCGTCATGAGAACCAGTAGGCCTTGTGAAATAATAAATCCTGTGATTATCGCGATAAAAGTATTCAAATCAAGGTCGTGTGCCCAAAGTAAAGTGGCGCGGATAATAAGTGCAGTGGCAATGACCGCTGCGGCATCAATAATCGCGACCCCAATATTACCTTGTTCAATATGCACGGCTTTATCGATGCCAGGTAATGCCCATTTATCATGAGCAATACGGCCAATTTTTATTAGTAATAGTCCGATGGTACCGTAAATGGTCATACCGATAGCTTCTTGGGCGAAGGTAACACCAGATTCACCGCTGATTGCTCCTGTCATAACGATGGCCAACGCGAGGAGGCTACCGGCTAATGAGATACCAAAAGCGAAGTTGTCTTTTTGTGCGAGCTCATTGGTGGTATCAACTCCAGCCCACAAGCCTGAGATAAAGCGCATGGCGAGAAGAAGCACAATGGCAATAACGATATCGATAGCTAAAATACCGAGTAGGTGGGGTTGGTGATTAATAAATTGCTGTAATTGTTCCATGTGTGTCAATCCTATTATTTGCCACGGCTAATGCCGCGCGAGGTTGAACTGCGGCTATTTCTAAAGCTTGAATTATTTGAGTAACTTGACGTTGAACGTGTTTGTCTAAACGGTTTATGGCCCGCATAATTTCGAGAAGCGGTGGTTTTAGCTTGATTACTGTTGGTAGACAAGCGGCTCGCGCCAACACGTGATTTACTGTACGGCGAAGAGTAATGCGTTCCAGTGCTGTATTTCTTTTTGGTCTTCAACCACGTGTCTTTTTGATAGCGACGTTGTTTATGAGTGCTGTAACGGTATCGACCATAATCGCTGTAATAGCTATAACCACGATAACGCCCCCAACGATCATAAGAGATGGAATCAGCAATTGTGGAGAAAATAAGATAAGCACCAAACCATTCCCACATTGACATACCATTATTATCAGTAACCCAACTACCATAATTGGGGTTACCAACAAGTTGAGAGCCCGGACCAAAGTCTTCGGCCGCGTTGGCGAGCTTGCTTTGTGCCTGACTTAACGCATTGACACGTGCTAGCTTTCCTTGGGATAAATCGGCAACAACATTAACAGGGTCACTAAGGGCGTCATTAAATAAAGTCGGATTAAGAGCTTCGGTTAAGTTGATCAATTCCGACGCTTGTTCTTCTCGACTACTGTAGTCATTGTTGATTGTGTTCGCGTCGGTGACTCGTTGTTGCAAACTTTTAAATAAGGGACCTTCACGGGTTGAATCTATTACTAAGACATCTAGCACATTCGATAACTCGGGACGCTGCTTCCTTAAGAGCTCAACATATTCTTTTAAGATCACAGCATTGCGCACTTGACCTTTATCTAACTGCTCACCAAGTTTTAGAATATCACTCTGGCTCTGTTGCTGTAATCGGCTGATACGTTCATCCAATTCATCTTGACACCCAGCTGTGATAAAAAAAACCAATATAAGCAACAATATTTTTATTGGCTTACCTGCCATAAAGACCTCGTAAATGATATGGTTATGAGTTGTTGTAACAATTTTTTCTGCTCAACTTACTTATTGTGGATGCCAAAAAGAATGCAAATGTTAAATCCGTTTTCGTTACCCCAAGCACTTTTTACTCTCGCGAGTGAACGTTATTATGAATTCAGTGAGGCTAATGTTCAACTGATAGATCAAA
Organism: Alteromonadales bacterium alter-6D02; assembly: GCA_002835545.1. GTDB lineage: Bacteria > Pseudomonadota > Gammaproteobacteria > Enterobacterales > Psychrobiaceae > Psychrobium. The sequence continues at coordinate 28,196 of PIZK01000010.1, forward strand.
TAAAGCCACAGCATTGTGATTTAATTTTAAAAATCTTTGCGTTAAGTGACTTTGCTTATGAGCAAATAACACTTCATCCACAGTGGCTAACTGATATTTTTGAGCAGGAAATCTTAACTGCAGAGCAGTTGATACCGCATATTCGGCAGCGTCTTGAAGGTGACCTAGCTACGGTGAATAGTGAAGCAGACCTCGATCGCGTATTACGTCTTAATCGTAATTTTTTCCAAGTAGTCATTGCGTGGCGAGATATGTGTCAACTTATCGCGCTAGAACAATCGATGAAAGATGTATCAGCATTAGCCGAGCACCTTATTATCAGTGCCCGAGATTGGTTATATGGCTTTTTGGCGAAAACTTGGGGCACACCAGTGAATGCCGATGGTCAACCCCAACCATTAATGATCATTGGGATGGGGAAACTAGGGGGGAGAGAGCTTAATTTTTCATCCGATATTGACCTCATTTTTTCTTTTCCGGAGCATGGCCAAACCCAGGGTGGCCGACGTAGTACTGAAAATCAGCAATTTTTTGTTAAGCTTGGACAAAAGTTAATCAACGCATTGGACAAGAAAACTTATGATGGTTTTGTTTATCGTGTCGATATGCGTTTACGCCCATTTGGTAATTCAGGGCCTCTAGTGGTTAGTTATGCTGCGCTTGAAGACTATTACCAATCTCAAGGGCGTGACTGGGAGCGCTATGCTATGGTCAAAGGGCGAGTCTTAGGTGAACAAACTAATTATAGCCATGAGCTGAGTGAGCTGCTACGCCCATTTATGTTCCGTCGTTACATTGATTTCAGTGCAATAGAGTCATTACGTCAGATGAAACAAATGATTAGCCATGAGGTAAGACGTCGCGGTTTAGTCGATAATATTAAGCTTGGCAGTGGCGGTATTCGCGAAGTTGAGTTTATTGTGCAAGTCTTTCAGATGATTCGGGGTGGACGCGAGCCTCAGTTGCGTCAACAATCTCTCTTAGCCACGCTCATCGCATTGCAAGAGCTTGATATTTTTACTCGATATGAATATCAAAGTTTGTTGCGAAGTTACTTGTTTTTACGTGCTTGTGAGCAATTTTTACAGCAATTCGCGGACAAACAAACACAGACGCTTCCAGAGAATGAGACAGACTGGGCACGGTTAGTCTATCTCAGTGATTGCGTCGATGAGGCTGCGTTTAGAGAAAAGTTGAAAGTACACACCGCAGCTGTCACCCAACAATTTAATTTGGTTGTGGGGGAAGATGATCAAGAGCAATGCGGCGAGTCTAAAACAGTAAATTTACTCAAACTCATTTACGAGTCCGATGCCGATTTTGATGGAGAGTCAGTGTTATTTGAACTTGGGTGTGCGAAGCCGCAACCATTGTTTAATGAGATTCATAATATAAAACAAGATATTTCCAAACGGCCAATGGGCCCACGCGGTCAAGAGGCAATGGCGAAGCTAATGCCTGCATTATTAATTCAGTTAATCAAGCTTGATGATAGTGACGAACTATTGGCTCGAATTGGAAAGATACTAAGTAAGATTGCTACCAGAACGGCGTACATCGAACTATTACTTGAAAACCCTGGCGCATTGACTCAGTTTATTAAACTGTGTCATGCCAGTAGTTGGATTGCAGAGCAGTTAACTAATTTTCCAATACTACTCGATGAGTTATTAGATCCCAAACTGCTATATAGCCCAACGCCACTAAGTGAATACCCTAGTGAATTACGCCAATACTTAATGCGTGTGCCGCCAGATGATATGGAGCAAATGATGGAAGGCTTGCGACAATACAAGCAAGCACAACAATTACGAATTGCCGCTGCAGACATTACGGGGGTGATGCCTGTAATGGAAGTTAGTGATCACTTAACGGCGCTGGCTGAGTCAATTATGGATTACGTCGTTGACCTTGCTTGGCAACAAATGACCGAGCGTTATGGCGAGCCGGTTCATTTAGGCGAAGGTAAAGGGTTTGCAGTGATTGGTTACGGAAAAATGGGCGGCTTAGAATTAGGCTACGGCTCTGACTTGGACTTAGTCTTTGTTCATTGCGCCAAAGCTGGCGCGTTAACTAATGGCAATAAGCAAGTTGATAGCCATCACTTTTATTTGAAGTTAGCACAGCGTATCTTGCATTGGTTTAATACCCGTACCAATTCAGGGATTCTTTATGAAATTGATATGCGTTTGCGCCCATCGGGGAATTCAGGCTTGATGGTCTCAAATATTCAAACTTTTATTGAGTATCAGGAACAAGAAGCTTGGGTCTGGGAGCATCAGGCGATAGTGCGTGCTCGCATTGTTTGTGGAGATAACGTTATCAAAGAGACGTTTAATCAAGCACGCTTAGCAATTCTGACCAAGCAAAGAGACCTTGCTGAATTGCAACAAGAAGTCGCGAAAATGCGGGTTAAGATGCGTGATCACCTGTCTAAAGGTACTGAATCGGTCTTTGACTTAAAGCAAGATAACGGCGCAATAGCAGATATTGAGTTTATTGCACAATACATTGTCCTTGGATACAGTGAGAAGTACCCAGCGTTAGCCACCTTTAGTGATAATATTCGTATCTTTGATGCCATTAAACAACATGGAATTTTATCTGAACAGCAAGTTATCTCGCTTAGCTCTGCTTATTGTAGTTACCGAGATAAAGGGCATCGGTTAGTCTTGCAGAACCAAAAGAATCAGGTGTCAATGGGAGAGTTTACTCAAGAGCGCGAAGAGGTCAGTAGTATTTGGCGCCAAGTGTTACTCAGCGCACCTTCTACTTCACTTTAAACGCCAAGCGTGTGAGCGTAAATTGTGGCCTTAAAAGCCACAATTTACCTTAGGTACTTGCGTTAAAATCTCACTACCTTGCTCATTGTAATTAACTAAATAACAGTCTTGACCATTTAACACTCGGTAAGTTTGAGTGGGGGTGTGATTAACTATAACCGTTTTATTGACCCTGACAGGCGTATTATAATATTGGCTGTTATAACCATTATTGTAACCATAGTCTGTGTGCTGATAACTTGTATGATGATGCTTACGGTGATTATGTTTAGAGGCATGATGGATCACGCTACCTAACACTACTCCACCAATGACACCATGAATAAAGTGCTTACTACTGTGGTTGTGACGGCGGTGGTGATGTCTTTTTCCATGATGACGTTTGTTGTGATGGTTTTTGTAATGATGTTTCTTTTTTACATGATGGTGATTATTATGACTTTTATGTGGACCTGCAAATGCTGCCGGAGCAAAGGCCAGCGAGGCACTAATAGCGGTTATCATCATCCATTGTATGAGTGAATTTTTCATTATCGTTCTCCAAACCCTAAGTTAATATCCTTATCTTATAAAGGAGTGGATTAATTGAAGCTGAACAACAAGATGGTCGCAATTGATGCAACGATTTGCCAAGGTTACGGCTTGGCTTCAGGGCAGCGTCAGGATGTGGCTGGTCGAGGTTCAATCGCGTGGCAAGCTTCGCATTTTTTGCAACGAGGCTTGAATCTATCCCAGTATTTTTCTGGTACATTAAACCTTGAGATTAGCCCCTATATTTTTACTAATAAGTCGCCCGATTATTATTTTAAACAGCTGCGCTGGCATCCAAGCTTTCCTGCAGAAGACTTTTCTTTTACCCGCTGTCATCTTGTAAAGAATGAGCAAGCTTTTGCTGCATTTGTTTATTACCCCCACCCAGAAACTAAAATTGGTCACTTTCACTCATCATCGGTAGTTGAAGTCATAGCTCCCTTTATTGACGGGCTTTGTTACGGTGACAGTATTAATTTGATGCTGCCACAAGCTTGCTTGAGTTTTCGCTGACGGCTTGCCAAAAGAATTGTCCAACAGGTCCAAATACTTTATCTATCTTTTTGATCATACGGACCTCGCCATCAAGACTTTCTTCAAAATCTTCCAGTGCTAGTGTAATTAATTCGCCTGAGGCTAACTCAGCTTCAATGTGAGAGCGAGGAATAATCGCACAACCTAAGCCTTGACGAATCAGACTCTTAAGGGTGTGTACATCTTTGGTTTTAAACTGCTGCTTGGCGCTATGGATACCTAATCGCTCGTTATCAAAACTTAGGCTACTTTCTAACAAAGTAACACAAGGATATTGATTGAGCTGTTGTAAGCTTGTAACGACTTCTTTATCAAAAAGCGATGGGGCCGCAGCAAGTACTAACTTAAACTCACCCACAGGTAATGCTTGATAGTCGCCTAATCCATGAAATAAATGGAACCATGCTCCTATTGCCACATCAACGTCATCGTCGTTGAGTTGTTCTAGTGACGAAAAGCGTGAGCCTGAGATAATCTGAAATTCAGTAGTAGGAAACTGTTGTTGGCATTGTTTCAGAATCGCTAACAGCATATCAAGGTTACATAGAGGGTCGTAGCCAATCCGAAATAGTGCTTCATTCCCTTCTGCTAGTTGGTGGCCTAATGAGTCAAGTTGGTCAGCGCCAAGTAAGAGCACTTGCGCTTGACGATAAAATATTTTGCCATGACTTGTTAGCGTTAATCGATATTGCTGGCGATCGAGTAGTTGAATAGAATATTGCTGCTCAAGTTTTTTTATTGCAATAGATAATGCTGGTTGGGTTTTATGCAGTGCTTGTGCAGCCGCCTTTAAGCTCCCTAACTCGACAATTTTTTGTAAGACCTTTAACTGTTCTAACGTCATGATTGATACTCGATAAGATTAAATAGCAAAACTTTATAAATAAAATTTATCATGATTTTAATTTTATATAAATTTTATTTTTATATGCGCCGGAGTAACATGTAGTCATCGAAGAAAACCAATGATGAGCATTGGAACAATTTTGGTAAACAAGGGATGGTAATAATGGATGGTAGCAGTAACATGTGGATTAAATTAGGTCAATTATCGGTTGTAATCGCGACCCTAGTCGGACTCAGCGGGTGCTTTGAGCAAGAGGTTGTAGCGAGAGAGCCCATAGTTCCTATGGTGAAAATCATCGATATTGATGGTTTATCTCAATCGTCGGAGCGACAGTTTCCAGCCCAAGTTGAAGCCAACAATGATAGTCACCTTGCGTTTCGCGTAAGTGGTGAAGTACAAAAATTTTTGGTGAAAGCGGGAAATAGGGTGGAAAAAGGCCAGATTCTAGCGCAGCTAGATCCTCGAGACTACAACATTAGCGTCGCTGACCGTGAAGCGAGGCACGCGCTAGCTTTATCGCAGTTTAATCGTACCAAGCAATTACTTGAACGTGAGTTAGCTTCTCAGTCGCAATTTGATGAAGCTCGTGCCAGCTTACTTGTGGCAGAGTCAAATCTAAATAGCGCTAAAACAGCTTTGGAATACACAACGTTACGTGCGCCATACGCTGGCACTATTGCGAAAGTATTTGTTGAAAAGCATCAAAATATTCAAGCTCAACAAGTTATTTTAAACTTACAGAACTTCGATCGCGTCGATGTCTCGATTCACTTGTCGGAAAAACTCGTCGCCACTATTGATAAACAAACAAAGTATCAGCCAGATGTTGTGTTTGACTCGATGCCTGATGAGCGCTTCAAATTGACTGTGAAAGAATGGGATGCTCAAGCAGACCCGGTCACCCGTTCGTATAAGGTTGTCTTCACGATGGCATTGCCTGCAGATAAAAATATTTTACCTGGAATGTCGGGGACAGTTTTTGCGGATTTAGCGCAAGTCACTAAACAAGATTTCTCCCACGTGGTATTGCCTGTTGCAGCTGTTTTCTCTGCGTCTGAGCAGCCGGTTAATAGCCCTGAAAAATTTGTTTGGCGTGTTGCTCAAGATATGACTGTGTCACGCATTCCAGTCAGAGTTGGCCAATTAACCGAGTCCGGTGTGATTATTACTGATGGTTTAGAGGGGAATGAACTTATCGTAGGCGCTGGTGTGCACCACCTTCGTCAAGGGATGAAAGTTCGTCCATGGGTTCGTGAGCGAGGACTGTAAGTTATGGATATCGCAAAACTTTCTATAAGTCATCGTGTCATCAGTTGGATGTTTGCAACTATTTTGTTGCTTGGTGGGATTGTTTCTTATAACGAACTAGGCCGTTTGGAAGATCCAGAGTTTACGATAAAAGAAGCAATGATTTTGACTAGCTATCCTGGTGCTAGTCCTATGCAAGTCGAAGAAGAAGTTAGTTATCCTATTGAAAATGCGTTGCAACAGTTACCCTATATTAAAAATGTTAAATCTATTTCATCGCCGGGTTTATCGCAAATTATTGTTGAGATGCAAAGTACGTATCGTAAAGATGAACTACGACAAATTTGGGATGAAGTGAGGCGTAAGGTTAATGATCTAGCTGGGAGCTTCCCTCAAGGCGTTAATCCGCCAAAGGTTAAAGATGATTTTGGTGATGTATTCGGCGTGTTGCTGGCCATTACTGGTGATGGCTATAGTTATGAAGAGCTAAAAAGCTATGCTGATCAGTTGCGCCGAGAGTTGGTATTAATTGACGGTATTGGAAAAGTTGACTTAGCTGGGCAGCAGCGTGAGCAAGTCGTTGTAGAAATATCTCGCAGTAAGCTTGTTGCGTTGGGTATTCCGCAAGTGAGTATCTTTGAGTTACTTCGTAGTCAAAATACTGTGTCTAATGCAGGGCAGATAAAAGTGGGTGAGGAGTCTATTCGTTTTCACTCCACGGGAGAGTTTAAACACGTTTCTGAGCTTGAATCTTTAATTATTTCTGCGCCGGGCAGTAATGAACTGATTTATCTTGGTGACGTTGCGACCGTTCGTCGCGATTATGCAGAAATCCCATCAAATATTATTACGTACAACCAACAACAAGCATTGCTCATTGGTGTGTCATTCTCCAGTGGCGTTAATGTGGTTAAGGTTGGCGAAGTGTTAGCGCAACGTTTAAGTGAGCTTGAATATTTTAAACCGCTAGGCCTTGAGATAAATACAGTCTACAACCAACCCATTGAAGTTGAGCAGTCGGTGAGTAGCTTTATTCTGAGTTTGGTTGAAGCAGTAGCAATTGTGATTATTGTCCTTTTAGTCTTTATGGGCGTTCGAAGTGGATTATTAATTGGCTTCATCTTACTTATTACAGTGTTTGGTACCTTCATCTTTATGGAATCTATGGCGATAGAGCTGCAACGAATTTCATTAGGTGCGCTGATTATTGCGTTAGGGATGCTCGTCGACAATGCTATTGTCGTGACGGAAGGCATTCTAATAGGGATGAAAAAAGGGCGCAGTAAAACCCAAGCGGCCAGTGATATTGTCAAACAAACGATTTGGCCACTATTAGGCGCAACAGTGATCGCTATTACAGCCTTTGCCCCGATAGGCCTCTCTGCTGATGCAACGGGTGAGTTTGCAGGCAGTTTATTTTGGGTGTTATGTATTTCATTGTTATTGAGCTGGGTTACCGCTATCACCTTAACCCCATTTTTTGCCAGTGTGTTATTTAAAGATAAACTAACTCAAGAGTCGTCAGAGCAAAATGAAGATCCCTATCAAGGTGCATTATTTACTATCTATCGTAAGGTCTTAACCTGTTGTCTGCGTTTTCGTTGGGTCTCGATAACATCGTTAATGTTATTGTTAGTATTAGCCGCTATCGGTTTTGGCCAAGTCAAACAGTCATTTTTTCCTGCCTCTAATACACCCATGTTTTATGTTGATATGTGGCGTTATCAAGGGTCTGATATTAGAGCAACCCAGCAAGATATCGAAAAAGTACACCATTATTTACTAGCTCAGGAAGGGGTGGAGCATGTGACATCTACGGTCGGGCAAGGCGCTATTCGTTTCATGCTGACCTATGGACCAGAGAAAAGCTATCAGTCTTATGGCCAGCTAATTGTTCGTGTGACAAACCGAGAGCGTCAAGCCGAAGTGATGCAGCAATTACGAGATTACCTAAAGGAGCAGTTTCCAGATTCATTGGCCAAGATAAAGCCGATGGAAATTGGCCCTGCGGTCGAGTCAAAACTTGAAGCACGCTTTTCTGGAGCAGATCCTGAAGTGCTTAGACAATTAGCAGGAGAAGCAAAGGCTATTTTGTTTGCTAACCCCCTAGCCTTTAATGTTCGTGATGACTGGCGCCAACGCAGTAAAGTTATTCGCCCAATATTTAATGAGGCGATGGGCAGGCGCGTAGGGATCAGTAAAGCAGATTTAGACGAGTTATTATTGGTGAGTTTCTCTGGCAAAGCAGTAGGTTTGTATCGTGATGGCACTCATATGCTCCCTATTGTTGCCAGAGCGCCCGCGAGTGAACGTCTCTCTGTTGATAGTTTAAATGCCCTGCAAATATATAGTCGCACATTAAAACGTTACATTCCGGTGAGCCAAGTGGTCGATGGGTTCGAAACGACGTGGGAGGACTCTCTGATATTAAGGCGTGATCGCAAACGCACCATTACGGTTAAAGCCGATCATGATGTGCTTGGTGAAGGCACTGCTGATCAATTGTTTAGACAGGTTAAGCCGTTAATCGAGCAGATAAAGCTGCCCCCGGGTTATCAATTGAGCTGGGGCGGTGAATATGAAAGTGCCCGAGATGCTCAAAAAGCATTAATTAGCGGCTTACCAATGGGTTACTTAATCATGTTTATGATCACGGTATTTCTATTTAACTCACTTAAAGCGCCATTAGTGATATGGGCAACTGTGCCTATGGCTATCATCGGCGTTTCTGGCGGCTTATTGGTGATGGGGGCAGCGTTTAGTTTTATGGCTTTACTGGGGCTGCTGAGTTTGTCAGGGATGTTGATTAAAAATGGTATCGTGTTAGTCGATCAAATTAATATTGAACTAAAAGAGGGTAAACAGCCCTACGATGCAATCGTCAGCGCAGGGGTAAGCCGTGTACGTCCGGTAGCAATGGCAGCAATAACCACTATTTTAGGGATGATCCCATTGTTGTTTGACGTGTTTTTCCAATCAATGGCTGTAACTATCATGTTTGGTTTAGGCTTTGCCACCATATTGACCTTAGTGTTCGTTCCAGTATTTTATGCCACTTTCTATGGCATAAGAAAATAACCCATCATATCTAAAGCGTCATAAAATACTGTTTTATGACGCTTTAACATTTCCTTAAAGACATAATATGTCTAGCGTTATGATTTGTAACAAATTTTGATTCGCAAAGTAAGATTAAGTTACATTTTTAACACGAAAGTTTAAGTAATAGTCGTTATAATGCTGCAATCAAAAAAAGCTAAAACGATGATATGGAGTTTTCGATGGCTACTAAAAAACAAATTTTTTTACCTCTTGCCGCACTGACTGTTGCAGTGGTGGCAATGGCAGGTTTAATGATGCTAAAAAAACCGCCTGAAGAGAAAAAAGTGGTCGAGTTCATTCCATTAGTGAAGATAGAGCCTGTGACTGTGGGGGAGCTGCCATTAAAAGTTCGTTCACAAGGTGTTGTCTCACCTAAAGAGCAAACTAAATTAGTCTCACAAATCAATGGCCAGATCATTGAATTAGCGCCGCAATTTATTAAAGGCGGTTTAGTGAAGTCGGGCGACTTACTTGCTCGCATTGACCCTAGTGATTATGAGGCTAACCTCATTGAAGCAGAAGCTAACCTTGCATCGGCACGAGCTTCACTCCAACAAGAAAAAGCCAAAGGTCATGTCGCAGAACAAGAATGGTTACAAATTACCAATGCGAAACCTTCTGAACTGGGCTTACGTAAACCACAGCTTGCTCAAGAAGTTGCACGAGTTCGTGCTGCGCAAGCACAAGTGAAAAAGGCGAGTCGTAATCTGGAACGTACCTATATTAGAGCACCATACAATGCCATTGTTGAGTCAAGGGCCGTCAGTTTAGGCAGCTTTGTGAGTGTCGGTTCGGCTGTTGGTCATGTGCTATCAACGGAAGTCGCTCAAGTTCGCTTACCTATCGCCGATCGTGATTTACAATTCTTAATTGCACAAGGTTTAAACGCGAGTGTAACCATTTACGCCCCATTTAATGGCGAAAAAGCTCAGTGGCAGGGCAAGATTGTCCGTAATGAAGGGGTCATTGATAACGACTCTCGTATGAACTATCTAGTCGCTGAAGTCGATGCCCCTTACTCGTTAGCAAAGCCGCTGCGTTTTGGCAGCTACACAACGGTCGATATTGAAGGCTATGTGCTACCGAGCGCTGCTGTCGTTCCTCGCCATCTTGTCATTGACAACCAGTTAGCGCTATTAAGTGCTGATTCAACATTACACTTTGCAAACGTTAAGGTCATACGAGAGCAAGGTAATGATGTGGTGATAACAGGTGACATAACTAATAGCAGTCAATACATTACTAGTGCATTAGATTACCCAATTGAAGGTATGAAATTATCATTACCTGAACAACTTGCTGAAGAGAAAGAGCAAGTAAAGTCTGAACAAATGCTGGCAAAAGTCGTTGGAGAGTAGCATGCAGAGCTCGGAAAAAGGATTAATTGCCTGGTTTGCTCGCAACAGTGTTGCAGCGAATTTATTGATGCTGTTTATTATTGTTGGGGGCTTACTTGCTTCATTAACTATTCGTAAACAGATGTTCCCGCTTGTTGAGATTAATTGGCTTAATATTAACGTGCCGTACCCTGGCGCTGCTCCGCAAGAAGTAGAAGAAGGAATTACGATAAAAATAGAAGAAGCGCTCGAAGGGATTGAAGGCTTAAAACGTGTTATTAGTTACTCTAATCGAGGTTCATCAAGTGCATGGATTGAAGTCGATACTGACTATGACACACAAGAAGTGCTTGATGAAGTGAAGCTACAAATAGACTCTATTCCTAGCTTTCCTGATGGCATGGAGCGGCCAATTGTCAAACGTGAGAAGTTCCGTCAAGAAGTGATGTATATCAGTTTGCATGGCGACTTAACCCCCAAGCAACTTAAAGAACTTGGCCGGGGTATCCATGACGAAATTCAAGATTTAAGCACGGTGAATATATCGAACTTTTATGGCGGTTTAAGTTATGAAATTTCCATTGAAGTGAGTCAAGATAAACTGCGCGAATATCAACTGTCATTTCGTGACATAGCCAGTACTATCCGTAATTATTCTGCCAATATGTCAGCAGGACAAATTCGCGCTCAAAATGGCGTGATCTCAATGCGCGTCGAAAACCAAGCTTATACTGAACAAGAGTTTGCGCAGTTACCGTTAATTACCCGAGATGATGGCACTGTTGTTTTATTAGGTGATATTGCAACCATCCATGATGGCTTTGTTGAAGGACTTCATTACTCGAAATTTAATGGTGAAAATGCCGTTACACTCTTTGTTGGTGCATCAAGTGATCAAAGTATTTCTGGTGTAGCTGATCAAGTGAAAGCATATATAGAGGAAAAGCAGACGCAGCTCCCTCAAGGCGTTAGTTTAACGCCATGGGTTGATATGACCTTTTACCTCAACGGTCGCCTTGATATGATGCTCAGTAATATGTTTTCTGGTGGTGTTTTAGTGTTTTTAATGCTTGCGCTATTCTTACGTATTCGCTTAGCGTTTTGGGTGATGATGGGACTGCCGGTGAGTTTCTTAGGGGCATTGTTCTTTATGCCAATGGAGTTTATTAATGTCACTATTAATGTCACCAGTTTATTTGCTTTTATTCTTGTATTAGGTGTCGTGGTCGATGATGCGATTGTCGTTGGTGAAAGTGCCAGTGATGAAATAGAACGGCATGGCCATAGTTTAGATAATGTGGTGCGAGGCGTTAAACGGGTTGCGATGCCAGCAACTTTCGGGGTGTTAACGACGATAGCGGCATTTTTACCGATGCTATTTAGTGATGGACCTGAGTCGGCAATGGCACACTCGATTGGCTATGTTGTGGTACTGTGTTTATTGTTCTCTTTAGTGGAGTCAAAGCTTATTTTGCCGGCTCATTTAGCCAAAATTAAATATAAAGAGGCTAATGACACCAGTAAATTACATGCGATACGCTTGAAAGTTGATGGTGGCTTAAAACGTTTCGTTGCAAATACCTATCAGCCATTTTTAATTAAAGCTGTTCATTACCGCTATACAGTACTAGTAACCTTTATTGGCATCTTATTGATCAGTGCAGGCTTGTTTATTGGTGGTTTAGTTCGTTTTATCGGGATGCCGCAGATCCCACATGACTTTCCACGCATTAGCATTGAAATGAAACAGCAAAGCTCTGAACAGTCCACACTAGACGCGATTCTAGCGGTTGAAAATGTGATTAAGCGTGTCGATAAAGAGATTGAGCAAGAGTTTGGTCATCGAGTAGTAGGTGAAATTAACTCAAGCTTAGACTCACGTACCCGGGGTCAGGTAATGGTTAAAATGATCGACCCTGAATTACGTACTTTAGATACCTTCCAAGTCGCACAACGTTGGCGTGATGCCATGCCGCCGATGGCGGGGTTAAAATCGCTCACCGTCAGTGATAATTTATTTGGTGGTGGCCGAGATGACGGTGATGTCAGCTTTAGCTTAATGGGTAAAAATGATGATGAGCTATTAGCAGCGGCTAAGGCACTCAAAGCCAAACTTCGTAGTCTTAAAGGGGTATCAGATGTTAATGATAGCCGCCAAAGTGCAACCAAAGAAGTTCAGTTTGAGTTAACGCCATTGGCATACGGGCTCGGTTTAACCTTGCGTGATATCGCTTCACAAGTTAATTTTAGTTTTTACGGCATTGAAGCTCAGCGTATTTTACGTGATTCAGAAGAGATTCGTGTGATGTTACGTTATCCGCAAGAGCAGCGGAGTTCAATCGGCCATATTAATGACACGCTGATCTTTACAAAAGATGGCCAGCAAGTGCCATTGTCTGAATTAGCAACAGTAACCTTAACCGATGGTGTGAATCGTATACGCCGTGAAAATGGTAAGCGTACGGTTAATGTCTGGGCGACGGTTGATAGTGCCCAAGTTGAGACGTTTAAAGTCGCTGAGGATATCCGGAACAACTTTATGCCTGAGTTGTTAAAGCTTTATCCAAGTGTCAAAACTAAGCTGTCAGGTCGAATACAGCAGGAGATGGACGGTGCTAATGAACAGCTAAGGAATTTTGTTCTGTCTTTATTGGTCATATTTGCATTACTTGCAGTGCCATTACGTTCATACTCACAACCGCTGATTATTATGTCGGTGATCCCGTTCGGTGTCATAGGTGCCGTTATAGGACACATGATTTTTGGTTTGGACCTAAGCTCTATGTCAATGTTTGGTATCATTGCCGCCGCAGGTGTTGTGGTCAATGATTCGTTGGTGATGGTTGATTTTGTCAACAAAGCCAGAGAACGCGGTGCACGAATAAAAGATGCCGTTATCGAGGCTGGTGGTCGCCGATTCAGGGCAATTGCACTAACGTCATTAACCACCTTTATTGGCTTAATGCCGATTATCTTTGAAACAAGTATGCAAGCGAAGATAGTTATCCCAATGGCCATCTCGTTAGCCTTTGGTGTCGCATTTGCTACGGTAATTACTTTACTGCTTATCCCTTGTCTATATGTGATTTTAGAAGATATTAAAGGGGTCTTTTCGAAGACTAAACGTGCGCAGTTGCAAGCTGAAAAAGCGGCGGCGCTAAATGAAGCTTCCGGTGAAGTAGCAATCACTAATAGTGGTGGAATATCCCCATCGAGTAGCTAATGGACTAACGTCTTTACTGGTATTCACAAGGCCTGAGTAGTGATGCTCAGGCCTTTTTATTGTCTTAAATACAATAAATTAGCATGAAGTGATTGGTCATCAGCGTACATTTCTTGCCGTCACTAATTACTTTTTTGGGGAGGGATGTTAGGAAAATAATTTAGGGGGGAGTGTTTAGGTTTTATTGCAGGGCGCGCATTAACATCGATTTGGTTAAGACAGTTGCCATTGAAGGTAAGCTGAAAATTGACGGTTCGCTTTTATAAATGGCTCAACAAATAACAGCCGTTATTAAGGAGTAGCACTTCCTTTGATAAGAAAGTGATCTTGTTATGCCTTGGAAAAATGAGCCTGAACAAGGCACACGATTGAGAAATAGCTGCTATTGGGATTGATAGTAACGCCGTTCCAGTTATTTTAACTGGCACAAGTGGGCAAATATTTAATGTAATTGGTATCACAAGCTCGCTAGGTTTAGCTATGTTTTGAAAAGTTAAAAAGCTGCTGAAAGAGGCGGGCTTTACACCAATACCTAGTAACAAAAAAGCCCTAGTATTTCTACTAAGGCTTTCATTTAGCGACTTAAACTAATATTTCAGAGTAATTAAACTCCAGCATCATCCTTTAATGCTTGGGCTTTATCTGTGCGCTCCCACGGGAACTCTTCACGACCAAAGTGACCGTAAGCCGCTGTTGGTTGATAAATAGGGCGGTTTAGATCAAGCATCTCGATTAGGCCGTATGGGCGTAGGTCAAAGTGCTGACGAACTAAGTCGATTAATACTTGCTCGCTGACTTTTCCTGTGCCAAATGTTTCGATGCTGATAGATGTTGGATCAGCAACACCAATAGCGTAAGACACTTGAATTTCACAACGCTCTGCTAAACCAGCTGCTACGATGTTCTTTGCAACATAACGTGCTGCGTAAGCCGCACTACGGTCAACTTTTGATGGATCTTTACCTGAGAACGCACCGCCACCGTGACGAGCCATACCACCGTAGGTATCTACGATGATTTTACGACCAGTTAGACCACAGTCACCCATTGGGCCACCAATCACGAAACGACCGGTAGGATTGATGAAGTATTTAGTGTCTTTGTTTAGCCACTTTTCAGGTAATACCGGCTTGATGATCGTTTCCATTACTGCTTCAATTAAGTCATCTTGACCGATAGAATCACAATGTTGTGTTGATAATACGACAGCGTCAACGCCAGTAATGATGCCGTTCTCGTAAGCAAAAGTTACTTGAGATTTAGCGTCTGGACGTAACCAAGGTAATGTACCGTCTTTACGGACGTCAGCTTGGCGTTTTACTAACTTATGAGAGTAAGTAATAGGAGCAGGCATTAATACATCAGTTTCATTACTTGCATAACCAAACATTAAGCCTTGGTCACCAGCGCCTAAATCTTTAGGGTCTGCGCGATCAACACCTTGATTGATGTCTGGAGACTGCTTGCCGATTGCGTTAAGGATGGCACAAGAGTCAGCATCAAAGCCCATATCTGAGTTGGTATAACCGATTTCACGCACTGTACGGCGAGTGATTTCTTCGATATCAACCCAAGCTGTGGTAGTGATTTCACCACCAACCATGACCATGCCTGTTTTTACATAAGTTTCACACGCAACACGTGCTTTTGGATCTTGCTCTAAGATTGCATCCAAAACAGCATCTGAAATCTGGTCTGCAATTTTATCTGGATGTCCCTCAGAAACCGACTCTGAAGTAAAAAGGTGTTGTGCCATAGCAAAAGCCTTCGAAATAGTTAATGGGTAAAAAGTAAAAAGATGTTTTTACGTCTGGACGTCTATTGTAATGAAATAAATTATTAATGCTAGGGTCTTTTGACAAATAAATGTTAGCTAGGCGACACTTTTTGCCTCGTCTGTTTACATGATAGCCACTGATTAATCTGCTATGGTATTAATTGTAGATTAAGTTTATTACAACCATGCCGATATAAGGGTATAGGTTATTGATTCGTGGAGGAGCTATGCCGAGTCAAGATTTGATTTTTTCAGTATTACCTAGGCCTTTGGGTAACCGCGTCTCGCCTGTGAAAATTCAAATAAAACAAATTGAGAAATCGAATCAAATAAAAAAAATTAAGTCTGGTGAGCCATCAGACCAAGAAAAACTGATTGAAGTGAAAGCCAAACATAAACGAGAGTTTGAAGCGAAAGATGAAGAGAAAGCGCTCTCAGAAACCCCCTATACAGACGCTACGAAACCTGATGATGACGAAGATCACGAGTTAGATATTTATGCCTAAATGCGTGTTATTCTTTAGTTAATTTAGTCTGATTGACACGCTTGTTTACACAGTTGTGATTGCATCAGTTCTATAAAACAGTCAAAATCATCTTTTTATTTAATGGATTTTCTTCGTGGTCTCTCAATCTCTTTCTCGCCTGAGCGTTGGGCTTACATTACTAATGTTTATTGTCGGGCTGCTTATAAGTGCTGCCATGGTATCTGGCGATGATTATGGTCGCGTAAACCTTTTGCACTTCATTTTATTATTTGTGCTGTGGCCGCTGCTTTCTTGTGGTCTATTGATATTTACTTTATTGCCAACGGCTTCGCCAAAAAGTCTATCGTTACGCTTTAGTTTAGCACTACCTATTTGGCCTAGAGAGTGGCTTATCTCAGTGCAACAATTAAAACAACAACAATTGCTCACCCCATGGTTAAAACTGCAAAGTCAGAAACTCTCGTTAGCCTTTAGCGGTGGGTGTTTATTCGCGTTTATCTTTGTATTGTTGTTCAGTGATGTTTCATTTGTCTGGCGTTCAACATTATTAACAGCCGAGCATATTTACCCTGTGCTCGCCGCAATAGCAATGCCATGGACATATCTTGATATTGCACTGCCAACTAAAGAGGTGCTTGAGTTAACACAAGAGCAGCGTATTAATCATGATAACCTAACTAGTAGCGTCGACTATGGCCAATGGTGGCAGTTCCTATTGGCTGCCCAACTATGTTATGCAATCATCCCACGTTTAATTGCCTTGTGTTGGCTTTCACTGACATTCTCTAAGGCACATAAAGCTCAGCAACAAACAGTAACAACACCTGCGCCTTTATTGAACCCGCAGCCAGCAAAGCCGCAGTTAACGAATGCCTCATCAGAGCGACCTTTATTCGACTCATTTAATCTTGTGTGTTGGTCGCAAGTACCGGATGCTCTACTTATGCAAGTGAAAGACAAGTTTCCCCCAGCGGATAATTTATTTCATGTAGGCTTCCATGGCAGTGAAACCGATGAAGAAAAAGCGAGAGCGGACGATAAAGAGCAGCTCGTAATTGTTGCCGCGTGGGAACCCCCGATGGGTGAATTAAAAGACTTTTTACTACAAGGGCGTGGTGTCATTATGCCAATTGATTTTAAAGAAGAACAATGGCAATCAATTAGCCCCCACTACTTGGATGAGTGGCGACGTTTTTGTCACCCACTGGAAAATTGGACGTTGTTTGTTGATAAGGAATTAACATGAAACCAAGCTTTGCCGTAGTTGGGCACCCAAATAAAGGTAAGTCGTCTATTGTTTCGACTTTAGCAAGAGATGACCGTGTGGCAATATCAATGCAAAGCGGCACGACCGTGGTCTCAGAGAGTTTTGATATTGAAGTCGGCAATGAAAGCTATCAACTGATTGATACCCCAGGGTTTCAACGACCAAGAAAAGTGTTGGCTTGGCTTAATCGGACTAATCCCGATGCTGATAAGCGTGGTGAACGTATTCAACAATTCTTAGAGGACTCTGATTGCGGTCAACAATTCAAAGATGAAATTGAGCTTTTACGGCCGATTATGGCTGGGGCAGCTATCTTATATGTAGTTGATGGGTCTCGTCCTTATAGTGCGGAATATGAAGCGGAAATGGAAATTTTACGCTGGACTGGTCAGCCTAGCATGGCGTTAATTAACCCGATAGCCAATAGCGATTACGTCGATAATTGGA
This sequence comes from Alteromonadales bacterium alter-6D02, assembly GCA_002835545.1. Taxonomy (GTDB): domain Bacteria; phylum Pseudomonadota; class Gammaproteobacteria; order Enterobacterales; family Psychrobiaceae; genus Psychrobium. Next base: position 45,780 of record PIZK01000010.1, read on the forward strand.
CCAAAGCGCTAGGACAATATTTTAGTGTGGTTCGAGTATTTGATGCTGTTAAAGCGGAGATTGAGCATCATATTGACTTGCTTGAAGCTTTTTCGGCGATCCATCAACCGTGGTCATCGTCATTAACGCGTTTAATAACCGCGTTTAAGGGAGAGGTGACACGGCAAAAATATCAAAGCTGTTTTATCGCCAGTAAAATGCTTGAAGAACTAACACAGTATCAGTTGCATCAAAAAGTGTTGAGTAAAACACAGGCAACTTCTCTGCAATTGATGTTAGAGCAACAATATTACCAATGGATGAGGCAACGAGAGTTAACCGCCCATGATGAATTGCAATTGCTATACCGTCATCACCACCTTGAAAGAGATACAACTGAATTATCATTGCCAGATGATTTGTTCGACACCGAAAAGTGGTATGGCTGGGGCTTAGACCGAAAACAATTAGCGAGTGTTGCCGGTATTGCTGGTGCAGCCGCTGGTGGGGCATTAGATTTAGCCGTTGCAGGTCATTCTTTCATGCTAGGAGCATTGGGGGGAGGTGCTTTGGGATCAAGCGCTGCTTGGTTTGGGGCTGATAAACTCGCCCAATCGAAGATTAAAGGGCTCCCTTTAGGTGGTTATGAAGCGCGCGTTGGGCCAATCAAAAATAAAAACTTTCCTTATGTTGTACTTGGGCGTTTCTTACATAGTTATAAAATCTTGCATCGACGCAATCACGCTCAACGTGACCGGATGAGTATTGATGAGCTTACAGTAAGTGACTTGATTGAACAACTGTCCACTAGTGATAAAAAAGCGTTGTACGTAGCATTAGATCGTTTATCAAGGCAGAAAAGTGTTGATGATTTGCCTGATATATTAATGCCAATGTTAACCTTGCTTAATTAGGGTGTTGGTATGATAGAGCGCCATAGCCCTGATATCATTGATTTAGGGCTATGTTGTGTGTCAGCTTAATCATTAAAAGAGCGTGGACTATTAAATATTAAAATCCAAAATATGTGGTGTTTTACCATCACTAGCTAGCTCTTTCTCTAAATTTTGGCACATATCTAGTGCCGGCATAATACTTTCTGGAGAGCCTATTTGCTTGGCCGGAACACCTGCAACGGTGGTGTGTGGAGCGACAGCTTTAAGAACAACGCTACCTGCACCAATCTTAGCGCCTTGACCTATTTCAATGTTGCCCAAAATTTTTGAACCCGCGCCAATGAGCACTCCAGCTCGAACCTTTGGATGACGATCCCCTGATTCTTTACCTGTACCACCGAGTGTAACCCCTTGCAAAATTGAAACGTTATCTTCAATGACACTGGTTTCACCAATAACAATGCCATTGGCATGGTCAAGCATGACCCCTTTGCCAACACAGGCAGCAGGGTGTATATCAACATCAAATGTTTCTGAAATACGACTTTGCACGTAGAGTGCCAGTTGATGGCGATTATTTTGCCACAGGTGGTGTGCAACACGGTAACTTTGTAAAGCCATAAACCCTTTTAAGTGCAATAGCACTTCTGGGTAACTTTGAATGGCGGGATCGCGTTCTCTAACGGCTTCAATATCACGCGCAGTCGCACTAATTGCTTGGGGTGAATCATTAAAGGCCTCATTAAATAATTGCTCGAGTGAGCTCGCAGGCATATACGTATCATACAATTTACTGGATAGAATATTGCTGATGGCCGAAGACAATGAGTTATGGTCAGTAATATGACGGCGATAAAGGTTTGTTAGCAGCGGTTCATCGGCGATCGCCTGTTCTGCTTGGGTAACGATCTGATCCCATAGAGACTCAATATTCATGAAATTATTACAACAACGGTATTTAATCTTATTAATTTGCCACGACTATAGTAATGGGGCAAGAATTTTTACTTATAAGATAGATTGTTAATAATTGGCGCAGGTGTTAACTGCACCTTTAGAAAAGCACTATTGTGTGTTTGCTACCATTAGATTATTACTCGCAAGGTCAAATGTTAGGCCTGAAAATTTGACATCAAACCATTCTAGAAACATTGCGAGGTCTTTTAGTTCTGGGGCTTGATCTAAAAATTCATCCCAAACCTCGAGCTCACTTTGCCAAATCATCCGATAATGCTGCTCAACTAATTGCTGTTTTAGCGGTGAAATAGCAATTTCGTCGGTGGGTTCATCGAGTAAGTAGCAGCTTGATTCAAGCTGTAACTCTTCCAGCGAAGTAACTTCTTCGGCTGCGACTTGTTGCAACCATTGATACATGGGTTGTTTTGGCGTAATAATAAGTGAAATACGGTTAACGAGCTTCATAAGCGTTATCTAATTATAAAAACGTAAGTATAACGATAATTAAGCGTGAGTACCAATGAAGGAGTTATTGGAGCAATTGAGAATTTTATTGATCATTTGGAGTTACTTTGAAACAACAATTAATCCTAATAGCCGTTATTCTGTTATTGACTGCTTGTACAACAAAACAAAACATTAGCTGTTTGACCGAGCATCTCCCTGTGGTCATCAATCACGAGCTAGCCAGAGATGTGGAGTTGTTATCAGCACCACTCATGGCAGGCCGTAAAGCGGGAACCGAGGGTAGTGTGCTGGCTAGGAAGCATATTATTGAACGATTTAAACATTTATCAATCCCTGCTTACTTTTCTAATTATGAGCAACCGTTTGACCTACCTAATGGTGAAAGAGGGGTTAATGTGGTTGCTTTACTTAAGGGGAGTACACTCCCAAACAAAATCATCGTAGTCACCGCACATTATGATCACTTAGGTGAGCGTGCTGGAAGAATCTACTTAGGCGCTGATGATAATGCAACAGGTGTTGCTGCGATGTTGGCTTTAGCAAGAGCCTTAGTCGATAATCCGCCAAGAACTTCAGTGCTCTTTGTTGCCACTGATGCCGAAGAGAAGGGGTTGTTAGGGGCCAAGGCATTGTTAAATCAGGGGGTTAATATCGAGCATGAAATCGTGTTTAATTACAACCTAGATATGCTCGGGCGGGCTAAACGGATGTATTTTTTAAGCTCGACAGGTAAGCAAGCGGATTTAAGCCAACAAATCTTTGCCATTGCAACTATTTGTAGTGTTCATCGGCGCTTTCACCGAGATAAAGTCACGGGAAGGCAGGTTGATTATTTAAGAGCGAGTGACCACTGGGCTTTTGCCAAGAAAGACATTGATTTTTTATTTGTCGGAGGCGCAGATCACCGAGACTACCATTTACCTAGTGATAGCCCCGATAAAATTCTTAAACAACAGTTTTCACAAATCAGTCGCAATATTGTTGAAATATTTTTACTGATCGAGCAACAAGTACAGAGCCAATACTCGACGGGTTAATTGTCGAAAATTATCCCTTGGTTTCTGCCTTTTTCTTTTGCTTCATACAAGGCTTTATCTGAAGCTTCAAGCCAAGCATTGACTGTTTTAAAGGCTTTTGCTGTTTGAGCAATGCCAAAACTCACTGTGACTTGAATTGTTGTATCTTGGTAGCGGAACTCGGCTTGTTCGATTGCCAGACGAATACGCTCGATAAAGTTTAATGACTCCGAACTCGTTGAATGAGCAAGCACAATAGAGAATTCTTCACCGCCAAAACGCGCCAAAATATCAGTATCACGAATCGATTCTTTTAAGATCGACGCCAGCTGCTTTAAAACAGCGTCCCCAGCGGGGTGACCATATTGATCATTAATTGCTTTAAAGTGGTCAATATCCAGCATCACTAAAGAGCTAATTATATTATTTCGGTTAAAGTTAGCAAAAACATTATGCAAAGACTTTTCTAGAAATCCGCGGTTATGAATCTTGGTCAAAGGGTCAGTGTCACTGAGTATTTCTAAACGGTCATTCGCTTGTTGAAGCGCCATCCGATTAGTTGCAACATCTGTAACATCATAAATAGTTAAGCTAATTTGCTCAATATCCCCAGTCAATGAAGGTAACGGAATGATAGTTACGTTTTGATACATGTACTCAACGGTACCAGTTATCGGACGGTAGTTCTTAAAAGGGAAAATATAAGGACGCTGTTCCCAAGTAATAAACGATTGGTTTTCGATGGTTTTAACCGATTCCACTTTACGCATAAACCACTTTTTATCGAGCTCGGGAAATAAATCAAAAAGATTCTTTCCCTTCGCATCTGCAGCGTCAATATTACTGTGGTGTACCATGAAGCCATTCCATGATTCTACGTCGTAATTATTATCGATAACCACCATGCCCACATCAATGCTGTTAATAACACTGAGCATCCAGTGGACTTCTTTAAAATCTAATCCGCTCATGCATTTTGCTCGTCTAAAAGGTAAATGAGTTTGTTATTTAAGATGGGTAATGAGTCTTGAGTTATTAGTACAATAAGGTCACACTCAAGATTATATTCCTCTATCGAGTAATTGATTTCAATGGCAAGAATGTCCTGCCAATTACGTGTATCAGAATAAATCAAATCATTTATATTACGGTGCAAGCCAAGTAACTCAGGGTGTGATTGACTAAATGATAGATCGAGTTGGTCTGAGAACCCTTTAAGGAATGCACCAATCAAAATATTAGATAGGTCAACTAACATTTCTCTTTGTGCTGACTCAGTGAGCTCACCTTCATACTCCATTAATTTAGCTAAATCGTCAAAAGCGGAGTCGTAAAACAAGATCAGCGCTTCACCTGAAATACCTGAACCAATATACCCCTGACAGACCGCTGAAATTGAACTGGTTTCATCAGTTGCCTTAAGCATCATGTGCAGTTCGCTGGAAGCAAGTACGTTAACCTTAGGAATAGGCAAAGTAACAGTTACGTTAAGTACTCGCGCTAATAGGTCACCAGCACGCCCCATAGCAACATTGGCGACCTCTTGGTATGGATCGAGTTGTATCTCGTTGTTATCTGATACTCTAATTTTGTCGCTATCATCTTCCTCGACAAAGGTTTCATTCTCATTGAGTAATTCACTAGCAACCAGATCTTCTTCACGTAAAATACCATAACTGGTTAACAAATCTTTAACTTTTTGTTTGTCCGTGGGTTTTTTTATGAAGTCTAATGCACCGAGTGATTTTACACGTTTATGAGCTTCTGGCTGAATATCACCCGAAACAACAATCGTGAGTGTGGGTAAGTCCTGCGCTTGAATGACTTCTAGCGTGCCATAGCCATCTAGCACTGGCATATTCAAATCGAGAAATAATATATCCCCTTTGCCAGCTTTGATTGCTTCAATCGCTTCCTCACCGTGCTCTGCAAAAGAGATAGAAACATCCCAATTGGGTGGGAGAGCTCGAGCCATTTGTTTTCGTGCGAAACTTGAATCGTCACAAATTAGAATAGGTATCGTCATACAGACCTGTACAGCTTATTTATTGGTTATTGCTAATGGTAAGTAGATAAATGAATAGTTTTACAAGCAAACTACTCAAACAGTTCTAGCTTTAACCATAGCATTTTATTTTTATATTAGAGTGATTCTATCACAGGTAGGATAAATGAATATATCCTGTTACAAAATAGATACATTTAGTTCAATTATTTACGGTGGATAAAAAATGAATAGTGAAGATATGTATTGTTATAGTACGCCACAGAGGGGGAGTTCAGTGGCGTATGAATAAGCTAGTGAGACAAGAAGGCTTTATGCCCAGTTCCCTTTTTTCTTTTTCTTGCTTGGTAAGTAAGTGATGATAATACCAATGAGCATACTAATACCTGCAAGGAGACCGCCATTGACTAACCACTTAATCTTTATATCTTCGTCTTCACCAACAAGTTGGGCAAGCGCTTGCTCCTTAGCTTGGTTTGCTTCTTGTAACTCTTGGCTCAGTTGATCGATGCGGCTGTTCAGCTGATTGCGCTGTTGAGTAAAACTAGCTGAGTTACTATTTAGCGCTTGGTTTTTTGATTGCTCTGAAGCTAATTGCTGCTTAAGCTGCTCATATTTAATTTTTAGGCTTTGTTGAGTTGAAGTAAATTGCGATTGAACCCAGCCAGTACGTTTTTTATTATCAATAATCTTTGTGAATTTTTGATCTTTTGATTGCTCGATAATTTCTATTTCTGTACCAGCAGGCACGCTACCTATAATTCTGAAATTCTCACTTGGCCCAGAATGAATATAGATGAATACATTATCAGAAATATAGCCTGTTTGTGCCTGTGATAATGGTGAAAAAATAAAAAGTAACGCAATAGGTAATGCTTTGAGTAGTTTAAACATATAGTGTCTCGAGGCTTGAAAAATGATACATGCGCCATCCTATTATTTTGTCACCTTGACTGCAACTAGACTTTACACATTATTACTAAAAACCTCGATGTATAGGCATGTTGGTAGTCTATAGGGTTAATAACATGAATGTTATTAACAAAGATGCCCCGTCATTTAATTGCTGATCTTTAAATGAAAGACTCACCCTTAAATTTTTCTCTTAATAGCTTTCCGTTAAAAGCAATTAATACCAGAGTATGCCTCACGCACAAGAGTCGCCTGTTACATTTAATGCATTGAATAAAAACAAAAATATCTACAACAGTTAACTAAGACATAGCCTTTTATTTTATTGAATTTGTAATTATAGATGCGACATTGATATCACTATTTTAAGTTAATACATTTTGGTGCCAAAATGTGCGGCCAGCAGAACAAATGGCTCCAATACCTATTGACTTCTTTCTTCTATTTAAGGCATTACCAATGCATAGAAGAAATGCCATATTTAATTTCATTGGTAGTGTGGAGTGTTCTGTTCGATGACACGTCAAGTTCAGTGAACGTGGTTGTTGTTCGCTTAAGCTGATACAGATTCTGTACATCATTTCAGCGCATTACTTTTTAAGCAGCACCCCTCTGATTAACTGCCCCCTTGGGCTTTCTAGCCCATTAAAGAGTGAGAATCTCATCTTCAATGAAAAGGTGTATAAAATATCCTTAGTAGTTAATTGGCAGAAGGCTTGTAAGAGATATCTCACAAAGCTGTAAGTTTGCGTGGCGAAAACTCCTAAGATAAGTATAAGACTTTTATCTTAACCCTTTAGTATCAGTTATTTATAGATCTCCAGGTGGTTGTTTAACTTTTGCTCTGTGAGAGTTTTTAGTTTGGGGACATTGTTTTGGTGAGGAGATTACATGATAATTTGTCATGTGGTTAGGGAGTGCAGCGCACTTCTCACAAGGAACCCAAACATTTGTAGCTAATGTTAAGATTGACCCCTTATTTTTATCTTGATGTGTTTGATAAAGGGATTAGCCCACGGATTTGGGTGTTAGCATTCAGGATGATTGCTAAAGGATAATTAGGACAGGCTCAGGCAGAGCAACAGTAATATCGAGGAATGAAATTACTGAAATGGACTATAGCATTAGGATGATGCGCTAAAGGATTAGTTAGATAGCGAGGATAGCTA
>PIZK01000010.1:53305-217154 GCA_002835545.1 Alteromonadales bacterium alter-6D02
AAGAACAAGGACAGGCTCAGGTAGAGTAACAGTAATATCGAGGAATGAAATTACTGAAATGGATTATAGCATCAGGATGATGCGCTAAAGGATTGGTTAGATAGCGAGGATAGCTATCTCAAGGAAGAACAAGGACAGGCTCAGGCAGAGCAACAGTAATATCGGGAATGAAATTACTTAGATGGATATCATCACCACTGGATGGTAGGAAATGGAATTAGCAGGATAACTAGGATAGTTATCACAAGGAAGATTAAGGATTAGCATAGGAATGCTACCGCATCTGATGGACTTTTTAGATACGGCTATGGATGGATAAAACGAGGGATAGTAAGGTAGCTAGGATGGTTGCCTCATGGATGAACGGGCAGTTTAGATAAACTGAGCAGTCGGATGCTGCTGTATAGGATATACGATTGGTCATTTTGCGAACTGGCTAATGGACACAGTTATGGAAAACTAAGGGGATTGCTTAAGGACCGAGTGAAGGGAAGGTTCTATGGAGTGACCAAATAAAGGATGGTGCGTAATATGTTGAAAATCGTACTAAATTAGAGAGGGTATATCGTGCTAACGTTATACCCTTTTGCTTTTCTAAGGAACTTAGAGCATTATCTAGTTCTAAATGAGACCCTGAAAAAGAGCCATAAGGTCACATTAAAAACACATCAGTCAATTGTTCTAGAGATTAGCCTTGGCGATAAGCTGGCGTCTCGATATTTAATATCTGCTTACCATTGATCACCGCATAACCAATGTAATAACTCTCACCGTCACTACTAAACTCAAACTGGTACTTTGCTTGCCAGCAAAAGCGCCCATGACTGTTTCGTGATGGTTTTAACTTCAGCCTAGCAACAGCGAGCAACTGTAAATTATGTTGCTCACAATAGTCAGTGATTGCCGTTTTGACGATTTCTGCCATCACCCTTGTTTGCCAAAAAAGCCAAACTACAGTGATTAAGACTAGTAACGATAAAATTTCAAGCAGAGCCATAATTATCCTGAAATTAGTTTTGCAATATAGTGGGCTAATTTTTCACTACGTTGTGGGTTGCGTAGTGCACTGAGCATTGCTGTTCTTGATGTTGGTATACCCACGACATCAGAGAATAGTTGATTAAATATATCTTGCTCAACATTGAGGGTGGCCACAGCTTCTAAAAATAACAGCGCACTGTCTTCTGTGGTGATTAATTGCCAGTAACGACCTGCGATAATAACCACAATGTCACGTTCAGTTTTTATTAATTCACTAGAATAGAGTGCATCGAGCGCTTGTTGTTGAAAACCAGGCCCTTTGGCGTGTGATAGAGCGCGTGCAGCATGAATGACGTGATTTAAGTCACTCTCGTTTATCGCTTGTTTGAGTTGGTTTAACAACACATCTGCAATTGCAGTGTCTATGGCAATGTTTTCTAAACTACAGCATAACGCACAAAATGTTTGCGATGGGAGAACCGGCAGTGCATTAACAATTGCTTGGTTAAACAAAGGGTCATCGGCTTTGCTCGCAATGTCCGCTAAGCCTTGATAACCGATTTCTTGCCATTGACTATGTTGTTCTGGCGTATTTAAATAATCAAGCGCTGGGGTCATATAACTACTTGGCGCCAACTTCATGACTTGGCGCACTTGGCTAGTAAATGCAGCAAGTTTTTGTTCAGAAGGCTTAAAGATGATTGGGTTGTGATCTAACGCGGATTGTTGCTCTTGATCCGGTTCTTTATTCATCGACTTACCTAACGCATTGACGACGAGTTCAAGGAACTGATTACGAGATGCCTGTTCTAATAATCCTCGCTCATCTAATGGCAACTTTAAAAACCACACATAGTGTTCTTGGCTTTGTTGTTTATTCCAAAAGAGAACAGCCAACCAAGCGTGCTGTTGCAGTGGGTAAGGGTAGGGAGCAACAGCATGTTCAAAATCACTAAAAAGGTCGGTTGAAATCTTTTGTACTCGACGCCCCATATCAAACACGCGATATTGAGTCCCTGCTTGAAGTAAGAATTCACTTAATGTATTAAATTGGTCCAAGATGTTTACCCTACAAAAAAATTTTCGCTATTGTAGCAATCATTGTTATGTATTGGTATTGGCAATATTTTTGCGTATGATGAGGACAATTTTTCTCAGCAGGTAGTAGCGATGAGCGACGCACAACAAGTCAGTGTCTTATTAGAACAAATAAACCAAGAAATGGTCCGTATTGATTTATGGCAAAGCACTTCGCCAGATAAAGCGGCACTAGAGAGTAGTGAACCTTTTTGCTGTGATACGCTGACTTTTGCGCAGTGGTTAGAGTTTATTTTATTACCAAAAATGCAGATGCTGATTGATTCAAATATGCCTCTACCGACAGAGTTTCTAATCTTACCGATGGCTGAAGAATCGTTTAAAGGAGTAGCGCAGAACACCACCCCGTTGCTTAAGTTGATTGCTGAGCTTGATGCTCAATTTAATGCAACGATTAACTAAGTTAGACTTAAGCGATGTTTGAGCCATTAGAAATTATTTATCAAGACCAATATATGGTCGCGATTAATAAGCCTGCCGGGTTGTTAGTCCACAAAAGTTACTTAGCACGTAAAGAAAAATACTTTGCGATGCAGCTTTTAAGGGATCAACTTGGTCAGTATGTTTATCCAATTCACCGCCTTGACCGACCAACCTCTGGGGTGTTGCTGTTTGCATTATCGAGTGAAGTCGCGCGTCAACTGAGTGAGTTATTTAGCGAACGTCGAGTCGTCAAAGGTTATTTAGCGATGGTGCGAGGCTACCTTGAAGGTAGTGACCGTTTGGACTACCCGTTAAAAGAAATCCTCGATAAAATTGTTGATAAAAAAGCCCAGCAAGATAAAGAAGCGCAAGATGCGGTAACAGATTGGGCAAATGTCGCTCTCAGCGAATATCCTGAGCCTATTGGTAAGTATCCAGCGGCACGCTATAGTTTAGTCGCGTTAAAACCTCAAACTGGACGCAAGCATCAACTGCGCCGTCATTTGGCACACCTTCGTCACCCGATTATTGGTGATACCACCCATGGTGATGGCAAACAAAATAAATACTTTAAGCAACACTTTGGTGATATGCGGTTAATGCTTCATGCTGCGCAATTACAATTTGTTCACCCTATTACACAACAATGCATAAAGATTGTCGCCCCCCTTGGTACAGATTTTACACAAACCTGTGACAAGTTAGGTTGGCAGGACATAGAACTGAACCCAATAGAGTACGTAAGCGGTCGAGTCGACGCTGAATAAGCTGTGGTTTAGCCTCTAATTCGTCGTTCCGGCATGCTTTTAGCCGGAATCTCGTTTTTACATTCTCAGTAAAAAGTCGGGGCCTTGAGTAGCATCATATCAAGGTGCCGATGGCGAGAGGCATAAGTAAAAGCGGTCACTTCAATGTGAAGTGACCGTTTGGCTATTCGTCTTACGGAGAGTTACCGTCCGTTATTTAACGGTTAGCTCACTCCAGACTAACCGATGATCCGAAGATGCCTTACGATCTTTAATCAAGCGATATGTTTCTTGGTTTTTTTGTGGCCAGAAAACCCCATTCGCTAACACCTCTAAGCCGTATTGTGATGGCAATACATAGTCAGCTCGTATTCCCCAATAGGCGGTATGAAATTTAGCTATTGGGTTTGCTTGCTTGTTTTGACTTGCGCCAATGCTTTGGGGGATTTTCGCATCATTGACCAACGGGTTGGTTAATAATGCCGTGATTGCTTCTTTTAATGAATTTCCTTCATCTTTGGATGCGTTTTGATCGCCCATGATAATAAAACGCTGCTTGTCTGCTAGACCACCGAAAACACCTTGGTCGTCATAAATATAGTCAGCCTGTTGCGGGCTAATGTAGTCGTGCCAAAAACGTACTTCATCATGGTTGCGTTTACCATTTCTATCTTCTGGTCCATCAAACACCGGTGGGGTCGGGTGTGATGCTAAAATGTGAATCGTTTTACCATTGATATCAACGGGAATATCCCAGTGTGACTTTGATGATAATGGAAATTGTTGCCACACTTCATCGTTATAAAAGAACTCCCCTGTTGCTGGATTTATCGGGCGAAGTGCGTTTGGCATATCCTTCCATTTAAAGTGTTGGAAAGTACGTATCGCGTTCACATCGATAGGGTACTTTGACAATAACACCATACCATATTGCCCTTCAAAGAAGCCAAAGCCCCATGCATCACCTTGCTTGCCTGTTGCTTTTCCGTCACCGGTTAAGTCATATGGGCTTGGTTTACCTGTATTGACTGGCGCGTAATAATAATAAGGGTAGTCAATGGCATTTACCGAAGGGTGCTGAGCCACATTAAGATACTGTTTGATAAAACGCTCAATGCCTTGGCTTGGATCGTCGATGTAATCAAACTCATTGAGCAAAATGATATCAGGACGAGTGCGCTGAATGATCTCACTGATGTTTTTAATTTGTTGGTTGTTGTTTTTTAATTGATTGCGTAAAACTTGATTGTTGGCTTTGCTCATATCACGGCCAACATAGTTGCTCGCGTCCATGCTGACATTGAAACTGGCGACTTTGATTGCTGTAAAGCTGTTAGCTTGATTATTTGAGCTAGTGGTCATATTACACCCCGCTAACGTGATTAAAGAGAGCATTGATAAGATAACTTTTACCATGAAAAATCCTGTAAAAAGTAATAGGTATGAACATAAAAATGCCAGTCATAAGACTGGCATTTTAACGTGTTTAGTCGTTTTTAGCTAAGTTCGATTAGAACTTGTAGCTAACACCAACTTTGATACGCCATGTAGACTCTAGCGGTTCAAATGAGTGCGAGTCGTTTTTAACACCGTCAATCACGTATTTGCTTGTATCTGGGTCGATAGTCGCAGTGTATAAACGCGAAGTGCCAAAATCATTGACGTACGTTTTACCTTGTGAGCTATCGATTAGATTCAGTAGGTTATCAACAGTGAAGTATAATGAACCTTTATGACCTTCCATTAAACCTGGGATTTCTTGACGAACTGTTAAATCAAGTGTGTTAACCCAAGGTGTCGTAAACGTATTCTTAGGCGCATAACCACCAGCGTAACCCGAAAGGCCTGCTTCTTCGATGCGGGCTAATACTTCAGCTTCAGTAGTATTGCCAGTGTAGATAACATTCTCATCACCCGCAGTAGGGATATATGGAAGGTAGTTGCCACCAAACAGACCTGGGCTGATTAGATCCCATGGGCTATTCCATTTCTTCTCGTCAGGGGTGTTACGGTCAGTAGTGAAACGGTTGAAATTGGTTGTATAAGAGAATGGCTTACCAGAGCGACGCTCGAAGAATACATCGAAGTTTGTTGCATAACCGTCAAATAATTCAGTTTCATAACCAAGGATAAGCTTGAAGCTATGTTCGATTTCATAGTTTGCAGCACCAACATAAGCTTCATTACGGTTTAAGCCAACATTGTAACGATAGTTAGAACGAGCCGTTGAGCTAGAACCACCGTGTGCTTCAGTGATGTCTTGGTTAGTGTAAGAGGCAGAGAACTTAAAGCCGTTATCAAACGCTTTAGCTAACGAGGTAGATAAGATTAGTGATCTACCATCTTTATCAGAGTTGGTTAGCATTAAGTCATAACGTCTTTCATCACCTTCATAAAGGTTTAAACCGCCATCAGCTGTAGTACCTGTTTTATCAGATTCTAGTAATGAAGCATCAACCCACCATTGCTGATCGATCTTTTGTACGTAGATAGCTTCAGCAGAGAAAGAAAAATCTTCACCAACACCCGGAATATCAAGTAGGTAGTCAGCAGCTAATTGGTAGCGCCAATCGGAAGGAAGTTTAAAGTCAGGGTCTGTTAAGTTAACATCACCTTCAGCTACTGCGCCATTGAGTTTATCAATTCCTTCTTCATGAATACTAGTAATAATGTTGTTATTAGGAGTTGGTGATGTTTCAAAGTCTTCTTTTTCGAATACACCTACGTTAACACCATTATTTGAATAAGCATTTGAAATCCAAACATTTGGTGAGCCACCAGAGAAGCGACCCACACCACCACGGATAGTCAAGTCATCATTGACCATGTAGTTAAAACCAACGCGCGGTAGGAAGATATCAATACCGTCTAATGATTCAGTGTTGTCATAACCTGTACGCGCTTCTGAGTTCGCATTGTAAAGAGGTTTGTCATCAGAACCTAACACTTCGTAACGGAGACCGAAATCAAGGGTTAGATCGTCGTTGTATGCCCAAGTATCGTGGATATATAAGGCTAAAGATTCACGGTTAAAGTCAGCAGCAGCGTTATTAGCATCATTATTTGTACCATTTTGGTAGAAATATTCTTCAACATTACCTTCGCGGAATGCATCAATACCGTCAAAAACTATCACACCCTTAGATGAGTGGACAAATAGGTTGAAGATATCGATGTTTGTGTAATCAGTACCGAATTTAATGCTGTGATCACCTGTTAGGTAAGTTGCATCAAATTTGAACGTGAAAGTGTCATTTTCAAGGTAGTTAGCGTGGCGGTATTGATCAGGACCAAAAGCGATGTCACCACCACTCTTTAAGTTTTCAATCGTTACATCAGCCATGCCCATATCGAACGAGTCTTGTAAAGTCTTTACACTCTTTTGTGTGATGCTGATTTCTGTAGATAAATCATCAGACCAATCTGAGTACACTTTAACTGCGAAGTTATTTAACTCTTCTGATTTATTGTACCAATGTGAAGATAAACGTAATTCATTTTCTCTATCACTTGTATTACGGGTACGGTTCCCTTTGTTATATTGGTACGTGAAAGATGCGCGGTGCTCATCGTTGATGTTCCAATCGATTTTAGCAACTAACTTTTCATCTTCTTCAACGGGTGTTACTGCCCAATCACCTAAATCGTTTAAACCATATACGCTACTAGCGATTTCACGAATTTCAGCTAACTCTTCAAGAGTTGCATCTGTCTCGTTTGGCGTACCTGATCCTGCTGGTCCCCACTCTACACTTTTAGGGGCGTCGTACTTTTCATAAGACGTGAAAAAGAATAATGTGTCTTCAATTAATGGACCGCCAAGGCTAACACCGTAAGTTGTTTCATCAAATGGTTGAGGAACTTCAACGCGCTTTCCATTTTTAACTGTTTCAGGTGTGCCAGCCATGTCATCATTAAGTGTTTCGTAGAAGAAACCACCTTTAAACTCATTCGTACCTGACTTGAATACTGAGTTGATTAATGCGCCACTGAAACCAGATACACCCGCGTTAAATGGGGCAACATCAACTGTTACTTGATCTAGTGCGTCAAATGGGATTGGCGAACGCTGTGTTGGGTAACCACCACCGTTTAGACCAAAATCATCGTTTTGGCTGATGCCATCAACAGTGATAGAGTTAAATTTCGGGTTCATACCCGCAACACTCATTTCACGGTCAGAACCAGGTAAGATAGTAACAAGTGGATTAGCACGAACAACGTCTTTGATGTCACGTGTTAAGCTTGATGCACCAGCAATGGCGTCTTGACCGAAGTAACTTGAGCTACCCGGAGCTGTTTCAGCAATGACTGAACCCGTTACCGCGATACGCTCAACATCGTTCATTGAAAGTGCTGTTGTAAGTTTTCTTACTTCACCTAATTGAAGGTAAACATCAGTTAACGTTTGGTCTTGGTAAGTCTCTGAATCGATTTCGATTTTGTAAGGGCCACCAACTTTCAAACCTGATGCAGAATAATTACCTTCTGCATTAGTTTCAATTACACGCTTAGCACCTGTTGGTACGTGGATGATGGTGATTTTCGTGTTAGCAAGCGGTTGACCAGCTTGAGTAACAACTTTACCACGCACAGCTGATGATGTGTCAGCAGCAAATGCTGGGGTTGCAAGACTTAAAGCGACTGCAACGGCACTAGCTGCAGCAGTTTTTTTCAGTAAATTATTCATTATAGAATAGTTCCTTGGTGTTAAACGCTGTTAAAAAAATTAACAAAGTGAAGTTTTTCTAAGCGAGATTATAAATATTTCTCATAAAATATCGAACTTTTATGACAGTTGTATGTCACAGGTTTTGCATTTTTTTTATGCAACTTAAGAGAGTGAAAAGACGGGGATAAATGTAGTGGATATTTTATAATTATACTTATTACATGTGCTTAGATAATAACCTGTCAGTTGTGTCAGCTTTTTTGGTATGGCTTTAAGATAAAAAATCAAACACTTGATTAAAGATACTTATTATTAATAGTGTGAAGGCGGTCACGTTGTTAGTTTGGTGTATCTAAGCAAGCTCGCAAAAAATAGTGCTCTAGCTGTTTTTGTTTAGCACACTGTTAACGATGATTTAACAAAATGTTTTTTGTTATTTACTGACTCGACTGTTACACTACTGGTCTTTTATACAGTTAACTTATTGACCAATGATTCTTTATATTGCTGAGAAACCCAGTCTTGGGCGTGCTATCGCCAATGGCCTGTCGTCTAAACAGAAAAAAGGTGATGGCTTTATTACCTTAGACAATGGCGATGTCGTGAGCTGGTGTATTGGTCATTTGCTTGAGCAAGCAGAGCCAGATAAGTATGACGACCGCTATAAGAAATGGCAGTTTGCTGACCTACCAATCATCCCCGAACAGTGGAAACTGATACCAAAAGCTCAAACCAAAAAGCAATTAGCAGTGCTACGTAAGTTAGTAAAGCAAGCTAGTCACTTGGTTAACGCGGGCGATCCTGATCGTGAAGGGCAGTTATTGGTTGATGAAGTTATCAGTTACCTTGGGGTTAAAGGTGTTAAATTTGATAGTGTTCAACGTTTACTTATTAGTGACTTAAACATTGCTGCAGTAAAAAAGGCCTTGGTTAACTTGCAAAGTAATAAGACGTTTCGCCCGTTATCTGCTTCTGCGTTAGCTCGCTCTCGAGCAGATTGGCTTTATGGCATGAACATGACTCGTGCGTATACTTTGATTGGTCAGCAAGCGGGTTATCACGGTGTTTTGTCGGTGGGGCGAGTACAGACCCCTGTCCTTGGCCTAGTGGTACGGCGCGATCAAGAAATTAAACAGTTTACGCCAACACCTTATTATGATGTTGTGGCCACATTACAAACGACTCAGCAGGAGGAGTTTGAGGCGAAGTGGCAACCTAGTAAAGCCTGTGAAAAGTATCAGGATGATCAGGGCCGTGTAATATTTCGTAAGCTAGCTCAAACTGTGGTAGAACGGACACAAGGGCAGGCGGCAAAAGTGTTACAAATAACCGAACAAAGTAAACGTCAAAACGCACCGTTGCCTTTTAATTTATCTAGTTTACAAATAGACGCCGCTAAAAAATTTAACTTAAACGCTAAGCAAGTGCTGGATATTTGTCAGGCTTTGTATGAAAAGCATCAATTAATTACTTATCCACGTTCAGATTGCCGTCATTTGCCGGTTGCACATTTCAAAGAAGCCACTCGCGTTTGTGAGTCTATAAAGCACAATTGTCCTGACTTATCACATGCTGTGGATAATGCAAATCTAACTAGGAAATCAAAAGCTTGGGATGATAAAAAGGTTTCTGCGCATCATGCTATTATCCCAACAGATAAAAAGTACGTAGCAGCTAACTTAAGTGGTACTGAAAACAAAGTTTATCAATTAATTGTTCTACATTATTTAGCTCAGTTTTATCCGCCTTTTAATTACCAACAACAACAAGTTGATGTTGATATTGCTGGCGGTTTATTCACTGCCAAAGCTAAGCAAGTGGTTGAACAAGGGTGGAAAGTGTTATTTAAATTGGACGCTAATGAATCGTTTTTACCTAAGCTTAAAGAGGGCGAATCATTACATTGTTTGAAATCTTCGGTCTTGGATAAGGTGACTGAGCCACCAAAGCACTTTACCGATGCGACCTTACTGGCGGCAATGACAGGTATTGCACGATACGTACAAGATCCTGAAATTAAGAAAGTCTTAAAGGAAACAGATGGTTTAGGAACAGAGGCAACCCGTGCTTCTATCATCGAATTACTCTTTAAGCGGCATTTTTTGCATAAGCAGGGGAAGCAAATTTTAGCGACTGAGGCTGGAGTAGCGCTCATCACAGCTTTACCTGTCGAGTCTACAACACCGGATATGACCGCGTTATGGGAGTCAAAACTCAATGCAATTGCTGGAAAAGAATTACAGTATCAAGCATTTATGCAGCCGCTTGAAGCTAGCTTAACACCGCTGGTGGCCTCGGCAGCGTTAACTTCTAAATCAGTCTTTCAAGGTTTAAAGTCTATGCCTAAGCCTGTTCGTAAGGGAAAACGTAAATTTACCAAGAAAAAGCCGACCAGAACTCGTTCTGGTTAATTGTAAAGCGCTATGAGTTTAGTCGAACGAGAACTGGTATAAGAAGTCGAGTGCTTGGCGAGTGTTATGAATGAATTCCACAAAAAATTGTGGTGCTAATTCATAGCGCAAACCTACTTCTGGTTCAGAATCAAAGACGCCAACACCGTAGCGGATCTGTAAGTCTGGTCCGATATAACCACTTACTTCAACTTTGGTCTGCTCACCACTGCCACTCGTATTTAAGCTCAAATTGCTAATGCCTAACTTATTACCAATATCACCGACAAGCTCTTGTGATTGCCCGATACCACTACTAAGCAGCATTGAAATTGCCATATCTTCGCCACTAATACCGTCTTTACTTTTAATCGCGCGGCCTCGAACTAAGTATGATAGGGCTTCTTGTTGCGCCATCACAGGCGTTGAAAATATAGTGAGTTTAGGTGTTTTTGCATCTCCATTAACATAAAGTCCAGCGATGACATCATCGTTAGTATCTTGTGGGTCCCGAATTGCTTCGATATTGATGATGGGGTTGGTTAAAACTCCGGTAAAGATGAGCTGACCTTGCTTAATCAGTAGGTTTTGCCCCATCGCTTTATACGTAGCGTCACTTAAAGCAAGATCGCCATGGCCATTAAGCGGTATATTCTTGTTTTGAATTAAATTCAGCTTTCCTGCTAGTGATGACTTTAAACCGAATGCATCGATACGTAATTTATCGTTGATTAATACATTTACATCCAAATCAACCGCAAGGGGTTTTTCTTTTTGTTTTGATTTGATAACTACATCATCCGATAAAGAAACCGCTGAGGCGGGTAATGATTTAATTTTAATGTTTCCTTGGTCAATATTAATATCACCACGCACTTTGGCCAGAGTAGTGCCTAGGTCAATATGAATATCAGGGCTAAATGTTACATTGATATCTTTTGATGGTGCTAGAGACAATGATTCACCTCGTAGCGATACTTGTGCTTCCAATGACTCGACCCAATTTGCAGTTCCTGAAAGTAACCCGTAGCCATCGCCTAATTCAAAATGACTACTAAAAGCACTTTCCTGACCTTGTAATTCAATTAAAGAGTTGAGCTTGTAGATATTACTAGGCAACTTACTGCTATTAATGGTGATATCTGTTAACGCTAAATTACCAAAGAGTTGCATGCTTTCAACTGAACCAGTAAAACCTGTATTGATATTGACTTCACCATCTAGAGCTTCAATGTGCGGAATAAGATAACGATAAGGTGCTAGCTGCAATCCGTCACCTTGAATGTGTCCGGTAAGCGTTGGATCTTTAGAAAAAACGTCACTAATTAATGTGGTATAAAAGCGTCCCAAGGTGTCTGACTGCAAATCAACGATAATATTAGCGAGGTGTTGATTAACTAAAACCTGAGTGGTGAGTTGATTAAACTGATGTTTTATTGTGTTGTCTTGATATTGGGCGCTGAAGAGTGCATTACTGACATTAATGGTCGATGTAAGGTTAAACTGTGACTTATTTGTCAGGGTAAATTGTGCCGCTAATGATGCGTCGCCACTAAGAATGATATCTTTGGCAATATGTTTGTTAATCTGCGCTAAAGAAAAGTTATTAACACTGATGTTACCCTGGTTACTTTTAAAATTTTTCACATCAACAGATAAATCATTATCAAGACAAATGTTGGCTCCTTGCTCTCGCAGTTGTTGCCAACAATGTTGTGATAGATTAACAATATTGTTTAGCATGGAATAGCTAAGTGCGGTTGATTGAGTTAATTGCCATTGTGCAAAAGGAGTTCTTATCTTGGCCTGCTCAAGTTGGCCTTGCCATTGCTCAGCCATTGAACCTGTCAGTTGCAGGTTAGCCTCCCAAGGAGCTCCAATGCTTTTTAGGCTCAATTGGTGCTGCTCTAAGTCACCGTTGAGTTGTAGATCAGCTGATTGAATAGTGATGTCACCAAGGCGTAGTTTTTTGATTTTGCTAGTAATTGATAATGGGTAACGTGAATCAAGGGTGATTAAGCCCTCACTGTCGATACGCGCGATGGTAGTCTTACTTTCACTATCGGAAAAATCTTCGACAGTGAGTTGATGTTCTATCTTTGGGGCTCTTATCGCTCCAGTAATCGCTAACGTTCCTTTTGCTGAACCCTCAAGTTGAGGAAGGAGATCGGAAAAAGAATCGATAGTGACTTTACTGGCGATATTGAATTGCTGATCAATAGTGCCATCTAACATTAATTCAGATTTTCCAGCATTTAGTATTAACTGGTTAATATGCCATTGGCCATAGGGGGCTTTAACAGCACTACGGCCAAAGGCCTGCCCAGTGGCAACGAGAGGCTTATTTAACCAGTGCCCATTAAGCGCGAATCGGCTTATATCAACTGTCCAGTGAGGCTTATCTTCGGTTGTTTCTAAGAGTAATTTAGAGGATATCTCGCCATTAATTTTGCCTTGATGCTGTGGCCAGTACTTATGAGGAGAGATATTGTTTAGTGCTAATTCGCCGTTCCAACTTAATTTCTTCAGCCATTGTAACTGGCCTACCGCTGAGATTGTACCGTCTAGTGTCGTTATCTCGCCTAAGGTTAATGTTGCCTTTGATGGAGAGCCTTGACCCGCGATGAGCCATTTAACCTTGGGTAATTGTGGAAAATTAATACCGCCCTTAGCCTTGTAATCAAAGTTTGCTAGTACTCCCTGACTTGAAATGTGCCCGTCATCAATGATTAACATTTGCTCTAGATAAGGTACTTGAGCTGATTTCCAATCTATATCGAGAGTAAATGGTAAGGCTTTATTGAGCAAATTGACTTGAGCATTCAGTTTACTCGAAATAGCGCCTTCGCTTACCACGGCTAGTGTTAAGTCATCTAATTGGCCGCTACTTTGTAGTGATAAGGTTGATTTATTAATCACCAGACCAGCAAGTTCGACTTTCTGCTTTGATTGGATATCAATAGCTAATTCATGAGGGAGTAAAGGGCCCAGCGTTATCTTCGCGTTTAGTGCTAGCTTTGCTAATGAGTGATTGGCTTTAAAAGACTCTATATTGATTAACTTCTCGTTGACTGTGGCCTGTAATGATAATTGCGTTAG
This sequence comes from Alteromonadales bacterium alter-6D02, assembly GCA_002835545.1. Classification (GTDB taxonomy): domain Bacteria; phylum Pseudomonadota; class Gammaproteobacteria; order Enterobacterales; family Psychrobiaceae; genus Psychrobium. The sequence goes on from PIZK01000010.1 coordinate 66,715, forward strand.
CTCATGTTCAATCGGGCTAGGTTGACGCTGTTGCTGCAAGCTCGCGTTAATTTTTTGAACAGATACTCGGTTGAGTGTTATATCTAATGGGATGCTAGGGATACTAAGTTTAGACAAAAAACTAAGGTCCACAAGTTGATAAGGCTGGGTTGTTGTCAATGGTGGTTTAGGTGTACTAATTTTCGGGGGAACAGCGGGCTGTGCTTGAGTGATATATACCGTATCAACGCTGAAGCTGTTGACCTCAACACTAGAATTTTCCATTGATATTGCCGTAGCTAATTGGTTAACTTTCAGCGTGTGCTGAGGGGCCACTAATACAAAATGATCCAAGGAGAAGTGTTGTAACTCAATGGCAAATGGAAGAGTGATTCGTTCCAATGCTTTGGTGTGTTGAGGAGCGTCTTTTGACACTTCTGTCTGAGTTAGCGTGATACGCTTAGCGTTTAATTTCTCAACGCATAACGCTGAGTCCCATGCACAGCCCCAACGCCAGTTAATAGCTAATGATTCGATGAGTAGATGTTGACTCGGTTGCTTAAATTCAATGGTGTTAAAACGAGGAGAAAAAAATAAGCTCCCGTTAGCAAGCTCAATCGTTAAGCCTGATACGGCACTTTGGCCCACTTTGATTAATAGCTTGTTACCAAGATGGCTAAATAGTAAGACACCCACAATGACTATGAGGCTTAATGGGATAGCAAAAACTTTACGATAAAATAAACGGCTCATAAGTCTAACCCTATAGCAAAGCTAATTCTAAAAGGCTTGTCAAAAGGGTCATGATCATCTTCTGTTAAGCCAAAAGCAAAGTCTAATCGAATCGGACCTACGGGGGTTTGCCAGCGAATGCCTACGCCAACATCTGATTTTAATGACTCTGAGAAATCATCAGTAACGGTGCCGACATCATAAAATGCAGCCAGACGCCAACTTTCTGTGACTGGGTAACTATATTCAGCGCTGGCTAGCGCTTGGTATAACCCACCTTGCGCTTCAAGAACCACTTTGTCATCACCATTGGTTGTTTCGGCTAGGGGGGCTATAGATTTAAAGTCATAGGCACGTAAATTATCATCACCTCCTGCAAAAAAACGCATAGATTGAGGAACATCATGAATCGACGAAGCTTCAATTGCACCAATATCAAACTTAAATATGAATTGGTGAGTGCCATTAATGCGGCGGAGCCAATTAGAGCGAATGGATATCTTCGCTAAGTCAACAGAAGAGCCCCAAGCTTCGTTAGCAAACTCAACAGAGTATATTTGACGGTCGCCCCAACTAGGGTCTAATCCTCCTCGGCGGCGTGTCCGGGTGTAACTCACTCCGGGTAAAATTAAACTATCGTGTTGGTTAAGCGTCAGATCATTTTCTCGTTCTAGCTTGAGAAATAAAATACGTTGCCAGTCACCTTCTAGTGCTTTGTGGCGCTGCCATTGCAGAGAGAACTTCTCATAGGGATTTGTCAGTACATCCGAGCGTTGCCAGCCCAAAATATAGTTAGTGTAATTATAGTTTGGGTCGGCATAAGGCACTTTATAACTTGCGGTCAATGACTTTTCTTGCTTTGTGAGCTCAAGACTGGTTTCGAGACTGTGCCCACGACGATTAAGCCAAGGTTTTATCCAATTGATACCTCCCCGCATACCAAGATCGGTATCGCCATTTAAATCTGTACTGACCCCTGCCGTCAACTCAACGATATTCTTAGGTTTGTCCACAATTGCAACGTTAATATCAACTGTTTTTGTTAATAGGTTTGGTGGTTCAGGAATTGCTTGGATACTCTTAAAATAGCGGCTTTGGTTTAGGGCTAAGTTAAACTGTGCAAGGGTATCACTTAGGTAATGTTCACCTGGCTTAAAAGAAGCCATTGATAATATGAGTTCTCGTGCAGGGTGGTGTTCAGGGATTTTTATCTCACCAAAAGTAAAACGCACGCCTGTATCGTATATTTGACTGAGCTGGGCATTATTTTTTTCAATGTCAATAATGACTTCGCTAGTTAACCACTTGGCTTCAAAATAACCCTTGTTTACTGCAATATCAGCAAATTGAGCTTTAGTATCATCGAAGCTGCCGTGATGAATGCGCTTGCCAACGGCAAAGGGGTACTGTTGCTGTTGCCTTTTAAAATCATCATCAAGTGCCCCAATACCAATTAAACGAAAATCAACTTGTGAGAGTAACGTTGGTTCTCCTTGTTTGATATCAATATTGGCTACGGGCTGGTCGTCTTGATTTAGGGTTTGAACCTCAATATTCGCTGCATAATAGCCTAAAGCTTGCAATGCAATCGTAGCTTGTTTTACGACTTGTAAACGCCAAAAACTTAAGCTTTCATTCTGGTTAAATGACAACTGATTTAGGTAGACATTGACATTCTTTTTTGCGGCACTAGTTAGAGAGTCATCGGATGAAATGATGCGATAAGTCACATCAATATCTTTTGCGGTGCTATAAAACGATGATATTAAGCAAAGTAAAATGAATAGAATGTTTCTCATTATTGAAACAATGTCCTTAGAGTGACTGTTATTATATACAGTACTTGTCTATAATGAATGTCATTGGGCTTTTGATGATGGGTATTATAAACGGGATGGTTACCGATGCGTAAAATAATTCACGTTGACATGGACTGTTTTTTTGCTGCGGTCGAAATGCGTGATAATCCAATTTTAGCCAGCTTGCCAATAGCGATTGGTGGAGCGAGTGATCGACGTGGTGTTATTGCTACGTGTAATTATATTGCTCGGGAGTATGGGGTACGAAGTGCTATGGCGACATCCTTGGCGTTAAAGCTTTGCCCGCACTTACAACTTGTGCCTGGTCGGATGGGAGCGTACAAAGAAGCATCAGCACAGGTGTTTGAAATATTTAAACGTTATAGCTCTTTAGTTGAGTCTTTAAGTTTAGACGAGGCTTATATTGATGTGAGTGATTGTCAGCTATTTTCTGGCAGTGCGACGTTAATTGCTCAACAAATCAGACAAGATATCCTTGACGAAACAGGCTTAACGGCATCAGCTGGCATTGCACCTAATAAATTCATGGCTAAAATTGCATCTGACTTAAACAAACCAAACGGACAATTCGTTATCACCCCTGATCAAGTCGATGAGTTTGCGTTTAATTTACCGCTAAATAAAATCCCCGGTGTTGGTAAAGTCACTTTCGGTAAATTACAACAACTCGGACTCATGACAGGAGAAGATATTCGAGCCACTGAGCTTCCTTGGTTAGAGCAACGTTTCGGAAAAATGGCTCATGTACTTAAGCAACGCAGTTTAGGGATCGATCCCAGCACAGTGAACCCGCACCGTGAACGAAAATCGGTGGGAGTAGAAACCACATTAGCCGCAGATATTAACGGGCAAGCGAGTTGCTGGCCAATTGTTGAACAATTGTATCAAGAGCTTCACAGACGCTTAGTCAAAGTGGAGAAAGGCAAAATAATTGCTAAGCAAGGAATAAAAATTAAATTTAATGATTTTAAATCAACGACGGTAGAAAAGAGTGTTGATGACATTAGTCTTGAGTTATGTCGGCAATTACTTGAACAAGCGCTAGAAAGAAGTTATGGGCGCTCGGTTCGGCTAATAGGGCTATCTGTGGGGTTTACGGCACCGAAGGCTGATGATGTACCTCAGCTAGACTTATTTGATTAAACACATGAATAAAAAAGAGCAGCCCATAAATGATTAGCTGCTCTTTTTTGTGTGTCGTTTTAACGTCCTGCTAATTACGCTGTTTTTTCTGGAATATTCTTTAGAATTGCTAAAGTTAACTGCCAAAAGCGTTCAACGGTATCAATTTTAACTTTCTCATCAGGTGAGTGAGGGAAGCGAATTGTAGGGCCGTAAGAGACCATATCCCAATGCGGATAAGCATCTTTAAATAAACCACACTCTAGACCCGCATGGATCACCATGACTTTTGGTATTTCACCAAATAACTCATTGTACGTATCGCGCACAACGGCCATAGCCTCTGACGATGTGTTTGGTTTCCAGCCTGGGTAAGCGCCAGAAAAATCAACTGTTGCACCCGCAAGACTAAAGATTGAGCCAATGGTGTTTTGTGTATCAATACGACGTGAATCCATTAATGAGCGAATTAAACACTGAACGCGGATTTCGTTATGACGTGTTTGGATTACACCCAGATTATTTGAGGTCTCTACAACACCGTCAATCTCATCACTCATTCTAAATACGCCGTGAGGGCAACCATACAATGCAGCTAAAAGACGGGTTTGCAATGACTGAGATAGTACTTGTTCAATGTCGTCTGTCGGGTCAACAAAAATAGCCAGATCCGGTTCAACGGCTTGCAGTTCTTGTTTAAAAGTTTCAGTCCATTGTGTAACAGCTTGCTTAAACTCTGTAACTTGTTCATTAGGAACTAATAGCTCAGCGCTCGCTTCGCGGGGTAGGGCGTTGCGTAAGCTGCCGCCATCAATACTGGCTAGTTTTAGTTTAAAAGTATCGCTTAATTCAAAAAGAACACGAGTTAATACTTTATTCGCATTACCACGACCTAGGTGGATATCGACACCTGAATGGCCACCTTTGAGTCCTTCAACGACTAATGAGAAAGCGGTATGTTCAGCGGGTGCAGCTTCGAACTCTGTTGCAAAGCTAATGTTGGCATCAACGCCGCCAGCACAGCCCATATATACTTCACCTTCCTCTTCTGAGTCAGTGTTTAATAATATTTCACCATCGAAATAACCTGGTTCAAGGCCAAATGCACCAGTCATACCGGCTTCTTCATCAACGGTTAATAGGGCTTCTAAAGGACCGTGTTCAATGTTCTCATCACCCAGAACTGCTAAGGTAGCACAAAGACCAATACCGTTATCAGCACCTAATGTAGTGCCTTGAGCAGTGACCCATTCACCATCAATATATGGTTTAATTGGATCGGTTAGAAAATCATGTTGGGTGTCATTATTTTTTTGCGGCACCATATCAAGGTGAGCTTGCATGATAACGCCTTTACGATTTTCGTAACCCGGTGTTGCGGGCTTTTTGATAATAATGTTGCCTACGGTATCACGGGTAACCGTTAGATTTTTTTTTGTCGCCCAGTCAATGATGTAAGTCGCAAGTGCTTCTTCATGCTTTGACGGGTGTGGGATTGCACATAATTGAGAAAACCAGCTCCACACTGATTGTGGTGATAAAGTAGATAATGGCACAGAAAGACTCCCTTAAAAAAATGATTGGCAATTATACCATAGTACTAAAAGTTACATGCATTAAAAAAACTAACTCAAAAAAGCTTTTACCCCTACAAAAACTTATTCAATATACTCTGTTATAGTTTACGGTTCATATATACTAATGCCTTTGTATTAAGTCAGTGGTTGAATAAGGTTATCCCTTATTTGGACGGGTACCCTTATGACATATAGGTCTTAGTTGAGTACTGTTAGTTAGCACTTCAACCAATGACTTTTTTTATTCACCCAGCATTGAGGTTTATATGCTAGAGAAACTATTTAAGCTTGAACATCATCAAACGACGGTTCGTAGAGAGCTCACAGCAGGTCTTACTACATTCTTAACCATGGCTTATATTATCTTTGTTAATCCGACGATGCTTGCTGACGCAGGCATGGACAAAGGAGCAGTGTTTGTCGCGACATGTTTAGCTGCGGCAATTGGTTGTTTGGTGATGGGGCTTGTTGCCAATTATCCGATAGCGTTGGCTCCGGGGATGGGTCTTAATGCGATGTTTACTTATACTGTCGTTTTAGACATGGGTTATAGTTGGGAAGTCGCTTTAGGTGGTGTTTTTATCTCGGGCGGAGTCTTTGTTTTATTGAGCCTATTTAAAATTCGAGAGTGGATTATTGAGAGTATACCTATGTCACTCCGCTATGGAATTGCCGCAGGTATTGGCTTATTTTTGGCATTAATTGCATTAAAAAATGCGGGGATTATTATTGCTGATAGCAATACACTAGTGACTATGGGGGATATCTCATCATTTCCAGCGCTAATGGCAGGTTTAGGTTTATGTTTGATCGTTGGCTTAATTCATCGCGGTCTTCATGGTTCAGTGATGATTTCTATTTTATTGGTCACCGCAATTAGTGTTCTGACAGGTCACTCAAACTATAATGGCATTGTTGACCTACCGCCATCACTTGCCCCAACGTGGATGGCTATGGATGTTGCCGGTGCACTAGAAGTTGGCATGTTAAGTGTTATCTTTGCGTTTTTGTTTGTAGATTTATTTGATACGTCAGGAACGTTAATTGCTGTAGCTCAGCGAGGCGGTTTATTAAATGAGCAAGGGAAGTTACCTAGGCTAGATAAAGCCTTACTGGCAGATTCAACGGCAACCATGGCTGGTGCTGCTTTAGGAACATCAACGACGACCAGTTACGTGGAAAGTACTTCTGGTGTTGCTGCTGGTGGACGTACGGGTTTAACAGCTGTGGTTGTTGGTTTGCTTTTTATTTTAGCATTATTTTTCTCCCCTTTGGCAGGTATGATCCCGACTTATGCGACAGCAGGAGCGTTGTTTTATGTTGCTGTATTAATGATTTCGAGTTTAATTAATGTCGAATGGGAGGATTTGACTGAGGCTGTCCCTGTAGTTATTGCTGCTTTGGTGATGCCTTTTACTTTTTCTATTGCTCATGGTATTGCTTTGGGCTTTATATCTTATGTTGCAATTAAGCTGGCATCGGGCCGATTTTCTGATCTTAACTATAGCGTTATCCTACTTGCTGGGTTATTTATCGTTAAGTTCGCGCTGTTATAAGTAGTTTGCCATGAAAACGGCATGATGCGTGTGAGCGTGATGAAGACTTCTGGCTAATAGGCTGATGGTTATAAACACGCTATCTTTCATACGGTAAGTAAAAATATGTCTATACTTTAGTGTAAATATCATGCAGGCAGTACCTTGAAAGATGGTTTTAGTTGCGCAAATCGTTTTTTTTTAATACTTTATTATTATAAGCGACCGCGGTGCACAATTTCTTATCTACCACTGGGTACAACATAGTTAAAATTTAGGGATAGATAATGAGCAAGAACGTAACGCAAAAAGAAATCACCTTCCCCCAAGAGCAGCAATTGGTATCTGTCACAGATACCCGCGGTGTGATTATTTACGCTAACGATAGTTTTTGTGAAATCGCTGGTTTCACGGCCGATGAGTTGATTGGACAAAATCATAATATTGTCCGTCACCCAGATATGCCTAAAGGTGCCTTTGCTGATTTATGGCTTAAGTTAAAAGCGGGCGAGTCTTGGCGTGGCATTGTAAAAAATCGGTGTAAGAATGGTGATTATTATTGGGTCGACGCTTATGTCACACCTCTGTATGAAAACGGCGTTGTTACAGGCTTTCAGTCCGTGCGCAGTAAACCCACGTCTCAAGATGTAGCCACAGCACAAAAGCTCTATCATAAACTCAATAATGGTCAGTCTATTGAAGGCATGTGGCGAAATGGTGCATTTAAAAAAATAATGGCTGTTTTATTGTTGTGTTTTTCTGCTATAGCTCACTTTTATTTTTCAGGTGCTCTAGCTGCTATCGCCATTCAGATCATCACATTTATTTGTTTCTTCGCCATTTTCTTTGAAGAGCTGATTGAACTTCCTCGATATCTCAATAAAGTAAAAGCAGAATGTGATAGCCCATCACGCCTTGTCTTTTCTGGGGTTGGCTTAGCTGGAATTGCTGACTATCCGTCGCAACTAGCCCAAGCAAAAGTCAGAACAATCTTAGGGCGAAGTAAAGATTTGGGTGATGGCTTAGTTGATGTCGCGGCAGTGTTAGAACAATCTTCAGCTCAGGCACTAAAAGGGCTTTTAGAAGAAAACTCTCAATTAGGACAACTAGCGACTGCGATTACCCAAATGAGTGCAACTATCGCTGAAGTTAGTGAAAATACGATTAACTCTCGTGATAGCGTCGAGGGAGTTAATAAAGAGTGTCATAGAGCAATAACGGCTTTAAACTCGTCTCAACAGCGGGTCAATGAATTGGTGATTGAAGTAGAGAATGCCGCAAACTCTGCTGGCGTATTAATCAAAGATGCAGATGAAATAGCGACGATAATGGCAGAGATTCAGGGAATTGCTGATCAAACAAATTTACTTGCACTTAACGCTGCAATTGAAGCCGCTCGAGCAGGTGAACAAGGGCGAGGTTTTGCTGTGGTTGCCGACGAGGTTCGTACACTCGCTGGGCGAACTCAATCAGCAACAGAGCAAATTCAGCAGTCGGTTAATAACCTTCAGCAGACATTAGGTAATTGGAGTTCAATGATGCTGGGGAGTAAAACCAGTGCAGAACAATGTGCAGAAGATAGCGGTCAAGCGAAGGTTGTGATGGATGGCATCATTACTTCGATGGATGATATGAGTAACCTTACTGACCAAATCGCAACCGCAGCAGAAGAGCAAAGTGCTGTCGCTAATGAAATCAGCAATAATGTACATCAAGTCGACTCAATCTCCCATGAAAATACTGAGATTAGTACCCAAGTTGAACGCTATGCACTTGAAATAAGAGAGAGTAGCAATAAGATTAACGGCCTTAGTACTACGTTTAAATAACAGTAGGGCCGTTTTTATTTTGAAAAAATGCTGGACGGCACTTTTGAAACTAGGTTAAGCAAGAGGGTTGCCTAACCTATTCAATCGATTCGACGATTGAAGTAACCTTACCTTGGTGAAGTTGTGACACCATTTTCATGCCGGTTTTGACCTGTTTACTACTTGTTATCACACTCTCATTGTCATCATAACTAATACTATAACCGCGCTCTAATGTGGCAAGTGGACTGACCGTGTTTAACTCTCTCAATAAGCTATGAAGTTTTGATTGCTTCGTCGTTAGCATTTGTTTAGTCGCGTAAGTTAACCGATTGGTTAGCTGTTTATGGCGTTCGGCCATTCTACTGATGGTTAATTGTGGGCTTTGTTTTGTTAAACGTTGATTTAGTAGATGTAATCGTTGTTGATAGTGGTTTAACTTTGATTGAGTACAGCTAATTAAGCGAGTGTTCAATTCGTCAAGGTATTGAGCCTGTTGTTGCAACTTATATTTAGGGTCTTGGGCTGATAGCCGATGGGCTAACTGCTGTAGTGACATTTTCTCTTGATGTACTTGTTTGGTTAATGCATGCACTAAACGTTGGCGTAAGTAGTTAAACTTGTTAATGAGCTCTTCGTTACTGTCAACGGCTATTTCGGCAGCCGCTGAGGGGGTTGGCGCTCGATAGTCTGCTACAAAGTCACTGATGGTGATATCGACTTCATGACCTACGGCACTAATCACTGGGATCTGTGAACTAAAGATCGTACGAGCCAAAGTTTCATTATTAAAACACCACAAGTCTTCGAGTGAGCCACCACCTCGGCCAATAATAATTAAATCGGTCTCTTGGCGATAGTTAGCGACCTCAAGTGCATGAACCAATTCATTCGTCGCGTATTGCCCTTGCACCTGCGCTGGGTAAATGACAACTTCAACAAGCGGGTTACGACGTTTCAATACGGTTAGAATATCTTGTACTGCCGCACCTGTAGGGGAGGTAATAATACCAATACGTTTAACTTGAGAGGGGAGTGGCTTTTTGTGTTCAGTCGCAAATAGGCCTTCGCTCGCTAATTGACACTTTAATTGTTCAAATTGTTGTTGTAGTAGGCCATCACCAGCCATATCCATAACATCGACTAATAATTGATAGTCGCCACGAGGCTCATAAACACTTACATTGGCTTTGACCATGATTTGTTGGCCATTTTGAGGTCGAAACTTCACGGCTCTATTACGCCCTTTGAACATGGCACACTTAATTTGTGACCGAGCATCTTTTAAAGTGAAATACCAATGGCCTGATGAAGCCGCGACAAAGTTGGACACCTCAGCATTAAGCCAGATTCGACCAAAATTACCTTCAAGTAAACGCTTAATATCATTATTTAACTTTGAGACATTATATATATTAGGTTGTGAGGTACTTTGCATGATGACTTTGCTTTGAGGATAATTAAGGCAAGTTTAACTGGAGTTGTTCAAGGTCTCAATAAAAAGGTCTATCTAGCAAAAAACATATGGAGGGGTTGCTAGATAAACCTGCGATTCATTTTTAATGAAATTAGCTCATATCAGCAATGCGGTCTTTTAAGATCTGCATCATCCCTGGTTTTTTATTGAGCAACTCTTCTTTAGTTAAACCCGATAATTCGTGAGGAAATACGAGCCATTCATCGGTTTCATACAGGTAGAAGTCTGGCACACGTTCTGTTTTATTATTTTTCGGCTTGAAGTACGGTGTTGCCACTTTCATAATGGGGGTGTTACGACGACATTTTTTACTTAAATCTTCAATAACTTGTGCAACGCTCAGCCCTGAGTCATAAACATCATCCACGATAAGAAGTGTATCTTCAGCGTTAACATTACGGATAATATAATCTAAACCGTGGACTCTTACGTTTGATACGCGTTGTTCAATTCCCGTATATGATGACGTGCGAATTGAAATGTGGTCAGATTTGACGCCAAGGAAGTCTAACAACTCTTGCACGGCTATTCCGACAGGTGTTCCTCCACGCCACACGCCAATAATATAGTTTGGTCGGCAGCCACTATCAAAAATGTTTAAGGCTAGATTATATGAGTCATCTAAGAGTTGCTGAGCGTCAATGTATTTTTTTGTCATTAGGCTACTTTTAAAATTGAAATGTTAATGCACAAGTATAGCCTAAAAACCTGACAACTTTTTAACTTATTGACACAGGAGTCAACTAATTGCTTGGATTTAACACAAATGCAACAAGATATTGGGGTTACAAGTAAAAAAAAACACAAATATTGATTTACGTATGCCTGACAGATGCCTATAATATGTCGGCAATATTTAGACCATTTTTTACTATTTAGGTGAGATGTTGCAATGCTAAGAATCGCGCAAGAAGCTTTAACTTTCGACGATGTACTACTTGTCCCTGGACATTCTACTGTGCTTCCACACACAGCAGACCTTCGAACAAAACTAACCCAGACAATTGACCTAAATATTCCGATGCTTTCTGCATCGATGGATACGGTTACTGAAGCACGTTTAGCCATTGCCTTAGCGCAAGAAGGCGGTATCGGCTTTATCCACAAAAATATGACTGTTGAGCAACAAGCTCATGAAGTTGAATTAGTTAAAAAATACGAATCAGGTGTAGTTTCTGCACCAGTAACTGTTCGTCCTGACGTGACTATCCGTGAAATTAATGAAATGCGTGAGCGTTTAGGCTTTTCTGGTTTCCCTGTTGTAGATGAAGATAATCACCTATTAGGTATCATTACTTCTCGTGATGTGCGCTTTGCTACCGATTTAACTAAGCCTGCGACGGCTTTAATGACACCTAAAGAAAAGTTAGTCACGGTAACTGACGCAACAGATTCTGATAACGTTTTACACTTAATGCACGAAAACCGCATTGAAAAAATCTTAGTGGTTGATAATGGCTTTAAATTAAAAGGCATGATCACGGTAAAAGATTTCCAAAAAGCGGAAGAGAAGCCTAATGCATGTAAAGATGAACTAGGTCGTCTACGTGTAGGTGCTGCTGTTGGTTGTGGTGCTGGCACTGATGAGCGTATTGCCGCATTAGTTGCTGCAGGTGTTGATGTGTTACTAATTGACACTTCACACGGTCACTCTCAAGGCGTTTTAGATCGCATCAAGCAAACACGTACTGAATATCCTGATTTACAAATCATTGGCGGTAATGTTGCAACAGGCGCTGGTGCATTAGCTATTGCTGATGCGGGTGCGAATGCGGTTAAAGTGGGTATTGGCCCAGGTTCAATCTGTACAACACGTATTGTTACAGGTGTTGGTGTTCCACAAATTACTGCTGTATCTGATGCGGTCGATGCATTAGCTGGTCGTGGTATTCCAGTTATCGCTGATGGCGGCGTTCGTTTCTCTGGTGATATCGCTAAAGCACTAGTGGCTGGTGCTAATTGTGTGATGATGGGGTCAATGTTTGCTGGTACCGAAGAAGCACCAGGTGAAGTTGAACTTTACCAAGGTCGTTACTACAAATCATACCGTGGTATGGGCTCAATCGGTGCAATGGATCAACGTGACGGTTCTTCAGATCGTTATTTCCAAACAAGTAACGAAGCATCTAAACTTGTTCCTGAAGGTATTGAAGGTCGTGTAGCTTACAAAGGGCCAATTGCTAATATTATCCATCAGCAACTAGGTGGTATCCGAAGTGCAATGGGTCTAACGGGCTGTGCTACAATTGAAGAACTTGGCACAAAGGCTGAGTTTGTTAAAATTACTTCAGCAGGTATGGGTGAAAGTCACGTTCACGATGTGACAATTACTAAAGAAGCGCCAAACTACCGTATGGGTTAATCCCACTTAATTAATTTTTTGTAAGGCAGGTGTATTCCTGCCTTTCTATTTTTATTTGTAAGGGTTCTTAAATGAGCAACATTCATGACGATCGTATATTGATTTTAGACTTTGGTTCTCAATATACTCAATTAATCGCTCGCCGTATCCGTGAGATCGGTGTTTACTGTGAATTGTGGGGATGGGATGTTTCGGAAGAGAAAATCCGTGAATTTAACCCAAATGGTATTATCCTATCTGGTGGCCCTGAGTCAGTAACGCTTGATGATGCCCCTGTTGCACCACAATACGTTTTCGAAGCTGGCGTACCAGTGTTAGGCGTTTGTTACGGTATGCAAACCATGTCTGCACAGCTTGGTGGTAGTGTTGAAACCTCAACTGAACGTGAGTTTGGTTATGCTCAAGTAGAGCGTGTTGGCGAGTGTAAACTGTTTGAAAATATCGAAGATGAAATTCATGACGGCAAAGCATTCCTCGATGTATGGATGAGTCACGGCGATAAAGTTGCGACTATTCCAGAAAGTTTTAAAGTTGTTGCAAAAACAGATAGCTGCCCGTTTGCTGCAATGAGTGATGAAAAGCGTCGTTTCTATGGCGTTCAATTCCATCCTGAAGTAACTCACACTAAGCAAGGCGGTCGTATCTTAGAGCGTTTTGTTAGTGATATTTGTGGCTGTGATAAAAAATGGACACCAGGTTCAATTATCGATGACGCCGTTGCTCGCATCAAAGAGCAAGTGGGCGATGATGAGGTGATTTTAGGCTTATCAGGTGGTGTTGACTCATCAGTAACTGCAATGCTAATTCAGCGCGCTATCGGTGATAAGCTAACGTGTGTGTTTGTAGATAATGGTTTGTTACGTTTAAATGAAGCTGAACAAGTCATGGAAATGTTTGGCGATCACTTCGGTTTAAATATTGTGCACATAGATGCCGAGAACCGTTTCTTAGATGCAATGAAAGGTGTAGATGAGCCAGAAGCTAAGCGTAAAATCATTGGGCACGTTTTCGTTGATATCTTCGATGAAGAATCTAAAAAGTGTGTTAATGCTAAATGGCTAGCGCAAGGTACTATCTATCCAGACGTTATCGAGTCAGCGGCTGCTGGTACAGGTAAAGCTCACGTCATCAAATCACATCACAATGTAGGTGGTTTACCTGATGATATGGAAATGGGACTAGTTGAGCCATTGCGCGAACTGTTTAAAGATGAAGTACGCCGTATTGGTCTTGAATTGGGTTTACCGTATGACATGCTTTACCGTCACCCGTTCCCAGGCCCTGGTCTAGGTGTTCGTGTTCTAGGTGAAGTGAAGAAAGAGTACTGTGATTTACTACGCCGTGCCGATGCTATCTTTATTGAAGAACTGCATAAAGCAGACTTATACCATAAAGTAAGCCAAGCTTTTACTGTATTCCTGCCTGTAAAATCAGTAGGTGTAATGGGCGATGGTCGTAAATATGACTGGGTTGTTTCACTACGTTGTGTTGAAACTATCGACTTTATGACTGCTATCTGGTCACAATTACCGTATGAATTGTTAGGTCACGTATCGAACCGTATCATAAATGAAATTGATGGCATTTCACGTGTTGTTTACGACATCAGTGGTAAGCCACCAGCAACAATTGAATGGGAATAATCCTTCATAGTTGATTGTTTTAAAATACCAGTCGATTGACTGGTATTTTTTTGTGCTTATTAAAATAGTAAAAGTTGTATGAATGATATTACAAATATAAATGAAATGAACCAACTCGAACAAGACCATTATTGGATGCGATATGCGTTAACCTTAGCTGATAAGGCTGAAGCTATTGGCGAGGTGCCAGTTGGTGCTGTATTAGTGTTAGATAACCAAGTTATCGGTGAAGGTTTTAATCAGGTGATTAGTTTAAATGATCCTACGGCTCACGCTGAAGTACTTGCACTGCGTCAAGGTGGTGAAACTATCACAAATTATCGAATCTTAGATGCTGTTCTTTATATAACTTTAGAGCCTTGCTGTATGTGTACTGGTGCAATTGTTCACAGCCGGATAAAACGCGTTGTTTATGGTGCTACAGACTTAAAAACAGGGGCAGCTAATTCAGCCTTCGCGTTAATTAATGATGTAAAGCACAACCACCAAGTGGCATTGAGCAGTGGTGTATTAGCAGAGCAGTGCTCAACTAAAATTAGTGATTTTTTCGCCAAGCGCAGGCGTGAAAAGAAAAAGAATAGGCTTAACGGCTCAATATAATACTGGTCTGACGTTCATAAAGGGGAGGTTTTTTAGACTAAAGTATGTGAAATTGATATTTCTTATACGATATGCTGACCTCTAGCATTTAGCTAGTTCTTTAGTTGTTGTAAAAGGTCAATCTACATGAAATCAAACCTCTGTGTTCTCACTATAGCAGTAGTTAACTTTATTACTGTGATCTTGTTAACGCTTTTAGTTAACAAATTTAGCGATATTACATTCATTACAGTCGCTCTCGTAGGCATGACTGTGGCTATAGTCACATACACCGCGAGCTATTTCTTTATATTAAAACCACAAAGACAAGCTCAACTGAGAATTAGTGCGTTATTTGAAGTACCTGAGACTACCCATTGTATTGAAGGGTTAATCAATGAAAGAACTAAACAACTCTCCACAACGGGACGCACGATTAATGATAGTGCCAGTAACCTTGCGATAAATTCTGCTCAAGTTGCATTTTTTGTTGAGCAATTAGCCAAGGCCATCGATGGTAGTGGTGATGATGTTAATCGAATCGCCATTGCAACCGAAGAACTTGTCGCTAGTACGAAAGAAATTAACAGTAACGCAGCTAATACATCTGAATTAGCAATTAAAGCAATGGATGCCAGTAGTAATAGCAAAGAGCAGTTGCTAGATAACTTAGATACGATAAAAACATTGAATACAGGCATTACCAATGCGGCTGATAAAATTCAGTCGCTTGCACAAAAAGCCAGTGAAATACAAAACATTACCGATGTCATTGATGGTATTGCTCAGCAAACAAACCTATTAGCGCTTAACGCAGCGATTGAAGCAGCCCGCGCAGGAGAGCAAGGGCGAGGTTTTGCTGTGGTGGCAGATGAAGTTCGTGCACTTGCCTCTAAAACCGCTGATGCTACAGAACGTATTGGGGTCATGCTCAATGAGATGACTTGTGAAACTCAAACCACAACCGATGTGATGAAGGGGGTGGTAGCTCAAACTGATAGTGTGGTAAATGTCACTGAGGCGTTATCAGATTCGCTCGTTGAGATTAGTCAGTTAATGGCTGATTCATCACAATCGATTGAGCAAATCAGCATGGCATTAAAAGAGCAAGATGAGACGACTGAAGAGGTCTCTAGTTCAATTACTAATATTGGAGAGTTCTTAAGACAAAAAGGTGAGGAAACCCAGAAGGTCTCAGATGATGCGTCGCAGTTGGCACGTTCAACAGAAGCAATTTTTGTTGAGTTATCACATTTTGAGACGGACTCTTTAATAGAACAAATGTACCAGCAAGCGCAACAAGCAGCTAAAGATATTGGTGAGTTATTTGAACAACATATAGCTGATAACTCTATAAACCAGAACGAATTATTTGATTTTAGATACACTAAAGTAGCCAATACAAATCCTGTTAAATATAACAGCGCCTTCGACAGTTTTACCGATCAAGTTTTACCGGCTATTCAAGAACCATTACTCAGTCGCTTTAATGCGATGATATATGCCGGTGCTGTTGATAAAAATGGCTACTTCCCAACGCACAATAATAAATTCTGTAAGCCGTTAACCGGTGATTTTGATAGCGATGTTGCGAATAACCGCACCAAGCGAATCTTTGATGATGCTACCGGTAGTCGCTGTGGTAGTCATACCGATAAGTTTTTATTACAAACCTATAAGCGTGATACCGGCGAGATTATGCATGATGTGTCGGCACCTATCTTTGTCAATGGTAAACATTGGGGAGGGTTTAGAATTGGTTTTGCGGCTCAAGTTTAACCGTCACGGCTTTTTAATTTAGTGGTTAATAAGGCATGCTCTATGAGGAGCATGCCTTATTATATCAACCTTACCACTGTCTAAATACTGGGTAGCGACGATGATTGCGATCATAAAATGGTGAGCGTTGGTAAAACCAAGCAAGCCTAGCACGTGGGTTATCTGCAAAGGCCTTATCGCTTGCAAGCTTGGCTGTAAATTCTGCCTTGAGTTGTGGGGATTGAGCAAGCATTTCATTGGCTAGAGGGACAATCGCATAACCTTCGATATACTCAGTGCGTTGAAAGATAGTATTAAATACCCCCCATTGGAACAATGAATCAGGGCCTTTAGGCTCAAGTAAACTAAAGGCTAACTTTCCTAATGCTTGGTCTGTTGATATTCGCACAGAACCGACAGGGAGGGTGATTTTTATTTTTTTCGTAGTGAAATCAGCTTTCACTCGCATCGCACCTTCATAAGGCCTTTTACCAAATACCTCGTTTGTCGCCATTGATTGTTCGAGTGTTAATGTCTGAGCTTGCGCTAACGTTGTGATCTCAATGCCATGGTGCTTGAGAGTGTCAATCGCCTGGGTTTGTTCTGGCATTAGCCAGTACGCTTTAGGAACTTTAGTGACATTGTTCACCACATCCTTCTTATAAAATGGCATTGTTTTATACAGCTTTTTCGTGCCCAGCCACCTCACTTGTTTTGCTCCTGAAATGGGATCATCAAAGCGTTCATAATCGATGCCTTTAAATGCAATTGGAGTTGGCTTATTGTGACTCCAGTTTAAAGCTAATTCGCTGGGTCTGGACTGCTTGTCTTGTGTGATCGCAAGCGTTAGCTCCTTTCCAAAGTGATTCATCACTTGTAACGATGATTCAAGAAAAACGTAAGTGCCTAGTACTCGCTGGCGGTAAGGTTTTAACGAATGATTCTCAACGAGAACGGTTGGCAGGTGGCGTGCTGCGCCATAGCCGTCGCTGTAGCGTGGCGTTGAAACCCAGTCTTTGATCCCTTGTTTTATATCGCTATTATCCATGGCAAAGACTAAAGGGCCGGGAACGTGACCGTTGCTACTTAAGTCTTTATCTACGTGTGGCCGATAATAATCTTCAAACCATTGGGCGATACGTGGCGAGTAACTATGCTTGGCAAAGGTACCGTAAGTAATGTCATATTGATAGTCAGTACCATCGGTCACATGTAGGTCAAGATAGAGGCTTGGCTCGTAGTGGTTAATAAGCTTAAGCATTGCCTGCATCTCAACACTTTGTGCCTTAGCGTAATCTCGATTTAAGTTAAGGTTTGTAGCTGTGCTACGCCAGCCCATATTCGTTGGACCGCGCTGATTGACTCTATTGTATATCGAACTATTTTCATGACCATCAGCATTAAAAATAGGAACAAATAATAGGTCTATGTTTTCAATAAGCGCTAGTTTTTTACCTAACGTAAAGTCGCGCAGCATCATTAACCCAGCGTCTTTACCATCAATCTCTCCAGAGTGAATTCCTGCCTGGGCTAATACGCTTGGTCTGTTCTTCGCGTTAAAGTCCGTAGAAACATGAATTAAGGGCAACTGTCGCCCTTGAGCTGTGCGGCCAAAATAACTTAACTTAATGAGCGGTGAGCTTGCTGCTAACTGCTCCAAATAGCGTATAGTTTGTTGATAGTCTGGCGTCGTATTGAAATCGCTTTGCTCAATCGGTGTCTGGCGATGAAATCTAGATTCAACCAGTTGCTCGCTGGCTCCGTGCCACGCTAGAGTCGGCGGTAAAAACTGTTGTGGATTTTCAATCTTGATTGAATGGTCCTTGGCGTTGCTATTTTGAGGTAAGAGAGTTAAACCTAAGCAACCCGCAATCAATGGCGGTAGCAGGGCGATATTTTTTAGCATGAGTATTATTCTTATAATTGCGATAGACATAAAAAAAGCTGCAAATGCTTGCAGCTTTATGTCAAATTTAGCGTAATCAAGGCGATTAAGCAATCGTCATCGGCAGGGGATGTTATTTATGACGTTGGCGGAGATTGTCCATAACTTCTGACATTGGTACACCTTTACCACGTAACAATACCAAAAGGTGGTAAAGTAAATCAGAAGATTCATTAATTAATTCTTCTCGATCATTAGTGGCAGCTGCTAATGCAACTTCAACACCTTCTTCCCCGACCTTTTGCGCCATGCGTTTGACGCCTCGTTTAAACAATGAACTAGTGTAACTGGCCTCATCTGGGTTGTTATATCGCTGCTCTATCACATTATCAAGGTGGCCGATGAAGTCGAGAGCAAAGCCTTTACTATCATCAAAGCAGCTTTGCGTACCTAAGTGGCATGTCGGGCCTGCAGGTGTTGCCATGATCAACAAAGTATCGTTATCACAGTCTTTTGCAATATCAACCACGGTTAAGAAATCACCCGACGTTTCTCCTTTGGTCCATAAGCGCTGTTTAGTGCGTGAGAAAAAAGTTACTTGGCCTAACTCGAGGGTTTTATTGAGCGCTTCTTGATTCATATAACCTAACATCAGCACTTTACCGTTATAGGCATCTTGCACGACAACAGGCATCATATTATCAACTTTTACCCAGTCAAGGGATTCAATTTTCTGATCTGTTAACATAGTCTTATCTCGATTCCTTGCTTATTTAGGGTTTGTTTTAACTCATCTATTTCGATAATTTGTTTATGGAACACACTGGCGGCGAGTGCGCCATCAACCTTAGCGTTTTTAAATACATCGTAGAAATGCTCAATTTTACCCGCACCGCCAGAGGCAATAAGGGGGACATCACATACGGCGCGAACCATTGCTAATTGTTCAATGTCATAACCGTCACGGACACCATCTTTGTTCATTACGTTGAGTACGATTTCACCCGCACCACGTTGCTGCACTTCTTTAATCCAATCTAGCGTCTGCCATTGCGTTGTACGTGTTTTGCTCTCATCACCAGTAAATTGTTTTACTTGATATTGACCAGTGGCTTGATCAAAATAGCTATCAACTCCAACCACTATACATTGTTGACCAAATTCATGAGTCAGTTCTGTGATAAGTGCGGGATTTGCTAATGCAGGTGAGTTAACTGAGATTTTGTCAGCGCCAAACTCAAGGATCTTAGCGGCATCGGCAATAGTTTTAATACCACCGGCAACACAAAATGGAATATCTACTTGTTCGGCAATACGCTCAACCCAGCTTTTATCAACGATGCGATTATCTGATGATGCGGTGATATCATAAAAGACTAACTCATCAGCCCCTTCTGCCGCATAGCGTTGGGCCAGAGGTACGATATCGCCGATAATCTCATGGTTACGGAACTGAACGCCTTTAACCACTAAACCATCTTTAACATCGAGGCAGGGGATTATCCGTTTTGCGAGCATGCAATTGCCTCCGTTACATCAAATTTACCTTCAAGTAGTGCGCGGCCAACAATGACACCGCTAACATGACAGGGGTTAAGTGCCGCAATGTCATCTAAGGTGCCAATACCGCCAGAGGATTGCCATTGAATTTGTGGCCACTCTTTGACAAGCTCAGTGTAAAGAGCAGTATTAGAACCGGTTAAAGTACCATCTTTACTAATATCAGTACAAAGGACATGTTTAAGCCCTAATGGAATGAAGCGCTGCAGTAATTCTTCTATAGTCACCCCTGAGTTTTCTTGCCAGCCGTGAACCGCAACATGCTTGTTACCGGCCTCATCAATATTTAAATCTAACGCCAGAACAATTTTTTCACTACCATATTTAGTCAACCATTGCTCAATAAGCTCAGGTTGTTTGACCGCTAACGAACCAATCACTACGCGAGACGCGCCTGCGTTAAACAGGTCAACTAAATCTTGTTCTTGACGAATACCACCGCCGACTTGCAGACCGACATTAGATACCGCGTCCATCATTTTTGAGATCAATGAGAGTTGGCGTTTAGCAGGGTCTTTTGCCCCGGTTAAATCAACAAGGTGTAACCAAGTTGCACCTTGTTCAG
The DNA here is from genome assembly GCA_002835545.1 of Alteromonadales bacterium alter-6D02. Lineage (GTDB taxonomy): Bacteria > Pseudomonadota > Gammaproteobacteria > Enterobacterales > Psychrobiaceae > Psychrobium. The sequence continues at coordinate 87,117 of PIZK01000010.1, forward strand.
CATACAATGCTAACTGTTCTACCGGAGAGTAATCATAGCGAGTTTTTTGCGCATAATCGCCTTGGTAAAGACGAACTACTTCGCCATCAATTAAGTCCAGTGCTGGGATAATCATGCTTGTCTCTCTTGTGTATTAGTTGATTCAATGGATAAAAAATTACGTAAAATCTGTGCTCCTACTTGACCTGAACGTTCAGGGTGAAATTGCACGCCATAATAGTTACGTTGACGGATTGAGGCGGAAAAAGCTTGGCCATAGTCACATTGAGCTAGGGTATATTGGCCAACTGGCACAGCAAAGCTATGCACAAAATAGACATAACTTCCTTCATCAACGCCTTCAAAGAGTGGACCTGTTAGTTGGATCAGTTTATTCCAGCCCATGTGAGGCAGGGGAAGCTCGGCTCGTTTTTCTAGTGGAGATACCTTTGCGTCGACTAAACCTAAACAATCAACATTTCGTTCGTCTGACGCTTGTGTTAATAACTGCATGCCAAGACAAATACCTAATACGGGTTGGCGAAGTTGTTGCACTAATTCAATGAGCTCAAATTGTGCTAATTTTTCCATGGCAGCACCCGCTGTACCGACGCCCGGTAATACGACATGACTGGCATTGACAATGGTTTGTGGGTCACGCGATACAATGACATTATTGCTGATACGCTCAAACGCACAGCGCACCGAAGTAATATTGGCACAACCGGTATCAATGATAACGACTTGCTTATCAGCCATTACAAAACTCCTTTGCTACTTGGTAGTTCAGTACCTTCAACTTTGATTGCTTGACGCAAGGTGCGTCCAAAGGATTTAAATATCCCTTCGACTAGATGATGTGTATTCTCTCCTTCACCTTTTATGTGCAAGGTTGCGGCCATTGCATTGGTCAATGAGTGGAAAAAATGCGGCACCATTTCAGTGGCTAATTCACCGACACGTTCATTGGCGAATTGAGCCTCAAACTCTAGCCAACCACGTCCAGATAAATCGAGAGCACATTGGCATAGACACTCATCCATTGGCAGAGTAAAACCGAAACGGCCTATACCCCGCTTATCGCCTAGTGCCTTCTTTAGAGCTGTTCCTAGTGCAATTGCCGTATCTTCAACGCTGTGATGATCATCGATGTGTAAATCACCGGTCACAGCAACGTTTAATTCAAAACCGCCGTGGGTAGCAATTTGATCTAGCATGTGGTCGAAGAATCCTATGCCTGTGCTAATCACGCTGCTACCTTGTTTATCAAGGTTAACACTGACATTGATTTGAGTTTCTTTGGTATTTCGAATGACTTGTGCTGTGCGTTCTTTAACGGTTAACGCACGTGCAATATCATTCCAGTTAAGGGTTTTAGGGTGATATTTAAAGGCACGAATCCCCATGTTTTTGGCTAATTCGACGTCAGTATCACGGTCACCAATGACAAAGCTGTTTTCAAAATCGACTTGACCTTGTTGTAATAACTCACTGACCAAACCTAGGCGTGGTTTACGACAGGCACAGTTTTCATGGTCAAAGTGTGGACAAATCAAGACATCATCAAAGGTAACCCCTTGTGAGGCGAAGATATCCATCATCTTGTTATGGGCTAAATCAAAATCAGCCGTTGGGAAGCTCTCCGTGCCTAATCCATCTTGATTTGAGACCATGATTAAGCGGTAACCCGCTTGTTGTAGCTGCAATAATACAGGCACAACATTAGGTTCAAAGACCAGCTTTTCAAGGGTGTCTAGTTGTTTATCAATGGCTGGTTCTTCAACAAGAGTGCCATCACGATCTATAAATAAAATTTTGCTTCTCATTGTGCTCTCGACTATTGCTCTCTCAACGGGGAGTACATTGGTTTTTGGCGTAATTAATTGAATATCAATATTAATTAGGCCGCTTGTTGTTTTGCTATTTGCTGTAAGGTTTCGATTAGCCGTTTCATTTCACTGCGGCTGCCAATACTAAATCGTAAGCAGTTCTCTAAAGTTGCGACATTAGACTGATTACGGACCACGATGCCGGCTTCACCTAACGCGTTAAACCAGCGCTGATCGTTAAAACGAATCAAGATAAAGTTAGCACCTGAGCTATACACATTACTGACGCCTTCTAGAACACTGACTTGCTTCTTAAACTTTGCGGCAAGCTGGTTAAGCTCTGCGACGTGCTCCTTCATTATTTGAACGCCTGCTTCGGTCAAGCGTTCACTAGCTATCTCAGCAACGGGGGCTGGAATAGGGTAAGGAGCAATGACCTTTTTAGCTAATTCGATAATGCCTTGATTCGCTAACATGAAACCACAGCGAAGCCCTGCTAGGGCAAAAGCTTTTGATAATGTGCGTAGCACCACTAAGTTAGGGTATTGTTTAATCAATGACGCCATTGATAGTTCAGGTGAAAATTCAATATAAGCTTCATCTACAACAACGATGCATTGTTGCGACAATTTGGCGACAATAGGCTCTAGTTGTTGAGGCGTTAATGTCGAGCCCGTTGGGTTGTTTGGATTACAAATAAATAATAACTTACTGCCATTAAGTTTATCCGTTAACTGAGGATCTAGCTCCCAACTGTCGGTTAGCGGCACTGTATTGACCGCGACATTGCAAGTAGCTGCGCTGATGGCGTACATACCATAGGTTGGGGTACAGATAGTGATGCTATCTTGCCCCGGGATACAGAAGGTACGAATGAGTAATTCGATTGCTTCATCGGCCCCACGACTTGCCAGCACTTGTTCTGGTGTCAGCTGGCTATAGCGACTGTAATTTTCAATTAAAGCATCAGGTTGAAACTCTGGATAGCGGTTGTAACTTGGCTCTGTTTCCGCAAAAGGGGACTCGTTTGCGTTAAGCCAAATATCACCACTACCACCTATTCGGCGCGCCGATTGATAGGGGGTCATCGCGAGTAGTTCGGGTCTAGCAAGTTGTTGGGCTAGGCTATTGCTCATTGTGTTCTCCCTGATCTAAACGGATTGTTACGGCATTTCTGTGGGCGTCGAGCCCTTCGGCTGTTGCCATTGGGCAGATGCTGTTAGCTAATGTGCTTAAGCCTGAAAATGTCAGTTCTTGTACGGTGAATCGGCGTGAAAAGTCAGCAAGACTTAAGCTCGAATAACTATTACACATACCGTAGGTTGGTAAAACATGGTTAGTACCACTAGCGTAATCACCCGCTGACTCTGGACTCCAGCGTCCTAGAAACACTGAGCCCGCTGCGTAAATAGCATCAAGCACTGTCCGAGGCTGCTCGGTTTGAATGATCAAATGCTCAGGTGCATAGAGATTACTGATGGCAATAGCTTGATTGAGATCGTCGGTGACAAAAATACGGCTGTGTTCGATTGCTTGACGGGCAATTTCTTGTCGGGTTAGTTTATTTAATTGATTCTCAACTTCTATGGACACTTGCTTAGCAACCTCACTACAAGGGGTGAGTAAGATTGCTTGCGAGTCAGTACCATGTTCCGCCTGAGATAATAAATCAGCAGCGACGAAAGCAGGGTTCGCTTGCTCATCAGCGATCACTAGCACTTCAGAGGGGCCTGCTGGCATATCAATTGAAGCACCGCCGATAGCCATTGCCACTTGCTTTTTCGCTTCGGTGACAAAGCGGTTGCCAGGACCGAATATTTTGTCAACCTTAGGGACGGATTCACTGCCATAAGCCATCGCTGCTACGGCTTGAGCGCCACCGATTTGGTATATTTTTGAAACACCACAGAGCTTAGCGGTATATAAAATGACATCCGAAATGGGCGGCGGCGAACATAAAACTATTTGCGGACAACCTGCGATCATGGCTGGGATTGCTGTCATCAAGACAGTCGATGGAAGAGGCGCACTTCCTCCTGGAGTATACAGACCAACACTTTGTAATGCTTGTGTGCGTAATTCACATTGAACCCCAGGGGTTGTCTCAACGACAATGTCTTGACTCAGTTGAGCGCGGTGAAAGGTCTCAATGTTTGTTTTAGCCATTGCTAAAGCGGCTTTTAATTCCGCTGAGACATTCGCTTGTGCGGCGTCAATAGCCTCAGGTGACACAGCAATATGCTCAAGGCTAATGTTATCAAATCGTGTCGCATACTCTTTTAATGCTGCGTCACCATTTTGCTTAACATTGTCGATGATATTGGCCACTTGCTGCTGCAACATCGCTGAGTTTTCAAGAGCAGGGCGCTGCAACTGTAATTGTTGCTGCTCGGTGGTTAATTGTGACCAAGTTAATGTGCGCATGACTCTCTACCCCAACATTTTTTCTATCGGCATGACGAGGATCGAGCTTGCGCCAAGGGTTTTAAGCTCTTCCATAGTTTCCCAAAATAGTGTTTCACTACTAACCGCGTGAACGGCTACTTTACCATCATCACTTAATGGTAAGATCGTTGGGTTTTCAGCACCGGGTAATAGACTAATGATCTTGTCAACGTTGTCTTTTGGCGCGTGAAGCATGATGTATTTTGATTCACGTGCCTGAATCACACCATTAAAGCGTGTGAGTAATTTATCGAGTAACTGCTGTTTTTCAGCACTGAGTTTGTTTTTTGACTGGATTAATACTGCTTGGCTCTCAAAGAATACTTGAGACTCTTTTAAGCCATTAGCTTCGAGTGTCGCACCAGTTGAAACCAGATCACAAATAGCATCGGCAATACCTGCGCGCGGTGCAACTTCGACAGAGCCCTTTAACGTTACACTGGTGAAGTCAACATTGTTACTGTCTAAGTAGCGTTTTAATAAATGCGGGTATGACGTTGCAATACGTTGACCTTGAAACTGTTGTACGCCCGTGTATTTCACTTCCGATGGGATAGCTAAAGATAAACGGCAACCACCAAAATCAAGACGTTTTAATACATCGTACTCACTTGGGGCGTTAGCGGCGATACGTTCTAACTCTGTTTCTTCTAGCTCATTTTCGCCAATGATACCTAAATCACAAACACCATCCATGATTAGCGTTGGAATGTCGTCATCTCGAACAAGCAATAAGTCAATGGGTTGATTGGTGGCGTGAGCAATTAAACGCTGAGAGTTGGTGTTGAATTTGACGCCACTACCTTTTAGTAGCTTTTTGGCTTCGTCAGATAGGCGACCTTTTTTTTGAATCGCGATACGTAATCTGTTGCTTGTTTGCATTTTTTGTTGCTCCAAAATAAAAAACCTCTGGTCTTCCAGAGGTTCATCGTTTTGTGCAACCGCTGGAAGATGTTATTTGTAATCTTCCAGCCGAATAGTTCCTGAAAGTTACCGGATAATATGATGGTGGTGATGGTTCAGGATAATATTCATATGTTAGCCAAACGTTAATAACTGTTTAAAAGATGATTGATACAGTAAGATAGGCCGTGAACAATTGCAATGGCTTTTAACAAAAAAAACCTTAGACTTATGGCTATTTCTCGCTGCTTTTCTCGAAGTTTACTACTTTTATCTAATAATTTGTTTAAGCTACTGTTCTGTCGATAAAATTTTTAGACTAAATGTTAATATACTTTGTTACAAAGACTTTATGTTTAATACTATTGACCTAGTTCGACTTTTGTTTTAACTTTAGGTTAAATATTAAACAGAGAAGGGTGTTTTATGAGAGACTTAAATCGAAGTATCATACTGCTTCTGTATATCGCTGTTGCAGTCGCTTGCTATCTTTTTGGTACGGTATCTGGGGTGATGGTGTTCATTATGTTAGGCGTTGGCTTAGAGCTGGCGTTTGGACTTGGTTTGTTTGGCCGTCAAGGTTCGGGAGATCAGAAAACCCAGTGAACCTATCCCAATATTAGTAACTTTTCATAAAGAGACATTCCTTATTTACAAATGTATATGCCGCCGTAAGCTACAGCGGCATCATAAAACATGCCGTTAATGCGCTATTACTGTATAGCTTAAAATTGATAGGCTAAGCTGACGCGTAAGTCTCTACCCATTTCTGGTGCCCCAATAATACCAGAGTACCCAGGGTTATGTTCTAAGTCTTCCATGCTCGCGTGATCTAAATATTGTTTATCGAACAGGTTCTTTATTGCAATATTAAGTGTCAGTTTTTGCTCTGAAAAAGGAGTCCAACGAGCATAAAGATCATGAACCGCATAGCCTGGCTTTACTGTGGTTAAGTTGTCTCCTGCAACGGTGATATTGATAGTATCAATGCCTTGAACAAATTGACCATTCCAACCAATACTCAGTGCATCGTGTAGTTGATAATTTGCATTTAAACTTAATTTATCACCAGTGGAAACACCTGCAGAGCTATAAACATAACGTGTTACCAGTTCATCATTCATGGTTGATTCTGCGTTATGGTAGTTTGCGCTCAATGTTAGGTTATCGCTGGTGTAGTTTGCGGTTAAAAATAAACCATCAGTTTTAATATCATGCTTGAGATTTTGATACACTTTTGACCAAGGAGTTTCACCGCCAACAGGGTTTTCGATTGTTGTACGGTAAATGCCAGCAGCGAAATTGAACTGCTCTAGATTATAATCAACACCCAGTTCGATGTTTTTAGCTTGTTCAGCTTTGAGTGTTGGATCATTACTGGCCGATGATAGTTTAAATGAATCTTTTACTTCTGGACCGCGCAGCGCTTCGGCATAACCTGCGCTGACACTCCATTGTTGCGATAAAGTAACGTTAATGCTGGCGTTTGGCGAGAATCCCTGATCATCTAACGATAAGCCATTTGTATCATCTAACTTATACTGATCAAAACGAACACCGGAGCTTAAAGTTAATTGGTCAGTCAATTGGCTAATATTTTGTACAAACAGACCCGCTACTTTTCCTGTTTCTGAGAAATGTGCATTAGCAAAGTCAACGTCATTGAGAAAGCTCGTATCATCACGGTAGTCCAAACCTACAATTAAGTCATGTTGTGCAAAAGTACTGGTATTTTTCAGTGTTAATCCCGTCGATTTACGGCCACCGTCATACGCAATACCTCGAAATTCTCTGATTTGCTCTTGCTCCGTATCGTAAGCGTTAACATCAATACTGATGTAATCACTATCAAGAACGTCATAGGAATAGTTAATGATAGTGGTCGCGCGGCTACCTGTTGTTGGTTCTGGTACATTGCGCTTACTAGCAATGAGCTCAGGTTTGTATAAGATATCTCCTTGCTCTTCAATATTTTCATGGCTTAAAGATAAGGTTTGTTCAGGGCTAATGTTCAATTTTATTTTAGCGTAACCCAATGTTTTTTCAGATTCTGTACCAAGGATTTCATGCCCGTTACCGTCTTCAACATTTCCAAGATCAGAATCTGTCACGCTTAACATTCCGCTAATGACTTCGTTATTATCACGAGCGTAAACAGTGGCTGTATTTTTAAATCCTTCGCCATTTCCATAATAAGAGGTTTTTATTAAGGCGCCTAGAGTCTGTTGGGGGGCTAATAAATCACTTGGGTCTTTAGTAATAAATAGTACTGAACCGCCTAAAGCACCTGGACCAGCAGTCGCGCTACCAGTACCTGCCTCTATTTCAACTTGTTTTAATAATTCGGGTTCAATGTTAACTCGGCCACTGTGATGAAACACTGTTCCAGCTTGTGCTGCACCATCGATTGATATATTGAGTAAGTCTTCACCAACATTTCGTAAATATAGCTTTTGGCCCATGCCGACTGAGCCACCAACACTGATTGTCGAATCTTGACGGAAAAGATCACCGAGGTCATTGGCTTGAATGTTTTCAATATCTTGTTGATTGATTAGATTATCTAGACCACTTGTCGCTTGACCAACGACAACAATCATTTCGGTATCACTTTTTGATTTTTGCGGTGCCTGTTTCGCAAAAACACTGTGACTGCCCAGTACAGAAATCATTGCTATAGAGAGTGTGGTTAGTTTAATATTTGCAAGTTGCATGATGCTTCAGATGCCTTATTGTTAATGATAATAATTCGTATTTGTGTAATTTATCATTTCATGCAATCCAACAGAACCACTTTTACAATTGTTACAAACTACACGTCACTTCTGTTAAGTTGATTTAAGTGTGGAGCGGCAATCTCACCGTCATTTGTAGACCCGTTGGGCTTCTGTTTTGTGCCTTTACTGTGCCATGAAGGGCTTCAATTTCGCGCTTCACCAAAGCAAGTCCAAGGCCATAGCCACTGCTAGAGGTATTGTCACCAGCGATCCTGTAAAAAGGTCTAAAGATGTTTTCAAGTTCACAATTCTCCACACCAGGGCCATGGTCACGCACACATAGCTCAACGTAGTTATCATAACGGTGAACAGTAATGTCAATACTCGTTGGTGTAAAGCGCATCGCATTGCGTATGATGTTTTCGATCGCTTGAGCTAGCGGACGTATACTCCCTTGGATAATGACTGAGTCAGGTAATGTTGAGGTGATTACTTTAGGGTGAAACTCAAACTGGGCATCGTCAATGATCGAGTCAACAAGATCGATTAAATCGAAGGTTTCAACCGTAAGTGTTACCTGTTCGTTTTCTATCCAAGCTAGGGTTAATGCATCTTCACTCAACTTTCTTATACCGGTGATTTCATCTCTAACTCGATGTAACATTTGAACCGATGAAATATTATTTTCTGCACAATTTAAAGCCGTTTCTATTCTTGCGATTGGTGTTCTTAATTCGTGTGAGAAATCGGCAATAAACTGCCTTTGGTTTTGAATTTGTTGTCCTAATCGATGTGACATATGTTCGAAGGTAGTTGCAACACTAATGAACTCGGGTTCTCGCGTATTTATCTTGGAAACTATTTCGATATCAAACTGACCTTTTGCTAATAACTCACTGGCATGTTTAAGTTGTTTTAAGGGACGCATTAAATATTGGTAAATATAGAATGCAATCACACTTAAAATGATCAGAGGCAGGATGAATTGCAGTGCTATATAGGCTGGTTTCCAATAAACACCCGGACGCATACGCTGTGGTAATCTGATTAAAAAGTGTATTGAACTGTTGCTAAATGCAACGTCCATGACGGGGTTATTAGGAAAATTAAGGTGTATTTTCCAACTGACGTCGCGGCCAAGCGTAAAGTTGTCTAGAAAGCGGGGGTCTAAACTTGATTGGTATAACGACGTAAGTTGTGAGTCTACGACGGCGACCCAAGTGTCTTCTTGGTGTTGTAGCTGTGTTAGGTATTGTGTTAAAGCTGCCTTGTCTTGTTGCTGGTGGAGCCTTTCTGCCGTTGCAGCAAACATCAGAATTTCAGTTTGATGTTGTTGTGTTATGTGGCTCATTCTGGTTTCAGTATGGCGTGATAATAGGTCGATGACAAAAAATAACGATACACTACCTAAGCCGACAATGAGCATCAACTTCCATAAAAATAACCTATTCATTCAAAACGGTATCCGCGACCATGGCTAGTGATAATACGTGTGCTAGGCATTCCAACAGAAGTGAGTTTTTTTCTGACACGACTTAAGTGCATATCTAAGCTACGATCGTATTGACTGAACTCTTTTTCGAGAACGACTTGAGAAAGGTAGGGTTTAGATAAGGTTTCGTTTTTATTCTCGATTAAGGTCCATAATAGCTTAAATTGAATAGGAGTCATTTCAATCGGTTTATCGGAAAATGTGATTCGAGCGTTATCTTTATATAGCTTGATTTCATCGACACTCAGTGTGGTCCCAGGCGTTGGTTGCTCTAAAATGTTGGCCCGCCTTAATAGTGCATCAATACGCAAAATTAATTCGGTGATATTAAATGGCTTTGGTAAGTAATCATCAGCTCCATAACTAAACCCTTGGATTCGTTCTTGTTCAGCCGCACAAGCAGTGATCATGATGACAGGCACTGTTGAGTGCTGCCTCAGTCGTTGTAGTACGGTGAAGCCATCAATGATGGGTAACCTAACATCTAATAAAACCATGGAATAATTGTGACTTATTGCGGCATTCAGCCCTTGCTCTCCATCGTGATGTTGAGTAACCAGATACCCTTTAGTGATTAATAAAGCACTGAGTTGTTCATTGAGCGACAGGTCGTCTTCGATAATTAAGATATGTGGGGCTGCAATTTTCATGCGTATATTAAGGTAAATGAGAGGTATTCGTATTTTATAGCTAGTGTTGGTAAAAGGCCAGTATTTATCGGCGCTATTGTTACGGCTCAGTGTCTTATCACTAACGGTAAATAATGTAGTTCGTCCAATTGTCTAATCGGTGTGTTTAGCGATTGCATTAAGTAAGTGCTCTTATGTCGCTTGTAAATTTTTTTGAGCAAGACGTCTGGTGAATACCTGGTGATCGGAATTGTGAGCAATGCCGATGAGCTTATTTTAACAAGCCCAAGTAGGCAGATATTTAATGACATTAGTATTAATTGGTTTAATTGCATTCATTCCGGCCACGTTGTTGTAGTTCAACGTTTAAAATTTAGTATAATCATTAAAATAAGTAATCACGTTTAACTAGTTTCAAGCACAAGTTAGATGAACAAAAATATGAGTAGGCTGCTTTGTGAATGAACTAAATTGGAACGATGGTATGAGCGTTGGTGTTGACGCAATAGATCAAGACCATAAACAACTGTTAAAACTCATCAATGAAATTAATACAGCGATTAATAATGGTTCGACTGAGCTGATCATCAAAGATATTTTTCGACAACTGGAACATTATGTGAAGCAGCACTTTACTCGTGAAGAAGCGTTGCTACAACAATGTAACTACCCTGATTACGAAGAACATAAGCTGCAGCATCAACAGTTTATTAATAAAATTCCTGAATTACGCGAGCGCTTGCTTAGCGCAGAAACCATTGAAGTTGCTCAAGAAGTCAGTTTGTTTTTATTGAACTGGATTATGAATCATATTGTGGTTGATGACATGTCTTATGCCAAGCTTGTCCATGAGCAAGGGTTAACCACAAATGATCGCTCTACACCATCTTGGAGTGAACGTATTAAGGCTTGGGTCGGTCGTCAAATTAAATTAGATAATCGTATTTATTTAGGGATGATTATTCCACTATTTGGCTTACTCGTATTAAGCGCGTCTGTAGTGACTTTTAGTTACCAGTACTACCAAAATGCAAAACAAGTTATTGAAGTCACAGGCTTGCTTAATGCTGCTAATAAATTGTCTCATACATTACAGATTGAAAGGGGATTGACAACGGCCACTATTGGGTCGAACTTCGAAAGATTTTCATCAGAACTATTGGCATCGCGTGTTGTTACAGATAAGGCTTTGAGTAACTACCGTGAAAGGGTAATGCAGATTAGAACAGGTAGTGTTGCTGATCGAGTGAGTCAGCAATTAGCTGATACAGATATAGCATTAGCTGAATTAAACCAGCAAAGAGGGTTAGTTAATTCCAAAACTAGTCATATTTCCAATACCCAACAATACTACACACAATCGATTAAAGAGCTTATCTCCGTGCTTGATGGCTTACTTTCTTTAGGTCATAACGCGGATCTTACACGTAATACGCTTAGTCTTTCAGCATTGGTTAATATGAAGGAAGTCGCGGGCCTTAAACGAGCGATAGGCGCTTGGATTTTAAGTGGGCAATCTATAGACTCTAAGCTTTTAAAAGATTTTTATTTGTTGCAAGGGAGTAGGAGTGGATTACTAACACTCTTTATGAACTCAGCAACGATTGAACAGAAAAATAAGTGGCAAAAAGTTCTTAGCTCTTCAGTTTATCGACAGGCCGTGGCGCTCGAAACGCAATTAGAACGTTCAATCGCCTCACAGGCAGAATTGACCATTGATAGTGAGCATTGGTTTGAGGTGATGACAGGTAAAATTAATGCTAAAAATGCCTTTATCGAGCAATTGATTTTAGATAATGAGCAAAATGTGCAAAAAGAGTTGAACAGTATTCAATTTGTATTTGTTGTCATCACGTCTTTGTTGCTGGTATTAGTCTTCTTTTCAACTGTTATATCCTGGTTGCTTGGTCATAGTATCATTTATCCAATTCATTTGATGACCCATGCAATGAAGTGCTTGAGTGAAGGGCAGCGCGATAAGCGTTTTACTTTGGAGTTTGCTGATGATCAAATGAGAGAAATGTTTGCCAGTTATGAAGTGAATAGAAGGAAGCTTTTACAGGCAGATATTATCTCTGCCATTCGTTTTGAGCGACAGGCTATGTCAATCAAACAACAAGAAATTGACAAAAAGCGACTAAATGAGCTTGCATCGATTGACCCCCTAACAGGTGCGATCAATCGGCGAAAGTTTCAAGACGTTGCTTACCAGGAGCTAGAAAGAGCCAGACGTTGCCAACAGCAATTTAGTATTTTAATGCTTGATATTGATTACTTTAAAAAGGTCAATGACACTTATGGTCATGCTTGTGGTGATGAAGTGTTGAAAGTTTTTTGTCAAACTTGTATGTCACAAGTAAGAGAATATGATTGCGTCGCCCGCATTGGTGGTGAAGAGTTTGCTATCCTCCTTCCTCAGTCGGACAAAAAAGGAGCCATATTGTTAGCTGAAAGACTTCGCTTATCCATCGAAAAAACAATAGTTGATTATCATGGTCATCAGATATCCATAACGGTCAGTATCGGAGTAGCAATGTGGCAAGAGCAGACTCAAGATGTTCAAGAGTTACTCGAACAAGCGGACAAAGCTGTTTATCAAGCGAAGAACCTTGGCCGAAATCAAGTTCGGTTGTTTAATGACTCGCCAGATAAGGACGTCAGTTTAGAACATTAAACAGCACCGCTCATTTAGCCTTGAACCTGTTTGCGGGATGGAGGAATGATGGCAGTATTATTGATTATTGATTATTGATTATTGATTATTGAATAAGAATAATTAAATTGGTTAATAACTGCCTTGTCAGCATGGGTATTGATACTTAGATTCTGCTGGGCCTGAAGTTCGGTTAAAACGTAGAGGTTGTGCGCTAATTCGTTTATCCTCGTTACAAAATTGTTCACTTACATTAACGCAATGGGTATTACTTCATGAATGGAGTTGGTGTTAGGTATATGATAAATAAAAAAGGGGCTAACATCGTTAGCCCCTTTTAGTAGAGAGAATACTCTTAGTAGAGAGAATTCACTGCGATTAACGTGATAAAGCCGGCGTCAAATGCGGGCGCATTTTAGAAAGCATAGCCTTAACAACTTTTGGGTTACCAACAACAATATTGCCTGAAGCAACATAGCCGTGACCACCGGTAAAATCAGTAACGATACCGCCAGCTTCTTTTACTAATAATTCACCTGCGGCAGTGTCCCACGGCTTTAGACCAATTTCCCAAAAACCATCTAAACGACCTGCAGCAACGTGTGCTAAGTCTAGTGCTGCTGAGCCTGCACGACGCATGTCTGCAGTGTCATCAAACATATCTGAGAAAATAGCTAAATAGGTTTCTTTATAGTGCTTTACTTTAAATGGAAAGCCAGTAGCAATGACAGTACCTTTAAGGTCTTTTGCTTTGGTTACACGTGTACGGTAGCTGTTAAATTGACAGCCTTGTCCACGGGTCGCAGTAAATAGCTCATCGCGAATAGGGTCAAAAACAACAGCTTGTTCTGTCTTACCATTAACTTGTAATGCGATAGAAACAGCAAAATGAGGGATACCCTTGATGAAGTTGGTCGTGCCATCAAGTGGATCGACAATCCATTGGTATTCACTGCTTCGATTACCTAACTCACCACTTTCTTCACAAATGAAGCCGTGATCTGGGTATGCTTTTTTAATTACTTCAATGATTGCCTGTTCGGCGTCGTTATCAACTGTTGTGACAAGATCGTTAGTTCCTTTTTGTTGAACTTCAACTTTGTCTAGCTGCTCAGTCGCGTGCATAATTACTTTACCCGCGCTACGAGCTGCCCGAATTGCAATATTAAGCATCGGATGCATAGTGTCTACCTTTGGATTTTAAAGAACGGAAAATTCAGCCATTGGCTTGAATTAAAAACGGCGCAAATTGTACCAGAGGTTTTGGTAATGGCAAGCTTATTCATTCATAAACTACAACATTGGTCACGGTAAATTATTTTAGAGGGGCAGTTAGGGTAGTTAAAATGAAGCAACTGGATGTGAGTTTTGTTACTATAGCAAAAATTTAGAGACGCCTTGATCGTCGGGGCAAATAAAAAGGTTATAAACGTGAGCAGTCAATCAAATGAATCAATGTTACCAAAAGTGAAAGTTGTACTGGTTGGAACCACTCATCCGGGAAACATTGGTAGTGTAGCCCGTGCGATGAAAACGATGGGTTTAAGTGATTTAGTACTAGTTGACCCACAAACTGAAATCGATGAAAAGTCTCATGCGCTGGCATCTGGTGCGCGTGATGTATTATCAGAAGCGACAATTGTCGATACGCTTGAAGAAGCTGTTGCTGACTGTGGCTTGGTTGTTGGGTCAAGTGCTCGCTCACGTACATTACCGTGGCCGATGCTAGACCCAAGAGAATGTGGTATTAAGCTAATGTCTGAGGTGGGAAATTATCCAGTTGCAGTGGTCTTTGGTAGAGAAAATAGTGGCTTAACTAATGAAGAACTACAGCTATGTCAATTTCATGTCTGTATCCCAGCAAATCCGGAGTATAGTTCATTAAACTTAGCAATGGCCGTTCAAACTATTTGTTATGAGATTAGAATGGCTGCATTGACAGAAATTAAACCTGTTGAAGAAGCATATCCTGATTCTGCAAAATTAGAAGGGTATTACGCTCATCTCGAAGATACATTAAATGATATTGGTTTTATTGTTAAAGCACACCCTGGGCAAGTGATGACAAAACTACGTCGTTTATATAATCGAGCTCGACCAGAAGAGGTGGAACTGAATATTTTACGTGGCATTTTAACCGCTACGCAACGCGGGCCAAATAATAAACAGACTAAAGACTAAGATTATTTGACTGGCTCATTTTAAGTGATTTGTGGTAGGATCGCGTCGATTTAACAGTTAAAAAATAAACCCGACTAAAATAGTCAGTTATATACTTGACTAATTTAGTCGGGTTTGTTGTAATTGCCTTATTGTTCAATATGGCTAAGGCAATAGCATGAAATTAACTTCAAAAGGTCGCTATGCGGTAACCGCAATGCTTGATGTTGCATTACATCAATCCGTTGGTCCTGTGTGCTTAGCTGATATCTCTGAGCGTCAACGTATTTCCTTATCTTATTTAGAGCAACTGTTCTCAAAGTTACGTAAGGCAAACTTAGTGTCTAGTGTGCGCGGTCCAGGTGGTGGGTATCAACTCGCCAGCGATGCAATTGATATTTCAATTGGTGCCGTGATTAGCGCTGTTAATGACTCAGTTGTAGCGACACGATGTAAAGGCGATAAACCTTGTTCTCCTGCAGGCCGATGCTTAACGCATTCATTATGGAACGACTTTAGCGATAAAATGCAAGAGTTTCTCGATAGTGTATCGCTGGGAGAATTAATGGATAATTCTGAAGTTATCGCTATCGCGAAGCAACAAAATAAAGTGCAAGAATTACAGCACGATATTTTGCATACTAACCGAATTAGTTAATGTTGGCTGATTTTTACAGCTGACATTCGTTATTTTAATAAGAACTTTTTTTATAAAAGTCTAGAAAATTATTAGCAATAGATAGTACCACAGTCGATAAGACTTGTAGGTGTGGAGTAATAGATGAAATTCCCGATTTATTTTGATTATGCGGCGACAACACCAGTCGACCCTCGCGTTGCCAAGAAAATGGTTGATTGCTTAACCATGGAAGGAAACTTTGGTAACCCAGCGTCTCGTTCACATCGTTTTGGTTGGCAAGCTGAAGAAGCGATTGATGTTGCAAGAAATCAAATCGCTGACTTAATTAATGCTGACTCGCGCGAAATTGTTTTTACATCAGGTGCAACAGAGTCTAACAACTTAGCGATCAAAGGTGCCGCTCACTTCTATTCAAAGAAGGGTAAGCACATCATTACTTCTAAAACAGAGCATAAAGCCGTTTTAGATACATGTCGTCAGTTAGAGCGTGAAGGTTTTGAAGTAACATACCTTGAGCCACAATCAAACGGTATCATTACTCTGGCTCAAATTGAAGATGCACTTCGTGAAGACACTGTGCTTGTTTCAATCATGCATATCAATAATGAAATCGGCATTATTCAAGACATTGCTGCTATTGGTGAAATGCTGCGTGCTCGTAAAGTTATTTTCCATGTTGATGCCGCACAGAGCGCGGGCAAGATAAACATTGATTTAGCTGAATTAAAAGTAGACCTCATGTCATTCTCAGCGCATAAAATCTATGGCCCTAAAGGCATTGGCGCTTTATACGTTCGTCGTAAACCACGTATTCGTTTAGAAGCACAAATGCATGGTGGCGGCCATGAACGTGGTATGCGTTCAGGTACATTAGCCACTCACCAAATTGTAGGTATGGGTGAAGCTTTCCGTATCGCTAAAGAAGACATGACTAAAGACCAACAGCATATTACAACGTTAAGCCAACGCTTAATTGATGGCTTGCAAAAGATTGATGAAACATACCTAAATGGCGATCGAGAATTAGGTTATAACGGTATCGTTAACATTAGTTTTGCTTATGTTGAAGGTGAATCATTGATGATGGCATTAAAAGACTTAGCCGTATCATCAGGTAGTGCTTGTACTTCTGCAAGCCTTGAGCCTTCATACGTATTACGGGCTCTTGGTTTAAATGACGAAATGGCGCATAGCTCAATTCGTTTTAGTGTAGGTCGTTTCACGACGGAGCAAGAAATTGATCATGCGATTGAGCAAATGACAAACTCGATTGGTCGTTTACGCGAAATGTCACCTTTATGGGAAATGTTTAATGACGGTGTTGATTTAGACAGCGTTGAATGGGTTGCTCACTAGCAGTTATTAAAGAATTTAGTAGGAGATAAAACAATGGCCTATAGCGAAAAATTATTAGATCACTATGAAAATCCACGTAACGTTGGTTCATTTGATAAAAATGACCCTCAAATCGCAACGGGGATGGTCGGTGCACCAGCTTGTGGTGACGTGATGAAATTACAACTTAAAATCAATGACGCTGGCGTGATTGAAGATGCTAAGTTTAAAACATACGGTTGTGGTAGTGCTATCGCTTCAAGCTCACTAGTTACAGAGTGGGTAAAGGGTAAGACTCTTGATCAAGCGGGTGAAATCTCAAACCGTGATATCGCAGATGAGCTTGCATTACCACCAGTTAAAATTCACTGTTCAATTTTAGCTGAAGATGCAATCAAAGCGGCAATTGACGATTATAAAGCGAAATAATTAACTGATTAAGTAAAAGTGCCCCTAGGGGCACTCAAAGGTATAGATTATGGCAATTGATGTCACAGAATCTGCTGCGGCACGAGTAAGCAGTTTTTTAGAAAATCGTGGTAAAGGACTAGGTCTGCGTTTAGGCGTAAAAACTTCCGGCTGTTCTGGTTTAGCTTATGTATTAGAGTTTGTTGATGAGCTAAATGAAGGCGATGAAGTGTTTGAACAGCATGGCGTTAAAGTGATCGTTGATGCAAAAAGTTTGGTTTATCTTGATGGTACCCAGCTTGATTTCGTTAAGGATGGACTTAACGAAGGGTTTGAATTTAAAAACCCGAATGTCGATGGTGAGTGTGGTTGTGGCGAAAGCTTCTCTGTTTAGTCTCAGTAGTTACCTATCATGAATTATTTTGAACTATTTGCCTTACCAACCACTTTTGAAGTCAATGCTTCAGAACTCAAAGCTAAATACCTAGAATTACAGCGTACAATTCACCCTGACAATTTTGCTAACGCGAGTGAGCGAGAACGCTTAATGGCTGTGCACAAAGCCGCACAAATTAATGATGCTTTTGATACGCTTAAAAGTCACGATAAACGCGCTGAATATTTACTATCCCTTGCCGGAATAGAGTTAGCCCACGAGACGAAAACGCTTAGAGACCCGATGTTCTTAATGCAACAAATGGAACTAAGAGAGTTGTTGGAAGATATTCCGCAAGCCTCAGACCCTGAACAGGCATTAAGTGATTTTCAACAACAGGTTGAACAAGCTATCACCCAGTTTAAACTAAACTTCAGTCGTCAGTTTGCAGAAAACTCTGCGGACACATTACAGCAAGCTGCGGATGATGTCAGAAAGCTAAAGTTTATGCTTAAATTATCTAAAGAAGCTGAAGCATTAGAAGAGCAAATATACACTTACTAATACGTGTATAGCTACAGTGATTTTAGATGTGAAAACAGTGAAATTTAAGCTCACTTCACCGATTGATTTGGTATAAAATAGCATACATCCACCGCCTTTATTTACTGATAAGAATTAACTATGGCTTTATTGCAGATTTCAGAACCGGGGCAAAGCACTGCTCCACATCAACGTCGCTTAGCTGCCGGTATTGATTTAGGTACCACAAACTCGTTGGTTGCCACCGTTAGAAGCGGTGAGGCAACAACGCTAGCCGATGAAAATGGTAGAGATTCACTACCTTCAATTGTTCATTATTCTCCTGAAGGTATTGATGTTGGTTATGCTGCTAAAGCGCATTCAATCAGTGATGCAACCAATACTATCGTTTCCGTCAAGCGCTTTATGGGCCGTACGCTAGCCGATATACAGGCTAAACACAGTGAGTTACCTTATAAGCTGTCTGCGACCGAGAACGGCTTAATTAATATCGAAACATGCAACGGTACTGTTAACCCAATACAGGTATCGAGTGAAATTTTAAGACCATTGGTTGCACTCGCTTCGGATACACTTGGTGACGAACTCGATGGGGTTGTAATCACCGTACCTGCTTATTTTGATGATGCGCAGCGTCAAGGCACTAAAGATGCTGCGGAGTTATTAGGTGTTAAAGTTTTTCGTTTGTTAAATGAGCCTACCGCTGCGGCAATCGCTTATGGTTTAGATAGTGATGATGAAGGCGTTATTGCTGTATATGACTTAGGTGGTGGTACATTTGATATTTCAATTTTACGTTTAAATAAAGGTGTTTTCGAAGTCTTAGCCACAGGCGGTGACTCTGCCTTGGGTGGTGATGATTTTGACCAAGCCTTATCGCAATGGATTTTTGAGCAAGCAGGTTATGACGGTGAGCACTCACCAGCATTGCAACGCGAAATAAGCCGCCTAGCGTGTGAAACGAAGGAACGTCTAAGCTCTGTTGAAGAAACTGAGTTGTCATTAAGTTTACCTTGCGGCAGTGAGTGGCAGGGCAGTTTAACGCGTGAGCAATTTAAGCAAATCATTGCACCATTAGTCAAACGAACTATTATGGCCTGTCGTCGTGCCGTTCGTGACGCTGGTTTAGCGATTGACGAAATTGAACAAGTGGTAATGGTTGGTGGCTCTACACGTGTCCCTCATGTACGTGAGCAAGTATCTGCATACTTCCAGCGTGAGTTATTAACTAGCATTGACCCTGACAAAGTCGTGGCGATAGGGGCGGCAATTCAAGCAGATATTTTAGCGGGCAATAAGCCTGATAGTGATATGCTGCTACTTGATGTTTTACCGTTATCGTTAGGCCTTGAAACTATGGGGGGTTTAACCGAGAAAGTTATCCCGCGAAATACCACAATCCCTGTAGCTAAGGCGCAAGAGTTTACGACATTCAAAGATGGTCAAACGGCAATGGCCGTGCACATCCTACAAGGTGAGCGAGAGCTGGTTGAAGATTGTCGCTCTCTAGCTCGTTTTGAGCTTCGTGGTATTCCACCTATGGCAGCCGGTGCCGCGCATATTCGCGTGACGTTCCAGGTTGATGCTGACGGTTTGTTGAGCGTTAGTGCAATGGAAAAAAGCAGTGGTGTTCAAGCTGCTATTGAAGTGAAACCTTCATTTGGGCTTACTGATAGCGAAGTGGCCTCTATGATCCGTGACTCAATGACCTTCGCGCGTGATGACATGGACGCGAGAATGCTCGCTGAAGAGAAAGTAGAAGCATCACGCGTGTTAGAGGGGTTAGTCAGTGCAATTCATGATGATGGTCATTTATTATCACCTGAAGAGCTTTCGCCGATTCGTCATGCAATGCAAGTGCTAGAGCAGGCGATGGCACAGACAGACTTAAAATCAATTAAACAAGCAATCAGCGATTGCGATGCCGCTAGTCAAGACTTTGCTGCTAAGCGAATGGATCAGTCGATTCGACAGGCATTATCAGGCCAATCAGTAGACGATATTTAAATTATGTCAGTTCGTGAGTGCATATCGAGCGAACTGTGGAGAAGAAGATTATGCCAAAAGTGATTTTTTTACCGCATCAAGAGCTTTGCCCTGACGGGGCTGTTGTTGAAGCACAAGAAGGTGAAACAATTTTAGACGTTGCCTTAGCCAACGGAATCAGTGTTGAGCACGCATGTGAAAAGTCATGTGCTTGTGTTACCTGTCATTTGATTGTTCGTGAAGGCTTTGATTCGTTAGAAGAGAGTGATGAGTTAGAAGATGATATGCTTGATAAAGCGTGGGGCTTAGAACCTGAATCACGCTTGGGTTGTCAAGCCTGTATTAGTGACGAAGACTTAGTTGTTGAAATACCTAAATATACGGTTAACTTAGCGAGCGAACAGCACTAACCAGCAGTTTTCTTATAGCTATTAGTAAAAAAGGAGAGCACCGCAATCGGTAGCTCTCCTTTTTTGTATCTCAGTTATTTTTAATGGCACTTCTAACGGGTTACGACACTTTAAAGGTATTGGCTAAGGTTTGCAGCTCTGTTGCTAGCACCGCTTGCTCGTTAGCCGTTGCTGCGATTTGTGTCGCCCCCGTAGTAGAAGCAGCCGAATTATGTTCAACATTAACAATATTCTCAGCTACTTCTTGCGTCACTACAGATTGTTCTTCAGCAGCAACGGCAACTTGTTCTGTCATGGAGAAAATGTGACCCACGGAAGCAGTGATATTTGATAATGTTTGTTCAACGGCTTTGGCTTCAGAAACAGCCTCTGATGCTTTTGATTGGCTGACTTCGATAACATTAAAGGCAGAGTTTGCATCATTTTGTAAGCCCGTGATGAAGGTTTCA
Source organism: Alteromonadales bacterium alter-6D02 (assembly GCA_002835545.1). Taxonomy (GTDB): domain Bacteria; phylum Pseudomonadota; class Gammaproteobacteria; order Enterobacterales; family Psychrobiaceae; genus Psychrobium. The sequence continues at coordinate 108,071 of PIZK01000010.1, forward strand.
ATCTCCGTTGTCGACTCTTGGGTTCGTTGGGCAAGTGTTCTCACTTCATCTGCAACAACGGCAAACCCTCGACCTTGTTCGCCGGCGCGAGCCGCCTCGATTGCAGCGTTTAACGCCAGTAAGTTCGTTTGTTCAGCAACGGACTTTATGACATCGACAACATTGGTGATATTGTTACTGCTTTCATGCAGATTAGTAATTTTTTCAGCCAAGTCATTTATTTCTTTAGCTAATGACTCTATCGCATGGTAAGAACGGCCAACTACTGCTAACCCTTGCGTTGCTTCATCATCCGCTTCTTTGGCCGAATCTGCGGCTAACTGCGTATTACTGGCAACTTCTTTAACTGTTGCAGATATTTCTTCTATAGCGGTGGCAATTAGTGAAATTTCATTTTGTTGCTGCTCCATAGTAACGGAGTTGTCTGTACAGGTTTGGCTTGTTTCATTCGCTTTATCTGCAAGGGAGTTACTTACCGAGGTAATATGCTGTATAGCGTTAGAAAACGTCAGTAAAGTGTTATTCAAAGATTTTGATATTTGCCCCAGTTCACTTTTGTTCGTCAATTGGGTTCTTACACTAAGGTCATTGTTATGTCGAACTTCGCCCATGACGTGAGTAAGATCATGAACTTGACCGAGCATTTCTTTAATAACGTAATAACTAACAATTGCTGCGAGCAAAACGAGAACACAAATTGAGAGGGTCACCATAGTCAAAGCTGTTTGTGCTTTGCTCTTGGTGTTTTGAGCGAGAATTAATAGCGATTTACTTAAAAAGTTTTCAGTGGCTTTTAGTTGTCCAATTCGCTGGGTGGATTGAGAAAACCAATATTCTCCGTCAGTGGAGAAGCCCGCTGTTGTCGATTGTGCAATATTACGCATGCGATGTACTTCAGCCACAGCTGGGTGATCGAGTGACTTAGTTAAAAATTGTTTATTCTCTGAAGTGGCAAAAGCATTAAATACATTAAAGTAGGTATCTTGCTGTGACACCAGTGAGAAAAATTTTACCATCATCCCTGGGGCAAAAGAGTCGGCACTAAAGGTATTACTTAATACAGCGCGCTCTATTCCTGCTCGCTCTTTTCCTTGTAAAAAGTTGTAATAGGCGACAGTGGCATTGGTAATGTCAGTGTCTGAACTTATTTTCGAGATAATTGTTGATATATCTAAAATTGTTGAGTTAAGTTGAGTGTAATATTTTAACGCTTCTGGCAAAGGGATAGTTAAGTTATCGACGGTTGAGCGAGTGCTTTGCAATTGATCTAATTGTAGTTTGATAGCTTGGTTTAAATTGATAATGTTTTGGTCGGTTATTTTATTGTTGTTTAAATAAGCATCTTTGAGTGACCGCTTGTTGTCTGTGGCTAATCGTTGTTGAATGAGTTTATCTTTGAATTTCAATCCTTTTGAACCAAGGTAGCCTGCTGTCATCCCACGTTCTTTTTGTAGCTCGTGTACTAAATTGCTATAGGTTGTTGTTAATTCAGTTAATCGGGTTAATGCATTCATTTCACTTAGGGTTGCTGCATTTTTAGAGATAGAAAAAAGGCTGAGTCCTAAAAAGCCAATAAATGGCAAAGCGATTAAAATGAGGATTTTTTTCTTAAAAGAGATATCTGAAAAGGTCATAACACGAGTCCCTTGTGTGAAGATTCTGATAATAAACGTTCAGAAAACATAATTAGCCAACAGGATAAACCTATAAGTACTTTAGTGAAGTTGTTTTGGATCAACTTTAGCTCGATTTTTAACTAGAATAGTTTTAGGCACACCAAATGCCATTGAACTATAGCAATCGTACTTCGAACAAAAAAAGCACTATGTCATTGTTTTAAGTCAATGGCAATTAGGCAAAACGTATTAAAACTTGTCACCTTGGTGGGGGGCCTTAATTTATTCTTAGTAGCTCTAGAATAGGTTTTTTCTCTTCAACGACTTTTGGTGTTGCCCACTGACGTACAATAGGTTGTTGGGGCAAGGAGTCTGCTTTAGCGGCTATCGCCAATGATGGCTCCTCGAGTTTAGAACTGATGTTCATCGCTGTGAGTGTTTCAAAATAGCGCCGGATGCTATCGACATAGTGAACGGCTTCCCGACCCCGAGCAAAGCCATGTCGTGTTTTTTTGTAATATTTGGCTTTTTCAAGCAATGGTAATATTTGCTTAATGCTAGTCCAGCTATCAGGATCCTTGTTCATCTTTTTGGCTAACGCTCTGGCATCAAGTAGGTGACCAAACCCGACATTGTATGCCGCTAAAGCGAACCAAAAGCGTTGGTCTTGTGGAACTGATTCTGGGACTCGCTTTAATAAACTTTGAATATACTGAGCACCGCCTCGAATGCTTTGCTCCGCATCTAAACGACTCTTTACACCCATCTGTTTTGCCGTGGGTAATGTCAGCATCATCATTCCACGAACCCCTGTAGGTGACTTTGCTCGAGGGTTCCAATGAGACTCTTGATAAGATATGGCTGCAACTTGCTCCCATCTTAACTGCTCAGCGTATATTTCAAAGAGGATTTGATATTTATTTAACTTAGTCTCTACCGCTTTGATAAAGGCGCGAGTATCAACATAGTCAAAGCGTTTTACATGACCAAAATACTTCTCTTCCAATTGGATAATCTCACCGTCCCCTTGGTGTTGACCAAAAAAGGAAATGACTTCACTAAATAAAGAATCATCGGTATTTTTTGAGAGCGCCCAAGCGATAGGCTTTGAGTGCTTGAGGGTCATAGCAAGGCTTAAGTCTGGGTATAAACGCCTGTTGCGTGCTAACACAGTTGAGTCAACGATGGCATAATCAATTTTTTCATCGATGAGGTGTTTCAGTAATTGATCTGGGTTTAAATCTGTTGTTGTTTGCCAAGTTAATTCTGGATTGTCTTGTTTTAACTCGATCAACGTTTCATGATGGCTACTGCCATCAATGACCATAAGCTTGCCTGTTAAGTCACTTAGCTTACGGGGCCTTTTTTTACCTTGCTTAAAAATCAGCTGTTGCGAGACTTGGTAATAAGGAGGACCGAAACGCATCTTGGCTAGTCGGGGCTCCGTGACAGTGAGCCCTGTTGCTAATATATCAATTTTATTGTTATCAAGTTTTTCAAATAGGGTATTAAGATCAGCATTAGCGACTATTTTTAAATTAACGCCTAGGTGTTGAGCGAAACTTTGAGCCAATTCAAATTCCATACCATAGGATGAATGCTGGCTATCGCTACTTAACTCTGGGCTATAGAGCGTACCAATAACTAATGTGTCTCGTTGTTTAATTTGTGTCGTATCACTTGGCTTTGGCGGTGGCGTACAACTCGCTAAAAAAACCAGTGATGCCATCATTGATAAATAGTAACTCACGCGCCCTTTAGAATATCTATTAATCAATGTGTTACCTCTTCAAAATGGTTCTATTTCTTTGTCTCTTTTAGTTATAACAGAAAGCGATATGAAATGCGACGCACGAAATATTAATCTAAAGGTTAATTTTGTGAGCTATTTCACTTATAATATCGCGGAATTTTAGTCCATCCACTTTCAAATTGGTGAATATCTTTATGGAAATCCTTCGCGGAGCCCCGGCCCTATCAGACTTTCGTACAAATAAACTGTTAACAAGTGCAGCAGAGTTATCTTTGCCTGTGACAAGTATTTATGCTGAGTTTGTTCATTTTGCTGACTTAACTGCACCATTGTCAGCAGCAGAGTTAGAAAAACTAAATAAACTATTAACCTATGGTCCGACTATTGCTGAGCATGAGCCTGCTGGGACTTTGTACCTAGTGACTCCTCGTCCAGGCACTATTTCTCCATGGTCATCAAAAGCAACAGATATTGCTAATAACTGTGGCCTTAGCCAAGTTAAACGTTTAGAACGTGGTATCGCTTATTATGTAGAAGGTGAATTAACGCAAGCACAGAGCGAACAGTTAATTAGCTTGATTCATGATCGCATGATGGAAGTGGTCAGTGACAACATGGATGCCGCGCAGCAATTATTTGTTAGCGCTGAACCTGGTGAGATGCGTAGTGTTGATATTTTAGGTGGCGGTAAAGCGGCACTTGAAGCGGCTAATGTTGAGATGGGCTTAGCTTTAGCTGATGATGAAATTGATTATTTAGTTGATGCATTTATTGGATTAAACCGTAACCCAAATGACATTGAGCTAATGATGTTTGCTCAAGCAAACTCTGAGCATTGTCGTCACAAAATTTTCAATGCTGATTGGACTATCGATGGTAGCCAACAAGCGAAATCATTATTTAAAATGATTAAAAACACTTACGAAAAGAGCCCTGAAAACGTTTTATCTGCATACAAAGATAATGCGTCAGTGATGGTAGGTTCTAAAGCCGGTCGCTTCTTCCCGAATCCAGAAACGTGTGAATACCAATATAACCAAGAAGATATTCATATCTTAATGAAAGTTGAGACTCACAATCACCCAACAGCAATTTCGCCATTCCCTGGTGCTGCAACAGGTTCGGGCGGTGAAATTCGTGATGAAGGTGCAACGGGGCGTGGGTCAAAACCTAAAGCAGGCTTAACAGGTTTTACTGTGTCAAACTTACGTATTCCTGGTGCAGAGCAGCCATGGGAAACAGATTTCGGTAAACCTGGTCGCATCGTTTCAGCGCTTGATATTATGATTGAAGGCCCACTAGGTGGTGCTGCATTTAATAATGAGTTCGGTCGTCCTGCAATCTGTGGTTATTTCCGTACTTATGAAGAGCAAGTTAACAGCCATAACGGTGTTGAGGTGCGTGGTTATCACAAGCCAATCATGATTGCCGGTGGTTTAGGTAACATCCGTGACCAGCACGTTCAAAAAGGTGAAATTCCTGTAGGTGCTAAATTAATCGTTCTGGGTGGACCAGCAATGAATATCGGTCTTGGTGGCGGTGCGGCTTCTTCTATGGCATCTGGTCAGTCAGCTGAAAACTTAGACTTTGCTTCTGTCCAGCGTGAGAACCCTGAAATTGAACGACGTTGTCAGGAAGTGATCGACCGTTGTTGGCAGCTTGGTGAAGATAACCCAATAGCGTTCATTCATGATGTAGGTGCAGGTGGTATTTCAAACGCATTTCCTGAACTAGTAAGTGATGGTGGCCGTGGTGGTAACTTTGAACTGCGTAACGTACCAAATGATGAGCCAGGCATGGCGCCTCATGAGATCTGGTGTAATGAGTCACAAGAGCGTTATGTAATGGCTGTTCCTGCTGATAAACTTGAGCAGTTTGATGCTATTTGTCAACGTGAACGTGCTCCTTATGCTGTGGTTGGTGAAGCGACAGCAGAAGAGCATCTGTCATTAACTGATAGTCACTTCGACAATACGCCAATCGATATGCCTCTGGACGTATTATTAGGTAAACCACCGAAGATGAGCCGTGATGTTGTTACGCAAGTTGTCGATGGTGATTCACTAGCTTTTGACGATGTGTCAATCGATGATGCGGCGATTCGTGTATTAAGTTTACCAACTGTTGCAGATAAAGGCTTCCTAATCACTATCGGTGACCGCACGGTAACAGGTCTTGTTGCTCGTGACCAAATGGTTGGTCCATGGCAGGTGCCTGTAGCAAACTGTGCAGTAACAGCTGCTAGTTATGATACTTATGCGGGTGAAGCTATGGCGATGGGTGAGCGTTCACCAATTGCATTATTAAACTTTGCTGCTTCTGCTCGCATGTCTGTGGCTGAGTCCCTAACCAATATCGCAAGCGCGCAAATTGGTGAGATTAGCCAAGTTCAAATGTCAGCTAACTGGATGTCGGCAGCAGGTCACCCTGGTGAAGATGCTGGTTTATTTGAAGCGGTCAAAGCCATTGGTGAAGAGTTATGTCCTGCGCTGGGTATTACTATCCCAGTAGGCAAGGACTCAATGTCAATGAAGACCCAATGGCAACAAGATGGCGAAGATAAGACTGTCACCGCGCCGTTATCATTAGTGATGACAGCTTTCGCACCAGTGACTGATGTTCGCACAACGCTAACTCCACAGCTTCGTACTGATAAAGGCGCAACACGTCTAATTCTGATTGATTTAGGTGCAGGTCAAAACCGTCTAGGCGGCTCGGCATTAGCACAGGTTTACAAGCAATTAGGTAATGAAACGCCAGATTTAGATAGCCCAGAGTTGTTAAAAGGTTTATTCGATTCTGTTCAAGCGTTATTAGCTGATGGCAAACTGTTGGCTTATCATGATCGCTCTGACGGTGGTCTATTCACTACAGCGACTGAGATGGCTTTTGCGGGTAATACGGGTGTTAGCTTGTCATTGCCACAAGGCGATGCATTAGCGCAGTTGTTTAACGAAGAATTAGGTTGTGTGCTTCAAGTTCGTGAGTCTGATGTTAGTGCTGTTGAATCAGTATTAGCACAACACGGTCTAGCTGATGTTAGCTATGACATTGGTACATTAAACACTGATAATAACATCAATGTTGATGTTGCAGGTGAAGCGGTGTTTAGTGCTAAGCGTAGTGATTTACGTAAACTTTGGTCAGCAACTAGCTTTGAAATGCAAAAATTACGTGATAACCCAGCGTGTGCAGAGCAAGAATTTGCATTAAAAACTGATGATAATAACCCAGGTTTACATGCTGAATTGACGTTTGATTTAAACGAAGATGTCGCCGCACCATTTATCCTAAAAGGTGCACAACCACAAGTTGCTATTTTACGTGAGCAGGGTGTTAACTCTCATGTTGAAATGGCTGCGGCATTTAACCGTGCTGGCTTTAAAGCGATTGACGTTCATATGTCAGACGTTTTATCTGGTCGTGTTACACTTGAGCAGTTCCAAGGTATGGTTGCCTGTGGTGGCTTCTCTTACGGTGACGTATTAGGCGCTGGTGAAGGTTGGGCAAAATCAATCTTATTTAATGACCTAGCTCGCGGTCAGTTTAGCGACTTCTTTAACCGTGATAATACATTCTCATTAGGTGTCTGTAACGGTTGTCAAATGCTATCTAACTTGAAGGAATTAATTCCTGGTGCTGATTTATGGCCTCACTTTGTACAAAACAAATCAGAGCGTTTTGAAGCACGCTTTAGCTTAGTTGAAGTACAAAACAGCCCATCGTTATTCCTTGATGGTATGGCTGGTTCGCGTATGCCAATTGCTGTATCTCATGGTGAAGGCCATGCTGAGTTTAAAAACCAGCAAGCGGTTGATGCAGCACTAGCAAGTGGCACAGTAGCCCTGCAATATGTTGATAACCATGGTCAAATCACAGAGCAATACCCTGCAAACCCTAACGGTTCTGTTGCTGGTATTACTGGTTTAACAACTACCGACGGTCGTGTCACGATAATGATGCCTCACCCTGAGCGTGTTTTCCGTGCTGTTGCAAACTCATGGCGACCAGATGCATGGCAAGAAGATAGCCCATGGATGCGTATGTTCCGTAACGCGCGTGTTAACGTTGGCTAGTTAAGTAAGTTAATTGTTACAAAACAGTAAGAGCGGCTTTGGCCGCTCTTTTTTTATATGCGCTATTGTTCATTAATTTGTGACCAATAGCTCAAAAAGTTTAAAAGGAGGCTAAGAATAATTATAACGGTTGTTAATTGTTCCGATAAATCCGTAGAATTTGTCAGGCTTTATGCTTATTAATTTCACATGAGATACTTATGAACGTTTTAACTGTCGATTATACTGCGGATGATGCGCCACAGCGCTTTGTTGAATCATTACATAACACGGGCTTTGGCGTGTTAACTAACCACCCAATTGCAAAAGAGAAAGTGCAATCAATTTATGATAATTGGTATGAGTTCTTCATGACTGAAGCTAAGCATGACTTTTTATTTGATCCCAAAACACAAGATGGTTATTTCCCTCCGTCAGTATCAGAAACAGCTAAAGACCATTCAGTAAAAGATATTAAAGAATATTTTCATTGTTACCCTTGGGGTAAAATGCCGCAGCACCTTAAAGATGAAGTGATGGAGTATTACCAACTCGCTAACGCTTTAGCGCAGGAGTTACTTGGTTGGATTGAAGAGCACGCGCCAAGTGATGTGAAAGTGAGATTTAACCAATCGCTACCATCGATGGTTGAAGGCAGTGAAGGTACCTTACTGCGTGTATTACACTACCCACCAATCACTGGTGAGGAAGAGCCGGGAGCGGTACGTGCAGCAGCACATGGTGATATTAATTTATTAACAGTGCTTCCAGCTGCAAATGAGCCAGGTCTTCAGGTTGTCGCTAACGACGGAAGCTGGTTTGATGTGCCTTGTGATTTTGGTAACTTGATCATCAATATCGGGGACATGCTTCAAGAAGCGTCTGGTGGTTATTACCCATCGACTATTCACCGAGTCATTAATCCTACAGGGGGCCGGACGGAACACTCTCGTATTTCGTTACCATTATTTTTACACCCGAACCCTGAAGTTAAGTTATCTGAGCGTTATACTGCGGGAAGCTACCTTGATGAGCGTTTGCGCGAACTCGGTGTTAAGTAAGTTAAAAAACGACATAAACTGATTAAAAAAGACTCAACTAGAGTCTTTTTTTGTTTTTATCTGATAAAAAGCTTGAGTAATCTGCTGCGCGCTGTAAATAATTGACTAAAGTTATTTATAAATAGCTGTTGAATTCTATTGATTTACCCCAATATATTGTAAGTAATATTTGTGGATCCCAGTTAAGAGAGAAAAACATGCCTTTAGAGCGCTCAGAACGCATTGATATTCCTGTTTTACCGTTACGCGATGTGGTCGTGTACCCCCACATGGTGATCCCATTATTTGTTGGCCGTGAAAAGTCGATTCGTTGTTTAGAAGCCGCTATGGAACAAGATAAACTTATCTTGTTAGTGGCACAAAAGGACTCGAATGTTGATGACCCTCAAATGGATGAGATCTATCAAGTTGGTACTGTAGCTACCATCTTGCAACTATTAAAACTACCTGACGGTACTGTAAAGGTATTGGTCGAAGGTAATCAGCGTGCTCGTATTAACAAATTATACGCTGGTGAAGACTTACTCAGTGCTGATGCTCAGTATATGGTGACAGAGCCATTAGAAGATCTAGAGCAAGAAGTTTTGATTAGAACAGCTGTTGCCCAATTTGATTCTTATATTAAATTAAATAAAAAAATCCCACCTGAGGTATTAACCTCACTGTCGGGGATTGATGATGCTGCTCGCTTGGCCGATACAATGGCTGCTCATATGACGCTTAATCTTGAGGATAAGCAGCAAGTCATTGAGATTGATAATGTTAACGAACGCTTAGAATTTCTATTAACCATGATGGAGTCGGAAATTGATCTACTTCACATGGAAAAGAAAATTAGAGGCCGTGTTAAAAAGCAAATGGAGAAGTCTCAACGCGAGTACTATCTCAATGAGCAGATGAAAGCCATTCAAAAAGAGATTGGTGAGCTTGATGATACGCCCGACGAAATGGAAGAGTTGGCACAAAAGATCAAAGACGCTGGTATGCCAAGCGACGCACAAAAGAAAGCGGAAGCAGAGTTACAGAAGCTTAAGATGATGTCAGCGATGTCTGCTGAAGCAACAGTAGTGCGTAGCTATGTGGACTGGATGGTTTCTGTGCCATGGAAAAAGCGTAGCAAAGTGAAGAAAGATCTTGCTAAAGCGGAAGTGGTATTAAACTCTGACCACTACGGCTTAGAGAAAGTAAAAGAACGTATTTTAGAGTACCTTGCAGTACAGTCACGAGTGCGTCAGCTTAAAGGGCCTATTTTGTGTCTTGTTGGGCCTCCTGGCGTTGGTAAAACATCATTGGGTCAATCTATCGCTAAAGCTACTGGACGAAAATATGTCCGTATGGCGTTAGGTGGTGTACGTGATGAAGCAGAGATTCGAGGTCACCGTCGTACCTATATTGGTTCAATGCCGGGCAAGTTGATTCAAAAAATGGCAAAAGTGGAAGTGAAAAACCCGCTATTCCTGCTTGATGAAATTGATAAAATGAGTTCTGACATGCGTGGCGACCCCGCGTCAGCATTACTAGAAGTGCTTGATCCAGAACAAAACAATAGCTTCAACGACCATTACCTTGAGGTAGACTATGACCTGTCAGATGTAATGTTTGTAGCGACTTCTAACTCAATGAACATTCCGGGTCCCTTATTGGATCGGATGGAAGTGATTCGTTTATCTGGCTATACCGAAGATGAAAAGCTCAATATTGCTAAGCAGCATTTACTGTCAAAACAAATTGAACGTAACGGCTTAAAAGCAAAAGAGATTGAAATCGAAGATAGCGCGATTATCGGGATTATTCGTTACTATACACGTGAAGCAGGCGTACGTTCGCTTGAGCGTGAAATCTCTAAGTTATGTCGTAAAGCGGTTAAAACCATCTTACTAAAAGAAGTTGAAGGTAAGGTTGTGATTACGGATCAAAATCTCAGCGATTTCTTAGGGGTGCAACGTTTTGATTACGGCAAATCCGACGGTAATAACCAAATTGGTCAAGTGACAGGGTTAGCATGGACTGAGGTGGGGGGTGACTTACTGACCATCGAAACGGCATCTGTTGTTGGTAAGGGTAAGCTGACGTATACCGGTTCTTTGGGTGATGTGATGCAAGAGTCGATACAAGCGGCGATGACTGTAGTTCGTTCTCGCGCTGAGAAACTTCGTATCAATAGTGACTTTCATGAGAAACGTGATATTCACGTGCATGTCCCGGAAGGGGCAACACCAAAAGATGGTCCAAGCGCTGGCATAGCGATGTGCACTGCGCTGGTATCAAGCTTAACTGGCAATCCTGTACGCGGTGATGTCGCGATGACCGGTGAGATTACTTTACGTGGTGAAGTGTTACCAATTGGGGGCCTAAAAGAGAAGCTTCTAGCGGCTCACCGTGGTGGCGTTAAACGTGTTTTAATACCATATGAGAATGAACGTGACCTTGCTGACATTCCAGAAAACGTCATTGGTGATTTAGAAATTCATCCTGTTAGATGGATTGACGATGTACTCACGCTCGCGTTAGAGCATGATCCACAAGGATTTTGTGCTAAATCAGCTTAAACTTTAGTTGAAATCATAAAATTTGATTAAAAAACTGTAAAATAATTAAAAAAAGTAGTTTTTATTAGGAAAAACTGTGATAGCCTAGCTAGCGTTGAATTGCTCTAAAGCAGTGATAGCACGACTTAGCGCTAGGCTATTTTAGAATATTAACAATAATAAAATCTATATTTAGTGGGTAACTTGAACCAGTTCAAATTACCTAATATAAAAATACAGCTCAGGATATGAGGCTGTTGTAACAAGAAAAACTGAAGGGGATGACATGAATAAGTCTCAACTAATTGATAAAATCGCTGAAGGCGCTGATATTTCTAAAGCTAACGCAGGTCGCGCACTTGACGCTTTTATCGAAACTGTAACTGATGCACTTAAAGAAGATGACAAAGTTTCACTAGTTGGTTTTGGTACTTTCGAAGTACGTCAACGTTCAGCTCGTACAGGACGTAATCCTCAAACGGGTGCAGAGATTAAAATCGCTGCTGCTAACGTTCCAGCATTTAAAGCCGGTAAAGCACTAAAAGATTCAGTAAACTAAGAGTTAGTTTATAGCGAATAAGGAGTGGTAGTTCAGTTGGTTAGAATACCGGCCTGTCACGCCGGGGGTCGCGGGTTCGAGTCCCGTCCACTCCGCCAAATTAAAATGCGCATCTAAACAGATGCGCTTTTTTTTTATCAAACTAATCTTAGATAAAAATAATTTTACTATTGTCATAAAACCCGCAGGATATTGGGTTTGAGATATAGATTGCCCCTAACTTTGCTGCTATGATGTGCGCAATTTTATCAATCTAATAACAATTACATTAAGTATTTGCCCAGTTGAGCCAGCTAAAACAAACTGGAACTTCGTTGCTCTCAATCCCAATAGCTAGCTATTAGTCAATCGAGTGCATTGTTCAAGCTTATTTTCCCAAGGCACAACAAGAGCGTTTACTTAGTGCAAATGCTATAAAAATAATAAACAGACAGTTTAAAGAGGCTCTGATGTTAGAAAAAATTCGGGATGGATCTCAAGGGGTTGTTGCAAAAGCAATTCTTGGTGTTGTGATCCTTTCATTCGCCTTAGCCGGTATTGGTAGTTATCTTGGTGGTTCAAATGAAGTGGCTGGCGCTATCGTCAACGGCCAAAAAATTACTGCTGCACAAGTAGAAGATGAATTTCAACAAGAACGTAGTCGCTTAGAGCAACAGTTCGGTGAAATGTTTAAAGCTATCGCTAATGATGCGAACTATATGGCGAGTGTGCGTCAAGGTGTCCTAGAGCGTTTAGTAGCTCAAGAGCTTATTGAGCAAACTGCACACGCTATGGACTTACGTGTTGGTGACGAAGAAATTAAGCTAGCGATTCGTAAAATGCCTGAGTTTCAGGTTGATGGTCAATTTGATAATGACCGTTACTTAATGTTGATTCGCCGTGCTGGTTACCGTGTAGAGCAGTTTAAAGAGATGTTACGTGTCGACATGACTCGTCGTCAGCTAATGACTTCTCTGATTAGTTCTGATTTCACACTGGATAGTGAAGCTAAAGCATTAGCAGCATTAGAACAACAAACGCGTGATATCCGCTTCATTGAAGTGGCTGCGGCTGATTTTATTAATGACGTTACGGTTTCTGATGAACAAATTAATGATTATTATGATCTAAACAGCGGTCAATTCATGACTCAAGAGCAAATTAGCTTAGAGTTTGTTGAATTAAAAGTTGACGCATTAAAAAGCAAAGTATCAATTGAAGCAGACCAAGTGTTAGCTGCTTACAATGAAAATCTTAGCCAGTACCAGTCAACACCGCGTCGTAAGGTATCACACATCTTAGTGGAATTCGGTGATGATGAAATTGCTGCACAAGCCACTGCAAATGATATCTTAGCTCGTGTTCAAGGTGGTGAAGACTTCGCTACTGTTGCAAAAGCATCATCTGATGATACTTTTAGTGCTGAGCAAGGTGGTGATCTAGACTGGATTGAACCTGGTGTGATGGACCCTTCATTTGATGAGGCTGTTTTTGCTTTAAGTAAAGGTGAGGTATCAAGCCTAGTTAAAACTGAGTTTGGTTTCCACGTGATTAAAGTGACTGATGCTGAAGAAATGACAACCAAGTCATTTGATGACGTTAAAGAAGGTATTGAGCAAGAACTTGTTGATGAGGCTGCTAAGGAATTATTCTATGAGCTACAACAAGAGCTAGTTGATGTGTCTTTCCAAGTTCCTGAGAACCTTGATGAAGCCGCGGTTGCTATTGATGCTCAAGTTCAACACACAGAGTTATTTGCTCGCTTTGGCGCTCCGGCCGTTGTTAACTACCCGGAAGTAATTAGTGTGGCGTTTTCAGATGCTGTACTGAGTTCAGCGAGTAATTCTGATGTTATTGAGATCACACCTGAACATCACATGGTTATCCGCTTAAAACAGCATAATCCAAGTGAGGTTAAATCTCTTGCTGATGTGACAGAGCAAATCAAACAGCGTCTTGTTCAAGAACACTCACAGGAGCTTGCTAAAGAAAAAGCACAAGATTATTTTGCTTCTTGGAGTGCTGGTACGGTTGTAGATGGAGTTTCAGTTGTTGAAAAGTCTGCAGTTAAGCGTAGTGAGCGAGATATTGATAATGCGATTGTTACAGCTGCATTCAAGTTAGCAAAAGCAACAGATACGCCGCAGGTTGAGTTAGTTAAGACTGTTAAAGGACAAGCTATTGTTTCTTTAGTTGCTGCGCACGATGTCGTAGCAACGGAACAGCAGGTGGCTGAAGTGGTTAATCGTCTAAATCGTCTAAACGCTGATACTACTTACAAAGCGTTTATTGATTCATTAAAAGCGACAAGTGATATTCAGTATCCTGTCCAGTAATGGGTAATTAACTCTATAAAAAGGCGGTGATTACCGCCTTTTTTTATACTCTGATTTCTAACATTTTAAGGTGTAACGTGGAACGAGGACAATTTAGTTCGAAAATCGGCTTTATTATGGCTGCAGCTGGTGCAGCGGTTGGTTTAGGGAATATTTGGGGCTTTCCAACTCAAGTGGCGAGTAATGGTGGTGCAGCGTTTGTATTAGTCTATTTGATACTCGCTTTTTGTTTAGCATATCCAGCCTTGATGGCTGAAATGATTGTAGGGCGCTCAGCCCGAGCAAATGCCGTAAAAGCACTTCCTGAGTTAACTGATAAGCCGATACTAAAGCAGTTTGGTCGTTTAGTAGGCTTAACAGGGCTATTAACTGTCGCTGTGATTTTAAGCTTTTACGCAATTATCGCAGGGTGGTTGTTTTCATTTTCTTTAGCACCAATAGCTAGCCTTGTCGTAGATAGTCATTGGCTTACGGACTTTTCTCTAGAGCGAAATATTATTTTCACTTTGCTGTTTATGGTCGCGACTATTCTAATTATTGCTCAAGGTGTGAGTAGCGGCATTGAACGTTGGTCAAAACGAATGATGCCTGCATTAATTGCGATATTATTACTGCTGATTGCTTATATGTTGACCTTGCCCGGCGCAATGAAAGGCTTAACGCATTATTTAGTACCTGATTTTTCCTTAGTATTTAAAGGTGGCTTAATTATTAGTGCACTAGGGCAAGCCTTTTTTTCATTATCATTAGGTGTGGGTTGTATGCTTATTTACGGCTCCTATTTATCAAGCAAAGAGAATATTGTTAAAGTAGGGGCTTGGGTCACTCTCATTGATGTTGGTTTAGCGTTTATCGCAGGTCTGCTTATTATTCCAGTTATGTATATTGCTGCTCATCACGGGGTTGAAATTTTTGACAAGCAGGGCGCGTTAATTAATGGTGATACGTTGATCTTTAACGTATTACCAGCACTATTTGAGCAGATGGGAGATATTGGTCAGTTTGTTGCTTTCTTGTTTTTCCTATTAATGTCATTGGCTGGACTCACTTCTTCAATTTCGCTATTGGAGGTACCAGTTGCTTATGTTGTCGAAAGTCATGGTGTAGCGCGTAAAAAAGCGAGTTGGGTGATTGGTGGTTTGATTACGCTATTAAGCCTAACCATTGTCTTTAACTTTGATTGGTTATTTGGCTTGGTCATTATGGTAACAACGCAATACAGCCAGCCTGTACTAGGGTTGTTCTTTTGCTTATTTGCCGGTTGGGTGTGGCATCGTGACCATGCTTTAGCCGAAATCAAGAAAGGCTATCCTGAAGCTGAGCAAAGCCTATTTTGGAAGATCTGGCCATGGTATGTCCGATTTGTTTGCCCAGTATTTATCATCGTCATGTTTATTAATGCATTAATAGGTTCTTAAACCTACCTTTACATCGACCTCTTTTTGGCTGATGTAAAATTTATAACAATAGTACCCGTGCGACACGCACGGTAAGAAACAAAAGGAAAAAGCTATGCCAAAAGCGAGTGATGTTAAAAAAAATACCGCAATAGAATATAACAACGGTGTGTATATTATCCGTGATATCGAACGCTCTGTGCCACAAGGTCGCGCCGGTGGGAGTTTATACCGTATGCGTATGTATGATGTTGTTACAGGTTCAAAGGTTGATGAAACCTTTAAAGATGTCGATCTGCTTACCTTAGCTGATCTAACGCGCCGTGAAGCTGTTTTATCTTACACTGATGGTGATGAAGTTGTATTTATGGACTCTGAGGACTACACACCATATAACCTCAACAAGGAAGCAATTGCTGAGCAGGTTTTGTTCATAGACGAAAACACACAAGGGTTAAATGTGGTGCTTGTCAGTGGTACGCCAGTGGGCATTGATCTTCCGGCAAGTGTTGATTTGGAGATAGTTGAGACTGATCCGTCAATAAAAGGTGCTTCAGCTAGTGCTCGTACTAAACCTGCAACATTGGCATCGGGGCTAGTGATTCAAGTACCTGAGTACATTGCGACGGGTGAAAAAGTCAAAGTTAACACCACTGACAAGAAGTTCATGGGACGCGCTTAAATTAGACTATTGCCGTTAATACTCTGGTTATTCTACATGGGGTAAACAAATGGCATTAGAATAAACAAAAAAGAGCTAACGTCGATTAGCTCTTTTTGTATAAAGTTGAACAACTTGCCTTAGCTTAATATTCAATACCAATATTACTAACGCCAAAACCTTTAAATTCTTGGCGTAATTCTTTAAGAAAGCCTGGTGTTAACTTAGGATTTTCTTCAATTCGCTCAAGTAAATACTGCTGCAGTGCTTTTTCTTCGACCATCATTTCATGTGCGAATGTTGCCTCGTCGCTTATATCACCTTCCATTGCTGTTATATAGCTTGCAACAGTTGAGCTAGACAATTTACTGATGTTAATTAGATCTTCATCTAATTTCTGTTCTAAGGCCACTAACATCGTATTAATTGCCATAGAGCAATCAATGGCTGGGATAACCCCAAAACAATCAAACTCTTGAGTTTCTGGAATCTGTTCACTTAGTTTGTTCTGTTGCACCTCTAAGTTTAACTTCACTGATTGCTTAGCGAGTTTTTGCCAGATTAAGTCAACAATGGTTGCTAAGACTTGTGGATTACCATAATTGACACTGTCACTAAATAATCGATAGTTTGGTAACATACGTTCGCTCAGTACATTAGCGAACGTTAATTGCTGCTCGAAGCTTAGGTTTTTTATCCGGGTGAAAAAGCCGGGTTGCTTACTCATTTATTCTATCACTCTTTGTTTTAGGTAAGTGCCACCGATTGTGGCAACTAATTGTAATTCATCTAGAATTTCTAATAGTTCAGGTTCAATATCTGCAATGTCGACATTCTGCTTTAAGGCCGTTTCGATTGACGCTGCTAAACGTTTTAATTGAGGAACGCCAGTATAACAGCAAGCACCGTGGAGCTTGTGAATTATTTTTAAGAGTTCATCGCGTTGCTGCGCTCCGATGGCCTTCTCTATACTAGAAATATTCGCTGGGATACTGTCGATGAGCATCTGTAACATATCGTACGCTAAGTCTTCTTTGCCCATCGCTTGCTCAAGTGATGCGTCCCATGAAATATGGTTGTCGTCGAGTTCGGTCACTGTTTCATTATCGTTTAATTGGTAAGAGTGAATGACCGAACGGGTTATATGAGATGTTTCAAGCCAATGTTTAAGGATTTGATCAATCGTTTGCTCTTTTAACGGTTTGGTTAAGAAGTCATCCATCCCCATATTTAACCAATCTTGTTTTTCTTCTTCTAAAGCGTGAGCGGTAGTTGCAATGATAGGCACTAATTGGTTGATGCCATGTTTTCTGATGATAGCTGTTGCTTGCAACCCATCAAGTACAGGCATCTGAATATCCATAAAAATAATATCAAATTTAGTCGCTTTACAGCTATCTACGGCTTCTTGGCCATTGCTAGCTTGGACTAAACTACCCACCTTATCCTGCAATATAGTTGTGATTAGCTTGAGGTTTGCCTCATTATCATCAACCACAAGCACTCGTTTATTTGCATACTGACTATTATGCTTTTTAGGTCGCGATTGAGGTGTGAGTGCCTGTATTTTTTCAATACTGTTATAAAGCCTTATGCAGCTTGTTGGGGTTATCAAACAATAATCGACCCCTAATGCAATGACTTTTTGGTGAATAATGAGATCGTTGGTATTGATCAATACGATAACGTTCGAATTATTTTTTGTTGCATTAATCAATTGTTTTAACGGGGTCAAATCGTCATAGGGACCATCGTAGCTTATAAGGGTACAATCATAATCGTTATGCTGACTTGCTTGTTGCCAATTCTGTAGCACATTAAAACTATCCACATGACAGTTCCAGTGATTGAGTTGTTGCGTCAAAATCTCTAAGTGCTCATCGTTAGAGTAAAACAACTGGATTGATTTTTTGATATTGGCGTTGATGTAGAAGTTGGGTTTACTGTTACTTTCTTCAAGAACAATATGACTGTAAAACTTTGAACCGATCCCAGCTTCACTGACGCACGATATTTCTCCGCCCATTTCCTCGATTAATCGTTTGGTGATGACGAGGCCTAATCCACTGCCACCATATTTGCGACTAATACTACTATCGGCTTGGGCAAATGCATTAAATAAGCGGGGAAGCTGTTCTGCCTCGATTCCGATACCAGTGTCAATTACTTCAAAGAATATTTGGTGCACATTACTAGAGAGTTCATGGGAGTGAATATTGAGTCGAACCGAACCTTCTTTAGTGAATTTTATGGCATTGCCGATCAAGTTGATTAGTATTTGCTGAAAGCGTTGATGATCCCCGGTGAGGTTGTCGACTGTCTGTGGCTTGATATCAATGAAAAAATTAATATTTTTTTCGTGAGCACTTGTTGCTAGTATTTCACTGATATTATCGATGTTTTCTCTTAGGCTAAACGGCGAGTTATCAAGGTAAAGCTTACCGGCTTCCAACTTAGAGAAATCCAGAATATCCTTAATAATATTGAACAAACCTTGAGCAGACTTCTCGATTGTTTGTAAGTAATCCACTTGATTAGGTAATAGCTGTGTTTTCAACAACTGTTGAGTGAGACCAATCACCCCGTTAAGTGGGGTTCTTAGTTCATGCGACATATTTGCTAAAAATTCAGACTTTATTCGGTTGCCTTCTTGAGCTTTTTTATTCGCAATATCTAATTCAACATTTTTTATTTCGATTTGTTCCATCGTTTCACGCAGTTCACTGGTTGCATGATCAATGTTATGTTGCATTTTATCTTGGTATTCTTTTAATGAGGTGCCCATAGAATTGATACCTCGCTTTAAAATATCCATTTCACCGATTAGTTGACCATGTAAGCGAGTGTCTAATTTTCCTTCTCTTATTTTTGTAATTGCACGGACCATTTCACCAATTGGGTTTGTCACGTGGCTAATTAAACGAAACGTAAAAAATAGGTTTAATTGAATGCCCAATAGGATGATGATGAAGGTAGTGACACCGATGCGATGCTGCTCAAGTAGTGTGGTGTGGTTATTGAGTTGAATAACCAAATAGCCCAGTGTTTTTGTGGTTTGAGTGAAACTGGCTGGATCGGCGTCTTCAACCGTAATGGCACTGGATACGAGGATGAAATCATCAAAATACTGAACATTAATTAACTTATTGTCTGGTGCTTGCTTAAAATTGGCAAGCTGTTCATTGTAATTACTCGCAACATAAAGAGCTTTAGACTCGTTGTATACGGAAATAGAATTTACTAAAGGTGAATGAAATCGATGCATACGTTCGATAAGGCTTTTGAGCTCTGCACGCTGGTTGTTTTTTAAATTGTGCTCAGCAGAGATTGCTAGTGGGGAAATAATATTAATCCCTTGCTTGTCAAGAGAGTTTTCTAATTCGTCAAATAAACTGAAAGTAAAAAAGCCGCCCAACATTAGACTAACAAGGATTGTCGGGGTTAATGTAAGAATTATGACCCAAGAGCGAAGACTGTAATTGGCTGAATGATTCATTTGTGGGAAAATAGCCTCTGTCTTAAAACTGACGGTTAACATGACGTCAGTATAATAAAGAAAATATCATAGCATTTAGCCATGATTTTGTAATCTAAATTTAATTGAGTATCTAAGTAGTTTCAAGCATATGGCAAATTTTTACAGTCCCAAAAATAAGATAAAAAAAATCAGAAAGCAGCAGAATGTAACTATCGAGAAACTCGACTTAAAATTACAAGGAATGGCTTACATCGATCAAAAAGTGGTATTTGTACCAAGTACTTTGCCCAATGAAGAAGTTGTGATCCAAGTGAATCACGAACATAAAAACTATGCGAGTGCTGAGTTGATTGAAATAACGAAAGTCAGTGAGCAGCGAATTAGTGCGTTATGTCAACATTTTGAAGATTGTGGTGGCTGTCAAGTTCAGTACCTATCACCAGCTGAGCAACTTAGCTATAAGCAGCAGGCTCTTGCAGAGCGGCTAAGCAACCTTGTCAGTACTAAACAATGGGCAACACCGATTGCTTCTCCAGATTGGCATTATCGCCGCCGAGGTCGCATTGGTGTTTATGTTGAGAAAAATACCAATCTCCGTCTTGGTTTTCGCCAAAGTGGTAGTAACGATTTAGTTCAAATATCGCAATGTGATGTATTTGTAAAACCCTTTGATACGCTATTCAATGAGTTTAGAGACTTAATTGATCAACTTGATATTCGTGCAAGTATTGGTCATTTAGAGTGCATTGCTGCTGATAATGCCAACGTGGTTATTTTTAGATGTTTAAACTCGCCAAGTACTGCTGATGTTATAAAATTAAAAACCTTTGAACAAAAGCATCAGTTAACCATTTTACTAGAAGAAAACGATAATAAATTTAGCTGGCTATCACCAGCTAAGAAAGGTGCTTTATATTATTCTCTTAATGAAATGAAGATTGGATTTAGTGCAGGTAACTTTATTCAAGTTAATGATCAAGTAAATCAGACCATGGTTAATAGAGCTGTCGAATGGCTTAACGTAAAGCCGACTGACAAAGTGCTTGATTTGTTTTGTGGTGTTGGTAATTTTAGCTTAGCCATTGCAAAGCAAGCTCAGTTGGTGGTTGGTGTTGAAGGTGTTAAAGCGATGGTTGAGCAAGCTCAATCAAACGCCGAGCAAGCCGGATTAGCTAATTGTGTTTTTTATCATAGTAATTTGGCTGAGCCTTTAAGTGAACAACAGTGGTTTGGTGATAAGTTACGTAAGAAGGTTGATAAAATTCTACTGGACCCTGCGCGTGACGGTGCTATGGAAATCTGTAAGCAGCTATCGCAATTACAGCCACAACATATTGTTTATGTTTCTTGCGAACCGGCTTCACTTGAACGCGATAGTAAAGTTATTATAGAGCAAGGTTATCAGTTAGAAAAAATCTGTGTGATGGATATGTTTCCACACACAGGCCATGTCGAATCAATGGCATTGTTTGTTAAAGGTAAGAAAAAAGCACCAAAGAAAAAGAAAACGTTTGGTCGCTAAGGTTTTTGCGCTAATCAAGATAAAGGATAGTTAATGGTAGCAGTTAGGGAAGGTCACTTAGCAGGTGACTTCGATTTAGATCAATGGGTAACGAAATTTGGTTTAGATAAAGCACAGGCGAAGCATCTGAGGGCATTATATCTTCAGCTAGAATCAGCTTGTGTGCAAGAAAATGCAGCGTTAATGATAAAAGCTAGGGAAATGGCTGAAATTTTGCAATCGATGCATATGGATCTTGATACTCTAAAAGCCGCGTTGATATTCCCATGGTTCGAATTAGAGTTGCTCGATCAAGAAGAAGTCGAGCAATTAACCAGTAAAGGTGTCTTTGCCTTACTTCGTAATGTTAATGAAATGGCTGCAATCAAAACATTGCATGTTCGAGGTCGAAACCTTTCAGGGGTACAAGTTGATAACTTACGCCGGATGCTAATGGCTATGGTGGCTGATGTTCGAGCTGTTATTATTAAACTGGCCGAACGTGTGGCATATCTACGTGATATTAAGAACGAAGATGAGGAAGTTAGGGTACTGGCTGCGCGTGAAATTGCAGATATTTACGCACCATTAGCAAACCGTTTGGGTATTGGGCAGCTAAAGTGGGAGTTAGAGGATATTTCGTTTCGTTATCTTCACCCAAAAACTTATAAAAAAATTGCCAGCTTATTGGACCAAAAACGCTTAGAACGAGAATCATATATTGCCCACTTCGTTGAGCACTTAAAACGAAAACTCAATGATGATGGTATTTCAGCCAATGTCTACGGTCGGCCAAAACATATCTACTCCATCTGGAAAAAGATGGATAATAAAAATATTGAGTTTGAGCAGCTGTTTGATGTTAGAGCCATTAGAGTCGTTGTTGACGAGATTCAAGATTGTTATGGTGCATTAGGTACACTACATACATTATGGCATCACGTCCCGAGTGAGTTCTCTGATTATGTAGCCAACCCTAAGCCTAATGGCTATCAATCAATACACAGTATTGTTGTTGGCCCAGAAGGGCGCACGGTCGAGGTGCAAATTCGAACAGAACAGATGCATCAAGATGCAGAAATGGGCGTTGCTGCCCATTGGCGCTACAAAGAAGGGAGTGGAGCAACTAAAGGCAGCTCATTTGAAAGTAAAATCGAATGGCTGCGTAAGATTCTTGCTTGGCAAGATGATGTTAAAGACAGCGGAAACTTAGCTGAAGAAATCCGCTCACAAGTCTTTGATGACCGCATTTACGTTTATACGCCAACGGGTGAAGTGATTGATATGCCGGCTGGGTGTACACCGTTAGACTTTGCTTATTATATTCACTCACAAGTGGGTCATCGCTGTATCGGCGCAAAAATTAATGATCGCATTGTCCCTTTTACTTATAAGCTTCAAACTGGTGAACAAGTTGAAATTCTTACTGCTAAAGAACCTAACCCTAAACGAGATTGGTTAAACCCCAGACTGGGTTATGTTTTTTCATCACGTTCACGCTCAAAGATACAGCATTTCTTTAAGCAACAAGATCGAGATAAAAACTTAATCGCTGGGCGCGAAGTCTTAGAAAATGAGCTCACTAACCTTGGTTTAAAGCTTTCTGATGCACAAATAGCTGTTCAAAAATACAACTTTAATAACTTTGATGACTTAGTCGCTGCCGTTGGCTGTGGTGATGTCAGGATTAATGCACTGGTTAATTATATCCAATCACAGTTAATTAAGTCCGAAGAACCACCGGAGCCAGTGCTCAAGCGTACAACCTTAACTAATACTAAAAATAAAAGTGAGGTGGTAGTTGAAGGCGTTGGCAATTTATTAACTCATATGGCTAAGTGTTGTCAGCCAATACCTGGTGATGACATTGATGGTTTCATCTCTCAAGGTAAAGGAATATCGATTCATCGCCGTGATTGTGAGCAGTTAAAACAGTTATTAACAAAACACCCAGAACGTAACGTTGAAGTGCATTGGGGTAGTGATTCATCAGCGGGTTATTCGCTAGAGGTGACGTTATTCGCTAATGATCGCACGGGATTAATTCGTGATATTTCTGCAATTATCGCTAATGATAAAGTCAGTCTTTTGGGAATGAACACTCGAACCAATGAATCGACTCAAATCGCAACAATAGGACTCACCCTTGAGGTGCCTGGTCAAGAAGTGTTGAGTCGTTTATTAGCAAAACTATCCTCGGTTGAGGGAATATTTGAGGTTAAAAGAGGATAAGTAGCCTAAAAATTATACTGGAAATTGTCACCACAGTCCGTTACATTAAAATGAATGAACAACATTGTTTTTAGTGTAACGGATGATATATGAACAATAATAGCTCTGTAAATCCACAAGAAAGACGTCAATCGCTCCGCCTTGACATGGAGAGTGAATTAGTTGCAATTTATTGGCGTGATAGTCAAGGTGAGCAACATAGTCAAAGCGTTGTGTGCATTGATGTATCAAGTGGCGGAATTGCAGTGAGTATTGACGTGGAGTTTCAACTTGATGATGAAGTTGAGGTTCAGTTTAATCCTCACGACTCGAAGAGCCCAAAACGCAGTGCGATTATACTTCGTTGCCATAAACTGCGTGATGGAAGCTATCATGTTGGCATGTCATTTATCAAATAAATCAATGTCGAACACTTTCAGTGATAACTAAGGAACGCTTATGATTATTTTGATTGGCGGCGAAAAGGGCGGTAGCGGTAAAAGCTGTTTGGCGCAGAATATTGCAGTTTATCTAGCCTCTATTAAAAAGGCTTCTGTGTTAATGGTAGATTGTGATCCGCAACGGACAACCTCTGACTGGATTCAAGCGAGAAATAGTGATGAGAGTCTACCTCAAATCAATTGTATTCAACTTTACGGAAAAATACGCAATGATCTGATTAGTTTGGAGCGTAATTATGACTTCCTTCTCATTGATTGCGGTGGACAGGATAACTTAGCCTTGCGCGCTTCAATGTCTGTTGCTGACCACGTACTCATACCACTTCGACCAAAGCGTCGGGATATTAAGACCGTACCTCACATGGAAGATGTCCTTTCGACATGTAAAATGGTCAATCCTAAAATGAATGCTTCCTTTGTCATGACTCAATGCCCCTCATTGCCTA
The DNA here is from genome assembly GCA_002835545.1 of Alteromonadales bacterium alter-6D02. Taxonomy (GTDB): domain Bacteria; phylum Pseudomonadota; class Gammaproteobacteria; order Enterobacterales; family Psychrobiaceae; genus Psychrobium. The sequence continues at coordinate 132,113 of PIZK01000010.1, forward strand.
ATCAGGCTGGAAGGATTTTAGAAGCTAAAGAAGTCTGTAAATCCTACGGTATAAACGTCTTAGATGCGATCACTTATAGTCGTAATATTTATGATGATAGCGAGGAAGATGGCAAGTCAGTATTAGAATTAGATCCCCAGGGGAAAGCTGGCAATGAGATTATTGCTATTGCCGAAGAGATGTTGGCAATGCAACCGGATAATAATTATGAGTTTAGCTGATCTTAAAAAGAAAAAACCTCAAAAAAAACGGAAAAAATTAACCGTAGAAGACTTTATTGATGATGCGCAAGCCTACAGTAAAGGTGAGCCTAATATCAGTCGGCCAGAGGAGCTGATCCAATCAACCTCTGCTGGCTCTGATTGTAAAAAAAGCACTAAAAAACGAACTAGGCACGCAACGTTTTCATTAAGTGAGCAGTGTATTGCTCAACTTGGAGAACTAGCGCAAGAAAGTGGTGTTAATAAATCTAAGCTTATCCGTATGATGGTAAAACAAATCAAAGAGCAGGGGAGTGTCTCAATCAAAAATATTAGTCCTGATGAGGATTTAGATTAAAACCTAACTCTTTAAAACTTCGATATTATTTCACCTTACCTCACCTCACCTCAATGATCACCTTCAGCCCGTTATGTATCCTGCTCAATTTATTGTTCCTTACTAACTTCTTTTTCTATTAGAGCAATGTGCTATTAGTTAACGTGTAGATTATCTTGTTAAAGGATCTTACTTATTGTTCGATGCGCTCTCGAGGGCTTTAAGCGGTAATAGTATTGCCTGCCACAACAGCGTTGTTCTGCAAGCATTCGGTTTATCATCTGTTTTGGGTTAAATCAATGATAGTTAAGTTACTTATTATCGATGTAGATAACTCTATACGCATAAAAAATGCCTTACCGACATGGTTGTCGGTACTTAACTTAGTTAGAACGTAGAACCTGTGCTTTAATCTGTTTAATCATGTTATGGAACCAACGACTAGATTAACGAAATTGCTAAAGTTGACGATGAATGATTGACGCATAAAAAAACCGCCCGAAGGCGGTTATTTAATTTATCAAGAAATCTTGATTAGTGATCGTGTGCTTCGCCAGACCCTTTAGGGAAACGAATTGCATCAACCATATCTTGTACATCTTGTGGTACTTCACTTGTTAATTTAGCTACAGTAAATGCTGTTGCGAAGTTTACAAGCATACCAATAGTACCGATACCTTCTGGAGATATACCGAACAACCAGTTATCAGCAGTATTAGCCGCTGGGTTTACGAACTTGAAGTAGATGATGTAAGAAGCAGTGAATACTAGACCTACAACCATACCTGCAATTGCACCTTCTTTATTCATCTTCTTATTGAAGATACCCATGATAATTGCTGGGAATAGCGATGAAGCTGCTAGACCGAAGGCAAAGGCAACAACCGCGGCCACGAAGCCTGGTGGGTTGATACCGAAGTAACCTGCGAAGACAATACCAACTGCTGCTGCTACACGAGCGTACAGGAGCTCAGTTTTATCCGAGATGTCAGGTTTAAGAGTTTTCTTCATTAAGTCATGTGATACCGATGTAGATATTACAAGTAGTAAGCCGGCAGAGGTTGAGAGCGCTGCTGCTAGACCACCTGCTGCTACAAGAGCGATAACCCATGCTGGTAAGTCAGCAATCTCTGGGTTAGCAAGTACCATAATGTCACGGTCAATCTTCATCTCATTACGCTCATCGCCAGAGTAGAACATTTTACCGTCGCCATTCTTATCATCAAACTTAATTAAACCAGTTTTTTCCCAGTTCTTAATCCAGCTTGGCGCTTCAGCGTAAGCTGTACCTGTCATTTCTGGACCATTGATAGTTTCAATCATGTTTACACGAGCGAAAGAAGCTAATGCTGGAATAGTTGTGTACATGATACCGATGAAGATTAAAGTCCAACCCGCAGAGATACGTGAATCTTTAACTTTAGGTACAGTAAAGAAACGTACGATTACGTGTGGTAGACCCGCAGTACCAACCATTAGAGCACCTGTAATACAGAATACATCAAGGGTTGATTTCCGCCCTTCGGTATAAGCACCAAAGCCGAGTTCTTCAGATAGACCATCAAGTTTATCTAAAAGATAGCCTGAACCGTCAACCATTTCACTACCAAAACCAAGTTGTGGAATTAAGTTACCAGTCATCATTACCGAGATGAAGATTGCTGGAACCATGAAAGCGAAGATAAGAACACAGTATTGTGCTACTTGCGTGTAAGTAATACCTTTCATACCACCTAATACAGCGTAGAAGAATACTACTGCCATACCGATCACAACGCCTGTTTCGATTTCTACTTCTAAGAAGCGAGAGAATACAACACCTACACCACGCATTTGACCAGCGATGTATGTGAAACAGATGAAAATCGCACAGATTACCGCAACGATACGTGCTTTATCTGAGTAATAACGATCACCGATGAAGTCTGGAACCGTGAACTTACCAAATTTACGTAAGTAAGGAACCATACAAAGAGCAAGTAGTACATAACCACCTGTCCAACCCATCAGATAAACTGAACCGTCAGAACCAGTGAAAGAAACGATACCTGCTAATGAAATGAATGAGGCCGCTGACATCCAATCGGCTGCCGTTGCCATACCATTCATTACTGGTGGTACACCACCACCCGCTACATAAAACTCTTTAGTTGAGCCAGCGCGGGCCCAAATTGCAATACCGATGTATAACGCGAACGTTAAACCAACGATAATGTACGTTAAGATTTGTACATCCATATTAATACTCCTATTATTATTCTTCTACGTTGTATTTTTTGTCTAAAGTATTCATCTGCTTAACATAGATGAAGATTAGCGCTATGAAGACATACATGGAACCTTGCTGAGCAAACCAGAAACCTAGCTTAAAGCCCATAAAAGTAATTTCATTTAATTCGTCAATAAATAAGATGCCACAGCCATAAGACACCGCAAACCAAACTGCCAATAATTTGAGCATTATGCTTAAGTTCTCTTTCCAGTAACTGTCCGCCTGCTCTTTACTTTCGAAACTCATATAACTTCCCCCTTTGTTTAATAGTTATGTTGGAGTTACCTTGAACAATCTAGCAGTGACAAGGCGGCATGAAATCAAGACCTTAGTCTAAAATTGGTTATATCCTATGGTACTAATGGCCTCATAATATAGTTCAAACCCTTACGTATTAAGGGTTTGTTAATGTTTCTGATGGCTGTTAACTTTTTATTTACAAATAACTGGTTTGACCATAGTTAACATAAGGGTTTGTGTGAAAAATGAGCGATTGATGAGGTGACTTGGCGTCAATGTAGTAGGATTGATATTAAACTAGTCTTTAAGTATGGTTTATTCTATATATTTAGTTCTATTGGACGGTGCTAATTGGTCTATATAGCTTTTAGTATAGCTGTGAAAATAATGAATGATGATGTATCAATTTGTACAATCGGTTGATATTTGAATATTAATCTGTATTTAGTCCATACTGTAGGCTTTAGATGAAATTCTCAGAAAACTCAAATCAGGCAGCTGATTTTCTTAGGCAGGCAGTGCCTAAAATGATTAAACATAATATTGTTCCTAATCCACTTAACTATACTTTATGGTATAGCTATTTTTCCAAAGCATTTCCAAATTTGAATAAAGAGTTGGATCATACTATTGAGCGCTTTGGAACTTGCCCTCCAGCAACGGGCGAAGCACTTTTTTTAGAGCACATTAGCCAATTAAGTCGTAATGGGAGCGCTGAAGTTGAAAAATTCGGGCAAGCCTTAGTTCATCTGGTGAGTGATTTGTCAGAGACAATTGATGAAAGCGCTAAGCAAAGTGAGGGCTTCGCTGACGCATTAAAGCAAAATATCACAGAGTTAGACAGCCACAGTGACGCTGTCACCTTATCGCCTTTATTAGATAAATTGAGTCAAAATGCGACGGCAATCTGTGATACCCACCAACAACTTCAGCAGCAGATGACCAGCGCACAAGCTGAAATACAATCGCTTAAGCAACAACTTGAATCGAGTAAGCAGCAAGCGAGTACTGACCCGCTGACGGGTTTGTATAATCGACGTGTATTTGAAGATATTTACCAGCGCTTTGAAAGCGATGCTAGTAATGAAAACATGACTCTTATTATGATGGATATTGATAAGTTTAAAGTGTTTAATGATACACATGGTCATTTAATGGGTGATCAAATCCTAAAATTTGTCGGTCACTTACTAAAAGATATGTGTAAAGAGCCGAGTGTCCCAGTTCGCCTTGGCGGTGAAGAGTTTGCTGTTTTATGCCCCTCTGCCTCAATTAATGCTGCACAAGCCATGGCTGAGAAATTACGTGCTAAGTTAGAAAGTGTTCCATTTACAAATAAAAGAACAGGGCAAAAAATTGCGCCTGTAACAGCCTCATTTGGTGTTGCAGAAGCAAAAGGTAAGGAAGTACTGGCTCAAGTGATAGAACGCGCAGATCAGGCGCTATATGCCGCCAAGGATGCTGGTCGCAATCAAGTAAAACTTGCATGCTAATATCAATGCTACTAATTGGCTGATTATTTTTCGCAGTCTTAAAACCGTTCATTCTATTGAGCGGTTTTTTTATATCTGAACTTATACCATTTCCACTAATTACCTGATTACTTTTGACGGCTTAATTGGATAATAGTTACGTTATGTTGTTATTCGATATCACTATCAATGAGTTGCAATAACTTTTGAAGAAAGACGAGTCAAGATGACAAATAGCGATTTAGTAATTTGATACTAACAAGAGATAATGGAATAAGTAGCGTTTGAAGGTGCCGATAAACAAGGGGAGTTAGAGAAATAAAATGGCGCGCATGGAAGGAGTCGAACCTCCGACCGCCTGGTTCGTAGCCAGGTACTCTATCCAGCTGAGCTACATGCGCGCATCATATCCCATTTATTTCTAATGAAATAAATGGCGGAGAAGGAGGGATTCGAACCCTCGATGGGATTTAAAGCCCATACTCCCTTAGCAGGGGAGCGCCTTCGGCCACTCGGCCACCTCTCCGTTGACGCTGCATATTAAAGACTTGATAAAAAATGTCAACACTATTTTTTTCAATTGCTTGCAAAGTAATCAGAATGGTGTTGGTTGCTCATTTATTGTTGGTTATTTTGCGAAACAGCTTGATCTGAAGCTTGCTGCCACTGCGATTCAAAGCCTTGTTTAAGCATGTAGTTATAGAATAAGTTGAATAATTGAAACAATAAGGCTTCGAAGTTTTGCCCCGGCTCAAACACTTGCGACTTTTCAGGGTCATCCATAGCAACGTCAATTAGGGTTTGAAAGCTCGTACATAACGTTAATGCTTGCTCAGCATCACTGCACTCAAGCTTACTATCAAACAATTGTATTAGTTCGCTACAATCGATCTTACAGGCATAATGTTTTGCTACTTGCTGTAGAGCGGTTTGTTTTTCGGAAAAAGTGAACATAGTCCCTCTAGTGTGTGTTATAAAAGCAGCAGTAATTAACACTGCTGCTGAAGTTAGTCGTGGTTACCACATTAAATCGTCAGGAATTTGAAAATCAGCATAAGGATCGTCTTCATCGACCTCTGTTGGCTGGTTATCATTCATTAATAACACATAACTTTCATCAACAGCGGCAATTTTTTCAGCGGCTTGACTTGGCATGAGGTAAACGGCGTCGTTGAGGGTACAAATACTAATACGCCCTTTTACGAGCGCATTGTGATTGATGTCGTCTAGCAGTATAGTTTTTACCTTGTTATCGAGTACATAGTTGTATTCATTGTCTCCTGCAAATTCTTTAATATGAAGTTGCTCAATCATTTGTTTTACTTTACCTAGCTCTGATTTACGCTCTAGTTCAGCTTTGATGGCTTGGTTTCTTGCTAAGTCTTGTTCAGCTTGCTGTTGTTTTTGCTGTGCGAGCTGATCTTGTAAGCTGGTGTCTTCAGCTGTTTGGTTCTTTCGAACGGCTTTGTTCTTTTTTCGCTTTTCACTACGAATTTGCTTTGCAGATTGCTTGTTGGCTAAACCTGCTTTTAATAATTGGTCTTGTAGAGATGCCATGATCATTGTTTATTTGATTGAAAGAATAAATTAATGATACCAATGGATAGTTTATTAGGCTAGTGGATTCGCGATTAGCTTTGTTGGTAAAGTCGATGTTTTACAATATAGGCATTGACAGCATCGGGTAATAGAAATTGGCAAGTTTGGTTACGCGATGTTAAGTCTCTTATTTCACTTGAGGAAATGGACAAAGGGTGAGCGTGGTGAATAAAAATATGGCCGTTAAGTGTTTGGTGGAGTATATCAGCGTCAATACAACGGTGTTTATCTAACAGCTGAGCTATTTCACCTTGGTCGGGTAAAGGCCACCCTGGTCGCTGTGATACAACTAAGTGGCATACTGATAAGATATCTTGCCAGCGGTGCCATTTTGTAAAAGATAGCAATGAGTCCATGCCCATCAAAAAGCAAATAGGGCGCTCGGGATGATTAGTCCGCAGGGTTTCAAGGGTATTGACTGTATATGAGGGGCCTTCAACGTGAAGCTCTCGTTCATCAATACTAAGCTGCGGGCAGTGTTCTACGGCCAGTTTTAACATCGCTAAGCGATGTTCATTACTCGTATTATTACTTTGTTTATGAGGCGAACGATGGTTGGGCACTATGTTAATGTATTCAAGATCAAGAACGCTCGCAATATCGAGTGCCGACCGTAAATGGCCGTGATGGATTGGGTCAAAAGTTCCACCGAATAATCCAATTGGCTTTTTCATTGCTTAATCCTTGTGGTTAACTGTCAGTTTTATAAGCAATTCACTAAACAGATGCCAAGGTGTATTAAACTCATGCTTTATCTGTTGTTCAACACTCGCTAATAAGCTTTGGCATTGCAACAGCGTTGCTAGATCAAGACGTTGTAGTGCTTGTTCAAACAACTGCTGGCGGGATTGCCAAACCCGTGCTTGCTGATAAATTTTGTGCGTTGGTTGGCCGCGTAATTTACTTTCATTTAATGATAATAACAAATTTAATTCCCGGCTAAAGGCCCAGAATAATAATTGTGGTTCCATTTCTTGTTCGCGCAGTCTAGCTAAAATGGTCAGAGCCTTCTCTGTATGGCCGGCGAGAAAGCAATCTTGTAGCTCAAATAAATTATACTGTGCTTGATTTGTCACACGCTGCTTGAGCACTTTACTATCGATGACGTAATGTCCGATTTGAAGTGACAGTTTCTCTAATTCTTGATCCGCAGCGAGTAAATTCCCTTCAAACATCAAACAAAATTTGGTCAATGCTTCAGATTCAAAGTTTAAACCTCTAACTTTAGCCTGGCGTTCAATGGTTTGTTGGAAGTGTCGACCCTCAGGCTGATTGACCACTATATACAACCCTGCCTGTTCAAGCTGTTTAAACCATTTAGCTTTTTGTGTCTCCGCAGGGGCTTTAGGGCCGTGGATGATTAAAATGCTATCTGGTGACTGTTGCGCAAGGAAACTAACTAATGTTTTACTGCCTTCTTGACCAATTTTCAGATTGCTTAATTCAAGTTCAATCAGTTGCTTTTGCGAGAATAGCGATAAATTTTGTCCTGCGGTTTCAAGCTGTTGCCAATTAAAGCTTTGCTCTTGTGACAGACAAATCCGCTCATCAAAACCCTGCTTAAGGCAAGTCGCACGTAAAGTGTCAAGGGTTTGTGCTTTTTGCAGTGGCTCATCACCTAACACGACGTAGACAGGTACAAGTTTTGATAGGTGTTGAGCGAGTTGATTTGTATAAATACGCATGGTACAGCTTACTTTGGTTTGATTTGACTGAGCTGATAAACAATTATCTGTGCTGCCTCAGCACGTATTTCACGAAGTAATTGCGCTCGTTCACGACTTTTTGCTTGTGCTGATTGAGGATCATCTAGGTAATCACGACGAATCGTGACATTAAAGCGCTGGGGTTCTTGGTTTGGCAGTGTTAAAAGGTAATCAACGCTATAAGTTAGTTCATACTCAGCAACTTGACCAGTAGAAAAAAGCGATAACGTGCCACGCTCTAGTTTATCTTTTGATAAGAACAATATCGGAAGATCAGTATCAGTGGAGTCTGCAACGGTGACTTGATAACGGGCTAGTTTACTTTTCACTAAGCGAGATAACTCACCATAGTTGTCGGGACTTTGTAGTTTTAAAGTCAGTAAGGAAGGAGGTAACTGATAATCTCCCTTTAAGCGAAAGCCGCAGCTACTAAGCACAAGGCTTAGTAGCAGGGCTGACAAAACACTTAATAATGTTTTATTCATCATCAATGCCAATTAGTTCGCAACGATGTTAACAAGCTTACCAGGGACATAAATGACTTTACGTACGGTTTTACCTTCAGTAAAACGTAATACATCACTGTCACTTTGTGCCATCGCTTCTACTTCTTCTTTTGAAGCATCGGCAGCAACATTGATTTTGGCACGCAATTTACCGTTTACCTGTACGATAACAAGTTTAGATTGCTCGACAAGTGCGTCCTGATCAACGATAGGCCAAGGTGCGTAGGCTAAGTTATCTTCATGACCTAGTTCTTTCCATAGTTCATGACAAATATGCGGCACGATTGGCGAAAGCATTTTTATAATAGCTTCAATTGCTTCACCTAAGATTGCACGGTCCTGAACATTGGCAATTTTAGCTTTGTTGAGACGGTTTACCAGCTCCATGATCGCTGCAATTGCAGTGTTAAATGTTTGGCGACGACCGATATCATCAGAGACTTTAGCAATAGTTTTGTGAATCTCGCGACGTAGTGCTTGTTGATCACCTGATAAAGCTGATTTATCTAATGTTGGTGTTTCACCTAGCTCGATGTGGTTGTAAGCTAAACGCCAAACACGCTTAAGGAAGCGATTTGCACCTTCAACAGCAGAGTCAACCCACTCAAGTGTTTGCTCTGCTGGCGCGGCAAACATCATGAATAAACGAACAGTATCAGCGCCATATTTATCAATCATGACTTGTGGATCAATACCATTGTTCTTCGACTTTGACATCTTACTCATACCAGCATGGCTAACACTTTCACCAGTAGATATTTGAGTCGCAGCGATGATTTTTCCTTTATCATCTGTTTCGGTTTTAACGTCATCTAAGGCAACCCATACTTTAGTGCCTTTCTCATCTAACTTGAAGTATGCATCAGATAACACCATTCCTTGGGTTAATAAACGTTTGAACGGTTCGTTAGAATCAACGAGTCCTTGATCACGTAGTAATTTATGGAAGAAACGGGCATATAGTAAATGTAATATTGCATGTTCGATACCGCCGATGTATTGATCAACAGGTAACCAATGATTCGCTTGCGCTGGGTCTAACATCGCATCTTTGGCTGGTGATGCGTAACGTGCGTAATACCAGCTAGATTCCATAAATGTATCAAATGTATCTGTTTCATGAAGCGCAGGTTGACCATTGAAAGTCGTTTTTGCCCACTCTTTGTCAGATTTAATTGGCGAGTTAATGCCATCCATTACTACATCTTCTGGTAATACAACTGGGAGTTGCTCTGGTGGTACTGGTGCAACATCACCATTTTCTAAATGTAGCATTGGGATAGGTGCACCCCAATAACGTTGGCGAGAAACCCCCCAGTCACGTAGGCGGTAATTAATGGTTTTCTTACCTTTACCTGCACTTTCTAATGCGTCAGCGATAGCATCAACGGCATCTTCAGAGCTTAAACCGTCAAACTGCGCAGAGTTAAATAGCGTGCCTTTTTCAGTGTAAGCTTCTTCGCTAATATCAACGGTTGCTGTTTCACTGTCTGTTGGGTAAATCACCGCTTCAATTGGTAATTGGTATTTAGTGGCAAATTCATAGTCACGTTGATCGTGGCCTGGAACCGCCATAACCGCGCCTGAACCATAATCCGCTAAAACGAAATTAGCAATCCACACTGGTACTTCGCGACCGGTTAATGGATGAACGGCGTAAAAACCAGTGGCGATACCTTTTTTATCCATAGTCGCTAAATCAGCTTCAGCGACTTTAGTGGTTTTACATTCTTCAACAAAGTCTGCGATCGCGCTATTCGTTTTGGCCGCTTCAAGTGCTAAAGGATGCTGCGCAGCGATACCGACATAAGTCACACCCATTAAAGTGTCAGGGCGAGTAGTGTAAACATCAAGCTTGTCAGAGCGATCTTTTAGATCGAATGTTAGGTCAACACCTTCTGAACGACCAATCCAGTTGCGCTGCATGGTCTTAACTTTTTCTGGCCACTGATCAAGCTCGTCCAAGTCATCAAGTAATTCTTGTGCGTATTTAGTAATACGGATGAACCACTGTGGGATCTCTTTACGTTCAACCACAGTATCACAACGCCAACAACAGCCATCAATCACTTGCTCATTGGCTAAAACCGTTTGATCGTGCGGACACCAGTTTACTGCTGAAGTTTTCTTGTAAACCATGTCTTTTTTGTAAAGTTCGGTGAAGAACCACTGTTCCCAACGATAGTAATCAGATTTACAAGTCGCTAACTCACGGTCCCAGTCATAACCAAAGCCAAGAGCGCGTAATTGATCATTCATATAATCAATGTTTTCGTATGTCCATTTCGCTGGTGCCGTTTTATTATTAATCGCCGCGTTTTCTGCGGGTAGACCAAATGCATCCCAGCCCATAGGTTGCAGTACGTTTTTACCTTGCATACGTTGATAACGAGAAACAACGTCACCAATCGTATAGTTTCGTACATGTCCCATGTGTAAACGGCCACTTGGGTATGGGAACATTGATAAACAGTAGAACTTTTCTTTATCTTCAAGTTCAATGGCTTTAAAGGTATTTGTATCAACCCAGTACTTTTGTGCTTGGGTTTCTATTTGAGATGGAGTGTACTGCTCTTGCATGCAATTAAACCTAGGACTATTTTTAAAATAGAGTAATATTAAAATTTGATCGGCATAGGATACCGCAGCTGACCACATTGCAACAATAGTTTGTTGCACAAGTTAAAGATTTTTTTAAATAAGGAGCGTTATTATGGCTAACAATCAGGCTATTTTTAAGGCGGGTTACCATAAGTTAGTTGAATCTCTACAACGTCGTTGGCTAGATAGTGACGGTAAAGAAGAGCTTAAGGATTTAATCACCAAAGGCATGGCTGCTTATCGTTTTAACAGTGAGATCAGTGAAAACCAGTTAATCGAAATTGAATTGCAGCTTAAAGCTGATTTAGCTGATTTTGTTTCTTCGTTTAAGCAACGTCAAGAAAACTATCGAGACTCCCCCCAATTTCTGGCTATGGAAGGGGCGTTATGGCAGTGGCTGCTTGCAGCCAGTGATCGCAATAAATTAGAATGGCTCGAACTCAATGAAGACATCAAGCATAAAGGGGTGTATCACAGTGGTGACGTGGTGGGGTTAGGGCACTTTGCGTGCCAAAATTGCAAACACCAACTGCATATTTATCATCCAGAAATTTTATCCAGTTGTACCGAATGTAACGGCGAAGAGTTTAATCGGATCCCATTTAACCCTTAATTCATCCATGAATTAAGAGGGGCTAGTGAACTTAGCGAAAGCGATTCACTAGCCCAATAGCAACTGCAAAAAACATGCTAAACAAGATCACTGGTAATTGACCATATTGATAATAGTACGTTTGCCCTTTGACTAGGTTAACCTTCTCACGCAATATTGACTGGGTAAATTGAGGTAATTTTTTTTCAATTTCTCCCTGCGGATTAACAATGGCTGTGACCCCATTATTTGTGACGCGAATCAATGGTCGTCCCAACTCGATGGCCCGCATCTGGGCTATTTCCATATGCTGGTGTGGACCAATAGAGCGACCAAACCATGCATCGTTGGACACTGTTAACAGGAAGTCTGTATTGCTTCTCATGTTCGCTCGAACCAATTCTGGAAAGGCGATCTCATAGCAAATAGCAGGTGCAAAATTATAGCCTAGTGCCGTTAGGTTAGGCTGTGCCCATTCACCCCGTGAAAACGATGACATTGGCAAATTAAATAATGGAGCTAGCGGTTGTAGTAATGACCTAAAAGGCACGAATTCACCAATGGGTAACAATTGATGCTTGTAATAGCGATTGAGGTGATTTCGTGTGTAACTGCCTTGCTCTTGTTGCTTTTGTTGGTCGTTCCCCAAGGTGATGAGGGCGTTATAATATTGTGTTTGCTGTGACTGATTCGATACTTGGTCAATATTATTTGCCAATGTTAGGTGGTTTATCGAATCATCGCGCCCAATAATGCCAGTAATAATTGCACTGTCGTTAACATTTGCTGCACTATCCATTAAGCGCAAATAATCAGAAACCCATGCTTCAACTGCTGGCATTGCAGCTTCAGGCCAAATGATAATATCAGCAGTAAATTGATGGCGGGTAAGGTCCATATAGCTGGTAATCGTTGGCCACATCTCATCCTGTTGCCATTTCGCACTTTGGGCAATATTACCTTGTACTAAAGCGAAGTCGACTTGTTTATCTAACGTCTGAATCGTGCTCACGCGAGACAAACCAATACTAAAAGCAACAATAATGATGACAGCGAGTAATCCGCGCTTGGATTTTTTTATGGCATTAGTGGCAAAACAGCCTAGAGCGACGACCACCAACGATAAACCTAACACGCCAATGATTGCCGCACTTTGACTAAATAGGCCTTGTGTCTGGCTATAACCGAGTAATAACCAAGGGAAGCCTGTTAAAACTTTCCCTCGAACAAACTCCGCCAGTACCCATAAACAGCTAAAGAAAATAGCATTGTGGGTTAAATGGTTATTGCGATAACGACCAAAGATAGCACTTGCTAGCGCAGGAAATAGAGCGAGATATAGTGCTAAAATCGCCATGAGCAATATCGAGATGGGTAATGGTAGTCCGCCGTAATCGGCGATCGACACATGTACCCAACGTAGGCCTGCGCTAAACAGACCGAAGCCAAAGCTAAGGCCGAGTAAAAAATTCTTTTTAGTGCTTAACTGATCAAACGCTGTCAATTGTGCGAATAAAATTGCAATAGAAAGAGGGGCTAGCCATTGTAGTTGGTAAGGTGCGAAACTAAAGTGGCACATGATGCCTGCACTAAAGGCAATAAAGAGGTGTGCACCCAAAAAACGCCCTTGAGGGGCGTTTGTTTGAAAGGCTTTGGTCATATCGAGCTAAGTGTCCTTTTAAGCTTGCGATTCAGTGGTCGGTACTTTCACTTGTAATTGAATTAAGCGACGTGAATCTGCGTTCATGACTTTGAATTGGTAACCATTGACCGTTGTTTCTTCACCGCGTCCGGGTAAATGTCCAAACGCTTTCGTAACTAAACCACCAATGGTGTCAGCCTCAGTTTCATCAAACTGACTTTCGAAGTATTGGTTAAAATCTTCTAACGTTGTAAGCGCCTGAATTGAATAGACTTGCTTGCCAACTTTACGAATATCTTCTACAAATTCTTCGTTAACAGCAAATTCGTCTTCAATTTCACCAACGATTTCTTCAAGAATATCTTCGATGGTTATCAAACCTGACACACCGCCATATTCATCGACAACTACTGCCATGTGGTAGCGTTTTGCTCTAAATTCGCGAAGTAACACGTCGACTTTCTTGCTCTCGGGAACAATGACACACGGACGTACGATATTGTTTAATTGTTGGGTGTCGATATTTCCATTAAGTGTTAATGGAATAATGTCTTTGGCTAGTAACATACCTTCAACATTATCTTTATCTTCACTGATGACTGGGAATCTAGAATGAGCGGATTCCGCGATAATAGCTATCGCCTGCTCAATAGAGTGATCGTTTTCTATTACCACCATTTGAGAACGAGGGATCATGATGTCACGCACGCGTTTACGCGAAACATTTAACACACCGTGGATCATATCCTTAGTGTACTGATCTATTAACTCTCGATCTTCAGCGTCTTGAATAAATTCAACTAACTCTTCTTGGCTTTGTGGTTCGCCTTGAAACATTTGACCAATGCGCTCTAACCAAGTTTTGTTAGCTGACTGACTACTTGGAGGTTTATCTTCACTCATTTTTGTTTAATTTTCCTTCAAATTTTAAATTTATACTAAATCGTCACGGTAGGGATCGTCAATGCCTAAATCGGCTAATATCTGTTTCTCTAACGATTCCATTTCTTGAGCCTCTTGTGGCTCAATATGATCATAACCCAATAAATGTAATGTGCCATGAACTACCATATGAGCCCAATGGTCTATTACTGGTTTTTCTTGCTCGATGGCTTCTTGCTTGATGATTGACTGACAGATGACTAAATCGCCTAACAAAGGTAATTCAACCATTGGCGGAGCATCAAACTCAAAAGATAAGACGTTTGTAGGTTTATCTTTGCCACGGTATTCATGGTTTAGCTGTTGGCTTTCATCTGCCTCAACTAAGCGAATAGTCACTTCAGACTCAGGCTTTCTGCTTGCTAAGACTGCGCCAAGCCATTGTTCAAACTGTTGCTTCGTTGGTAAATTCGCTTCATCGCAGGCAACTTGCAGATCTAACTCAATCATACTTTTGCCTCTGGCTCACTGGTATGAGCTGCCAATTTCGCTGCTTGCTTTTCAGCCTGGATACGCTGCTGCTGATTATCAAAATGCTGATAAGCTTCAACGACCTCTGACACTACCTGATGGCGTACAATGTCGTGGGACTGGAAAAAATTGAAACTGATTGAGTCAACATTACCTAATACTTCAATTGCTTGTCTTAAGCCACTTTTGATATGACGCGGTAAATCAACCTGTGTAATGTCCCCTGTGATAATGGCTTTAGAATTAAACCCAATTCGGGTTAAAAACATTTTCATCTGCTCAGGGGTGGTATTTTGTGATTCATCGAGAATAATAAAGGCATCGTTTAATGTACGTCCGCGCATGTAGGCTAGGGGAGCAACTTCTATGACACTTTTCTCAATTAAGCGTTCAACCTTCTCAAAGCCGAGCATCTCAAATAGCGCATCGTATAGCGGACGAAGATAAGGGTCGACTTTCTGACTTAAATCCCCCGGTAAAAAACCGAGTTTTTCACCTGCTTCTACGGCTGGTCGTGTGAGCAAGATCCGGCGAACTTCCTGACGCTCTAACGCATCAACCGCACAGGCGACGGCAAGGTAAGTTTTACCGGTCCCTGCTGGACCAACGCCAAAACAAATATCATGTCCCATAATGTTGGCGACATAGTCTTGCTGGTTTGGGTTGCGTGGTTTAATGACGCCTTTACGCGTTTTAATGTAGATCTCTTTACCGTGATTTGCCGAGGACTGCTGCTCTAGTGCCTTACACTCTTCAATAGCAAGGTGAACCGCTTGAGGTTCTAGATCAACGACTTTACCTTTAACAGGCTGAGTTTCGATGTAAAGCTCTCGCAGCAAATCACTGACGGGTTTCGCTACATCAGGGCGACCAACGACTTGAAAGAAATTATCTTTATAAATGATTTCAACGCCCATTCTGCGTTCAATTTGTTTTAAATTGTCGTCAAATGGGCCACATAAGTTTGCTAAGCGAGCCTGCGAAGCAGGCTCTAGATAGCAATCGATAGTTATTAGATTTTTAGCCAACAGCTGCTAATTCCTTTTACTATGGTGTATATATTCCGACACCAGTTTCGTCAATTGATTCACTATGTTTTGCTAAAATCGACGCTGGGGACGTTTGAACACGTAAACCCATCTCGTTTTCACCATGAATAAACTCGCCACGTAGTGAGTTACTAAATACATCGACAATCTTCACATCAGCAAAACCACCGATGAGTGAATGCGGACCTTCAAAGTTAACTACACGGTTGTTTTCGGTACGACCACGTAGTTCCATTGGGTTTTTCTTCGATGGACCTTCAACTAAGATACGTTGTGTTGTATTTAGCATTTGGCGTGCGTGATGTAAAGCTTGCTGATTAATTCTGTTCTGTAACAAGTATAAACGCTGCTTCTTAGCGTCTTCAGAAACGTCATCAGGCAAGTCGGCCGCAGGCGTACCTGGGCGAGCACTGTAGATAAAGCTGAAACTCATATCGAAATTGATTTCTTGGATTAAGTTCATCGTTGCTTCGAAATCTTCATCAGACTCTCCAGGGAAACCGATGATAAAGTCAGAGCTCATTGCGATGTTAGGGCGTACTTTACGTAACTCGCGAACGGTCTTTTTAAACTCAATCGCCATATGGTTACGCTTCATTAAGTTTAAAATGCGATCCGAGCCTGATTGAACTGGTAAGTGAAGGTGATCAACTAATTCAGGAACATCAGCGTAAACATCAACTAAAGCTTGAGTAAATTCAACTGGGTGACTGGTAGTGTAACGAATTCGGTCGATACCATCGATAGAAGCAACAAGACGGATTAACGTCGCGAAGTCACACACATCATCTTCATGCGTCTCACCACGATACGCATTAACATTTTGACCGAGGAGATTAACTTCACGAACACCTTGCTCTGCTAATAACGCGATTTCGTAAAGAACATCATCGAGCGGGCGAGACACTTCTTCACCACGAGTATAAGGTACAACACAGAAACTACAGTATTTACTACAGCCTTCCATTACAGAAACAAATGCAGTTACGCCATCTGCTTTAGGTTCAGGTAGGCTATCGAATTTTTCAATTTCAGGGAAGCTGACATCAACAACTGCTTTTTCACCAGCGTTAATTTGTCCAATCATATCTGGTAAACGATGTAATGTTTGTGGGCCAAAAACCATGTCAACAAATGGGGCACGCTCACGAATAGCTTGACCTTCTTGAGAGGCAACACAACCTCCAACACCAATAATAGTGCCGGGCTTTAAATCTTTTAGGTTCTTCCAGCGACCAAGCTGATGAAATACCTTCTCTTGCGCTTTCTCACGAATTGAACATGTATTGAGAAGTAATACGTCAGCCTCTTCGGCTTCCTCTGTTAGTTCATAACCCATAGAGTCATTTAATAAATCGCCAATCTTAGATGAATCATACTCATTCATCTGGCAACCCCAGGTTTTAATCAATAGTTTCTTGGCCATAAAAATCTCATCACTGCGCACAAAAATAGCGGCACATTTTACCTAGCTATCTTGCTAATGACTAGCTTAATTTCATTTTGTAACTTTAATGGCATCACAAATCATCGAAATACTGGGTACAGGCAGGGCTTCCACTCGCCGTACATGTTATCGCTTAGGGTATTTTATCGGCACAATTTCGATATCTTGCACATGCCGTTTGAGCAAATTTAAGAAATGGTTTTCATCCTTAGGCGAAATCATAATCACTTGATTGATACCATAATGGATTTTTATCCGATGAAAAGATAAGGCGGGGGCGAGTGATGCCTCTGTCGTGTGACTAATTTTAGTGATGCTTTTGTAAGGGATATGCCACGTAAGAGGGCCGAACCCCACGATAAGGTTATCATTAGTAATTTCATAGAGGTTACGCAGTAGTACCCAGCTAGGCAAAATCAGGGTGAAAAAAATAAATGCGCTAGCAAATAGATACTCTTCGAGGGAGTCCATAGATTGTAACTTTAACAATAAACTTAAGCTGCCTAATAATGTTAATACTAATAAGATTATTAACCAGCTATCAATTGTTGAATGAAATATGTTTTTATCTGAACTATTGACCAATTGCATCCGAGACCTAAATAGATAATCGTTAGAATGCTCAAACATGCAATGATTAATCCAATAATTTTTTTTACAATATTTTCAATTGGTTGATTTAATTTAGAGCGTTTTAAATTTTTTTAATTTTGGTTTTGTAATTTTTACTGACAGTTCATTTAGGCGTTTTTGAAGATTAGACAGTCGCATTTTATGCAAAATTGAAACTTCTTTGCTTTACTTAGAGTATGACAAATGAGTGGCTGTTATTTTGTCTATTATATTTAACTTTAGGTATTTTAACGTTTGATTCCAAGTGAGTTTTTATGTTTAAAAAAATTGATAAACCTCGCATTGCAGTGATTGGGTTAGGCTACGTTGGCTTGCCTTTGGCTGTTGCCCTTAGCGAACATTTCGTTACTATTGGTTTTGACACAAACCATCGCCGAGTGGCTCAGTTGCTCGATGGTATTGATCAAACGTTGGAAATATCCACGGCGGAATTAACACAGAGCACACTGGCGATTAGCCATTGTTTAGATGATATTGCGCAGGCTGATGTTTATATCGTTACGGTACCAACACCTATTACTGATGCGAATCAGCCTGACTTGACTCCATTGGTTAAAGCCAGTGAAAGCGTGGCGACAGTGCTGTCTAAGGGGAATGTTGTTATTTACGAATCAACAGTTTACCCCGGTGCAACCGAAGAAGTTTGTGTTCCTGCCATTGAACGTAGCTGTCACTTACGCTACAACGTTGATTTTTTTGCTGGTTACAGTCCTGAACGTATTAACCCAGGTGATCACGAACACCGGGTCAGTGATATCTTAAAAGTCACTTCTGGGTAAACCGTCGCCGTTGCTAACTTTGTTGACTGGCTCTATGCCAAGGTGATAACAGCGGGCACTCATCAAGCCAGTTCTATTCGCGTCGCAGAAGCAGCTAAAGTGATTGAAAACACTCAGCGAGATTTAAACATTGCACTTATTAATGAGTTGGCCATTATCTTTAATAAGCTCGACATTGACACTGAGGAGGTATTAAAAGCGGCTGGAACAAAATGGAATTTTTTACCATTTCGTCCTGGCTTAGTGGGTGGGCATTGTATTGGTGTCGATCCTTATTACCTCACACATAAGGCACAATCTATTGGTTACCATCCACAGGTGATTCTAGCAGGGCGTCGTATTAACGATAATATGGGGCGATATGTTGTGACTCGACTCGTTAAAGCGATGATCCGAAATAAGCAGCAAGTTGTTGAGGCTAAAATATTAATTATGGGTTTAACATTTAAAGAGAACTGTCCTGATTTGCGTAATACCCGCGTTGTCGATATTACTCAATCATTAGCAGAGTACGATGTTGAGGTTGATGTTTATGACCCCACTGCTGATGTCGAGCAAGCGAAGAAGATCTATAATATTGAATTGATAGAAGCGCCACGAGCGAACCATTATGATGCGGTTATTGTGGCTGTTTCTCATGATACTTTTTGTCAATCTGGCGTCGATGATGTCCGCTCATACTTAAAATCTGATGGGTTATTATTTGACTTAAAGTACACATTTGATGCAGATAAAGTCGACCTTCGTTTATAACAATACACTAGCTCACATGGAAATCATCAAGGTTCATTGTGCTTACTCACATTGAACCTTTTTAATGCTAAGTTTACTGTCAAGGCTTATAATAACGCTCAATTTCAAATTCGAGCTAACTTTAATCTTACCCATGAACTCTGTGTTACTACAATGTTATCAAGCGAAGCTTGCTGAGCAATCACTTGTCCATGATCCCATCCAGCAACAAGCCGTCGAACAACTAGTTCTTCGCGAGCAAGCATTGTTACGTAATGAGTTGTATCAGGGGTTATATTTACACGGGGAAGTTGGTCGTGGTAAGACATTATTGATGGATATGTTTTATGACGCGCTATCTATCAAGCATAAATTACGGCTGCATTTCCACCACTTTATGCATTTGATTCATCAACGCCTTAAAGCCATTCAAGGGCAAGTTAACCCGCTTGATTCTATCGCAAGTGACTTAGCAAATCAGGCTCGAGTGATTTGTTTTGATGAGTTTTTCGTTAATGACATCGCTGATGCGATGTTATTAGGCGGAATATTTAATGCGCTTCATCGGCATCAAGTGATGATTATCACCACCTCGAACACTGCTCCTGATGATTTGTACTTAGGTGGACTTGGTCGCGATCGATTTTTGCCGACCATCGCTTTAATCAAACACCATTTGTGTTATTTTCCACTTAACGGTGAACTTGATTACCGCACGCAGTTTACCCGTTATCGCTCGGTATTTTTTGAGAGCCAAGATAATCAAACTTCTTTTACTGAGCATTTAGCGCGGCACAACGTTAGTCATGTGCCTCAACAAATCAATCTTTGCCATCGCCCCCTGTCAATTAAAGGACGGAGTCAGCGCTCGATTTGGTTTGATTTTCTGATGTTGTGTGATGGCCCGCGCAGTCAAAACGATTATATCGAGTTGGCTGATCACTACGATTATTTGTTTGTGAGTGACGTAATACAGTTAGGTGGTAAAGTTGAACAGCATAAATCCGTCAAAGGCATCGAGGATGGGGATACCAATTATCTAATCACGCCTGCCAGTGATATTGAAGTCGGGCACCTTGATGATTGCGCAAGACGTTTTATTGCTTTGGTTGATGAATTTTATGATAGACACAAGCTAATTATCATTGAGAGTCATTGCTCATTGACTGAGTTATATCAAGGCGGGCGAGTTGCTAAGGCATTTCTACGCACCCAAAGTCGTTTGTTGGAAATGCAGAGTATTGACTATCAAGATAAAATGATTGGGTATGCTCAAGACTCGATATCACTATTTAATGTAAAGACCGCTAGTCAAGTTATGACTAACGGTCTGGATGAGTCGACCGCTATAGGATCGTAATTTTTTGGGTTTTGGACTCTAAGCTGATGTCACTGTATGAGCATTGACCGGTTCCTCTCATAAACACGCTATTCGCGATGAGCCAAATTCGAGTGACTTTACTAGCTCCACCGTTGATGTATTGCTGGTAATCCTCAAACAAGTTTCTATTCTCGCGTAATTTTTCACCCAGTAATTCATGACCACTTCGTTGAACAATGTGAATTTGTTGTTCGGCACACCGCGGGAGGCGGCAGGCATACTGTGCTTTCACCTTGATTTAGGGTGGGTTGCATCCTATGATGCCCGCATTCATTGATTTTCTCGGCGTTAGCCGCTAATTGATACACTCTTGATTATTTGAAGGTTTATTTATGCTCAACTTATCTAACCCTGCGTTATTAAAGCAAAGTTCATTTATTAATGGCCAATTTATTCAACAAAATGACCGTGATTTATTTGACGTCGTAAACCCTTCGAGTGGCCTCTGTATTAGTCAAGTTGTCAATGCGGGAGGGCTAGAAGCTGAGCAAGCCGTACTAGCGGCAGATGGTGCGCTAAGCACATGGAGAAAAACTACAGCGGCAACACGTTGTGAGCTTTTAAAGCGGTGGCATCAATTGATTGTCGATAATAGCCAAGATTTAGCACGCATTTTAACGGTTGAGCAAGGTAAACCTTTAAATGAAGCGGCCGGTGAAATAGCCTATGGCGCGTCATATATCGACTGGTTTGCTAATGAAGCAATACGCCAATACGGTGAAACTATCCCAAGTCCAACTTCAATCAATCGTGGTATTGCATTAAGACAACCTGTTGGTGTGGTATGCGCGATTACTCCGTGGAACTTTCCGCAAGCGATGATTGCTAGAAAAGCGGCAGCCGCTTTAGCCGCAGGTTGTACTTTTGTGGTCAAACCTTCTGAGTTAACGCCACTATCTGCATTAGCGATGGCCTATTTGGCTGAACAAGCGGGCATTCCCGCAGGGGTATTTAACGTGGTGGTTGGTGCAGATGCCCCTGAAATTGGTAAGGTGTTAACCCAACACCCTTTGGTTCGTAAGTTTAGCTTTACGGGATCAACAGCCGTTGGCAAGCAATTAAATCAACAGTGCGCTGCGACGATTAAACGGGTGTCGATGGAGCTGGGGGGAAATGCTCCCTTTATTGTCTTTGCCGATGCTGATTTGGATGCGGCTGTTGCTGGCGCAATGGCTTCAAAGTTTCGAAATGCAGGGCAGACTTGCATTAGTGCTAATCGCTTTATTATTCATGAGTCGGTGAAAGCTGCGTTTATTGATAAGCTACAAAATGAAATGGCAACGTTGGTGATGGGTGATGGTCTTGAAGCTCAATCGGCTATTGGCCCATTAATCCATCGCCAAGCCGTTGAACGGGTTAGACAACTTGTTGTTTCTGCGATAGAGCAGGGAGCAAGGCTCCACTGGCAACAATCAGTCAATGATAATCAACAACCGTGTTTTTACCCACCCACCTTGTTAGAACAGGTGGAAAATACAATGACCATTGCTCAAACTGAGATCTTTGGTCCCGTAGTGACGATTCAAACATTTAGTGATGAAGCACAGGCTATTAGTTTAGCCAATGATACCGACTACGGGCTGGCGGCTTACTTTTACGCTCGTGACATTGGCACGATTTGGCGAGTCAGTGAAGCCCTTGATTTTGGCATGGTTGGGGCAAATGAAGGGGCTATCTCAAATGCAAGCGCGCCATTTGGAGGAGTTAAACAATCGGGCTTTGGCCGGGAGGGTTCAAAGCATGGCCTTGATGATTACAGTGAAATTAAATACGTGTGTTTAGGAGGGCTTGGAACCTAGCTTTGAGCCTCAAGTTAGGCTCACTATCACCAGTTGCGAATGGTGCTGGCCATCCGCAACTTCATTGTGTCAATGCTTATTGCCAAAATGTCGTCTTTAATCGCTAATGTTGCCCTGAAAAACCTAGATTCGCGCGAGCCATTGACGATTAAATGTGACAGCTACCTAATCCATTTTTAGCGAGGTAATCTTGATGATACTCCTCAGCCTTAAAAAAGGTTGTTGCAGGAGTCACTTCCGTCACAATGGTTTTGTCAGCAAAACGTGTTGACTGTGACAACTGCTGAATAAACGCTAATGCATCTTGTTGCTGCACCTGATCATGAAAGAATACGGCACTGCGGTATTGTGTACCAACATCGACTCCCTGGCGGTTAAGTTCTGTTGGGTTATGATTGTCAAAAAATACAGCTAATAATTGCTGGTATGAGATTTTTTGAGGATCGAAAGTGACCTGAACAACTTCCGCGTGCCCTGTGGTACCTGTGCATACTTGTTGATAAGTCGGGTTATCGGTTTCGCCACCCTCATAACCAGATACAGCGTCGATAACACCGTCTTGTTGGCGAAATAGTGCTTCGACCCCCCAGAAACAACCACCACCAAATGTTGCTAATTCCATTACTATTACCTCGAACGTTTAGGTGTCTAGAAGTCTATAATTAATTTTCTCTGCGGTAAAGCTTTAATTGAGCCTGTGAATAATGCTTACACACTGGGCTAGTTACTTTTGATTATAGTCTCAGTAGTTAGCACTGGGGAGGTGGGCTGTGACGAGTTTTAGTTAGTTTTCGTTATTAATGGCGTGTAACCGTAGTGCTGAAGTACTTAGTGCGTTATTGCAATCGTGTTGGTGCAAGCTCAAAGAATGGCTACTCCAATTAAAACGAAAACTAGCAGGGGTCAGAAGTTATAATTGCAGTAATTTCAATAAGATGCTAAGGTTTTTTGAATTAAGCGGCCAGCTATTAGCAAACGATTAGTGTTAATAGGCTGGTACTAGGGTCGTGTTTTACACGAGTGAATATATAACTGAAGAGCTGGATGCGGCCTTATTCTGACTGAGTTGGGCACGTCCTGCATTGTGCGGGTTTGGCTCAGTCATGGGGTGCTCGACCGCGATTACATAGACAAAGGGCTTAATGATAGAACTTACACAAAGAGGTGCACAACTCATCTCTATTGGAGTTGTCTTTTTTCTCGTCGGTTTAATCCAAGGTGCATTGATACCCGCTGTAAAAAATTCTCGGATGGCTCTTTCTGGTCACATGACTGCCGTTCAGTGCGGAATGGCTCTGGCGATCTTTGGTGTTATCTGGTCGCTGAGTGAGCTGCCTTTATCTTTAGATATTTTTGTCGCTTATGGTTCTGCAGTGGGGTTTATACTGATTTGGCTGGGAATAACTATTGCGTCTGTAACAGGTGCAAGTAAAGCGCTTTCAATCGCTGGCGCCGGATATTCAGCAACGGTCACTAGCGAATTAACTGTTAAGATTATGGTACGTACTGGGTCACTACTATCACTAATCGCCTGTACTTTGTTGGCTTTTGGGTTACTGCCAATACTTTGGTCGTCGTAATAGTTGTGTAACAAGAATAAGTGTCGCCCAGCCGACATCTTATTCGGGAGTTGGACAAACCCGACAGCCTTACTTTTATAGTTAATAGTGGAAGTGGCCCAATGATTTGCTCATGTTGTGAGTGTTTAGATTAAACGTAAATTAAAGGATTAATGATGAAACAGATATGTGTATTAATGGTTGGCATTTTTGGCTTGTGTGCATGCGCTTCAAAAAATGCTGTGGTACCGAAAGGGAGCATCAACATCGCTGATCTTGATCTTAAATTTAAAAGTGTACAGATTGATTTAACATCAGATAAGTACAAAGGGGATATTGATAAATATTGGCAGCCTGTAAAGAAGACTATCCCGTCACATCCTATGAGTGAAGAAACTTCTAGGCTATCAGGTTGCGTTGAGTTTTTATTTGTGGTCGATGAGAAAGCTAAAAATATCAAGATCAGCCAAGCGTATCCCGAGGGGGCGTTTGACCACGTAGCGACTCAAACACTAAAAGAATGGCGCTGGACGCCGACAAGAAAAAATGAACAAAAGCTCCCGGCGCTATTAAAGATTCAGATGGATTTCGTTTCTGACATTTCTGAAAATAAACTAGAGGCGCAACAACATTGCGGATGGCAACACCCGTAGCGTCAGAAGTGACTATAGCGTCAATAACTCATTTAAAGTATTTGGCGCTAACCAGTTCATCGTATTCTTTAGCAATGAAATTGATTGAATTAGCGGCATTCTTTCCATGAATCACATTGGACGAATATCATGTTTTAACCTCACCCCTCAATATTACCACTGATTCTAATCTTTTGATTTAACGTGTTATTTGTAGTAAGTTGTTGCTGCGTCGCATATTGTCGACGCAAGGCGCTGTAGACAATTTTAGTGTAATACATTGTGTGCTTTGTTGATATCTCCGCTTTATGGCGATCAACACTTAGTCGAGCAACGACAAAAAGCCACTCATTGATTATGGTTAAGTCTCGGGTCTTATTTACCCTTACACGATGGAGATTGTATGAAAGGAATCCTTGCACTATTGCTCGTTATTGGCATCTCAGGTTGTGCCTCGAATGATCTTAAGAAAAATGCAGAGACAGCTAACCATGAAAAAAGCACTGAAACTAAGAAAGAGGGAGTGCATGTTTTTGACGTTTTTTCTGATGTTGGGGGGTTTAAAAAAGAAGACCTCCTCACTTCTTATAAAGACTGTAAAGAGTTACTTGCTCAATTGAGAAGCAAAGATATAAAAATTAAATCGATTAAAGAAAAACAAGTGACAATTACTGGGGAGAATGGCTGGGATTTAAGCTACCTCTTTGAAGCTGGTGGTTGTTTAGACTAAGCCATAAACATTGCGTAAGCGACTGGTTAGAGTCAACAGTACTCACTTTTTTCTTCGCTACGCAGTGTTACATTTTTCAACTCAAATTATATAAGGAATTATAATTGAAACCGTATAAAAATATTAAAACGAAACATTTAGGGCTGTTATTATTTTCCGCTAGATGTACTGCTGTGCTGGGTTTTTTAGCGCTAGGATTGACCTTGATACTATTCATATTTTCTTTTGTGAGTAGTCCTTTGGGTGGTATATCATTGTCTAGTATCAGCTTTGTCACTGCGATCCCTATGACTATCGGGCTGTTTGGGTGTTCGGGGGTTATGGCAGCTGTTGTTGCATTGGAAGAAGGCTATAGGCAAAGGACTGAACTTTTATTAGATGCTAAGAGCTCCTCTAATTAATTTACGGGCTCTAGTTTCACGCCAAACAATCGAAAGGATATTTCAACCTTGATGGCTCGTCTATTGTTTATAGGTTTGCTTCTGACGTTGACCTATTTTTCGGCAGGCGCTTATCTGCTAGTTAATCAATTACCCGCTTATTTATTTCCAAGCACCGAGTTGACAGTGAAGTCTACTGAACTTGCTCAGTTTAAAGTGACCGACCCATTCAATAACGAGTTAGTTGTTCGTGAGTATGGCGCTGCTGATGGCCAGTGTATTGTTTTTTTTCCAGGTCGACATGGCGGTGTTAAACGTTATGAACAGGAGTTAATTACCCCTTTAAACAACCGTCACTTTAAGGTGTTCATGATTAGCTACCCGGGACAAGATGGAGCCGCTGGGCATCTAAAGAGTATTTTGCAACTAGTGAACCTGATTGATAACGCCATACTCTCTATTGAAGTCAAGTGCTCGCCGAAAAGAACAATTTTTTGGGGCCGTTCTTTAGGGGCTACCCTTGCGGCGTACACGGCGCAGCGAGTAACAGTTCGTGGTTTGATTCTTGAGGGAGTCTCACCGTCACTGTCTCTTGCTGTTGAAAATTTCTTAGGGTCTAAATGGTATTTGACCCCACTAAAACTCTTACCTATTGCTGAACTGTTGCCACATGATTATAAGCTCCAGCATTCTTTCTCTGCTTTAAATCAAATGCCGATCAATATCTTTCAAGGAACGAATGATTTACAGACTCCTTTAAGTCAATTGCAACAACGTTGGCGTTATGGTGAGAATGTGTCATTGCACATTGTTAAAGGTGGCAGCCATTCTGATACATACAAACGCTCGTTAAGCGAAATGATGGCGGTTGCAACGCAGATGTTGTCACCCCAATAGCTGGTTTAGTGCCTTACTATTTATTAGCCACTGTGCAAAATCGTTCTTTTTGTTATTGTTATACTTTACTGATAAATATTACTTAGCCACAGCATTGATAGGTGATGCTTCTTCTAAACGTCTTTTGAAGGAAATCACTTTAGAGTCATAAGGTAGACCGTATGGATAAAGTATTAAAAACGATGATTGATAATATGCCAGAGAAAACGGGTAAGGCATTAGGGGAGTGGATTGATATACTCGCAACGAAACATTTTGATAAACATTCAGCCGCTGTAAACTTTTTAAAGACAGAGTATGGCGTTACTCACGGATTTGCTAATACTATTGTGACCTTGTCTAAGGACGAAGAAGGTTCATCCCAAGACTTAGTGTTTAACCAATATCAAGGTAAAGAAGCGCTTAAGCCTATTTATGATGTTCTTTTGTCTGAAATAGCAAAGTTTGGTGGTGATGTTGTTATTACGCCCAAAAAAGCGAGCGTCAGTGTGATTAGAAATAAGCAGTTCGCATTAATCAAACCTGCAACTAAAACTCGAATTGATTTGGGATTGAAGCTTAAGGGTGTACCCATTCAGGGATGCTTAGGAGAGTCTGGACCTTTTGGTACAATGTGCACACATCGAATACAGCTTAAGTCTGCCTCAGATGTTGATCAAGAGGTCATTGCTTGGCTATTAAGAGCTTATGAAGCATCCCTTTAAGGGATAGTAAGGAAAAAGAACGATGATGAAACTACGTTTGGTTGTACTATTGATTATCACTCATGTTGCTGTGGGGCTGTTTGGTTTTGCGGTTGGTATCTATACGTTACCAATATTGACCGCACCCGTATCACCGACCAACAGTGAAGTTCAAGAAATGTCGCTTCAGGCTAATTTTAGCGCAGATTTTGTTACTGATTTAGCCGATAGCGATGCCTTGCATTGGGGCGAGGGGCAAGTCTCAATTGGGAATACACACATTTCATTTGAAGGTCAGCTCGCTCCCGGCCCTGACTATAAGTTATATCTGTCACCAGAGTTTGTTGAAACGGAAGCTGATTTTGAACGACTTAAGTCATTAATGGTGCTGGTGGGCGATGTCAACACCTTTGAAAACTTTGTGGTTAAGCTAGACTCTGCGATTGAGCCGAATCAATATAATACTGTTGTAATATGGTGTGAAACATTCGGTGAGTTTATCACCTCTGCTCAATACCGTTAAATAATTTGCTTTATCCAATGACCGTTAAGAATGTCAGCCATGATGGTGAAATGAAAAACTTAGTTTAACGTGTAATTTTAGCTGATATCTAGGGTATAAATGAGGGATTATGAGTACAACCTATTTAATAAAATTAAGTTCACTTACGTTATTAACGTTAATTGCTTTTGCAGCTAATTCAATATTGTGTCGACTGGCTTTAGATAGTAATACTATTGACCCATCAAGCTTTACCAGTATTCGTTTGTTATCTGGTGCATTCGTTTTGTTTATTATTATCCGTATTTGGAGTAGTAACCATTCGGCGAACGCGAAAGGAAGCTGGGTAGCGAGTTTGATGTTGTTTGTTTATGCCGCAACATTCTCTTATGCTTACCTTTCGTTAGACACGGGGACTGGCGCGTTAGTTCTCTTTGGCTCCGTTCAAATAACGATGATTTTACTGTCTTTAATTGCAGGCACTCGTTTGCAGCTTAGTGAGTGGCTCGGTCTCGGTATCGCTTTCACAGGGTTTGTCTATTTGATTTTACCTGATGTCACCACACCCTCGCTGACGGGGTTTATCTTAATGACAATCGCTGGGATTTCGTGGGGTGTTTATACCTTAAAAGGTCGAGGGTCGGTAAATCCCTTGATGGACACGGCTTATAATTTTGTTCGAACAATTCCGTTTGTGTTGGTGTTGGCTATTTTTACCCTTGATGATTTAATGCTGTCCTATGAGGGAGGCTTATTGGCATTAACGTCAGGGGCAATTACATCCGGTCTCGGTTACACAATTTGGTATATAGTTCTTAGGGATTTAACACCTACCCAAGCGGCAGTTATTCAGTTGTCTGTGCCAGTGATTGCGGCTTTTGGTGGCGTAATTTTCGTTGCAGAATATATTACACCTAGACTGATGATCGCCTCATTGTTAGTACTTGGCGGAATCTTCCTGGTGATATTAGGGAAACACTTTTACACTTTATCGATAACAAATGCCCGGTCAGATGCTGATCGTTAATTTTTGTGGATACGAGCGATCTGATAGTTTGTATCGTTGTTATACTGCTGTTTTAAATACGGTTAGATAGATAGAAATGGTTACCATAGAAGTATTAAATGAAGGACATGTTCCAGCAGTGCAAGCGATTTTTCTTGCGCCTGAGCAAGTTAAGTTTGCGCAAACATCTCAAGATTTTTTAGCCGATAACAATAATGATTGCCACCGTTTTGTCATTGTCTTTAAAGGACAGATTGTGGGTTTTTTTAAATTGGTTCTCAATTATTGTTTAACGCATGATTTTTGTTCCCCTAACGCGATAGGGTTGCGCTCTTTTGTTATCGACCAGTCAAAGCAAGGTCAGGGGATTGGCACTCAGGCTGTCAGCGCGTTAGGTTGTTACTTTTCCACACACTACTCTCAGTATCATTGTCTTTACTTAACGGTAAACTGTAAAAATCCAGCCGCATTTGAATGCTACTTACGGGGCGGTTTTCAAGACACAGGAAAGCTTTATCTTGATGGCCCTGCTGGCCCACAGCGAATCATGTTTTTTAATCCCCTTTAATCCTTAACTCAGGTGTTTTAGGTGAATGGGTTCGACATTTCATGTCTCAATCAGTAAACTCACGCAAAATTACAACATGAAATTAAATCGTTAATTTCAAATATAAGAGGATATTTTATGGGTAGGTCGTTTAAAGTCCCACATACACTGGTTTTACTTTTGGCGATGATGTTTATCGCTCTTGTTGCTACGTGGGTTGTACCACAAGGTGCGTTTGAAACCGTTCAAACTGACAATGGGCGCTCAGTGGTTGTTCCCGGCACTTATGCAAGCGTTGATGAGAAAACAGTACTAACACCTTGGGATTTTCTTAAAGCAATCCCTCGTGCGTTTGCTGCCGCTCAAGACATTATTTTCTTTGTTATGATTGTCGGTGGTGTGCTGGCGATTGCGCGAGCAACAGGGACAATAGATGCGCTTATCGGTCGATTACTTGAAAAACATGGCGAAACGCCACAGCGATTAGTTTTCGCTGTTATTTTCTTTTTTGCTTTAGCGTCAGGCACGATAGGAACCGCAGGAGAGTATATTCCTTTTGTGTTGATACTAGTCGCGCTTTGTAAGGCGATGCGACTTGATGCAATGACGGCAGTGGGCATGATCATTGCCGGTTATGGCATTGGTTATGGTGTCTCTGCATTTAACCCGTTTACCGTACTAATCGCTCAACAAATTGCGGAGGTACCCGTTTATTCAGGTTTATGGTTGCGTTTAGCGATCTTCTTACCTTTTGTATTAATTGGTGTTCATCATGTTTGGCAATATACCCAACGTGTGATTGACGATCCTAATAAGTCATTAATGGTCGGAATCCCTTGTCCATTAAGTGGTCAGCCTGCCACCGACTACCCTAAATTGAACAAACGTCACTTAATGGTGCTTGCTAGCTTTTTAATTACCTTAGTCGTGGCTATTTGGGGTATCGCTACGAAGGGTTGGTATCTATATGAACTTGGTGGTCTTTTTGTTGCTTGGGGTCTGTTCACTGCATTTATTGGTAAATTGTCAGCTGATGATGCGGCAAACCGTTTTATTACCGGTGTATCAGAGCTCGTCACTACAGCCATCCTTATTGGTGTGGCTCGTGGTATCGCGCTTATCCTAGAAGATGGCCAAATCTTACACAGTATTGTTCATGGCTTGTCATTACCATTGTCTCATGTGCCTGCTGAAATTTCAGCGGTGGGTATGTTGGTGATTCAAACATTATTAAATACGTTTATTCCATCAGGTTCGGGTCAGGCTTATGTCACTATGCCATTAATGGCTCCGCTAGGTGATTTAGTGGGTGTACCTCGCCAAGTGGCTGTATTGGCTTATCAGTTTGGTGACGGTTTCTCGAATATGATTGTCCCGACTAATGCCGTTTTAATGGGTATCTTAGGTATTGCTGGTGTTCCATATAGCCAGTGGTTTAAGTTTTGTGTCCCACTGTTAGTTAAACTAATGGCGGCGGCAGCCTTGGTATTAATTGCGGCAACATTCTTTGGTTATGGTTTGGCTGTACAGCCTCAAATTGGATAGAAACCATTAAAGGAAGTGATTCAGCTTTCTTGGTAAATATCAATTGAGATAAAACCAGCAGTGCTTCGTACTGTTGGTTTTTTTTTGAGACTAAAAAAATCATTTATTACGATGGAATATGATGTAAATCAAAGCACAGTTTAGCCATTGTTTGACTATTTTATGCCCTGATACTTTGTAGGTATGCCTATTCATCCTTAAGAGTTACATCTGCTGATTGCAATAGTGAATATACTAGTTAATGAGCAATTAGTAATATAAAGGGGAATAAAAATGAACAAAAAAATGTTAGGCTTAGTTGTACTTGCTGCTTCTGTATCTTTTACTTCGGTAGCAAAAGATTCTAGCAACGTGATGATGCAAGCAGCTGGGGCTGAGATCTTTAAAAAGTGTAGTGCGTGTCATTCCACTGATAGTAGTAAAAATGCTTTTGGTCCTGATTTGACAGGGGTGGTGAACCGTAAATCTGCGTCACTACCACGTTTCGCTTATTCAGATGCACTACGTAAATCTGGCTTAGTTTGGACCGAAGCAAATCTGCGTCGTTGGATTGCTGGAAATGACATTCTAGTTCCGGGCACTCGTATGCGTCATGTTCAAATTACGGATGCGGCAGAGCAAGATTATTTATTGGCTTACCTTAAGTCATTAAAATAGATTTTAAATAAGGCAGTATCATTAGAAGTTACTCTATGACTGCCTTGTTTCATTGTGTTTACATCCATTATGTTTAATTCTTAGAAATATGTGAAAGCGTTACTCACTTTTAACTCACTTACAAATTTACTTGGTATCACCTCAATTGAGCGTTAAGTACTTTGTTCTCTTCACCCCCCCTTTATTACTACTCATCGACGATATAACCGCTAAAGGTAGTAAAACTGTTAAAAAATTAGAGTAAAGGTTTTAATCTGTAGATTGTCCCTGTAGAATGTGTGCCTTTTAAAATAAGCAATAACTGCGAAGGGATATGGTTTGTCGCCTAGTTTAATTGTATTAGCGGCGGGGTTAGGTAGCCGTTTTGGTAGTAGTAAACAACTTGAGCCCCTTGATGGCTTAAATAAAACCATCATGGAATTGAGCATTTTAGATGCCCACCTGGCAGGGGTTGAGCATTGCATTCTTGTTATAAACCAGGCGATAAAAGCAGATGTTGAGCGCCTCGTTTTACCTCGATTGCCAAAAGGCATCTCTGTTGATTTAGCGGTTCAATCTATTACAGATGTTCCTAAGCAGTTTGCTGGCTTAGCACAGGCCCGCACTAAACCATGGGGTACAGGGCAAGCTTTATTGGCTGCAAAGCCTTTCTTTAAAGAAAAAGCGATTGTGATTACTGCTGATGATTTTTATGGACGCCATGCATTTAAACAATTAGTGTCGCACATTGCACAGTCTGATGACTGGTCAATGCTAGCTTACCCAATTACGCATACATTGTCGCAAAGCGGCGGGGTTAATCGAGGTTTATGTCAGGTTGACCAATTTGGTTATCTTGAGCGAGTGACCGAGTGTCTAAATATAACACAGACACCGTTAGGCCTTGTCGGAGAGCTCCCTGAAGGGAGTGGTGGACAGCCGGTTAATGTAGATCAAACGGCACTAGCATCAATGACTATCTGGGGAATTGATAGTTTATTGATGGAACGTTTGGCGGATAATTTTTCACATTTTTTGTCATATTATGACAGCGCTGTCGGTGGTGAGTTTTTTTTACCAGACCAAATACAGTTAGTAATTGATAAAAAGTTAAAGCAAGTTAGGGTTCTAACTGCTCAAGATTCTTGGTTAGGTATAACCTATCGTAGTGATTTAGCACAGGTTAGTGCGCAGTTACAGAAACTATATAAGAACATCAAGGAGTAACCGTACAGGTTACAGGTAGCAATAATGACGTATCAACAACAAGCAAACGCATTGTCTACGCAATATGGATTAGGCGAAGACGGAATAAGCATTAAGCCAATTGGTAATGGCCACATTAACACCACACTGCTATTACAGTCAGGTAACAAAGGCATTGTGGTGCAAAAACTAAATACTCAAGTATTCCCTGATGTTCAAGGGTTAGTTAATAATGCCCGTAAAATTGAAGCCCATTTAACTGAAAAACGCAATAATGCGCAATATAATCTAGAGATTATTAAGCATGTTGAGAGTAAAGATAATCAGTATTTGGTGGATCTGGATAATGAGTGTTGGCGAGCACTAGAGTTCATCGGCGGTAGTTTCAGTGAAGATGTCGTTGAAAACGCAGAACAAGCTACGATTGCTGCTAATGCCTTTGGTCAGTTTGCCGCAGCCCTTAATGATTTTGACGCTCATCAGTTAGTTACTGTGATCCCAGAATTTCATAATTTAGCGATGCGTGTCTCCCAGCTGCAAGATAAGATTTTGGCTGATAACGTAGCTCGTTTAGCTAGCTGTCAAACAGAAGTTGACTTTTGTATCGCTCAACAGTCGTTACTGGATGAGCTAGCGAGAGTGTGTCCTGACTTGCCGTTACGTGCTTGCCACAATGATACGAAAATTAATAACATGTTATTTTGTACGACCACCAAAAAAGCAAAAGCGGTGATTGATCTTGATACCTGTATGTCCGGCTACTGGATGTTTGATTTTGGTGATATGGTACGTACATTCTGTTCTCCTGAAGCTGAAGACTCAACTAACTTAGCCAATGTTGAAGTAAGAGAAGAGATCTTTCAGGCCATTGTTGAAGGCTATGTCGCGCCACTAAAAGATGTGTTAACCGACGCTGAATTAGAAAGTTTTTGGCTGGGCGCAAAAGTGATGTGTTTTATGATAGGCGTGCGCTTTTTAACTGATTACCTTGATGGTGATAACTATTTCTCGATTAAATACCCTGAGCATAACCTTGACAGAGCCCGCAATCAGTTTGCACTCTATCAGAGCCTGTTGGCAAAAGAGTCCGTGTTAAAACCGGCATTGTTGAAATAAATATTCAGTAACAAAAAGGCAGCCTTCGCTGCCTTTTTTATTGCGTATTTTACTTTGCTGGCCACCAGTTTCACTATACAATTTATTCCATTAATTCAATACCATTACAATAATAATTAGAGAACGAGTTATGAAACATTTAAATCGCCGTGACTTCTTAAGAGCAGCTACTGCTACCGCTGCTGCTGGTTTAGTGGCTGGTTGTGCAACCACCAACCCTCAATCTGCAAATATATGGACGCCAAAGCAGCAAGGGCAGTCAGTCATTGGTTTAATTGCACCTAAAATGGATGTAGTACGTGTTGGTTTTATTGGTGTTGGTCAGCGTGGTTATGGTCATGTTAAGCGTATGAGCTATATTGATGGTGCCGAAATTGTCGCTATAGCCGATCCTCATCAAGAGGTGCTTGAACGCTCTTCGAAGTTTTTAACCGATAATGGCCACCAACAGCCTGCGCTTTATGGCGGTGGTGATTATGCCTATCGCGAAATGCTAAATCGTCAAGATATTGATATCGTGATTATTTCAACACCATGGAAATGGCATGCTCCCATGGCTATCGACACGATGGAAAGCGGTAAACATGCATTTGTTGAAGTGCCGCTAGCGGTAACGGTTGAAGAGATGTGGGCAATTGTTGATACTGCTGAACGTACTCAAAAGAACTGTATGATGATGGAAAACGTCAATTACGGCCGTGATGAATTAATGGTACTTAATATGGTACGCCAAGGCCTGTTTGGCGAATTATTGCACGGTGAAGCGGCCTATATCCATGAGTTACGTTGGCAGATGAAAGAGATTGATCATAAAACGGGCTCGTGGCGTACACAGTGGCACGCAAAACAAAATGGTAACCTTTATCCGACCCATGGTTTAGGCCCTGTGTCGCAATACATGAATATTAACCGTGGTGATCGTTTTGATTATTTAACTTCGGTGAGTTCGCCTGCATTAGGGCGTGCTGCTTATGCTAAACGAGAGTTTGCTGCGGATCATCAACGCAACCAACTAAAATATATTAATGGTGATATGAGCACTACGCTGATCAAAACTGTTAACGGGCGAAGCATCATGGTGCAACATGATACAACGACCCCACGCCCTTACTCGCGCCATAATTTAATTCAAGGTACTAATGGTGTGTTTGCTGGATTCCCTAATCGTATTGCATTGGAAGAAGGGGGCAGTGGTAATTTCCATGAGTGGGATTATGAGATGGACGCTTGGTATGATAAATATGATCACCCCTTATGGCAAAAGATGGGTAAAGAAGCCGAACGTAATGGCGGTCATGGCGGTATGGATTTCTTGATGTTCTGGCGCATGATTTATTGTTTACGCAACGGTGAAGCGCTTGATCAAGATGTATATGACGGCGCAGCATGGTCGGTTATTACTCCATTGAGTGCACAATCGGTGAATAACCGTAGTCAATCTGTTGATATACCTGACTTTACTCGTGGCGCTTGGAAAAATGCAACGCCGTTGGGAATAGTTGGTGCTTAACTCATACTCATTGCTCAGCAGTTAATGGATGCCGCGATACTCTCGCGGCTTTTTTATGAGAAATAAACAACTTATTCTACTTTAGCCTAATCTCAAGATATAAAATGGTTCACTTAAACGCTATACTAGACAGTAATTATCGTTAGTTATCTCAAGGGGCATACGTGTTTTCATATTTTCAAGGTCAAGATTTCTTATCATTTACACGTCAAAACGAATGGGATATCGAACAACCGTTATCCTTTACTTTGGATAATGGAACACAGGTTGCGGTGTGGGATACTGGGGTTATTGTTTTTGAGCCAATAGAGGCAAAAAATCATGACGTCATTTTATCATGTGGTGTTCACGGGAACGAAACCGGCCCAATTGAACTGTGTAATAAATTCGTGTCGCAAATCCTAACTGGCGAATTAATACTAACAACTCGTGTCATGTTCTTATTTGGTAATCCAGCATCGATGAATATTGGTCAGCGTTTTGTCGAAGAAAACATGAACCGTTTGTTTAGTGGTGCGCATTCCAAAGCGCCGGGTTTAATAAACCGTGAGCGCATCAGAGCAAAAAAATTAGAGCAGTATGTAGCTCGCTTTTATAATGAGTCTGAGCGAGCTGATGTTAGCCGAATTCATTATGACTTACACACAGCAATTCGAGGTTCGAAAAATGAAAAATTTGCTGTGTACCCTTATCTTGGGCAACGTGATTATTGTAAAGAACAGCTACAAATTATGCTTGCGAGTGGTGTTAACACTATTTTGCTTTCAAATGCGCCGACAACGACTTTTAGTTATTTCTCTTCCGCACAATTTGGTGCTCACGCTTTCACCGTCGAGCTAGGTAAAGTTAGACCATTTGGTGAGAATGACATGACTCGATTTATTGAGATAGAACAGACATTAAAAGCAATGATCACTGGACAAGAACTTGGTCTTGCAAACTATGATGAAAGCGACTTCAATTTATTTAAAGTGCACCGTGCAATTGATAAGCACGCTGATGATTTTAAATTTTACTTTGCTGATGATGTTGTTAATTTCACAAGCTTCCCTGTGGGCTTCTTACTCGCTAGCGAAGGAGAGAAGCAGTATAAAATAGAGCAAGAGGGTGAGGCGATTGTTTTCCCAAATGCGAATGTAGCCAATGGTAATAGAGCCGTATTAATGGTGGTTCCGACTGAGTTACCAAACTAACTGCTCCACCTGCATTAAAAGCGTGTTAAGAAGAGAACTGTAAACCTAGTGTTACAGTTCTTTTTTTTTTAGTCGCTAAAACTAAAGTCTCAATGGCTCGATTATCTTGTCTCAGCGTTTACGTAAAGGTAAAGTGATAGAAAAATAAGCTGGCTTTAATGTTAAGCAACTCCGTTGCTAACTGATTGAGTTGTTATGCGAGTAGGCCGTCAGGGTCATAGATTTGTAATAGCAATTTACTCAAATAAGACAGGAAAGCTGACTTATCATGATTAATACTAAAGTGATGCCAATTAATTAAGATCGGTAATCCAATAAATCAAGGACCATCATGAACAGACCAGACCAACACGTCGGTGCCGTGATCCATCAAGCGAACTTTATTGCTGGAAATGCCTTAGAAGTGCCAACACTAAAAGTACTCGCCCAAGACGGTAGTATCTACCCTAACGCCGCATTACCTGAGATAGATAAAGATCTTGCGTTAAAAATTTATGACACCATGGTATTTACCCGGGTTTTAGATGAGCGCATGGTTGCGTCTCAGCGTCAGGGCCGTATTAGTTTTTACATGACGTGTAAAGGCGAAGAAGCATCAATTATTGGTAGTGCCGCGGCCTTAACCGATCACGATATGATTATGGCGCAATACCGTGAACATGCGGCATTACGCTATCGCGGGTTTACTACCGCAAACTTCATGAATCAGATGTTCTCCAATGCTAAAGACCTTGGTAAAGGGCGTCAAATGCCAATCCATTATGGTTCTAATGAGTTAAATTACATGACGATTTCGTCACCACTTGCGACTCAAATCCCACAAGCAACAGGCTATGCTTATGGTCAGCGTTTACAAGGTAACCAAGCGTTAACGTTGTGTTATTTTGGTGAAGGTGCTGCTTCAGAGGGAGATTTCCATGCGGGATTGAATATGGCTGCGGTTTTAAAAGCCCCAGCGATTTTCTATTGTCGTAATAATGGCTATGCAATCTCAACTAGTACAGATGAGCAATATGCGGGTGATGGTATTGCGCCACGTGGTGTGGGTTATGGTATTGAAACTATTCGTGTTGATGGTAATGACTGTTTAGCGGTTTTATTAGCAACACAAGAAGCACGTAAATATGCGCTAGCTCATAACAAACCAGTTTTGATCGAGGCAATGAGCTACCGTCTTGGGGCACACTCTACATCGGATGATCCAAGTGGTTATCGCTCTAAAGATGAAGAAGAATTATGGGCTAAAATTGACGGAGTTCAACGCTTTAAACTATGGCTTGAACAGCAAGGTTGGTGGACTGAGGAACAAGAAAGTGAACGATACCAAGCTTACCGTGAAGAAGTATTACGGGAGTTAAAAGTGGCGGAAAAAATTGAGCCGCCATCATTACAAGAGCTTGTCACTGATGTGTATGCCGAAGTTCCAGCGCATCTATCACAACAACTTGAACAATTAGAAACTCACATCGCGAAATATCCAAGTGCTTATCCTAGTGCATCAAAGGGAGCTAAATAATGGCTGAAATGAATTTACTACACGCAATTAACAATGCGCTTGATCTTGCCATGGCTGACAATGAGCGTGTGTTATGTTTTGGTGAAGATGTTGGACATTTTGGTGGCGTGTTTCGATCAACCAGTGGCCTTCAAGATAAGTACGGCAAAGATCGTTGTTTTAATACTCCATTAACTGAGCAAGGTATTATCGGCTTTGCTAATGGTTTGGCTGCCCAAGGGGCAGTGCCGATTGCTGAGATTCAATTTGCTGATTATATTTTCCCAGCCTTTGACCAAATTGTGAATGAAACAGCAAAATTTCGTTATCGTAGTGGTAATGAGTTTGATGTTGGCTCCTTGGTTATTCGTACTCCTTACGGTGGTGGTATTGCCGGTGGTTTATATCACTCTCAATCACCAGAAGCCTATTTCACAGGGACCCCAGGCATTAAAGTGGTTGTTCCTCGTAACCCTTATCAAGCGAAAGGCTTGTTAATGGCCAGTATTGCTGATGACAATCCTGTGTTGTTCTTCGAGCCTAAGCGTTTATACCGCGCAGCGATTGGTGAAGTACCAGAGGAAGCCTACCAAATCGAGCTGGGTAAAGCTGAGGTTGTGTCACCGGGTACTGATATCACCCTATTGGGTTGGGGTGCACAGATGGAAATCATTGAAAAAGCAGCTGCAATGGCTGCTGAGCAAGGTATTTCATGTGAAGTTATCGATTTAAGAACGCTTGCACCTTGGGATGTTGATACGGTGGCTGAGTCAGTGACTAAAACAGGCCGTTTACTGATAAGCCATGAAGCACCGTTAACGGGTGGCTTTGCGGGTGAAATTTCAGCAACCATCAGTGATAAATGTTTCTTACATCTTGAGTCTCCGATTAGTCGAGTGTGTGGCTTGGATACACCTTATCCATTAATTCAAGAGAAAGAATATGTTGCGGATCATCTAAAAATCTTTGAAGCAATTAAAGCGTCAATTAATTTTTAATGTTGAGTAATTCCCTGCGAATGCAGTTCGCAATGAAAGTGTAAGGAATAATAATGGCACAAGATTTTTTATTACCAGATATTGGCGAAGGTATTGTTGAATGTGAACTGGTTGAATGGCTAGTTGCAGAGGGTGATACAGTGGCTGAAGATCAGCCTGTTGCTGATGTAATGACGGATAAAGCATTGGTACAAATACCATCAATGCATAATGGTAAGATTACACAGTTATATCACCAGAAAGGTGATATTGCTAAGGTACATTCGCCGCTTTATGCGATTGAACCAGAAGGTGAGGTTATTCAAGCACCTGCTGAGGTTCTTGATGTGGCAAGTGATGAATCTCGTGTTCAACAGTCCAGTAGTTCAACAAGCACTGAAATAAAACAGTTTATCTTACCTGATATTGGTGAAGGGATTGTTGAGTGTGAAGTGGTTGAGTGGTTAGTTAATGTGGGTGACAGTATTGAAGAAGATCAGCCTGTTGCCGATGTTATGACCGATAAAGCCTTGGTACAAATTCCGGCTGTTGAGTCGGGGGTTGTGACTGAGCTTTTCTGTGACAAAGGTGCAATCATCAAAGTACACACGCCACTGTTTAGTTATCAAGTTGCCGGGGCTGCTAGCTCTGCTACAGAGCATAATGTGCCAGCAGATGAGCCAATAGTCTCTGTTGAGTCGCAAGCTAGCCAGCAAGACGTGACAAAAAACAATAATAAAGCGATTGCAAGCCCAGCGGTGCGCAGGGTTGCTCGTGAGTTGAATGTTGATCTGACCAAAGTGGCTGGGTCTGGTAAAAATGGACGTGTGTATAAAGAAGATGTTTTAGCCTATAACAATCCAAGTGTATCAGCAGCTAAAGTTGAAGTTACTACGGCGGTACCTGCCACTGTGGATGTCTCGATGAGCGCTGAGCCAGTCGATGGTGTTCGTATTGAACCTCTCAAAGGGATTAAGGCCGCAATGGCCAAACAAATGGTTGAGTCTGTATCTACGATTCCTCACTTTACTTATAGTGAAGAGATTGATATGACAGATTTAATTGCACTTCGCTTAAGTTTGAAAGAACAATATGCTAAGCAAGATATTAAATTAACCTTGATGCCATTCTTTATTAAAGCGATGTCATTGGCGCTAAAAGAATTTCCGATTTTAAATAGTCAGCTCAATGCTGCAGCAGATGAAATTCATTACTTCCAACAGCATAATATTGGTATGGCGGTCGATAGTAAAATTGGTTTATTAGTACCTAATATTAAAGGTGTTCAAAACCAGTCAATTATTGAGGTTGCCAATGAAGTAACGCGCCTAACTGAATCGGCTCGTGCGGGCCGCTTAAACCAACAAGATTTAAGCGGAGGTACAATTACCATTTCTAATATAGGTGTCTTAGGTGGTACCACCGCAACCCCTATCATTAACAAACCTGAAGTGGCTATTGTTGCTTTAGGTAAAGTTCAAAAGTTACCTCGTTTTAATGAGCAAGGTGAAGTTGAAGCACGACAAATAATGACTGTCAGTTGGTCAGGCGATCATCGTGTTATTGATGGGGGGACTATTGCTCGTTTTTGTAATTTATGGAAGTCTTATTTAGAGAAGCCAAATACCATGTTAATGGCCATGTCTTAACGGCAAAGACCCTATAAAGTTTTATTATAAAGCCACTTCACATTTGTTAGTGGCTTTTTTACTCATATTGGAAGGTAATATCACTGCTGTACAGATATAGACATCAAAGATAAACATGGTAAGTTATTAAATTGGTTCGTGGAATAATAACTCGAAAGTGGATTAGGGAAGATGATGGAGATAGATAGTCAACGTAAACAG
Source organism: Alteromonadales bacterium alter-6D02 (assembly GCA_002835545.1). Lineage (GTDB taxonomy): Bacteria > Pseudomonadota > Gammaproteobacteria > Enterobacterales > Psychrobiaceae > Psychrobium. Next base: position 172,977 of record PIZK01000010.1, read on the forward strand.
GTGTTACTCACTAAGCGCTCACTCATCCAGCGTCTGCTCCTTTTTGTCGCTGTACTGGCTTGTTACATGGCCATGTCTCAAAGCATTTCGGCTAAACCCTCGCACTACAAGATCGTGATAGATGCTGATTTTACGGGCTCAGTTACGTCAAGTCACTCGATTCGCCAAGGTATAGAGACTGCATTGGCAGAAGTTAATCACAGGATTGCTGATTACACATTTTCTGTTGAAATTAAAGATCACAGAGCAAATTCACGCAGAAGTAAAAAGAACCTTGAATCGGTTATAAATGACCCTCAGGCGTTAGTGGTTTTTTCGGGTTTGCATTCACCCCCCTTATTAGCCCATAAAGACTTTATTAATCAATCTCAGGTTTTATTACTCGATCCGTGGGCTGCGGCGGGGCCGATCACGCGCAGTAAGAGTAACGAAAACTGGATCTATCGGTTATCAATCGATGATAGAAGCGCTGGTGGCTTTATCGGTAAAAAAGCGTATCAAGAGGGTTTTCGACGACCTTACTTATTACTTGAAGATACAGGCTGGGGGCGCTCCAACGAGATAAACATGCTTAATGTTCTTAAAACGTTCAATGTAGAAGCTAAGGGAGTGTCGTGGTTTAATTGGGGTATTGGTAAGAATCATGCCAAGTTAATTTTACGTCAAATCAAACAAAGTGGCGCTGATGTTATTTTCTTAGTCGCCAATGCGCCCGAGGGAAAAGTGTTTGTTCAGGCAATGGTTGAACTATCACATGAATTTAATTTACCAATAAGGAGTCACTGGGGGATTACTGGTGGGGATTTTCCTGATGTTATTCCTCATAAACAACGCAAAAAGATAGATTTACAATTTATTCAGACTCGCTTTTCTTTTGTGCAACGTCCTCATAGCGAACTAGCCGCTTCGGTATTAGAGGTTGCGATAAGCCACTTACCCGAGGTTCGTTCTAGCGATGATATCAAAACCGTGACAGGGTTTGTTCATGCTTACGACCTGACTAAAATATTGATTGCCGCGATCAAACAAGCAGGGCTCTCTGGGGACAAAGAGCAGGATAAATTAGCGGTTAAATTAGCATTAGAGAATTTAAATAAACCAGTTGATGGTTTAATTAAACGCTACTCCAAGCCTTTTATGCGATGGTCTCCATTAAAACCTAATGCACATGAAGCTCTCAGGGAGATGGATTATGCGATGGGGTATTTTGATCACAATAATGATGTGATTTTGATTGAGTAAGGGATTAAATGAAACGCACACCCTCAATTTCATTTACATTAGCTCGTTTTGTTTTTATCTGTTGTGTTGCATTGGCATTAACAATAACTATTGCGGTGGCGACAGTTGTGGTCAGTACAATGAAACAAGGCAATGAGCAGATCCTCAATAGAGAGATGACCTCTATCGTTAGTCGTTACCAAATCTTTATCCAACATCGATTAACGCTATTACAACAACTCGCCAGAGAACCATTGATGATCCAATCGTTGATGCAACCTGAGGTGAATATTGGAAAGATTAAAGACCATATGAACACGTTGCCTTTGCTTGGGAAGCCTTATGAGCTAACGTTACTCGATTTTGAAGGGCGTATAATTCATGCAAATAAGGCAACAACTTCGGTTGAATATCACACTTTTGATTGGGTATTAGGTTTGTTAGAGCAATCAGGTACAGATTTTCAAGTGATTGAAATTGATGGGCAAGCCTATTGGAGTTTAGGAGTGTCCATTACTTATAACCAAAGTGTTGAAGGCGTATTGATCGCCAATATTCCATTGCAGGATATTAATGAACAAGGGGTATCAGTTCAGCCCCTGACTGGGTTATCGATTGAGATAGTTCAAAATAATAAGGTGCTTACGAAGTTTGGCACCCTTGGTCAAGGCTCTGAATATGTTCTCACTTGGCCTAGTCAGAGGCTTATGTTTCGTTTTACAGTTGATGAACATTATAAGAAACAAGAAGTTGAGTCTATTGTTACTCAACTAGTCTTAATTATCACCACTGCTATTCTAGTTGTTACGCTCTTTGCCTATTTATTTGGCTATCGATACTTTGTACAGCCAGTGGTGCTGTTATCAAATGCCGCTAAGGGGCTTGAGAACGGGGAAGAGCAGAGAGTCCTTGATGAAGGTTTAAAGGTCAGGGAGTTTAATGAGCTTTTCCAGACTTTTAATTTGATGACCAAGCGAGTCATTGAACGAGAACAGGCATTAAAAGAGAGTTATCTAGCGTTATCAAAAACTAATGAGAGTCTCAAAGACAGCGAGTCCCAGTTGATTCAATCTGAAAAAATGGCCAGCATTGGTGTCCTTGCAGCGGGTGTTGCTCATGAAATAAACAACCCGATTGGTTTTGTGAAGAGTAATTTGGAGGTATTACACGATTACGTCACATCACTTCTTACTTACCACCGTGGTGTTAATGAGCTATTAGCACTCGCCCCTGAATTAGCACCCGAACAAAAGCGACTAGCTGACACTCTAGATATTGATCATATCCTAGATGATATGCTGCCATTACTTGATAGTAGCAGTGGTGGTATAAAGCGAGTGTCAGAAATTGTTGATAGTTTAAGAACCTTTGCCAGAGTTGAGCAAGATGAAATGAGCCTCATCGATATTAATGAAGGACTTACCGCAACGCTCAATATGGTGAGTAATGAGTTAAAATATTGCTGTGATGTTAAGGTGTCATTGAGCCCTGTGCCGATGGTCATGGGTTTCCCTGGAAAGCTTAATCAAGTCTTTATGAATGTCCTAGTCAATGCCGGACAGGCCATGACTCATCATGGTGAGGTTAGGGTGAAAACTTATTTTACTAGTGAAGATGTCGTTATCGAGATTGCAGACGATGGATGCGGTATTGAAGCAGAAAAACTGTCGCAAATATTTACACCCTTTTATACGTCTAAGCCTGTTGGTCAGGGCACTGGGTTAGGGTTGTCAATTTCGCATCAGATTATGGAGCAGCACAATGGTAGTATTACTGTGGCATCAGTGATAGGTCAAGGGACATGCTTTACGATAAAAGTACCAACGCATTCTGGAGATAAGTCGTAGTGTTTTTTATTGATTCGAGGTTTTATGATAGATTAAGACAAGGTTTACATAAGAAGGTTATCGATAGTGATTTTAAAGCCTGCATTTAACCACCGCCGAGTACTTGCTCCGAGTGATTGGACGGAATTAGCTCAAGGGGAATGGCTAAAGCAAGAAGTAACGGAGGCGTTAACGCCTTGGCTATCGCGTGTTTTTGGCTATCATTTACTGAAAATTGGCTCACTAAGTGGTCAACTTGATATGAGTAGTGCGCCAATAAAGCATCAAGTAACCGTTGCACCAGAGCGAGGCGCTGATTTAATCGCAGATATTTCGCGTTTACCCTTTCAAGAGTCGTGCATTGACGCATGTGTACTCACTCTGAGTTTAAACTTCCATCATAACCCCCATCAATTACTTCGTGAGATTAATCGAGTCACTGTTCCTGGTGGGCATATTATTATTGTTGGGCTTAATCCTGTCAGTCCTTTGGGCTTGGTGAGTATAAACCCGCAGTTAGGTCATAAGTATCCCTTTAATGGGCGTTTTTTTGCAAAATCGAGAGTTAAGGATTGGCTAGCTGTATTAGGCTATAAGGTGATTGCAGAGCAAAAACTTGTCTATTCTAGTTTGTTATTAAAACCTCAACACACCAAATATTTACAACGAATCATGGCTTATAATTTACCGGGCGTTGGGTCTTTTTATTGTATTATGGCCAAGAAGTTAGTGCGCCCTTTAACACCAGTGAAACGTCGCTGGGCATTTAAACAAAAACCACTACTTAATCCGGTAGCCACGATGAATAAGGAAATCGAATAGCCATAATACTATTAATTTCATTAATTAAGAGATCAGGTTATTAGTGGTAATGGTATAAGGCTAGGTGTGCTCTGTATTACTTTTCAGGGGTAACTCACCTTGCCGTTGCGATCAATTACCATAAGCCGTTCAGGTTTGATACTTGTGCCAAATAGTAAAGTGAACTCTTGGTACTTTGCTTTGTATTTATTCAATTGATAGCTTAAACATAACAAGTTATCTGATTTACATTTTAGAAACCTTGGGCGCTGCTCTATGACTTTATTGGCTAAAAAGACAAACTCAGGTTTATAAGAGTCGACAACCTGAGCTGGTACCTGTGGGTGGTTGTTAGGAATTAATAAGGCGAGCGTCTTAGCTTCGTGATTAGCGTGTTGTTGCATTAACTTGAATCGTTTCCAATTAACCTGAACCCCGTTTACTGCAGGACGTTTGTTTGACTCTTTCATTAATTGAGCCAAAGAAACCTGCTTTCCTGAGATAAAAATGCTGGGTACAGCGAAGATATTGTAATTATCAACAACCCGCTGATTTAATGCTTTTAATTTGTGATTAATCGGACGATCGCAGTTAGGGGATTTACGAACCATCATAGCATCGAATATTTTTTTGTTGACAGGGGAGCGGCACTGAAAGATATCATCAACTCTTTGTTTACTTCGTTCGCCTAAAATAGGCGCCCAAAAAACAAATACATTGAATTTGGTTAATTTTTCAATATCCGAGATCGCATTAATACAGTAAGGGCAGTAGGGGTCTTTGAAGACTAAAACTGTTTTTCGCTTTGGGTCCCAGCCATTGACTAAAAATGGGTAATACTCTGACTCAGTGGGAATGAAATTAGCCGACTGTACTGGTTCTGCGACAGAAAAAGTAAAAAGTAAAGTGATCGTTAGCCAAAACTTGTAAAGACAGGTGCTGTTTGTCTTAACCATTGTTTTTTTCCGCCATGGCATTGAGCGCTAAAGGTAAAATTAACTCATTGTACTCAGCGGTTAGCCGTTTTACTTGTTGTTGCAGCGTTTTCACTTTAGCTTGGTCGTTTATGTGAGTCTTATACTCTGAGATCAGTAGGGCAATTTCTGCTTGCTTGAGTTGTGATTGCTCTTTGATTAGACTCATTTCTTGTACTGACAAGGTCACGACTGTCGCTTTTTTAGGGAGAAATCGTGCCGCTTGAGCTGCTTTTTCAGCTTGTACTGCGTTTAATTGCTGTTTAATATTTTCTGCTTCAGGTGCATCAATTTTAGGGCGCAGAGCAATCTCTTTCCCCAATAGGGGAGTTTGGCTGTCGTGGTGAAGCACTTTTTCGGACTCCAACAATGAGGTCGTTGATTGGTTGCTTGACAGCCAATAAGTAGCAAGCAATATCGCAATTGCTAAAGCTAGTATGATAGGTACTTTAATATTTGTCATTACTATGCCTATTCAACAGTGGTAAATGTTTTTGTGCCGCCGTAAACGGTGCGCCCTGTAAAGTCGGGTACATTGCGGTACAGTTCTACCGTGTAAGTCGTTCCATTTGCTAAATCTTCGGCTGGTGTAAAGGTAATTGTGTTACCAACAACGCTATAGGTCCCTTCCACCACGACCGACCCTGCCTTGATTGCTGGTGCTGAGCGCATATCCACAGGCTCTTGATATTCAATGACGACTGTACTGGTAATAGCTACATCACTGGCGGTATGTGCGGGTGTAATGCTTACAAGGGTTGGCCCTGATGTGTCTTCAATATCTGACGCTATAGTAGTAAAGCTTAGTACATCCCCGGTGAGTTCGTTACCCGCATAATCACATAACGTTATTACCGACAAGTCATAAAGGGTGTCAACAGTGAAGTTTTCTTTACCGGTGATTGTAATTGTTTTGCGATCACTGGCCAGTGCGATATTAATATCAACATTAGCTCCACCTGTTTTTAATACAATATTGTCAGAATATAAGCAGGCGTCACTCAATGGTTGATCCATTACCAACACAATCTGCCCATTGACAGGCATTGTTGTATTACCATCTGCAATACTGGTTTTATTTATCATCGGGTTCGTGGTGTCTGTTGTATCACCTGTTGTAAAGTAACGGTAATTGTTTTGGGCAATTAAGTTACCTGCCATATCAGTTAGATAAGGAGAATACCCAACATATAGGTAATGGCGTGTATTTTCATCCAATGCTTCAGCAGGGGAGAACCCTAAACGTAGACCGTCGGCAGACAGTGCCCATGTTCCCGCTATATTTAATCCAGTCGTGTTATTCCATAGGCGGAAGCTGTTTTCATCAACCGTGGTACGATCCACGCGTTCATTGAAGGTGACCTCTAGTAATGGATTTAACGGAACGTTTTGAGTGTTGTTTACCGGGATACTCCATGTTTGAATCCCACTTGTCGCTAAGTCGACAGTTTCACCTGTGACGAATGTTAATGCTAAATCAGTTTCTTGGGCATTCCCACTGATATCTTCTACACCGGAAACATCGAGAGTATAACTGGTGTTTGGTGTTAATAACTGTTTAGGCGTAATATTTAGCAGCGTTCGGCCACGTGTTAATGAGACATTAACCGGGATAACTTGGTCTGCGCTATCTTTTAAACTGACAAACGGCATTCTTATCGGGTTTAATATTTCATTGTAACGGACTTTAAGTTTCACATTGGTAGGCACGTTAGTTTGGCCATCAAAAACGGTACTACTTTGCACCAGTGGACCTAGGGTGTCTTCATCAAAGCCCACGGTAAAGTAGCGATAATGGTTACCTAAATTGTTGCCGCTTAAGTCACGCATTGAGTATGCGTAAGTGTAATGACGTGAACCTGATTCGAGCGCCTCATCAGGAACAACCGTTAAGCGCTTACCGTCTGGAGATAGCTCCCATGAGCTGCCTACGTTTTCACCGGTATTGTTATTCCAAATGTAAATACCTGAATTGGTGGCGCTAACAAAATCAATTGGCTCACTAAATATCCATTCTATTTGAGGGGTGGTTGGAACATTTTGTTGGTTATTGAATAATGCCGTGTCAATAACTGTCGGGTTGATAAAGTCAGGTCCGCTTGCTGTATTAAATGTAGCAGAGGAAGGAATCACGATATTGCCAGCCAAGTCGGTCACTGCATCGATTGTTTCGGTAATTTCAGTACTAGGAGCCAATGGAGTCCGGTGGTTATATTTAACCACGGTATTATCTTCGCTAAATTGCACATTGACTTTATTGTTGGTTGCCACATCAAAGCTGAGACTATTGACTGGCTCGTCAAAGCGTACAGAGAATTGAGCATTGATACCAACCCCGTCTTCACCTGATGGTGGGCTCATCGCGGAAACTGATGGCTGACTATCGTCAACTGCAGAATCAGCGAATGTATTAAAGTATGTGGCATAGTTTGAAGCAAGGTTATCACCATCGGTATCTAAAATATCGACTGAGAACCAGAGGTAGTATTGATTTTCAGGAACCAGCTCTTCATCTGGAGTTACCTGAATTATTTTTCCACTTGCATCTAAGCTAATGCTCACACTGAGAGCTGCCCAATCATTAGTTACATCTGAGAGTGTTACAGTAGTTGATGACAATGATGAAGCATCAATTTCTTCAGTGAAACTGGTGAGTAAAATAGGGTTAAGAGGTGTCCCTCTACTGCCACTATTTGGGTAGTAAGCAGTTGGGTAAGGGCGCGAACCTGTGCCATCAGAAATATCCGCCATCACGATAGAGCCGCTGTAGTTATGTAGTGGGTTATCTGATTGATCAGTGATATTCGTATTTAGGTAGAATGTTGTTCGCTTACCTGGGGTGAACCCACCCTCTTTAGTTATTGTCATCACTCGGTTATCACCAGAAAGTGATAGAGAAGCCTCAGTTAAGACACCATCTTCTTCAATGGTTAAACCATTATCTAGACTAGTACTATCGAGAGGTTCGGATGAATAAAGCGTGATAGCATCGAGATCTGTCCATCCAGTCGACCCATTACTTGGCACTTGACTAATGATCCGAGGTCTTGCGTTGTCATTATCAATAATACCTGTAGTAAAGGAGCTCACGTAAGGGGTCAATGAGTTACCTGATAGGTCTGTTACCCCATCGTTTAGTACGACGCTAATTAGAGCGTTTTGCGGTAAGGATGCGGTTAAGGTTAACTGCTGCCCATCTGCTGAACGGAAAATCGTTGGGTTGATTACAGCGCCATTATGGAACAAGGCAATGTTATTTCGGACTAAACTCCCAGCTGCCATTGGCTCACTAAAATTAATGACTATGGATTGCGTTGGACTTGTATCGGTGGCATCACTTGCAGGTGATATTGCAGTGATCGTCGGTGCCACGGTGTCGGCGGCTACCGCAGTTTCAAAATATTTCGTACTGCCCCAGCGAGTATTACCCGCTAAATCAGGGACGTTATAATATAGTTCTACAGTATAACGAGTACTGCCTAGTAGGTTAATACTCGGGCTAAAGGTGATTGTGTCATTTGTGACGACATAATCACCAGGAATAGTTATGCCTCCACCCTTAACTGGTGGCGCAGATCGAACATCCACTGCTTCATCATAAACCATGACGATTTGATCCAGACTGGTGACTACGTCGGTGGCCGTATGTGCTGGTGATATACTGATAAGACTCGGGCCAGAGGCATCTGGATCGGTTGATGCAGAAGTCGTAAAGTTGATGCTATATGGGGTAATGTTATTACCAGCGTAGTCACAGATTCCATCAAGAGTGACGGTATAAGCGGTTGATACATCAAACCCTGAAACTGAGGTTATGATAATGGTTTTACGATCGCTGTCGAGCACAGCATTGAAATCATGATTAACCGCGCCAGATGCGACCGAGACGCCATTAGTGAGATTGCACGAATCACTCAATGGTTCGTTCAATGTTAATAATACTCTACCGTTAACTGGTACCATGGAATTACCATCTAAGAAGTTGGTCGCAGACACTGCTGGCGCCGCATCATCTTCTGTGGTACCCGTGGTGAAGTAACGATAGTTATTCTGGGCGACTATATTACCGGAAAGATCGGTAAGGTAAGGTGAATATCCTACATAGAGGTAATGGCGTGTATTACTTTCCAGTGGTTGCTCTGGAATGAACTGCAGGGTCAAGCCATCATTGGATAGTAACCAAGTTCCAGGCACATTAAGCCCAGTTGTGTTATTCCATAGATAGAAACTATTTTTATCTACAGTGGTTGAGTCGATACGTTCATTAAAGGTAACTTCTAATAATGGATTTAGTGGGACATTTTGCGTATTGTTCACAGGAATGCTCCAGCGAGTAATAGCTCCCTTAATTAAATCAACACTATCACCTGAACTAAAGTTAATAACAAGCTCACCTTCTTGAGTATTACCGCTGGTATCTCTCATGCCATTAATGCGTAATTGATAATCACTCATTGAGGATAGTAGCTGTTTTGGCACAATATTTATGGTTGTTCGACCACGAATAAGATTGATATTAACCCCAACCTCTTCACCTGCGGCATTTTGTAAGCTAACACCTGATAAGTTCAGTGGGTTTAAAGGTTCATCAAATTGAACGTTTAATCGAACATTAGTGGAGATTCCTGTTTCGCCATCATTGATTGTTGTCGTGATAATTGAAGGGGCTGTAGCGTCAGACTCCGTTCCAGTGGTGAAGTAACGATAATGATTGCCTAAATTGTTGCCACTTAAATCTCGCATGCCATAGGCATATTGATAGTAGCGGCGAAGCACGAGCAGAGGCTCTGTTGGTATGACTATTAAGTGTTTACCATTAGCAGATAGCTCGAATGTAGATGGCACATTTAAACCCGTTACACTATCCCAAATATAGATGCCCGAAGAGGTTGCACTATTTGGATCGATAGGTTCACTAAAACGCCATTCAAAGACTGGGTTTAAAGCAACGTCTTGTTGATTTTGGCTTATCGCCGTGTCTAACACTGTTGGAGCAGTAAAGTCTGGACCGTTGGCTGTGGTAAAGGTTGTAGATTGAGGCACGATTCCATTGCCAGCTAAGTCAACCATCAATGGCGCTGGTTCAGTATGCTCAGCGAGCGGTGCTAAAGGTGCTGGTAGTTCATATTTAACCACTTTGTTTGTTTCGCTAAACTGTGGATTAACTGCAAGTTGATAATCAAAGGAGATAGGGTTCATTTGTTCATCATAACGCACTGAGAACAATGTGTTGATGCCGACGGCTTCTTCTCCTACAGGCGGGCTCATCACTTCAACGATTGGCTGTCTGTCATCAAGCTCAGAATCAGCATCGGTATGGAAGTAGGTTGCATAATCACTGGCAATGTTATCACCATCAGTGTCTAAAATATCAACGCCAAACCAGAGATAGTACTGATTATCGGCGACAAGTGGTTCGACAGGGGTGACTTTGATCACCTTGCCAGTACTATCTAGACTCGTTGTGATTGGCAGCTCAACCCAACCACCAGTAACATCAGATAAAGTGACGGTAGCATCAGTCAGGCTAGATTCATCTATTTCTTCTGTAAATCTAGCAAGTAACACTGGATTAAGAGGTGTTCCACGGCTTCCATTGTTTGGATAATAGGCTGTTGGGTAAGCTCTGTCTCCAATGTTATCAATACTGACCCCCATATTGAAGTAACCGTTGTAGGCATGAACTGGGTTACCAGAGTCATCCATTAAGTTGTTGTTCCAGTACACTTGAACTAATGCACCTTCGGTAAAATTAGTTGCTTTGGACACTTTAATGGTTCGTCCATCACCAACAAGGGAAATATCAACATCAACGAGTACACCATTCTCCGCGAGGTGGAAACTCTCCTCAAGTGTTGAACTATCCATAACATCATTGGTATAAAAATAAACGTCACTCATATTTAACCAGCCACCAGAACCATTAGCAGGTACTTGTCGAATAATACTTGGGCGTGTTACATCTGTATCAAATACACCTGTAGTAAACGAGCTTACAAATGGCGCTATTGCATTTCCTGATAGATCCGTTACTGCATCGGTCATGACGACACTAATTAATGATGAGTGTGGAAGTGAAGCGGTTAATGTCACCTGACGGCCATCTGCAGAGCGGAAAATACTGCTATTAATGATGCTGCCATTAGAATAAATAGCAATATTATTGCTAATGAGTGTGCCAATGTTCATCGGCTCATCAAAGGTTAAAACAATAGGTTGAGATGGGTTGGTATCCATCGCGCCATTATTTGGCGACATGACCTGCACTGTTGGGGTAATAATATCTGTTGTTGCTTGTGTATCAAAATATCTTGTACCTCCGTATCTTGTATTACCAGCCAAATCAGCAACATTGTAATACAGACCTGCGGTATAGCGAGTTTCACCTAAAAGGTTAATGCTCGGAGTGAAAGTTATAGTACTACCGTCAACGACATAGTCACCCGGCAGTGTAATGCCTGCTCCAGTGATCGGTGGCATCGAGCGGATATCAATATTTTCGTCATATTCCATAACAACAGTTGTGGTGACTGATACGTCAGTTGCTGTATGGGCTGGAGTAATACTAACTAACGATGGGCCTGTAGTGTCATTTGTTTCAACATCTGTTGTGGTAAATGACATGGTAAATTCACTTAATGCGTTGCCCGCATAGTCACACAGGCCAGCAACTGAAAGTTGGTAAGTTGTCTCGGTATCAAATGGTTCTTCCCCCATGATAGTGATAGTTCTACGATCATTGGCTAATGAGGCTGTGACCGGGGTAGGGGTTTCTCCTGTCATTAATTGTATAGAGTCCGCTAAAGAACATGCATCACTTATCGGTTGATCAAGGGTGATAATGACTTTGCCATTAATTGGCATAATGGTATTTCCATCAAGCATATTAAGCGATGATACTTCAGGCGCAGTAGAATCTTCAGCGTAGCCAGTGGTGAAGTATCTATAACGATTCTGCGCCACTATGTTTCCTGCAAAGTCCGTGAAATATGGTGAGTAACCAACATAGAAGTAGTAACGTCTATTTTCTCGTAATAAATCGTCTGGAACCAAGGTTAGGGTTGTACCATCCTCTGAAATGGTTCTTGTTGCACTAATTCTTAATCCTGTGGAATTATCCCATAAATATAAGGAGTTAGAGTTAAGTGTTGTCGGGTCGATTGGTTCAGATAAGGTGACAGAAAGTATTGGGTTAAGTGGGACGTCTTGGGTGTTGTTGACAGGTATGCTCCAAATTGAGTCACTGCCTGTTGTCGTGTCACTTTCTTCGCCCGTGGTAAATGACACTTGATAAGAATTAGCCAGTAAATTTCCACTTGAGTCTTGTACGCCATCGATTAGGAAAACGAAATCTTCATTGGGGTCAAGGTTTGTGATTGGACTTAAAATAACTCTTCGACGGTCAGAGCTAATGTCTCGTGTCACTGCAATTTGAACCCCTAACGCTGTTTGTAATTGAATTTGTTGTAAATACAATGCATTAATTGGTTCATCAAATAACACAGCTAACTTAGCATTAATAGGAAGGTCAGTGGCGCCATCATCAATTGTGGTACTGATGATTTCTGGCCCTGTCCCATCGGGCTCAAATGAAGTATCAAAATAACGACTAGTCCCTATTAATGCGTTACCAAATAAGTCTAATATACCGGTTGTGATATAAACGTAATGGCGTCGGCCGACCAAGAACGGAACGTTAGGTGTAAAAGTAATTGCAGACTTATTATCTGCAACTTGTAAGACTCCTCCAATACGTTGCCCGCTGGACTGATCGATCACGTACATGGTGTCTTCAGTTACGGTAGTCGGGTCGATTGGCTCGTTGAGAATGACGGTGACAAGTGAATTAACAGGTATTTCCGTTGAGCCATTCAGCGGGCTAATGTCAATGACGGTTGGGCGTTCTAAATCAACACAATTTCCCGTTGTGAACGTAGATGTGAATTCGGTGGCTAATACATTACCAGCCTCATCTTTGACGCCGGCAACCTTGATAGTGTAATCACTGTTATCTTGTAGTAGTCCTGTCGGGCTAAAGAGGATTTCAGTGTTGCTAGAAATTAAGCTTAAAGAGCCGTCAGTGGCAGTCGCCCCATCTTTTAATAACATTAAACTATCGGCCGTGATGGAGTTGCGTAATACTCCTTCGTTAAAGGTCACGGTAATCGATTGATTTTCACAAATATCAAGTGCTTCATTTAACGGGTCAACTAAACTAACTAAAGGCGCGGTAATATCAGGGTTTAATGGGTCTGTTCCTGCGGCAACTTCTGCGCCATCAGTCCGCTCATCATCATCTGAATCTGAGTCATTCGGGTCAGTGCCGATATTTATTTCATCGCCGTCAGGTAACCCATCGTTATCGCTATCAGGATCTTCTGGATCGGTGAACCAAGTAAATACTTCTTCGTTATCGCCAAGCCCATCATTATCACCATCTGGTTCGATTGAAAGTAAGGTGACTTGGTTTTCAATGTTGTTCCCAAAGTCGACGGCTTCAACAAGAATGTTTAATGTGTCTGAGTCGTCAGGCACCAGAACAGGAGCTTCATAAGGTCGGGTGGTATCGGTTAGTAAAAGTGTACCATTGACAGTAAAGTTAACGGCAGCGACAGCGACGTCGTCTGACGCTTCAACGCGAACCAGCACTCGACTATTTTCAACAACCACCCCTCCATCAAGTGGAGCGATTATCTCAACAGTTGGTGCTATTCCTTGATTGTCATCAAGTACACGATATTGTGATATATAGAGCTTATTACTGCCTGTTGAATATGCAAAGGCCGCATCGAGTGACAGGCCCACGGCATCCCGATCACCAAACTCTCTGATGTCGATAACGCCTTGAAATATCGAATTTAACGGATCAAAGATATTAACGTAAGGAACTGCATTGACAAATAATATATCGGAGAAGAAAGCTAAACCATTGGTTAATTCAACGTCAGATGGATAAAACCGACTATCACTACCGACTATGGAGGGTTTTAAAGGGTCAGAAATATCAACGACTTTATAACCACAGGTGTAACATGCCACATAGGCATAATCACCGTCCATTACGACGGCGCGAACATTACCGATATTAATACTCCCTAAGCGCATAGGTGAGCTAGGATCGGTTATATCGGCAATGATGATTGAAGAAGAACTGGCTATCACTGCTCTATCATTTTGAGCATCAATACCGATGACATTACCTAACCCTTCTAACTTAGCCAGGCTAAAGGGGGTTGTATTGTCGTTAACATCTATGATCTCCATGCCGCCGCTACCATTGGCGACAAAAAGTAAACCGTTTTGTACTGCCAAATCTACGGCGTTACCAGCAGTTTTGATGTTAGATATAAGTGCTGGCTCTAATGGATTGCTCACATTGATAATGTCGATTCCACTAGCTCCCGCAGCGACATAAGCTGTCATTCCGACAACTTTAACATCCACAGCACTGCCAGTTATGGCCTGAGTTGCAACTAGCTCAGGTGTTTCTTTTACGCTGGTGTTTACGATGTGCAAGCCACCTGTACCAGCGGCAATATACACATAGTCACCTTGAACGTCAGTATCGTGGCCATTGCCAGTGAATGTCAGTGAAGCAATCCCAACAGGTTGAAAGCTTTCAACCGTTACAGGAATATCAAGAGATAGGTCAAATAGGCTAACGGTGACTGTGGCGTTACCTTCAGCCCCACCAAAAATTTCACCATCACTTAAACCAAAACTAACGATACTGAGATCAGATGAACTATAGGCTGTACCATTCCCCTTTGCGGTCACATCAAGTTGTGATCCATCGAGTATTGTGGCCATGACTGTTAATTGCGTGCTGACTTCACTATCAATACCATTAAAAGTCATGACAACATTGGTTGGCGTTGCAGAAATTGAGACGATAGCGTCTTCAAAGTTATTACTGCTGTTATCACTTGGATCTGAGCCTGTCGTAATTTCAACAGAATCAGATAAACCATCACCGTCACTATCTGATAGTAGAGGGTTAGTAATAAAGCCATCGTCACCTTCGATTATTTCTTCGCCATCTTTTATTCCATCATCATCACTATCGGCTTTAGTTAAATCGGTGCCGGCATTATATTCATCTAGTGCACTTAGACCGTCGCCATCAATATCTTCAAACGCATCTGCAGGGTCGTTGGGATCGAGACCATTTGAAGTTTCATAATCATCGGGTAAACCGTCACCATCCTGATCACCGGTAAAGCTGATTCGGACCAGCCGCGTGGCAATAAGGCCGTCTTTATCTGCACTTATTAGTGACTGACCGCTACCTGTGGCAGTGAGTAAACCGTTAGCATTGACAGAAACAACGCCTGTATTGGAGCTGGTATAGTTTATTCCAGAACCGCTATTGGTGACATCGTCGGTCAAACCATCAGGGTAGGTGGCTGTTACTTGTAATTGAAAGTTTTGCCCAAGTGAAGTGAGCGTAATTTGATTTGATGAGAAAAAGCTTAAGTCAGCAGGAACGGGTTCTTGCTCGGCAAACATTATGTCACCAACCGGGGTAATACCATTGGTGATTAGATTGAAGTAACCGGATTGACCAGACGACGTGCTTCCATCTTCATTGATACAAGTCGCACGGGCTTTGACAGCCCCTTGATTAGAGGGCACATTAGGGAGTGACCACCCCCCATTGGATGCAACTTGGATCGTGCGATTGAGTATATTAATAACACACTTGTCATTAAGTTCAACGGCAAATGAATGAGAAGATAAAGCAATACTTAACGAAGTCAAAATCGTAAACACTGCTTTGATTTTATTTAGATTATTCATAACTAAGTTACCGTTTTAACGTATACATAGAATAAAAAATCAGTAAGCTTTGGTTTAATCGATGGACAATATATTCAAATGATTATTCATCAATTATTAAGGTTTGTTTAATTCATAAACCAACAGCTATAACCACTGTGAAATCTCTTCTTTTACTCGAATATTACGTTCTACATTACCGAAACAAATATCTGAATCGACGATCGCTTGCTTTTGACCGTCAATAACAAGGTAAATTGCGCCTCCACGGGCGTATTGTCCTCTTCCGTAAACCATTTCAACAGACTCTATATCTGTTAAAGAAAACCGCTGCTCTTTAGTACCCAAAATACTCTTAACGACTAATATCGCTTGATTGTTTTGTTTATTAAGCGACAGTTTTTTATGCTTTTGAATAATCATTCCGATTAAACAAATTGAAGAGAAGATAAAATAGTCAACTGCTTTTAGTTGTTTTGCTTGTTCAACAAGTAGTACCGCTGACCAAAAAATTAATAGAAATAGTACACACAAACCAAAGACGCATTTTGGAAATGAACTGACCATGAACTGTGTTGTGTCTTTTTCTATTGTTACTGCCATAACATTATTTCTTCTCTATGACTTAATGATGTTGTTTTTTAACTTTTTATAGAGCAACGAATCCATAAACGGTTGGTCTATTCGCCAACGGTTATTTTCAAGTGTAAATGGGAGCAAATAATACTCAGATGCACTGTTTTTTAGCTCCACACCAATTAATACTCGCTGCCCTAAAACAATAAAGTCTTGTAACTGAGCAACCGTGTTTTTGTTGAAGCGACCCTTCCAATAATGGAAGGTACGTTGGGCTTTATTTATCGCTAACTTTTGTGTCCAGTCTTGCTGCGTTTCAATGCTCCATAGACTTAACCACCATTCAAAATCGTCGGCAAGAATAGCGGATAGAAAGTGAACTAGTTGTGTATCCGGCCCATTGTTAATATCAATAGATTCAGTGATAAAGTCAGATAAAATCACATTTTGATATTTTTGATGGTGAAAAATAAATTCTTGAGTGTAGGTAAATGTTTTTTCGCCTTGATCATTATATTTACGCTCAATACTTTGTGCGGTCGATGACCACAGTACTAACGTTGATATTGCGATTAACATTACAAGAGAAAGATAATTCTTAGCTAAATTATTCATAAATCACCTTCTCGGAATCAATGCCTTCAAGCCAAGGGCTAAACCGAAGTAGTGGGCTTTGTCTGAGGTCTAAACTTACTAACCAATCATTACTTTCCTTTTTTAAAACAACAGGTAAATCGAGGTAACTTTCTTTACCATTAGGGTTAGAAACGTTATAAACCATCACAATGTAATCGTTGTAAATCACTTTTTGTTTTAGCCGAATTTTTCTGCCGACAAACTTTTCTCGCCACACCTTTTCCCAGTAAGGTTGGTCAAGGCCTTTCTGTTGGTAATATTGCAGTGCTAGTTGTTTAGATGAAGGTTGCCAAGTATCTAACCACCATGAATAATTTACTGAGCTAATTGCGGACATTCTTGAAACAAAAGAGTCATCAGCAGAATCCAATGAAGCATATTTACGTTGTACCAAATGAACCTGATTATGGCCTTTATGTGGAGTGTAAAGGTGATAATCAAATTGTGTTTCAACGATCAAACTTTTCTTTTCTGGCTCTGAAGCGGGGTATGTAGGAATAACCCATAGCAGTTCAGCTGCATGTGTTGAACGAGTCATCATGGTCAACATACAGGCCAACAATAGAATTAACATTTGAGAAAATACGGTCACTTGTTTCAAATCTCACTCCTTAGATTATGTTGATTAAACATTATTCTGGCATCGGGATATTAATTATTGCGACACTCGCTGAATTAGCAACAACCCAAGATTCTGACGCACCTATTTCGACCCAAGAGCCTTCTGCTACAACAATTTCTGCATTTAAACTAATACCATTATGACCAATGGTACCTTTGATTGCGGTACAATCGACAGAGGCTTGGGCATTAACCCCCGTTTTAACTGTGCCTTGAATTCTGATAATGTCGCAGGGACGTTTTTTCCCATCTGGTCCACAAGATATTGGCGATGAGGCTGGGTTTGGAACACTGCCAAATGGGCCTCCGCCGACACCAATATCAATGGTGACACTGCCACCCCAGCAGTTTTTGTCTTCACATTCTTTTTTCACTCGACTGATGGTGAGTTTGCCACTGACACCGAAGGTAAAGCGAATGCCATATTTGACACCAATTTCTTTACCGAAAACTCGAACCGTATAATCTCCTGAGAAAGGCGGAATAGTTGGAATCCATTCATTATCCCATTTACTGATTGCTGCGGTTCCAGAGTCGGTTTCTTCTAAGGTTGTGGCACCATCTCTTTGGGTACAACAGACTTCTTTTTTCGTATTACTGTATTCAAGTGATACTTCCGGTAGCTTTTTATTAGAGCCTAGAAGAGTCAATAATTTATTAATATCAGCAATTAAGTTTTTCATCCCATTAAAGGTAATCGTAGTACCGCCAAGTTCATTATCCGGTTTTTTCGTTTCTTTACCGTCTTGGCAGATAATACACTTATCATCGTCTGGAACATGTCCGTCAGGTTTAGCCTCTGGACCGTCTTCACCACAGGTCGTACATTTTGTTTCGTCAGTATTGTCAGTGACTTTTACAGGACTTCCATCCTCGCAGCTAAACTTCTTACAATCGCCCACTTTATCATCTTCTGGTGCATCTGCGTTGTCATTGACTGTGACTACACCGCCATCAGAACATTCTGCTTTCTTACAATCCCCAACTTTATTTAAACTTGCTAAACGAGGGTCGCCGGAGGCGGGCACGCAGTTACAATCACCATCACAGTCTTGACAGATAGGGCAATTATGCGCACAACTTTGTCCTCCTGGTTGAGAGCCACAATGCCAGCCTGCTTTAATCACACCAACTCCCGGGTTGGTCGTTACAAGAGTGCCATCTTCACTGACCGTGCCTAAGCCAATGGCGACAAACTCTTCCAAGTCATGATCAAAAGAATACATTTCAACTTGTGCACCGGGTTCATGGGCATCAACATTAGGTAAGGTGAGCTTAGCAGGAGGTGAAAACTTGGTGCCAGTTGGCTGAATGGTCACAATAAATTTAGGCTGCATTCCATTCGGTGGTGCCATCGGCACTGTGCCAGCATTGACTGGGGTGACAGAAATATATCCCTCTTTATCACCATTTGGGAAGGTGACTGAGTCTTTGGCAATTTCTAGTTTAAAGCCTGGGTATTCTTTTAGCTCTAATACAGTATCAGCCAAACCTGCATAAACGGCATTTTCAGTGTCTAGCTTGACCATGTAAATAGGTGATGGGAGGGGATTATCGACCCCCGAAATGGTTACTAAATTGAAACTTAGTGACGG
Source organism: Alteromonadales bacterium alter-6D02 (assembly GCA_002835545.1). GTDB lineage: Bacteria > Pseudomonadota > Gammaproteobacteria > Enterobacterales > Psychrobiaceae > Psychrobium. The sequence continues at coordinate 192,006 of PIZK01000010.1, forward strand.
ATACTCACCTTCATTTGTTGCTGTTGAACCATCGGCAATAATATGAAGAGGGCCAATGGGGGCTTGTTCTATGGTGAATTGTCCAGAGGAGTCACTGATGGCTTCACGGTTACTACCTTCAATGCGTAATGTCACCCCTGGAATAGGTTCCTCTTGATTATCAAGTACAACCCCACTTACTTTCGTGAGACCCGCTTCAGCAGGAATAAAGGCCGTCGCGCTAAACCCTGCAGTAATCACTTTCCCTTCTGGTGCATCCACTAATGTTGCGACAACCCTCTGGGCATCGATTCCTGTCAGAGAGCTTAATTTAAATAACGTTGACGCACGCCCGTCTGAATCTGTTTGTACCTCGTAGGATTGCAGGTCGTTGCTTAATAAACCCTCGCCAACGGTTACATCAAATCTTACTCTGGAATTTGCGACAACATTAGCACCAGCATCTGTGACAACCACTACCAATGGTTCAGGTAAATTATTTCCTACCGAGCCGCGTTGATTGTTTCCCGAATTGACACTTAATTTATTACCTATTTCACCACTGGCTGAAGCACTAAAATCAACTTGGCTTACATAACCTACCACGGCTGCGGTTACTTTATGATTTGAGACACCGGCACGCGCACCGACTTTAAATCGGGTCGAAGCAACTCCGTTTACGTCAGTTTCTACAACAACAGCTCGCCCTTCATTATCGGTTCCTGATCCAACTGCGCCTGAACCTTGAGAAACCCTAAAGACCACAGCAGCATCTTGTACTAATTCATTATCATCATTAAGTACACGAACTTCGAGTGGTTCTGCTAATTCTGTTTTTATCACACCGGTTTGTTGTTGGCCTCGTGAAAGTTCAACACGTTTACCAACGATGACTTCGTAATTAAGCTTAATATCAATACTGCTAACATTCCCGACTTGATCAGCACCATTGACTGTTATGGTATTTTCCCCTTCGATAAGTGGAACATTGGCGGCAGCATAGGAGCGATTACTGATAGTTGTATCAATGCCGTTAACGGTTACATTAGCTTGATCTTCCTCAATTGTTCCCCGCACAATATCATTAACTAAGCCTGTAATTGTTACTGTGTTGGTAAAGACTGTATCGCCATCTTTATGCGAGTCGATAGTGAGGAAGGGAGGTGTTTGATCCAATGAAATTGTAACGATATCTGTTTGGATAAGGTTGCCTTTTGTCGCCTTAACCTCAATTGTATTTGAACCTTCAGTTAAAGTAACTTCGCTTGAGAAGTTACCACTGTTATTAGTCACCGTGGTTCCGTTTAATGTTAATGTGGCATCGGCAGGTACGGCAGTACCAGAAACTGTGATTGTCGATGTGCCTACGGTGGTCAATGATTTGGGCGTGTTAATGGCGACATTAATAACGGGGGGAATTTCATCTACATCTAAGATTCCGTCACCATCATCGTCATCGTCCGCAGCTAAGCCTAAATCTATACAAGCTTGGTCACAATCATCGGGTCTGCCGTCAGCATCTGTATCAACTAACCCCTCGACTGATATTAAAGGAAAGGCATCATTTTCATCTAAAACTTTGTCGTTATCGTCGTCAGGGTCGGCATTATTGCCCGTACCATCTTTATCTGTATCTACACTCTCAGTGGCGTCTGTGGGAAAGGCATCGTTGGTGTCTAAGACTTTATCGTTATCATCGTCCTTATCGGCATTATTACCGATGCCATCTTTATCTGTATCGACACTTTCAGTGGCGTCTGTTGGAAAGGCATCATTAACATCTAAAACTTTGTCATTATCATCGTCATCATCAGCGTTATTACCAACACCATCCTTATCACTATCGACACTTTCTGTTGAGTCAAACGGAAAGGCGTCATCGGTGTCTAAAACGCTATCATTGTCAAAGTCTCGGCCTTCACCGATTGAAACCAAGCTTTCATCATTAATGATTTCGCTGACTGTTTTTGATATTAAAGCGCTATCTTGAATAATGACAAGGTCTTCAAAGTTTTGCTTTAATGTTTCATCTAGAACTAAAGCAAAGGTATCTTGAGCACCGTCTGGTAACGTAAATAGTGGGTTGTCGATAATAATTTTAATTAATGCTGCTATCGTCAACTGCTCTTGTGCATCGACCATTGCTAATAGTTGGTTGAGTTGCTCTTCACTTTCAAGGTTGTTACCGCTTAAATTTCGGTGGATTAGAGCAAGTTGTGCGGTTGTGACATTGGTAATGTTTAAACCAAAAAAGTTACTACTATCTATTTCTGATCCGGTTCCTGCTAGCGTTGCCAGGCTGTTAAAAGTTGGCAGTTGTGACACTAAAACTACACCAGGATGGCTATCACTGGCCCCTGTTGCTTTTAGTAATACTAATTTGTCAGTGTTATCCTCATCTACATCAATCATGATACTGTAATCGCCAACGGCATCAGCAATCGTCGAAAATGATTCTGTACCCACCGTAATTAGAACCGATGCATTAGCAATAGGGTTGTCGGTGACTGAGCCTGTTAACGTTAATTCACTTGATTTTCGTAATATGGTTACAGTATGACTTTTTGTGGCTGAAGCACCGTCGTTATCAGTGACAACAACTTTCAGCTCGATTGGGGTATCAGCATTTACATCAATGGCTTGAAATGAGACGGTTGCTGAAGTCTTTCCTGATAGCGTGACTTTTTTATCTGAAGTGACTGACCATAGATAGGAGGAAATTGAACCATCCGAGTCAGTTGCTTGTGCAGTAAGAGAAAAATTATTGCGTTCTTGAACGGTCTTTGAACCAATAATTTCGACGGTAGGTGCATTATTAGGGTCGGTAGTTGACTTTTTACTGTCTCCACCACCCCCACACGAAATCAAGAAAAAACTTAAAAATAATGCACTTATAAGGTAATAGAGTGATATCTTTTTATTTAGCATCACACTCTCCCATAATTTAGTTATCACTAATTATTGAGAACCAGTGTCGGGTTTAGTTACGCCACACCGGAAAAGCAAATACTTACACCTTCAGTTAGATCCACCTTCACTTGGGAAGTCGGATTGAAAATGTAAGTTCTAGTTACTTTCTTTAATTTTCTAAAAGGAAAGTATAGTAAAGAACCTTTGTTTTTTCCTGTTAAGTTAAAAATTAAATTCACTTTAAAACCCGCATTACAACTGCAATGTAGCGAAATTGTAGTTAAAAAGTAATAGAGTTAACGAGTTACAAATGTATTCGTCTTTAAAAAATCACGATAAACTTTTTTTCGCTGTTGTATCTTTTTTATTTTCTCTCCTCGCAAAATTCTAACCTATACTCAAATTAAACTTTGAGAGCTATAAATGCTTAAGATATCTCGTTATATCGTCTTTTTAGGGGTAGTTAGTTGCATGATTATTTATGTAGTCATTGTGCTGCAGCCAATTCCTCATAAAAAAATACAGGCGAGTGTTTTTTCGCCACTGGTCACTCAAAATACGTTGCAAAAAATTGTTTTTAAAGAAACTAGCTTACAGTGGCGAGTGCAAAACAAACATCAACAAGCATCAAAACAACTCTCTTCATTAACAGAGAGTATGGGAAGTGGTGTCTGTACTTTAGATATTAACCGTGACGGCTGGATGGACTTGTTTTTTGTTGGGGGCAGTGGTCACACCCGTTATTACGGTAAACAGTCGTGGTGGTCGAAAAATAGTGGCAATCGCCTATTGCTCAATATGAAAGGCCAATATTTTACTGATATATCTGAAGGGGCTGGAGTCTTGGAAATAACTCAAGGCATGGGGTGTGCGGTTGCTGATTTCAATAATGATGGTTTAACGGATTTATTGATAACTGGCATTGGAAAAAATCAACTATATGCAAATCAGGGCAATAGTACCTTTATTAATGTAACTGATAAGTCGGGACTATCTGGTAACCATTGGAGTATGTCTGCGGCATTAGGGGACTTTAACAAAGATGGCTTACTCGATATCTATTTGAGTAATTATATTGATTATAAAAAAGGAGCTCGAACCTTCGAACGTACCAAAGGTTTCCGGCCAACGACCGATATTGCATTTGATGCAACGCTTTATGACCCACAACCCAATAAACTATATTTAAACACAGGGCAGTTCAGGTTTGAAGATGTGACCAATAAAATGGAAGTGGCTAACGATTTAGGGCGCAGCGTGGGGGCTAAATGGTATGACATTAATAATGACTCTTGGTTAGACTTAATTGTGATTAATGCGCAAAAATCAGCAAATCAGGTATTTATTAATCACAAAGGTAAGCAATTCATCCGCGGTGGTGGTCAGTATGCGCCTTTAGAAGTCGCTTGGAGTCATGATTTATTGATTAATGATTTTAACAATGATCAACAAGACGAGTTTTTTATTAGTCGGGGTCTGAATTTTCCTGCTGTGTTTTTGAAAAACACAGCAACTAATGATGGGAATGATGGGAATGATGGAAAGAAACGATATTCATTTAAAAACCTCTCTTGGGAAAACGGGTTAGCTCAGGCTAGATCTCTTTCCAATATGTCATGGGCCTCTGTGAGTGCAGATTTAAATAATGATAGCTATCTAGATATTTTTGTTGCTCATGGCTTGAGTAGCCCTGATGTTGACGCGCCATTTCTCAGTCAGGGCCAAAAAAATAGCATTTACTTGAATAACAAAGAGAACGGTTTTAGCTTGCAACCACGAGCATTTGAGCAACACTTTGCCAATTCGTCACGGGGCGCTATCACCGCTGATTTGAATAATGACGGCGCAATGGAAATAATTGTTAGTAATAATAACAGCGATCTACAAATCTTTGAAAGTCAAAGTGGAAATACGAATAATTGGTTAGGAATTGAACTGCACTTAGAAAATAACTCTGAAGATGTCTTGGGCGCGAGTATTGAACTGAAAACCAACAACCTGACTTTAAAGAAAAATGTGCTGCCACAGCAAAGCTTTTTATCCCAAAGCGATTCGAGAGTCCATTTTGGGTTAGGAAAAAATGATGTCATTGAACGGCTAACAATCTTTTGGCCTGATGGTCATCGCTCTTCGTTTGACAATATTAAAGTGAATCAGTACATCTCGGTTAATAAACAAAACAGCCATTATGAGCAAGTTATAGGGAATGATGTTAACGACACGAATGCGGTATCAGATAATGTAACAATCAAAATACACGCTAAGTTAACGCCTCAGTCATTAAAGTTACTTTCAACAATTTTATTACAATACCCGCCCGACACAGTGATCGATGAATTGCTGGCCATCTGGTCAGAAAGCTCACCTCAAGTACAAGCATCTATTTTGTCGCAATTAGAGGGGCGTTGGGATAAGCGATTTTTACCAATAGTCATGGACGCATTAACAAGTGAACAAAGTCGATTACGGTTGTTGAGTGTTCATTTATTAAGGTTATCAGAGATTGAGAGTAGTGTTAATTGGCTTATACCATTACTCAATGACAGTGAGCCAGCCATTCAATGTGGAGTGGCTAAAACGTTTGAGTTTTATTTCAATGAAGAAGAAGCCGCTACCCACCGTAAGTTTTTAGCGCTGGTGCCGTTGATAAAGCATTTGGACTCTACAGATGATGATGTCAAAGTCTGTATCATTAATGCATTGGCGAGGGCTGAGAGAAAGCGTGCTGTTTTGCCTTTAATTAAGCTTATTAATGCCAACACAAACCCTATTGTGCAGTCTGCGGCGATTAGAGCTCTTGGGCTCATAAGAGATAAGAGGGCTATAAAACCTCTAGTTAAAATCATCAAAAACAATCAACTTGATGCTCAAGTGATTGCATCTTCGTTGATTGGGTTATCTCGGCTGGATTATCAGTTGTTGGTGCCATTACTCAGCAGAACCGTACTTGGTCAAAGCACTGCGACACAAGTTGCGGGCGTAGTGAGTGATAAAAATTATCAAATACTCTCGTATTTATTTAATCACCCTGATGGAGTTGTTTTTTCACATCACCAATTACAATCGTTATTAAACCAACTACTCCATCAAAACCAACCATCGCCTAATGAAAAAGAGCGGCTTTCTGTGGCAAGATTAAACGCCCTAGCAGCGGGAAAAACATCACAACATTATTTATTGATTAAGCCTTTTTTAACTCACCCAAACAAAAGAATTCAACGACATGCTTTAAAGTCGTTGTCATTATTTGGTGACTTAAACTCAACAAAGCTATTTGAGCAAGCGCTTTTAAATTTGCCGGTCCTTGACGTTATCAATGTGATCAAAGAGTTGGGGAGCGTAAAATTAACTTTATCAGGGGTATTCATCGAGCAGTTGCTGATGAGGGCTGATAAACAAGGTGTTCCAGTCGAGCACTTGATCGATTTATATCATTTTATTTCCAAAAAAAGCGCGACTCGACTGTTTGAACAGATGTTGACGGCGAAGCTCAATCAGTCAGAACTACAGACATTATTTCACCGTTGTACTAGCTCGAAGATACCATTTTCACTGCATCAAGGAGTCGACACTTCAACGTTTTCAAGCAAAGTTTTATTAGCTTATGCACAGTGTATTTTTTCTGACAAATCGCGTTTGTTTGCGAAAAAAGATAGGCAGCTCAGTTTGAAAAAAAATCACATTCTTCATCAGCTCTTATCTGATGAGTCATTATCGGAGAAAGCTAAAAATAATGTTCTAATTGATGGAGCTATATCTGACGCTTTGATTGCTAAAGCAACATTGTCAAAACGATTGCTATCGTTACCGCCCCCTGCTTACTTAGATGCTCTTGATGTATTGCATCGCCATCAACTACTCTCGAGCTTTCAAGAACTGTTATGGCAAAGGTTAACCGCTGAACAACTCGATACTGAAGTACGTTTAGCGTCAGCAAAACACCTTGTGCCTTTTACATCATCGAAAGTATTGGCCTATATTCATTCGAACTTCTTTACTCATGAATAATAAAATGAACCTGTTAACCCAAGAGCAAAAAATACTGCCAGCACTGTGGGCTGTCACATTGGCGTGTAGTGTGACAGGCGCTGCTACTTTTTTTATTAATAATCATACTGTCTGGATACAGTGGTCTGTACTTGTTCATATTGTCACTGGGGTTGCTTGTAGCTTGGGCTTGTTATTCTTTTTAGTGAGTCACTTTCGCCGGACTATCGCCTTTCGCCGAATCCGAGTGTTTACCAGTGGGCTGTTAATACTTTTTATCTTTATCGCTTTTAGCTATACCGGTTGGTATTTGTTGTTTTTGGGGCAAAAAGAAAGTGAGCATTGGGTTTACCTTACTCATATTATTAGCTCGGGCTTGTTTATTGTTTTTTTGGCTTTGCATCTCTTTTTACACCGTTTTTTATTACCTCAACGACGACGTGAAAGTGCAGAGCCTAAGTTTCCGAGTATTATTCATGGAACCAGTAAAGTGGTGTTATGGTTTAATGTGGCAATAGTCGGATTAATAATTGGTTTGAGTGTAGTTTATCAGTACTCGTTGAAAGCATACTCCACACAGCCTCAAGTAGATAACTATGAATTACCTTATGGACCACATCCATTTCGTCCCAGTCAAACGGAAAGTGCAACCAATACATTTATTGATAAGAGACAAATAGGTAATTCTCATAAATGCCTCGCTTGCCATGAAGATATCGGACGGCAATGGGTTGCTTCTGTACACAAAGAAGCAGCTTCAGACCCTACTTATGTGACCAATATTAAGACATTGGTAAATAGTAAGGGGATTACTGCTACACGTTACTGCGAAGGCTGCCATGCGCCAGTTGCATTACTATCAGGTGAACTGTCACCCGGAGGAAAACATGGTGCCGTGAGTGACACGATGGCTAATCAAGAGGGAGTGTCGTGTTTAGGTTGTCATGGGATAAATAAATTGGTTCATTTAAAGGGGGTCGCTAGTTATCAATTTAAACCTAAGCAAGATTATCTTTTTGCCCAGAGTAATAATGAGTGGCTAACTCGCCTAAATAATTTACTGATTAGAGTTAAGCCAGACCAGCATATTAAAGATCTGGGTAAGCCACTGTTCAAGGAATCAAAATACTGCTCTACCTGTCACAGTCAATTTATGGATAAAGACATGAATGATTGGGGGTGGGTAAAAATGCAAGATGAGTATGGCCAGTGGTTAGAAAGCCCATTTTCTAACCAGCATCAAGAAAACTTTTCAGATGCGAACGTGAGTCGTTGCCAAGATTGCCATATGCCATTAGTTGAGTCTAGTGATCCTTCGGCGGACAAAAATGGCAAGATTAGATCACATCACTACCCAGCAGCCAATACATTATTACCAACGTTACGTGGTGATAAAGAACAGTTAGCAGCGGTAAAGTCTTTTCTTCAAGCGAACAAATTACGTGTCAGTATTGATAAACCTAGTCGTCAAAACGCCTTACAAACACTTCATGCTGTAGATGAGCGGTTAAGGGATTCAAGTGAAGCACCGTATTATTATTATTTAGGTGAACAAGCAAAGATAAATATCATTGTGAGTAATCAAGGTGTGGGGCACAGTTTTCCTGGAGGGACTATTGATATTAACCAAGCATGGCTTGAGTTTATCGTCGTTGATGCTCAAGGGCGGGATGTGTTTGCTAGTGGATTGATTGACAGCAACAATTTTGTTGATAAAAAAGCACACTTTTATCGCTCGTTACCTGTTGATAAGCAAGGTCGCTTAGTTTGGAAACATGATTTATTTAATCGGGTAGGCGAGTCCTTCAAGCGGGTGATCAAAGCGGGTGAGTCAGATTTAGTCGCTTACGAGTTTGCTTTACCATCATGGGTTAAGTCACCGATTACTTTAACGGCAACATTAAAATATCGAAAATTAAACGAACGTTATGCTCGCTGGGCGTTAAAAGATAAATATGTCACCATCCCTGTTGTAAATATGGCATGGGATAGTCTCTCTATCCCAGTAAAAATAAGACAAGAGGTCGAAGACAATAGCCAGTAGTCTAAGAATTTATATGCTCATTTGGCGCAATAGCGACTTAATAACACTAGGATGGAGTAATGGGCGTGAAGGGTAGTTACATATACTCTGTTATTCTTACTATTAAGTACATAGGGTGGTGAGTTGCTGAATAGTTTGTAAGTAACCTTGCTCGTCATAAGCTTTTGATGATTGATTCATGAAACCGTGATGGTAAGGAGCAATCTGACAAGTTGTTTTTGTCGATTGGCTTAACTGTTGAGCGACGATCGCTACATCAAAGCTTGCTTCTTGTTTTGCAAAAATTATGGTGGTTTCGGTTTGAGGCTTAAGCTTCAAATGATGCCTAATCTGTGAGGGGTACAAACAAACTACTTGGCTGTGGTGAGGCTCTGGCAAGGCTGATAAGCGCCAAGCTACACTGGCTCCAGCACTAAAACCAACCACGAGTCCAAATTGTTGTTTGGCTAGTTCTTTGAGTGCCATCTCTAAAAATTGGTCGTGTCCGCAGTGAGTCATGAAATGGTGATATGCATCCTCTTCATTACCAAAACCAAGATATTGTTGCTGATAAGGGTCAACAATAGAGATGTTATGCCCCAGCTGAATAAAATGTTTTGTTATCAGGTCAGTGCTGTGACATAGACCAAAGATATCGGTGATAAATAAAATATTCATGTGTGTAATGACTTAGTTTGTTGTCTGAAGATATTAAAGGCTAATACTACGATAGATTAGTGTTGTTGTATAACTGATTAAACCTGTTATGTTTAGTTTAAAGATGTCGTTAAATTAGGTTTAATATAAATGGTTGCTCGTAAAAGTTATTTAAAAGCGGATATTGTCATTATCTATCAAGATAGTGATACGATTAAGCATGTTATTGAACAAGTCAGGCATTTAAACCTAAGCTTTCATCCTCTTAAATTCTCCGCTGATGCGGCGAATGAATTGGTGGCAATCCAACCTAAAATATTACTATTTTCGTCAAACCAACTGATCAAAAGCATCGAGTTTTATGTCAGCTTTCTTGAAAAACATGCTAAGAAGATGTCACAACATCGTGCGATTTTATTAACTGGCCATAAAGATTACATCAAGGCTTTTGTTGCATGTGAAAACGGCCTGTTTGATGATTACGCTATAATCAGCCCACTGAACGATCCGCACCGCTTAACATTAATTTTGTTAAAATCATTGCAGTTGGTCAATACACATAATCTAGATGGGCTCAGTGAATTGATGGCTAATGGCGAGCTGGAACTTGCCTCCTGTATCAGTCATGGTTTGGAGTTGAAAGAGCAATTACTATCAAGTATTAATCAATGTGAATCTAGCATTGTCGAAACAACCAAGCGAGTGAGTCAAGATGAAACGTTGGTTGAAGAAGTGGAGAGGGCAGTCAAAGAAGAGTTAAATCAATTGACTGGCGTGCTTAATAACAAGTTTGGTCAACTTATTGAGCAACTTTTAGATGTTGATAAAATTCAACGTGCAGTAACAGAGCGAATAGCTGCCCCTCATCAATCTCATTCTATTAACATTAATGGGGAGCAGGCCACAGCAACCTTAACAGATATCGATAAGCCGTTAAGTAGTGATAGTGAACGTACCAACAATAATGCTGACGGTATAGAGCGAACTATTATTATCGCTGAACCTTCTGAGCTCTTCGCTAAAGTGTTAGGGGAAATTTTTGAAGCACAAGGTTTTAAGATTATATATACGCAAGATGGCCCACAGACATTACTCGCCATCAAAAAACACCAACCAGATGCGCTGTTAACGGAATATGAGTTACCTAAATTAAATGGTTTGGATTTGACCACAAAGTTACGGACTTTAGGATTTAAATTACCCATCGTCGCACTAACTCAGGCAAAACATAAACCCTACATTGTTAAATGGATTCCGTTAGGCTTGAATGCTTACCTAGTTAAACCTTCCAGCCGAAGTGCCATTTTAAATACTGTTCTGGAAGAGATAAAAAACCCATGGCAAGTTCTCGAGCAGCAATTAATTGATGGAGACATCGAAATAAAATGGCACCCTCAATATTCTGTGGGTCACTCAGAAATGGACAAGCACCATCAAATATTATTCTCACTGGTCAATAAATTTTTTCATAGTCATGATGATCCCGATGTATTGAGTGAGATTCTAGCTCAGCTGACTCATTATATTGGATTACATTTTTCTGCTGAAGAGCAACTGATGGCACAAATACATTACCCCAAATTGGCTATTCATCAACAACAGCACCAAGACTTGGTGGATAAAGTTGAGCAAGTGGTTGAACGTGTGGATTTTAACGATGTTGATAGTCATAACCGCGTTGCGATGTTCCTCTACAAATGGCTAGCAAAACATATATTAAAGTCAGATATGGATTATAAAAACTATCTATGAACCGTTTAGAGTTGTTACGTTGTGCTTGCGATATAGCCTTCATCAACCTCAAGGGATGTTGACTCTGCAGCTGCTCTTGCTAAATCATCCACTCGTTCATTTTCGGTGTGGCCGCTATGACCCTTGACCCAATGCCATTGAACTTGGTGGCGTTGACATTGCTGATCAAGTTGCTGCCACAAGTCGACGTTTTTGACCGGTGTTTTATTGCTCGTTTGCCAATTGCGTTTTTTCCAGTTCACTAGCCATGATGTAATGCCTTGGCGAACGTACTGACTGTCTGTGGTTAAGCTAACCGCGCAGGGTTCTTTTAATGCTGATAACGCTTTAATTGCTGCGAGCATTTCCATTCGGTTATTGGTGGTTAATTGATAACCAGAAGATAGTTCTTTTTTATGGTTAGCGTAAATTAATAGTGCACCGTAGCCGCCGGGACCGGGATTTCCTAAACAAGAACCATCAGTAAATACATCTACCTGTTTCAGCTTGCTCATTGAGTTGTTACCATAGGGAATAATTTTTAAGAAGTATATCGTAAAGAGTATTGATATGGCAGAGCAAACATATAGCCGTCAGGTAGTGCTTGATACCGAAACAACCGGTATGAACCAAGCGGGTGGTCCCATTTATCAAGGCCATAAAATCATTGAAATTGGTTGTGTTGAGGTCATTAACCGCCGTTTAACGGGTCGACATTATCACGTCTATGTCAATCCTGGTCGTGCAGTTGATGAAGAGGCGTTTCAAGTTCACGGGATAAGTGACGAGTTTTTACGTGATAAACCGACATTTGCTCAAGTGGCCAGTGAGTTTGTTGAATTTATACAAGGTGCAGAATTAGTTATCCATAATGCGCCCTTTGATGTCAGCTTTATGGATTATGAGTTTGACATGCTTGGCCAAGGCATTCCTAAAACGTCTGAAATGAGCGGTATCCTTGATACATTAGTCATGGCAAAACAAATGCATCCGGGTCAGCGTAATAGCCTTGATGCTTTATGTAAACGCTATGGTATCGATAACTCCTCTCGAGAGCTTCACGGCGCATTATTAGATGCTGAAATCCTTGCTGATGTATATTTAGCAATGACAGGTGGCCAAACATCTTTAAATTTAGCCAATGAGGCCGAGAACGATGGTGATGGCGCTGCGATACAGGCCGTTAATCCAGCATTGGCACTAAAAGTTCTAGCCGCGACAGAAAGTGAATTAAATGCCCATACCGAACGGCTAGAACTAGTTAAAAGCAAAGGTGGTCAGTGTTTGTGGTTGGGTGAACCGCAAGAATAATTAATACAACAATAGGGGATAAGGTTGAGATTCTTAATTAGTTTACTTGTGTTAATAGCAAGCATGTCAGTACCGACCAAAGTGTGGGCTGCAACCACTGCTAATGAACAACAAAAGATTAAATTATTGTCAAATCGCTTTCGTGTCGATCAAGCTGTTGAAAGCATAATATTTATTATTGAGCGCAAGCCGGGTTCTGCACCGATAATTTTAGTGCGTCCTGATGGCAGTAAACTCTACTCCAATCGTAATGTCGAGAATGTGCGCTGGATGGATGGTAATTCAGGGGACATGATTGAGATCACAGGGCCGATGATTGGCCCGTGGCAGATCATCGGTGACATTTTACCAAGCAGTGAAGTGCGTTTAGCAACCTCCTTGTCATTAAAAATTGATCACATCCCAGATGAGCTATTTATCGGTGAAGATATCAAGTTGACAGCAAAGATAGAGTTTAATAATGAGCTGTTAGCATTGGGGCGTGTAGACGACCTAATTGGTTTAAATGTATTCCTACGCAGTAAAGATATTGTTGATAACGATAATTTTGGTGCGGGGACTTTTATTATTGGTGACTATACCGATAACGGTTTAGGTTTTGACGAGCGCCGTGGTGATGGTGTGTTCACTGGCCGATTAAACCTTGATAAACCTTACGGACCTTATACTTTACTTGTACGAGCTGAAAATAAAGTATTTGAGCGAGAAGTGTCACAAGAACTGTTTCTAAGACCTAAACCAGTAAAAGTTGATTTAATTTCAGCAGCGATAGGGGGGAGCTATGCATTACGCTTTATCACCAATGCAGAGGCGGTGGACTTAGCTGGGACTGCCATTCAAATTAAGGTTAAGCACCCTGATAACACCGTCGAACAACTTAGTGTTAATGGATTGGTTGCGAATCACTTATTTAGGTTAAGTAAAGTCAGTGCGCCTGGACGATATAAAATAGATGTGGATGTATTCGGTAAAACAACCTCTGGGCGAGATTTTAAAGTATCTCTTAAGCAGCTCAAATTTAAGATTGCTGCCCCGGCAGCTAAACAAGCAGAAGAAGAACAAATAACCTTTGATAAAGAACGTGAGGCTGAGTTTAAAAAACAGCAGCGCGCAAAGCAGTTAAAAGAAAAGCAGCAACGTGAAGAAAAACAAACATCCCTTATCATTATCATAGTCATGGTTAATGTAATTATCTTATTACTGGGTGGGTTATTGATGTGGTTCTTTTTACGCACCAAAAAACCAAAAGTGTCAAAAGATGATAAAGGAGATGATGCAAAAGAAAAGAAAAAGGCTGGCGACAAAGAAAAGGATAACAAGAAATAGCCTTTTTGCTCATTATTTGATTTTTTTGATGTTATTTTCAACGGTTAAACGATTTTTTTACGATAGATAAAAAAACTGGTTGACTAGAATTGGTCACATACGTATTATCCACCCCGCTGACAACGAGACGGCTTCTAAAGAAGTCTTTTAGTGAGCAACGATGGAAACATCAAGTAAGCGAAGCGGAGTGGTAGTTCAGTTGGTTAGAATACCGGCCTGTCACGCCGGGGGTCGCGGGTTCGAGTCCCGTCCACTCCGCCAATTACTTATGTCAACATCAATTATTATGCAGCGGAGTGGTAGTTCAGTTGGTTAGAATACCGGCCTGTCACGCCGGGGGTCGCGGGTTCGAGTCCCGTCCACTCCGCCAACATAATAAAATAAAGAAGCTTAGTGTGGAGTGGTAGTTCAGTTGGTTAGAATACCGGCCTGTCACGCCGGGGGTCGCGGGTTCGAGTCCCGTCCACTCCGCCAACATCTTCTTTATGAATTAAACAAAATGTTAATTTATGATATTTCAGCCTGTGACAAGTTGTTTTATCAATAGTAAATTAGCGATACGTGGAGTGGTAGTTCAGTTGGTTAGAATACCGGCCTGTCACGCCGGGGGTCGCGGGTTCGAGTCCCGTCCACTCCGCCAACTTGTTTAGTTCAATACAATTTGTAGATTTAGCATATGATGCGGAGTGGTAGTTCAGTTGGTTAGAATACCGGCCTGTCACGCCGGGGGTCGCGGGTTCGAGTCCCGTCCACTCCGCCACTTATGTCAAAATCTAAAATTATCGTTCTACGGTTCTATACTATATTGATTTATCAATATGATATACGGAGTGGTAGTTCAGTTGGTTAGAATACCGGCCTGTCACGCCGGGGGTCGCGGGTTCGAGTCCCGTCCACTCCGCCAACACCGATTAGACGATAAAAACACCAGCCTAGTGCTGGTTTTTTTATGCCTGTCGTTTAACTTTTCCCAGTCGTATAGTCTTGCCACCCTGAGCCGCACTTATTCAGAATCTCGTTTCATCGTTTAACAGTGCTCAAAGTGTTTAAAGTCTTTCCATAAAACCTCAATGGGTCACTGCCCTGAAACACTTACCCCGAGCGCGTTAAAACTTTTGTTACATATACAAATCTATTAGTTGTTGCCTTTAGTGTTAAATGATTTAACATTTATCCTTTCAAACTAATATCAGTCACTTATGAAAACTTTATCAGTACCTTTAGCCCTTATTGTTAGTACACTTTTAATTACAGGATGTTCAGAGCCTCAAGCATTACCAGCAGAGAAAGAGAAGAAAGAAGCTGTTTATAAAGTTCCTGTTGAGACGGTTCAATTGGCTAATCAAGATATTAGCAATGTGTATCAAACAACAGCGGTCATGGAAGCGCGTGCCGAAAGCAAAGTGACTAATAAAGTGGGTGGTATGATAAAAAGGGTCTTAGTCGAAGAGGGCTCATTAGTTAAAAAAGGCCAAGTACTTGCTGAAATAGATGACGAAAGCTACCGTCTCGATTATGAGCGCGCTACGATTGATTTAGCGTCGATTACAGCTGAATATAATCGGAGTAAACCAAGTAAAGGCAAACAGTTCATTTCAGTTAAAGACCTTGAAAAGCTAGAATTTTCAGTGCAGTCGAGAGCAAACCAACAAAAAGTATCTGCTTTAAAACTACGCGATAGCAAAGTGGTTTCTCCAATTGATGGTGTGGTTGCTGTTCGTAATATCAAACAAGGGAATATGGCACCTAGTAATGGCAGTGAGATGTTCCATATTATCGATCTGAACTCACTCCAAGGTGTTGTTTATTTACCTGAAACAGAGATTAGCAATGTTCATTTAGGCCAGCAGGCTAATTTGGTGTTTCCGGCGTTTGGTAATAAACAAGTTGCGGCATCGGTGAGTTTAATTGCGCCTATTGTCGACACTAAAACCGGTACATTTAAAGTGACCCTCACGGTCGATAACTCTAAACAGATCATTAAGCCAGGTATGTTTGCCAAGGTTGCGTTGAAGCTTGATACTCGCTCAAATGTGCAAACGGTGCCACAAAAGGCCTTAATCGTTACAGACACCGAGACCAGCTTGTTTGTGGTTACTGACAACAAAGCAAGCAAAATCGTGGTTGAAACAGGTTACGAACAAAATGGTGTTGTTGAGATCCTTACGCCACTTTCTCCAAATGCAAACGTTGTCGTTGTTGGTCATCAAGGATTAAAAACTGACAGTGAAGTGGTTATCGTTGGAGAGCCATCACCTGTGAAACACACTACAGCCGCATTATAACGCGTCCTTTGTTATACCTTTAAGAGACTTTTTGTATGAGTATAGTACGTACAGCCGTTAAACGGCCTGTGACTGTTTGCATGTTCACTTTAGCCGTCATGTTATTCGGCATGGTTGGATTTTCTCGTTTGGCCGTATCATTATTGCCTGACTTATCTTATCCAACGCTAACGGTGAGAACACTTAGCACAGGTGCTGCCCCTGCTGAAATCGAACAGCTGCTAAGTAAACCCATCGAAGAGTCGGTCGGGTTAGTGAAAGGCATTAGAAAAATCCACTCGGTGTCTAAAGCCGGACAGTCTGATGTCGTTATTGAGTTTGAATGGGGCACAGAAATGAGCTTTGCCACGCAAAATGTGCGAGAAAAGCTTGATGTAATCTCACTGCCTAAAGATGTTCGCAAGCCTGTTATTTTACGCTTTAATCCGGCGTTAGATCCTATAATTCGGCTAGGAATAGCCACGTCAAGCACTCAAGAAAAAGCATTAAAGAGTGTTAGAACACTTGCTGAGCAAGAGTTAAAAAGGCAACTAGAAACAGTTTCTGGCGTCGCTGCGGTGCAACTGGGCGGTGGTCTCGAGCAAGAAATACAAGTGGTGTTTGATCAAGAAAAAGCTGCACAACGTGGTATCACCGCTCAAATGATTGTCGATAGAATCAACCGTGAGAACGTTAATATGTCAGCGGGTAGGGTTTATGACGGTCAGCAAGAATACTTAGTAAGAACACTCAATCAGTTTGCTTCACTCGATGATTTGGCTAATATGATTGTTAAACAAATTGATAATCAGACCATTTATTTAAGAGATATTGCAACGATCAATGATGGTGAAAAACAGCGAACTGATGTAACCCGTATCAATGGCAGTGAAGCGATTGAACTGGCGATCTACAAAGAAGGTGATGCAAACACTGTTGCTGTGGCTGAAAAATTAAATAAAAAATTAAATCAATTAAAAAAACAACTTCCTAGTGACCTAACGCTAACCATTATTTTTGACCAATCTCAATTTATTGTCGATGCTGTTGATGAAGTGAAAAGTGCAGCAATAGTTGGCGGTATCTTGGCAATGATTATTCTCTACCTGTTTTTGGGTAATATGTTTAACACCGTGATTATTTCACTGGCGATACCTGTATCTGTTATAGCTACGTTTAACTTAATGTTTTCTAATGGTATTAGTTTAAATATTATGTCATTAGGCGGTATTGCGTTAGCGATTGGCTTGCTCGTGGATAACGCTATTGTGGTGCTGGAAAACATCGCTCGCTATCGTGAACAAGGAAAATCAATTACTGAGGCTGCAATCTTAGGGACTCAAGAAGTCAGTGGTGCCGTAATCGCTTCAACACTGACCACGTTAGCAGTATTTTTCCCGCTCGCTTTTGTCGATGGCTTTGCTGGCCAATTATTTAGCGATCAAGCAATGACAGTAACGTTCGCACTTTTAGCATCGTTAGTGGTGGCTATTACTTTGATCCCAATGTTGGCTTCACGCGAATTCTCTTGGCAGAAACCAGTTGATAACGTCGATAACGCCCACCCACTGACTAGTAAAGAAGCCAGTGTAAAGAAAAAAACTATATTGGCAAAAGTTGGTATGGTAGCCGGGTTCCCATTTCGCTTTATTTTCAGCATTCTCCCGTTATTTATCACTAAAGCTTTAGTGCTTCTGTTTAACGTTTTTGCGAAAATATTTAATCTGGTGCTTCGACCAATGCACCTTGGCTTTTCAGCCTTATTCTCAAAAGTAGCACAGGGTTATGCGGCGTTATTACAAAAGGCACTGGCACACCGAATTAGTGTCGCTGTCATTAGCATGGCATTTGCTGGTCTGGTGGTAAGTTTACTACCAAAAGTGGGTGTTGAATTGGTGCCAGATGTTGCCCAAGCTGAATTTACGATTGAGTTGAGCTTGCCACAGGGGACACCAATTTATGTGACCGATCAGCGATTACATACATTAGCTAAATCATTAGAAGCCGATCAACGGGTCAAACATACGTATTCGTTAGCGGGCAGTGGTAGCTTAATGATGAGCTCGGCGAGTAAAGGGGGTGAAAATTGGGGGCAGCTGTTAGTTTCATTACATCGTAGCAGTGATATTGACGACGTGAAATCGTTTGTTCGTGAACAAGTGAGCTACATGGCAGACGTCAGTGCAAAAATAAAACTCTCTGAACTCTTTACAAGCGAGCGACCACTGCAAATTATTTTGTCGGGCTATGATCTTAAGGGCCTTAAAACAGCGAGTGATGAATTAGTCCGTATTCTAGACCATGATCAGCAATTTACCGACGTTAATAACACATTACGTGCTGGTCAGCCTGAACTTAAGATTGAGTTTGATCATCAGCGTTTAGCGAGCTTAGGCTTAAAAGCATCAGACATCTCAAACCAGATAGTAACTAAAGTTGCGGGATCTGTTGCGAGTACTTATAACGTCAATGATCGACAAATTGATATTTTGGTACGAACCGATGAAAGTGCGCGTAACTCGGCTCAAGCTATCAGAGATTTGACAGTCAACTCTGATCAAGAAAGAGCATTGCCATTAGCGGCTGTCGCTCAAATAAATGAAAGCATTGGTCCGAATGAAATTAATCGCGTGGATCAAACTCGGGTCGCTATTGTGTCAGCAAATCTGGCCACTGGAGACTTGGCCTCAGCAACCGAAAAAGCTAACCAATTATTAGAGCAAATGAACCTACCTTATAATATTCGCGCTAAAGTGGCTGGGCAAAGCGAAGAAATGAAGCAATCGTTTACCTCACTCTATATCGCGCTATTATTGGCAATCTTCTTGGTGTACTTGGTGATGGCATCACAATTTGAGTCATTGCTTAACCCATTTATCATCTTGTTCTCGGTACCATTAGCGGTCTTGGGCTCAGTGTTAGGTTTATATATTACTAATACAAATATCAGTGTTATCGTGCTTATTGGCGTGATTATGCTTAGTGGTATTGTTGTTAACAACGCTATTGTTTTGGTTGACCGCATTAACCAATTGCGTGAGCAGGGCGTTGCTAAAATGCAAGCTATCGCTCAAGCGAGTGAATCACGTTTGCGCCCAATTATCATGACGTCATTAACTACAATTCTTGGTTTAATGCCGTTGGCGTTTGCCTCAGGCGAAGGTGCTGAGCTTCGTGCGCCTCTTGCGATCACTGTGATTTTTGGTCTGCTAGTTGCGACCTTATTAACCCTGATTGTGATCCCTGTGCTATATAGTCTTTTTGACCGTAAAAATGACATCACTGTAGCTGAGCGCGAGCCAATGCCAACACCTGAGGTTAGTTATGAATCATAATAACGAACAGGTCAGCTATACCAAAACCGGGACTACAGCACCTAATTTATGGTTAACAGCGTTAGCATTAAAGCGCCCTGTAACAACTGTTATGATCATGCTGTCGTTATTTTTAACAGGGCTAGTCGCCAGTCGACTTTTACCTCAAGAGAGCTGGCCTAAGGTTAATGCACCTTTTGTGCTAGTGAATGTGCCCTATGGCGGCTCGACTCCTGCTGAAGTCGAACGGTTAATCACTCGGCCCGTTGAAGAAGCCTTAGCGACGATGGGGGGGATTACTAAAATGCGCTCACGAAGCCGGGCAGGCTCTGCTTCTATTGAGTTGCAAATGGCTCTAAATGCCGATCTCGATGATAAAGTACTAGAGGCAAGAGAGAAGGTCGACATGATCGCTCACCTCTTGCCTGAAGATGTTCAGCGGGTCAATGTTCAAAAGTTTTCGACTGGCGATATGCCGATTCTTACTTTGGTGCTCTCGGGTGAAACCGACCTAAGCACGGCGTATGACTTTCTAAACCGTGAGTTGATCCGAAAAATTGAGCGAATTCATGGTGTCGCTAAAACTGAACTTCGTGGGGTTAACAGTCCACAAATCGAAATTAAGCTTGATAGCACCCGCTTAGCGATGAATCGGGTCGACCAAGCTCAATTACTCGCGGATTTAAGAGCAAGTAACTTCTCGGTGCGCTCCCCGGTGGTGATGAATGGTCACCGTACTTTTAGAGTCTCACCACAAGGTGAGTATAAAAGCTTAGCTGATATTGGTAACTACCAAGTGAAACCTGGTGTCAGATTAAAAGATGTTGCTGTTGTTGGCCTTAAGCAGCAAGTGAGGCGTAGTGAAATCCGAACCGACCGTAAAAAGAGCGTTGGTTTAGAGGTTTTCAAAGAAAGTGACGCCAATGTTATCGAGGTATCAGAAACGGTCGTTAGTTTAATTGAACGATTGAAAGTTTCAGAAGACTTTAAACATATCAATATATCCGTTAAAAACAACAGTGGTAACCAGATCCAAGAGTCTCTCACTGAGTTATTACTCGCCGGCCTTGTCGGTATCGTATTATCATTTTTTGTTTTGTTATTATTTTTTAGAAACCATCGAGTGACACTCGTTGTTGTTATTTCGGTGCCAATCTCATTAAGTTTCGCATTAGCAGGGATGTATTTTTTAGGGTACAGCATTAATAATTTAACCTTAGCGGGTCTATTTATTGCCGTTGGATTATTAATTGATAACTCAGTGGTGATTTGTGAAAGTATTATTCAGCAGCAGGGCAAGCTGGTTAGTCAATATCAAAAAATAATGCAAGGCGTTAATAATGTTAGTATCGCGGTTCTTAGCGGCACTTTGACTACTGTTATCATCTTTTTACCGATGTTAATGGGTGAGAAAACATTTTTGACTATCTTGATTGAGAATATTGCCGTTGCGATTTGTTTGCCACTACTTGCCTCTCTTGTGGTTGCAAAGACGATTATTCCATTGATGTTAAGCAGAATTGAGAATAAGCAGTTAGCGCAATTAACCACAGAAGGGCCAATCAATCAATGGTATCGCCCGAAGCTAGAAAAAGTACTCGTTAGCCCTAAGTTAGCTGCACTTATTATTGTTGTTTTATGTGGGCTGGGGTTAGTGGCCAAGTCAGTTGTGGACTCCAATAAAGAGTTCTCTAAAGCGGAACGTAATCTGTGGGTGATATATAACATTCAAGGCGGTCATAAATTTCAAGATGTTGCGAGCT
The DNA here is from genome assembly GCA_002835545.1 of Alteromonadales bacterium alter-6D02. Classification (GTDB taxonomy): domain Bacteria; phylum Pseudomonadota; class Gammaproteobacteria; order Enterobacterales; family Psychrobiaceae; genus Psychrobium. The sequence continues at coordinate 213,271 of PIZK01000010.1, forward strand.
ATGTGGATGAAATGGAAGACTATCTATATAAAAATAAAGATAAGTTTTATATCAATAGTGTCGACAGTCGAATTTATTCTGGTTATGCATCATCGCAACTGAAGTTAAAATCAGATATTCCAATCTCAGAAAAAGAACTTAAAGAGATTATTCGCCAAGGCTTCCCTGTTACGGCGATAGCGCGGCCATCATTTAATTGGTCTGAGCAAAAAAATGACATCATGGAGGTATCAATTACCGGAGCGTCAACTCAACGTTTGTTAAGATTGGGTGATGAGATTATTCCTAAGTTAAAAGCCATCGACGGGTTTGCGGAAGTCGGCTTTGACGATAGTGCTGAACGTCAAGAGTTAATGTTACGCATTAATTCTGAACAAGTCTCTCGGCTATCTTTGACAACACAAGATGTAGCTAGTCGCATATCGACAGCGTTGCGTGGGGTAAATTTACGTTCCTTACGTAACAAAGGCGAGGGCGAAACGGCCATCAGGTTGGTCTTTTATCCGCAAGAAGCTATACCATTAGAGGTGATTAAACAGTTACCGATTATCGAAAGCCAAGGGCGTTTAGTTACTCTGCAGCAGCTAGTGACTTTTGATAGTGTTAATGTGATGCAAACGATTAATCGTGAGCAGCGAGAAACGTTATTAAATATTATGATTAATCTCGAAGATATTTCTCGCAAAGACGCCATGACGGAGATTAAAAAAGTAATGGATGCTTATCAATTCCCTTCTGGCTACCAGTGGCGAACTGGTCAGGACTATCAAGCTGAAATGGAGTCAATGCAGGAAATGATGTTAAACATGATACTGGCGTTCGCGCTAATTTTCATCGTCATGGCCGCATTGTTTGAATCCTTACTAATGCCAATCGCAATATTATCCTCGATATTGTTAGCGTTTATTGGGGTCTATTTTACCTTTGCTATCACTGGAATGGCGATTGATGATAAGGCACAACTCGGAATGCTCATTCTGATGGGGATTGTGGTTAATAATGGCATTGTATTGATCGATCAGATTAACAAGTTGAAATGCAGCTCACAAAACTTAATTGAGCCAATTCTTACTGCTTGTACCAGCCGTGTTCGTCCAATCCTAATGACTGTTGCTACAACCATTATTGGCTTAATTCCGGTGGCGATTGCCTCAAGCGATAATGAAGCGTACCCAATGGCTATAGCCATCATTGGCGGGTTAATTTTTTCAACGTTCACCAGCTTATTTATCGTACCGCTATGCTACTTGATGTTAGTCAAGTTAGGGGAGCGCTCAGCGAGGCGTTTCGCTATCGCCAAGCGATTTGCTGATAAGCATATTAACGTCGGTTAGCGGTGATTACAGAGAGCGAGTTTGTGTGAAAAACTCGCTTTCTGATTAACTTTAGTTGTAACCACGAATGAAGTCCTCTGTATTTACTTCTTGTTCTGGCAAGACATCAGATTGCTTCTCGTTAACGGTGGTGTGACTATATTGACTCAAGCCTGACTTTTTACTGTGTGCCAGCTGAAATGATAAGTGGTTGGTACAGTCATTTTTTAGCGGTGTTTTAAATGGTTTGATGATTTTAGCCATGTTAGTTCTCCCACGGTGTTAAGAAAGTTGATGTACTAGATTAAATTGCTTTATTAACAGTAATGAGGCAGTTTCTATACCGTTTTGTGACAGCGCTGCTGTATTTTTTATCTTGTTGATATTTCAATTTTTATATCTTTTCAATGGCAAGCTCGATATTGCTTCAGTTATCATGGGATTTCCATCTAACTATTTTGGTTCAGTCCCTGCACCAAAATTGATCATTTATCGTAGGAAAGCTATGTTGAAGTGGCCAGTTGTTGTTAAATACCAAAGAGATGTTGAGTTGTTTTTATTAGATAATCAAACTCAGTGGAATGAACATCATCTTATCGAAGCCCAACCCCCTGAGCTTATCATCGATAGTTGTGGCGATTGTTTCCAATGGCACAACAATTCCTGGCGTATAAGCGATGATAAGATTCGCCTTGAGCATTTGGTGAGCCTTATTCGTTATTATGCACAAATAGAAGGGCATTGCTGTACTGCTAAATTGGGTGCAAAAGACTATCAACAAGCATTTGAGATCATCGCGTATTTGAATCAACAGTAGAGTACGCAATGCTTAGTTTGCCTAGTTTTTATTTTAAATGGCTGATTTCTGTCCAAGTGATTATTTTTTTGAATTAAGGGCTTTACAACTTTTATCAAACTCTCTAATATGCGTTTCACCAGCTGCGGAGAGATGGCAGAGTGGTCGAATGCACCGGTCTTGAAAACCGGCATGGGTTAATAGCCCATCTAGGGTTCAAATCCCTATCTCTCCGCCACTAATTAAGAAAAGCCCGCCAACATGAAAATGTTAGCGGGCTTTTTGCTTGCAAGTTAAAAAAATGCGTTAATAGCGCAGTTAGGGAGATTCAAATTTCTATCTCTCTGCCACTTATTTAGAAAAGCCCGTTAACATGAAAATGTTAGTGGGCTTTTTGCTTTTAGACGTACATACCTTAAATATATCTGTCATTACGGTAGTCTTGTGAGCTGGAATCTTTTGAAGAGTACTGCAAACTTATTTGCTCTATTCGGGGGATTCAAATCCCTAACGTTCCATCACCCGTAATAACGTCCCCTGTCATCCCGCAAGTGTTTTATGCGGGATCTCTTATAGCCTTTCTAAACCTCAAGTGAGCCAATCATTAAAGCCCCAACGGTATGTTAACCACAAATCGCTCAAGTCCATCCATGGAACGCTCGCAAACCGCACCCATTCGGTTTAACGTTTGCTAATAACACCCGCCCGTCATCCCGCAAGTGTTTTATGCGGGATCTCTTATCGCCTTGCTAAACCTCAAGTGAGCCAATCATCAAAGCCCCAACGGCATGTTAACCGCAAATCGCTCAAGTCCATCCATGGAACGCTCGCAAACCGCACCCCTGCGCTTTAACGTTTGCTAATAACACATGCCCGTCATCCAGCAAGTGTTTTATGCGGGATCTCATATCACGTTTCTAAACCTCAAGTGAGGCAATTATCAAAGCCCCAACGGTATGTTAACCACAAATCGCTCAAGTCCATCCATGGAACGCTCGCAAACCGCATCCCTGCGGTTTAACGTTTGCTAATAACACCTGCCCGTCATCCCGCAAGTGTTTTATCCGGGATCTCATATCGCCTTTCTAAACCTCAAGTGAGCCAATCACCAAAGCCCCAACGGTATGTTAACCACAAATCGCTCAAGTCAATCCATGGAACGCTCGCAAACCGCATCCCTGCGGTTTAACGTTTGCTAATAACACCCGCCCGTCATCCCGCAAGTGTTTTATGCGGGATCTCATATCGCCTTTCTAAGCCTCAAGTGAGCCAATCATCAAAGACCCAACGGCATGTTAACCGCAAATCGCTCAAGTCCATCCATGGAACGCTCGCAAACCGCATCCCTGCGGTTTAACGTTTGCTAATAACATACCATTGTGACTTTTTGTTAAGTCTCATGTCGCTCACTAGGCTTGATGCAAAGTATCCTCTGACCCAACAATAAAAGTACTCGTCGTCCTTCAATGACAGTATCCATCCCTCACAATAACTGCGCTCGTCACCCTGCAATGACACCCCCCGTCATCCCGCAAGTCTTTTATGCGGGATCTCTCTACGCCTTTATAACGTACTTTTAGGCTCTATTTTTACAGTCTAAGCAATTTCTCTGCGGTGTAAAAAGATAGAATAGAAAAACTTGGATGTTTTAATTGATTGATTAGTTAGTCTTTTTATTCTAGATTAGCTTCTTTAATAAACTACTTTTAGTCGGGTTTGGTAATCAATCTGACTAAAATACTTATGTAGACTCCCTCTGTGTCAACACTAAAATA
>PIZK01000011.1 GCA_002835545.1 Alteromonadales bacterium alter-6D02
GGGTTAGTTGCGCGTTTACTTATATTCCCACTAAACAAGCCACAACGACATGTTAACCACAAGTCGCTCAAGCCCATCCATAGGGCGCTCGAAAACCGCATCCCTGCGGTTTAGCGCTTGCTCATAACATATCATTATAGCTTTTAATTGAAGTGCGCTTATTATTAGGTCGGTTATCCTGACATGCCCACATCCGTCACCTTGACATGCTTTTAGTCAGGACCTCACATCGCTTGTTTAGCCTTTAATGCATTGTTGGCTCTGTCTACGCAGGGATGAAGTGACTGAATGAGGTTTGTGCGATAGATAATACCTAATTACTTTTGGAAAGCACTAAACTTCTACCGACACTAGCCCATGCTCTAGTTGCTCATTACAACAATTGTTCGAGCGTTCGCTTTGTGTCGAAAACTGACTCTTAGGTTATCCACGCCGTAAGGGTGTGGTTCAATATGAACTACACCGTTATGTATGATTCATCAAAGCAATTCAGGGCTACGGTAGATGGCCACCGCTTTAGGATTCTAGTATCTTCTTTAAATAATAATTCGTTTGTCCGACGGGGTAATCATCAAGCTCTGCATAGACCTCAAAGCCTAATTTTTTATAAAAATCTAACGCCTGAAAACTGCCTGTTTCGAGTTTAATTCGCGAGAGCCCTTCAATGATAGAATACTGCTCCATTTTCTCCATCATTTTAGTCGCTAAATCGTTATCACGATAATTTTCGTCAACCCACACTAATTCAATATTAAGCCAACCCCAACTATTAAAGCCAAATACGCCACCGATAAGTTTTCCTTCTAGGTCTCGGATAAAGCAGCCGATGGGTTGTTTAACGTTTTGCCACAGTTTATCGTGATTATAGGCACGCAATTGCGTAGTCAGTTCCTCAACATCACCAGGCTCAGCCGGCAAAACGGGTTCGATAATTAAGTGTTCTAAGTTGATGGCCATTAAATTAACTCGCGATAGGTGAATTCTGTTATACTAACCGAGTTTTATTAGTAGAGAAATAGCATGAACCGTAACCAAGTCGTATTAGTCGATAGAAACGACAATGTTATTGGTAGTACGGATAAACTACTAGCGCATCAGCAAGGGCTATTACATCGCGCCTTTTCTATCTTTATCGTTCGAGAACATCAAGGTCACGTCCAGTTATTATTGCAACAACGAGCTTTGCATAAATACCATTGCGGCGGTTTATGGAGTAACAGTTGTTGTTCTCATCCTCAGCCTAATGAATCCGTTACAGAATCTGCTTTAGCTCGCTTAACTGAAGAGCTCGGTTTTTCACTCTCGGATTTACGGTGGGTTGGCAGTCATACCTATCGAGCGGAGCTGACTAACGAGTTAATTGAACATGAATATGATCATTTATTTGTTAGCTGGGCGAATCCAAACTTGGACAACCTTAACCCTGATGAAGTCGCTGCGGTTGCTTGGGTCGATATAGAGCAGCTAGAGCAATTATTAACAACCAAGCCTCACTCTTTCACACCATGGTTTGCCCCAACGTTTGAAAAAGTTAAATCATCACTAATTAGACGTTCGATAGCTTAATTGGCTGTAGTGCATAAGGCTAGTATCACTACCTAGGTAAGGATGATAGCCTTAAGTTTCATAGCGTCAGATGTCAATGAGTGTCATGAGTGAGTTAAGACCTGCCTTAGTTAAAATCATCCCCGTCATTTTTGTGTTGTTATGGAGCACTGGCTTTATCGGTGCAAAGTATGCGTTACCTTATATTGAACCATTTAACTTACTATTTATTCGGATGCTAATCACTGTTGCGGTATTTTTGTGTTTAATGAAAGTGCTTGGTGTGACATGGCCGTCGCGAAACCAAATAAAGCATCAAGCTGTCAGTGGTCTATTAATTCATGGTGCCTATCTCGGTGGTGTTTTTACCGCAATAAAATTACAAATGCCAGCGGGAATCACGGCATTATTGGTCTCAATGCAACCACTGTTAACTGCTCTTATTACGATTTTTATTCTTCAGCAAGCAGTGAAATTGCGTCAATGGCTGGGATTGAGCCTTGGCTTTGTTGGGGTTGTTCTGGTTCTTCTAGCAAAAGAAGGCGGTACGAATGTCGAGTTCGGTTGGCCGGCATTATTGGCCACCTTAATCTCATTGGTGGGCATCACAATAGGCTCGATGTATCAAAAAAAATTTAGCGGTAATGTTAGCTTAGTTGCGGCATCACTGATCCAATATTCAGCTACGGCTCTATTAATGGCGGGATTGACTTTTTGTTTTGAAACCCAAGTTATCGATTGGCAGCTACCGCTGGTTGCAGCATTGACTTGGTTAGTCTTTGGACTTTCGGTGAGCGCGGCCTTACTGCTTCTCTATATGATACGACAAGGTGAATCAGCAAAAGTAGCGTCATACTTTTATTTAGTCCCAGGTATCACAGCCATTGAGGCATGGTTATTATTCGAAGAGCAGCTGCCGTTTTTAGCTATTATGGGCTTTCTTATCAGTATTGTCGGTGTTTATCTCACTATTGCTCGTGGGCGAGCTTCTGGCTAAGTTTTCGTGTAATCGCGATGAGCTGCTGTTGCTCAATGTCACTTAAATGCGATAAGAGTGCTTGTTCTTGAGCTAACACTAAAGGCACAATTTCTTGGTAAAGCAACTCTCCCTGAGATGTCAGTACGACAGTATTAGCGCGTCTATCAGTGGTTGAGGTTTCTTGGCTTAAGTAATTTCCTTGTTGTAATTTAGCAATCGCTCGACTGACTTGCATTTTATCTAGCTGAGTTATCTGCATGATGTCTTTGCCCGAAATTGTCTTAGTAGTATCGCTACAATGTTGTTGGCCAACACAGGCTAGCACACGCCATTCAAAGCGGCTTAGGCCATATTGTTTTTTATAAATTTTTGCGATGTACTCACTCATTTGCTGTGCCAAAATAGAGAATTGGTAGGGAAAATATTGATTTAATTCTAATGATGGTTTCATGGTTGATCACTTATAACGACAGTCGCTTGATTGCATTCTAGCCTGAATTGACTTTAGTAACAAATGATACTAATATCGACTAATTGATTAGTATCATTTGTTACTATTTGTGAGGGCGAGATGATCGATATAAAACAAATGCACCATGTGGCGTACCGCTGTAATGATGCCAAAGAAACCGTTGAGTGGTACCAAGAGATGCTCAATATGGAATTATTGGTAGCCATTTCTGAAGATAGAGTGCCGTCTACTAAAGAGCCAGATCCTTATATGCACGTATTTTTAGATGCGGGTATGGGCAATATCTTGGCATTCTTCGAGCTGCCAACTAAGCCTAAAATGGGTCGTGACACCAACACGCCAGAGTGGGTACAACATATCGCTTTTGAAGTCACTGACCGTGATGCATTAATTGCAGCAAAAGCTGAATTGGAACAAAAAGGGCTGGATGTTTTAGGTATTACCAACCACGGGGTTATTCACTCAATTTATTTCTTTGATCCTAACGGTCATCGTCTAGAATTAACCTACCGTAGTGGTAGTGAAAAGCAAATGGCTGAACTTAAACGTGTTGCTCCTGCCATGATTGAAGAGTGGTCGGTGACTAAAAAAGCACCACAGCATGCCGCATGGCTGCACCAACAAGAATTTAGCGAAGAATAAGGGTATCGCATGTCTGTAACTAAACAGTCTCTATTAAATGAAACACATAATCCGCAACTAAGCAGCTGGCTAGACTCTGCTAATTTGCCAAACACTGACTTTCCAATTCAAAACTTACCATTTGCTATCTTTAGAGTTGCTGGCAGCGAGCAAGCATTTCGTGGTGGTGTGGCAATTGGCGATCAAATTATTGACTTAGCTGCACTATCAAAACTTAAATTGTTTGACGGCGTTATTGCTGAGGCACTGGTGGCTTGTAGTCAGTCGACATTAAATGACTTCATGGCAATGCCTGCATCTGTGTGGTCAGCGCTGCGTGCTGCATTATCTCAAGCGTTAAGCGCTGGTGCTGAGCTTGAGGGTGAGTTGCGTCGTTGTCTTGTTGCTCAAGATGAAGCGGAATATGATTTACCTTGTCGTATCGGTGATTACACTGACTTTTACACATCGATTCATCATGCAACGAGTGTCGGGTCATTATTCCGTCCGGATAATCCATTATTGCCAAACTATAAATGGGTGCCAATTGGTTATCATGGTCGTTCATCGTCTATTGGTATTTCTGGCCAAGCATTCCCACGCCCTAAAGGTCAAACCAAAGCGCCAGATGCTGACAGCCCAAGTGTTGGTCCATGTAAGCGCCTAGATTACGAAATGGAAGTCGGTATTTATATTGGCGGTGGTAATGAGCTTGGCGAAACAATCGCACTTGATGATACTGACCAGCATATCTTTGGTATGTGTTTATTTAATGATTGGTCTGCGCGCGATATTCAAGCGTGGGAGTATCAACCATTAGGCCCATTTTTAGCGAAAAACTTTGCATCAACGGTCTCACCATGGATTGTGACTAACGAAGCGTTAGCACCGTTTAGAACAAGTTGGCAACGTAACGAAGCCGACCCACAACCGCTTGAATACTTATCAAGTGAACGTAACAGTGCGTTAGGTTCTTACGATGTACAATTGGAAGTGTTCTTAGAAACGCCAACCTTGCGTGAAGCGGGTGAAGCAGCGGTTAAGCTAACTCAATCATCTTTCCGTCACTCTTATTGGACTACGGCACAAATGGTTGCTCATCATACCGTGAATGGCTGTAACTTAGTCGCTGGTGACTTCTTTGGTAGTGGTACTCAATCAGGTCCAGACGCACAGGAAGCGGGCTCTTTGTTAGAGTTATCTAATGGCGGCAAGCAACAAGTGGAATTGGCTAACGGTGAAACACGTACTTTCCTTGAAGATGGTGATGCTGTTGTAATGCGTGGTTACTGTGAACAAGCAGGTGCGAAACGCATCGGCTTTGGTGAATGTTATTCATTAGTACTTCCAGCTAAATCATAAGAAAGCACATTAGAACATCAAAATCGACTGAGCGAGCGCCACATTAGTGACGCTCGCTTTTTTACTTTATAGCCATTCATCCTTTATGACCAACCTTAGTTCAAATGTAATACTTTAAATTTATACCAATAAAATCAATGACATTTTATGTCAATGAGAATTAGTTTAATTGATAAATAATAATAATTATCGTTTGCGATCTTAATTTTGTTACATTAATATACGGGCAAATTTGGTGACTAATTAATCTTTAAAGGATATAAAATGAGCGTTAAAAAATTAGCAATAGCCTCTCTTGTGGCTGCTGTGCTAACAGGTTGTAATGGCGATGATGGTGACAACGGCATTGCGGGTCTTGATGGCTTAAAAGGTGCTGATGGTGCAAATGGAGTGAGCACTTTTGTTAAGCGTCAAGATGTACTAACTACCAATGCGAACATTGCTTATGCCGTTTATAGCGACTCATTAATCACCGCGCAAAATTTACGTGATGACCTTGCTGCATTAGTCGCTAACCCTACAGAACAAACGTTTGCTCAAGCTAAAGATGCTTGGTTAGCTTCACGTGAACCCTACGGACAAACTGAAGTTTACCGTTTCCGTTCGGGTCCTATCGATGCACTTAAAGAAGATGGCACCATTGGTGTTGAAGGTGATGGTAAAGAAGGTCGCATTAATGCTTGGCCGCTAGCTGAAGCGATTATCGATTATGTCGCACCAGCGGTTAACGGTTCTGCCCAAGGTGATGTTGTGATCTCTGGCAGCATCATTACTAACGCTGCTGACTATCCAACAATCAATAAAGACACTATCGCAGATATGTTTGAGCATGGCGAAGATGAAGCGAACGTAACCACAGGCTACCATGCGATTGAGTTCTTACTATGGGGTCAAGATTTAAACCTCGACGCAACAACAGGCGATGGTGGTACACGTGATGCTTCAGGTGGTCAACGTCCGGTGACAGATTACAGTATGACAGCTTGTACGTCAGGCACAGGTACACCAGCAGATGTCAGCGTATGTACCCGTCGTGGTCAATACTTATTAGCTGCTGCTGATTTATTGATTGAAGACTTAGCCGCTGTGACTACAGCGTGGGAGCCAGGTGTTGAGGGTAACCACTATGCTAACTTCGTGGCAGGTGGTGATGAATCTCTTGGCCTAATGCTGGGTGGCATGGGTCGCTTAAGCTTTGGTGAATTAGCAGGTGAACGAATTAACATCGCGCTAACCACTAACTCTCAAGAAGATGAGCATTCTTGTTTCTCTGATAACACGCACCGCGACATCTTCTTAAATGCGAAAGGCGTTCAAAATTCTTACTTAGGTCGCTACGTACGCGTTGATGGCGAAGTGATTGAAGGCGCATCGCTTCATGACTTACTTGTCGTGGAAAAAAACCATGAGTTAGCAAATGACCTACGCGGTGCATTAGAAAAAACCATGGCTAGCGCTGCTGTTATTGATACTAAAGCGAAGACTGGCGTACCGTTTGATAACCTAATTCAACAAAGTGTATCACAACCAAATGTCGTTGCCGTTATTGCAGCGTTAGTTAAACAAACCGATCAAATTGAGTTAGCAGCACAGGTGCTTAATGTTGAAACTGCCGATTTACGTGATGATACCGATCAAGATATCTAGTAGATAAAAATAATTTCTCGATAGTGTAATAGGCTCTTTTAATTAAGAGCCTATTTTTTGCGTTTATAACCCTATAAAAAGTAATGATTATGAATCAATCGTTTAGCAGTTTGTTAGGACACAAAAGTAAGTTATTCACATCAGTTGTTGTGGTCGGTATGTTAGCTGGTTGTGGTGGCTCGGATAAGAAGCCCACAGTACAGCCGGAACCAGAGCCTAATCCTGCACCAGTGAAGCCTGCGAAAGATCACAGTGGATTAACGCCATTAACGGCGTCAGAAATAATCTCTGGTGAGCATTTGGCGGGTGGTGCGGTCACTAGTTTTATTTTTAATAGTGAAGCTTTTGAGCAACGAGCATTGGCTGTGGCTGGTAACTTTTCTCAAGATGCTAACTTTACTGCTGGCGATCATATCTTTAGAACTCCTCATGATGGCATGGGGCCGTTAATGAATGCAGCGAGCTGTCAGGGTTGTCATTTAAAAGATGGCCGTGGCGTAGTTCCTGCCTCTCCAGTAGAAGCAATGCGTAGCATGTTTTTACGTATTGGTGATAGCCAAGGCAACCCTGATCCAGTCTATGGTGGTCAGTTACAAACGTTTGCTGTGCAATCTTTTACCACATCTGATCGTGATGCCGGCTTACCGAAAGCCCAAGGGTCGATTAATGGTGACGAACTATACGGCGAAGCGTTTGCCTTTATAAAATATGAAACCATTAATGGCCAATATGCCGATGGTGAAAGTTATCAGCTGCGCAAACCGACTTACTACGTAAAAGATTTATCATTTGGCGAGTTTAATGGAGATGTGCGCTTATCGCCTCGTGTCACGCCAAGTGTCTTTGGAGCAGGCTTATTGGAAGTGATAAAGGCGGACACTATCGTGGCTTTGGCTGATCCTGACGATAGTAATAACGACGGTATCTCTGGCCGCGCAGTGTTTGTTAACGAAACCATGACCGGAGAACAAAAGCTAGGGCGTTTTGGTTACAAATCAACAAACCCAACGGTATTACAACAGTCTGCGGGGGCTTATCGCGGCGACATGGGTATCACCAATTCTTTATTTAAACAAGAGCCTTGTACCGAACTGCAAGTGGCTTGCTTAAGCGTTGCAGAGCAAGAGACTACCGTTGGTGAAGATATCGATATAACCGACCGTGAATTAGCGTTAGTTGAGTTTTACACCCGAGTATTAGCCGTGCCTGCGCGCCGTGGCTTTGATACGACGACTGAACAATGGCAGGCCGATGTAACCGCGGGCCGCACACTATTTTTTAACAGTGGCTGTGTCGATTGTCATACACCGCGTCATGTCACTGGTGAGGCGCCGGGAAGCTTATTGGGGGAAGTGATGTTATCGACCCTTTTACCTGATGCTGAACCACTGGATTATTTAGCTAACCAAACTATCTATCCGTATACCGACTTGTTACTCCATGATATGGGCGGTAGTTGTAAGATTACCCGTGAGTTAGCCGACGGTGCAAGTTGTACAAGCGGTAACAGCTGCATGTATGTGCAACGCTGTGAAGGGCTAGCAGATGATCGCCCAGAAGGACAGGCTGATGGTCGTGAGTGGAAAACCCCAGCGTTATGGGGGCTTGGTCTTGTTAAAACGGTAAACCCGAAAGCAACGTTCCTTCATGATGGTCGAGCTCGCACTATTGCTGAGGCTATCTTGTGGCATGGCGGTGAGGCCAGCAACAGTCAGAAAGCCTTTGTGAACTTAAGTAAAGTCGAGCGAGACCAATTGCTTAGTTTTTTAAATTCACTGTAACTTGAGTTGTTGAGATGTATAGATTTATGTTTACTGCTGCTGCGTTAATTGCAGTGGCAGCACTGACTGGCTGTAATGAGCACGCTGTTCCGGGGTTTAACAGCAGCGAGCTTAAGCCAGGAGGCAAGGCTACGGTTAAACGACTTGATAAGCGCACCTTTATCCAACCGGGCAATCACATTGAAAGTATGGATAAACTCGCGTTTTGGAGTGGTTTAACGTTTTTTAAAGATCCTTGGGTGATCTCGCCTAGTTCAACTGACGATCGTGATGGTTTAGGTCCGCTCTTTAATACCCGTTCATGCGTCACTTGTCACAGCAAAGGTGGGCGTGGGCGTGCTGAACAAGAGGGAAGTATCAAAGGCTCAGGTTTGCTAGTTCGTTTAGGTTCAACATCTGGCACTTTACCAATGGTTGACCCTATTTATGGGGGGCAGGTGCAAGTGCGTGCCATTGACTATCGCCACTCAGCGATGAAGCAGCCAGTGAAGCCGGAAGCGAAGCTGTCATTAACTTATCAATACATTAATGGCAAGTTTGACGATGGCGAAACTTACCAACTACGCAAGCCCTTAATCAAGTTGAGTGATTTAGCTTACGGCCCCTTGGCGCAAGGAATAGGTATTTCACCGCGTTTTGGCCCCAACATTTATGGCATGGGTTTATTAGATGCGATTAAAGAGCACGATTTATTAGCGCAAGAAGATATTGAGGACAGCAATGGCGACGGCATCAGTGCGAAATACAATCGTGTAGTGGCCGCAAGCAGCAAAAAAATGGCGGTAGGACGCTTTGGTTTTAAAGCGAAACACCCCACGCTTGAGCAGCAGGTTGCGGCCGCCTTTGTCACTGACATAGGCATCACTAACCCAATGTTTAATGATGAAATATGTACAGGGCATCAAGCCGGGTGTTTACAAGCAGCGGCGTTAGGTGCGCCTACACAGCAACTAGAAATCAACCAAAAGTTATTTGATTTAACGATGAGTTTTAGCTTGCATATTGGGGTGCCGCCAACGCGTCAATTACAAACTCAGCAGGTGCAAACCGGTCGCAAGTTATTTTATCAAGGTGGCTGTCATCAATGCCATCGCCCGAGCTATGTCACTGACACTAATTACCCTGAACAAAGTTTAGCGGGTTTAACGATTTGGCCGTACACCGACCTCGCATTACACGATATGGGAGAGGGGCTAGCCGATGGTGTACATGAATACTCTGCAACGGGTCGTGAATGGCGTACACCACCATTGTGGGGCATAGGTATGCAACAGAGAATTCAAGGTAAACAACAGTTCTTACACGATGGCCGGGCACGTACTATCAGTGAAGCCATTCTCTGGCATGGCGGTGAGGCCACGGCAAGCCAACAACACTTTAAAGCATTATCAAAAGCTGAGCGTGAAGCGCTTATTGCCTTTGTCCGTGCAATTTAGCAATAAGCAATTTTAAAGGAATTAATACTCATGCTTAAACAACAAAATTCAACGCTATCCCAATGGCAACGTTACGCAAAATATACCGCTGCAGCACTATTAACATCGCTACTCATTGCCTGTGGTGGTGGCGGGGAAACGGAAGACAAAAAAGCGTCTAATCCAGCCCCAGAGGGTGATGCAACACCCGTTGTAATCGAGCAAGGGGAAGCGTTCACCCTGTATCTCACCGATATGGCTGACCAAGTGATCCTTCCTCACTACGCACAAATGCGTGAGCGTTTTGAGGCGTCACAACAGGCAATTACTCAGTTTTGTAGCTTAGAGACCGCTGCGGATAGTGACTTAACAGCGTTACAACAAAGTTGGCAACAGGCCAATCAAGCATGGCAACAAGTTCAGTGGCTTAAAGTTGGCCCTATTGCTAGTCAGAATCGTTGGTTTAGAATTCAATTTTGGCCAGACTCCAATGATGCCGTTGAGCGCGGTGTAACCGATTTGCTACTAAACCCGAATGTTATCGACCAACCATTCTTAGCGACGCAAAATGTTGGCGGACAAGGGTTACCAGCATTAGAACGTATCATTTTTGCCGATAATGATAATGCGTTGTTAGTTGCTAGCGACATGGCGAAACGTTGTGAAGTGATGAATGCGATTGCGGCCAATATCGTCTTAATCTCGCAGGAAGTGGAGCAAGGCTGGGTGAACACGACTAAAAGTGATCTGATTAATGGCCAAGGTGAGTTTGATAGCACTCAAGATGCCGTTGAGGAGTTGGTTTCAAACTTAGTGGCGCAAATTGAAATTGTGCGTGCGAGAAAAGTAGATTCAGTTGCTGATGAAACAAGAGCCGCTGAAAGTGCTATCGCAAATGCCAGTGCTAGTAATCTGGTGATGAATGTTCGTGCTTTTAGTGAAGTCTTTCAGGCGAATAGTAATTTTGGTTTAGATGATATTTTAATTCGCAGCCATCAAGATCAACAATTAGCTGATGCAATTAATGCCCAGTTAGTGTTGACTGCGCAGTTAGCTGAAGCACTTGATGAGGATTTTAACCAGTTAGTGCAAACGCCTGATGGCAAAGCCGAGTTGGAAAAGATATCAGCTTCATTAAATAAGCTAGAAGATCAGGTGAAAGTGGACTTTGTTAAAACACTAGGCATTAGCCTTGGCTTTAATTCAAATGACGGTGACTAAGTGATAAACCAGTCTCGTCGTCATTTTATACAACAGGCAGTAAAACTCGGTTGTGGTTTAACTACTGGTGCAGTCGGCGTAGGCTTGTTAGGTGGCTGTAAGCCGCTGACCGCTGGTGCTGATAGGGTGTTATTTGCCAGTGCCTTAAAGCTAACTGGCAGTCAGGGCAAAACGTCAGGCTATTTCTTAGGCTTTTTTGACAAGTTGGGTCAGTTGATAAGTAAAGTGAAGCTGCCTAGTCGAGGGCACGATGTTGTTGCTGTGCCTAATAAGCCACATCATGCACTGGTGTTTGCACGGCGACCGGGCTACTTTGCGATAGAAGTGAATGGCCTGACGGGTGAAATTACTAATCAGTTTAAACCGCAACCGTCCTATCACTTTTATGGTCATGGTTGTTTTGATGCTAGCGGTCGTTATTTATTTTGTACCGAGAATAAAGTCGAGCCGCTTTCCAGCCGCGGGCAGGGGACTCAAGCACCCTTGGGGGTGATTACCATACGTGATGCCAACAACTATCAGTTGTTATCTCAAATGAGCGCTGGTGGTGTTGGGCCTCACCAATGCGTGATAATGCCGGATAATAACACCTTGGCGGTGGCTAATGGTGGGATCTTTACCCATCCAGACAAGCCAAGAGAGAAGCTTAACTTAACGACTATGCAACCAAACCTGAGTTATTTAGACGTTGAGAGTGGTAAAGTGCTAGCGAGCTATCAGCCGCAACATCACCAAGCTAGTTTACGCCACCTTGCCGTGAGCCAAACGGGGCAAGTCATTATTGGTGCTCAATTGCAGCAACCTCTAGCGCACATAGAGCCCTTGATCTACTCCCATCACGGTGAGTCTAAATTACGCCCTTTAGTTGCTAATGATAACTTATGGCAAAGCATGAATGGTTATACCGCAAGTGTTGCTATCGATAGTCATCATCAAGTGGCTGCGGTGACGTGTCCTCGAGGTGGCTTAGTTAGTTATTGGGATTTAGTCTCTTTAAACTTATTGTCATCCGAGCGTTTTAAAGACTGTGCAGGTGTCGGGGTTGTCAAAAGGAAGTTCTTTATGAGCAATGGAAAGGGCAGATTGGCGAGTCAGGTTATAACAACGCAGGCACCAGCGGGGTTAAAGACGCTAGCCAACCACAATACAGTACGTTGGGATAATCATCTTGCAGTTATCTCTCCCGTCGTTCCCGCAGTTTTTTAAGCGGGAACCTCACGAGGCTGCCACCACATTCACCAGCACAGTTTACGTAAGCAGCTCCCGGCTTAAAAGACTATCGGGTCGACGATATGGTTGGCATTCTGATTGAGCCACAAAAAAGGCGCGCTAATCTCTTAGCGCGCCTTTCATCAATTAGTGTAAAAAACTAATTAGAATTTGTAACCAACTGATAGAGTGTAAACTAATGGGTTTAGGTTAACACTTACTTTTCCTGGCACTTCTAAAGCTGTTGCTTTGAATGTTGCAGTAGTATCGATATCGATGTAACGAACCGATGCGTTGATAATGAAGTTATCTTCTAGGTGGTAATCAACACCAAACTGTGCCGCTAAGCCCCAAGAGTTTTTAAGATTTAAATCTTTAGCTTGAAGGCCAACAGACTCTGTACCCGCTGGTAAGCCTAACGCCGGTGCTAAGTCAGCAATTGATGTATCGTTTAATGCGCCAACTTGAACTGCATCACCGCTCATTGTGCTGTTGAAGTTATCATCGAAAAATACAGTGTAGTTAATACCGATACCAGCGTATGGTTGAATTTTCGATGTTGGCTCGTTGAAGTAGTAAAGTGCACTTAATACTGGTGGTAGGTGCTTAGTGCTACCTAGGTTTAGTGTAGTATCACCAACATGAACATTTAAGTCGTGGCTAAATGGTGTCGCTGCTAATAGTTCAATTGCAACGCGGTCAGTCACGAAATACGCTAGGTTTAGGCCTAATTGAGTGTCATCTTCAACAGATGCTTTTAATGCAGGGCCACCTTCGGCTAAATGAACCGTCATGTCTGCAGCGTAGATAGTTGGCTTGTCATCAGATAATGCAACATTTGTTAAACCTGCACGAACAATGATATCACCTGCTTCGTTTGCAGTAGCAACGGCAGCTGAAGAAGAAAGAGCAGCAAGAAGGGCAACGTTTAATAATGTCTTTTTCATTTTGAGTATCCTTGAGGAACGAAATAAGTTTGTAAATTCAATACGGCTATTATGGGTATTTTGAAAAGTTGAAAATTGATGTAAATCAAGTGAAAGACGTGATGTGATGGGCTTTATTGATTTGAATCAAAGGTTGTTAGAGTTATTGAAATTGTTGTGAGGTAAAGCGGAACTTTTTGAGTTGTGAGAGGGAAGTCAGTTTGTGTTAAGGCTGCTACTTTTATGTTAGCTCTATATCTATTTAATCGAGTTTAGAGACATCATGATAAGAAATAGCCTGTTTGTTTTATGCTTATTCGTGCCCGCTATTGAGGCTAATGCAAACTTTAGTGATGAGCTGGCCTCCGCAGCCATTGAGCGTACAAAGCATGCCGTGACCTATGACGGTCGTTACATTGCTATTGCTTTCCCTAATGGTGATGTACCACCTAATATTGGTGTGTGCACCGATGTGGTTATCCGTGCGTATCGCAGTTTAGGTATTGATCTGCAGTTATTAGTGCACCAGGATATGAAGGCGAACTTTGCACATTACCCTTCTAAACGCATTTGGGGTTTAATAAGAACGGATCCCAATATTGATCATCGTAGAGTACCAAACCTCAAAACATTCTTTGCAAGGCATGGCAAGAAGCTCCCTGTGACAGAGGATAGCGGGGATTATAAACCGGGTAACTTGGTGACGTGGCTGCTTCCGGGTAATTTACCCCATATCGGTATTGTGACAGATAAATTATCACCTACTACAGGCAACCCTCTTATCTCGCATAATATCGGGCGAGGGCCCGTACTTGAAGATATGTTATTTGATTTTAAAATTACCGGACATTATCACTATGCACCTAGTCACTAAGCAGGGATAGTATCAGTCCTAAAAGTTGTCGTTCCGGCATTGTTTTAGCCGGAATCTCTCGTTTAAACCCTAAAGCGAGGTCCTGAATAAAACATTTTCAGGACGACGCAGGCAGGAGTACTAACTCTTCTATAATATGACGAGGTTGTCAGCCCTAAAAGTTGTCGTTCCGGCATTGTTTTAGCCGGAATCTCTCGTTTAAACCCTAAAGCGAGGCCTGAATAAAACATTTTCAGAACGACGCAGGCAGGAGCGCTAACTCTTCTATGATATGACGAGATTGTCAGCCCTAAAAGTTGTCGTTCCGGCATTGTTTTAGCCGGAATCTCTCGTTTAAACCCTAAAGCGAGGCCTGAATAAAACATTTTCAGAACGACGCAGGCAGGAGCGCTAACTCTTCTATAATATGACGAGGTTGTCAGCCCTAAAAGTTGTCGTTCCGGCATTGTTTTAGCCGGAATCTTTCGTTTAAACCCTAAAGCGAGGCCTGAATACAACATTTTCAGAACGACGCAGGCAGGAGCGCTAACTGGGTTTAAATCGTACGCCAGATTATAGGAAGTAATTAAACTGCAACGACACAACGTAAGCGTTAATCTTATAATCTGCTTGGTACATACTGTTATATAGTGCCACGTCTTGCGCATTATACTCACCATCGATGACAGTTGTTTCTTTCATGTGCATCAAGCCTGCAGCGAAGTCTACATTCCAGCTTTCATTGTTTTGGTAATTCGCTCCAACAGTTAACCAAGTACGGTCATTGGCTGGAATACGCGCACTACGATATTGACCGTTTACTGGAGACTTATCTTCTGCAATACCAGCCTTAATTTGCCATTGATCGTTTACTTGATAAGTTGCACCAACTGAGTATGCCCATACATCTTGCCAATATTCAGGAATGTAGCCGATATGTCCCGGTGCATTAAGGTTTTGCTCTTGTTGAGTGCTAGCGCTAATACTTGGCTTTGAGTCCGCTGATAATACGGAAATGTCAGTAAATTTACTCCACTGAGTCCAAATTGCTCCCAGCTGTATTGATAACTCGGTGTTAACTTTATAATCAGCGCTTAACGCCACACTCATTGGTGTATTAAGGTCAAGTGTCGACGCTTCCGACTTTGCTGGTGAAACAGCTAACTTACCTGTAGTTAAATCAACCACTGGCATCTTAGAACCATCGACAATCCCTGGAATCGTCGGTGCAGTCCAGTATTGCTCAGGATTTGGAGTAAAAGGGACAAACTCACCTGTGATTGGCGTGTTATTGATAGTTGAGTCACCTTCAAGGGTATAATCAACGGCAGACTGGTAGCTTAATGCTAGCGCTAGTGCATCAGTGGCTTGATAATGCAAACCTAAGGTATAGCTTAACTTTAAATCATCGCCAGAGACTTCGTAAAAACTATCGCAATATGCGGATTGGGCAACATCGTTAAATGTTCCTTGGCTTAGTTGGCTATAGGTGGCGTTGATCCCTGAACCAATCTCACATAAGCCGTTATGATCTTTAAATTTACTTAAGGTACCGCTAGCGTAGTTAATTGCCACTGCTGCACCGATTGATAATTTGTCATTAACAAGGTAACTAATGGCTGGTTGTACTGAAATAACCTTAAATTCCGTTTGCTTAGCAAAGTAACGACCGACAAAGTCATCTTCATATTCACTTGATGTGGCAAAAGGTACAGCAACAGATAAACCAAAGCCCAGTTTATTATTAAGCGGCTGGTAATAATGAAAGTGTGGAATGGCTGAAATACTTGATAAGGTATCGGCTTCTTTTCCTGTTACCGGCAAGCCCGGTGCACTGGTAGCTTTGGCATTTTTAAACTCACCATCTAGATTGAGTACATTGAGGCCAACACTATACTGTGCTTGGTCAAGTTTAACGAACGCCGCAGGATTTGAGTAACCTACACTCGCATCATTGATCTGAGCTCCTCGCCCAGCATAAGCATTGCCCATCGCACTAGTTGATTGCTCATAGAGTTTGAAGCCAGCCGCTTGAGTCGGGGCCGTAAAAGTACTTGCAACAGCGAGTGCTACTAAAGAAAGAGTTATTCTTTTTATCATTATTATAGATACCATTAGACAGATTTGAGGTTCATCTGATAAAGACTTAGCAGGGGTTGTCTATTAAGCGCTTATCAGATGAATTAGAGTAAATACTCAGTTTGCGGAATATAGCTGAGTTATAGTGATTTGTAAAAACAAAATAAACGCTAGTTTAAAAAGTGAGATCCAACAATGCCCTAAGAGCTAAAGGGTAAGAAAATTGTCCTTTTTATTTCATTGCAAGGGAAAGGAGTGATTGATAAATGTGATTGACTTTCCCTTTTTCTTTAAGTAAAGCGTTTCGATTTGATTTATATCAACGAGCTTAATTTTGATTATTTCAATTTTTGAACTATGTAGGTATATTTAATCATCGTTTATGAGGGATGTGTTTGATGATAAAGCTAGAATGGAATGCTGGCATGAGTGTGGGCGTCGATTCCATCGACAATGATCATAAAAAAATCATTAGATTATTGGCCGAATTGTCTAATGCTGTAGGGGAGAGTGGACAGCAACAATATATCGAAGAGACCTTTGAGCAGTTGGAGCAATATGTTCAAGAGCACTTTGAACGTGAAGAGAGGTTATTAAGTGATATAGGCTATGCTCATTACGCTGAACATTGTGATTCCCATCAAGCGTTTTTCAAACAGCTGGCGCAATTAAAAAAGCGTTGGCAAGATGAGTGTGAAGAGGGAATATTAGAAGTTATCCTTGATTTCCTTCACCATTGGCTGGTCAATCATATCTTAATTGAGGATTTAGACTATAGCCAACATGTGTATCAAACAAAGCTAAGCGCAAAAGAGCAAGCTAATGAGAGCTTGTTACAGCGTCTCTCATCCCAATTAGCTAATCGTATTCCTTTATCTAATCGCGTATTAATTTCTATTCTCTTTCCCTTTATTGGTGTGGCTTTCTTATGCATGGTGTTATTAGGTAATAATGTACAAAACTATCAACACATGCAGTTGTTGTCTGGTATGGGCACCGTACTAGCTAATGTCAATGCACTGACGCATTCATTACAAGCTGAGCGGGGGTTAACGACGGGCTTGATGAGCTCGAATTATAAAAGTTTTAACATCGCACTCACAGATCGCAGAAATAAAACAGACGAATTAAATGCCGTTTTTTGGCAGCATTTAGAGCACTCCGTAGAGCCTCAAGTTAAACAGGTTATCATGGAAGGCTTGCCACAGGCTCAAACTGAACTAAAGTCTTTGCAAAAAAACCGACTCGCCTTTGACAGTAATCAAGTGAGCTTTGAGCAGATATTTAATGCTTATTCGACATTGATTGACATGTTGTTATCTAAAACCGATCGTTTGATTAATTTGGATGTTGATCATGAGCTAATGAGTAGTATTTCAACGATTAACTCGATGCTACTTTATAAAGAGTATTTAGGTCAGATTCGAGCAGAAGGGGTCAGAATCATTGAGACAGGTCAGGGGCGCTTGGATGATAGCCGTGAGATCAGTCTACTCATTGGTATGCAGCGCAATGCTCTACGGACCTTTGATAACTTTGCAACGAACCAACAAAAGCAAGTGTGTGCTCAATTCTGTTTGCCACTAACGATAGAGAAAAAAATCAGAAAAGAGATGATTGCTTTAAGTGTATTGCCAAAAGAGGTGCAAGGTGATCATTGGTTTGTGGTGATGTCACAAGAAATGGATCAATTAAAACTATTTACCGATCAGCTTATTTTATCGCTAGATGAAAAAGCCAAGGCTAAGATTACTAGCCTTCATCAAGGTAGTGAACAGATCATTATAGCGGTGGCACTCATTGTTGTTTTGAGTATTTGTTTTGTCGTGGTATTAAATCACAGTATTATTTTTCCGATTCGGCAAGTAACTAGTGCGTTAAATAAAGTGTCCTCAGGAGATAGAGGTGTTCGGTTGCATCAATTTAATGAACAAGATGAAATTGGAAATATATACCGCGCTTATGAAAAACTAAGACGCAAGTTACTGCAAGTCGATGTCATGCGAGCGATGGTTGAGCAACAACAAGAATTGTTAGAACAAAGCCATTCAGAAACAAAGCACTTTAGGTCATTAGCAGAAACGGATGCTCTGACTGGTGCTGTAAATCGTCATCACTTTGATACGGCCTTGCAAAATGCCATCATATCAATGCAAGCAGTGAAGGCTCCGCTTTCAATTATGATGCTAGATATTGACCACTTTAAACAAATCAACGATAGCTATGGACACCTTGTGGGCGATGAAGTGCTAATTCGCTTTTATCAGGCTTGTAAAAGTGCTGCCAGAGGGAGTGATACGGTAGCCAGAATTGGCGGTGAAGAATTTGTTGTGATAATGCCAAATACCAACGCGCAACATGCACTGCAGATAGCTGAGCGTTTAAGGAAAAAAATAAAAGCTCTTAACCCGGTAGTTAATGGCATCACGGTCCCTGTTACTGTGAGTATTGGGGTAAGTGAGTGGCACGATAACTTGTTTGAGTTGATGTCAGACTTAGTCAATGATGCTGATCAGTCATTATATTTAGCGAAAAATTCGGGGCGTGACAAAGTTGTATTTAGACATGAGCCGATGGTTAATTCTTAAGTAAGAGGATTATAGATAAAGATATTTCAAGAAGAATTTTGGAGCGACTTACGAGGTTCGAACTCGTGACCTCGACCTTGGCAAGGTCGCGCTCTACCAGCTGAGCTAAAGTCGCATCAAGATAGATTCAATGTTGTGAATATTTGGAGCGACTTACGAGGTTCGAACTCGTGACCTCGACCTTGGCAAGGTCGCGCTCTACCAGCTGAGCTAAAGTCGCATCATATATAAACATTGTCTATATTGGATAGATAGTAAATTGGAGCGACTTACGAGGTTCGAACTCGTGACCTCGACCTTGGCAAGGTCGCGCTCTACCAGCTGAGCTAAAGTCGCAATATTTACTACGCTTTCTAAGACTGGTGCCTAAGAAAGTGAAGCGCATTATAAGTAAATTGAGCTAAGCTGCAAGTGTTTTTTTCGCTTAGCGGCTCGATTGCTTAAAAACTGTCATTTTTATGCGCTAAATTGACAAAAAAATCGTTATTGCTTAAAAAAATGCTCGCGGTAATAACGCAGCTCAGCAATGGACTCTCTAATGTCGTCTAAGGCTTTATGAGTACCTTGCTTTGAAAAACCTTTGAGCATTTCGGGCTCCCAACGGCGCGCTAACTCTTTTATTGTGCTCACATCAATATTACGATAGTGAAAGAAGGCCTCTAGTTCAGGCATGTGACGCGCCATAAAACGGCGGTCTTGGCCGATACTATTACCACACATTGGAGATTCACCCTGTCCAACCCATGGCGTTAGAAAGGCAATCGTTTGTTCAATCGCGTCTTGTTCTGAGATTGTACTTTCTTGAACACGTTTGACTAATCCAGAGGCGTTATGATGAGTAGTATTCCACTCGTCCATCGCATCAAGAGCCGATTGAGGCTGGTGGATGGCTAATACTGGCCCTTCAGCGAGTGTATTTAATTCACTATCAGTCACGATGGTTGCAATCTCTATCACGCGGTCAGTGTCAGGGTTTAACCCTGTCATTTCTAAATCGACCCAAACGAGGTTGTGCTTATTTTTCTGTGATGATTGCATAAAGAACTTCTTGGCTAATTTTTAATGCTGATAGTATATCAGTGTATTGAGAGTAAGCGCTAATCTCTCTTATTATTTATTGATACGGGTTAGTTTTGCTCAATCTACCATTCAATAATCGCCTTTATCTATGTTATTTTGTGCTGTACATAGTATGATTAAGACAATCTTTACTCATTCAAGACACATTTAGAAGAAACCTTTGGCTAAACAAAAGAAATTAACGAAGGGGCAACAGCGCCGCGTTAGCTCCAATCAAAAAAAACGTATATCGTCATCGAAGAAGAAAGAGCAACAAGTCCAGTGGCAGGCTGACCAGCTTGGTACTCAAGAAACGGGCTTGGTAATTAGTCGTTATGGCCAACATGCTGATATTGAAGATAACGAAGGACAAGTCTTTCGTTGTAACATCCGCCGCACCGCAGGCTCGCTAGTTACTGGTGACAAGGTTGTTTGGCGTAAAGGTAATGAGGTTTTATCTGGTATTAGCGGGGTCGTTGAAGCAGTTCATGAGCGTGTTAGTGAATTAACTCGCCCTGACTTCTATGACGGCATTAAGGTTGTTGCCGCTAATATCGATCAAATCTTTATTGTTTCTTCTGTTGCTCCTGCCTTTTCCACTCAAATCGTAGACCGCTATCTAGTAGCCTCTGAAGACGTTGAAATCAAACCAATCATTGTTTTAAATAAAATTGATTTATTGGATGATGAAGGCATGGCATTACTTGATGAAATGCTAGAACCGTATCGCCAAATTGGTTACGAAGTAATCATGCTGTCGAGTCATACGGGAGAAGGTGTTGAAAAATTAAATCAAATGCTCAAAGATAAGGTCAGCATTTTTGTTGGTCAATCGGGTGTTGGTAAATCATCGTTAATTAATGCCCTGATGCCTAATGCTGAGCTACAAGTGGGTGATATCTCTGACACATCAGGTTTGGGGATGCACACGACTACCACTGCAAAACTACTTCATTTTGAACACGGTGGTGATTTAATTGATAGCCCAGGTGTGCGTGAGTTTGGCTTGTGGCATCTAGACCCAGAGCGTATTGCGTGGTGTTTTATTGAGTTTAGAGACTTTCTCGGCGGCTGTAAGTTTAGAGACTGTAAACACCGAGATGACCCCGGTTGTATCTTGGCTCAAGCTGTAGAAGATGAAAAAATTGATTTCGAGCGCTTTGAAAATTATCATCGTATTCTCGATTCACTAGAAAATAATAAACCAAATCGCCACCCAGGCGGTTCTAATTAAGGAAGTATCCGTGAGTTTTACCGATAAGTTTAAAATTGTTAGCCAATATTGTTTACCTAAGCATGGAATATCACGCTTGATGGGGCGTTTTGCAGCAAAAGAATGTGGCGGCATCACAACGGGTTTTATCAACTGGTTTATTAAGCAATATGGCATCGATATGTCAGAAGCTGAGCGTGAAAGTGCTAAAGAATATCGTACCTTTAACGATTTCTTTACTCGCGCACTAAAGCCGGGCTTACGTCCAATTAGTGACACCGATGTTGTATTACCCGTTGATGGTTGTGTAAGCCAGTTAGGCCCAACAAAAGCCGGGCGTATTATTCAAGCTAAAGGCCATGATTATTCTGCCTTTACTTTGCTTGGCGGCGATAAAGAGCGTGCTAAACCATTTGCCAACGGGCACTTTGCGACAATCTATTTAGCGCCAAAAGATTACCACCGTATTCACATGCCAATGGATGCCACATTGCGTGAAATGGTATATGTGCCAGGTGACTTATTTTCTGTTAACCCGCTAACAGCACAAAATGTTCCTGGGCTATTTGCTCGTAATGAGCGTGTTGCTGCGATTTTTGATACTGAGTTTGGCCCGATGGCGATGGTGTTAGTTGGTGCAACAATTGTGGCTAGCATTGAAACTACATGGCACGGCACAGTGACACCACCAAGCAACCAATTAGATAGCTGGGATTATCCTGCTGATGGTGATGAAGCTATCACCTTCAAAAAGGGTGATGAAATGGGGCGCTTTAAACTAGGTAGTACAGTGGTGATGTTGTTCGGTGATCAAATGCTTGAGCAGTTCGAACCTTATCTTGAGCCAGAAGTGGTGACACGATTAGGTCAGCCAATGGCTCAATTAAAAGCAACCAAGCAATCGGTAGCATCAAACGTTGAAGCTGCACAGGATTTAACAGAGCAAGCCTCTGACGAATCAACTGATTCAGCAAGTTAATTGTCTGAGTGAACGAGCAAAGTAAAAGCTTAGTTCAACTTCATTTCGCAGTACTGCTTTTTGGCGGTACTGCGTTATTTTCACACCTTCTCCCTTGGTCTGCACTTGATATTACTATGTTCCGTAGTGGTTTAGCTGCTTGTGCATTAGCCGTGATGATCAAGTTTCAGCGTGACAACTTATTACTAAACAATGCCACAGACTATAAAGTCGCTTTAATACTAGGCGTGCTGATTGGTTTACACTGGGTCACTTATTTTTATGCAATGCAATTGGCGGGAGTTGCCGTTGGGATGTTGGCATTTTTTTGTTATCCCGTGGTCACCGTATTTCTAGAACCACTGTTTAATAAAACCCGTGCCCACCGTCGTGACATACTCTGCGCTATCGCCGTTTTTATCGGGGTATTACTGCTTGTTCCTGAACTTTCTATGCAAAATGATACAACACTTGGTGTGGTGATTGGGGTGGTGTCTGGCTTTTTATTTGCGCTGCGCAATGTGCTGCATAAACAGTATTTCAGTCATTATAAAGGCACCCAAGCCATGTTCTACCAAACCTTGGTTGTGTCATTGATGTTGGTGTCATTTGTTGATTTTAACCCGCTAGAAATGACGGGTGTATGGCACGACGGTGCTGTTGGTGAGCTGGGCCTATTAGTGGTGTTATCGGTTATTTTTACTGCCGCGCCCCATGCGTTTTTAGCACATTGCTTTAGGCAACTCTCGGCTAAAACCGCAGGCTTAATCTCCTGTTTGCAACCTCTCTATGGTGTGGCACTGGCAGCTCTCATTTTAGGGCAATGGCCTAGTAGCATGGTCTATATTGGTGGCGCATTAATCGTCGCCGCTGCGGTATTAGAAACGATATTAGTAACGAAGAATCGGTAAGCTACTCTTCGTTACTTTGTCACCCTGACATGCCACCATTGTAACGTCTTGACATACCACCACTGTGACGTCCTGACATGCCACCACTGTGACGTCCTGATATGCCACCACTGTGACGTCTTGACATGCCACCACTTCGTCGTCCTGACATGCTTTTAGTCAGGATCTCGCTTTACTCAATGCCGCGCTACTATTCTGTAAAACTATCAAAGAAATCACTAAATACAGATTGCTTCTTCTTAGGTGTATTACAACCATGCCCACCTTGCCATGCTGCAGCTAATACAGGCATCGTGACAGCATCACGACAGCCTTTAGCACTAGCGACACCACTGAAACTATTAAAGTAACCCGTGGTGATTTGTGTTGGCTGTTTTAGCGAAAGTGAAACGCCGCCACGCTGTTTTACAAAGTCACTATAGACGGTTAAAGCACCGGAACTCCCCGTTAAGCCTGTCGGTTTATTATCATCACGGCCAAGCCATACCACGGTAGCTTCATTATTATCAAACCCCGCATACCAGCTATCCCGTAAGTCATCGGTTGTTCCCGTTTTACCAGCTAATCGTTTGCCTTTATTACGCCAAGTTAAAGATTTTGCTGTGCCTGTTTTTGTAACTTGTGCCATAGCATATTTTGTTAAATAGGCGGCTGGAGGACTAATGGCTTGCACGGGGATTTTATTATACCCATAAAACGTGTCGTTACTGTCGTTGGTGACAGCAATCACCGCGTGTAGTGTGAGCTTTTCGCCTTGGTTAGCTAGGCTTTGATACAGCTGAGTCATTTGCCATGGGCTTGACTCGAGTGCACCAAGTAGCATCGATGGTAACAACTTAACTTCATTATTCCAGCCTGCACGATTTAAGGTATAAGAGATATTATCAAGGCCCACGTCCATACCAAGATTTACAAAAGGAATGTTATAAGAATGAGTTAAGGCATCGAATAAGTTGGTCTGTTCACGATATTTTTTATCGTAATTGAGCGGCTTCCAAGTATTACCTTCGCCGTCTTTAAGGGAAATTGGCTTATCCTTAAGTGGGGTCGCTAGATTATAACGCGCGGCATCCTCAAGGGCTGTGGCTAACACAAAAGGTTTAATTAAAGATCCTATAGGGCGTACTGCATTGAGAGCACGATTAAAGCCAGCAAAGTTTTTATTTTTCCCCTCAACAATCGCTTTAATTTCCCCTGTTTTATAATTGGCAACAATCATTGCGCCTTCTAAATCATTGGTCTTTTTTGACTTCTCGAGCAGCTTAATTCGTTTTGTTAAGCTTTGCTGAGCAAAACGCTGTGCACTACTGTCTAAGGTGGTGAAAATAGAAATCCCTGAGCTCTTAGAAAAGTCTTGGGTGAAACGAGTTGCTAACTCGCGGCGAACCAGCGACATAAATCCATGAAACTCACCGTTTTTAGCAACACTATTTTTTAAACCGAGTTTAGCGTCAACGGCCTTTTTATACTGAGCGATTGAAATATAATCTTCACTTAAGAGTTGACGTAAAATTAAATTACGGCGTTTTAACGCACGCTCTTGATAACGCTTAGGGTTATAATAGCTAGGACCTTTGATCATCGCGACAAGTAATGCGATTTGATCTGGTGTTAATTCATTGATTGGGCGGGCGAAATAGAATTCACTAGCCAAGCCAAAACCATTGACACTTAACGCACCATTTTGTCCAAGGAAAACCTCATTAAGGTATATTTCAAGTAACTCATCCTTTGAATATTTAAACTCGATTAAAATTGAGTAATAAGCTTCTTTGACCTTTCGCCACAATGAACGCTCACGAGTAAGAAAAACATTCTTCACTAGCTGTTGAGTTAACGTTGAACCACCTTGAACAGTACGGCCAGCTTTTATATTGGCAACCATGGCGCGAATAATTGATAGCGGAGCGATACCTTTATGTTGATAGAACTTACGATCTTCAATATGAATTAGCGCTGCAATAAGGAGTTCAGGAAACTCTTCTCGAGGTACAAATAATCGATCTTCTTTACTGCTGTTGCGAATACGCTGTAATAGTTTAGGCTCAATATTAAATTGCGTTAATGACTCTTTATTGTTTCGGGTGGTAATTGATGAAAGGTAGCTGCCCTTGAAGTTGAGCATTACACGTTTAGCGGGGTGGGGGCCGTCAACATAATTAAAGGCACGTCGATTGATATCGATTTTTGTCTTTGAAACTGAGTACTCACCGGGAGAGCTTGGGTTACTAACACGTCGATAATTTAACTCTTCAAGTTCATTAATGACCTGATTACGCGCTATCGCTTGTCTTGGCTTAAGGCTTAATGACTGAGCATACACTTTGGCTGGAATATCCCAGTGGTCATGAGAAAACTTTTGTTCAATTTTACCATCAAGGTAAATACCATAGCCGCCAATAACCGCAAACATCACTAGCAACAGCTTAGCACTTAAGACTAATAGCTTCTTACGCCAAGATTTAGCTGTTTTGCTTTTCGTTGCTTTGCTCTTTTTTTCTTCAGCCGTTGGCTTGTCATCAGTTTTTTTAGTCATTAATTGAAGTTGTTCTAATTTAAGTGGGCGTTACGACGCTTATTTTAGGAAATATGTACAAATAATATAGTGTATCAATGATGGCTTAACCTTAGCTGTCTTGGCTTAAAACCTTATTACCACTACCTATGCCATATTAAAACAATCACCTCACCGAAGCTAATGTTAGTTCTTTTTTGTTACTAAACAATAAGTGATAAAAATAATTGTGAATAAAATTTGCACAATGCAATTTTGTTGACTAGCTTAAGTTTGCGGCAGCGCAGTGAGGTTGTCGCCGCATGAAGTAAAAAGGAATGGTTGGTTTTTGCATTAATACAATCAACTAAATAATGAAAAACATACCGATAGTTTATCGGTGATATGGAGAACAATATTATGCGTGAATTAAGTGTGAGTGAAATGGATCAGGTTAATGGCGGGTTGAGTGCAGAGAAAGGTGCAATTGCAGAAGCTGCTATTGCCGGTGCTGCATTTGCTGTCGGAATGACTGGTGTGGGATTAATAGCTACAGCTGCTGTCCTTGCATGTGTTGCACTGATGGAAGACTAAGTTAGTCGGTGGTACTACGGCTGTTTGCTGTAGTACTCATTTAGTCATAAGTTTAGGTTAATTGCATGAATGTGAAACGATATAATACTACTCCCCAAAAGCTGGAATCAGTGGAATTATTTATTAAAGAATGGAGGCCTATTGAAGGCTGGCTTATCCAAGATGATAACGGAAGTTTTGTCCTGCCTACACACCACTCTACATTGGGAAATAGTTTTTTTAAGTCTTATAAAAATTCTGTAAAGAAAAGTTTTATTCTTCTACTTTTTACAATGCTATTAGTTTCTTTTGTATTTCTTTTTAGAGACATTACACAGCCTACTGCACATATTACTTTGTTTGTAATGTTGTTGAGTATAGCATTAATGGATATGGGCTTAAGTACCAAGAGTATTGATAACTGCAAGCAAAAAGTGGAGTTTCTGTTTGAACTTAAAAAGTCCTTTCCGAGCGTTCTTCTAACCTTCGCACCCTTTTTAATTTTTATTATTCTTACACAGTTTTATTTATCAAGGCTGCTAGGTGACTTTGAAACACTAGTGATTTCTTTTGGAAATTATTATCCAGAAATTGGCATCAGTTCTTTATGGAGATTTCTATTAGGCCCATTATTTCATAGTGACATTCAGCACTGGTTAGTAAATACCATATTGACTATACTCATCGCTTCAATGGTTCCAATGCGTAAGACGTTATTAACTTTCTACGTATTTTATGTAGGGGCTGTTGGCTCTCATGTAGTAACTTTTTCTGTTAATCATTTTTACCATACTCCGTTCGATGCATTACTAGGTTTATCAGGTGGGGCGTATACACTCCTAGCCTATGCAATTAGTTATTATTATGAAAAAAAATATTTTAATATAATTATTTCTCTTCTCTCAATATTAGCTTTTAGTGAATTGTCGCTAAGTATTTTATCAAATGATGCGAGCCATTCCGCACATTTAAGCGGTTTCTTGATTGGTATTTTTATATATAAGTTAAAAGGGAATTCCTGTCTGACTACTTTGACAAAAAAGTAGGAAAACTAATTTTTTAAATTGAATTACCTACGTCATTTTATTGAAAGTAATGAATTCTCTTTTCTGAGGTTCTATCAGTATTAAAGAGTGCAGTTTCTTGTGAGTTAGAAAGTAAAGCAAATAAAAGGCTCGATTATGTTTTATCGTTCATATAAGCAGCTCCACCTTGAAGAAGGAATGTCAAATTCTGAAAAAAAACTCGTATACAAAAAACTCTATGGAAAAACCTTTAAAACAGGTTGGCCTTATATGGGGTTCTTTTGTATTTTTCTATTACTGATGTTTGCTCAATATATATTAAAAATTGACAACCCTTGGTTAATAGCAATTTTTGGTGGAGTTGGCGGCCTAGTATTTTTTCAATTTCAATGTATAGCTGTTGAAAGGTTGTATTGGTCAGAAAAAGGCGACGAAAGTAATTAATGATAGTACAGGAAGCTAATTAAGGTTTTGATTAACTTTCTTTATCTAACTAAGTATAACGAAAGGGCTTCAACGCCCTTAAATTGGGGCCTAGAAAAATGAAGGGGGTGTTTTTTTCTTTATACGTATTACTTTCACTCGAACTATTAATGGGGGTAAGTTTTTTGTCATTCATTAGGTGGGTTTAATCTTAATGCCCCTCTATTCAAATGAGCTCGATTTAAGGAGGGAGTCACTCCTGGCATCCCCTTTCCTGTAATGATTATGGGGGCAATATTCGAAGAAGTTATCTTCCGTGGGCTATTTTTGTTACTGTTATTTCGTTATCACATCAATAAACCAATCACCCTTGCCGTTTCTATTAGTGTGGCTTTTCCCATGATTGTTTTTCATAGCAACGAAGCAACTTTTTCTAAATTAAATCGTAATACATGTTTCTCTTTTGCTGACATATCCGCTTTTTTTATGACATTGTGATGAAGTCTAAAGCCGTCTTCTGTCTGGCTGATAAATTTCTCAAAATCGAGAGAGGTTTGGTTGTTCTGGACTATATTGATGAATTGTTCGTGGTTAATTCTGATAGCGTCGATTTTCCAGCCAGAGCCTTCTCGTTTTACAGAGAATAGGTTATCTATGTAATGATGCTCAGGGCTCGTTAGTACCGATGTTAACGTTCTATCTTGTTTGGTGGATAGGCTTACCCCGACAGATACACGGCTGTCTGAAATGAAAGGAACCCAAAAGTTATGGCGTTTCACGGTGATTTCATAGTTGGAAGTGTCTAATAGTGAGAAGCTTTCTAATAAACTAATCAGTAAAAGGAAGTTCTTATTTTGACAGGGTAGCTCATTTAACGCTTGGGTATCCGTTTGATGAGAAGCAATCGGCAGACATAACTTAGTATAATTTCCTGCTTGAATTTGGGTAAGGTAATCTTTTATTTGATTATCTATTTTATGATTTTCACCCAACAAACTGATGAAGAAAAAGAAACTAAGAAAAAGTAAGCCGACGGTAGTCAGAATCGAATACTTATTAACAAAACGGGCCATGGTTATCCATCCAATTTAATGATTCTATGCTTTATTCTCTTGATAAAGCGCCAAACTCACTCCTTCAGTCTCGCACGCCTTAATAATTTCAGGCTGCTTAGCTAACTGACGTAAATAACGAGCAAGATGAGTAAATTCTAATGGTGGCTTGGTGATCTCATCAGCCCACACAGCGAGCATAAACAGGAAGTAGTCACAGGCGCTGATGCTATCACCCACGAGGTAAGTGGAGTTCGCTAATTCATTATCGAGTAACGCCAGAATATCACTAACCCGTTGGTCTTGAGCTTGTTTAATTGCCGCTGCGTGAGTCACATCTGTTGAGTGTTTTTCTGGGTAGAAATAGACCATTAATTCGGCTTGTAATGTATTAGTTAAATACATCATCCATTGCATAAACTTAGCACGTTCGCTAGTACCAATGGCAGGGATTAGCTTCGCTTGCGGATGCTGTTCAGCCAAGTGAATGCAAATAGCTGGGCTTTCAAAAATAGCCTGCTCTCTATCGATTAGGGTCGGGATGCGCCCCGCAGGGTTTAACGCTAAGTATTGCGCTGACTTTTGTGCGTTATTTTTACGGTCTACTTTAAGGAGCTCAAATTCAATCTGATATTTCGTGCGTAATGCTTCCAGCATAAAATGCGGTGCCATGCTGGCGTTACATGGGTAGTAATATAATTGATACAACGGGAACTCCTGTTTAAGTGTGCAATCAGCTCTTTGTTTAATCGCATCATAGTACAACAACATGGGTCGAACTGCTTAATATTTACAGCCTCTTCATTTAAATAAATTCACATGTTTTTTGAACCTAATCGCTATTTGATTCGTATTACTTACTAACGTTCATTGCAAACTTAGGTATGGTTTTGTTGCTGCTTAATTTACTTGGTTTTAATCTGATGTGGTTCGGCTTAGTTTTTTGGGGGAATTTATTTATTCCTATCGCTCTCGTATGGCTGTGTTGTCACTTAATGTGGATATCAACTGCACCTGCTAAGGAAGCAAGGTTGATAGCAACTATCAGCATCATTGGTATCTGTGTCGATTCTGCTTTGCAGTTAAGTCATATTTTTATTTTTGATGGAGCTAACCTTTTGCCATTTTGGCTAATCACGTTGTGGTTTTGTTTCTCAGCGACACTTTGCCATAGCCTTAAATTTCTTGAGCGTTCAATACTATTTCAAGTGCTTACTGGCCTGCTTGCGCCATTGAGTTATATTGCTGGCTATCAATTGAATGCGGTTGAGTTTGGTTTGCCCCTCATCCAAACCTATGCTTTATTGAGCGTAGTATGGGGGCTGTTGATGGTGAGTTTTTTCTATATCAAATCACGAATATTCGAGAAGGAGTATCATCATGTTTAAAGGGATAACCGCTGTACTATTATTTATTGCTAGTCACTCATTGGGGTGGGCAAATCAAGAACAACCATCTGAACAAGGGGCAATGTTAAGTGACTATCAATCTCTCGATGAAGCGCTGGACTCAGCACCATTTATCGAATTAGGTGAAACAACATTTTCAATTCTATTTTGGGATTTATATCAAAGCCGGCTACTAACCACTTCGGGTCGTTACCCAATAAGCGCACAGAAAGAAATGCTGGTATATCAGATCAACTATCAGGCTGATATTTCGAGTGATGACTTAATAAAACGTACTGTAGAGCAGTGGCAACACCTCAATATATCACCTGAAGTTTATACTCCTTATTTAGCACCACTAAAAACGATTTGGCCTGATATTGTCGATGGTGACAATTTAGCTTTACTAATGACCGAACAGCGCAGCACGTTCTTCTTTAACGGCAAGCGTGTCGGGGCGATAAATGATGCCCAGTTTGGTCAATTGTTTATTGATATTTGGTTATCAGAGAATACAAGTCAGCCTAAACTTCGCGCAGAATTATTAGGAGATAATAATGATTAAATTTAAACGGAATGTGGGTGTATTACTATTAAGTGTGAGTGCATTAGGGTGCTCTACAGATATTGGCGATTATGAATCCGTTCAGCAGCCCTTTGATATCAAGACTTACTTTAATCAGTCGGTGACAGGGTGGGGAATGGTTCAAGACTATACCAATAAAGTGAATCGGCGCTTTTGTGTTGAAATTGTTGGTACATGGCAAGAAAACCAAGGCACCTTAGCAGAAGTGTTTTATTTTAATGACGGTGAGGTGAGCTACCGAAATTGGCAATTAACCAAATTAGAAGATGGTAGTTATTCTGGCACTGCCGGTGATGTTGACGGTGTGGCCAAAGGGGTCCACCAAGGATTCGCCTTTCAATTTAACTACGATCTGTTGTTAACACTCGATGAGACAACGTACAAAGTCGCGATGGATGATTGGATGTATCAGCTAGATGAGTATCGGGTGATGAACAAAACATCGATGCATAAGTTTGGCGTTAAAGTGGCGGATGTCACCTTGTTTTTTGATAAGGAACAGCAAAATAAGCGCTGTAAACGCTCAGTTATTTAATCGTAAGCCCTCAATTGAGGGCATTGTATTGTGTTCACTATCTTTACTTATCCGTTTTATTTTGCGCCTTGCTATCGGCACCTTACCCATACACACCATTATTGTTTGTGGTGAAATTAAGCCTTTTTGAT
Source organism: Alteromonadales bacterium alter-6D02 (assembly GCA_002835545.1). Lineage (GTDB taxonomy): Bacteria > Pseudomonadota > Gammaproteobacteria > Enterobacterales > Psychrobiaceae > Psychrobium. The sequence goes on from PIZK01000011.1 coordinate 31,047, forward strand.
TAACGCTCAGGTAGGAGCTGCAGCCTCGAGCTGTCGACCAATAAACTCTGTGTTGCCCAAATGAGAGAGCTCATTAAGGCACTCCTTTGTCACTTTGAGTGTGTGAAATACAAACGCTAATGATTAAATTAGTTCATTCAGTCGGTTTTATTTGAACTCACACTGATCGCACCAAGCGTTGATAGCGTATGACTGTGTATGAATGACAAACAAGAAGCGACAATGAATAATTTTAATTTACCAATATTTCCATTGCCTGTATTTCTTCTACCTCATGGCAGAATGCGCTTGCGAATATTTGAAGCTAAATATTTATCAATGGTCAGTATGGCTTCAGAGCTAGGCGGTTTCGTCATCCAACTCACGTCACCTGAACAGGGGCTCTCTCATGTTAAGTGGGGGAGCTTAGTCGAGATAAAAGACTTCAATCAAGGGCCGGATGGTATTTTGGAAATTGATATCTATTGCCAGTCATTAGTGCATATTGGCCAAGAAAAAGTTGATGAGCAGGGCTTGTCCCTTGCAATGATGACCAAGTTCTCTCATTGGTCACAGTTTCATCAGACTAGTTTACCAATCTCAACGCTAGGTAGTGTACTTGATAGCATCATTTCGCAACACGAGATACTCAGTGACTTATACCGCGTGAAAGAGCTGAGATGTGCCCATTGGGTGGTTGCACGATGGCTTGAACTCTTACCTATTAGCTTGAAGGTTAAAAACTCATTCATCCATATGAACAATCTAGAGCAGACAAAAGAATTTATTGAATCAATTGTTTATAAATAAAATCACAATAAATTTAAAATTAAGTGATCTTATGTTCTTTACAACCGTATTAATACTCAAGTGGATAATTCAATGGTGTGTAAAGTGATACAAACAAACTTGCCATGCAAAGACGCTAGTGTTAAATCTATTAAGATGAATGATGAAATAGATCACCCACAGCTTTGCCAATGGCTGAACAGCGTAGCAGAACAAAGAGACAAGCAAGCGTTCACGCATTTGTTTAAGCTTTTTGCACCTAAAATATTACGCATTGCCCGCAGTAAGTTTCCCAATGAAGCGCAAGCAAACGAAGTCGTTCAAGAAACCATGAGTAACGTGTGGCGTAAAGCCCACCTGTTCAACGCTGACAAAGGGGCTGCGACAACATGGATTTATACCATCATGCGTAACGTCACCTTTGATATGCTGCGTAAAATCAAAGGAAACAAGGAAGACAACTTAAGTGATGACATCTGGCCGCTAGCGGAAGGGCAAGCCAGCGATGAAGAAATATATGATGATCACTTAGAAAACCAGAACTTACTCAGCGCTATTGAAGAGTTACCTGCGCCACAACAAGCTGTGGTCAAGGGCTTCTACTTGATGGAAATGTCGCAAGAGCAATTGGCGCAGCAATTAAATCTACCCCTTGGTACCATTAAATCTCGATTACGTTTAGCGCTTTCCAAACTCAAAGTGCAGTTAGGAGAAGATCATGATTAAACATCACCCTACTTTTGAGTTATTAAAATCATACGTTGCAGGAGACTTACCAGCATCCCTGTCCGCGGGAATCGCGATGCATGCGCAAATGTGCTCACACTGCCAACAGCAAATTGCGCTGTTAACCGATGAGGCGGCATCTGTCCTTGAAGCCGATTTTTCACCATCAGTTACAACTGAACGTGATGATCATGATTTTGATAGTGAAACCTTCGATTTTGAGCAAATGATCGGTGACATTACAGCCTCAACAGCGCGAGAAGAGTTAAAAGCGCCAGTGGAAAAAACGATAACATTTAATAATAAAACTTATCCATTACCGTTAGCGTTAAACAATATGGTCGTAGGCAAGAGTACCAATATTGGCAAACTTTCTCGGGCGCGCGTACAACTAAATGAAGAAGAGATTCATACCAGTTTACTTCACATTGAGCCCGGTGGTGGTGTGCCAGAGCATACTCACAAAGGGTTCGAATTAACGTTACTCCTAGATGGTTCATTTGAAGATGAACAAGGTAAATACGTTAAAGGAGATTTCATTATGCTTGATGGTCGTCATCAACATAACCCGATCTCCACAGAGGGCTGTTTATGCTACACCGTGGCTAATGACGCACTGCGTTTTACTCAGGGTATTAATAAGTTGTTAAACCCAATAGGCACGTTTATCTATTAACGATTTTTTAAGGAATTGACTATGATTCACCAAGTGAACAAAAAAGATTTAAAAATTGGTATTAGTGCGTGCTTAGTGGGTGAAAAAGTGCGATTTGATCGCAGTAGTAAACCATCGAATTTCTGTATTAATGATTTTGGTCAGCATGTGACTTATCAATCATTTTGCCCAGAAGTAGCTATCGGTTTACCGATCCCAAGACCGACAATTAGGCAAATTAAGCAAGATGATATAATCAAAGTTGCTCGCCCTGATGGTACAGGTGATGTCACTGAGGCACTCAAAGCTTATGGAAAAAAAGTGGCGTCAATGACCAAGCATTTAAGTGGTTATGTTTTTTGTGCAAAAAGTCCAAGTTGTGGCATGGAGCGGGTCAAGATTTATAACAGCGAGGGGAACTCGTTAGTGTCAAATGGCGTGGGCACCTTTGCTAAAGAAATTATGGAGGCTAATCCGTTACTACCGTGTGAAGAGAATGGACGCTTAAACGATCCACTTATTCGAGAAAATTTCGTCGCACGTGTTTACGCTTACAAACACTGGCAAAACCTTAATGCGTCGGGATTAACCAAACACAAGCTCACCACCTTTCACAGCCAATATAAATACACTGTAATGAGTCATGATTTAGTGGCCTATAAAAACTTAGGGCGCTTACTGGCTCGTTCTGATATGGCCCTAGAGGACGTTGCGCAGCAATATATTTTAGGTCTAATGACGGCGTTAAAAATTATTGCGACAAGAAAAAAACATGCTAATACACTATCGCACATTCAAGGCTACTTCTCTAAACACCTTGGGGCTAATGAACGACAAGAGCTGTGTGAACAAATCAATGCCTATCGCCAAGGGCTCGTCCCTTTAATGGCACCGCTGACATTGATTAAGCATTACTTATTGCAATACCCCAAAGCATATTTAGCTCAACAGTCCTATTTATCACCGTACCCAGACAGGTTGAGATTAAGATACGCGTATTAGTTCTATCTAAACGATATAGATCCCCAAGGAGTACTCTTGTTACTGTGGTTTAGAAATGATTTACGAACTCATGATAATCCAGCCTTACATTATTTTTTAAGCGTACAGCACGCTAAAAAACCTGGGAAGGCTGTTTTTTTTATTTCAAAAAAGCAATGGCAGCAACATCATTGGTCAGCGATAAAAATGGATTTGATCATCAGGCACGCCTCTGCCTTAGTTGATGAATTAGCTACCTTGGGGATTGAGCTGACATTAGTTCATCTTGATACTTTTTCCGATCAAGTGCAGTACATCATTAGTGCAGCACAAAAAGACGGGATTGATGAAGTCGTTGCTAATAGTGAAGTTGAATTTAATGAGCAGCAACGCGATTGGACAATAGCACAAGCTGGTGTCAATTTACGTTTGTTTGAAGCTGATGTTATTGTGCCCAAAGGGCGCATCCTTAATCAAGCTGGACAGATGTTTAAAGTGTTCACTCCTTTTAAGCGAGCTTGGCTAAAACACCTAAATCAACAGGGATTTGAGTATCTTGGTAAGACACAATCGACAGCGATGCCAACAAGCTTACTTGCCAGCGACTCATCGAATGTAGATAGCTTAAGTGAGGGGCAATCCAATGCGTGGCCATTAGCGCCTACAGTTGAGCAGACTGTAATGCCGACATTTTTCAATGACAAGTTAGCTAATTACAGTGCGCAACGAGATATTCCGTCTGTAAAAGGCACTTCTGGTCTTTCTCCCTATCTAGCCGCAGGCCTCATCAGTCCACGTTATGTGTTAATGCAGCTACTCAACACAGACCCTGACATATTGTCGGCCCCCGACAGCGCTAATTTCGCGTGGTTAAATGAACTGATTTGGCGTGAATTTTATCGACACCTGTTATTTCATGAGCCACGACTGTGTAAGCATCAATCCTTTAATCAAAAATATCAGCATACTCAGTGGCATAATAATGCTGCGCATTTCCAAGCGTGGAAATGTGGAAGGACGGGGTATCCTTTGGTTGATGCTGCTATGCGGCAACTTAATCAAACCGGTTGGATGCATAATCGTTTAAGAATGGTGGTAGCAAGCTTTCTAACCAAGCATTTATTAATTGATTGGCGCTGGGGAGAGCAATACTTTATGGAGCAGCTTATCGATGGTGATTTAGCAGCCAATAATGGTGGCTGGCAATGGGCTGCAAGCACAGGGTGTGATGCTCAACCTTATTTTCGCATTTTTAATCCGATAAGACAGAGCGAAAGATTTGATCCTAATGGAGATTTCATTCGTATGTATTTACCAGAACTGAAAGATATCCCTAATAAGGCGATACACTTTCCACATGCTTATTTAGAAAAGTACAATTTAACAGCCTATTGGCCAGCGATTGTCGAGCATAAAGAAGCTAGGTTAAACGCACTCGCTTTTTATAAATAGTGACTTAGCGTTTTTCTCACAATGATAATGGACTTAATGTGTAGGGTAGGTAGATACAATGACTCCGAGAAGAATAAACCAACAAGCAGAGTGGCCTTTTTGGTTAAAAAATTTTATTGATGTTTATCAAGTCCTCTCAACCGATAATCTGGAGTTGCTCGGGTCTATTTACCATAAGGATGTCACTTTCCTTGATCCAATTCATCAAGTTAATGGTCTAGATAACCTACAGCAGTATTTTTCAAACCTTTATCAGAACTTATCTCAATGTGACTTTCTTATCACAGATGCCATTGTTGATGGTGATCAAGCGGCGCTCTATTGGCAGATGACGTATACACACCGCTCACTAAATGGTGGGCGAGAGGTGGTTGTTACAGGAACGTCTCGTATCAAAGGTAAAAATAATAAAGTCATTCATCATCAAGACTATCTCGACGTAGGCGCGATGCTTTATGAGCAACTACCTGTCATTGGTCGAGTTATTCAATGGATAAAAGCTAAGGCGGTGAAGTAATGGCTGATAATATGGTGTTAATTACCGGAGCAACATCGGGTATCGGAGCGGCCTTAGTAGATGAATACCTTGCTAAGAGTGATAAAGTGATAGCTTGTGGACGAAGTCAGCAAAAAATGGCAGCACTGGACACTCGAGTGTATCAGCAATGCTTATTTGATATCACAGACTCTGATGCAGTCGCACAGGTTGCGAGTGAGGTTGCAACGCTTGATATTTTAATCTTAAACGCGGGCGATTGCCGCTACATCGACGATGTGATCAAGTTTGACCATCAGGCGTTTAGCGCAATCATTGCCACTAATCTAACCGCGCTCGGAACCTTGTTGGCAGCCTTTCTACCTAAGGTAAAGCGCGGAGGGCAAGTTGTGTTTGTGAGCTCTAGCGCGACTATTTTACCTTTTCCTCGTAGCGAGGCTTATGGCGCTTCAAAAGCTGGGGCGGATTACTTGGCCAATAGCCTGCGCCTAGACTTACTTGAACACGATATCGGTGTGACCTTAGTTCACCCAGGCTTTGTTAGTACTCCTTTAACCGATAAAAACACCTTTGATATGCCATTTATGATCACCAGCCAAGAGGCGGCTAAGCGCATAGTGAAGGGCGTGAACCAACGCAAAGCGTATCTCCATTTCCCCAAGCGGTTAACTTGGCTTTTAAAGTTCTTTTCAATACTCCCTGCGGGGCTTTGGCAAAAATTAATTATTAGGAATAACCCATGACACAATCCATGAAGAAAATTGCCATCATTGGCTCTGGAATTTCGGGACTAACAACGGCTTATCTGCTCTCAAAAAAGTATCAGGTCAGTGTGTTTGAAAAAAATGATTATATCGGCGGACACACCGCCACCGTTGATGTTGAAAAGTCTGGTCGCACTTATGCGATAGATACTGGCTTTATCGTGTTTAATAACAAAACCTATCCTAATTTTTTGGCGCTTTTATCTGAGATTGGTATTGGAAAACAAGCGACAGAGATGAGCTTTTCAGTGCATAACTGCAACACTGGTTTAGAATATAACGGACACAATTTAAATACACTATTCGCTCAGCGCCGTAATATCTTAAACCCTAAATTTTGGATGTTGGTCAAAGAGATACTAAGGTTTAACAAAGCTTGCAAGGCGATATTTAGTCAAAACAGTTATAAGGTCGATTATACGTTAGGGGCTTTTTTAAAAGACAATGGCTTTAGTGACTTCTTTGCTGAGCATTATATCTTACCCATGGGAGCGGCAATTTGGTCAAGCTCGTTGACCGAAATGGAAGGCTTTGAATTTCGATTCTTTGTGCAGTTTTTCCATAACCACGGCCTATTGAATATTGCGGACCGCCCGCAATGGTATGTGATCCCTCAAGGATCGCGTAGCTATTTAGCCCCATTGTGTCAGCCGTTCAAAGACAATATTCATTTAAATGCAGATATTAGCCATATTGAGCGTCAAGCCGACAGTGTCACCCTCAGCTTTAACGACGGTTCAACGCAAATATTTGATGAGGTTGTATTAGCTTGTCATTCGGACCAAGCACTAGGTTTACTAAGAGATGCAAGTGAGGATGAACAACAAGTGCTTTCTGCCATGCCTTACAGCACTAATTCAGTGGTTCTTCATACTGATGATAGTTTATTGCCAGTGCGTAAAAAAGCGTGGGCGAGCTGGAATTATCAACTGAGTGAAGACCGGGCTAAAGCCGCCAGTGTCACATACAATATGAATATTCTACAAGGAATTGAAAGCAATGATACTTTCTGTGTTACGTTAAATCAGAAGGAGGCGATAAACCCAGACAGTATTTTACGGGAATTTACTTATCATCACCCAATATTTTCCGAGCAATCGATTAAGGCGCAGCAAAAACGATCGTTAATTTGTGGTCACAATCGTACCCATTTCGCAGGTGCATACTGGCACAATGGGTTTCATGAAGACGGTGTTCGTAGCGCTGTTGAAGTGGCCGAACGCTTTGACTGCTTCTTAGCACAACGACCAAAGGGATAGAGAGGTCATTATGTCAGCCCTATTTGCTAATAGTCAGATTTATGTCGGGCGTGTATTTCACCAGCGCTTTACCCCTAAAAAGCATCGCTTTGATTACTCATTATATATGTTGGGCTTGGACGTGGATGATGTTGAAGGAGCAACAAAGGGGTTAGGCTTGTTTGGGTTTAACTTATTCCATCCATTACGTTTTGTTGAAAAAGATTATGTTAACGGTGAACCTTTTTCGTTAAGTCAACGTATTAAGAATAAAGTGCAGCAACTCCAAGGGCACAAGGATATCGCAAAAATTGTCATGCTGGTTCAAGTCAGATGTTTTGGGATTTATTTTAGCCCAGTCAACTTTTACTTTTGTTATGACAGCAATAATCAATGCAGCCAGATGTTGGCTGAAGTGAGCAACACCCCTTGGAATGAGCGGCATTATTATTTAGTCGACTTACGCAGTGATGATAAAGAAAAAGTGACGGATAAAGTATTTCAAGTGTCACCTTTTATGGACTTAAACATGGCGTATTTTTGGCAAGTTAAACCGCCATCACCGGATGGTAAATTAATGGTTAAAATTGAAAATAAACGGGCAGAGGTTGGCGACGCATCAATGACAAAACTATTTGATGCTAGCTTGGTCATGAAGCAACAAGCGTTTACTCGGAAAAACCTCTTTCGCGTATGGTGCCAACTGCCATTGATGACCCTAAAAGTGGTCGCTAGCATCTATTGGCAAGCATTAAAGTTATTGATAAAACGCGTTCCCTTTATTGGCTATCAAAAAGCAAGTTAATCATTCAGGTATCATAAGAATATTAGGAATTTATTATGGAACAAGCACAAACAATCAATGTATTAAATACCGCTAGTTGGATAGACAAGCGCAGCAGAGCCATGGTGCATTCGGTGTTAGCTAACCTACCTTACGGTCAGTTGGAAATTGTTGAAGGCACAACCCATACCTTTCTTCCTGAAAACTCGGATTCGACTCAAATTAAAGCAAAAATCCATGTGCATGATATCACTATGTATCGCGATTTTATTAAAGGGGGCAGTATCGGTGCCGCTGAAGCATATATTGCAGGGAAGTGGACGAGTGGAAATTTAACTCAAGTTATCCGAATTTTTGCTAAAGCCCAACAAGAAACAGACCGTTTAGAAGCGAAAAGAACCTTACTTAATCGATTCAAGAATGTCATTAGTCATTGGCAAAACAGAAATACACAATCAGGGTCAAAACGAAATATTTTAGCCCACTACGATTTAGGCAATGAGCTTTATCAGCGCTTTTTAGATCCTCAAATGATGTACTCATCCGCTATCTACCCTACCGAAGAAGCAACACTGGACCAAGCGCAGCTTCATAAGCTAGAAACCATTTGTCAGCGCCTGTCATTAAAAGAGTCGGATCACCTGCTGGAAATAGGCACGGGGTGGGGTGGTTTAGCCATTTTTGCTGCTCAGCGTTATGGTTGCCGCGTGACCACAACAACAATTTCTGATGCGCAGCATGCTTATGCCAAGGAGCGTATTGAAAAATTAGGCTTGAAAGAACAAATCACTTTGCTCAAAAAAGATTACCGTGAACTCACTGGTCACTTTGACAAGGTAGTATCGATTGAAATGATTGAAGCTGTTGGCTACGAGTTTTTACCAAGCTTTTTTAAACAGTGTAACGACCGATTGGTTAAAGGCGGAAAATTGTTAATTCAATCAATTACCATCGCTGACCAACGCTTTGACTATTATAAAAATAATGTTGATTTCATTCAGCGTTATATTTTCCCTGGCGGTTTTCTACCCTCAATCAATGTGCTTAATAATCACCTAACACAGCACAGTGAATTAGTGATTGAAAGTATAGATGACATTGGCCTGGATTATGCTAAAACCCTCGCTCATTGGCGCGAGAAGTTTCTAGCCGCTTGGCCAGAGTTGGTAACGCTTGGTTATGACGAGACTTTTAAACGTCTGTGGTTATATTATCTCGCTTACTGTGAAGGGGCATTTTTAGAGCGCTCGACCAGTACGGTTCACCTTGTAGCAAGGAAATAGATGATGATTAAAGCATTAATGTCACTGTTGTTTTTAGTCAGTCTTGTTGGTTGTACTGGGCTTCCCGATGGGGTGAGTCCGGTAAAGAACTTCAACCTTGAGAAGTATCAAGGAAAATGGTTTGAGATTGCACGACTTGATCATTCATTCGAGCGTGGCCTTGAACAAATTACTGCACAATACACAATAAAGCAAAACGGTGATGTTGAAGTGATTAATCGAGGTTTTTCAACAGCAGATAAGCAATGGCAACAAGCAACAGGGGTGGCTAAGTTTGTTGAAACTAGCGATATTGGTTATCTCAAAGTTTCATTTTTTAGGCCCTTTTATGGTTCTTATATTATCTTTGGTCTTGATGATGACTACCAACACGCCTTTGTTTCCGGGCCGGATACCTCGTATTTATGGTTTTTATCTCGTACTACAACACCACCTCCTAAAGTGATGCAACAATTTATCACTCAAGCGTCGGCGTTAGGCTTTGACGTGGATAAACTTATTTATCCAGCGCACCCCTTACCCTTGTCGGATAAGTAAGATTAGATGAATGAAGGCCGAGAAAACGACGAGACTGGAAGGGGAAGACGTTAAGCGATGAAAGTATTTAGTCAATCGCTTCAGTGAAGATCTGAAGCGATTTATTTTAAGGCTATTCTTGGTGGTCTTCAGCTTCTTCTCGTACTATGCGGTTACGTACAGCCGGTTTAACCATAATTTCGATATAGAATGATTCAAGCTCCAACCGCTCAGCTTCATCGATATGCTTGTTAATTGTTGAGATATGAATAGGCTCAGCCTGAGTTTCGTCCACACCATATTTACAATCAAAGTCCCAATAATCGACACCTTCGGGTAACTTCTTATTACGCTCACGCTTGATGTACTTTTTGATGTCATATTTAATCGACTCCACCAAACGGGCGAGGTTTAATTTAGGGTGGGATAATACAAAGGTCTTTTTCATCTATTACGATTCTACTTATTTAAATTTTATGAATACTGCGATTACATTCAGCCTTCAGGAAAGGTTGATGTCTAAAGCTCATTATACCGAATTTATGATTGATTCATCTTCTTTTTCGTTCGGGTGGTTGGCTGGGCGATGCTAGGGTCTTCCGGCCAGTAATGATTTGTAATAATAGGTTGTATAGTATATTGACGCTCAATTAAGTCTTCTATAACAACATGTTTAGGTGAAAAATAATGAATCATGATTGACAGTTGATATGGCCCATGTAGTTTGACAAAAAGAGCCCTAATATTGACATACTTAACTAGTAGATTGACACATTATTCCATATCTAGCTCGTTTAACAGTTCGAGTCTTGTTCATAAGTGTTTCTAATAGTTAAGGTATCAGCTGATTTCTAATCTTATTTTGGCACTAAGCTAATAATGTTAGTCTGCTTGAAGTTAGTCCAATAATTACTTATTTTTATTATTTCAAATAGGTCTTCATCGGGTATCAATATGAGCTCCTCTTTAGTATATCCATTAAGGCTGTCTATTAGAGAAGTAAACAAATTGAGCATCTCATGGTGTTCAATAAAACACTCACTTGACAGTTCCGCCAAACTGATACATTCAAAATGTTCTATGTATGTTTTTAACACCCCTCGTAATTGTGACTCCTTTTGAAGACTTAAGCTTCCAAAAGGCGTTACCTGTAGTAGATGAAGGGGCTTTGCTAGTAGTTGGGTGTTTTTAAACTGTGAGGGAAATTCGGAGCTTTCCCCATCAATACAAGATAAAAAGTCGATAACCTTCTGGACTTCCAATTGATGAATTTCCGCAATGTCGCATACTGAATGTCCTGAATAAAAGTATACTGTGTCATACACTTCATTCATCAAAGAGTTACATTCAGAGCAAGTTATAGGGGAACTTTGAGAAGAAGCTAGACTAATGTTTAGTGATAATAAATCGGCAGAATGCCTAACGCTACAGAAAGAACAATGCATAATAATCTCCAGGCAATCAAAGGCCCACCAAACGCCTTGTTGCTATTAATCATTACAAATTGTCACGGATGCTCGGCTTCGTCGTATCTTGGGTAGGCACAGGCTGTCCGCACAGCCAAAAAATATAAAACTTTAAGATAGCGACTAGTTTAATAGTATTTCAATTAAATCTAAAGATTGTCGATAATTTTCTTTAGATCATTTTCTGGAATATTGAGTAAAGTCGAAACTACTGTTTGAGTATCAAAGCTCTTCAAGTATTCGATTGCACTTATTGTTATGTTCCATCTATCCCAGTTCGATTGGATTGTGATTGCTACTTCAACTGGATTAGATAACTCAATTAATTGTTTTGACTCCTCCGTAAGTGAGCCTGAATCGGCTGCTCTTTTCAAAAGGTCCCACGACTTATAATTATAAAAGTCTATGGCAATGGTTCTTTGAGCTTGATTTAGTTTGCAGCCTGTAAGGTTGGCTAACCTTCTTGCTTGCTTCTTTAATATCTTTACGGATTGAGAATTTTCTTCAGGCACTACGAATCTCCAAAAGCACCGAAAAATCCACAGCATTTTCGATACATCAGAAATAAGTAGCAATCTAATTAAGGATGGGCTTTCGCTTCGTTTTTGTGGTCACTGGCCGCCATCACGACCTTGAAAGTTCTTATATAACAAGAGCAATCTTACCTTTTAATAATGCGCGTTGATATACCCGTAAGCCTGATTGAGCAGCATTTAGTCTTTGCTTGTCGCATACTTGAATGTTACTAACAGTTAATTCTAAATAAAAATATTCACTCTCAATATATGGTTAACTCAAATAATCAGATCATATCTGATGTAAATTAAACGACCATTAGATTTACAGTCTTGCAGTTAATGTAAATGTTTCAAAGGATGATAGTAGCTATGTAAAGGAACGCGTAAAGTTATCTTTGTAAAGGCTTGATACTGGTTCGCCCTCAGTTTCCTAGAAAGTGTCAAGGAAACTGGGGGCGAACCATACGTTTATTTTACAAAGGGATATTTATTTTTGTTCATAGCATCTCTTTTTATTTCATTATTCTAAATATCAAATGCCTACGAATTCGGGGGGGAGGGAAAGGTCACTCCACGTATAGACTTTTCAGGCATGCCGAAATTAACCAATTTTAGATAGCTCATTTTTAGCCACTAAATACTCGCAATTGAAAATAATTGTTTCAATTGCTTAGACGTAAGCGTTGAGTAAGCAACAAAACACTGCGAGAAAAATATACAATGTACAATCCGTAGTTGGGAATCATTACTGTGCTTTCACGGATTAGAAAGCAGAATGAATTATAGAAGGTGTTGCTATTATAGTGCTGTTTTTTAAGGTTTTTTCTTAAAGTTTAAACAAGAATAAATTTACTCAACGTAATTAGATATATCTAATTACGTTGAAATGCTTACATCACAAAACGGAGATATAACTCCAATGACTGTTATCACCTGGAGAATATAGTTAGAAACACTACGAACGGCTAGAAAGTGCCTAGTCAATTAGTCGTAGTTCACTGTTATGTCGTGACGTTTTTTATAATAACAATCCCAACATCTAATCATTTACAGCAATCACCGTGAAAGACAATGGAACAGTGTCTTTTAGACTATCTTTTGTATTGTCTAAAGCGCTTACTTGTAAGCTACTAAGGGAGTAGTGGAATTATAAGCATAAAATCAACTTTTAATAATTTCTATTGACACAAGTTATTGATTGCTGGATATTTCAACACCATTAACGCTTATGGATTTGCGTACCCCCCCCTAAAACATGGAGATGTAGTTTGTCAAAAGGAATTGAGACTGACCTTTTCAGGAAAGAAGTAATAGCTGAGCAATCGCAACGATTAACTGGCTCTGTAATATTAGCTCAACCATTATCAATTACAATCGCCACACTTATCATTGTAGCCATTGTTGCTTCTTCTCTGATGTTTATTTCAAGTGCTCACTACTCTAGAAAAGAAACGGTTCAAGGTTACCTCCGCCCAGACAAAGGCTTAATAAAAAGTTACTCCAATCGCACTGGAACAATCAAGAAAATATATATTTCTGAAGGTGATTTTGTAGAGAAAGGTTCACCTTTGGTTAGTATAGTTACTCGGCAAAGTATGAGTACGGGGGAAGAACTTGGTGATAAATTAATCGAAGAAATCAACATACAACAAGATTTATTAGTGGAAGAGGCGGAACAATACTTACGCATAGAATCACAGGAGCTATCTCGTATTACACAGCGAATAAATATATTGGAAAACTCCCAAACGATAATAAAGAATCAGAAAGCTTTACTTAATGAAAAACTCCAATTGCTAGAGCAACAGCAAATCCAATATACAAAACTACATGACAAAGGATTTATATCTGAACTAGAGTTTCAGAAGAAACAAGAGAACCACCTTAACATTAGACAAGAAGTTGAATCTCTGGAGCGAGTGTTATTACTACAGCAGTATGATATACAGCAACTAGCCTTCGAATACAAAAATATTCCTGAGCAATATCAACTTAAACACCGCGACATTAAACGACGTCAGTCAGATTTGAGTCGTCAGTTTAGTGAAACGAAGAATAATTACAACTACGTGATTGAAGCAACACACTCAGGGGTGGTCACAGCCATACAGGTCGTTGAGGGTGAAACTCTAAATTCCACTCGTCTCTTATTAACTCTACTACCTCAAGGCGCTGAGTTGATAGCCGAACTTTTATTGCCTACTCGTAGTGCCGGCTTTGTGCAGATTGGGGATATTGCCAGGTTGCGTTTTCAAGCTTTTCCTCATCAACGATTTGGTTATCTTAAAAGCAAAATAACACAAATTGATCAATCGATAATTACCCAAAGTGAAGCTAATTTCCCAATTCAATTAACAGAACCTATATACAGACTACAAGCTAGGTTGAGCAAACAGCAAATTACTGGGTATGGCAAAGAGTTTAATTTAAAAAGCGGAATGTTATTCGAGGCTGACATCATCCTCGATCGTCGTACCTTATTACAATGGATGCTCGACCCAATCTATAGTTTAAATGGAAAAATTAACTAATGCCTCATGTAACGGAGAATCAGACTATGGAAAATAGCGCGAGTTTATTAGAGTTTACTGGGGCCAAACGTGTACCGTTAATATTGCAGTCAGAAATCGCAGAGTGCGGATTAGCATCTATGGCAATGGTAGCCTCTTTTTATGGTCACCAACTTGACATGCCCGCCATGCGTAAACGATTTTCAACGAACTTAAATGGAATGAACTTTCAGCAACTCATTGAATTAGGCGATAGCTTAGGTTTGGCAAGCCGAGCGCTAAAATGTCCTCTAGGAGATGTAAATAAGCTAAACCTTCCCTGCATTTTACATTGGGATATGGACCATTTTGTTGTACTAACAAAGGTTAGTAATACAACTTATTCAATAAACGATCCCGCAGTAGGCAAGCGTACTTTATCAGTACACGATTTTAGTAAACATTATACTGGAGTTTCACTCGAACTTACTCCTACAGTAAAATTCGAAAAAAAGAATGAAAAGCAGCAAATGAAGCTGTCACAGCTTTGGAGCAAAATTTCTGGATTAAAAACCGCTTTATTGAAGTTATTTGCCCTGTCAATAATATTACAACTCTTCGCTCTATCCTCACCATATTATATGCAATGGGTGGTAGATGAAGTATTAATAAGCAGAGATCAGTCACTGTTAATTGTGTTAGCTATTGGCTTTGCGTTATTAAGTATTTTTAGTGTATTGACGACAGCCTTAAGAAGTTGGTTAATTTTACGTTTATCTAGTCTGCTAAATATGCAAATGGGTGTTAACTTGTTAAATCATACGCTCAAGTTGCCAATGCACTATTTTGAATCTCGACATATTGGTGACATCACTTCTAGATTTAGCTCAATGGATCAAGTCAGAGAACGTATTACCACAGGTTTAGTAGAGGCGACGGTAGATGGAATCATGTCTCTAACTTTATTGGTAATGATGTTCCTATATAGCTTCAAACTAGCTGCGATAGTATTAGCTGCTAGCATATTTTATGTTTTTGTACGTTTGGCCCTGTATCGCCCATTACATCAGGCAACTGAAGAGTCAATACAAAACAAAGCGAAAGAACAATCTAACTTTTTAGAAAATGTTAGGGGCATTCAAACTATTAAGCTTTTTGGTAATGAAACTCAGCGACAAGAAATATGGCAAAATCGTTATGCAGAAGTCATTAATTCTGATATTCGTTTAGGAAAATTACGAATAAGTTTTGATTCATTTAATAAATTGTTGTTTGGTTTAGAGAACACCATTGTCATTTATTTTGCTGCGATAATTATAATGGAAGGAAACTTATCAATTGGCATGATGCTAGCGTTCATAGCCTATAAAAGACAATTCACTGAGCGATACTCCAATTTAGTAGAGCAAATGATTCAATTCAAGGTAATGCGCCTTCACCTCGAACGTATCTCTGATATTGCTTTACACCCACAAGAAGAAAATCGTGAAGGTAATACACTCATTTCACTAACATCACAAAAGTTAAAGGGCCAACTCATATTGAAGGATGTGTGTTTTAGCCATGCAAAAGATGAATGCGACATTTTACATAATATAAACCTAACTATAAATGCAGGGGATTCGATAGCGATAACTGGCGAATCAGGGTCCGGAAAGACAACTTTAGTTAAAATAATGCTCGGTTTATTGTGTCCAACTTCAGGGGAAATATTGATCGATGGTTATGACATAACACACATTGGGCTAAAAGAATACAGATCTAGAGTTGCTGCTGTGATGCAAGAAGACACATTATTAGCCGGCTCCGTTGCTGATAACATCAGTTTTTTTGATCCTCAACCCAACTATCTACAAATTGAGAAATGCGCACAACTTGCTGCTATTAATCAAGATATAGACAAAATGAGCATGGGTTATAATGCCCTTGTCGGAGATATGGGGTCAAACCTATCGGGAGGGCAAAAACAACGAATACTATTAGCTAGGGCGCTTTATAAATCCCCAACAGTCTTATTTATGGATGAAGCAACTAGTCACTTGGACATCAATAATGAAGCAAGAATATCAAAACTAATATGCCAGCTTAAAATGACCCGGGTTATTGTCGCACACAGACCTGAAACAATAAATAGAGCAAATAAAGTCTACGTGCTTTGTGGAGGCCAGCTTGAATCCGTAAAGCTCGATGCTCACAAAGCATAATAATGATTACCCAAGTTTAAGGACGTCCAAATAAGGTGAAAAGGAAATGAAAGATAATAATAGAATTAAATTAGTCAACGTATTTAGTCAAGAGCAGGACGAAAAACTGTCTAGCTTCATGCAAACGCTAGATAAGGAAAAACTATTAAGTATCACCGAAAGAAAAGAATTCACAGCGTGCATGAAGCACCAATATTTTTCATTTTTTTCACGTGTTTATACTAGAACGTTAATACAGGAATTTGAAATTTACAAACATGAACAAAGCGGTACATTAGATTCGTTTGTATCTTGTAATAACACTGTTGAGTTAAAAAGGATAATTCAAGAAAATTTCCCAGAGTTACCTAAATTTGTAGATCGGCTAATTCACCAGTTCGAATTACTCGTAATAAAAGTCTTAAAACGATTTAAAGAAGATAGTGCTGTAATTAGTGAGCAATTATTTGCATTAAAGAATATGGAAATTAAGATAACCCACATATCATCTGTTGGTGACAGGCACAATAATGGTCAAACAACTTGCATGATTGAAACAAATTGCGGGAAGTTAGTATACAAGCCTAGAGCAGCTATAAATGACCTATTTTTTGTCGAACTACTAACCGTTATTAATTATTTCGAACAAACAAACAACCCATACTCTTTTATAGATAAAACGGACTACTCTTGGCACAAATTCATAGAAAAAAAAGCACAAGAGGAAGTTCTAGTTAGTGATGTAAAGAACTTCTATTTTCGCTACGGCAAACTAATCGCATTATGCTACACAATTAATGCAAGCGATATGCATTACGAAAACATTATACTGATGGGCTCCACCCCATTTATCATAGACTTAGAAGTTCTCTTGCTTCCTGAGTACAGGTATGACACAGATATACCACCAATGGACGTTAATGCCATAGGCCTCCTCCCAAGAATATCAGTAAACGAAGAGGGTCATTATAGTGATAAAAGCCCTTTAAAATCAAAAGATATGGATTTTCACGACAAAGTCGCTTATTTCTCAGATGATGATGTCACAATAAAGTACAAAAATGTTATAGAGAACAATCAGACGCTCCTTCCTATAATTAATAACAAAGAATCTTGCCCTTATGATTTTATTGAAGATGTACTAGCGGGATTTAGAGAAACAATACATATTGTTAATGAAAATAAAGATAACATAAAAAGTTTATTCTATAGACTTGAGCCTAACCTTTCATCAAGACTAGTACTGCGAAATACACAAACCTATGTAAAATTTTTGTCCCTATCCTATCACCCTGATTATTTTTTCAAAGAGAATACGCGAAGCAATTTATTTAAAAAAATACCGGCTATTGATTGCTTCACCAACGATGTGTACAAAAGTGAGATTGAGCAGTTAATAAATGGAGACGTTCCATTCTTTAGAGTAGGTGTGAATGATAAATACATAATATCTAGTAATAGCCAAAATTCAGATATAGCTATAACAGGAAAAGATTCTTTTTTTGAAAAGTTAGATAACTTATCAAACACTAAACATATCAACTATCAGCAGCATTTAATACGGCTTAGTCTATCTCAACTGAAGCTTGAAAGTAATAATAGGGTGCACGAGCTGATTGGTAAATCAGATATACCTAATATATTAAAAAGTAATAATAATTTTTATCCTGAAAATATTCAGTGGCCTCAATTATCAACCAAAGATACCTATGTTATTCTACAAACGGTGGGAGAAAATTTATTTGACGGAAATACTGGA
Organism: Alteromonadales bacterium alter-6D02; assembly: GCA_002835545.1. GTDB lineage: Bacteria > Pseudomonadota > Gammaproteobacteria > Enterobacterales > Psychrobiaceae > Psychrobium. The sequence goes on from PIZK01000011.1 coordinate 49,125, forward strand.
ATCCACTATGCGCTAGAACTTAACGAAAAACTACAAGTAACTAACGAGCAATACACCAATGAATTAGCTATTCTACGAAAAAGTCAAAAAATCTCTTCTGATGCATTTATCAAAAATATTAAAGAAACAACCGTTATGTTACATGGTATAACAGGTTTAGGTGGGTATATTTGGTATTTAAATAGACTTAATAAATTAACTTCTGAACCATATTACAAAAGTCAACTATCACAGCTTTGTAGCCAAATTACACCTGAAATTCTCAACACCGAAGAGGTGGACTTTGTCCGCGGTGTCACAGGTACAATTGCTGCTTTATTAAACTCCAAGACTTATGACGACAATGTTATCCATGAAAAACTTACTAAACTTTATAACCTCCATTTAAATAATCAAGACTTGTCGTTCTCACATGGTTTGAGTTCGTTACTATATTGTAGTGCTTTATTTAAAAATAAGACGGGCATTGAGATTCCGGGGCATGAACCTTTACTGAATAGAGTAGTAGACTACATATTATCTGAACAAAAAATACCAGCAAATGGCTCCTGGTGCAAAGGGATTCTAAGTCGAATAAAAGTGGCGTTAGAAGACCAAGAAAACAACACCGAAGTTCTTGCTTTGTTGAATTCAACTGTCTTAGCAAACGAACTTAAAGTGCATGTGAGTGATAGCAGTCTTTGTCATGGATTAAATGGAGCTAATATGATAATCGGTGAATTGCAAGCACACCAAAATATTCAGAATATTTCACTCCAAGCAGTCAAATATAACGACCAAGAAAAGTTTGTAACCGGGAACTATAAAGGGTTGTATTCTGTTGGGCTGTTCAACGGGGTGACATCCGAATATTTAATCAAGTATGCCAAAGAGTTTAATGATTACAGTTCACCACTTTTTTTAAACTAAAAAGTTTCTCGCCAATTCACTGCTCAAAAAGTATGAGTTGGCGACAATAAATTATGCATAATACAACAAAGTTTTGTGTTGTGTGTATGTTCTTGCACAGAGATGTGTGAGGGAGTTTTACTACAATTAATAACTACATTTTATAAGGATATCATTTTGAATATTAATCAAAGAAACCCAAAAAACCGCACTATTGAAAATAAAGCAGGCAGTGAAGTTGTTGAATTAACAACTGAAGAACTCACTAGTGTAAACGGAGGTAGACAGAAGTGGTCACGCTGGCTCTGTGCTGTGACCGAAACTGTTACTTCTGCTGATACATATCAGTGTACTGAACATGATTCATGTGACCATATCTGTATGTCAGCGTAACCTGTCACACAATAAGGGCCCTTGGGCCCTTTAAAAGGTTAAATATTATGAAAAATCTTATACTTACTGTGGGCATTATAACAGCGCTCCAATTGTTAATGTCCATCAACTATGTTTTATTAATTGAGGGATTAAATCTTGACAAACCTTATGCCGAAGAACTTGATTCAAGAGCTGATGATTTAGCAGCATCAGCTTTTTTGGTAATGGTAGTTGCCCCTGTTATAGAAGAAGTATTATTTCGTGGTATATTTCTGTTGATTTTATTTCGTTTTCGCATTAACAAACCAGTCACTATCGCAGTTATCATCAGTGTGACTTTTTCCATATTGCACCCAACACTTGCCATTCCAGGAATATTTTTAATTTCGTTATTATATTGCTATTTGGCATATGCAAGCAAAAGCCTGTGGATGCCAATTCTCGTTCACATGTTACATAACTCAGCTTTAACAGTGCTAGATTGGAACGAAAATTCAGATACTTTAAATTATTACATAGACGGTTATACAGAATTTTTGACCAGTTTAGGGCCTCTAGGCGCAACGTCACTGATTTTTTCTGTATTCATCACTTGTATAGTTATATGCTGCTTAAACCTTAACTTATTCAAGAACGGTAGTATTTATTTGAGCCAAAATATAAATAATACTTTAAAAAAATCATATGATCATTTCGATAAATTCTGCTCTAAAAAAGCATAGTAATAAAATTATCGTAAACGAGAAGCTAAACATCAGCGCCTAAAGGGACATTGGCTGGCAGGTTGAACCGCATGTTTCGCCAGCTAATTAGAAAGACCCGAACAGCCAAACCGGGTTAAACTTGACGACTACAACCAAGCTAGCGTCATTTTCGCTGCTGCAAGCCACGGCGTTTTTCAAGGTAGTTGTCGCCTAAAATGTTAAGCGGCTTGCTTGTGTTGTTCTGGGTTTAGCTCCACAACACCCACTGGCTGCCAGTTTCTTTCGCTTTTTGACCACCGTTCTGGGTGTTCATTTCTCTTTCGTTGATTAATACCTCAGTATCAAGCCCTTCATGCCGTTGATTTGGCGTTACAAACCGAATTCGACTATGACGATGTTCGTTGTTGTACCAGTCAGTAAAGCTTTTAACCCACTCTCGCGCTTTCTCTAAAGACTCAAAGCCTTCACTTGGCCAGCGTGGATGGTACTTAACCGTCCTAAATAGTGACTCTGAATAAGGATTGTCATTACTTACCCTAGGCCGACTGCGAGAGGTTACAACACCTAGGTCATACATTTTTGCTCGCATTGTTAAACTCTTCATTGGTGCGCCATTATCGGAGTGCAATACCAAGTCTTGCTTTCGGCACTTTTCACTCCACACACTACGTTCGAGAAGCTCTGCTGCCAGCTCTCCTGTCTCGCACTCATGGACTTCCCAACCAACGATTTTACGGCTGTAAATATCTTCAATCATGTAAAGATAATAATGCTGTCCAATCACTCTTGTTGGCATATAACTGATATCCCAGCTCCAAACCTCATTCGCCTTTTTAGCCGTAAAACTAGTCGGTTTCGGGTGGCTATTCCTAGGCTTTGCTTTGCCTCGATGAGTCAGCATGTTTTCAGCTTTCAATATGCGATAAAAAGTCGACTCACAAGCAATATACTCCCCTCTATCTGCCAATATAGGGACGATTTGGCTTGGCGGTAAAGAAGCAAACTCCTCTTCATTACACACGTCAATAACAGCCTGCCGTTCTTGTGAATTTAGCTTGTTTAGCGGCGCTGGCCTCGTTGCTGTCGGTCTTTTATCGTCGCTAATTTCACCGCCCACACGCCAACGCTGCAACGTTCTTATCGATAAGCCGACCATCTTGCAGGCTTCATCTTGCCTTGCTCCTGACGCGACGGCTTCATTGATTAAATCTGCATGCTTTTGCCTATCGGTCAGCGTAATTAACTGTCCTCTTTTCCCTCCCAATAGGCATCGAACTTTTTTCCTAACACGAGCAATGCCGCACTTTCAGCCAAGGCCTTTTCTTTCCTGCGTAGCTCGCGTTCTAGCTCTTTAATACGCTTTTTGTCTGCCTTTTGCTCTGGTGTTTGTTTCGTTCGTTTGTCCGATTTTGTTGTGTTCCCTGCGATACACGCTTGTTTCCAGGACTTGATTTGTTCTGGGTATAGGCCATTAGCTCGGCAATATTCACTTAACTCAACTTCCGACAATGTTGAGGTTTCTAAAACAACAGCGAACTTCTCTTCACTTGACCAGTTATCTGGCGAACTCACTTTTGACACATTAAACCCTGATACTTTAAATTGCTTCTTCCAACTATACAGGGTTGAAACATTAATGCCTTCTTGCAGGGCAAATTTTCGTACTGATAAGCCGCTTTGACTGAGTTTATTTAAAATGGCTTCTTTAAATGAACTTGAATACCGTTGGTAATCCACTGACTTTAACTTACCGCTCCCTGTTTATTTATAAGATTATTTGAGGCGACAACTATCCTGACACAGGGGGAATATGTAAAAGAAGCCAAGGAAGATCTTTTTATTATTTGTACTCTGATGATACATCTAGACAAGATATCTTTGACTTTAAAAATGAACTATACAATAGGGCACAGGAACATGCCGAGTGTTGCATTGAAATTTTTATAAGTTTTTCTGAGTTAAGCGCAAATGTATCGCTTCAAAATTGGTTGTCTAGTGCAATCAGAGTGGTTGACTGTATTACCCTATCCGCAATTCTGGTTGACCAATCGGTTTTTTATTCGTGATATCTAGGTGCTATTGTTAAGTTTTTAGTACCCAAAAGAGTTTGTTTATTTTGTAAATAGAGTTGATATTCAGCACCTGAAATCGATGCGTGCTCAGAACAATCCACATTCCACTGGCGGAGTAAGTAACCAACCAGTGCGGCTCTAACTTCTAATTTCAGCACGCCGTTTGTCATACCATAATCCATCTCTATAGCTCGGTTGTGTTTAATACTGGGATGTACCACAATTTTGAGCTCTAGGATTTTATCCCATTCATCGTCAGATTTGGCTAGTTCTGTTTCTTTCATCTTATTTTCAACAAGGTCCACTTTGCTAAACCTAGTGCAGACGAAGTCTCTGAAACTCTTTGTTTTTCTATCATAAGCTCGCACGTGCCAACGGTGACCGTTGTTAACAATGGCATGAGGAATTAGCGTTCTTTGTGTTGCCCCTGAGGTTAATGACTCATATTTGCAACTAATCGTAGAGCCACCGTGTATAGCTCTCATTAAAGCGCCGACTATTTCAGGTTGAGGGTTAATGAGCCCTATTGCATTAAAACAAATGTTGGACGTTTCAACCTCTTGAGAAATACCATCGCCAAACCCTCTGGACAAGGCCTGCAATACAGAGTCTGGGTCATGATTAAAAATAGGCAGAAAATTATTTGAACGTAAATATTTCTTGGTTTCGTGTGTTAACACAGCATTGTTAGGGGCTAATTCACGATAAAGGGATAAGTCCCTTGAGCAAGAAGCTAAGCCGGTTTTAAATCTTTGGATTAAGTCTGCACGGCCTATCTGGCCGTGGTATTCCAAGCAAAAGTCTATATAGGCCAAGCGTTCCCGCTGTGCGTAATTCATTTCATCAAGCACGGTTCTACTTAATATATCAATAATTAATGTTCTGGCAATATACGCTCACACCACACATGATGCAATCAAAAAGATAATACCATTTTAATTCACTTAAGGTTGAAATTACATCCTTATTAAGCTATAACTCATCATATTGATAGTATCATTATGATATCACGTGTGGTTGGCTAGAGTGGAAAATGAAGATAGGTAATTATGGATAAGCGAAAGAAAGAGCGGTCAATAACATTAAGGCGACTAGACTATAACGCCGGAGAGTTAACAACTATTTCAAATTTAGAGAGCCACCCAATACGAGTGCCGTTGGAGAAGAGTGATAAAGATGAGTCCTATTACATCGGAAAAGAATATTCTTTAACTATCCCTGATGATTCGGTATACCACATTCCATTTTTATTCAATGCCGATGGTACTCCATGGTATGAAGGTAATTTGTTCTTTTATCGTCAGTCGATTGATAAACTTACTGGCTATGAAACGACAGATGAGCTGCGTATCAGAGCGTCTATGCTGCTTGATTACAAACTGTTTTGTGAAGATGAAGGTCTTGATTATTTAGATTTTAGCGCTGGCCGACCAGGCAGTAGGCCATCTTACAGGTATTTCCAAGATCTATTATCTAAAGATGCAGTATCACGAAAAAACTTAAATAAACGAACTTTGGTTGTCTATGATTTTTATAAATTTATTACCGAAATTCCAGGCTTCAATATTGATATTACCCTAGTTGAAAGTGCAAGAGAGGCTTTCATAAGATTTAGCAATGGCTATAGTAAAAAAGTCGAAATAAGATCTCAAACAGTAAGAGTAAATAACCAAGCAAAAGAAGTTCCTCTTGGTTATGTTAGAGATGATGGTGAGGACCTTAGGCCGTTAACAAATGAGCAGTGCGACGAGTTCATTGATGTGTTGAGTAGGAAGTTTTCAGTTGATGAACGCTTGATTCATTCTATTACTCTCAACACCGGTGCTCGTAAACAGAGTGTTTTTACGATGCGAGTTAAGCATCTAAAGCTGTTAAACGAGGCCAATTTAACTAGCGATGGCAGTTATAGATTAAAAGCTGGACCTAGAACAGGAATAGATACCAAATTTGGGAAATCTCAAACATTGTATTTCCCGAGGGATTTAGCTGATCAGTTAAAGGTTTATGCAAATTCAAAATTAGCTAAAGAACGGCGAAGCCTTTTTAGCCTGAAGCATGGCGACATCTTAAATGAAGATGACATGTACTTGTTTATCAGCACGCACGGAAATTGCCATTATATGGCAAAGAATGATCCGCGTTACCGTCAAGTAAAATCCCGTCCAAAAGGCGAGCATACTAATTATTTAAAGCAAAAACTACTCAAATTTGTTTCATCCGATTTTCCCAAGGATTTCACATTTCACTGGCTAAGAGCCACATACGCTTTGATGTATCACGAGTACTTGGTTTCTCTTGTTGCAGATGGAAAATTAAAGCTCGGTAATGAGATTACTAGGGTTCAGCAACGTCTACATCATACCAAAAGAGAGACGACAGAAAATTATTTGAAGTTGTTTACTAATATCAATGAAAAAATGGCCGCTCAAGAAGCCTACGAAGAGCGACTTTTCGAAGGTATCACTTTTTAGATGTACGAAAATAAGGATTCTTCATGAAAGGGGTAGGTATTGCCCAAGAGCGAGAAAAGCTGACTCTCCGCGACACTATAGTGGTAACACGCAAGCAAATATCTGAAGACTTTTTGCATCCGGAAAAAGTCCGGTTGCAATTAGATAGAAAAACAAGAGTAAATCCATTAGATCTCGGTGCATTAGCCTATACAACTCGCCAGCCTCAAAGGAACACGTATTTAGCAGGCTTACCTTACTACGTTGACGAAAGCAGTTTTATGCTGGCCAGGCGAAAGTTGTTAATTGTACTGCATGACTATGTTGCAACTACGGGAAATACTGATAAAACAGTATATTTTCATTTGAGTCACTTTATCAGAATAATAACTTGGCTAGATGATAACGGATATAGTCTTTTTTCAAATACGCAAACTGTAGCAAGACAAGGTTACTGCGCTTATGTATCGGAACTCAATCATCAAATTAAATCCGTCGATCTAAATCAACTAACTCCTAAAGCGGCAAATGAATACCAACATGAAATAATTAAATTACTAAGTCTTCTTTGGGGGCATGAAGTTGCTCAGGTAATTATTCGTGAAATACCTTTAATCAAATATAAGAACAATGGAGGGGTTGCTCCTGATGAACGCAATGTGAGGTTTGCCACTCGAACGTTTTTACATCTAGCTAGGGGGTTTTCAAGCTTTATTATGAAGAATAAAGCATTCCCTTATTTGCTTAATATGAGTGATTATGAATGTTATGTGTTCCCAAGTAACGCTAATGCTTGTGTAACACCTTATACAAACACTAAAAATTATTCCTATCACTATGAAGCCGGCCGGATTTCGACACCTGAGGAGTATATGGCGAAATGTCCCCGCAGGATCGGGATAGGGAGTGCAACTAAAGAAATTGAGTCTTCTAAAGCTAACTTAATTGCGATTAATTCTAATGTAAGGGATGTCAATCGCTTAAACTACGCTTCTTTAGCGTTGAATAGCTACATGCAGGTATTTGTGTTGATGACTGGGATTTATCCTTCTGAGCTTGTTCAGCTTGAGTACGATGCCAGCTTTACATTAGAAAAAGACCTGCTTAAGAATGATTTTCGCGCAATCAAGATGCGTGCTGCTGGGCGTGAAGTGGTTTATAGCTTGGGCAATCGAAAAGGGCTAGAGATTTTTAAAGAGTATATTCAGCTCAGAAACTGGGTATTGGATGGAGAGGATTGCCGCTTTCTTTTTTTTACCATGAAAAGGAATAGTGAGGGTACAAAGAAATATCAGAAAATGAAGGCTGACTATGTGTACAAGTATTACCGAAGCCTTAGTGGTAAGTTCTTACCGATATCATTTGAAGCAATTACGGCCCGGAAGGTGCGTAAATATAAAACCGTAGTGTGGAATGAGATTGATATTGCACAACGAGTCATAGCCAATTCATTAAACCATAGCCTCAAGACCAATCATAATTATTACGCAGTTTCTAATCCAAATAAACAACAGGAAGAATTTGCCCTATTTTGGGAGTCAGCGAATGCTGCTTCGCAACGCATTACTATCAAGTTAGTTAACGAAAATGATTCAGGAAGCATTAGTACTGCATCAGGCCATTGTGATGATTTTAAGCATCCACAACCAATGCAAATCGAGACACCGATTTCGCCAGACTGCAATAGTCAAATAGGGTGTTTGTACTGTGAACATTATGTATGCCATGCGGACGAAGAAGATATTCGAAAGCTATATAGCTTACTTTATGTCATTAATGCAGTAAGAAATATGGCAACAGATTATAGTCACTCAGATGCGTTGTTATTGGAGCTTAGTATGCGTATTCATCTGGTATTGCAACTAATGGAAAAGAAATATAAAAATATTCAGTCAGTTATCGAGAATATTAAACAAGAAGTAATGGGGAGTGGTTTGCTAACACCTTTCTGGGAATATCGATTACAGCGTTACGAACAGATGGGGGTGATAATTAATGGATAATGTGAATGATTGTCGCGTATTTGATGGTAAAAAATCTAAATTTGGTACGCCTCCGGACTCCTATTTTTGTACTGAAGGACGGCATCCCTCTCCTAGTTTTGTACTATGTCGAGATAAAGACGGCAAAGCGACTGCCGTCTATGGACAAGATATCTGGAATTATAATCCTTATCGGTTAAGTGCAGTAAAAATAAGTAGATTCCGGTTTGATAAATTGCTCCAAGGAGAATTTAAAGCGGAACGAAGAATGTTAGTAGATGAGGCGAAATATCTCCTGTTTTGTATTCAGTTTTTTTCTCAAGGAGGGCATGCTGGAACGCTAACGGCGTCTACTTTAGGAAACTATTACTCGATATTTCGCAATGCAATTGAATTTTGTATTTCGCTCAATAAAAACCAATTTATTGGTATCATTACCCTCAAAGATCTATTTACCAATAAGAATTACCTTGCAAATTTTTTAACGGTAAAAAGTGGTAAAAGTTTTAAAGTACGAGCTCGTGCTATCTGCAAACGTCTTAGTTATATCGGACAAGATAAAGTTGGTTTTGCTGCTGTATCCAGGCTAAGGATTAGCGTTAAAAAGAGTCAGCAAACTCCAGTTATACCTACACGCCTCTATTTGGCATTAATTTCGCAATTAACCAATGACGTTGAATTTTTGGATGGAAAGTTTGATAAGTTGGCTAACTTCTTGAGTGAATTCAATGATTGCAACTATGGACGAGCATATTCGACGCAAAAAGGTAAAAAGGTACGCCTAAGAGACCTGCGACCTAATATGCAGGAGGCGTTATTGTCTTATGGACTTGATAGTAACTTTATCGACGATTTTTATGTTGATAATGCCTCAAAGTTAATCACTGCGCTAAAGATGATTCAATACCGGATGCGCTTAGTTCTCCACTTGTATACGGGGATGCGTGATCAAGAAGTAATGAGATTGTCTTATCAATGCCTTTGTAATAAAACGATTACAGAAGAGTTTAAAGATGATGAAGGAGTGACGATAGTTAAAAAGCGTATAGTAAAATTAATCTCGACTACAACTAAATTTACTGGATATCGGGAATCTGAATCCTGGTATGCAGCACCAGAAGCAGTTAAGGCTATCCGAATATTACAATTGATAGCTAGGGGGTTAGCAAAGCTATATGGCGTAGAGACTAAGGGGTGTGATCTATTTTTAAATCCGTCGGTTATTTCAAAACCTGGAGCGCAAGTTAGCATTGTAGATTTTAAAAAAATTAAAGATAAAAAGTCTTGGATTAAAGAGTTGACGATTTTACAAGAAGACTTTAATGAATTACAGGCTTCAGATCCCTCACGAGATTTCCATCTGGATGAGGAGTTTCAAATAGGAAGTATTTGGCCGATACGGAGCCATCAATTTAGACGCTCTCTCGCTTTCTATGCCGCTAGTTCGGGTTTTGTAAAGTTACCTACACTGAAACGTCAATTTAAGCACTTGACGTTGGCGATGGCACGATATTATTCACGCAATTTCGAAAATATTAAAACTATCTTTGGCTTTTATAACAAAGAAACCAAAGAGTTTGACTTACCGAGCGAGCATATCATTTGGGAATGCCAAGCTGGGGTGGTAACCAGCGTGGCGGATATGCTTGTTGATGATGTATTGAATAGTAAGCAGCAATTGCATGGCAAAACAGGCGGCTATATTGAGCGTCAACGTGGCAAACTGCGTGATGGCGAAATATTGATTGAAGAAGTACGAGCGGAGACCCTCAGGCGAGTTGATAAAGGTGAACTTAGTTATCGCAATACGTTACTGGGTGGCTGCATGAAAGTTGGTAAATGTGATAGTGCGATGCTTGGTGTAATAACTGAATGCTTACCTTGTGACGAAGCAATTATTAAAGCATCAAAGGTTGATTCACAGATCGAGGAACTAAAGGAGCAGTTAAGTTACTTTGAGGAAGGTGAAGGTGAGCATCAAATCATGTCGGCGGAGCTTGCTGCACTTGTGAAATACAAGAAACATAGAATGTCACACAATGAGACTGAGGAGCTAATATGAATCCAGAATTGAAAAAGTGCTATGACGCCTTTGAGAGGCTTAAAGATGAAAGCCCTAGGCTTGAAAAATTTAAAGGCTTATTACAAAAAGACATCACAGCTTCAAAAGTCAGTCAGGAAGCGGGTCATGACAGTGGCTATTTGAAAAAAAAACGTCCACTGCACATACCCTTACTATCAATGATCGCCTTACATGTAAAAGACCATAAGAAGATCACAATGGGCAAAGGAGCGGCGATCAGCAGAGAAAAAAATAAAGCGCAAGATGCTAAGACAGCTTTAGATCTTGAGAAAGCCAAACTTGAAGCATCGTTAGGGCGAGAACTACAGATGTATAATCGCTTGAAAGAGGTTGAGCTAGAGTTAATTGAGTTAAAAGAGAAGCTTGCTGTGCAGACCAATATTACGAGGCTCAGTACTTGAAGTTACAAATCCCTATCCTTAAAAATTTTGTAACTGGTAACGTTACGACTGAAAGGTAACGATATGATGGAACAATATTTTGAATGCTCGTTGTGTGACGATTTCTACTCATCGAAAACGATGATGAAAGAAGTTACCGTTTGGGAAGATGCTAAAACTCTTCTTTGCTGTAATCGGTGTAATGACAAACTACTTTTAAAACTTACGGGCAATCGTAAACTTGCTAATTATAAACGCACAGATTTAAAAGAAGAAAAAGCTAGAGAGATGTGTTTTTTATTAGCCAAATATAATGCACTTGAATGGTCATATCAAAAACAAGCCGATTTACTCAATAGTCATGATTTGCTTACAACTAGGGGACAACCGTTCTCAAAAGTAGCAGTTATGAGATATTATAATTGCTATAAAAATTTGTATATCAATCTTTATAGAACGTCGAGTAAATCTTTTGATGAATACTTGAGAGAAGACTTGTAACGTTTTGATTGAAACGTAACGTCTTGTGTGCCGATAGCTTGCAAAATTTGCGATGAGAAAGTTAATGTATTGCATTGTATGAATCAATAAATGCGATTTATGGCTCAAATAGTTGGCTCTTTTGAGCCATAAAATATTTGCCCCTTATAACGTAATGAAAACACGTCTGATATAATCAGCATTACACACCAACGAAAAGCGCAGCTAAAACTTGTTACCTATTGAAAAGTACTTACCCGAAATTACTTCTAAGTTACAGCAAGGTCAAAGCTTAGTTCTTCAAGCTGAGCCTGGGGCTGGTAAATCAACAGCTGTGCCCCTTAGTCTGTTAAAAGCTAATATCCTTAATGGTAAAAAGATAATCATGCTAGAACCGCGTAGAGTCGCGGTTAAGTCGATAGCTTTTTACCTAGCCAAGCTATTAGGTGAAAAAGTTGGGCAGCGAATAGGTTATCAAATACGTAATGAACGAAAAACATCCCAAGATACTATTCTTGAGATAGTGACAGAGGGTGTACTTACTCGCAGGTTGCAAAACGACCCTGAACTAAGCGGTGTAGGTCTTATTATCTTTGATGAATTCCATGAGCGCTCTATCCATGCTGATTTAGCTTTAATGTTGTCGCTTGAAGTACAAGAAGCTTACCGAGAAGATCTAAAGTTACTTGTGATGTCTGCAACTATAGACACTGAGCAAATCTCTCGCTATTTAGGCCAAGCACCAATAATGAGATGTCCTGGTAGGACTTACCCAGTTGAAGTTGAATATTTAGGTCGAACAAAAACTCATTTATCTGTGCAGGTAATGAAAGCTCTTAGTTCTTTATTAGAAAACGATATGGACGGCGATATACTAGTATTTTTACCCGGCCAAGCAGACATTAAGCGTTGTATGCAGTCCGCACAAGAGCAATACCATTCTAATATTGAATTTTTACCACTCTACGGCGGACTACCGTTACCACAGCAGGAGTTAGTGCTAAGTAAAAAAGTTAATAATCATCGTAGAGTTATTTTTTCCACCAATATTGCAGAAACTAGCTTAACGATTGAAGGCATTACTTGCGTAATAGATTCTGGACTAGAAAAGGTACTTTCTTTTGATATAAAAAGTGGGTTATCTAGGTTGGAGACCTCGTATATTTCAAAAGCTTCTGCAACTCAAAGAGCTGGTCGTGCTGGTAGGTTACAAAGCGGTCGATGTATTCGGCTTTGGAGTGAGACTGAACATAATGCATTTAGCGACTTTCAAGCAGATGAAATTACTACATCAAATTTAGCTAGTCTCACTTTAGATTTATCAGCGTGGGGAATCACTACATTTGAAGCAGTTAATTGGTTGACTGCGCCTCCTAAATATCACTTCGAAGTGGCTTGTGAGCTTAACTATGCTTTAGGTTTATTTGGTAGCAACAATAAGATCTCTCAACGTGGATTGAAGGCCCTTAAACTGGGTCTTGAGCCTAGACTCGCTAGTATGTTGCTTAGTTGTGATACACAGAATGAGAAGCAGGTTAGCTGCATTTTAGCTGCGCTATTATCAGAGCGGGATATCATTGTGAATGCTGATAGTTCTGATGTGATTGAAAGAGTATTAATATTTAACGATTACTTGAAGAATAGAAAATCATTTAAGGCAAGCCATAAAGTTAACTTCGGTGCATTGGAACAAGCAATAACTCTGGCTAAATCTTTTGCACGTTTGACTGGTGTCTCAAATTTGGGAGACTCTATCGCGTTAAGCGACCTACAAGCTTATGTAGGTCCATTACTTCTAAAAGCATACCCTGAACGTTTAGCTCAGGTGCGTGGTAAAGGAACTAGCCGATATTTGCTAGCCAATGGTAGAGGGGTCACTCTAAGAGAGTCGGATTCAATTCAAGGTGAACCTTGGCTTGTTGTCTGTGATTGTGATGGTAAGAATAAAGATGGTTTAGTATTCGTAAGCGCTGCAATTTCCATTGAGGATGTTAAAAATGCTTTAAAACAGCAGCTTTCTGAAGCAACGCATTACTCCCTAGATAGCAAAAAAGAAAAAGTAACAGGCAGACGACAGCTCTCTTACAAGTCATTGGTTGTTGAAGATAATATTTTAAGTTCAATTCCGAAAGAGGAGTTTGAACTGTGTATTAAAGATATATTGAGTGAAGAAGGTTTAAAGTTTCTTAATTGGTCCGATAAATGTGACTCTTGGTTCTCTAGAGCTAAGTGGTTGAGTGGCATTGTAGAGGACTTCCCGAGCATTTCAGAAGTTAGCCTAATCAATCAACTCGACTGTTGGTTGTTGCCATACATATCGAACGTCAAATCAATAAAACAACTTAGAAAATTAAATATTTATGACTTGCTGATCGCTAATTTTTCATGGGACCAACAACAGCTTCTTGCCGAGCAGGCCCCTGAGTACTATATAACGCCCAGTAAAAAGAGAGTGGCAGTAAGGTATGACCAACACCAGGGTCCAACCGTGGCGGTTATATTACAAGAAATGTTCGGACAGCTAGAGTCGCCTTTATTGGCACAAAATAAAGTTCCCTTACGTTTTGAGCTTCTTTCCCCCGCAAGAAGGCCTATTCAAACCACCAGTGATCTAGGTAATTTCTGGAAGTCATCATACTTCGATGTAGCAAAAGACATGCGTGGAAAATACCCTAAACACCGATGGCCGGAAAAACCACTTGAGGAAGTACCTGGTCGCTCAATCAAAAGAACAAGCAACTATCGCGGCTAATAATGTTCTATGGTGATGTTGCAAGAAAATGAACTTGCAGCATGAAATCTGGGGCAGTGTTCAACGTACTAGTCATATATTATATTTTCGAAGCACCATTTAAATTTGTGATAAAATTACCCTAATAATAAGTAAGTGGAGTCGACCTGATGATTGATGAAAAATCCATATCCCCAGAAGCAATTTTTGCCGAAGTGAACTGCCCTATTAAGAAAGCTGAGTTAAGAAAGCAGCTTCTCAAAGAAAATAATGGTGGATTTGGTGTTTCAAAGCAACACCCTAATCATATTTTTAAGTACAACAGCCATGGTGATTTAGTGGCTATCGGTGAGTATAAAGATGGTGGCTTTGTTGCTACAGAAACCTTTGTTGAAGAGTGATCTTTTCTAGCTCGCGCCTAACTGTGTTCTCTCCAATTTTAATGTGATTTAATCTAATAATTGATGACTTAATTCCTTTGTTAACTCTAGCGAGGAAGGCTTGCTCGCTAGAAAGATCACCATATTTTTTTCTTATTTATCAAATTTATATTTAAAACTAAACTATTAAAGATTAATTGTTACGCCAGTTTTTTGGTGCTAAATTATTGCTTTAAAGCGTGTAGCCCTAATAGCTTTACCTATAGGTTACAGCTATAAGGTCTACGCATTAAACACCGTTTATTTTCTAGTAGGAGCTTTATGAATAGTTACAAATACTTTCTTATCTATGATCGTAATAAGCATATCATTTACGGAGAGTGTATCAATTGGCGCTGTGGAGAGTTCGATTCAAATAAGTCGAGGGATGTAACGATTAGCCTCAATAAAAAATACAAAGCTAGGTTCATCGTGTCTGACAAGCGAATAGATTTAACTAATCCAGAGCAAAGAAAAGTCTTAATTTGTAAAGATATTTCACTCCACTACGCAGACGAATATAATGATTTCATTACTCGGCGATCTGATGAGGTAATGTTTAGCCCATTAATTGATCGTTGCAGTAAGCTAAAAATGTTTGTCGGTCATGAAATGGCAAGTAATACATATCAGTGTTGGGTTGATGAACACAAAAAACTACTGGAAGAAATAAAAATAAAATTTGGTCTTGACCTTCTAAGTCGTCCAGAGCTAATAAATACTTACACCTATTACGAGCCTACCCGTATTGTTGTGAACTGTCGATTCATTGATAGACCTGCTCCTGATGAGAAGCGTTTACCTACTAAATTAAAAGTGAAATTCTATGATGAGTTTTATGCTCACACTAAAGCAAGTTACATATTATTTGGGTATTTTGAAGATAGGGAACCTCAAGTAAAAGAAGGCAAAATCTCAGAAGGCGAGGTCATAGTTAATTTTGATGAAAGCCCCGATGAAGTCGAAGTAAAAGTTATTGACCAAGGAGAGACTATTTATAATAGCAGACACGGTTTTTTAAGAAGTATAAAAGTTCAGGGAAAGGTTATTGGTGATACCGTAACTTTGGAGAACGGATCGAAGGTTGCAAAGTATAGTGAACTAAACGTGAATGTAGGTGAATAGTAGTGTCTAGTTTAAGAGAAAGGGTAGCCGATAGGCGTAATTTATTAGTGAGCCGCTCTAATTCATGCATTCCAAAAACGTTAAGTGAAGCGCCTTTTGAGTATGCTGTGAGCCTTTTTAAGAACAGTATAAATAACTTGCCCGAAGTAGAAAAAATATCAATTATCGATCCTTATGTTAAGCCAATAGACTTAGATAATCTCACGTCTTTATTTGGAGGAAGTCGCAAGATAAACCTAGAGATACTATCAAAATTCAATTCTGTAAGTGGTGAGGAGGAGAAGGTAGATAGAAAAATAAAAATCAATGACCGAAAGGAGTATCTAATAAAAAATGGGTTGTTTGGAAGTATTGAATTAATCCACTCGAAAGAATCAATGCATGATAGATATTATATATACTGGAGTAAGGGGGCAATGATTAGAGTCTTTTTTATTGGGGGATCAATAGGCCAAAGGTTTGATGATTATATAGGTATCATAGAAATATCTGACAAGTTCATGCTTAACAATATCTCTACTTATTACGACAAATTAGTATTTAATAAAATTGATTATTTGAAGGTTTAATTATGGCTATTTCCTTACCTGTGGTTCCGCGTACAAAAGACATGAATGATGTATCTTGG
This sequence comes from Alteromonadales bacterium alter-6D02, assembly GCA_002835545.1. Taxonomy (GTDB): domain Bacteria; phylum Pseudomonadota; class Gammaproteobacteria; order Enterobacterales; family Psychrobiaceae; genus Psychrobium. Next base: position 65,442 of record PIZK01000011.1, read on the forward strand.
CTTTTTAAGACGCGAAGGTATATTTCAAAGTATGACGTATATGATGCTTATAAGTCTCTTTATGGGAAGGAACCTAAAGGTATTCCTACAACCGAAGAGTTGGTAAAGGTGTTCGAGCAAAGTGAAGAAAAAGAAACAAGAGTTACCCTAAAAATCGTATCACATAGCTTTGAAGAGCATTGTGTTGATGAATATATTAATGAAGGGGCTACTAAACAATTAGGTATTGCGCTAGCAATTGAATTTAGGATGTTGAAAGAAATAATAAACATTGCAGATGACTCCGATATTTTTCTATATTTAACAGAGTATTCTCTAAATGAAGAAGAGCTTTCTTTAATTGCTGAAAGTGGGCTAATGAAAAGTCTCTCAAAAAGAATAATTGATCGAAGAAAAGTTATGTATACAACGCTGACAGAAAACTTTGAAAAGTTATTGAAAATGAATGATTGTGGAGTAATCGACTCGAATTTCATTTCTGGGTATATCGAACATGCAAGCTTTTATGATGGAAACTTATTACTGAAATATATTTTGGAGGAGTTTACCGATTCACATCCTTTATTTGCAGCTCTTGATTGTCTAGCATGGGATCCATTTACAAAATCACGACGTTATCGTCATTGGATTGAAGCTTCCAATCGCATGAATGAACTTTCAAAGTATTATCAGGAAATAAATGGAGAAGCAAATAACATTAATAAAAATAGGGAGTATATTTCTGAGTATCAAAGGTTTAGAACTATTTACTCTGAAGATTTTTAATCGGTCATCATGCCAAAACTGGGGATGAATATTATATTGAGACCCAATAAAGCCGCATTGACCTTTTAGCATATCTTAGATAAAAGTTAATCCCTAAGCCATCAAAAGCTTCTTTTCTTTTTAATTGTACTTTGAAAAAATGCACTTGGTGTCAAACTACGAGTATCACCTCTTGTGCCTTGTCAATGTTGAATACCCCATTGTAGTTTCGGGTAACGCCCCTTCATATCCTTTTTGACTTCATCATAGCTGCCGTGCCAAAAGCTCACTAAATCTTTGGTCAGCTGAATCGGGCGCTGCGCCGGGGATAACATTTCAACTAACACCGGGAGTTGATTTCGCCCAACGCTTGGATTAACCATGGTGCCAAAAAGCTCTTGTATCCGCACTGAGAGTTTTACTTGTTCGCCATCACTGTAATCGAGGCGAATATTGGAGCCACTGGCCACCGTTAAGTGGGTTGGATAGAGCTGAGCAAGTTGCTGTTGCTGTGGCCAATCAAGACGCGACAGTAATGCATCGGATAAATTAATCTGTTTTAATGCAGTGAGCTTTTTCGCGCCATCATAAAACGGCTCTAGCCACTCACTGAGTTCATGCAATAAAGCCGCTTCACTATAATCTGGCCACAACTCTGGCTCGTTGTTATGCGCAAACTGTAAGCGTTGTAATAACTGGGTTTCTGTTTTGGACAGATTAAGGTAGCTTAGCCCTTTAGCGCGCAAGCCATCACTGAGTGCTTGATTGAGCATGGATAAATCTGGCTTACTTAGCGGCTGCTCTTTAATTATCAGCTGGCGTAATTTAAGTTGTGTTAAGGCAATGACTTTGTCACTGCGATCATCCCATTGCAGTAGTTGTTGTGATTTAAAATGCTCGGGGCTGCGTTGTTCTAATTGTTCAATATCCACAGGTGCGGCTAAAAATATCCGCCCTTCATTTTGCGAGCTCGCCTGTCGATTACCGCTAAAGCTCATTAGGTCTGCCACCACAATATAGGGGTGTTTTGCATGATACCCTTCAGGTAAATTAACTCCATAGCCATTGGCCATTTGATATTTATCACTGTTAGCGCGTTGTTTGGCGATGCGGTCAGGGTAGGCTTGGGCGAGTAATAAACCGCACTCACCACTATCAAACTGACCGTAGGATACGCCTAAGTTTTGGCAATACTTTTTAGCCTGATTAATGATTTGCTGCTGGCTCGCATTCAAGCTACGTTGGTGAGCTAAAAAATTAAGCTGATTCTCAATATCTATTTCTTTGGTTAATGCGTTGGTTTGCTCAAGCATCGCACTTAATAGCGTTGCGGTGGCACACAAGGCTGAATCGTGTTCTTTGGCCCATAACATCATGTGACCTAGGCGAGGGTTGCTGCCAAATTGATACATAGCTTCGCCATGCCTAGTCAGCTGACCGTGACTATCCATCGCGTCATACTCGATTAATAAGTCACGAGCTTGTTGTAGGTTATGGGCTGGTGGCGGGTTTAACCAAGCGAGCTGATTAACATCTTGCACGCCCCATTTGGCTAGCTCTAACGCAAGCGGTAATAGATCACTGCGCTCAATTTCTGGTTGATCGAATTTTGCTAAGCGCGATTGTTGCTCTTGTGGCCACATGCGCCAGCAATGACCTGCTTGAACACGACCGGCACGACCCGCGCGTTGCTCGCTCGATGCTTGCGAGATTGGTTCTTTGCTTAGCTTAGTGACTCCATTATTGCGATTAAAGCTCGCCATATTAACTAAGCCACTATCGATAACCAGTGAAATGCCCTCAATGGTTAATGAGGTCTCTGCGATATTAGTCGCTAACACCACCTTGCGCTCACCGTTAGTCGTTGGCGCTATCGCTTGATCTTGAGCCTGCTGTTTCAGCTGACCATATAAAGGACAAACATGCGTATTAGCAGGTAAGTGGTTTAGCTGTGAGGCGACTTTATTAATTTCAGATGCGCCGGGTAAAAAGACTAAAATATTACCGTCATAGTCTTGTAACGCTTGTTCGATTAACCCTGATACTTGACCGGGCAGAGGGAGCTTTGGGTTGCGCGGTCGATAGTAAATATCCACCGGATAACAACGCCCCTGTGAAGTAATCACCTGCGCCTCGGGTAATAACTGCGTGAGCTGTTCACTGTTTAGTGTCGCAGACATGACCAGTAAGCATAGGTCATCGCGTAATGCATCTTGAATTTCTAAACATAAGGCGAGGGCCGTATCAGCATGAATACTGCGCTCGTGATATTCATCAAAAATCACCAGAGCGACATCGCTTAGTTCAGGATCCTGCTGGATCATTCGCGTTAAGATCCCTTCGGTAATGATCTCTAGGCGGGTGTCATTAGACACCTTATGCTCGCCACGTACACGATAACCGACGGTTTTTCCTACGGGCTCATTGAGCTGTGATGCAATATACCGCGCAATATTACGTGCCGCTAAACGCCGCGGTTCCAGCATTAGAATTTTCTTTCCCGCAAAATTGGGGTGAAGTTGCTCGGCTTTTAGTAAAAGTTGTAATGGTAAAAAGGTCGATTTACCAGCTCCTGGCGGTGCTTGGAGGATCACTTGAGCTGTGTTATTAATTGCTTGATGTAAGGTCTCTAGAACATCACTGATTGGAAGTTTTTGCACAAAAAAGCCTAATTATTAAAGTTACCGTGGCGTAAAAAGTGAATGACCTGCTTGATCACCGCAGGACTAATCAGCATGGTGGGGTGAGTTGTGGGCAGGGTAATAAAGTCGGTCATCCCCTCCACTTTAGTCGACTCAACCGAGACTTTGCCATCATCATCACCGGGTAGCAGCAAAGATAAAAACGGGTTGATACTTTTTGAGCCTGCTATGACGCCCAACTCAAAACTAACTGCGCCTAACTGGTTCGGGACATCTTGTTCACTGGTGCCAAGGGCCAAGCCCGCGGGACCAGCAAGCTGTCTAAATAAATACAGTTTTTTATAGGCATCGACGACTTCACTGCCATGGTTTGGTGTGCCGAGCATAACCACTCGCCCCAGTGTATCTAGTTCGCGATCTTCGAAGTAATGACGTACTAAAATACCGCCAAGCGAATGCGTTACAAAATGAATGACTTTGGCATCACGAGCTTCACACTCTGCAATGCCTTGTGCAACCGCTAAATCAGCCAGCTCTGCAATGGGTTTATCATTGGATGGATAATTGATGTTGACGATGCCATAACCAGCTTTTTTTAGTTGGTGGCTGATTAATAACATTGATTTTTCACTGCGGCCCCAGCCGTGTAATAAGATCACATACTCATTCGATCTCGCTGCCATTATTGTTCATCCTGTAGCATGTTATTGCTGGTTGCGGTGATGATTTTATTTGGTGTAACAATACAGTTCAGTGGCACGTCCCAGCGCTCAATCGGTAATTGATTTACTTCTTGGCAGTCATGAGCCAAACCTATAGTGATGACATTCTGATGATTAGCTAGCGTTCTATCATAATAACCGCCACCCATGCCCATGCGGTTGCCTTTATGATCAAAAGCAACCAACGGAGTGTAAACAACATCTAGTTCACTGACTGGACAAACCGTCGACACATTTAAACGTGGTTCTGGAATACCGTATTTATTATTAATTAATTCACTATCAACTTGATAGCGCAAAAATAACAAATAACCGGGACAAAAAGGATGAACGACGGGCAGATAAACCTCGATATCGCATTGCCACAGCATTTTTATAAATGGCATTGGGTCGATTTCACCGTCATTGGCAAGGTAGATTGCAACCTGTTTGACGGTAGAGTCTAGCTGTGAAACTAATTGAGCGGCTAGCTGCTCACTGGCTTGCTGTTGCTCGATTACGGATAACTGTTGTCGTTTTATACGAATAAACTGACGTAGCTGCTGACGGTCACGATGGATCATAGCGATTAAGCATTTTTAAAATCATAATTGCTCCTAGTTTAGAGAGTTTAACGACTAAGATAAAGAACAATGCATTGCATTAGCGAGCAATGAAAAAAGTGCTATATTAATTGCGTTATGTTAAATTAGATTTATCTAATCTTTATTGGTTAATAAAAATGGATGCTGTGATTATGAAATTCAAAAAGATTTTTTCAACCGCCAAGCTATCTAAACGTGGCCTTGCAATCGTTAGTACGGTGGCTGTTGGCTTAACGACAGCTCAGCCAGTTGTGGCGAACGAGAAAACTATAACACTGAGTAAGCAAGAGTTTGAGCAACGTGTGCAAGCCAGCCGTTTATTGGTTAAGGAGTTTGCAGGTAATCTTCAAGGAACACTCAAACCAGCATTAAAGGGGCAAGGGCCTGTTGCTGCCATTAACGTATGTAATGAGGTTGCTCCTAAGCTAGCTCAGCAATTTGAGCAACAAACGGGCTGGCGTGTGGGCCGTACAAGCTTGAAAGCTAGAAATCCAGATAACGCTCCCGATGCATGGGAAAGTGCAGTGCTTAATAAGTTGGAGCAGAAAAAAGCCCAAAATGTCGCATTCTCTCAACTTGAATACGCTGAAGTGGTCAACTTTAATGGGCAGCCAACGCTGCGTTACATCAAAGCAATTCCAACGGCCCAAAAACCTTGTCTTGCCTGTCATGGTTCGAATATCAAGCCTCACGTCGCTGCTAAAATAAAAATGCTCTATCCACAAGATAAAGCCACGGGCTATCACGAGGGGGATATACGCGGCGCTTTTACTATTAGTCAGCCGTTAAGTTCCGATTGGTTTAAGCGTAATTTGGCCAGTGAATAAAATCGACCTCCTGAAATAACAGAGATGTTGAATAACAGTATTTCAGAGTGACGCATGATGTCAGCCCTACAGTAGTCCTCTTGGTATGCTTTTAGTCGGGATCTCAGTTGTTGAGTGTAGTGCGAAGCCCTGAATAAAAAGACCTTCAGGGCTACGTCATTGGGGTATCGACTTCTGACACTGTAGTCACCTTTACATCCCTCCCTGCGACAATATGTCACATTCCGAAGTGTCTGCGACAAGCGTATATTCTGCACCATATTTTACTGATGTGGATTTTATACTATGACACGTATGTCGCTAGTCGCTTTAAGCATCTCTTCGTTGATGCTACCTACTACTCTTATTGCTGAACAATTAGCAGCGCAAGTTGAGAAAAGCCAACAAGAAATTGAACGTATTACTATTTCTGCCAGCCGAATTGCTAAAAAAGATATCGAACAAGCGATTGCGGTGGAGTTTGTTGGTAAATCTGTGCTTGATCAAGACAACGGGCAGCACATCAGTGAGTCATTAAATACGGTTTCTGGTGTGATGCTTAATCAATTACAAGGCGGCCACGGACATAACGCCGCTATACGAATGCCAATTAACTACTCCGGTTATTACTTGTATTTACAAGATAATATTCCGCTACAGTCAGCTGCGTTCTTTAATCACAATGCCTTGTGGTGGAGCAGTTTTAACTCAACTATTAAACGTATTGAAGTGATAAAAGGGGCGGGCACTTCATTACACGGCTCGGGTGCCATTGCTGCGACCATTAATACGCTAAGTGAAGATGTCACCATGACGCCGTCAGGCCATATCGGTTTAACACTAGGCGAATACGGTTATGCTAAAGCAAAAGCTTATTACTCAAATGCAATTGATGAAAGCCAAGGGATTGCTATCTCAGGCTCGCTGCAAACAAATGAAGGCTATCGTGACCACACAGCATCTGAGCGTGGGGAAATTCATGTAAAGCATAAGTATATTCTTGGCGATGATGAAACTCTCACCACGAGTTTTGTCGCTTCAGACTTAGAGCAGGAGATGGCAACAAGCTTATTGATTGATGATTTTGAAAATAATCCAAAGTCATCTGGTTTAACCGATCAAGTGTTGGCGTCAGATCCATTACGTAACAGCAAATACTATCGCTTAAGTACAACATGGGAAAAAATCACCCAAGATGATTACCGCGTTAGCTTGGTCCCATATCTACGCCAGCGCACCAATGACTACACGGCAACGTGGAATAACAACATGCCAAAACAAGAAAGCACAGTGACCACGCTAGGCTTGCTCGCTTACCTATCATTTGAACCCAGCGATGAGGGAGAATTAATTGTAGGCTTAGACGTTGAACGTTCTAAAGGTGAGTCATTGTCATACCAACCTCAAACCATTACGACTACAGGTTGGGGAGGTAACACATTCATTGCAGGGCATCAGTTCTACGATGATGAAACAACTTACACTGGCATATCACCATACTTTCAATATCAACATGAGTTAACCGACCAGTTAACCGTGGCGTTCGGTGGTCGCTATGACTATAACAACTATGACTTTGATAACTTTTTAGCTCCGCTTGCTGATGATGGTTACGGTAAGCGCCGTTTAGCGGATCGCGAAGATAGCTTTAATCACTTTAGCCCGAAAATGTCGCTTAACTACTTACTCGATGAACAAAGCTCCGTGTATGCCCGTTATGCCAATAGCTTTCGTATTCCAACAGCAGGGTCTTTGTATCACATTAGCTCAGGCAGTACTGACAGCTTAATCGGTGGTGTTGATGTGGAAACATCTGATACGTATGAATTGGGTTACAAGATTAACCATGATGTTTTTAATGCGCAAGTCGCAATGTATTACATGGATTTAGACGATGCTCTCGTGCGTGCATACAATGAAGAAGGTTTTGCTTATCAAACCAATGCTGGTCGCGTGATTCACAAAGGTATTGAATTTAGTATCAACAGTCAGGTTACCAACGACTTAGAGGTCTCATTAGCCTTGAGTAAATCGGTACATGAATATGATGAATACATTATTGATGCCGGGCGTGTTGATCGTAACGGTAATAGCAAAGAAGTTGATAACTCAGGCAACAAGCTAAAACTTGCCCCTGAACATATCGCTAACCTACGCTTGGTTTACACACCACAAGTGTTGAGCGAATTCACAGGCGTCATCGAAGTAAAATCAATGGGTGATTACTACATGGATGACCAGAACACTAAAATGTATGGTGGTACCACGACAGCTAACCTTAAATTTAACTATCAATTGAGTGATAAATTAAGATTGCATGGCCGAGTTACCAACCTGACCGATAAGTACTATGCGCAACAAGCGTCGATATCTTATGGCAAAGAAAAGTATGCGCCAGCAGCAGGTCGCCGCTTCTACACTGGGCTAAGTTATAGCTTTTAGTCGCGTGTTAAACAGGACTCTCCTATTGTGTCATCCCTGTAGTGGTTTAAGCCGAGATCTATTGATGGTTGTTACTCCGATGATGGTGCTGATTATCTCATGAGATTCCCGCTCAAAAGACTGTGGGAATGACGGCGTTGCTTATGCCTGATGCCCCACACATCGTCATCCTGAAAATGTTTTATTCAGGATCTCGTATTGTTTTCAAGGAATGTGTTATCAAGGAATGTGTTATCAAGGGATGAGATTCCGGCTACCAGCATGCCGGAATGGCGGCGTTGCTTATGTCTCATGTCCCACACATCGTCGTCCTGAAAATGTTTTATTCAGGATCTCGTGTTGTTATCAAGGAATGTGCTATCAAGGGATGAGATTCCGGCTACCAGCATGCCGGAATGGCGGCGTTGTTTATGCCTGATGCCCCACACATCGTCATCCTGAAAATGTTTTATTCAGGATCTCGCTTTGGATAAGCAATAAAGTGCAATTAATTTTATTGAAAAAGTTTTGCTTGCTCTCAGTATCAAATGGTACTGGGAGTTTTTTTTATGGTAGAGAAAAATCAGAGACTAAGAAGTTGATATTGCTTGATGAGCAGTAGAGCCATCTATAGAAAAGATTAATATTCCCAAAGTGCCGCTGTGAACATTGGCCCTCGAACCAGACGGTTCAAGGCGGGAGTTAATTATTACCGCAGGCTTCCCGGTGCATGCCGGGCTTGCGCAATAGTAAAGGAATTAACACCCTTGGTATGTATATTGGCTCGGGAACACAGAACACTCACGAACACCCCAGGAAGTAACCTCAGTATATGCGAGAAGCTGACAGATGTTCAATGGCTATGTGACGTTTTATTACTCGTTTACGACTGATCTTCGACTAAATGTTGAATTTATCAGCGAATTTAAATTTTTGATTTCTAAGCATCCGACGCAACTGCTAGAATACCCACTACGTTAGTTTTACAAGGCAAATATAATGACGCAAATTTCATGGCAACAACTGAATAAAAATCTATCTATGGCTGAGCTTGGCGCAACGGCAAGCGAATCACACGGTATTATTTGTGGTCTTATTTGTGGTGGCGTTAATCTTGAAGATGGCAGCTGGTATGGTGGCTTTAATGACCTAATGAACGATGGTCTGGCGTTACCTGTCGATCTAAAACAAAGCTTGCAACAACTGTTTGCTCAAGCCTGTAATGAATTTCTCTCTGGTGACTACCAAGTTAAACTATTATTACCGGATGATGGACAGCCCCTTGCTGAGCGTGCACAAGCTTTAGCGCAATGGACCGAAAGCTTTATGGCCGGTTTTGCTATTGGCAATGAAAGCGGTAAGAAACTATCAAAAGAAATTAAAGAAGCGCTACAAGATTTAAGCCAGATCAGTCAAATTGATACTCAAATCAGTGATGATGAAGAATCAGAACAATTCTTCGAGCAAGTTGCTGAATATGTGCGCATGACCTCAATGGTATGTTTTGCTGAGTTAGGCCAACAACCAAAGCCTGAAAAAAACGATAAGAAGATTCACTAATGTTAAATGAACAATTTTTTAGCGGTCGACGCAAAGCCCTATTCGAACAATTAGAGATGAACAGTGCAGCCGTTATTTTCGCTGCCGATGAAAAAACGCGTAGTGCAGATACTGAATACCACTTCAGACAAAACAGCTACTTTTATTACCTGACTGGCTTTAATGAGCCGGATGCTGTGTTGTTATTAATCAAGAAAGATCACGGTCAAGAAACGATTTTGTTTAACCGTGATAAAGACAAGGTACAAGAGATCTGGCACGGTCGCCGTTTAGGTCAGGCACAAGCGCTTAAGAACTTTGATATTGACCAAGCGTTGTCGATTAATGAGTTAAGCGCGGCATTACCGCCATTCATCAACGGTTGTGAAACGCTTTATAGTTGTCATGGCGAGTCAATGCGAGGTGAACAACAGCTCACCGAAACCATGACAGCGTTACGCCAAGGCATGAAAAAGAACTGGCGCGCGCCAAGTGTGCAAATTGATTTACGTTTGATCCTTGATGATATGCGTTTATTCAAGCAAAACGCCGAAGTTGAAGTGATGCGAAAAGCGGCACGTATCAGCAGTGATGCACATACGCGTGCGATGAGGTTTGTCGAGCCGGGTCAATTTGAATACCAACTTGAAGCGGAAATTATGCATGAGTTCGCTAGCCGTGGCGCACGCTTTGCCGCCTATAACAGCATTGTTGGCGGCGGAGATAATGCTTGTATCCTCCATTACACCGAAAACGAGTCAGTGCTAAATGACGGTGACTTAGTGTTAATCGATGCCGGTTGCGAATATCAAGGCTATGCAGCTGATATTACCCGCACGTTCCCAGTGAACGGCAAGTTTAGTGAGGAGCAAAAAGCAATTTACAATCTAGTGCTTGAAGCACAACTTGCTGCGATTAAACTGATTAAGCCAAGTAGTACAGTGAAAGCCGCAAACGATGAAGTGATTCGAATTGTTACACAAGGCTTATTGGATTTAGGTGTAATTTCAGGTGACTTTGAGCAACTGATGGAAGAAGAAATTTATAAAGACTTCTACATGCACGGCTTAGGCCATTGGATCGGTATTGATGTCCATGATGTTGGTGATTACTGCACCAGCGAACGTACTCGTGTATTAGAACCTGGCATGGTGTTAACCATTGAGCCGGGTATCTACATCAGCGAAGATAGCGGCGTTGACGAAAAATGGCGTGGCATTGGTGTTCGTATCGAAGATGACTTATTGGTCACCGTTGATGGCAATGAAGTATTAACCAAAGATGTGGTTAAAACCGTTGATGAAATCGAAGCGGTGATGGCGTAACTCGATACTGTAAAGCGAGGTCCTGAATAAAACACGTTCAGGACGACGCCAAGTTCGTCGTTCTGGAACGCTGTTAGTAACTAGTATGCGTCATCCCGGCATGCTTTTAGCCGGGATCTCGTTTTTGTTACAGTAGAGCGAGGCCTGAATAAAACAGGTTCAGGACGACACCAAGTTCGTCGTTCTGGAACGCTGTTATCCAGAACCTCATGAAGTAACCAAGGGCTCTGGATTAAAACACGTTCAGGGCGACGCTGTTAGTAACAAGTATGCGTCATCCCGGCATGCTTTTAGCCGGGATCTCGTTTTTGTTACGGTAGAGCGAGGCCTGAATAAAACAGGTTCAGGACGACACCAAGTTCGTCGTTCTGGAAGGCTGTTATCCAGAACCTCATGAAGTAACCAAGGGCTCTGGATTAAAACACCACAAGGGCGACGCTGTTAGTAACAAGTATGCGTCATCCCGGCATGCTTTTAGCCGGGATCTCGTTTTTGTTACGGTAGAGCGAGGCCTGAATAAAATACTTTCAGGACGACGATGTAGGGGCCAGTGACCACAAATCGTCATTCCGGCATGCTTTTAGCCGGGATCTCGTTTTTGTTACAGTAGAGCGAGGTCCTGAATAAAATACTTTCAGGACGACGATGTGATGAATAGGATCAAAAAATAATGGAGTCAGTAGTGACACAGCAGTTTGACATTATCATTAATGGCGGCGGAATGGCCGGAGCAACCCTAGCCTGTGGACTAAACCACATTTTAGGACCGAATCACTCACTCAATATAGCAATTATTGAAGCGTCAACTGACGACTCCACTCACCCAGGCTTTGATGCCCGGGTTATCGCATTATCTTACGGCTCTCGTCAAATCCTCGAACAACTCAACTTATGGTCAGGCTTTCGCGACATATCGACGCCGATATCTAATATCTCAGTTACCGACCGTGGCCACTTTGCGCAAACGACAATCAAGCCGCACGATTATCAAGTCGCTGATTTAGGTTATGTCGTTGAACTGGTTGATAGTGGCCGTTTACTTCACCAGAAATTAACGAGCGATAATGTCACCTGGTTCAGACCAAATAGCGTGGTTGCGTTAGAGCAAACCGACGAACAAGTAACTGTCACTCTAGCTGATTCACAACAACTATCAGCTAAGTTGCTGGTGGCTGCTGATGGTGGGTTTTCAAAAGTTGGTCAGCTGCTAAATATCACTAAGCAGCAAACAGAGTTCAACCAATCGGCGATTATTGCCAATATCACTACCTCAAAAGCCCATCAAGGTTGGGCGTATGAACGCTTTACCGAGCAAGGTCCTCTGGCGTTATTACCTATGTCGCAAGGGCGCAGCTCATTAGTGTGGTCGATGCATTCTGAACATATCGACAGGCTAATGGCTCTGCCCGATGCTGAGTTTTTAGCCCAACTACAACAAGCCTTTGGTTATCGCTTAGGTACTTTTGAACAAACGGGAAAACGTGTGTCATACCCGCTTATTCAAAGCTTAGCGACACAAACCACACATCACCGCTGTGTTTTTATTGGTAATGCAGCACAAGCACTACACCCAATTGCAGGTCAGGGCTTTAATTTAGGTTTGCGTGACGTTGCAGGGCTAATTAGTCAGATAGCTCAAGCCGTTATCAAGCAACAAGATATTGGCCAATTTAGTGTCTTAGATGCTTATCAAAAACAGCGAAGTGATGATCGTAATCAAACTGTACTGGCAACGAGTGGGCTAGTCTCTATTTTTTCCAACGACTATTGGGCGATGGCGATGGGGCGCAATATTGGCTTGCAGCTGAGTAGTTGTTTTAACTCACTAAAGCAGCCTGTAGCTCATCAAATGCTTGGCTGGTCTCATGATTTATCGCCATTACGTCCAATCGCTAATAATTAATTAGGAAAGTTATGAATATTCAATCGTTTGATCTAGCAATTATTGGTGGCGGTATGGTCGGTTTGGCGCTTGCAAATGCACTGGCTGATAGTGACCTGTCTATTGCGGTGATTGAAGGCCGAACACCCGATTTAAGCCTGCCTGTAGACCATGAGATTAGGGTCAGTGCGTTAAGTCAAGCGAGTAAGAATTTACTTTCGCGTTTAGGCGCTTGGGCTCACATAGAACAATCTCGACACCAACCTTACCAAGGAATGCAGGTGTGGGATCAAGACAGTTTTGGTAAAATCGCCTTTGATGCTAGTCAACTAAAAACTGGTGCAGTTACTGATGGCTCGTTAGGGGCAATCGTTGAAAACTCTATTATTCAAGCCGCTCTGTGGCAGCAAGCCGAACAAGCAAGCAATATCACTTTATTTCACCCATTTCATTGCCAAAGTGTTGCGATGGGCGATAAAGAATCGTGGCTAAATCTTACAGGTTCGGGTGAAGAAAATAAGTCCGTCACTCAGGCAATAACGACTAAATTAGTTGTTGGTGCTGATGGCGCAAATTCATGGTTACGTTCACAAGCTGATATCCCGCTCACGAGTTGGGATTATGGTCACCATGCACTCGTTGCGACTATTGAAACTGACTTACCACACGACGCTATTGCACGGCAGGCGTTTTTGCCGCAAGGACCGTTAGCGTTTTTGCCGCTTGATAACCAAGGTAATGGTCAAAACTTGTGCTCAATTGTGTGGTCACTGCCTCCAGAACAAGCGGCTGAGCTTAAAGCTTGTGATGAGGTCGAGTTCAACCGCCGTCTCACCACGGCAATCGATAACCGCTTAGGCTATTGTCAGGTGGTGTCACCACGCGGTGTATTCCCATTGAAAATGCGCTATGCCCGCAGTTTTGCCAAAGAACGTATTGCCCTTATTGGTGATGCTGCACATACCATTCACCCTCTGGCTGGGTTAGGGGTTAACTTAGGGTTCTTAGATGCAGCCTCTTTAGCGCAAACTATTTTAGACAATCACCAACAAGGCAAAGACATTGGCGAATTAGCCAACTTACGCAGCTTTGAGCGCTGGCGTAAATCAGAAGCGATGCAAATGATTGCAGCGATGGAAAGTTTTAAGCAGCTCTTTGCTGGTGCTAACCCGGTGAAGAAATTGGTGCGAGATTTAGGTTTGGTTGCCGTAGATAAAGTGCCGCCAGTCAAAGAAATGTTTATCCGTCATGCGATGGGATTAACCGATGATTTACCTGAACTGTCTAAACCGCTGATAGAAAGTTAAATTCCTATACAGCGAGGTCCTGAATAACCCACTTTCAGGACGACGGTGGCGGGTCATCCCGGCAGTACCAAATGTGTCATCCCGGCAGTCTTTTACCCGTGATCTCGTTGTTGGCAGTAAAGCGAGGTCCTGAATAATCCACTTCAGGACGACGTTGATTAGTCGCCTCGGCAGTACCAAAATGTGTCATCCCGGCAGTCTTTTAGCCGGGATCTCGTTGTTGGTAGCAAAGTGAGGTCCTGAATGAAACCCTTTAAGTGGAGGGTATACAATATAATATTTTTCTTGCTTATTTTTTTGACTAAGGTCAAGATCAATAATTCTCCTCGGTGGCTATACTTACTTTATAAAGCAGTATTGTGCGAATTTAAGGAGTGCACATTTAAAAAATAAAGGGGCGGGGAGCAATTAATGACTATACAGCTAGATATCTCTGAATTAGCTATCGGAATGTATGTTGTCGATATTGCCGAGCAAACCGGTAACTTTAAACTGGCCAAGCCCGGCTGGGTTAAAGATGAATCCACCATCGAATACTTCAAAAATAAAAACATTCAATCATTAATCGTCGATCCAGCTAAACAAAGAGTTCATACCAACATCTCCCCAGAGCAAGCAACTCCTTTCATGCAAGATGTGGCCAAAGCATCGCAACTGTTTAATGAATCGAAAGCAGTGCAACAACGTCTGCTCGATGATGCTAAGCATGGCGTGCCCATTGATGTTGGTTCGGTTGAGTCAATTACTAGTGACTCCATCGAAACGATCTTTGAAAACCCCAATGCATTGGCCTGTGTGCTTAATATTCGCCAAAAAGATCAATACTTGTTAGAACACTCAGTTTCGGTATCGATCTTGTTATCGATGTTTGCTAAGCACCTTGGCGAAGATAAAGAAACCATCAAAGAATTAGCCATCGGTGCCTTTATGCATGACCTTGGCAAAATCATGATCCCTGATGAAATCCTTAATAAACCCGGTAAGCTAACCAACGAAGAGTTTGAAATCATGAAAAGTCATGCTAATCACTCTATCGAGATTATTAAGAAAACACCGGGCATTTCGCCGCTGAGCCTTGAGGTTGCGGCGTTACACCATGAAAAGGTTAATGGGCAGGGTTACCCAAATGGCATTGGTGGTGATGACATATCACGTTATGGCCGAATGATCTCAATCTGTGATATTTATGACGCCCTCACGGCTAATCGTTGTTATAAAGAAGGCTTCTCACAAGTAAAAGCTTTTAGTATTTTACGTAATTTGGCAGAAGAAAATCACTTGGATAATGACTTAGTGGTTTCGTTTATTAAATGCATGGGGGTTTACCCTGTGGGATCAATTGTGAAGTTAGACTCAGAACATTTAGCGATTGTCGAGCAAAGCAATGAGTCTGACTCTGTAAGGCCACGAGTTAAGCTATTTTATGACATTAAGCAAAAGTCTTTTGAGGTATCTAAAAACATTGACCTGTCTGTTGCAGATAATGAACAAATTGTAAAATGTGTCAGAGCCGATGATTTTGACTTAAATATGAAACAAATCTTCGAACATTTAGAAAAAGAAGGCTAAAACAATAAACAGAATAAGAGACTAAAAAGCATGTATAAATTGAATCATTTTTTAAATGTTTAATAGAATCAATAGCCTTTAGTCTTATTATAAATTCCCCAATTAGAAACATAAGTTTCCTAAATTCCCTAAATGTGAAAAATCAGAAATTTTTTTTGTAACCTGACTCACAAAAAAGCTATAATCTCGCCACTAAAATCTACATCCCGGTGAAATTATCACCAACATGGGTTGTAGCACTATATTTAAAGCTTGAGGATCTCTAATGGCTGCACAAACTGTTTTATTTGATAAGCACATCGAAGCTGGCGCTAAGATGGTTGATTTCCACGGTTGGGATATGCCAATCAACTATGGTTCGCAAATCGAAGAGCATCATGCCGTACGTCAAGACGCGGGTATGTTTGATGTATCACACATGACTGTGGTTGATATTAAAGGTAGCCAAGCGAAAGCGTTCCTACAAAAATTATTAGCAAACGACGTAGCAAAGCTTACTGTTGAAGGTAAAGCAATGTACGGCGGCATGCTAAACGAAGCGGGTGGTGTGATTGATGATTTAATCACGTACTACATGACTGACGATTACTACCGTTTAGTGGTTAACTCAGCGACTCGCGTAAAAGACATGGCGTGGATCAACAAGCAATCAGCTGGTTTTGATGTAACAGTTACTGAGTTACCAGAACTTGCAATGATCGCGGTTCAAGGCCCTAACGCTAAAGAAAAAGCGGCTAAAGTATTTAACGCTGAACAAAATGCATTATTAGAAGGCATCAAGCCATTCTTCGCAGTAGCGTCTGGCGATTTATTTATCGCAACAACAGGCTATACTGGTGAAGACGGTTACGAAATCATCGTTCACAACGACCAAGCAGCTGATTTATGGCAGCAACTGTTAGATGTGGATGTTCGCCCATGTGGTTTAGGCGCACGTGACACGCTACGTTTAGAAGCGGGTATGAACCTTTACGGTTTAGATATGGATGAAGAAGTTTCTCCATTAGCGGCGAACATGGCGTGGACTGTTGCTTGGGAACCAAGTGAGCGTGACTTTATTGGTCGTTCTGCTTTAGTTGAGCAAAAAGCTTCTGGTAAACTACACAAGCAAGTTGGCTTAATCCTAGAAGCGAAAGGCGTATTACGTCACGGTCAAAAAGTTGTATTTACTGATAGCGAAGGTGCTGAACAAGAAGGTATCATTACCTCTGGCACATTCTCGCCGACGTTGGGTCACAGTGTAGCAATCGCTCGTGTGCCTCGTTCAATTGGTGAAGTAGCCCAAGTTGAAATGCGTAAGAAGTTTGTAGACGTGAAAGTAGTTAAGCCGGGTTTCGTCCGTAACGGCAAGAAAACTTTCTAATTCGTTGCCCACCTGATGTGGGCAAGTTAAAAATTAAATTATGATGGCGCATTGCGTCAGTTAAAAAGATAAAGGATAAACTCATGAGCAATATCCCTGCTGAATTAAAATATGCTAACTCACACGAATGGGTTCGTGACGAAGGTAACGGAATCTTCACTGTTGGTATCACTGAGCACGCACAAGGTCTTTTAGGTGACATGGTTTTTGTTGATTTACCAGATGTTGGCGACACGTTCGACGCAGGTGAAGATGCAGCCGTAGCTGAATCTGTAAAAGCGGCTTCAGACATCTACGCACCAATCACTGGTGAAGTTGTTGAAATCAACGAAGAGCTAGAAGATTCTCCAGAGCTAGTTAACTCTGACGCGTTCAACGACGGTTGGATGTTTAAAATTAAAGCGGATGACGCTTCTGAGCTAGAAAACCTTCTAGACGCTGAAGGTTATCAAGCGGTTGTTGACGAAGAATAATCTTCGTTAATACACCAAGCCCCTGATGCGTAGGCAAAAGGGGCTTTATTGTTTTTTGCTTAGTCTAAATTTTTAGCTAGCACACTTACTTAATTCTATACGCTGAACTTGGCTTGTTGCCATCAGCCCTTATTTTGAGAAGAGAGTCATCATGACCCGTGTACCTTCGTTAACCGAATTAGAGAATAAACAAGAATTTCTTGCCCGTCATATTGGCCCAGATGCTGAGCAGCAACAACAAATGTTGTCTGCAATTGGCGCAGAGTCTTTAGAAGACATGACGCAAAAAATCGTTCCTGAATCGATTTTATTAAAACAAGGGCTAAATGTAGCCGACAGCCGCACTGAAGTTGAAGCATTAGCTCACTTACGTTCATTAGCGGATCAAAACCAAGTATTAAAAACATACATCGGTATGGGTTACAGCAACACACACGTGCCAAGTGTAATTTTACGCAACGTATTAGAAAATCCAGGCTGGTACACGGCATACACGCCATACCAACCAGAGATCGCGCAAGGTCGTTTAGAAGCAATTCTTAACTTCCAACAGCTAACTATCGACCTAACTGGTTTAGATCTAGCAAGCTCGTCATTACTTGACGAAGCGACTGCTGGCGCAGAAGCGATGGGTTTAGCTAAGCGTGTTTCTAAAAACAAAAAATCAAACTTATTCTTTGTTAGTGACGGCGTTCACCCACAAACCATCGACGTAGTTAAAACTCGTGCGGTAGGTTTTGGTCTTGAAGTGATTGTTGGCCCAGCCTCTGACGCGGTAAACCACGACGTATTCGGCGCGATGCTTAGCTACCCAGCATCAAACGGTCAAGTAGATGACATCGAGCAATTAATCGCAGATCTTCAAGCGAAGAAAGCGGTTGTGACTGTCGCGGCTGACTTAATGTCACTAACAGTACTTAAATCACCAGGTGAAATGGGCGCAGACGTTGTCTTTGGTAACAGCCAACGCTTTGGTGTTCCAATGGGCTTTGGTGGTCCTCACGCAGCATTCTTTGCAACACGTGACAAGCATAAGCGTTCTATGCCGGGTCGTATTATCGGTGTATCTAAAGATACGCGCGGTAAGCCGGCTCTTCGTATGGCAATGCAAACGCGTGAGCAACACATCCGCCGCGAAAAAGCTAACTCAAACATCTGTACTGCACAGGTATTACTAGCGAACATGGCGTCGTTCTACGCGGTTTATCACGGTCCTAAAGGCCTGAAAAACATCGCAACACGCATCAATCGTTTAACGACTATCTTAGCAACGGGCTTACAAGCCAAAGGTGCTGAGCTAGCAAACGACACATGGTTTGATACGATCACGCTTAACGTTGGCGAAGACAAAGACGCTATCTTAGCAAACGGCGTTGAAGCGGGTGTTAACTTCCGTCGTGACCTAGCGGGTCAAATCGGTATCGCACTTGATGAAACAACCACACGTGAAGACGTAGCGCAATTATTCGATATCATCTTAGGTACTGATCACGGCTTAGACGTTGCAACGCTTGATAGTGAAGTCGCTGGTTTCTCTTACGCTGATAACCTAGAGCGTACTTCAGAGTATTTAACGCACGAAGTGTTCAACAGCTACCACAGCGAAACTGAAATGATGCGTTACATCCGTCGTTTAGAAGGTAAAGATTTAGCATTGAACCACTCAATGATTTCTTTAGGTTCTTGTACGATGAAGCTAAACGCAGCAAGCGAAATGCTGCCAGTTAGCTGGAACGAATTCTCAAACATGCACCCATTCTGTCCACAAGACCAAGCGAAAGGTTATGTGGCAATGATTGAAGAGCTAGAAGCATGGTTAGTGAACATCACTGGTTACGATGCAATTTGTACGCAGCCTAACTCAGGTGCACAAGGTGAATACGCTGGTTTATTAGCGATTCAAAAATACCACGAGAGCCGTGGTGACGCGCACCGTAACGTTTGTTTAATCCCATCATCAGCGCACGGTACTAACCCTGCGTCTGCACAAATGATTGGCATGAAAGTTGTGGTTACAGCGTGTGACAGCGAAGGTAACGTTGATATGGACGACCTACGCGCTAAAGCTGAAGAATTATCAGACAGCTTATCGTGTATCATGATCACTTACCCATCGACTCACGGTGTATACGAAGAGACGATTGGTGAGATTTGTGACATCATCCATCAGCACGGCGGTCAGGTTTACCTAGACGGCGCGAACATGAATGCACAGGTTGGCTTAACGTCGCCGGGTAGCATTGGTGCTGACGTTTCTCACCTTAACTTACATAAAACATTCGCTATTCCACACGGTGGCGGTGGTCCAGGTATGGGTCCTATCGGTGTTAAAGCACACCTTGCACCGTTTGTGGCTAACCACAGTGTTATCGATCTTAAAGGTCCTGAGTCTGGCAACGGCGCAGTATCAGCAGCGCAATACGGCAGCGCAAGCATCTTACCGATTTCATACATGTACATCGCGATGTTAGGTAACGAAGGCTTACGTCAATCAACGCAAATGGCTATCTTAAACGCGAACTACTTAAAAGCGCGTCTAAGCGAGCACTTCCCAATTCTTTACACGGGTCGTGGCGGTTACGTAGCACACGAATGTATCGTTGATTTACGCCCACTTAAAGAGTCGTCTGGCGTGACAGAAATGGACGTTGCAAAACGTTTAAATGATTATGGTTTCCATGCTCCAACCATGTCATTCCCAGTAGCTGGCACATTAATGATTGAGCCGACTGAGTCTGAGTCTAAAGTTGAAATCGACCGTTTAGCCGATGCCCTAATCGCTATCCGCGCTGAGATTGCTAAAGTAGAATCAGGCGAGTGGAACGAAACAGACAATCCGCTACACAACGCACCACACACCATGGACGACATCATGGATCCTACATGGAACCGTGCTTACGACCGTGAACTGGCTGTGTTCCCAACCCAAGAAGTACGCAACAACAAATTCTGGCCTACAGTAAACCGTATCGATGACGTATACGGCGACCGTAACCTACATTGTTCATGTGTACCGACTGAGGACTATGTTTAGTTGGGTGTTGATCTGGTAACTGATAATAAAGTTTGTGACTATTTTAATAAAGGTTGTGACCGAAATAGAGATTGTGACTAACTAAACTATCAAAATAGACTAAATAAAAAAGCGAACCGGTTGGTTCGCTTTTTTTATGCAATATGAATATGGTGAATAGAATTACTTGAGATATTAATCGGATTTGTCATTTCGTTATTATCACATATTTAGTTATGTTCTATACCACCATCATTTTATTGTAATGCTCTTCAAAATCAGTCCTGATGAATACATCTTTAAATTTGTTAATAAATCTATCCGAGTCGATCTCCCCTAAATCATTTATATTTACAGAGTCAGAATGTGATTCTCTGTTAATAAACCTAAAGAAAGGGGAAAATTCAGCATCTGCTTCTTCAAGTGCATCTAGTGCTGCTTTGAGCGCATCTGTTTTATGTACAAAAGAAAAATAATATTCGAGTATATTTCTCATTATGTTAGGTAAAACAATGTTATTAGTACTGCCATTTTGAGCGTCTTTTATAATCTGCCAGTATGACTGGTAATCGTTTTTTATATCACTTCTTCCCATAGGAACAATGCTACTATTAGTATTTTTAAGAACTCTAAACAAATTACATTTATTATCAAATTTATCATTACCTGCATTGTCTTTCCCTTTAGGCAAATACTTTAACATTTCATGCAGATAATAAAGGCTGTGAGTAAGTAATATGACTTGTGCATATTGGTAGCCTCGAATAAGCTTTTTATGCGTAAGAGCCCCGATCTCATAAATATAATTATGAGATAAGCTTGATATAGGGTCATCAACGACAATAATCTTCTTATTCTTTGGGGTTGAGGAATCACTGTCTACGCTTCCTTGGCATAGCTCTAAAAAGTAGAGGTAAGTAATGAGTGTTTTTTCACCTTCACTAAGCGATTTATAGACATCATTCCCGCACGAAGAAAGACCACGGCAAAGGTAATAATGGTTATTTTCACCTGGCTGTTGTTTGATCTCAAAGCCTTCTAAACCTATCGATTTAATTTGATTATTTATACTAATGACCGATGTTTCAATATTGGTGATTTTTTTACGGTTTTCAGCAATAATTTCGTTTTGAGCTTGTATCGCTGAAGTAAGGTCGCGTTCTTCTGTTTTAGTCTTTTTAATATCTGTGTCTATTGATTCAATTAGAGTATTGTGAGCTTTAATTTCAGCATCGTATTTTATACGAACCAAAGACCAGAATTTATTTTTAATAGCAGCGAGAGACTCTTTTTTCTTACTTAATTTAGCGTTAAAAGCTTTTCTAGAAATGTTTTTATCACTTATTACATCGTTAATAGCCAGTACTAAATCAGCCGTAGCTTCCAGGTTAACTTTAATGCTTGGGTCAGCTAATTTTTGATTCAGTTTTGTAAGGTTTGTTTGCAATACATTCGATAGTTTTTCTTTTGCTAGGTCAAATTTAGTATCATTAAGAGCTGTATAGTGAGTGGCTGTTAACGTATCGTTAAAGTTATCTATAACTTGTTTATATCCGCTTTGTAAGGCCCTTAATTCATCCTTTTTTTCTTCATACGAAACGTCGAAAAGGTTGTTAATATTTTCAACTAATTCATTATCAATTGCCTGTTGGCAAAACGGACATTTGCTTTCAGCATCATCGAGGTAAATACGTCCATTATCTACCCAAGTTGAGTTTTGAAGTTTATCGACTAACTCAGCTAAATAACTATCACTAGAGCCTACAATTACTTCACTTAAAATAGTATTTGATTCGCTCGAAGCTAGGTTTAGAACAACGGTCGGAATCATACTTTTTGGTACAGCGCTTTTATTATTTAGTTCTTTAGATTCTGTAGCTAAACTTTCAAACGTGTAGTCAGGTTTTTCTATTAGGGCTGTTTTTAGAAGCTCATCATAAAACGAAGCTGCTGAGCCTTTAAAGCCAACTAAGCAGTGATCTAAATCTTTTTTGTCATGCTCTTTTTTAATTTCAAAGCATTTGTTTTTAATTGCTTTAACTTGGGTATTTTTTTTCTCTTTATGTTGAGTGTTAATAGTTTGCTTTTGAACTCTCCGTTCTTCTAGTTCTTTTATCTTTAATTCTGCTGTGCTTATAGCTTGCTCAGCCGCAACGTTAGTCTCACCTAAAGTAAATACACCCTCGAAGCTATCTTGCGAGAAGTTTTTTTCAACGAAATCAGTATTGTAAACTAAGGTCTCATAGTCTTGTGAATTAGGTAACACATAGCTGCAATTACTATAGTTAATACGTGTTGTATCCTGAAGGTATCTTGCTACTGTGGATTTCCCCGTGCCGTTATGGCCATAAAACAGCACTATTTTCTTATTTGTATTGAGTGATACAGGGGTAGGGTTTTGAAAACTTGCCACTCCTTGTATAGAAATTGATTCAATCATATATTTCTTCCGTGATTAGGGGGGAATGCCTATGAGCAACTATTAAGAGTTGAACTTTATCATGCTAGAAACATTCAACCGTATTATTCTGAGTTTAATTTATAGATGAAAATATTAGAGTATTAACATATCAAAAAGATAGTCCTATTTAGTAATAGGGTGTTTTCCCTCAAAGAATTAACTGATATTTACCATTTTTATATTAATCTAAAAAAATAAATTGATTTTGGGATAGAACATTTTGGAATAGGTACTCTGTTGATATAACTAATATGAATATCTTGAAGGTTTTTTATTAAATGCCATTATAGATACTTATTAGTATGCTAAATCAGCCTGTTTTTTCATTTTCATATCTATCAATTACTTATCCATTTCTGTTTTGGTTTTGAATTTCTAATATTTAACATCTAATGACATTTTAGCCAATACTGTATAATAAAGTCTAATTATATCATACTGTTACGTGCTTTTGCAGTCTTCCGTGTATAGATTGTTTTTGCTACATTTCGCCTTTTTGAAAAGGTGGAAAAATGAGCAAGTTAAAAAGAAGAACTGAGGTAACAGTAAACAAAGAAACTGTTAAAAAATTGAATAAATGGAAGAAGGATCTTCTTGAAAAATACCGACCTTATCTCACCGTGCGAGATGTAAATCAAATTGGTCGACGTCATTGGTTATTTTGTCCTATTCAAAAGCGGCATGTACACCTGTTATCAGACGGTGAATACCGAACCTATAAGAAGATCCTTTCATCTAAAAGTGTTGTAAAAATTGAAGAGCAGTATGCTCTTGATATTGATGAGACGCTTGATATTGCTATAGCTTTAAATGCAATTCACCCACGTGATTGGGAAACGAATTTAGGTTATGTAATGACAACCGACTTTGTTGTTACATATATGAATAAAAGGTAAGCGGTCAATTAAC
>PIZK01000012.1:0-180487 GCA_002835545.1 Alteromonadales bacterium alter-6D02
GCAAACGATATTAACCCCTATAATTACTTCCTTCACTTGTTCAAGGTGATACCGACCTTGGATGATAACGCAGACTTAACGGCACTCATGCCGTGGAATGTGCAGCTCGATTACACGTCAGGCTAGGCGCAACGGGTTAGTTGCGCGTTTACTTTTATATGACTACATATCAAACCAACAACGTTCATAGATTATTTTGTTTTTATTCAACACGACAACTTTGTGCACTTGGTTAAACTTATCAGTAGCTGTTGAGTCAGTTCCATGGCTATATTTGAAAAAAGAGCTTTCAACTAGAGAGTCGTCAATTTTTACAACAGCTAAATTTCTCAGTAAACTTTTTTCAAAAATGGCCTGATACCCAATCACTGTTTGAATTGCTACTTCATAGTTTTCTTGTGGTATTTTGTCTGGCCAAGACCACAGGCTTTCACTATCTATAAGCTCATCAATCTCAATATCATTCAAAGAGTTTAATATATTTGTTTTAACCAGTTTTAAAATGGAATTGGCATTATTAATATTTTCTTTTGTTAATTCAATGGCATCCTTAACAGGAACAATTACAGTTGAATTATCTTTTCGATAATAAATAGCTGGAAGGGAATATGAAGGTGGGTGGGTCAATTTTCGACTGTTTTTTATCGGGTAATTATTCGTATCACAAGGGTCTTCACTTGCAGAGGATATGAAGGCTAAAAATGATATGAAACAACCTAGAACTATACGCATAAGTATCCTTAGCTAATGCTTCAATAATAAGTGAGCCAAATGCTGGCGGGTGATTTTCTACGCAAATGGCATGAGAGATTTGCGAATGTTAATTGATTGACTTGTGAGTATCCAGCTTCTGGTGAATCGTAACACCATTACACTGCCCACCATAAGCCGCTAAAATCGTCATGTTTTTTGGTAACTCTTTATAAAATACGCTAGCGCGAAATGATTTAGCGTCATCTATTACGTTTACCCGTAAAGGTATCCATACTTCTGGCATAGAGTAGTCTCCGACAAGAAGAACTAGATCACCCAATTTAAAGTCATCTATTTTCGCTGGAACTTTAATATAATACCACTGACCAAAACTATATCGTTCTACCACAATAGTAGCGCCTGTTTTTATCATTTTTCGTTCCGCATTTTCTGTGCAAGCTATTGTTGTAGAGGCAACAGGGAATGAAAAACAAAATAAAAGCGAGAGTAATAATTTCATAATGGCGAAGCCGCGCTGCGTTTGTGTCCCAGCGACCGAAGGGAGCGAGTTTAGCGCCTTGCTATGTTTCATGCTTATACAACCTCGTAAACGTATGCAACGAATGTTTTTAGTAAATAGACTGAGTAAAGGATGCAGCCTAAATAGGGAAAAAATAATACATAGCCAAGCCAATGTACTTCCTCTCTTTTATCGTGTCTTGAGGGAATAAAAAACTTCTTCCCTACAACCTTAAGGCATAATTTATTGCACAAATAAAAATATGCAAAAGAAAACCAAATGAAGCTTACATAAGCCCCTTCTGGACGCATGAATGCAAATAGGATGCAGCAAAGTAAGAAGCCCCACTGAAAATACGGATAGGGTTTAAATGGAATCAAACTTGACCTCAATTATTCCTTTGAAACATAACATTATATTATAGATGGGCATAGTAATCACAGTAACCATCACAATTGAAATTTCGAACTAATATTCCATCTTTTCATGTGGTTATCAACCTAAATCTATGGAATTAAAGTATTAAGAACGTAATTGCTATGACGGCATAGTAATTATAATGCCAAGCGAGATAAGAAATGGTTTTACAGTCAATTAATCAGCTCTCTTAATTAAGTCTACTCTCGTTCATTTATGAGCGTTACTGTACGGTCAAAATAACACGCAATCCAATGTGCATTAAGTAAACGCATTAATGAATGTGAATTTAACCGTTCGATGCAACACTCTGGTTAAATCGTTGAACAGGTGCTTAAGTCTCCTTCATCCACATCTCATATTTTCAATCCCTATTCTGATTGCCAACTTTTGAAGTGAATCTACTATCTCAGAACCAACTCTCCTAACTCAGAATAAAAGGTTCAAAGATTCTCACTGTTTCTCAGAATGGCGTGGAAATAAGGGGGGTTAGACTTGTGCTTACAATTCTGAATGCTAAGAGGCAGTATAGGTCACAAAATGGACGTTGGTGAATTGATATTAACACCGCAGTCTCCTTTGGGTAATTATCTACCGTATGTATCTACGCATTTTATAGATATTTTTGATGCATGCGAAAGTTCACATTGCTTGAATACTTTAGCCATTAAGCTTGGTTCAGTAGAGCTATCATAAATAATTAATACATTTATAGCTTTAAATGTCTTGATAAAAGACAGCAGATCACGTTTTGTTTCAAAGGTTCTATCATTGAAACAATAAGAGCTACAAATTAATGATATTGCATTAGTTCCATTTTCAACCCATTCCTCATCTTCCAATGAATGATACTTAATTGCTAACTCTTTCCCTGACAATGCCATCATACTCCCTAAGGCCCTTTTAACAGAACTAAATATAGTTGGCTAGTAAGCGACGAAGGAGCAAAAGCCAACTGTATTTTGCCCTTTATTAACAGTTTGTTAACTGCTATTGCTAATGATTACCACCGTTTCCTGTCAACATTAAATTGTACCGTGCTAGCTGCCACCACAAGTGCAATCGCCAGTACGGTCAAAAGGCGAGAGGTTTTCCTGTACAAATGTTCGTTATTCCGTTTGTCGAAATGGTCGATGATGGTGACGAATAAATTGGCCCCGCCGATCAGTGCTGCAACAATGAATAGTAATAATGCATCCCCTACAAAAGTAATTCCATCTGATGATTCTTTATCCGGAAGGTGAAGCGATTGTTCAGTTTATCCCACATAAGCGAGGCCAAGTAATACAAACCCCCAAACAAAATTGAATATACGCTCTCTTATTGGTATGTGGTTAGCCTTGTAATTATCCATGTGCTCCTTGGCAGTTATATTTTTTATTAATTGGGGCAGTTAGTCAGGTACTGACTGAACTAATTTAATTAAACGTGAAATGGCTTCGGCATTTGAAATTACACCATCAGCGAGGTCTTCTGCAATTCGAATTGTTTCGTTGCGTGAACCAAACGGTATTGCTTCTAATGTATTTACATCGCCACCTACTTTTGAAAAAGCGTCATAATAGTTATCAAATTTGTCAGAAGCTAATATTCTAAGAATTTTTACTTTTCGGTCACAGTTTTTCATATTCGTCCTTTGTTGAGGCGCTTGTTAGTTACCATTTTCACGAAACTCAACTATTCTCTGCTTTGCAAGTTCGAGCGAATTACCTTCCCAGACATCTACTTTGCTGCCTTCAGCAAAATAGTTTTCAAGAAAACTCTGAGCAAAATGCCAAGGGTGGTATTCCCAGCCGTTATTTTTAGCATTGGCGGAATTACGAATCCATAGATCCCAAATTGCCACTTCAATTGTGTTTGATAAGTTAAGCTTTTGTTTTACGTAAGCTCTCCAGCTTCCATTAGTTGATTCGAAAAAGCTTGGATGCTTCTTATTAAACTCTTCGAGTGCAACTTTACTGCAATTCGGCAGTTTTTCTAACACCCTAATGATATAGAGTTCAAAAAAGTAGTCTAACGGTCGCTCTGCTTGATAATAAGGGGCGAACGTAGCCATAACACCTTCATATGACTCAGGATAAGCTGGCATTGATGGTGGAATATACTGCTCTTGGTTCAATTGATTCCCTTTTTCAATAGCTTCAACACTGAAGATAAAAATTGCAAAGGCTAAAAATAATACTCGTAGTTTTAGCATGAGCTTCCTTAGTTAACTAACGCTTGCCGTAAACGACACAAAATAGCAGACTAAAATTGGCGACGAAGGAGCACAAGCCTGCTGTTTTGTGTCCATGGTTTAACGGCCTTGTTAGTTGCCGTTAATCAAATTTTTTACTGTTATTCCTTTGGTGAACTTATTGAATAACATATAAATAGGATATCCAATTGTAATATGTAAACCAAAAAGGAGTGAACAACCCAATGGTAATAGTAATACTAAAACTACGGGTGGTGTTTCACCGGGAAATAAACCAAGTAACATAGCTACACCCAAAAGAATCATCCACACTATTCCTGTGCAAAAGCCAAATAAAAAAGCTAGTTTTACTACAGAAGTAAAACTGAGCTTAAGTTTATAAGAGTGCATCAAAACTTCCTTGGCAACTAACATTATATTATGTGATGGGCATAGTAATCACAGTCACCATCACAATTGAAATTTCGGACTAATATTCCATCTTTTCATGTGGTTATCAACCTAAATCTATGGAATTAAAGTATTAAGAACGTAATTGCAATGACGGCATAGTGATTACAATGCCAAGCGAGATAAGAAATGGCTTTACACTCAATCGATTGAATTACTTATTTAAGTCCATTCTCATATATTTAGGAGTGTTACTATCCGGCCATAATAACATGCAATTCAATGTGCATTGAGTAAACGCATTAATCAATGTGGATTTAACCATTCGATGCAACACACTGGTTAAATCGCTGGGCTGGCGTTTAAAGCACCGTCATCCACACCTCATATTTTCAATCTATGTTCCGATGGCTAACTTTGAAGTGAATCACCTATCTCAGAACCAATCCCCGTATCTCAGAATAAATTCCCCGTTCTGGCTCTCAGTGAGAATCTCTACTCGCTCAGAATAAATCCCTTGTATCAGTTAAAAAAAACGTTAATATACCTAAACGTAATTTTATATGTCGTTTAGTTATATCTAATTGGGGTTAACCAGTCATGTCGAAACAAAGTTCTAATACGGGCGCTTTAAGCCAAATCTATCTTGATTCAAATGCCACCACACCTGTGTTGCCGCAGGCGGCCGAGGCGGCGTTAGCTTGTATGGAAACATTATTTGGTAACCCAAGTAGCAGCCACATCACGGGGCTGCGGGCTAAACAAGTGATGGATAACACTCGCCGAAATGCTAAAGAGGTCATTGGTGCGGGTCAAGGGGAGGTTATCTTTACTAGTGGCGCTACTGAAGGTATTCAAACGGCGATTATCTCGGCATTGCACCAAGCTAAACAATCGTTAAACCCCGAGACAGATTATTGTGTGTTGTATGGCGCGACAGAGCATAAAGCGGTGCCTGAGTCTTTAAAGCACTGGCTTAAAGTTCTTGAAATTGACGCGACGTTGATGGCGATCCCTGTAGATAAGCAAGGCTTACTCGACACTGAGTTTTTAGCGCAACATGCCCCGAATGCGTTACTTATTTGTACCATGGCAGTGAACAATGAAACGGGGGTGTTTCAAGATCTAGAACTGATTGAGCAAGTGATTCGTGCCAATAACCCTGATGCTTTTTGGATGGTCGACTGTGTTCAAGCGCTAGGTAAGTTAAATCTTACTTTAGCTGATACAACAATCGATTACGCGCCATTTAGTGGCCATAAACTTTATGCACCAAAAGGGATTGGTTTCGTTTACATTCGTGAAAACGCACCATTTACACCGTTTATCGCTGGTGGCGGTCAAGAAGGGGGTTTACGCTCAGGCACAGAAAACCTACCGGGCATGGCGGCACTTAATGTGGTGTTTGAAATGTTACTGGGCAAGCATGAGCAGCAGTTTGCTTGCCATGAGGTGCTAGCTGGTTTTCGCCAACAGTTGACACAAGCACTGCGCACGGCGTTTCCGGCGATCGTGTTTAACCATAACTTTGATGTATCAGTGGCAACCACACTTAACTTTTCAATTGCTGGTTTTAGCTCAAAAGAGATGATGGACTTATTTGATGCCGCTAATATTCGAGTGAGCTCAGGCTCTGCATGTAGCTCAAAGGTCACACGTAGCTTCGTGCTTGATGCGATGGGGCTTCCTGCTTGGCAAAGTGAGTCGGCAATTCGTTTATCATTTGGCCCTGCGATGACTCAGCAAGACGTTGATGCTGCTTGTCAGCGCATTGAGCAGTCAGCAGCAGCGCTAACCCATAGTTGCTTGGCACTAGCTGATGATGCACAAAATATGACAGACAAGGCTGAGCTTAATGGTTTGATGCAGTTTAAAGTGGGTGGTAGCTGCACTTGGCTTTATGTTGATCAGCAGCATAAGCAAGCGGTGATTATTGATCCGCTACCGCAAATTAGCGAGCGTTTAGCAACCCTATTGCAATGTCAGGGGTTATCGTTAGTTGCAGCCATTGATACTCATGGTCATGCCGATCATCAATCAAGTCGGGGTGAGTTATTAAACTTGCTTGGGCTAGAACAATACACCGATCACTTAGGCTGGCCCGAGCAAACTAAAACGACTTGTTTAAATGGTCAGCGTTATCCTTATATCACGGTTGGCGAGCAGCAACTGATTGCCGTGCCGAGTAAGGGGCACACCAGTGATAGCATTAGCTTGTTATTAACCGCACCGAATCATAAAGAGACGGCAACTAAGCTACGTTATGCCTTTTGCGGTGATACCATTTTAATGGGCACCTTAGGTCGCTCTAATTTTGAGTGCAGTGATAGTGCAGCGATGTATCAGACATTAATTCAGTTGGAGCACTTGATTGGTCAAAACACCTTAATTTGTCCAAGTCATGATTATAATAATGAATTTACCACGACCATTGGCGCGGAAATGGAACGAATCCCTTTACTAAAACAGGTTATTGAGCTGAAAATTAACCAAGCACAGTTTGTGTTACAAAAATCACAGCTTGATCAACACATTGTTGACAGTGCCCATAGTGAAATCATTTGTGGTGCATTAACAGGGCAGTGTCAGCAACAGCACATTACAGAATATAATGCTGAGACGCTGGCTGCTGTGATGGATAAGCCAAACAACTTAATGTTGATTGATATTCGTGAGCCTCATGAGTTTGCGCTTCAACATAATGCTTCATTTGATCATAATGTGCCTTTAACGCGCTTAGTTGATTTTATTGAGCGTCAGCAGCTCAACAAAACGCAGCCCTTTGTGTTGGTGTGTCGCAGTGGCAGTCGCTCTCACGTGGCGGCACAAGCGTTATCCCGTTTGGGCTTTAGCCAAGTGGGGCATCTTAAAGGTGGCTATGCGTTGAGTGCGTAATTGCCCCGTTGATATATTTTAAAAGTGATTGAAAGCCAATAGTTTTTACTGTTGGCTTTTTTGTTTGAGATACCTACATGCCGTTAGTCGGTATCTCTTTGTGAGTTAAAAGCGAGGTCCTGAATAAAACACTTTCAGGACGACGATTGGTGGGTAAAGCGAGGTCCTGAATAAAATACTTTCAGGACGACGAAATCTTGTGATCGGCTATGCTTAAACAAAGTGTATTTAATCAACAGGAGAAGATATGGGCTTAAAGTGGATAGATTCTTTAGATATCGCGTTAGATTTAATGGAGCAGCACCCTGATGAAGACCCAACGCAGCTTCATTTTACTGAGTTAATGCAATGGGTGTTGGCATTAGATAACTTTGATGATGACCCTGCACATTGCGGTGAGCGTGTCCTAGAGGCGATTCAGCTGGCGTGGATAAGTGAAATGGATTAACCGTTTTGAAGTTTTAGACACAAAAAAGGTGGTTAAGTGAGAGCGCTTAACCACCTAGTGAGTTGTTCGGTTATGAAATGAATCTTAACCTTTGCTGTTTGGTACCAAGTCTAGCGGGTCAAAATCATCAACGTTAATTGATTTTAAGCGACCTTGCTCGGTCTTACGTAAATGTTCCGCTTCTTCTTCAGTAATACAACCAATTTCAAGGGCTCTGTTAGCAAGCTTATCTAAGAAAATTAGCTGCTCTTTTTGACCTGTGGCTTTACTGATTTTAGCGATAATTGCTTCAGCAGCAATCACATCAAGCAGCGTTTCTTCTTGAATACCTACCGTGTTGTATTGAGTTGGTTTCCAATATTGACCTGCACCTAAACGGTCACGAGTCACGCCTGGTGCTTGTAACAAGCGAGAGATCTCGTGGTCTAGTTCGTCATACGGTGCCACTAAGGTAATACCAGTAGGGTACATGACATAGCGCAATAGCTTACCTACCCATTTGATTGGGAAGTTACGTAATAGCTCATCGAGTGCCGTTTGTGCTTTAAATAATGAATCACGAGCCGCCCAGTGAACTAAGGCTAAGTCACCTTGTTGACGACCTTCATCATCATAACGCTTTAGTGTCGCACTAGTGAGGTATAGTTGACTTAAAATGTCGCCAAGACGCGCTGAAATACGCTCTTTACGTTTTAAATCGCCACCTAAGCTAGCCATTGCAATGTCAGATAAAAACGCTAAATTAGCTGAGAAACGGTTCATGTGCTGGTAATAACGTTTCGTTTCATCTTTAAACGGTGCTGCAGAGAAACGGCTGTTGGTCAAACCAAGCCATAAGCTGCGTGCAAAGTTACTAATTGCAAAACCGATGTGACCAAATACTGCTTTATCGAACGCTTCTAGTGCAAGACGATCATCTTTTTCGTTTGCAGCATCAAGTTCAGCTAACACGTATGGATGACAGCGGATAGCGCCTTGACCATAGATGATTAATGAACGGGTTAAAATGTTCGCCCCTTCAACGGTGATCGCAATTGGCGCACCTTGATAACCACGGCCAACGTAGTTATTCGGACCTAAACAAATACCTTTACCGCCGTGAATGTCCATTGCATCGATGACACAACTTTGCATACGGTCGGTTAAGTGATATTTAACGATGGCAGAGACAACCGATGGCTTTTCGCCTAAATCAATGGCTCCTGTTGTCATGGTTGTTACCGCATCCATTAGGTAGGCGTTACCACCGATACGAGCTAGCGGCTCTTCAACACCTTCCATTTTACCGATTGGTAATTTGAACTGACGACGAATACGGCTGTATGCACCACTTGCTAGTGCCAGTGTTTTAACACCGCCTGCAGAGTTTGACGGTAGGGTAATACCACGACCAACCGATAAACATTCAACTAGCATTTGCCAGCCACGACCCGCCATGCTTGGGCCACCAATGATGAAGTCTAATGGGAAGAATACATCGTTACCGCGTGTAGGCCCGTTTTGGAACATTACGTTTAATGGGAAATGACGACGACCAATTTCAACACCTTCGACATCTGTCGGAATGAGGGCACAGGTGATACCAAGATCTTTCTCATCACCTAATAAGTTGTCTGGGTCGTCTAGTTTAAAGGCTAAACCTAATACCGTCGCTACAGGCGCAAGGGTGATATAACGCTTGTTCCATGTAATACGCATACCTAGCACTTCTTCACCGTTCCACATGCCTTTACACACGACACCGCGATCGGGAATCGCACCAGCGTCTGAACCCGCTTCTGGGCTGGTTAATGCAAAACAAGGGATTTCACGGCCATCTGCTAGGCGAGGTAGGTAATGATCTTTCTGCTCTTCCGTACCATAGTGTTGTAAAAGCTCACCCGGGCCTAATGAATTAGGCACACCAACAGTTGAGGCTAATACGGTGCTAACACCTGATAGCTTTTGTAATACACGTGATTGTGCGTAAGCAGAAAACTCTAAACCGCCATATTTTTTCTTGATGATCATGGCAAAGAAGCCATTGTCTTTTAGAAATTGCCATAATGGCTCAGGTAGGTCGGTTTGTTCATGACAAATTTCATGTTCGTTTGCCATCGCACAGGCTTCTTCAACAGGGCCGTCGAGAAAGGCTTGTTCGTCAGGGCTCAAACGTGGGGCTGGATAGTTATGTAGTTTTTCCCAGTTTGGTGAGCCCTTGAATAAATCAGCTTCCCACCACGTTGTTCCGGCGTCAATTGCTTCTTTCTCGGTGCGAGACATTTCAGGCATGATTGAGCGGTACAATTTAAGTAGGTGTACGCTGATGTACTGTTGGCGAAATGAAGTAATATTAAGTGGCACAGCGATCACAACAAATGCAATCCATACCAAGTTATTTACCCCGTGGGTAAAGGTTAAGACACCCAATGCTAATGCAATGGCCCCAGTAAATGAGATTAACGAGGCACGCTTATAAGCTAAAGCGCCTAAGCCCACGATAACCGCTAGGGTGAATAATAGAGTCGACACGTGAAATTCTCCTATAAATTGTCACTATTTTGATCTCGTCGTACCAGTTTAACCTAAGTTATAAAAAAAGCGCTAGTAGAAATCGACAAACTTCGCTAAATTTTTGTTTTTAAGAAATAAAGCTTAATTAAAACATGTGTTTGTATCGATTGTTTAAATTAAAATAATTTTACCTAATGTTAATAATGTTAACCAAATTGCTAATTGATACACCATACTGTTTAAAAAAGCGCCACTGTTATCATTCTTTATTGTAGACCCTTGTTAGTAATCGACACCGAGCAATTGCAGTCGTTGTTAGTTTTTTATTCAATTGTTACGATTTGGCTCAGTTATTTTGGTTCGATGATTGAGTCTTAATAAAAAGTCCGTATGATGCACGGCTTGTTAAATTCTCCACCATCATTTTAGGTGTTGATCATAGGATTCTGTTTGTGAAAAAATTGTTAGTCTCTCCGTCTCAAATGTCGCTCTCTGCTCATGAAGCAGCGCTTTATCAAAACGCTCTAAAACATGTGGCTGAGTTAAGCCTTAATCTGATGGCGGTAAAAGTCACTAACCACCCAAGTGATTTTAATGGTTGGTGCTTGGAGCTAATTGATGTCTGTAAAAATAGAATCAACTTTGATTTGCTTGATGACCATCAATTAAAACCATTAAAAAAATTAACAGAATTATTAGCCAGTGGGATTGGGGTGAGTCAATTTCGCATGGCAGGCATTGCACCGTGGCCGTTTTATGTTGAGTTTTTAACAGGTCAACAAACCAATCATGCTTTAGAAGAGCGTTTGCGTCTGCTTAACTTTATCAGAGGGATTAAAACTCAGCCGCTTAATTCGCTAATTAAAGAAGACCGTTTAGCCTTTGTCGGTAAGCATACGGCAAACCACGACCCTAAAGTGTTTGACTTTGATGTTGAATGGTTTGGTGCGACTAAAGGCGCTAAAGCTTTCCAACAGATTATTGATACAGACGCTTCATTGATCGAGCAAGCACTTGAACACATACCATTAGAAGGTGAGGTTAATCGCGAGCACTACCAAGCGTTTGTTGATGATTACTCTAAAGCGTTTACTGCCATCAATGAAAAGCCATTGTTATACCCGGCAACACGTCTGCTTGCGATGCGACGTCCTGATCAGTTTGTGGTTTTAACGAGCGCTAAAGTTGATGATATTTGTCAGGGTTTAGGTATTAGTAAATTATCGACGACAGATTTTTCAGGTTACTGGAGCGGTATTGTTTCTGCAATTCGTGCTATGCATTGGTGGCGCAGCGAAGAGCCTGAGCTTGAAGAAGAAAAAGCGTTATGGCACCACCGTGCTATTTTACTTGATATGCTGCTTTACGCTGATGAAGCAACAGCGCAAAAATCAAATTATTTAAAACTGCTAAACAAACCGACTCGTGCTAAGGCTTCTGGCGGTTCTCGTACTGTGAAGAAAACCAAAGAGTCGGCTGAAGCGATGGTCGATCGCGTGTTGGCCGATGAGGAAATTCCTGATTTTATCAAAGCACAGCGTGATTCAATCGTTGCTCAAGTGCAAGCTGGTAAGAAGATTGATGAGATCATTGCATTGCTGAATAAGATTTTCGGTTAATACATTTCGCAAACGGAATCTTATTTTGCATTAGTTTTACTTGATTAAAAACTAATGTAGATCATTTAATGAACACATAAGCCGATAAGCGTAGTTTCGCCTATCGGCTTTGTTACTTTTGGCTTAAAACCGAGCCAAAAATTGACTTAGATTAAGTTATTCCAAAGTCTAACTCTATATCCTTGCCTCATTAAAAAAACATAGAAAAAGAAGCACTTTTTCTATGTTTAATTTTTAAGATACAAGGATTCACCACTATGTCACACCGCCATTCAACAAGCAGAAAGCACAACGGCGCGCACAAAGTTTATATTTCAAATAACTCTCGAGACAATCAATATTTATTAGCTAATATTGATATTACAGATGAATTAATCTTATCAATCGATCCTGAGTTTTCGCTTGATAACCCACAACCATATAAAACATTTTATAAGCAAATTCGTAATAAATTGTTCTCGCTATGCCAAAAGCATGAAGTGACAAACGTTAATTATCTGGCTAACGGTAAAACGCCAATGGTTCGTTTTAACTACGAAGCAGAAGCCATTGAAACAGAAGATAAGGTGATATTTTTCTATCATCCAAAATTTCATCAAAGTCAAAAGTACTTCTATGATTTTGATAAGCGTGTAAAACGTATTTCAATTTTATTTTTAGCCAACGGTGAAGAGATTCGTAGTAATGCTGCGAGCTTCCATCAGCAAGTCTCAAATGTGTTAACTGACTTATCAGCACATTTTAAATTAAGTGAAGGTACGATTCGAATTCGTGACCATCAGCATCTCACTTATGATTTGTTGGGACAAACGAAAGACCGAGCGAATACGCAAGCGCACAAATTCCGCCCAATGCATGTGCGCTACCATGCCAATGATGTAGAGCTACCTGAAACACATCGTGCACTAACTTATGTCATTGCTGATGTATCGATTAATGCAAAAATCCGTAAATTAGCGAATGTCGATTATGATGCGCCAGCACCGTATAATCCGTTGTACACAATGATTACTGACACTTTTGTTATGGCGATGAAAGCAAACAACCTGCAAAACGGTGCGGTGATTGCTAATGGCTTAACTCCATTGGTTCGTTTTAGCACTAACGAAGAAGTATCGGTTAACAAAGGTTGTCAAATGCTAGGGTATGATCCGGCGCAAAGCGGTGGTGGCATCATCAGTAAATGGAACCCTGATGAGTTTGTGGACACTGTACGTTTAGTCTTCATGGCAACAGATAACGACTGTACTGACCGTGGTTATGGTAAATACGTCAATCAAATTACAAAAGTGTTAGAGACTATCGCAGATAAACTAGAAGTTGATGCGCAAAGTGAGCAATTGATGGTACGTGTTCATCAGCACATTGCTTATGATATGTAAGCTGTAAAGCTACTGTACTAGGACTCTCGTTCTATTTACTGTAGATATTTAGCGACGATTTTATCGAGCTCCCCAGCATCTTTTAACTCAAGGATTGCTTGGTCCATTTGCTTGATAAAGTCGTCTTTGTAAGTAAAAAGGTAGCTGGGGCTGTTGACATAGCCTATGTGAGCAGTTCTTTCCATCACGACAAATGATTGCTCTATTTCGTCGAAGTTCATTTCAGGGCTGTCTTTTTGTAGCTTCTTTAATATCCATAACGTCGATAGGCTATCATTGATATAACAGTCCATCCGCTTAAGCATCAGCTTATTGACATTCGCTTGTGTATTTTTGTGCTCCCATACTTTTATTTTGTTGTTGTGTTTAGCACGAATTAATCGATCGTTAAGAATAAGATAGCCAGCATTGATGCCGATGTTTATGGGGCGATTTAGTGCAGTGGTGTTTTGTTTTATCAGCTCGATTAAATTAATGTCCTTGTGGCAAAAAGCCACGACTTTTTCTGAGAGTAAAGACACCGAATATGGCTTGATATAGCGCCGACTTTTTAGGTGTTGATAAGGCGGGATTATCGCAATATATTTCCCATTTTTAATCTCATTTAATGCACGCTTCCACGGTAGCGGCTTTATTTTAACGTAATACTTATCTGCTATTTTTTGTGCTGCTTGGGTGATTAAATCAACGTAAATACCAGTTACACGCCCATCTTTGACATAAGAATAGGGTGGATAACTATCATCTGCGAGAATGATCACCAATCGAGGAGAGTCGGCCTGACTGTTTATGGGCCAGAGTAGCAGTAAAGCAATAAACAGAGGGCGTATTTGCTTCAATTGGCTTATATCGCCCATATAAGTTTAAAACGTCCATTGTTTTGAATAGTCATAACGAAAACCAATTGTCCATGAAGAAAAATCACTTTGATGCGTTTTATCTCGCTTTAAATATTCAAGATGAAAACGCAAATGAGGGGCAGGTTGCCACTCAAGTGTCGTATTAAAACCATTAAACTCTGCTGTTGTTTGCGTTTTATTGCCATCGTCAAACTCGAAATAACCAACCTTTAATTTATAATGCTCTGCTAACTGATAAGCTGATGAGACA
Source organism: Alteromonadales bacterium alter-6D02 (assembly GCA_002835545.1). GTDB lineage: Bacteria > Pseudomonadota > Gammaproteobacteria > Enterobacterales > Psychrobiaceae > Psychrobium. The sequence continues at coordinate 14,165 of PIZK01000012.1, forward strand.
TCCAATGTAGATCCCTTAAGCTCATTTTCTGCTTGATGTTGATAGGTACGGTCTTGGTAGCCAAATGCTAGATAAAAGTTATTGTTAAATTGATAGGCTAACGATGCGGCATAAACTTCATCTTCACCCGATTTCTTACCGTCACTGAAGGTATCTTGGGTTAAATAGGTGATGGCACTATGCAAGCCTTTGTGATCATAACTCACACCAGCATTAACTAAGTCGCTACTTTCATTACCACTATATTGTGCGGCAGCCATCCAGGTTAAATTACCAGTGTTTAATCGATAAGTTAATAAATTATTGACGAAAAACAAGCTCTCAGGGTCATACGCAAACGGACTGTTGCTGTGATTAAAGATATCAGTGTATTCAGCGATAAAGAGGTATTGAACAGGTCGTTGCTTGCCAATACCAAAGCGACCTATTGGACTGTTTAGTGCAACATAGGCGCGGCGTGCCTTACCAAAGTCGCCATTGTTTGATAGATCAACCCCCCATTCGCCATGAAGTTCAGCACTCCATTGTTGTCGAAACTGTGACGTTGCCTTGATGCCGACATGCGAAAGTGCATCCCTGACATCGTAGATATCTTGATCATTTTCATCAATGTAACCAAAAGTTGGCCTAATGGTGGCATAGGCCTTGAATGTGTTGTTTTGCACTTTGTTGTTATTGACGATAGAGGTGCCTGTTGTCGGTTGTGTCTTTTCTAGGTTGTTTTCTAAATTTTTTAGTTGCTTTTTCAATGTTTCAAGCTGCTGTTTTAACGAGTCGGTTTCTGAGGCACTGGCAGGTGAGACAACTAAACTGGCAGAAATGATACAGATTAGATAATGATAAATACGCATTTCAACCTCGTTAGAGCATGTATGGCCCTGTGTTGTCATTGATGAAAATACAGCAAAATAAATCTACTGATTTAGTGGTAATTAGCAATACAAATTAAAGTTTAGACTATCTTTAATGGGTGACATTAAATTTATTGATAAGAAAGCCATTATTGATTAAGTAGATAGTTAGGAGAAAAAATGAATATAAGAACTAAGTTTTCTATTGCCTCTGGGGTTGTTGTTCTTGTCGTTATTTCTCTGGTGTCGTTGTCTACTTTTGTCTTGGTTAATAATACGGTCGAACAAAAGACCAAGGCTTATGTTGAAGACAGCGCACAATTGCTCGCTCAGGGTATTGACCATTGGCTGTCTGGACGGGGCACACAGGTAGATGTACTAAAAAGTGTTATCGAGAGCGACTTCTCAAGTGATAACTTCCAGGCTGCGTTGCAATTAGATGTTTTTCGTGATGATTTCTTATTGATGTTTGGCACACTAGAAAATGAATCAGATTTACGTTCTAACGATCCTAATCGTAAAAATCCACCGAATGTGGACTTTAGGCAGCGCCCTTGGTATTCCTTTGCCAAAGAGCACTCTGGCGTTTCTTTTACTGCTCCTTATCGCGATGCTGCAACGAATGAATTGTTATTATCTGCTGTGGTGCCTATTTATGACGGAGACACATTCAAAGGTGTTGTTGGTGGGGATTTAAGTCTTGATTTGATAGCTAAAAGCGTTAATACCATCAAGTTTAATAATACAGGGCTAGCGTTTATTGCTAATGGCCAAGGCGAGTTTATTACTCATCCAAACAAGGCGCTTAACGGTAAAAACACCAAAAGCACTTATCAGTTGTTACCAACAACACATCATAAGTTATTTGAGATTGAACATGAGGGCATTGATAAGCTTCTCTATTTTCATCCTTTAGAGAAAAACGCTGGGATGGAGTGGTATTTGGGGATTATTCTAGAAAAAAATAAAGTCTATAAGTCATTACATGACTTAATGATACGAAGTGTGATCTTTGCGGTAGTGAGTATCATTATTTGTATTTTCCTATTAAGAAACTTAGCTAAACGGTTATTACAGCCGTTAAATACGCTTGGGTCGGCTATTGCTCAAATAGCCTCTGGTGGCGGTGACTTAACACAACGTTTACCGATTAAAAATGACGATGAGTGTGGAGCTGTTGCAAATAATTTCAATCAGTTTCTATCATCTTTACAAACCCTAGTGAAAGATATTAAGTATCGCGCTAGTAGTGTCGTTGATAACAGCGATGTTTCTCGAGGTTTATCGACAGAGACAAGTGAACAACTACGCGAGCAAATTACCTTAATAGAAAGTTTAGCCACAGCAATGAATCAGATGAGTTCTACTTCCAATGAAATTGCTTCTAGTGCACAAGATGCTGCAACAACCATAACTGATGTGAATAATAAAACGGAAGAAGGGCAGTCGTTGTTTGCTACAACGAGTAATAATGTCATTGAACTCTCTAGGGCCATTGAATCATCAGAAGTGATGAGTGATGAACTGGCTAAACATAGCGCGCACATCGAACAGGTGCTATCTGTCATTAATGGTGTTGCTGAGCAGACTAACTTATTAGCGCTAAATGCGGCTATTGAAGCGGCAAGGGCAGGTGAACAGGGTCGAGGCTTTGCCGTTGTTGCAGATGAAGTTAGGACGCTAGCATCGAGAACACAAGAGTCAACCACTGAAATTCGAGCGATGGTCGAGCAGATCCAAGGCTCATCGGGTCAGGTGCAACAAGCAATGACTGAGAGCCGACAAAAAGCGGAGTTGTGTGTTGAACATACACAAATAGCCAGCCAATCACTGGAAGATATCTCAGAGGCAGTAAAAGGTATTATGGATCGCAACATTCAAATTGCCGCTGCTATTGAGCAACAAAGTATCGTTATTGAAGAAATTAACGTCAATACCACCCATATTAATGACATTAGTGTGCGTGTTGGTGATTTCTCGCAAAAACAATTCGACTCAAACCAATCACTTGTAGTCGAAGTGAACGCCCAACAACAGCTGCTCAATAAGTTTATTGTATAACGAGAGCACTAACATTCGTTGTACTGGCGGAGGTTATTCAGCACCTTTGCTTGGTCGACCGTTCAATTAGCTGTAAAACGAGATTCCGGCTAAAAGCCTGCCGGAATGACATGTTGGAGATGTGGCACATAGTCGCCCTTAAGTTATTTTATTCAGGGCTTTGCTTTCTCATCAAAGTCACTGACCGCGATGTCCATTAAGCCCTTTAAACTTAGTTGCTTTACCGTGAACTTTATGTTCAACCCCTTTTAGTGCCCTTGGACGGTAGCCGTTCATCTCGATAAAGCGTTTGATGACAGTAGGGTGAAGTACTGGTAAAGCGTCGTCAGCATTTTTTACACGTACAGTGCGAGTACTTAAGGTGGCTTTTTGAATTGGCCACCATCGATCTTGCGCATGACTTTTACCTAAATGATTGGGCAAAATAGTTAAGTCTTCTTCATCCACTTTATAGGAGCCGTCAGGGGCGACTAATACTGAGAAATCGATATCGGCGACAGGACTAAGTTTCACATTGCCGTGATTTGATTTTATCCAATCGAGCATAAATTTTAATGCAATATCCGATAACCCGTCATACCAAAAACCGCCGCCGACATCGGCATGAGCGCCAGCAAACCAAAGCTCAGTAACTTTATCTTCTTGATTCATCAACGTGGGTAAAAAGGCGGTGCGTTTTTCATCAAGGGCTAACAGGTGTAGGGCACTTTCAATACTTGTAGCTATGGTGTGGTTTTCAAAGACTACATCGGAGATGGGTTTATCATCATTGTCTAGATTGGGGATGCCAATAGAAGCGACGGTGTCAAAAACGCCAAGAAATTTAATCGGCGTTTTATCGGTGGTCTCGATGTAGTCACTAACTAGCGTTGCAAAACGCCTTGCAATAGCTGCACCGCGGCTAAAACCAAAGATATAAATACAGTCGCCTTGTTGGTAATGTTGGATTAAATCTTGTTTAGCATTCTTAATAATACGGCTTACATCAAGTTTTTGTGGTGCAAAGCCAGCGTTAAAAATACGCTGGATTTTATTACCATAGGTTCCAACGCCTGAATAATAAAAGCTCTGCTGTGCAAGGTGGCCGTTGGTTTTATCGGCTTTTAGTTTAGCTTGGTTTTGCAGATCGCCACCAAAGAGTAGGTGTAACTTGAGAATGTTAGTGATGCCATTATCTTCAATGTCACCATAACCAAACCATTTACGCTCTTGTTTGGCATCTTTGGGGTGGTTACAAGTACCATCAAAACAAATCATGATATTTTTAGCCATGAGTTCTCTCCTTGTGATGTTATATGCTTCACGGTGTCCAGAAAAATACTTCGTACTAATGATTGTTAATCTAGTTCAACGTGTTGTTTGTTCGGTTGTTGTGGCAAGGCATCTCGAAAATAGCCGCAGCTCCACAATGTGTTTTGAAGAATAATGACATCGGGGTCGGGTTGTAATTGCTTTAATGTTTTCATGTGTCAAACCGCTTGGTTAATTGGCAAGTATACAATCAATAAACACACTTGCGCTTGCCATCATTAAACGTAGAGCAAAAAACTCAACTTCGCCAAAAGTCGAGTAAAATAGTTGCCTAAACAGATTGTGCGGTTTATGCTGGCGCCACTTTTTTAGGTAGTACAAGGCAGCATAATGGCAGCATATCCAATTGGCACTCCAGGTGAAGTTTGGGGTGAAACAGAAAAGCAAACGTGGCTAGCGCAACAACATATCAAGCGATCTTATTTAGAGCAAGTGGTGTCTAAAATCACCACATTAAATGACAGCCTTGATGTTGAGCAGTATGGTGCGCTTTCTTATGATGAAGCGAAATACCCACTGTTTGTGATTAAAACTAAACACTGGGATAGTGCCAAGCCTGTTGCCTTAGTCACTGGCGGTGTGCACGGTTACGAAACCAGTGGTGTTCATGGTGCTATTGCTTTTGCAGCCACCAAAGCAGCAGCTTATAGCAATGATTTTAATGTGATTGTTGCACCTTGTGTCAGTCCTTGGAGCTACGAAACGATTAACCGCTGGAATCCTGACGCGATTGATCCAAACCGCTCATTTTATCAAGACAGCCCAGCCCAGGAATCGGCGAAGTTAATGGCGTATGTCGCATCGCTTAATGTTGATATTACCGTGCATGTTGATCTTCATGAAACAACCGACACGGATAACAGCGAGTTTAGACCGGCACTGGCCGCGCGTGATGGCGTGACTAACGTCAATTGGAATATCCCAGATGGTTTTTATTTAGTGGGTGATACCATTAAACCGCAACCAGCATTTCAAACTGCAATCATAAAAGAAGTCGAACAAGTGACTCACATTGCCCCAGCTGATGATGAAGGTAAATTAATCGGTGTACCACTTGAACAAGAGGGCGTGATTAATTACGCAACAGTTGAGTTAGGCTTATGTGCAGGTTTTAGCAATAGTGAGTTTTGTACCACCACGGAAGTCTATCCAGACAGTCCACTAGTGGATGATGAAAACTGTGTTAACGCACAGGTTGCTGCGATTGTTGGCGCGCTTGATTACGTTAAAACAGCGCTTAGCACTTAATCACCGTCTTTTATGAGTAAACTAAATCGCAATGTCCGTAACCATAATCCTCTGAACATCGAAAGCCGTGATGATTGGTTAGGACTGGCACCACAGCAAAACGATTCTCGTTTTGCTGTATTTAATTCCCCTGAATATGGGTTTCGCGCCGCTTACATCATTTTATTGCGTTATCTTGAACGTAATGACGATACCGTTATTAAAATAATCAACAAGTGGGCTCCCGCTAGTGATAATAATCATGTGGGAAATTATAGTCAGTTTGTCGCTAAAAGAGCGCAGTTGGATGTTAAAAGCCGTATTACTGTGAACGAATTACCACAGGTTATCTTAGCGATGGCAGATTTTGAAGGCGCTCAAGGGGCCTATAGTTTAAGCCAAGTGTATCTCGGTGTTGAGCTTGCTCATCAGGAGTCTTTTGTACAAGCGCGCTTAGCAAAACTTGGACAAGGAATTAACACCGCGCCATTGGGCAAGCTAAAAAAAGCAAAGACTAAGTTCTTTCACGATAAAAAAGACAAAAGCAGTAAAAAGCGCAAAAAACCGTGGTGGCAAAAACTGTTTTCTTAAACAAAACTTTTAGCAACGAACTAACGGTAACTAATAAATATACAATCAGATTAAAAGTGGATTGTTTTAATTGAATCTTTCGTTTAATCCTCTGTTTTTTAAGGTATAGTGGTTGCCTTTTTATAGTAACCAACTTCGCAAGGATAGCCGTTGACCATTCAAATTAGGCACTTAGAGCAAGCTGACCTTAGTGACATTGCCACCATTTACAGTTTCACTTCTGTTAATGAAAATACATCGCAGTTGCCATACATTAACAGTACCACCGTTGAGCACCTGTTCAGCAATAGCAACAACTACACACTGGTTGCTGAACTTGATGGAAAGGTGGTGGGGCATATCACCTTAATATTAAGCACCAAGCCTCGCGAAAAGCACAGTGCGACTATCGCTATTGCCGTTCACCCTGAAAGGCAAGGGCAAGGTATTGGCAAACACTTAATGCAAAACGCCATCGACCAAGCCGATAATTGGCTCAACTTAACTCGCCTCGAACTTGAAGTGTTTCCAGATAACCAAGCGGCCATCGCTCTTTATGACCAATTAGGTTTTGAACGCGAAGGTGAAAAGCGTTGTTGTACTTTTAAAAACGGCAAATTGGCTAACATTGTGATGATGGCGCGGCTGAAGTTGTGATGATTGTGTTTTATTTTAAATTATGTGAAAAGAGGTAAGTTTTGTTTAAGTATGTAGTTTTATGTTGTGTATTAATTCTTAGCGGCTGTAGTACAACGGGCGACTCTCCAGATTGGAAAACACCTTCGGCTGAGCTTTATGATGCTAGAGTTAAATTTAAAAACTCTAACTTTCAAATTTTATTCTTATTGATGGTTAATAACCGTGGCGATGTAATCAAGTCTCGAGTTCTAAGTTCTAAAATTCAAGATGATAGAGCTGTTAATATGTTTAAAAAGCATACTCGAAATGTTCGTTTCCCAACAATTTCAGACACCAAAGAGCAATATCGTGAAATTATTTACCCTTATCGTGTCAATACCATTATTAATATATAGAGGAAGTTAAATGATGGAGACATTCAACAGGCTATTTATTTTATTTGTTATTATTACCTTATCTGGTTGTGCAAGTCGTGAAACGTACCACGCGAGAGATGGTGGTGAGGGCTATAAGGATAAGGCGTTATCTTCACCGCATAATGCCTATAACGTTGTCTATATTGGCCGCCCTAAAACTGATTTGAAAACTAATGCTGATATGGCGTTATTGCGTGCAGCGACGATTGCTAAGCGAAAAGGCTTTGAGTCATTTACCGTCAAGTATCTAAAAAATGATCACTCTTTAATTTACACGAAAACTAGCTCTGACAGCGGAGAAGAACAGGTAATGTTTGTTAGTAAGCCGTTAACTGAAATTGAAATGGTGTTGCTGTCAGATGAAAATATTGAAGCGACAGTGATTAAGACTCAAGAAACAATTGATAGGCTTGCTCCGCAATTTATTATTGATGACGCTGAGTCATGTGTAATTTTAGATTGTAGAAATTAGCTCAAGGGGGTTTTATTAGCTGGCCGCTGTTTTTACGATAATGTTAAATATGAAACTTCAACACAATATCAAGAGACAGTCTTAAATTTCCGTGCGCAAGGCAATAATTGGCTCAACAGAACTCGCCTTTTTTTGAAGTGTCTTGCTTCATACTCCCACATACTCCAGCATCAAAAGATGATGCTGGAATGTGTCTGCCTTTATCTTTTTAATTCATGCGATTCGCTAAAAAGATATTTTAGGCTGAGTCAGTGATTTACAAAAATCTTGATTAACGGCTGGTAAGAAATAATCTCGCGGCATCACGGGGTAGCCGCCTGCTTGCACTTGACTGATTGCTTTGGCACTAAACGATAGTCCGAACATTTCAAGGTATGATTGCAGATTGTATTTTAAGATAAAACTCATACTCACGAGTAAGAAATCATTGCGGCTTAAGCTACTGAGCTCTGAGCGTGCGTATTGGCTAAAACCTAACTTTGCTTTGCCGGCCTCCCAGTCTGTGTCATTACCATCGATGCGGTCCAATTCACGTTTTAGGATATGTAACATCGGGTATAGTTGCCAACCATCGACTAATACGCCTTGATGTTGTGCCGACATGAGCACCTGAATCATCAATGCGACTCCTTTGTTCCAATCGTTCATGTTTAAACTCGCCATATATGCATGAGGGTCAGGCTCTGATTGCGCCGTGACGAGTGAGGCATGAATCTCGTCGAATTTAACATTTTGGCAGTTGGGTTCGATACCTTGTTCAACCCAAGCGCGGTGTTTGGTGTAGTATGAATAGGGATTAGTGGTTGCATGGCCTTCGCGGCCATCAAAGCGAAACCAGCCATTCTCAATGGTATGGCCAATTTCATGAAGGTCGCCATGACCAAGAGGCGAGAAAGACCAGTTAGCATCGTAAGGATTACCCGAACAGCCACTGCCACAGGTGGATTGATCTAATACTCCATGCTGTACACGGTCACGTGGTGTTAATGGAATGCCCGATGAATTAGCAAAGTTGGTGACTTCATCGGTTACTTGAATGCCCGGGCCAGTAAAGCCTGCTAAGGCCATTACATCACCGTGGGTATAGGTTTGCATCATGGCTGCGAGTGTTTCAACATCTGGCGAGATAGGGCTAGATAAGGTGGTTTTTACTTTCTCTAAACGAGAATGAATTTCCATGTGCTCTGCTGCTATATCGACCCAGTCATAATGATTATCATCAAGGGCTTTGGCAAAAAAATCGCTATCTTCTGGGCCATTCCAGTAAGGGTGTTGGCCGACTTGTTCAAAAGTAAATGACGCTTCAACACCGACATCGTCATAATTAATATACAGTGGGCCGCCATAAGGGGAAGTGAAGGTAATGGACTCACCAGCGGCGATGGTCATACTCGCACTTTTTAGATATTTTGGTCGTTCAAACAATCGGTTGGTAAAAGGTTTGCTAGAGCCTGAGCGCTGCGCGTTAATAAAGATGCTGGTGGAAAGTGCATTATTTGTATCGGTGCGAGTGACTTTTACCGTGGTGCCAGGCAGGGCATAGACACCAGCTGCTCGCATGTAAGGCTTACTCTGCATGGTCATGTTAACGGTTTTAGGCGTAATATGATTAAAGTTAGTTCGGCTAAAATCACCTAAATCGACCTGCACTGGATTGACTAAACGCGAATTATAGACGGTAAAGTCAGCAAAAATACCTTGTGACCAGGCTAAAACGTTAGCCGTTGCTTTATCCATCGGCAGTGCGATATTTTGTCTAAATCTGTCGCCAATTAACGCTAATAGTTTTAACACCTCAAAACCGTCAGCGCCAAAGATTTGAGTGTTGTTGCTATCTAAATCGATAAATTGATGACGAATGACCTCAAGCCCAGTGGTTAACTGCGTTTTATAGTTAGGATCGTTACTGCAATCAGACTCGTTACATGCTGGTAAATTATATGAAAAGCTGTTTTCTTTAAAACGGCTGACCAGATTTTTAGCGATAAGTGGAAGGCTTTTTTGTGACACTTGTTGCTCAAACATCGCGTTAAAATCTAACCAATTGGCATGGCGATCCTCATCGCTAACAAAGTAATTGCCCGGCCCGCCAGGAGACTGCATTGAATAACCGATGCTATCTAAAATAGCATTGGTCCAAGTCTTGGTATTCCATGAGTGTGCATGGGTATATAACACAGGAACGCGTAATGTTGAGGCTGTGGGTAGAGCCGTGTTGATTAATGCCGAGCTGTCATTTTCTGCTGCAATAATCAGTAGATCTGTGTCATCGTTGACACAATGTTCAATGTCTAGTTCGGTCACGCAATGTGAAACCGTGACCGCCGACGAAAGCGTGTCAAACCACGCATTGATTTGATTAAACTGCCAAGCGCTGACATTCGCGACTTTGATATCTAATTCAGTCAATGGCTCGTTGGCAGCACTTTTGGTTAGCCAGCTGATTAGTTGAATGAGTGCAGGGCTAAAGGCTTCAAGTTCTTGACTAGGTCGTGATGATGCAAAGATCCGTGTACCAAAAGCGGCATTTCTTTGCTGGTTAATTTCGCCAAACATGGCATGCACGCGGCCGCCATTGCCCACGACTAACGGTGCATTATAATTCGCCGCCCACGGCTTGGCCGTTACAAATTGGCTAGCGCGATGGACTGGATAGGTGATCGCGCCGTCAAAAATGCTGTTTAAATTAGCTTTGTAGTCAGTAACAAAGGTATCTGCAAGACGAATCACTTCATCATAAGCAAAGGTAATGTCTTGAGGTAAATGCGCCACATTGCCCGTTTGCATTGCAAGGACTAATGTCGGGGTGACCGTAATGGTAAATTGCTGTGTTGCAGGAGTTACTTCGTCTTCACCGCCATCAGCGACTTGTAATGTGATGACTCCTGTAGTGAGCACGCCATTGGCTGGCGTCCAAGTGATCAGGCCGCTAGGTGACACATTCATGCCGTCAGGGGCATTGATTAATTGCCACGTTAAGTCAGTGCCATTGTTGCTATCATCGCTATCGGTGACGGTTGCAGTGTATTGATACAGTTCGCCCTCTGTTGCCTTGATTGGTGCTGTACTGGTAATAACTGGTGCAGTATTAACAGGAGTCACAGTGATGGTAAATTGCTCTGTTGCAGGCTGCACTCCACCTTCTTGGCCATCACGCACGTGCAAAGTGACTTGTCCTGAGCTTAACACCCCATTAGCAGGCGTCCATGTTACAACCCCAGTGCTTGAAACATTCATACCAGCAGGTGCATTGATTAATTGCCACGTTAAGTCCGTGCCATTGTTGCTATCATCACTATCTGTAACCTGTGCAGTGTATTGATAAGTTACACCTTCAGTTGCCTTAGTTGGCGCAGTGCTGGTAATGACAGGCGCTGTATTGGTGGGAATAGTAATCACGGGAGGAGTATTAACGGAAATGACGCTGATGGTAAACTGCTCTGTTGCAGGCTGCACTCCATCTTCTTGGCCGTCACGCACTTGCAAAGTGACTTGTCCTGAGCTTAACACCCCATTAGCAGGCGTCCATGTTACAACCCCAGTGCTTGAAACATTCATGCCAGCAGGTGCATTGATTAATTGCCACGTTAAATCCGTGCCATTGTTGCTATCATCGCTATCGGTGACGTTTGCTGTGTATTGGTAAAAAACGCCCTCAGCTGCGCTAGTTGGCGCTATGCTGGTAATGACAGGCGCTGTATTGACGGGAGTAACGCTGATGGTAAATTGCTCTGTTGCAGGCTGCACTCTATCTTCTTGGCCATCACGCACTTGCAAAGTGACTTGTCCTGAGCTTAACACCCCATTAGCAGGCGTCCATGTTACAACCCCAGTGCTTGAAACATTCATGCCAGCAGGTGTATTGATTAATTGCCACGTTAAATCCGTGCCATTGTTGCTATCATCGCTATCGGTGACGTTTGCTGTGTATTGGTAAAAAACGCCCTCAGTTGCGCTAGTTGGCGCTATGCTGGTAATGACAGGCGCAGTGTTTTTGTTATCTACAACAGACGTTGGTTGGCTTTCACCTTCTCCACCACCACAAGCTAATAACATCAGACTCAAACTACATGGAATAATCTTTTTCACAACTGCCTCTAAAGCTCAATGTACTACATAGGTGTTAAGTGCTATTTATAACTAGTTGTTTAGTATTAATCAAGAGCTGCGAAAAGTGATTGTACAATTTGCGACGGTGAGCATTTTATTGTCTTTAATCTGGTGGCCAAGGGTAAAATCTAGAGAGGCTACAAGTGCCTTTGAATTGGCAGAGATGTTTGTGTTGGCCGAACTGTTGGTAGTGGAGTCGAGAAGTTTCAAGTAATGGGCAATCATTTCAGACGCAACCCACAATGCATTTAAAATGATTAACCCACCACCTGAAAACGTCGGATTTGCTTTAGTTATCTCTCTCTGAAAAACAAACCGACAATGCTCTCAGATAAAAAGTATCGAAGTTATTATCTGAGTTCCATAGATGAAGTATAACACCGTAAAATGAACAAAAACTAAACGACAGTGTGTGAACGAATATTCAGTATCAGCTAATCAAAAATCAATATCAGAGAGCGTGGTGATCATGTTGTGCCGATGACACCAAGTCAGCTCATCACAACACTATTAGCATTACTTATCCTCGTTGGTGTGAAAAACACAACATGCCTAAGTTTTCACCAAAAATGCTACAATCAACGTGTAAAACATTAATGATTAAAGCGGGTTTTCCAATACATACCCGTGACATACTGAAGCAGCATAATAAACGTGATGTCGCGACGGTTCATTATGATCGTTTGACTATTTGAATGAGAAGAGGGAAGGGATGAAAGTTTTAGGAGAATTATTAATGCAACTAGCTGTAATACATTAGAAAAGTTAAGGAAGTTCTATTTTTTTTGTTTCGCTCTTATGATTGGTAATCACAAAGGTTAAACTTGATTTTTATATTGAATGGTCTAGTATAAAGTGTATTAAACACAAAAAAATAAAGTTGAGTTATAATGGCTAAGCCACTAGTTGAGAGAGCACCAAAATTTGATATTGGAGAAGTGAATTTTTCGGACGTCTCACCGCATATGAATACATATAACGAGACAGATGAAGAGGGGCGTTACCTACATTGGAACCAGCTTAAGTGGCGTGTTCCTACTGCTGAAGCTAAGGCTATTTGGGCTACTATAAAGTTCAAAAGAGCGTTGCAGATGAAAACCCTTAATCTAGTCGATGACAAAGGTAGTCCGTTTGTCTATTCAACGCCCCACTCGATGGAAGCTAAACTTCACTCTGTAATACAAATTGCTGGGGGTAGTGTAGCAACCGTTGCTGGTCATGTTGCGTCTGATCAAGTTCAAAAAAAGTTTTTGGTTTCTTCTTTAATTATGGAAGAAGCAATTACTAGCGCTCAACTTGAGGGGGCTTCGACGACTCGTGCTGTAGCTAAAAAGATGCTGGAAGAAGGTCGGGAAGCTGAAGATGAAGATGAGAGAATGATTGTGAATAACTTCTTACTTCTAAAACAAGCGGAAAGAATGAGCTCTCAGCCCTTAACCATCGATTTAATATTAGAGTTCCATCGAATTGCAACAGAAAACACTACAGAAAATAATGTTATTCCCGGTGAATTTAGAGAGGACAATGATATTCATGTTGTGGATAGTAGGGGTGATATCGCTCACCAACCTCCATGTTTCACAGAAATAAAAGATAGGCTACAAGCGTTTTGTGACTTTGCTAATGCAAATCATGATGGTAAGAAAGGTGGTGATTTTATTCCTCCTGTAATCAAGGCTATTATTCTCCACTTTATGCTCGGTTACGAACATCCTTTTCGCGATGGTAACGGCAGGACCGCAAGAGCATTATTTTACTGGTTTATGTTGAAGCATGAATATGACCTTTTTAAGTACATTTCTATAAGTAAATTACTTAAAGATGATCCTAAGGGGTATGGTTTGTCATTCATATATACAGAGAAGGATCAAAATGACTTGACGTACTTTATTGACTTTCAACTGGATATAATTTTGTCTGCTTTTGAGGAGCTACAGAAATACTTGCAAACTAAAACTGACGAGTTCAATCAAGTTTTGGAAATGCTCGATGATTCTAAATTTAGTGGAAAGTTGAATTTTGTACAAAAAGATATCATCAAGAAAGGAACAAAAGAACCTGGTAGAATCTTTACTGTGAAAGAGATTGCCAGTTCTTATGAAATTGGGGAGACTTCGGCACGTACGTACTTAAAAAAATTGGTAGAATTAAAGCTTATTCTTAAAACGATGGACGGTAGAACCACCTTGTATATCTCTCCTTCCGACTTAAGAGATAGGTTAAAAGATAACTAGCATGTGAGTTAGTACATTTTATTTAAAGAGATAAACAAAGTATTCGTTTATTTCTTTAAATTTTTCATCAAAACTATTCCATCTGTTAATTTCAAGTGAGAGTGGGTATCCAATTTACAAGAAAGCACAGCCGCTAGCTATTCGCAGCTGTGCTTTGTCCCTGTTATTTATTAAACAGTCGACTAGACCCAAATTAACTAGATCTGATATTATGACGCTCAGAAACGTTGATTTACATGTTAGCTTTCGTCACAACTGACATGTTGACGGAGACTGTAAAATCAATAAAACTAAATCACTGTTCTATGTGGTTGTAAATAAAAGGAATAGTAATTTTGTGTGAGTTGTTGGGTATGAGCGCTAATGTGCCGACTGATATTGTATTTAGCTTTACTGGCTTAGTTGAACGCGGTGGTGTAACTGGTCCGCATTCTGATGGTTGGGGCATTACTTTTTATGATGGCAAAGGGTGTCGTTCGTTTAAAGATCCGTTGCCGAGCTGTGAATCAGAAGTCGCGAAGTTGATTAAGAGCTACCCGATAAAAAGTAAAGCGGTGATTAGTCATATCCGTCAAGCGAATCGTGGGGGGGTGTGTCTTGAAAATACCCATCCATTTACCCGCGAACTGTGGGGCACTAATTGGTGTTATGCCCATAACGGTCAGTTAAGTGACTATGAAGAAGCATTAGCGACGACACGTTTTCAACCCATTGGCCAAACGGATAGTGAATTAGCGTTTTGTTGGATCCTTGACCAGCTCGCTAATCAATTTGATAGCATGCCAGAAGATACCCAATTGATTTTTGATTTCATTAAATCACTCGGTGATAAGCTGAAAAGTTTCGGTGTGTTCAATATGCTACTGACCAACGGCGATTATGTGATTGCCTATTGTTCAAATAACCTTAGCTGGATCACCCGTCGTGCACCGTTTGGTAAAGCAACCTTAATTGATACTGATGTGGTTATTGATTTTAATAAAGAAACCACACCACATGATGTTGTTACCGTGATTGCAACTCGCCCACTGACCAATAATGAGCAGTGGCATATTATGCGTTCGGGTCAGGCGGTGATGTTTAAGCTGGGTGAAAAGCTTCACGAGTATATTCCGCCTGTCGAGTCGGCAGAAGAGCAGGCATCCGCTTAGATATCAAAGCGAGATGCTGAATAAAAGCATGTCAGGACGACGCGTGGGAACAAGCAGTAAATAAAAAAACGCCCAGCTATTGTATTAGCTGGGCGTTTTTTGTGAGCCGTTTAATTTGGTAGTCTATTTACCGTTATCAAACTTAATCCAGTTCAGCTGCATTTGTGCTTGTTCGCTGCCATCTTTATGTTGCACCAGCTTAACGACACTGTAGTTAAGTGATGGCGCTACCCAAATGAAGGTTTCGCGTGATGACTTTTTACGGATACGTTTGATCTTGATTGCTTCAACACGGCCGTAAGGCACGTTGACGGTCTCTTTGCCGACGCGCTCAAATTGGTAATGAGTTTGTTTTCCTCGGCGCACCATGTGATAAGACAATAGCTCTTTACCATCAATTAAGTCTTGGCGGAGGGCTAGTTGGTAAAGCAGTGGGTCAAAGGTTAGTTGAATTGGTCGAATCGTTTTTTGATTACTTTTATAAACCGTCTCTATTTTCTCACCTAAGAAGTCAATGCTCTCTTCACGATCACGACCTGTACCCGTGCGAACAAAGTGGTATTGTTTTGGAGTAAAAATGCCATCGACAATACTAAAATCGCTACGCTCTTTGCGAGAGTCAGACAAGAACATCCATTGAATTTTACTGTGAGCTTTTAATGAATAACCGCTCTGTGTAGCGGATAATTCACGATACCCTTCACCGAGTTCATTGCCTTGGCGAAATAATTTATAACTGGCTTGATATAGCTTTAGGGAGTCAGCTGGTGGTACATCACTTGTAGTGTTGTCATTAGTTGTAGCAACACTAGAGAAGGCAACGCTTAATAATGCACATAAAAGAAATATTCGTTGTTTTATCATTTTTATTTTTATCCACGATCTGTTGTTGAAAGCATAGGGATATAACTAACATATATTCCAATACAAGATTGACCATGAGTATGCGATTAAGTTTCGTTAATCTAACAGGACAAAATCACAAACTTATCGGAATTGGTGTTAAAAGTCGTTACAATACTTTCTCTATTAAGAAGATATATGGTTTTATGTTAGCTATGCAACAGTGGCGAAGTGATTTTTTAGAATTATCTCCTATTTTTCGTGACCTTAAACAAATTTTGAACGATTTTACTTGGTCAGACTGGCCAAGTTGCCAACAATTAAATCAAATACTACCGACTGATATCGCTAATACTAAAGGACAGTGCTTAACCTTAGTTGAACAAACCGACGAATTACTTAGCGATGGCCTTTATTATGAAGAGCGAATTTATCGTGATGGCGTTGTTCCAACACGTGAAGCTAATTGGCATGATTTCTTTAATGCTTGGATGTTTTTGCTGTTTCCCCAAACCAAAAAAGAGATGAATCGATTACATGTTGAGCATATTGAGCTTTACGGTCAAAAAAAACGCTCAAAGTGTCGCGATGCTATTACGTTGCTCGATGAATGTGGCGTGTTGATACCTTATTGTGATGCTTCTTTTAAAGAAGCCTTAACTGACCACCAATGGCGCGAAGCGTTTGTAAATCAGCGTGAAGGGTGGGGGAAAAGTATTGATGCGATGATTATTGGCCATGCTAATTACGAAAAAGCCCTCGACCCTTACATTGGTTTTACTGGTAAAGCGTTGTTTTTACCTGTTGAATCTGACTTTTTTAACCTTTCGCTCTTCGATAAGTATTCGCATCTTGATACAATGCTCGCCAATAATTTAGCAGATTTAATGCAAGATAATAGCAACCTTTCCCCACTACCGATGCTTGGTGTGCCGGGCTGGTGGCAAGAGAATCAGAATGACCAATTTTATGACAACACCGATTACTTTAGGCCAAAACGTCGTTCTAACCGAGTTAGGTAGGTCTTAGTATGAGTGTTGAACGTTTTATTTACCGCGCCCCTTTTAGCTGGCGCTGGTTACATCCAAAATATATTGGCACTTGGTTTGCGGTATTATTGCTAATTATTTGTGCGTATATTCCTCCTCGTATTCGCGATAAGTTTGCGTTAAGTCTTACTTCATTAGTCCTTAAAATAGCCAAAAAGCCTGTTCGGATCATTGATACTAATTTACGTCATTGTTTTACTCATTTAAGTGAGGATGAACGTAAAGTCATTATCCGTAAAAATATTGGTGTGTTTTTGCAAACTATTCTGGGGCAAGGTGAACTCGTTTTTCGCTCGAAAAAGTATATTGAGACCCGTTTTGATGTTGAGGGCTGGGAACATTTTCAGAAAATACTGGATAATAATGAGCAAGCGATCTTTTTGATCCCGCATCAATGGGGGCTTGAATATGCTGGCACTTATTTTTTAAGCCAAAATATTCCATTAGTCGCTTTTGTTAATCAACATAAAAACCCAATCTATAATTGGCTGTCTGTGAAGCAGCGCACTCGTTTTTGTGACCGCGTGTTTGTACGTGAAGGCGGTATCCGAGTGATGATATCGGGGATTAAAGAGGGTAAACATTTATTCTATTTACCTGATGAAGATCATGGCGCTGAAATCTCAGAATTTGCCCCATTTTTTGATACTGAAAAGGCAACCTTGCCAGTACTTAGTCGTATCGGAAAAGCTACGGGTGCAAGAATTTTACCCCTCTCGATTGCCTATGACGGAGAACGTCATCGATTTAAACTAGAAGTTGAGCCTCCGTATGATTGTAGTGGTGCAGACTGTAAAGAGTCGGAAGCGCTGTTTTTGAATTCGCAGATGGAGCGCTTGATAGCTCGAGATTTAAGTCAATATATGTGGATGTTACGTATTCTAAAAACACGTCCACCGGGCCAAGAACGTTTTTATTAAGTTTATTTTTTGCTGATGCTATTAATAATCAGCTTTTTACATGGAACCAACCAATGAAACCAGCTTTATCTTTATTAACGCTAGCGATTTTAGCTACGCCTGTGTTTGCTGAACAAAACAAAGACATTGAAGTTATTGAAGTGACCTCAAACTTTAGACAAGCCAACCTAATGAAAACTGAAGGTAGTATTTCAGTGATCGGTGCTCAGCAAATTGCTGAAAAAAACGCGCTACATAGTGAGCAATTATTAGGTGCAATGGCCAATGTTAATTTCTCAAGTGGTGCGTCACGTGGTAATTTTGTCCAAATCCGTGGTATCGGTTTACGCAGCCAATTTGTCGATCCGGTTAACCCGTCAGTCGGTTTGATCATTGATGGGATCAACTATTCAGGGCTTGGCGGTGCGGCGATGTTATTTGATATCGACTCTTATGCGCTTTACCGTGGCCCTCAGGGAACGCAGTTTGGTAATGATGCTTTAGCAGGTGTGATCAAACTAGATTCAACACCAGCAGGAGACCACGATAACCGTGTCATGTTTGGCTATGGTAACTACAACACGATTCGTACCGGTGTGGCTGTCGGCACTGAAGTCACCGATAGTGTTGGTGTTCGTGTCTCTGCTGTTAAGCAAACGAGTGATGGTTATATCACTAACGATTTTTTAAAAACCGATGACACGAATAACATTGATGAAAGCAACGTAAAGCTTAAGCTTAATTGGAAAGCTACAGAAGATTTAACCATCGATACTGTGATGCATTATATCGATGTTGATAATGGTTACGATGCCTTTAGCTTAGACTTTAACCGCCACACTCTGTCTGATGAGCCTGGCCGTGATGCACAGCGCACTAAAGCTTTTGGTGTATCAGCACTTTATACTGGTCTGGCACAAACTCATGTTGAGCTATCAGTATCAACATTAGACAGCGATATTCATTATGGCTATGACGAAGATTGGACGTACGATGGTATTCATGACTGGGGTTATAGCTCAACAGATACATACCTTCGCGATCGTGGTCAAGATACGTTAGAACTGCGTTTCTTATCTGACGGGAAAACGTTATTTGATAACAAAGCGTCATGGGTCGCAGGTGTTTACTTAAACCAACGTGATAGTGGTTTAGTGCGTCAATACACTTGGCAAGATCAAGACTTTACTAGTCAGAACGATCATCAAGATGTTGCTGTTTATGGTCAAATCGCTTATGACTTATCTGAAAAAACCACATTAACGGTGGGTGCGCGTGTTAGTGAATACGATATAGACTATAACGATAACGCTGGTGTTAAAGAGAGCGTGTCTGATAATTTATACGGTTTTAATATCAGTATTAATAATCAAGTTAATGAACAAGCGATGACATACCTAACACTGGCACGCAGTGAAAAGGCCGGTGGCATCAATGGTGTTGCATTAGCGAAAAAAGACGATATCGAGTCACCTGAATTACGTGACCAATTGCTGGCAAACAGTAGCTTTGATCCTGAAACATTGTATAGCGCTGAGTTTGGCGTTAAAGGTCGTAGTTTAGATAATGATTTAAACATTAAATTAGCGGCCTTTTACCATTACCGTCAAAACCCACAACTTAAAGGTTGGGTGACGGATAAAGTCGATGGTGAAGCAGAAACTTTCATCGGTTACATTGATAACGCTGGCGGTGGTCGAGGTTATGGTATTGAGTTAGAAACGCGCTATAACGCGAATGACAACTTAGAGCTTTATTACAACATCGGCTATTTAATGACTCGTATTAAAGATTACGTTATTGCTCAAGAAGAGGGTGATGATCGTAATATGCATAACCGTGAAATGGCTCATGCACCTGAATATCAGTTTAATGCAGGTTTAAACTACCAAAGCGATAACGGTTTTTATGCTGGTGCTGAATTAGCAGGTAAAGACTCGTTCTATTTCTCTGATAGCCATGACGAACAATCAAACTCTTATGTGTTAACTAATGTTCACGTGGGTTATCAAGGTGAGAGCTGGAAAATTAATCTGACCGGTCATAATATATTCGATAAAGATTATTCTGTACGTGGTTTTTACTTCGGTAATGACCCGCGTGACGGTTATGAAGCTCATAACTATGTTCAGTTTGGTGAGCCGCAAACGGTTAACTTAAGTGTCGAGGTAAATTGGTAATGATGTTATCTGTTGAAATCAGTAACTATCCGTTAAACGAGCAATATATTCCGCCAATCAAAGATTTTATTGATCGTTTAAAGAGTAACCCTGATTTGCGTATTAGCTGTAATACGATGAGTACGCAAGTATTTGGTGAGTATGATGTGGTGATGGCAATTTTAAATCAGGAAATTAAAGACTCGTTTAGGCGCTTTGGAAAAATGATTTTTGTATGTAAGTTCATCAATGCTGATTTAGACCCAGCATTAAATCAATAATCTATTATTGTGATGGAATTCATACAAGCAGTCCTTGGTGATTTGCAGGCAAGCTCTCCTTGGGAGCTTGTTGCTGTTGTGCTCGCTATTGCTTATTTGTTATTTGCAATGAGACAAAGTCAGTGGTGTTGGCCAGCAGCTTTCTTTAGCACCATGATTTATACGGTATTGTTTTGGCAAAGTGCATTGTTAATGGAGTCGGTGCTTAACGCCTACTACTTAGCAATGGCGGTCTATGGTTGGTGGGCATGGCGCGGTAATGCTGAGGCTGCTGAGCCTAGGCCTATCGTTAGTTGGAGTCTGCTTACCCACTGTAAAGTGGTTGCCGTCTTGAGTGCGATTACGCTATCGCTCGGTTATGTGATGGATAATTATACCCATGCAGACTTTGCTTATTTAGATACTGCGACTACTGTCTTTGCTGTGTTTACAACATGGATGGTCACTCAAAAAGTACTGGAAAATTGGCTTTATTGGATTGTTATCAATAGCGCGTCGATTTACTTGTACTTAGAGAAGTCATTTAACCTCACCGCTGGCTTATTTATGCTTTATTGCGTGATGGCTGTCGTAGGCTATCTACAGTGGCGAAAAGCCTCACAACAATTAGTTAAAGCCTAGCAATGTTGTTTGCTGCTGCCCCATTGATTAGTGCGTTAGATTTCTTCCAGAATAAACGTATTATTAAGCAGCAGCAATTAACGCGTGGTCAAAGTAATATCAGTTATCAAGTTGTGTGTCAGCAAGGTACCTATTTAGTAAAATTTCTTGCTGACGTTCAACACTTCCCATCTAGCGGCTTAGCTCGAGAAAGAGAATATGCCGTACTAAATTTAATTCAACCATTGTGTATTACACCTGCATTATTAGCCATTTATGCTGATCAGCAGGGGGTGTTGTCATCGGGTGACGACCAATTTGAATTTAACGGGGTAGTGGTGTGCGACTTCATCAAAGAGGTGAGGGAGTTTGTGCATGATAGAGACACTTTTGCAGACCTTGCTGCGCTGCTTGCAAAACTACACACGTGTGACATCAGCAAGCTGAGAGCTGATGACTATCAGTTATTCGTATTTAAGAAACCTGTTGAGTTATTACAAAACTACTGGCGTCTTTGTGAGGCCCACTGTTCTGTTAATCATCGGGTTATTAACCTTGATATCAAAACATGTTTTAAACACCTCTTAGATCGGATCAGCAACCTTGTGTTAACGAGTGACACATTAATTCATGGTGATCTGAATCGAGAGAACATCTTGCTGTCTCAAACTCAGTTATATTTCATTGATTGGGAGTATGCGGGTATTGGTGATGTGTATTTTGATCTGGCGAGTATTCGAATCGAATATGGCTTGACTGAAACGCAGCTCCAGCATTTTATTAGCTGCTATCAATTACAACGGCCGCACTTTATTTGCGACCGTGCTAAGCTGGATTTAATGTCGTTATACTACGCGGGTATTTGTTGGTTATGGCAAGCCAATGATAGTCACTTTGAGAGCGAACACAGCCGTCGATATTATCAACAGCTGACATTGTTACTTTAAATGTTCTTGCTACAGGGTATTTTGTTAAGCGAAGGTCGTTTCATTTAATTTCTGGTAGATGCTACTTATCGCGTCTCGCAATTTATCACGATGATGATAGGCTGACGTCTCGCTTGCCACATCACAGTAGTGATATGGGCCACAGACATGCTCATGTGTCGAATGGATTAACACGGCGTCAGGCAGTGGCATATCAGTCATGGTATTAGTCCAACCTAAAAGCTGCTTTCGTGTAATTTTGCCCGCTGGACTATCTTCAGCAATCAGGTTACTGATATAAATTTTCTTGGCTTTACTATTCACAATCGCATCACGCAATTCTGGCATTAATAACGGTGGAACTAAGCTTGTTAAGAAGCTGCCAGGGCCAATTAAGATTAACTCGGCTTTATTGATAGCGTCGATGGCCTCAGGCGTTGCGGCGACCTGCGGTTCAAGACAAAGCTTCTTGGGCATAGTTACCATCTTATCGACGCCAATTTCGCCAAAGACACGACGTTCATCATGGTCATAGGCAACGAGATGCGTTGGAAGCTCGGACATTGGCACAATATTACTTTTAACATGCAACATCTCTCTGATGAGTTTTATTGCATCAAGAGGTCGGACACTCATCTTATCAAGTGCGAGTAACATTAAGTTGCCTAGGTTGTGCTGGGCTAATTCGCTTTCACCACCAAAACGATACTCAAACATTAAACTGGCTATGGTAGGTTGAGTAATAAGTTGATGGATGCAATTACGTAGGTCACCCCACGCGATACAATTTTCAGTTTCACGTAAGCGCCCAGTAGAACCACCATTGTCAGTGGTAGTAACAATGCCTGTTAGTTTGCCTTCAAGGTGACTAAGTGAGGATAAAACTCGACCTAAACCGTGACCACCACCAATGGCGACAACGCTGTCAATCTGTTGGAGTGAATCGTTTTTAGGGGGAAAGTGAAGAAGTTCGTTAAAATGACTTGCTGAATCCATTGCAAATGGCCTTAGAACATCGCATTTGTATCTTTAATTCTAGTTGCTTAGCGCATTCGATTCAACTTATTACGTTAACAAATTGGTCACAATCGACCAATTGCTAAGCATAAATCGTGCTGAGTGTGGTAACTGTGACCGAGATCAAGTGACGATGATACTCAAGCCTGCTTTTAATACTGACTAGTGATGTCAATATCTGAGGTTGGTTGAGAGCAACAGGTAAGGATCTCACCATCACGGATGTAGGCGAGAGGCTCTATGGTGTAAACAACCGAGCCGTAATTAAGTTTACAGCGACAGGCACCGCAGGTACCATCACGGCAATGGTAGTTCACTTTTACACCTTGTGCTTCAAGGTATTCAAGTGTGGTTTGGTCACTGTGCTGGGTGAATTTTTCATCACACAGCACATTGTTGTAGGTTACTGCTTTCATATCTTAATTATAAATCAAAATCATCAAACTCGTCACTGTCGAGTTCGCTGTCAATTTGACCGACTAAGTAAGACGATATTTCACTTTCTTGAGGTGCAACTTGTACGTTGTCACTCACTAGGTATGAATTAATCCATGGTAGTGGGTTAGTAACGGTCGCAAACGGTGGTTTATGACCAATGGCGATTAGGCGTTGGTTAGAAATGTACTCAACGTATTGCTTTAAGATTTCAGCATTTAGGCCGATCATTGAGCCATCTTTAAATAAGTACTCAGCCCATTGCTTTTCTTGCTCGACCACATCAAGGAATACTTGTAAGCCTTCATCTTTCATTTGTTCGCTGATTTCTTTCATTTCTGGGTCGTCTTTACCTTCAGCCCATAAATTAAGAATATGCTGTGTGCCTGTTAAGTGAACAGCCTCATCGCGCGCAATTAACTTGATGATTTTTGAGTTGCCTTCTAATAATTCACGTTCAGCAAAAGCGAAAGAACAAGCGAAGCTTACGTAAAAACGGATAGCTTCTAATGCGTTTACAGAACAGATACATAAGAATAAACGCTCTTTTAACTTACGTTGGGTCACTTCAATAGTGCGGCCTTCGACGTCATAGGTGCCTTCACCTTGTGCTTGTAGCAATTGGCTTGTGACAATAACGTCATCAAAGTATTTTGCGATATCGCTAGCACGGTTCAAGATATCTTCGTTAATCAGAATATCGTCGAACACTTCACTTGGGTCAGTAAATAGATTACGTAAAATATGGGTGTATGAACGAGAATGGATGGTCTCAAAGAAACCCCAAGTTTCAATCCATGTTTCCATTTCTGGCAAGGATACTAATGGAAGTAATGTCACGTTTACACTGCGTGCTGCAATCGAATCAAGTAGCGTCTGATATTTTAAGTTACTGATGAAAATATGCTGTTCACTTGAGGTTAGCTTTTGCCAATCCATACGGTCTTTTGAAATATCAACTTCTTCTGGACGCCAGAAAAATGAAATTTGTTTCTCGATTAACTTTTCAAAAATAGGTAATTTTTGTTGGTCAAAACGTGAAACGTTTACCGAGTTACCCAAGAACATTGGTTCAAGGAGTGGGTTATTTTTAGTTTGATTGAACGTTGAATAAGTCATGTCATACCCTAGAATGTTGGTTAAAAGCCACCGCAGTAAAAAGGCGGTGGCTTTTTATATTGATTGCTAACTGTTTGTTAGTATGTCGCTGCGTGATTAGATTTTACACGCGCCGCCTGCACAACCGTCATCTTCTTGTTCGATAACGATATCACCTTGTGCATCATCTGCACCATCACGGGTATTGTGGTAGTACAAGGTTTTAACCCCAAACTTATAAGCAGTTAGTAAGTCTTTAATTATTCCTTTCATTGGCACTTTGCCATTGTCGAACTGGTTTGGATCGTAGTTGGTGTTAGCCGAAATCGCTTGGTCAACAAACTTTTGCATTAAACCAACTAGGTGTAAGTAGCCATCATTTGATGGGATCTTCCACAACAGTTCATAATTATCTTTCAATGTTAAATAGTCAGGTACTACTTGTTTTAAGATACCATCTTTACTTGCTTTAACGCTAATTAACCCTCGTGGTGGCTCAATACCGTTGGTCGCATTTGAGATTTGTGATGATGTCTCAGATGGCATTAGGGCCGATAGTGTTGAGTTACGTAAGCCGTGTGTTTTAATATCTTGGCGTAGGGCTTCCCAGTCTAAGTTCATTTCGTTTGAACAAAGTACATCAAGATCTTTCTTGTATGTATCAATTGGCAAGATACCTTGCGAGTAAGTGGTTTCGTTAAACCAGTCACAGGCACCCACTTCTTGCGCTAACTTATTAGACGCTTTAAGCAAGTAATATTGAATTGCTTCAAATGTTTCGTGTGTTAAACGGTTTGCTGAACCGTCAGAGTATTTTACACCATTTTTAGCTAAGTAATAAGCGTAGTTAATAACACCTATACCTAATGTACGACGAGCCAAGCTTGATTTTTGTGCTGCAACAATTGGGTAATCTTGATAGCTTAATAAGTTATCCAATGCACGCACTGCAAGCTCTGCTAGCTCTTCTAAATCATCAAGCGACTTAATCACACCTAAGTTAAAGGCTGATAAAGTACAGAGTGCGATTTCACCGTTTGGATCGTCAAAGCTTTGTAGTGGTTTCGTCGGTAAAGCAATCTCTAAACATAGGTTAGATTGTTTTACTGGCGCAACACTTGGAATAAATGGGCTGTGTGTATTACAGTGATCAACGTTTTGTAGGTAGATACGACCTGTGCTAGCACGCTCTTGAGCAAATAATGAGAAAAGCTCCACCGCTTTGATGGTTTTCTTACGAATAGAGTCATCTGCTTCATATTGCGTGTAAAGCTGCTCGAATTTCTCTTGGTCAGCAAAAAATGCATCGTATAAACCAGGTACATCACTTGGTGAGAATAAAGTAATGTTTTCGCCTTTAATTAAACGCTGGTACATAACTTTATTAAACTGAACCCCGTAGTCCATATGACGAACACGGTTTTCTTCAACACCACGGTTATTTTTAAGTACTAGCAGCGACTCTACTTCAAGGTGCCACAATGGGTAGAATAATGTAGCTGCACCACCGCGAACGCCACCCTGAGAACAACTTTTTACAGCCGTTTGGAAATGTTTATAAAATGGGATACAACCAGTGTGATTGGCCTCGCCACCACGAATTGGGCTGCCGATTGCACGAATACGACCTGCGTTAATACCAATACCCGCACGTTGACTAACATATTTTACGATTGAACTTGATGTTGCATTGATAGAATCAAGGTTATCATCACATTCAATTAATACACATGAGCTAAATTGGCGCGTTGGGGTACGCACACCAGCCATAATTGGTGTCGGCAGTGAAATCTTAAATTGGGATACTGCATCATAAAAACGCACGACGTAATCCATGCGTGTGTCTTTAGGGTATTTAGAGAATAAGGCAGCGGCAATTAGCATGTATAGGAACTGCGCGCTCTCAAAGATTTCACCGGTTGTACGGTTTTGTAATAGATACTTACCTTCTAACTGCTTAACGGCCGCGTAGCTAAAGTTCATATCACGCCAATGATCGATTGCATCGTTCATTACGTTGAATTCTTCACGCGTGTAATCGGCTAATAGGTGGTCATCATAACGCTTAGCTTCACACATCTTGACCGTGTGATCATAAAGGTGCGGTGGCTCAAATTGGCCGTAAGCTTTTTTGCGTAAATGGAATACAGCTAAGCGCGCTGCCATGTATTGGTAGTCAGGCGTTGTTTCAGAAATTTGATCCGCTGCTGCTTTAATAATAGTTTCATGAATGTCTTCGGTTTTCATTCCCATGTAAAACTGAAGGTGCGCTTTGATCTCAACCTGTGATACTGAAACGTTCTCAAGATCTTTGGCTGCCCAGTCGAGAACTTTATGGATCTTATCTAGATCGATAGGCTCTTGTTTTCCACTACGTTTAGTGACTAGGAGGTTTGTATTCATTCTTATTATCCATATTTGGGTGGCGCTAGAGTACAGGCATTAAATAGGGCAACGAAAAGGGTCATTATGCGAAACTGCATGACATAATTAATGTAACACAACACAGAAAAACAGTATCCATTGTTTTAGTGTTTGTTGTTGCCAAAATACACAACATCTAGGGTTGTTAAATTTTATGTGCTACAAGATAGAGGGGATAGGCTGAATTTGCAAGTACTAATAAAAGGAATAAGTTGTGGATAAAGTGTGATCTTTTTTATAGGTTAGTGGCGACTATCATTATGGCTAGTATTTCTATCGTATGCCTAAAAAAAGCAATTTAAAATGGGCTTTTTAATTTTTTTTTTACCATAAATTATTGGCGATTAAATTGCTTAATTTTTGTCAGCTATTTGTCAGTAGATCACAAAGCTCATCGCAACGATCAACGATCATATCAGCTTGCCATTCATGACAAGGATCTTGGTGTGGGATATAACCATAGTTCGCTGCAACACTATGCATCTTTGCACTGGTTGCTGCTTCGATATCTGTTCTGGCATCTCCAACATAAATGATCTGCTGTGGTTCAATCGCTAGAGATTTAGCGGCTAATATCAATGGTGCGGGTGACGGTTTACGCTCTCGCATGGTATCTCCACAGACAGTGACATGCGTTGTGGCTAGTAATGGAAAACTGTTCAGTAACTGCTTGGTATAGAAATAGGGCTTATTGGTGACGATCCCCCAAGGAATCTTTTGATCGTTTAATTGGTTGAGCAATTGCTCACAGCCACCAAAATAGCGCGAGTGGGTGGCTACGTTATTTTCATAATAGTCTAAAAACTCTTGGCGTAATCGCTGATAGTCATCCTCACTTAGGGCATGACCATAACCAGCTTTAATTAACGCTAGTGCACCTTGAGACGCCGTGTGAAAAATCGTGTCATCACTTAATAGTTCGAGACCGTCACGAGATAATAGTGCATTGGCGGCAGCACCGAGATCTGCGGCGGTATCGAGTAGTGTGCCATCAAGATCAAATAGCATGGCATTGACAGTGTGTTGCTTAAATTTAAATGAAAATGACATGCTAGTGTCCATATGAATTATTGAGCAGGGTTAGGCTGACAATGTAAGATATAGTTAACTGATAAATCGTTATTCATCTTAAATTGTTCTGTTAGCGGGTTGTAGTGAATACCAACAGCATCAAGACAGCGTGCTTGATGGTTATCCACAAAGCGGATTAACTCGCTAGGGCGAATAAACTTTTTATGTTCGTGTGTACCTTTTGGTACTAACTTAAGTAAATGTTCTGCGCCAACGATTGCTAATAAATACGCTTTGTTGGTTCTATTGAGTGTAGAGAAGAACAGCTGACCGCCAGGTTTTACTAATTTGACGCAAGCGGCAACAATTGACTCTGGATTTGGTACGTGCTCTAACATTTCCATACAAGTGACAACATCAAATGAATGAGGTTGCTCTTCGGCGAGTTGTTCTACGGTTACTTGTCGATAGTCAACGTTATCAACTTTGGCTTCAAGGCTATGTAGTTTAGCCACATTAAGCGATTCCTCAGCCATATCGATACCTAAGACATCACCACCAAGTTTCGCCATCGATTCTGCCAAGATGCCGCCACCACAACCCACATCGAGCACACGCTTATTGAATAAACCATCACTTTTACTGGCGATGTAATTTAAACGGGTCGGGTTCATTAGATGTAGCGGTTTAAATTCACCGTGTAAGTCCCACCAACTTTGGGCGAGGGCAGCGAATTTTTGTATTTCTTGGTGATCGACATTGTCGTTTGACTGATGAGTATCTTGAGTTTGCATAGCCGGAAAAGTCACTTACGGAAAAAAACTCATTATACGGGGCTTACTATCTTTTACACAATGATTAATTCACCAGAAGCTCTGGGTTAAAAATCAACAGGTAAATGAGTGTTTTCAGCTTCATTTGTACGAATTTAAGACAAGTACAATAGTCTAACGTTGAGTTTTATTGGGCATTGGCAAATTAAAGCGCTAATAGGCTAGCTTCACTCGGTAACTATGCTAGAATCATGGCCTATTTTGTGCCTCTGTTGCCTGATTATAATTACAATGTCAGTGGCGGTGGGGGTTGTTGTTTTACTAAACACAGGGATCTTAGCGATTTATGACTGAGTTGGCCAATAGTGTATCGCCGATTAATATCGAAGACGAATTAAAGAATTCGTACCTCGATTACGCCATGAGCGTAATTGTAGGTCGTGCTTTACCTGATGTTAGGGATGGATTAAAGCCCGTACATCGTCGTGTACTTTTTGCAATGGATGTTTTAGGTAACGACTGGAATAAACCGTATAAGAAATCAGCGCGTGTCGTTGGTGACGTTATCGGTAAATATCACCCGCATGGTGATTCAGCAGTTTATGACACCATCGTTCGTATGGCGCAGCCTTTCTCATTGCGTTACCCACTTGTTGACGGCCAAGGTAACTTTGGTTCTGTTGATGGTGATTCTGCCGCGGCAATGCGTTATACCGAAATTAGAATGAAAAAAGTCGCTCATGCTTTATTAAGCGACTTAGAAAAAGACACGGTAGATTACGCGCCAAACTATGATGGCACTGAACAAATTCCAGTGGTATTGCCAACTCGCATTCCGAACTTACTGGTTAATGGTTCATCGGGTATCGCGGTAGGTATGGCGACTAACATTCCGCCACATAACCTTAATGAAGTGATTTCAGGCTGTCTTGCGTTAATTGAAAATCAAGACTTATCAATTGAAGACCTAATCGAGTACATTCCTGGCCCAGATTTCCCGACTGCGGGTATTATCAGTGGCCGTCAAGGGATCATCGATGCGTATAAAACCGGTCGTGGTAAAGTTCGTATCCGTGCTCGTGCTGAAATTGAAGTGGCTGATAACGGTAAAGAAACGATTATCGTTCATGAGTTGCCGTATCAAGTCAATAAAGCTCGCCTAATCGAGAAGATGGCTGAGCTTGTACGAGATAAGAAAATTGAAGGCATTAGCGCACTACGTGATGAGTCTGATAAAGACGGCATGCGCATGGTTATCGAAATCAAGCGTGGTGAAGTGGGCGAAGTTGTTTTAAATAACCTATATGCTCAAACGCAAATGCAAGTTTCTTTTGGTATTAACATGGTGGCGCTGGAAGATAATCGCCCTAAATTGTTTAATCTAAAAGAAATGTTAATGAGCTTCGTACGTCACCGTCGTGAAGTGGTTACCCGTCGTACCGTATTTGAATTACGTAAAGCGCGCGAACGTGCTCATATCCTTGAAGCATTAGCGATTGCATTAGCTAATATCGATCCTGTGATTGAAGTGATTCGTAACTCACCGACCCCAGCTGAAGCTAAAGTTGCATTAGTTGCGCGCGGTTGGGAATTAGGTAATGTTGCGCCAATGCTTGAAAAAGCCGGTGATGACGCTGCTCGCCCAGAGTGGTTAGAGCCTGAATTTGGTATTCGTGATGGTCAATATCACCTAACTGAAACGCAAGCCCAAGCAATTTTAGATTTACGCTTACATAAGCTTACTGGCTTAGAACATGAGAAAATCTTAGGTGAATACCAAGAAATCTTAGATCTAATTGCTGAGCTGTTACATATCCTAGGTAGCCCTGAGCGCCTAATGGAAGTGATTCGTGAAGAGCTTGAAGCGGCTCGTGATGAGTTTGGTGATGAACGTCGTACTGAAATTACCAATGCGTCTCATGATTTATCTCTAGAAGACTTAATCAACGAAGAAGATGTTGTTGTAACCTTGTCACATGAAGGTTATGTGAAGTACCAACCACTGAGCGAATATGAAGCCCAGCGCCGTGGTGGTAAAGGTAAAGCGGCGACTAAGATGAAAGATGAAGATTACATCGAACGTCTATTAGTTGCTAATACCCATGATACGATTTTATGTTTCTCTAACCGTGGTAAGATGTACTGGTTGAAAGTTTATCAACTACCATTAGCGTCTCGTCAAGCGCGTGGTAAGCCAATCATCAACTTATTACCTCTTGAGAAAGACGAGCGTGTTACAGCGATTTTACCTGTTCGTGAATACACAGAAGATAAGTGTATCTTAATGGCAACCGCTGCTGGTACCGTTAAGAAAACTAACCTGACAGCGTACTCTCGCCCTCGTGCTAACGGTATTATTGCTGTTAACTTACGTGATGATGACGAGCTAGTTGGCGTAGCGCTAACCCAAGAGGGCAGCGAAATTATGCTATTCTCTGATGAAGGTAAAGTTGTACGCTTTAGCGAAGATCAATGTCGTGCGATAGGCCGTACTGGTACAGGTGTACGTGGTATGAAGCTTAAAGAAGGGCAAAAAGTGGTATCACTGATTGTTCCTCATGGCGACGGTTGTATCTTAACAGTGACCGAGAATGGCTACGGTAAGCGAACTATCCTTGAAGATTACCCAGCGAAGAGTCGTGCGACGCAGGGTGTTGTATCAATTAAGGTTAGTGAACGTAACGGCCTCGTTGTTGGTGCTGTTCAGGTTGATGAAAACGATGAAATCATGCTTATCTCTAATCGTGGTACGCTTGTACGTACACCGGTTGATGGCGTATCGACTGTTGGTCGTAATACGCAAGGTGTAACGTTGATTCGTACTGCCGATGAAGAGAAAGTAGTCGCGCTACAGCGTATCGAAGAAGTCGAAAATGAAGAATTGCCAGAGGGTGAAACTGATGGTGAGACGTCTGCGGTAGATGCTGCTGAAACGACTTCAGATGTGGCACCAACAGGTGACGCACCAACAGAACAAGAGTAATCGCCTTTAAGCGACTTTAAACTGTTCTGTTTATATTAAAGCCCATAATCATTGATTTGATTATGGGCTTTTTTTTGGGGCTTTAGAGGCGCTTTTTGCCGGAATCGTTGTTTTATATTGAAAAAGTCACTCATATCATTTAAAACGTATTAGTAATTAGTCTGATATCCTCAGCCTATGCTAGCTTACCAACTTGAGCGCGGTATGATGTACAGTCAATATTTTCTAGGAGAAGTCGTTAAATGAAACCGGTATATAATTTTTGTGCAGGCCCTGCAATGTTACCTGCAGAAGTGATGCAAAAGGCACAACGTGAATTTGTTAATTGGCAAAATCATGGCATATCGGTTATGGAATTTAGCCATCGTGATAAGCACTTTATGGCTGTCGCCGAAGCTGCAGAACAAAATCTGCGTAAGCTAATGAATATTCCAGATAACTATAAGGTGCTGTTCAGCCATGGTGGTGGTCGCGGACAATTTGCTGCTGTACCGCTTAACTTAATTGGCTTAACGGGTAAAGCAGACTATTTAGTAACAGGCTCTTGGTCGAAAGCGGCCGTTGCTGAAGGGAAAAAGTTTGGTGAAATTAATGTTGTTGCGCAGCCAAGTGTAGTGGGTGGCCTAAATGCCGTTGCTAGCCCAAATGAATGGCAGTTAAGCGATGACGCGAGCTATTTCCATTACTGTCCAAATGAAACAGTCGACGGCATCGAGATGTTTAATGAGCCAGAAGTTGGGGTTCCATTAGTTGCGGATATGTCTTCAACGATCCTGTCACGTGAGATCGATGTTTCTAAGTATGGCGTTATTTACGCGGGCGCTCAAAAGAATATCGGGCCATCAGGGTTATCAATCGTGATAGTTCGTGAAGATTTATTGGGTCATGCTCTTGATGTCACCCCATCGATTATTGATTACAAAACGATGAGTGATAATGATTCTATGTATAATACACCACCGACATACGCTTGGTATCTCGCTGGTGAGGTTTTTAAGTGGTTATTAGACCAAGGCGGTGTGCCAGCTATTGAAGCCCTGAATAAGAAGAAAGCTGATTTACTGTATGATTTCATCGACAGTAGTGATTATTACCGTAATGGAGTCGAGCCTAGCTTTCGTTCACGAATGAACGTGACGTTCCAACTTGCTGATGAAGCCGATAATGCCGCTTTTTTAGCCGGCGCGGAGGAAGCTGGTTTAATGGCGCTCAAGGGTCACCGTAGTGTTGGTGGTATGCGAGCGAGTATTTATAATGCAATGCCCCTTGCAGGAGTCGAAGCATTAGTTCAATATATGGAGCAATTTCAACAACGTTAATTGATTTAATGTAACGTTGTTAGCTTAATGTCACAAAGCGAGACCGTTTAGCGTCTCGCTTTGTTGTATTTTATGGACAGTTTTCTCGCAGGAGCGATGTATGATCTTGGCTTGGGCAAAAAGCCTTTTTAATCAACAACCCACGATGGATTTATCTGAAGAGGGTTGTGTCAGTGAAAAGAAGTTTTTTGCGTATGTTTTCACTTTAATTCTAAAACCTATCTCGTGTGTAGGGATTGTCTGCATTGCTGCGATTTGGATGATTGAATTTAATAGTGGACACTTAACCGCCCTTGACCAATATGCATACCCATTATTAATTTTTACTTTCTCCTGCTCTTTCGTCACTTTACTGTATTTCCCTAGTCAGGCGAATGCAGTTGCCAGCGCATTAGTGTTTTCAATCGCTAGTTATTTTCTTGCCTCTTATCATTTCATCTTTATTGTGCTTGAAAGGAGTTCCCTAGAAAATAATTTTTATAATCTGGCATCAATTTCTCAGTGGCTGCCATCTATCTATATTGCAATTTTTTTACTTCACCATATCGAACGTGCGATGTTTTACTCAATTGCGTTCTATTTAGCTCTGCTGGGTCCTGAAGCTTATTATATATTTGCTGGGAGTCACCATTCGGATATTGCACATAATCTATTGGTTAATATTGTTCTCTCACACCCCGTTTATATTTGTATCTTGCTCTGTTTGAGTTTTATGAAAAAGCAAGGCTATGCGTCTTATGTAAGGGCTCAGGATATGGAGAGACTAGTAAATATTGACGATTTGACGAAAGCTCATAATAGACGAGGTATTGAAGAGAAGATTATTAGTTTAATTGAAAATAGGCAACGAGCAGGGGAAGAGTTTTGTTTAGTGATGTTCGATGTTGATCACTTTAAAAAAATCAACGATAGTTATGGCCATCCAGTAGGTGATGAGGTTTTGGTTAAGTTGGTTGAGCAGACAAAACGTGAACTGCGTCAAGATGATAGTATTGGGCGATGGGGCGGTGAAGAGTTCATCCTTTTACTGCCAAGAACAAATGTTGAACAAGCAAGCGCTTTTGCTAATCGAATTAGGCTATTGTTCCCTAGCATTAAGTTTAGTGCCCCTGTGACATTAACCGCTAGTTTTGGCATCAGTTCGTATCGTATTTCTGACTCGAGTCCTGCAGCTGATAAGATCAGTGCGATTTTAATTGCAAAAGCCGATCAAGGCTTGTATCAGTCAAAGAGTTCTGGCAGGAATCAGATTACAGTGATTTAGCCCAGTGATTAGTTGGAAAATATTAACAACAACATTGGTTTAAATGATTTACTTTGCTAAGTTTAAATACTCTGGTTCAAAGTGTGTGTTTTTGTCATGATGATGTGCACAATACAATAAAATTTACCGTTTGATGCAGAGTTTTGTTATCTAAAGCAAATAATTGTATAAAATAACAAATTAATTAAGACGGTGTGATTACTTTATAGACATATTATGTCGACAAGCCAGTTGCTATCACCTAATATGTTGGCTTGTTTATTTTTGGAGACGTTAAATGACAGCAATTGAAGAGTTTATTAAAAAGGAATCTTCAGCCGGGATTGTCTTAATTTTTGTAACCGTTATCGCGTTACTATTGAAAAATACCGGACTCTCGGATTTTTATGATGCATTTCTAAATACACCAGTCGAAGTTCGATTCGGTGCATTACATATCGATAAACCATTACTGCTGTGGATTAACGATGGTCTGATGGCAGTGTTCTTTTTACTTATTGGTCTTGAAGTCAAGCGAGAGATCATTGAAGGACACTTATCTTCACCAGCTCAGGTGGTGTTACCTGGCTTTGCAGCCGTCGGTGGTATGGTTGTCCCTGCTGCTGTTTATTTGTATTTTGTTGGGATAGATAGCCCGGGAACACAAGGGTGGGCTATCCCTACGGCCACTGATATCGCTTTTGCGTTAGGTGTTTTATCCTTACTTGGTAAACGTGTGCCAGTATCACTTAAAATCTTTTTAATGGCATTGGCGATTATTGATGATTTAGGCGCAATTATTATTATTGCCCTGTTCTATACCGTTGAGCTATCCACGTTATCGATTGTTGTTGCTGCAGCCGCGTTGACAACTCTGGTGGTGATGAATAGGCTTGGGGTTGATAGAAAAGCTGCCTACGTTATTGTTGGTGTGATTTTATGGATTAGTGTGCTTAAGTCTGGTGTTCATGCAACGCTTGCTGGTGTCGCATTAGCCTTTACCATTCCTTTAAAACAACGCCCGGGCAAGATTGTTGGTCGTGAACGCTCGATGCTTAAATCGATGGAACATGATTTACATTATTGGGTCGCATTCTTTATTTTACCGTTATTTGCTTTCGTAAATGCAGGGGTGGACTTTAGAGATATTTCTGTTGAACAAATCTTAACTCCTGTACCTCTTGGTATCGCTGCGGGTTTATTTATCGGTAAGCAGGTTGGGGTATTCTTCTTTAGTTGGATTGCCATAAAACTTAAATTGGCGAAGATGCCTGATGACAGTAATATGACCCAAATCTATGGTGTGTCCATTTTAACGGGGATAGGTTTTACTATGAGTTTATTCGTAAATTCATTAGCCTTTACTGACCCAACACAGTTTATGTTTGCTGATAAGTTGGCAATATTAGTCGGTTCGTTTGCCTCCGGTGTTATCGGTTACCTAGTGCTAAGGTATTCAACACACTCAGCGAAAGGTTAATACTAAGTATTGATAACGGTGCCTATACTTATTTTGCGCATCGTTATCACCCCTCTCAAACCGTCTACTTTTTCATCTCTTAGTTCCCTCGAACATTACATTTTAGTTAAATTGAATCTTATTTGAGCACTAGCTTTTATTAAGGCCAATTAATACTTGACTATATCTTCTTTCAGTAGCTATTCTAGATTAAATACGCAGCTATCAATGGCATAGCTAGGCATATAGATGATTCAGATGCACTCTGTGCAACAGGACTGTGAATGGACGCGAATACATTAAGCTTACCTCAATCAATTGATATCTCTTATGTCACAGAGTTTCACCCTCAACTCATTTCGTTTTTATCTGAATTTACAGAGTCTAAAAATGACATTCTTGTCATTAATGCTTCGGAATTAGAACGCATTGATACTGCCGGTATTCAGCTTCTTATTGCATTCGTTATCGAGGCAACTAAAATGAATGTTACTATTCAATGGCAGTCTATTTCTACCGAGTTAGAGAACACCGCTAATGAGTTAGGGCTTGCGCAAGCACTTAAATTAAATTAACAAAAAATTATTATAGGACCTCCCATGGCAAAGATCTTAGTAGTCGATGACTCTGCTTCAATTCGAAATATGGTTTCATTTACCCTTAAACAGCAGCAGTATGAGATTGTTGAAGCTGCTGACGGTAAACAGGGACTTGAAAAAGCAAAGACAGGTAAGTTTGACTTAGTTATTACAGATGTAAATATGCCGGTAATGGATGGTATTACGTTATGTAAAGAGCTACGTCAATTGCCTACATTCAAATTTACACCGATCTTGATGTTAACCACGGAAAGCTCAACAGACATGAAAATGAAAGGGAAGGCGGCTGGCGCGACAGGTTGGTTGGTTAAACCGTTTAACCCAGAGAAGCTTGTTGCGACAATTAAACGCGTCATTAGGTAATCATTTATGAGTATCGATCTCTCACAATTTATTCCAACTTTTTTAGAAGAAAGCTTTGAAGGCTTAGAGCTAATGGAGTCCGGCTTGCTAAATTTGGAGCAAGGGGATATTGATACTATAAATGCTATTTTTCGAGCTGCACACTCCATTAAGGGGGGCGCTGGTACCTTTGGGTTTAATCGAGTAACTAACTTCACACATGAAGTTGAGACCTTACTTGATGAAATGCGTGATGGCAGACGAGAGGTTAATCAATCTGATATCAACTTACTATTAAAGTCGGTTGATTGTATAAAATTACTAATTGAAAGTGCTAGGGATGGTGTCGAGTGTGAAGATGACGCTATTAATGAGACCCATCTTGCACTTGAGCAGACATTGAGCGGGAAAGCTCATGGTGATAACGATAGCCAGGATGTTTCAGAAGTTGAACAGCTTTTAAGTGAAGTTAAAAGTAAGAAGCAATGGCTTATTGAGTTCGTGCCTAAACATGAAATTATGCAAACGGGTAACGATCCTCTTCACCTTCTTAATGTGTTGGCTGAATTAGGCTCGATGAGTATTGAACCTAACCTTCAAGATATTCCTCCTTTAGGTGACATACACCCTGAGGAGTGTTACCTCTATTGGCGTTTAACCTTAGTGTCTGACTGTAGTGAAGAGGATATTATAGAGGTCTTCGAATGGGTCGAAGATGAGTGCTCATTAACTATAACCTTGAGCGATTCAGATGAACCAAGCCCAGCCATAGAATCTGTTGAACAGCCCAGTCTGCAAGTCGATCAAACGCCACCCTCTCAGCCACCAAGTCAAGTACCACAAAAATCGCTAAAAGCACCAGATGAATCGGTGAAAGCTAAACCAACGACCGAAGGTGGCTCTATTAGGGTCGGAATCGATAAAGTCGACACCTTGATAAATCGTGTTGGTGAACTAGTTATAACTCAAGCCATGCTTAAACAAATAGGCAGCGAATTGGCTGAAGATGAAACCGTTGATAAGCTACGTGAGGGTTTAGTTCAACTTGAGAGTAATACACGTGACTTACAAGAAGATGTCATGCGTATTAGGATGTTACCTATTAGCTTTGTGTTTAATCGTTTTCCACGAATGGTTTATGACGTAAGTTCGAAACTGGGCAAGAAGGTTGAACTGAAATTATCAGGCGAACAGACTGAGTTAGATAAAACGGTGATGGAAAAAATCGGTGACCCACTTGTTCATCTGGTCAGAAATTCATTAGATCACGGTTTAGAAATGCCTGAAGAGCGCAAAGAAGCGGGTAAAGACGAAACAGGAATCGTACACCTCAACGCTTATCACCAAGGTGGCTATATTGTCATTGACATTATTGATGATGGCCGGGGCCTCAACACCGAAAAAATTTATGATAAAGCAATAGAGAAAGGACTAATTAGCGCCGACCAAAGCCTTTCTGACCAAGAAATTAATGAACTGATCTTTGCGCCAGGCTTTTCCACTGCCGATGCCGTTAGTGATCTATCAGGCCGTGGTGTCGGCATGGATGTGGTTAGACGAAATATTGAATCGTTAGGTGGTCATGTCTCTTTATCTTCTCAACAAGGTGAAGGATCAAAATTTTCAGTTAGTCTACCACTGACCTTAGCTATCCTCGACGGACAATTAATTAATGTGGCCGGGCAAATATTTATCGTTCCTTTAGTATCAATCGTTGAATCTGTTCAAGTGAATAAAAGCGCCGTCAAAGCGATTGCTGGTCAAGAAAACCTTTATTTATTTCGTGATGAATATTTACCTATTTATAACATTCGTTCTTTATTTTCTTTACCCGGAAAAGTTTCGCCTGCTGATGAAAATATGGTGATCATTGTTGAAAGTAACGGCAATAAATATGCCTTGGTTGTTGACGATTTACTTGAACAGCAGCAAGTCGTCTTAAAAAGTTTAGAGTCTAACTATATGGCCGTCGAAGGAATCTCTGGCGCTACCATTTTAGGTCATGGTGGCGTAGCCTTAATCATTGACATAAAAGGTGTCAGCTCTTTAAATCATAAAAACAGTCGTTCAAAGAAGTTTTCCCGGGAACGGTCGGTAGCAGAGGCAACTACATGAGTTTAACGATTCACCAAGACATCGATACGCTGGTTGAAAGTAAACAGTTTTTGTCATTTATATTGGCGGGTGACGAATACGCAACAGATATATTGAAAGTTCAAGAAATTAGAGACTGGACATCAACGACGTTAGTCCCGAATAGCCCGACTTATATTGAAGGTGTATTAAACCTTCGTGGTGAAATTATTCCAATAATCAATCTGCGGACCCGATTTGGTTTACCTGATTTACCAGATAAGAAAAATAGAATTGTTATTGTATTGAATATTGTAAGTGATCAAAAAAGGCGTTTAATGGGACTTCTCGTTGACGCATTTTCTGAAACTTATGATATCCCATTAGAAAAAATTAAATCGGCCCCGAATAATATCAGCGTGATAGACGATGACTTTATTTCTGGGTTAACGACAGTGGATGAAAAAATGGTCATTTTGTTAGATGTTGATGAGTTAATGAATTCCAATGAACTATCGACTGACTGCAGCGCAGCAACGGCATAAATAGCGACCTTCCGAGGAGAAGAAAACAATGAGAACGAATACACCTGTGACAGACCGTCGTGTGTTACTAAAGCCCGGTCAGGATCTAGTTACAAAGACAGATCTTCAAGGACGCATTACCTACGTTAACCCGGCGTTTGTTGACGTTAGTGGCTTTACTGAACAAGAGTTAATGGGCGAGCAGCATAATATTGTTAGGCACCCTGATATGCCTCAAGCTGCATTCAAAGATTTATGGTCTACATTAGAAGCAGGACGTCCTTGGGTTGGCTATGTAAAGAATCGTTGTAAAAATGGCGATTATTATTGGGTAATAGCGAATGTAACTCCGTTATTTAAAGATGGGCGTTTAACTGAATATATGTCGGTTCGTACTGCACCAACTGATTTGGAAATCGCCGACGCCGAACGCTTGTATGGTCAGCTATCAAGAAACGAAACCACTTTACCCGGCCCTGATACCGTTAAGTCTAAAAATATTAAGTCATCTTTAAATAAGTGGATTGGTATTTCAGCCTTAACCATGCTTGCTATTGATATCCCACTGACCTTTATTGCACCCATGTTCACTGTTCTGGGGCCTTTAGCTGGATTAGGTGTGTTAGCCTATGGTGCTCATCGTGTGTTATCAAATAATGTCGTTTCAGGTATTGATAACGCGATAGAAGAGATGCGTCAGATAACGCAGGGGAACTACACTAAAAATATTCCGGTAAATCAGGATGGGGAAGTTGGCGATTTACTGCGGATGGTCAAATCAATCCAGATTAAATTAGGTTTTGAAGTTAACGATGCTAAAGAGACTGCGCAACGTGCTGAGCGCGTGAAAGTTGCTTTGGATAATGTCTCGTCAAGTGTCATGATGGCTGACCCCAATGGTAATATCATTTATGTCAATGATTCTGTTGTTAAAATGCTGTCGGAAGCTCAGGAAGACATTCAAACCGAGTTACCACATTTTGATGCTTCTAAACTCATTGGTAGTAATTTCGACTCTTTTCACAAAGACCCATCTCATCAGCGCCGCTTACTTGATGCGCTTAAATCAACGTTCAAGAGCCAAATTAGTGTTGGACCGCGTCGTTTTGTGCTGACCGCTGCCCCAGTAGTCGATGAGCAAGGTACTCGTTTAGGTTCTGTAGTTGAGTGGGCCGATGTCACACAACAGCTAGCGGCTGAAAGTGATGTAGAAAACATGATACGTGATGCTTCTCGTGGAATCCTAGACTCTCGTCTAGACCCAGAGAAATATGACGGATTTGTCGAGACAGTCGCCATCGGTATTAATGACATGTTAGATGCCGTTGTTGCGCCAATTACCGAAGTTAAGCGAGTGGTTGCTGATTTATCTCAGGGTAACTTGACATCGAAAATGAATGGTGATTTTGAAGGTGAGTTCGCAGAATTAGATGATTCGCTTCAATCGGCGATGTTGAAACTCGAAGATATTGTTAGTGAGATTCGAACTTCGAGTGGCTCGATTGCTTCGGGTGCTGAAGAAATATCTAAAGGTAATACAACGCTGAGTGGCCGCACCGAGGCACAAGCCGCAAGCCTAGAACAAACGGCGGCTAGTATGGAGCAGATGACGGCTACGGTACGTCAAAATGCAGACAGTGCGGCTCAAGCAAATGATCTTGCTGAAAATGCGAAGAAACTAGCTGAGAATGGCGGCGAAATTTCAGAGCGAGTTGTTCACTCAATGAGTGAGATTAGCCGTTCTAGTACACAGATATCAGAGATTATTGGTGTGATTGATGAAATCGCATTCCAGACAAACTTACTAGCATTAAATGCTGCGGTTGAGGCGGCTCGAGCAGGCGAACAAGGTCGTGGTTTTGCAGTAGTTGCAGCTGAAGTACGTAACCTTGCGCAACGAAGTGCAAGTGCTGCTAAAGAAATCAAAGGCTTGATCAGTGACAGTGTTGCTAAAGTGGAAGAGGGCGGTCGCTTTGTTGATGAGTCCGGTAAAGCACTAACGGAAATAGTTGGTGCCATTCATGAAGTATCTAACATCGTTAGTGAAATAGCCTTAGCAAGTAAAGAACAGGCAACAGGCATCGATCAGGTTAATGTTGCTGTCTCGGACATGGATGAAGGCACACAACAAAATGCAGCCCTAGTTGAAGAGGTTGCCGCAGCATCTGAAGGTATGGAAGAGCAGGCGGTTCAATTGCGCCAGTTAATGGGGTTTTTCTCATCATCTAATTCCCAAGTGATACATTCATTGAATGATAAGAAGACAAATTTAACCCCTGTGCCAGCAGCTGTTACTGCAAAAAAATCTAACAGGGCACCGATGGCTGCACCTGATAGCAATGATATGGAATGGGAAGAGTTTTAATGGATAAGCTAGGGCGAGCTAATGGCTAGGTTGACGACAGCCTCGAAACGGGAAATTTGCGAGGAGAGAGAGCGTGAATTTCCTTATACCAAACATGATTTTGAGCGAGTTAAATCACGTATTTACGCTCATGCAGGTATATCCTTGGCTAGTCATAAGAAGGATCTAGTTTACAATCGGTTAGTCAGGCGTCTTCGTCAATTAAAGCTTGGTAGCTTTTCAGAGTATCTTGCATATGTGGACTCATCTGAAGAAGAGTTTGGTCATTTCGTGAATGCATTAACGACGAATCTTACCTCATTTTTCAGAGAGTCACATCATTTTGACTTTCTGACAAAGCAATACCTACCTTCACTGGAAAAGCGAGGGCAGCGAGAACTAAAAGTCTGGTCCTCTGCCTGTTCCATTGGTGAGGAGCCTTATAGCATAGCTATTAGTATCTTTGAGTCAGAGGTAGATATTCAATCATGGGATATCAAAATTTATGCAACTGATATCGATACAAATGTTTTACAGACAGCAAAGACGGGTGTTTACCCAATAGAGCGTTTGGATAATTTATCAAAAGCTAGAAAACGAAATAATTTTTTAAAGGGGGTCGGTCCGCAGGCGAATAAAGCTCGGATTAAACCTCATTTACAGAATCTAGTTGAATTTCAAGTATGTAACTTGATGAAGGAGTGGCCTGTAACAGAAGCTCTCGATATTATATTTTGCCGTAATGTGATGATTTATTTTGATAAAGAGACGCAGAATATACTATTGGAAAGAATGACTCAGCTGCTTAAACCCGGAGGGATCTTGTGCCTAGGTCACTCTGAAACGCCTGCAAGGTCGATGAATGAATATAAACTTTTAGGTCGAACCATGTATCAAAAAATACATGATTAACGTGGTAATGTTTTTTTTATGGTTGTAAATGCAGAGCTGGGTGTCAGCCCATTTAAAGAATTTAAACATATTAGACGCTTTTGGATGCCCAGACATCAGAAATATGGTGTAAAGATTGTCGCGGGTGATTATTACGTTAGCGATTGTGATGAAATGATCACGACTGTATTGGGCTCATGTGTCACGGTATGTATTCGCGATCCTGCAGTTGCAGTTGGTGGAATTAATCATTTTATTTTACCAGACAGTGACTGCGATATCTTGTCTGCGTCAAATCGCTATGGGGTATTTGCGATGGAACAATTGATCAATACTATTGTAAAATACGGCGGCAATAGAAACAATTTTGAAATTAAGCTTGTGGGC
The DNA here is from genome assembly GCA_002835545.1 of Alteromonadales bacterium alter-6D02. Classification (GTDB taxonomy): domain Bacteria; phylum Pseudomonadota; class Gammaproteobacteria; order Enterobacterales; family Psychrobiaceae; genus Psychrobium. Next base: position 56,886 of record PIZK01000012.1, read on the forward strand.
GGTGGCAATATGTTAGGGGGCACTAATCATATTGGTCAGCGTAACATTGATTTTATTAGAAGCTTTTTGAAATTAGAAGGTTTTAACGTGATTGCTGAGGATCTCGGTGGAGATAAGCCTCGCAAGATTATGTATAACGTGGTTAATGGTAAATTATTAGTAAATAAACTTAAGTGTCAACACCACGATAAATACCTCGCACTGGAACTTGAAACACAACGCAAAAATCGTCAGTTACAGTCACATGATGATATTGAATTATTTGATTAAAGGAATGTTATGCAACAACCGATTAGAGTGTTAATTGTTGATGATTCAAAGTTAGTGAGAGAGATTCTCAAAGAAATCTTAAACCAGTTTCCTGATATTGACGTTATTGGGGCAGCATGTGATGCCTACGAAGCCCGCGAATTAATTAAAGCGCTAAACCCTGATGTCATAACATTAGATGTAGAAATGCCAAAAATGGATGGTATTACGTTCCTTAAGAATGTCATGCGTTTAAGACCTATGCCCGTTGTCATGCTTTCAACGTTAACAACTAAAGGCGCTGATGTGACTTTTGAAGCGTTAGAAGTTGGTGCTGTTGATTTTATTGCAAAACCCAAGTCAGAAAAAATGATGGGAAATGTTGATAACTTCTCTCACATGCTTTACGAAAAAATTATTGGTGCTGCATCTGTTGATATTCGCGCCCTTAAAAAGCGCCATGTTGAATCTCAGTCTGTCGCTTATCGCGGTTTAGATGCAAATAATACGATTATCGCTTTAGGTGCATCAACTGGTGGAACAGAAGCACTACGAGAAGTGTTAAAACAACTACCGATTAATTCTCCTCCGGTAGTGGTGACTCAGCATATACCTGAAAGCTTTAGTTTACGTTTTGCCAAACGGTTAAATGAGCATTGCAAAATGGCGGTAAAAGAAGCTGCTGATGGTGATGTGCTTAAAGCGGGGAATGTCTATGTTGCCCCTGGAAATAGACACCTTTGTATAGATTTAGTGAGAGGCCAATACTTGTGCCGTCTTGATGATAGCCCTGCAATGAATCGTCATAAGCCTTCAGTGGATATGATGTTTAACTCATTAGCTGTCATTTCTGGCACAAAAATATACTCAGGCCTGCTGACTGGGATGGGTGCAGATGGTGCCAAAGGTATGTTGGCACTTAAGCAGAATGGTGCCTATACCTTGATCCAAGATAAAGCATCTAGCATGATTTGGGGAATGCCAGGCGCAGCATTTAAACTGAATGCTCATACAGACCAATCTTCCCTTGCTAATTTTGCAACGACGTTACTCAACAAGGTTAATGAAGGTGCAACAGTCAATATTGACTCGAGGAAACACAATGCTTCAATTCGAACATAAGAGTACGTGGCTTGGTTTAATTTGTTTAACCGGCTTAGGTTACAGTCTACTCGCGTCTGTATCGGTATTAGTGCAAATTGTATTGCTCTTATCTATAGCCGTGATATTTATTCTGCAGTCTTTAAAGTTACAGGCTACACAGACTCATAATTTGGCAGAGCAAAAATCTGAAGGACGCTTTTCCGCTAACGTCACCAAAGATAGCGAGCACTGTATCTCTGATATCTATACAGAATTAGAGCAAACATTTGCTTTTGAAAGAGATATCATCAGTAATGAAGTCACACGAGCAAACACTTTTGTGTCGAGTGCAGTTGTTGGTATGAGTCAATCTTTTCATGAGATGAAAGATATCAGCGACAAACAACATGCTTTGCTGAATGAATTAATTGCTTCGAACGATAACCGTATGGGGGAACTCTCGACTGGTGAAGATGAATCATTAACTATGCAAGAGTACATTTCAGAGTCTGGTCGTCTTCTAGAGGAGTTTGTCCAAGTTGTTGTCACAACATCCAAACAAAGTTTAAAAACGCTTAATCATATTGATGACATGGTTGTTCAAGTAGATAGTATTTTTAATCTATTAGAGAATGTTGAGGGTTTAGCTAGTCGCACGAATTTACTAGCGTTAAATGCGAGTATTGAGGCCGCCAGAGCTGGAGAGGTTGGCCGCGGCTTTGCCGTAGTGGCAGATGAAGTTCGTTCGTTATCAATTAGTTCTTCTGAATTAAATGAACAAATCCGCAATAAAATTGATGCCGCGAAAAGTACCATTGATGATCTTAGAGAGTCGGTTGAGCATATGGCGTCAACAGACATGTCTAATACATTAAAAACAAAAGCAAAGATCAGTGGTATGACGGGCAGTGTGTCTGACATTAATAAGAATATGCGAGAGACTATTTCATCACTGGAATTAATGAGTGATGAGATGGACAATGCGATGGCGCAAGCCGTTCGCTCTTTGCAATTTGAAGACATGACAACACAGTCATTGCAGTCTATCAGCATCAACATTGATCAATTTAATGCGATTAGTGCTGAGTTGGCTCAACTGAGTCATAGTAATGAACCGATTGAAGTTCAGTTGCAACATATCAAAGATGTTTGTGCCAAAGTACGTGAGAAAAGCTCTCAGGCGTCAAATAATAGGACCGTTTCTCAGGAAAGCTTAGATGAAGGTGATATTGAGCTTTTCTAATCGTCATCAACAAAGTTTATTTAAGGGGATTTGATGTCAATTGTCAGCCGTGTAGCAAGCAACAATAAAGATATTGTTATTACCATTTCTGAGCGATTTGATTTCTCGCAATATAAGATCTTTCGTGAAGCTTACTGTGACTGTAATGGTTCTGGAACCGATTTTTATGTCGACCTCAGCAAGGCCAATTATATGGACTCTTCTGCATTGGGTATGTTGTTGTTGCTAAAAGAGCATGCGGATAAGCTTGCAGGAAAAGTGATTATTGAGCGTCCTAATGATGCTATAAATAAAGTGCTAGAAATTGCACAATTTCATCACCTAATGACTATTGTTAGATAATAATGGTCTTTTCTCTTTGAAAACCGGCATTGAAAGTCAAGTCCTGATCATTGACTCAAACCCTGATCAGCTTGAGCGTCTGGCCAAGGCCGTTAATGACGAAGGCTTTAAAACGATTCTCTCCCACGACGGGATGCAGGGGATGGTTAAGTTTTATCAAGAACGCCCAGATTTAGTACTTATCGACTATCACGCCATTGGGATGAATGCGATAGACTCTTGTCGGCAAATTAAAGCCCTTGCAGCTGATGTATTTGTGCCTGTTGTTATCATCTCCGATTACCTCGATGAAAAACAAATTAGCGAGTGTGTAGCCGCTGGGGCAGATGATATTATTTTTAAGCCTTTTTCGTTGGCCATCTTTTGCTCTAAAATTTATGCCATGTTCCGTATCGCAGACTTATATCGTGAGTTGCATTCATTGACCTCGGAACGCCAAAATGATGAAGAACTAGCAGAACAACTATTTAGTGATGTGGTCGAAAAGGGAAATGTTGCGAAAGAACACATTAAAATCTTTAAACGTTCAGCTAAGACATTTAGTGGTGATGTTCAACTAACGGCATTGTGCCCTAGTGGTGATGTGAATGTATTGTTAGGTGATTTCACTGGGCATGGTTTAAGTTCCGCTATCGGAGCAATTCCGCTGGCTGATATTTTTCGTGCTATGACCGATAAAGGGCACGCCCCTTTGGAGATAATCAGGCAAATTAATCGTAAAATGCATCAGCTACTGCCAACACATATGTTTCTCGCGTTGTCGATGGTGACGTTGTCGGTAAGTGAAAAAGTGGCCTATGTTTGGAACGCTGGAATGGAAGATGTATTGGCATTTAATGGTGGTACTGGCACATTAAAGCACCGAGTTAAATCATTTCACCCCCCATTAGGTATCTCTAATCAATTATTACATGAGATGAAGCCGAAGATTATCCCACTTGAAGCTAATGATCGAATCTTGCTTTATAGTGATGGCATTGTTGAGGCCAGAAATAGAGCAGGGGATTTTTTTGGTGAAGCGAGATTGATTGATTCGACTAAACAAGGTTTTATCAATCGGGACGTAACAGGTCATATCATTGCTGCAGTTGAAGTTTTTTGCGAAGACTTACCCCAAGATGATGACATATCACTAGTCGATATCAATTGTGATTTAAGTCATTATCAGAGTTTGTCTCCCGTCAGATCACGTGAATTAGACTTCTCGGTGGTTGAAGATGATTTGAGTAAGCAAAGTGGCTCTTGGGGCTGGCAAATGTCATTATCAGGCGATAAGTTATCTGCAGTTGACCCTATTCCAATTATTATTAATCAACTCCAAGAAATAGAAGGGCAAGGAGAGCATTGGCATAGTTTATTTACTGTTTTAACTGAGCTATTTGTTAATGCACTTGACCATGGGGTGCTAGCGTTGAGTTCAGATCTAAAATCATCTCCAGAAGGCTTTGCTCATTACTTTAGTGAAAAGCAAAAGCGCCTTAAAGAAGTCGATAAGGGATTCATAAAGATCAAACTTGAGCATAGCCCAACCGAAAATGGTGGGTTGTTGACTATTGTGATCAAAGACTCAGGGGGCGGCTTCGACTTTGAATCCTGGTTGACGACTGCTGCTCAGCAGTCACCAATTAGTAGTGCGTTAAGTGGTCGAGGCATACAGTTAGTGCAAGAGTTGTGTGAGCATTTAACTTATCTTGATAATGGATCGACCGTCAAAGCTGTTTATTGCTGGAGCCGTGATCGTTAACGGCCAACCCATAGTCCAAGCGGTCTTGTTATTCCTCTTCGCTTACCGTACCCAATTGAGTTAATTGATTGTCAGTGAGTAACTTATCTACGTTCAAAAGCAAAACGAGTTTTTGTTCTATTTCAACAAGCCCTGATAGGTATTGAGCATCGATGATGCCGCCTATCGCTGGCTTAGGCCGAATATCTTGCTGATTAACGCTATGAGTATCTGAAACAGAGTCAACCACGACACCAATCACTAGTTCAGTATCTTGATGGTTTACGTTAATTAAAATGACAACAGTTGTTGGGCCATATTCTTTAGCCTCGATAGAGAAACGTTCTCTTAAGTCTATAATGGGAACAATATTACCCCGAAGGTTTATTACTCCTTTAATAAAACTGGGAATATCAGGAATTGTTGTGATCGGCGCCCATTCCCTTATCTCATTCACTTTCAGTATATCTACCCCGTATTCTTCATCATCGAGGTGGAAGGTAAGAAATTGTTGTGAGCCTTCCTGCATCCAATCATCACTTTTATTGGATGAACCTTGTGGGTTGGTGACCATAATAAACCTTGCTTTTAGTGTTTGTTCTATTCAAACAATAAATTAAAAAAATCTCAATAGTTTCCTGTTGTATTCTACCATTTAATCTGACTATTATAGGATTTATGAACTACACTATTTAATATTATCAAGCTTTGACAAGGAAGGATGCTCTGTTGCATGTGTCTAAGCTACTCAAGTCAATATGGATGTTTTTAATATGAGTTCAATAAAACACTTTTTAATTGTTGATGACAGTCGTTTAACCAGAATGATAATTGCTAAGATTGTCAGCGAACACTATCAACAATGGCAAATCTCACATGCTCACGATGCCCAATCTGCTGTTGAGATGGTGAAGTCTCAGAGTTTTGATTTTATTTCACTTGATCACAACATGCCCGACGTAACGGGATTAACCATTCTCCCCGATATACAGCACCATCAGCCTAATGCTCATATTGGTGTTTTTACCGCGAATATACAGCGAGTCATGCGACAGCGTGTAGCATCACACGGAGTGTCTTTTTATCCTAAACCAATTAATGAAGCCATGGTGCTTCGTTTTATTGGGGAGGCGAACTAATGAATCAAGCACTCCTGTCAGATGAACATAATGATACACTTTGTGAATTATTTAATATTGGTATGGGCCGTGCAGCTAACTCCCTAAGTGAGATGGTTCACGAAGAAGTGATTTTGTCAGTACCGCAATTAAATACAGTGAAGGCTAGCCCAACTTCATTGGCTCTTAGTTTAGGCCAAAGTCGATACTTGCATGCTATCGAGCAATGTTTTTCAGGGGATTTATCTGGGCAAGCCTACTTAGTGTTCGATGACTTTAGTGGTGTTGACTTAGTTCGTCAGCTACTTGGTGAAAGCGCTATGTGTCAGGATCTTGGAGAGTTAGAGCAAGAAACGCTTACTGAGGTAGCGAATATCATTCTTAATGCTTGTTTTTGCTGTATAGCCGAGGTTTTGGAGTGCGATATTGAAAGTGATGTGCCCTTATTACTCAAAGGTACACCCAATGAGTTGTTCCATTTACAATTCTCTAATGCAGGGTTAGCGCCTTACTTATTAACAGTCTCCATGACATTTCAGTTACCCAGTAAGTCGATTAAGGGGCAAGTCTCAATTTTAATGGCGACAGAGTCATTACAAAAACTTATAAAAGAGCTTGAACGTTTTTCACTGATTTATACATAGGCGATGTATATGCTTGATAAAGAACAAACACTGTCAGATATTGTACTTAATAATGCTCAATGTGGCTTATTGATCATTGATAGTGATTATCTAGTAGTTGATTCCAATTCTTGGTTCTTAAACGCTGCGGGACTGTCTCCAGATGGTTGCCTTGGTGAGAAAATCTTTACTTTGTTTGCCTTTGAACAACCTAAAACACTTAAGCGAGTTATTGATCAAGCGTGTCAATATGGGATGGCTTCGGTTTTATCTAGCTCATTACACCCACGTTTATTTCCACTTAAAAACAGGCATCATCAGCCAATAGAACAATTGTGCTTTGTAACCTCGATTAAGTATTCAGGCCGCCGCTTTTGCCTCATTCAAGTTCAAGATGTAACCGACCCAACGGCACGTGAAAAAAAGCTCAGACACATTACCACTCAACTGGATAAATGCTCTCTAGCCTTAAAGTATAGTCCTAGCTCAGTCGCGATTTTTAACTCAGATGGTCTAATCGAGTTTATCAACCCAAAATTTAGTGAGATGACAGGGTTATCAGAATCTAAAATATTGAATATGAATTATTTTAGTTTGACCTGTATTAGTAGTTATCAGCTTGAGACAGAAGTTTGGGCATTACTAAGAGATGGACAGGAATGGGTTGGAGAGTGTTTAAAAAGAAATATAAATGGCCAAGAATATTGGACGCAAGATCATATTTATCCCATTCAAAGCCATGATGGCACTATTAGTCATTACGTGGCAGTACAAAATGATATCACTCAGCTTCGCAACATTACTCATGAGATTTCTTTTAAATCGACCCATGATAGTTTAACCGGTCTCATTAACCGACAAGAATTTGAAAGGGTTGTTACTGCAACAGTAGCGCAGGCGGAGCTAGCAACCTCAAATTATTTAGTGTGTTTTTTAAATATTGATAAGTTTAAGTTAATCAATGACACCTGCGGCCATGCTGGAGGTGATGAACTTTTATACCAGTTTGCGACAATTTGCCAAAGCCATTTTGATAAGAGCCATGTCATTGCTCGCCTTGGCGGAGATGAATTTGCTACTCTAATAACCTCTGATGACTCTGAGTCTGCGATTAGGCGAATGGAAGCTCTCATCGATACTATCGCTTCATTTAGATTTCGTTGGGGGGAGAGTGTTTTTAGTTTGGGAGTTAGCATCGGTTTGACGATTATCGATGAGACCATTAAAAATACAGACGATGTCATTAAACAAGCGGAGAGTGCTTGTGATATTGCCAAAGATTTTGGTGGCAATAGGTTACATATTTATCAAGCTGATGATAAAGATTTAATTCAACGACAAGGTGATACTTATTGGGCTGCAAAAGTCAATCAAGCACTGGAAGCCGACTCATTCGTATTATTCGCCCAGCCAATTATACCGCTGCAACAACAAGATAAAATAAGCTTTGAAGTGTTGGTTAGACTCAAAGATCAAAGTGGTCAGGTCATAGCACCTGGTTTGTTTTTGCCAGCGGCGGAGCGGTTTAATCTCTCCCATAAAATTGATAAATGGGTTATTGATCACACGTTAGATTGGTTAGCTAATCACGAGCACGAGCTATCCGAAATTGATCATTTGGCTATTAACTTATCGGGCTTAAGCTTAAATAATCACGTATTATTAGCACACATTATACAAGCGATAGAAGCTAGGAAGATTGAACCGTCAAAGATATCTTTTGAGATAACTGAAACTGCAGCGATTGCTAACCTAGAACAAGCGCAACAGTTTATTGATGTCCTGCGTTGTTATGGTTGTAAATTCTCATTAGATGATTTCGGCAGTGGGTTGTCTTCATTTGCTTATTTAAAAAACCTCAAAGTCGACATATTAAAAATTGACGGAATGTTTGTTAAAGACATTTTAAATGATGTGATAGATGAAGCTATGGTCCGTTCCATTAATGATATTGGCCACGTTTGTGGCATGAAAACTATCGCTGAGTTTGTTGAGAATGCGCAAGTTAAGCAACGTTTAACAGAGATTGGAGTGGATTTTGGTCAGGGTTATGGCCTCGGTAAACCAATGCCTATCGACGACATATTACTGTCTAAACTCGATGTGGCATAGTGCGATACTATGTTGATGTCTGTTTCAGTTATCGTTCGTTGTTAATAGCGAACACTTTTGCCATAGACAACGCTTAATGTTGCATTGATGAGTGGTAGTGGATAATCTATCGCATCATGAGTTTCATCGAGAGATCGTTGTGTTTAAATTTTTTTCTCCTGCTCCAATTATTGAGCCTGATGTCAGTGATTGGATTTTCAGACAGTATGAGCAGCTATTTCATGCCTTAGGAAAAGAAGCATTTATTAATTCTACCGAGTTAATTTTACCTACTAATGATTACTTCCCTGCAAAGGCAACATCGGCGAATGAATTGGCGTATGAAAGCTTTAAAGCGGTACAGCAACATTTAGGGTTGGCTGCTTGGCCTTTAGATTTAGTTATTGTGCCAAAGCCGACAGGGTTAACGTTACCTCAATTAGAGTTTAACCAAGCGTTGTATGGCAAAGAATGTGTGGTAAAAACTAATTATAGTGAAAATAATCGTATTGCTATTCCTTTAACACCGCAAAGTTTTGGTAGTGCTCAAACTGCGGTTGCAAATATCGTCATGAGCCTCTGTGCTTCAGTGTATTATTATGCTCCTATTGAGCTAGAGCAAACCACTGAGTCTGCGCAGATTGAGTTATTAGCGACTTTCATGGGCTTTGGTTTGATGTTAGCTAATACGACTTATCAATTTCGTGGGGGTTGTGGAAGTTGTTATAACCCTCAAGCAAATAGGCACAATAGCTTGAGTGAGAATGAGATGGTTTTTTCACTCGCATTATTTTGTCAGTTAAAAGGGATACCAGAGCGCAAAGTGCTGTCTTTTCTTAAAGCTTACCTTAAAAGCCCTTATAAGAAGAGTGTAAAACTGATTAAACAATCGGAGCAGTTTCATTCCTTGGTGCAACAACTGAACTGAGAAAAGCGGCACGAACAATGAATTGATAGCGCCACTATTATCAAGCGCTGCTAACGGCGGCGCTTCTTTTTTGGTTTCTTCTTTTTCGTCTGTTCAGAGAGTGCCGCTTCTGCCATTTTTTGTTCAACAATTTCTTGCTCAACGACAGCCATCTCAGGGGTTTCTAGACAGATATCACCGATCATCCCTTGACGGAATTCATGGAGTAATATCTCACAGGTTTTGTGCATGTCTACGCGGCCGCCGGCGCGTTTAAAACCTCGTACAGCACCAATTTCTTCCACTAGCTCCCACTCTGTTTGAGGTAATTGTTCGAGTTTATAGCGTGCTTTTATCAACTCAGGGTAAGCTTGCATTAAATATTCAGCAGCGTATGAGGCAATATCTTCATATTCAAACGCTGTATCTTTAATGGCTCCAGTGATGGCTAAGCGATAACCACTGTGTTCATTGTGAACCTTAGGCCATAAGATCCCGGGGGTGTCACATAACACAATGCCATTTTTAAGGTTGATACGTTGCTGGCGTTTGGTTACGGCTGGTTCATTTCCTGTTTTGGCGATAATGCGCCCAGCAAGTATATTGATAATGGTTGATTTACCCACATTAGGTATTCCCATGATCAATGCGCGAATATCTTTACCTTGTTCGTCACGATGCGGAACAAGCTTACGACATAAATCAAGAATCTTATTCACTTGTGTAGGCTCACTAGCGGTGATAGCTAGCGAAGAAACGCCACGTTGTTGATCTAAATGCTCTTGCCATTGAGCGACGACAATGTCATCGGCTAAATCGCATTTATTCAGCACTTTAATTAAAGGCTTATCGCCCCGTAGCTCTTGAGCAAATGGATTTTCACTGGAATAGGGGATTCGAGCGTCAACCACTTCAATGATTATATCTATTTGTCCCATTACCTCAGACATTTCTTTGCGGGCTTTATGCATATGCCCCGGGAACCATTGAATTGAGTTTCTACTCATTTGTTTTCTAACCTTTTAATTTAAAACTATCGATTTTATTTGCCCTTAGGCGAGTAATTCAATCGATTGTAAGCATGCGGACAATTTAATGGTGGCTAGTGTACTACATTCTGCTGTATTTGACTTGCTTGATGTGGTTTTTATCACAGACTTCCTCCGAATATCGGTCTAAGATCTATACTTTAAAGGTCAGTGTGCCTGAAACAATGGATAGGTTAATGATTAAAGCATTCCGTGGTGAATTACTTCACTTTTTGGCAGACCCAGCAAAGGGATCTTTGGAACAGAGTTATCAATATTTTACTGATGGTTTATTAGTAATTAAGGATGGGTTGGTTGCGAGCGTTGGTGAGGCTTCAACACTTGCTGCCACATTAGAGCCTGATGTGGAGATAAAACATTACCCTCAAGGTTTAATTATTCCCGGTTTTATTGATACCCATGTCCACTATCCGCAAACTGAAATGATTGCATCTTATGGGGAACAACTATTAGAGTGGCTAGATAATTATACTTTTCCCGCTGAACGTGAGTTTTGTAATTTTGAACATGGCCAGCGTGTTGCACAGTTTTTTATTGAGCAGTTACTTGAGGCTGGCACGACAACTGCCTTAGTCTTTGGCACTGTTCATAAAGAATCAGTGGATGCATTTTTTTCAGTGGCGCAGCAACATAAACTTAGAATGATTTGTGGCAAAGTGTTAATGGATCAGAACTGTCCTGATTATCTACAAGATAGTGCTGAATCTGGCTATAACGACAGTAAAGCACTTATCGAAAAGTGGCATCAAGTTGACCGCTTACAATATGCGATAACCCCAAGATTTGCGCCAACCTGTTCTACTGAACAGTTACAAAAAGCTGGGCAACTGCTCGCTGAATACCCTAGTGTTTATTTACACACCCACCTGTCTGAAAATAAGGATGAAATCGCGTGGGTTAAGCAGTTATTTCCAAATACCGATGGGTATTTGGATGTGTATGACCAAAGTCAGTTATTAGGTAAACGCAGTGTTTTTGCTCACGGTGTTCATTTACACGATAGCGAGTGTCAGCGGTTAGGGGAAACACATTCATCCATTGCATTCTGTCCAAGCTCTAATTTATTTCTAGGGAGTGGCTTATTCAATTTAAAACAAGCACAACAATTTGATATTACTGTAGGTGTCGGTTCTGATATTGGGGCGGGTACAACATTTTCTATGTTAAGTACATTAAATGAAGGTTATAAAACACAGCAGCTTCGGGGTGATAAACTAAGCCCTTTTCAGTCATTCTACCTTGCCACTTTAGGGGGGGCTAAAGCGCTTGACTTAGAAGGAACGATCGGAAACTTTACCACTGGCGCAGAGGCAGATTTTATCGTTCTTGATTACCATGCGACTCCTTTGATGTCTCGCCGTATGGAGCACTGTAAGACACTAACGGAAAAATTGTTTATCCTCAGTATGCTAGGTGATGAACGTCATGTTTTGGCTACCTACATTATGGGGGAATGTGTCTTTAATACCCAAGATAAAACTTAAATACCAGCGTAGTCTATAATTAGATAGTTATTACAATAAGTTGGCTTATAGTTATCGATTAAGGGTGTTCTAAGATGAGATTATTGACGTATATGCAAAGCGTTTCTTTTGGCTTGTTGTTCTTTACAACAATCACGCTGGGCGCCAATTGGAGTAATACTGAACTGCAAATTCAAACTGGTGGAGAGTTGAGCGTTCCCGGTGGTGGTGAGTCAACCGCTCACATTTTGACTTTTCAACACGCCAGTGCTTGGGACTATGGTGATAATTTCTTTTTTGTAGATCATACACGTTGGTCTGGTGGGCCTGGTGATGAAACGAGCGAATTTTATGGTGAGTGGTATTCACACTTTAGTTTAGGCGCAATCAGTGGCAAGAAATTGGGATTGGGACCTGTTAAAGATATTGGTATTGTGGCTGGAATAAACTTAGCCCCCGAGGTGGATAGCTCTTGGTGGTTACCTGGGGTTCGGCTATCACTTGATTTGGACGGTTTTACGTTTGCCCAAGTGGACATCACCGCGTATTTGCATCAAGGCGGTGGTAATACAGATGCAGAACAATTTACCATTGTTGATGAAGAGTCGAGCTATATGATTGATTTTTCATGGGCTTATCCATTTAAACTAGGGGATTTAAATTGGAGCATTGAAGGGCATCTTGAGTATATCAATGGACGTGAGCAAGTTAACAATTTCCAAAAGATAGATTTGTCATCTTGGCTACTCTTTCAGCCTCAGTTGAGGTTAGATGTTGGCGACTTACTTATTGGAAAGCATGAACAGTTATTTTTTGGCGTAGAGTACCAATATTGGAAACATAAATTAGGCACAAAAAATCAAGATGATAATGCGCTCCAGCTATTGTTGGTCTGGCGTTTCTAAACTGGGTGTCAAAACGATTAACCTCTTAACACCCATGATGAATTTAGTGACCAGCACTTAACGCTGATGGGCGACGTGGGTCAGAAGCGCCATAAACACCTGTCGATGTTTTCATGATTGTTTGAGTACTGCCCATTGATGATTTAAGTTTGATTTGATGGCCTTTTTTACGTAATAAATCTACAGTATCTTTACTAATACCTTGTTCAATTCGTAAAACATCTGGTAGCCATTGGTGGTGGATGCGTGGTGCAGCAGAGGCTTCAGCTATATTCATATTGTGATCGATAACATTAAGAATTAACTGTAGTGTCGTGGTGATTATACGTGAACCACCTGGACTGCCCGTGACGATGTACGGCTTATTATCTTTTAACACAATAGTGGGTGTCATAGAGCTCAAAGGGCGTTTATAAGGAGCCACTGCATTCGCTTCCCCCCCGATTAGGCCAAAACCATTAGGTGTACCGGGTTTTGCTGAAAAGTCATCCATTTCGTTATTGAGTAAAATGCCGGTCCCTTTAGCAACAAGCCCTGAACCATAGCTAAAGTTCAATGTATAAGTATTAGAAACGGCATTGCCAAACTTATCGACGACGCTAAAGTGTGTGGTTTCGTTACTCTCAAAAGGTAACTTTTTAGTCGGAGATATCTCGCTGCTAGGCGTCGCTTTTTCAGGGTTAATTTGTTTCGCAAGTTGTTGGCCATAAGCGTCACTGGTTAAGCTTTTTGTCGGTACGTCAACAAAGTCAGGGTCACCTAAATAGTGGCTACGATCAGCATAAGCACGGCGCATCGCTTCGGTCATCACATGAATAGTGGCAGCTGAATTATGGCCCAGTGTACTTAGTGGGAAATGGGATAGTGTATTGAGCATTTGGATGATATGGATGCCACCAGAGGAAGGCGCAGGCATAGAAACAATTTTATGCCCTCTATACTCGCCTATGACAGGCGCTCGCTCAATGGCTCGATAAGCAGAAAAATCATCTAAGGTGATAATTCCTCCAGCTTGCTGAACCGCTTCAATAATACGCTTAGCTGTTTCTCCTTGATAAAACCCTTGACTCCCTTGCGTCGAAATCTTAACTAGGCTTGCTGCCAAATCTTGTTGTATCAGCCGATCACCAGGCTCGAAAAATGATCCGTTGTCTTTGTTAAAAATTTCAACACTGCTTGGCCATTGTTGAAAACGGCGGTTCATTACTCGTAACGAATTGGCGAGATCGCTTGTCACTATGATGCCATCCTGAGCGAGTTTAATTGCCGGCTCCATTACTTGTTTACGACTCATTGTGCCGTACTTGGATAGTGCTAATTCAAAACCCATGACTGTGCCCGGAATTCCCACGGCTAGTCCATGAGAACGTGAAAGCTTCTTAACAGGGTTTCCTTGTTCATCGAGGTACATATCACGATGAGCTTGTTTGGGTGCCATTTCCCGATAGTCTATTGCGATTGTCCGCTGTTCTTTAGCTAGGTAAACCAGCATGAAACCACCTCCGCCAATGTTGCCAGCTCGAGGCAGAGTGACTGCTAATGCATATCCTACCGCCACTGCAGCATCAACAGCATTACCGCCTTGTTTTAAAATATCGACACCAATTTGGGTTGCTAGTGCTTCTTGGCTAGCGACCATACCATGTTGAGCCCAAACCGGGTGATGTCTGGCGTGGTGACTAAAAATAGCTTTATCTTGATCAAATTTTCGAGTGTTTGGATCTGCCATTAGCGGCATTGAAGAAAAACAACTAATAACCGCGACACAAAGCACGGCTTTCTTTAATAATGGCTTTAACAAGGGAGCTCCAAGGCTTAACGAGAGTGAAAGACTAATTCACTGACATTAGCATAGGGCTCGTATTACTGACTAGTCTATGTGGTTAAAAAGGGGTGGGAAAGCTTGTTTATTAAGCAAGATAAGGCTGTGAAATCAGCATGTTCGACATGCTCAATCGCCATATTAAGTATTGGTTTAGTGAGTACAAAGTTTGGATTACTTTTCATCATTAATTGGTGACGCTGACAAGTGCTGATTTCTCCTTGTTCTATTCGCATCTGATAGCGCCTTAACCAGTGTATTAGTTGATCGGTATTAGCTAATGTATGTTGGTGGATATCTGTCGCTTGAATTCTGTTGTTTTTGTTAAGTAACTGTAATGAATCTACTTGACTAAGCCATTGAAAAAACAAGTTATAGTCAAGTTTGTTATCATACAAACACTGAAGTAATTCACTAAGTAACTGACGATCAGCTGGTATAAAATCATTCAGACCAAGTTTAGCTAACATCAACATTGAATAATGCTGATAATAGCTTTGATAGAACTGCTTGAGACTATGTTGCTGCTGCGTTGGAGAAAGAAACAAAGTTAGACACTGTGCCAATACGTGTAAATTAAATAGACATTGGCGTGGTTGGTTTTCAAACGCATAGCGGCCCTGTTGATCAATCGCGTTAGGAGTCATGCTAGGGTCAAACGTTGACATGAACTCTCCCGTTGCACTATCAAGGGTCAATCCGGCAATCGACATGTTATCGCTATTGAGTGTACCATGACAAAATGCAGCGCTTTGCCACTTTGCGGCAAGATAAGCAGTCTTCTCTACGACGTTATTTAATAACATTTGAGCTTGTTCTTTGACTGCGAGAGTGTCTAGCGTTTTGTTTAAACCTAAATCAGTTGCGCTAGCGGCTAAACAATCAGTAATAAGCACCCCAAGATCATGCTGCTTGTCTTCGGTTGAACTACTGGCGTATAAAAACTCAAAGTGACCTATTCTAGTAAAGGTCTGCGCTGTTCTTAGCAATAAACTGCTGTGCTGTAATTGCTGTTGCTGGAGACGTTCGGATGAAAAAGCAAGAGCCAAACTTTCAATCGTCGGAATGCCTAAGCCTGCTAATGCAATATTAGTTAGATATTCTTTGACTGCAGAACGCAGCGCTAAGCGCCCGTCATTACCATAAGAAAAAGGAGTTTGCCCGCTACCTTTAAGCTGAAAAGCGCATAAGCCAACGGAATTAACGTCAAGGTTAAGCACACGCCCATCTCCCAAAGCTGGGTTAAAGGTTCCAAATTGGTGTCCACTATAAGCGGTGACTAGACCAGTAATAGTGCGCATATCGAAACCTTTCGAGCAGACTTGATTAAATAACGTTAATACATCGTCAAGCTGGTGAGTTGATTTGACCTGATGGATGATTTGTAAATCGGCTAAAGGGGCGAGCTGATGTTGTTGTATAAAAGCTTGATTTGTATAACGTGATAAATTCATTTGTGGCCTTGAAATCGAGTCAGTCTGTTAGCAACCGATAGTAATAGATATCTAAATATTGATTGTTTTTAACACAACATCAGACAAAAGACTCGCCTAACTCAAGATATTTATACTTGAATTATGATTTGGTTTCGCTCTATACTTCTGCCCATTAGCTCATGGAAATGGGCTAACTATAAATAATAACGATAATTTGACACAATGATTGTGTCCAAGTTAACACTATATCTTGTCGGAGTGCCACTGGCTGAGACCGCATTGCGGGATCCGTAGAACCTGATCAGGCTAATACCTGCGAAGGGAAACAAGAGGAATATTATCGCCATTCTTTGGTGTTTAAAATCATTGCTATAGTACCATTACGTCATTTTCGTGTGGGTTGTGGCTTGATCTATGATATCCACTCTCTTGCCACTTCTCCTGACAAGCATTACTCCCAAATTTAAATAGGTGATGTTTGCATGGCTAGAATTAACAGACAAAAAGCGCAGCAGTTTATTGATGAAATCTGCGGCCAACCCTTTCCAAATTCCGAAAAAGTGTATGTCGAAGGCTCAAGTCCTGACATCAAAGTTGCAATGCGCAAAATAACCTTATCGGACACACTTGTTAGTGGTACAAAAGATAATCCTGTTTATGAGCCAAATGAACCTTTGTATGTTTACGATACATCGGGACCCTACTCAGAAACTAATGCTGATATTGATTTACGCCGCGGTCTTAACGGTATGCGTAATGAGTGGATTATTGCTCGTGATGATACTGAAGTTCTTGATGGCGTCAGTTCTGACTTTACCCAACAACGTTTGGCCGATGAAGGCTTAGATCATTTACGTTTTGAAAGTCTACCGAAACCAAGACGCGCTAAACCGGGCAAGTGTGTCACTCAAAAACACTATGCAATGGCAGGTATCATTACTCCTGAAATGGAATATATTGCCATTCGCGAAAACTTAAAACGCAGTGAAACAAAAGATGCGGTTTTAAATCAACAGCACCCAGGTGAGAGTTTTGGTGCAAGCTTACCTGAACAAATTACACCAGAGTTTGTCCGTGAAGAAGTTGCTCGTGGCCGTGCGATTATTCCAAATAACATTAACCATCCTGAATCCGAACCAATGATTATCGGGCGTAATTTTTTGGTTAAAGTTAACGCTAACATTGGTAACTCATCGGTGACTTCATCGATTGAAGAGGAAGTTGAGAAACTAGTGTGGTCGACTCGTTGGGGAGCAGACACGGTCATGGACTTATCGACGGGTCGATATATTCATGAAACACGTGAGTGGATTGTCCGCAATTCACCAGTACCCATTGGTACCGTACCAATCTATCAAGCGTTAGAGAAAGTCAATGGTGTTGCTGAAAACCTTACATGGGAAGTGTTTCGCGATACGCTCATAGAACAAGCCGAGCAGGGGGTTGATTACTTTACAATCCACGCTGGTGTCTTATTACGTTATGTGCCAATGACAGCAAAACGGGTTACAGGTATTGTTAGCCGTGGTGGTTCTATTATGGCTAAGTGGTGTTTATCGCATCACCAAGAAAGCTTTCTATATACTCATTTTCGTGAAATCTGTGAAATTTGTGCAGCATACGATGTTAGCCTATCGCTTGGTGACGGTATGCGTCCTGGCTCAATTGCTGATGCTAATGATGAAGCACAATTCGCTGAACTAGAGACCTTAGGTGAGTTAACCAAAGTTGCTTGGGAATATGATGTGCAAGTCATCATCGAAGGCCCTGGGCATGTACCGATGCACATGATCAAAGAGAACATGGAAAAGCAACTGGAAGTGTGTGATGAAGCGCCTTTCTATACCTTAGGCCCACTAACGACAGATATTGCACCAGGTTATGATCACTTCACCTCAGGTATCGGTGCCGGCATGATTGGTTGGTACGGTTGTGCCATGCTTTGTTACGTGACCCCCAAAGAGCATCTAGGCTTACCAAACAAAGAAGATGTTAAAGAAGGTTTAATTACTTATAAAATTTCAGCCCACGCTGCAGATTTAGCTAAAGGTCATCCAGGCGCACAAATTCGTGATAACGCAATGTCCAAAGCGCGGTTTGAATTTAGATGGCACGATCAATTTAACATTGGTTTAGACCCTGATCGCGCACGTGAATTCCATGATGAAACTTTGCCACAAGAGTCGGGTAAAGTCGCACATTTTTGTTCAATGTGTGGTCCAAAATTTTGTTCAATGAAAATCTCACAAGAAGTACGTGATTATGCCGCTGAACAAGAGAGCATTACTATTCAATTGCTCGATGAGACGGTCACTATTGATGCTGAGATGGCGAAAAAATCGCAAGAGTTTAAGGCCCAAGGTAGTGAGATTTACAAACTTGCGGAAGAGGTTCAGTAATGAATCAAGCTGTGTCCACAACTGAAGTAGTTTGGGCGATTGGCGGGGTCGATTCTCTTGCGTTAGCTGGGATTGCGGCCGATATGCGCGCAGTGGCGGTTAGTGGTGCGCATTGCGCCACTATCGTTAGCTGCGTGACAGCGCAAAACTCGCAGCGACTAATTGCCTGTGAAGCGACTCCTATAAGTTTAATGGAGCAACAATGGCTCGCCTTAAGCCAGCAAACGACCCCTGCGGTAGTTAAGGTGGGTTTATTGGCTAACCAAGCTCAAGTGGTTTGGCTGGCCAACAAGCTTGAAGGTTTACGTCAACAGGTTGCTTCAATTCGCGTCATTTATGATCCTGTGGTTAAAGCATCAGCTGACCGTAGCGATCAAGATGTTGAAATACTTCATGGAATTGTTAATCATTTATTACCTCAAGTAGACTTACTAACGCCTAATGCTGATGAAGCCTGTGCTCTGCTGGCCATTCAGAATGAAAAATTGACTGATGGAGCCATTGACGATCCTAAAGTGCTCGTGCGACAACTCAGTGATCATTTTAAAGTCAATGTGTTATTAAAAGGTGGTCACCTTACCCCTGTTAAAGAGCAAGGAGTTGTTCTTGCACTAGATTATTACTCTGGATTAGAACCAACACAGCATCAAAGGTTTAGAAGTGAACCTACAGCTGAATTTGCATTAGGGCTGCCGTGGTGCCATAACATTAATAGCCGAGGAACTGGCTGCACATTAGCCAGTTTAATCGCAGGCCTTGTCGCTAAGCAGTATACCTTTTGTGATGCTATTGTTATCGCCAAGGCTGTGTTGGGGCAGGCACTAACACAGAGCCAATCATTAGGCAGCGATCGAGGCGGTTTGTTGTCTTTAACATTGCCTACAAGCTTTGAACAGCTCCCGTTATTATTGACTGACACTAATTTAGTTAGTTTGGAAAACGAGTTTGCTTCATGTCCGGATAAATTGGGCTTGTACCCTGTTGTTGCAGATTGTCAGTGGTTAGAACGTTTGTTAAAGCTCGGGGTTAAAACAATCCAGATCCGCGCAAAAGACTTTGCTGACGCAGATATCGAGCCGCAAATCGTTAAAGCTGTTGCTCTAGGTCAGCAATATAATGCGCGTGTGTTTATCAATGACTACTGGCGTTTAGCGATTAAGCACGGTGCTTATGGTGTTCACCTTGGGCAAGAGGATATGGTTGAAGCTAATCTTATTGCAATTAAGCAAGCAGGACTAAGACTGGGCTTAAGTACTCATGGTGTATATGAAGCGTTGGTGGCTAATCAACTTGCGCCAAGCTATATCGCGTTAGGCCATATTTATGCCACCCAAACCAAAGATATGCCATCTCGGCCACAAGGGCTCGAAAAGTTAGCGCTGCAAGTCGAGCTGTTGAAAACACAACGTGCACTTGTTGCTATCGGGGGTATATCCGCTGATCGTGTTGACGATATCTTAAGTTCTGGTATTGGGAGTGTCGCTCTAGTGACCGCGATAACCTTAGCAGAAGATGTTGCAGGAACGACTGAACAGTTGCTCGAGTTGGTGGGGGCGGGTGAATCGCTTGTAGAAGCTTCAGTGTGTGAGGACGAGCATGGATAAACACGTTAAGCTAAGCGATCAGGCCTTTATTCAATACTCACGGCAAATTATGCTCAAAGGCTGGGGGGAACAAGGCCAATTAACTCTGCTTAATAAACACGTCGCTATTGTTGGTTGTGGTGGGCTGGGGAATGTTACGGCAACCTATTTAGCCGGAGCAGGTATTGGCACATTAACTTTAATCGATGATGATGAAGTTGAATTGTCGAATTTACCGCGTCAATTTATGTTTGATCATGATTCGATAGAAAACGCCAAAGCTTTTGAGGTAGCTAATCGCCTGCAAGAGCAACATCCAAGCTTGCAGCTTAATCAACATGCCCAGCGATTGACAAGAGACAATACCACATCATTACTTGGCAATGTCGATCTAATACTCGATTGCAGCGATAACATGCCAACGCGATATTTGATTAATAGTTTCTGTGTAGAGCAGTCTGTGCCATTGATTAGTGCTTCGGTAGCTAATTGGCATGGACAGCTGTTGTTAGTTTCTCCGGATAGCCCGGAGTACGGTTGTTATCAATGCTTATTTCCACAAGCACCAAAAGAAGCTAATTCCTGCAAAACCTTAGGAGTTAGTGGCCCTATGGTGGGTGTCCTTGGCAGCTTTCAAGCGAATGCTGCGTTGCGATTTTTGCTTAACTTACCCAGTGATTTAAATCGACAAATACACCTAGTCGACGGTGAAACTTTCTCTATGCAGCCCTTGAACCGCCAGCGTAATGAACAGTGCCCCGTTTGTCGGCAACCTAACTAGAAGAATTAAATTATGCTTAAAGATAAACCGCAACATGCCGTGTTAATTAATAATAACCAATGGTTAGAAATCGAGCCGCAAGGTTTGATGCTTTCGGCTGTGATTAATCAGCTTTCTTTGGTTGAGTCCAGTATTGCTGTCGCAGTAAACAATAATATTATAAACAAAGCGCTTTGGCATGAGTATGTATTAGCCGATGGCGATCAAATTAACGTCTTTTCTGCGAT
The DNA here is from genome assembly GCA_002835545.1 of Alteromonadales bacterium alter-6D02. GTDB lineage: Bacteria > Pseudomonadota > Gammaproteobacteria > Enterobacterales > Psychrobiaceae > Psychrobium. The sequence goes on from PIZK01000012.1 coordinate 77,930, forward strand.
TGCAGGCGGATAAAATGAAAACAAATATTGAACAAGATAAACTAGTTATTGCAGGGCATCAGTTCCAGTCACGGTTGTTTACTGGTACCGGAAAATTTGCCACTTCAGACCTCATGAGTCAGTCGCTGGTTGCGTCTCAATCAGAGTTAGTGACTATGGCATTAAAGCGCGTCGATTTAATCAATCAATCCGATGATATCTTAACGCCATTGCTAGAAAATAACATGAAGTTGCTCCCTAATACCTCGGGTGCTAAAGATGCAAAGGATGCTGTATTTGCTGCGCATTTAACTCGTGAAGCTTTAGGCACTAATTGGGTTAAGCTTGAAATTCATCCTGATCCTAAATATCTCATGCCTGATCCTATTGAAACACTAAAAGCGGCCGAAGCGCTCGTTAAAGATGGTTTTGTCGTATTACCTTATATGCATGCCGACCCTGTTTTAGCACGCCAACTCGAAGAGGTGGGGTGTGCCGCTGTGATGCCATTAGGTGCACCCATTGGCAGTAATAAGGGTTTAGTGAGCCAAGACTTTCTCGAAATCATTATAGAGCAGGCCAATGTGCCCGTTGTCATTGATGCTGGAATTGGTGCGCCGTCTCATGCGGCTTTAGCGATGGAGTTAGGCGCAGATGCGGTACTTGTTAATACGGCGATGGCAGTGTCACCAGACCCTATTGCTATGGCAAAAGCCTTTGCCTTGTCTGTGGAGTCTGGCCGCTTAGCTTATCAAGCTGGCTTAGGAGCCGTGAACCAACAAGCGATTGCTACGAGTCCATTAACATCCTTTTTAGACTAGTGAACTTGCTGATAGGGGAAGTGTAAATAATGAGTGGTTTTGAACAGGTACTTGCTCGCTATGAGTGGGATCAACAGCAGCAACGGATTGAAGCTTGTACCGAGACACAGGTTGTGAGGGCTATTAACCGAGCTGCGCAAGCTAAAAAGCTTTCGCTCGATGACTTTCAAGCGTTAATCTCACCTGCGGCGGAGCCCTACTTGGAACACATGGCCAAAGTGAGTCAGCAATTAACTCAACAGCGTTTTGGAAAAACGATGTTGCTATATGTTCCTTTATATCTCTCTAATATGTGCTCAAATATCTGTACCTATTGTGGTTTTAGTATGGAGCATAAGATTAGGCGTACTACTCTCACCATGGAGCAATTAGCCGAAGAAGCTCAAGCGATAAAAGAACTTGGCTTTGATCATATCTTATTAGTGACCGGTGAGTCTGAGCGAAAAGTGGGTATGGCGTATTTTGAGCAAGCGATTAAGCTGCTCAAGCAATATTTTAATCATATATCAATGGAAGTTCAGCCTCTAGACACCGATGAGTACCGTCGATTAAGTGAGTTGGGGGTTGAGTCTATTTTAGTGTATCAAGAGACCTACCATCGCGAAAAGTACGCAAAATATCACCTGAAAGGGAAGAAGTCAGATTTCGATTATCGTTTAGCGACACCAGAACGAGTGGGTGAAGCGGGCATCAACAAAGTCGGAATAGGCTGTTTGTTAGGGCTCGAAGATTGGCGTACTGATGCTTTTCATGTTGCGATGCAGTTAACCTACCTGGAGAAAAAGTATTGGAAAATGCGTTTTTCGCTTTCGTTTCCTAGGTTGCGTCCTTGTGAAGGTACTGCGGAGATTAACTCACCAATGACTGATCGGCAGTTGGTGCAGTTGATTTGCGCCTACCGCCTGTTTAACCCTCAAGTCGAACTGTCACTATCAACACGTGAATCCGCATTATTTAGAGATAATATGCTTGCTCTTGGAGTAACCACTATGAGTGCTGGGTCAAAAACACAGCCAGGTGGTTATGCATCCGATGATAGTAATCTTGAGCAGTTTAGTATTGATGATAACCGTTCGGTTGCACAGGTTGCTCAAGCAATCACCGACAAAGGTTATCAGGTCGTATGGAAAGATTGGCAGCAGGGGCTAAATACCTAAGGTGGAATAGCCTCGTTGTTTGTTAGCGTATGAGAATAATTACATACGCTATCGATATAGATGTCGGTCGATGTTAAACGTCTTTGTGTAGCCTTAGGGGGCAATTTATGTAGGGAGTCGAAGGACGCTAACTGAAGATGACATTAGTGGCATACGTTCGATTTACGGCTTTACCCCAATTCCTGTGTCTGAACCAACGCTTGTCACTTTATTGGGGTTTGTCCTACTAGGGGTAACTCTTGGTAAACGTAAAAAAAGTTAATTCCCCTAGTTGTTAGCTAAGTGGTAGTTATTCTACCACTTAACTATGTCATCGGTGTTTTCATCAAGATGATGTTCACGATAGCGCTCAACCCATAAAGCCGTTGCACCACAAATCGCAACCGGCATCACGACTAAATTGACGATTGGGATCATTGAAAATAATGTTGTCATCGCGCCAAAAGAAAAAGCACAGCCTTTATCTTGTTTTAATTGTGACTTCATCATCTTAAAATCACGTTTGTGGTTATCAAACGGATAATCACAATATTGAATCGCCATCATCCACGCACTAAATAAAAACCAAAGAACGGGCGCTACGGTTTGTCCAACAATTGGAATAAAGAATAAAATAAGACAACCAATTGCCCTTGGTAAGTAGTAAGCAAGTTTAGTCCATTCACGATGTAACGTTCTCGGTATATCTTTAACAACATCGGCTGTAGTAGTTGTTGGTGCTGGTTGCCCTGTTAAATGACATTCGACTTTTTCAGCGAGTAGTCCATTAAATGGAGCTGCAATCCAATTTGCGACAGAGCTAAATAAGAAAGAAAAGACCACTAATAATGAAATAACGGCTAAAGGCCATAAAATAAACTTTAACCAACTCAAAAATTCAGGCAGATAACCATCAAGGTAGACGAAGAAGCCATCGAGTTGTAAAAATAAATAGTAAAAAGCGGAAGAAAATAAAAGCACATTAACGATAAGAGGAATTAAAACAAAACTTCTTAACCCTTTGGTTTGTATTAAGTCGAAACCTTTTAAAAAGTAGCTAGCTCCGCTACGCGATTTATCAAACACGATATGTTCCTTGTAAAAAAGTTAGCAAATAAGCCCGCTAACTAAATAGTAAACTGAAGATAGGCTCTAGTATATTGCGATAAATTGAACGAAGCATAGCTAATTTGTTACAAAATTAATCAAACGGGTGGTTTTTGTCTGCTATTTGATTTATCCCTATGCGATAATGCGAAATCTGCTAATTAACTACTGAGCGAAATGCGCCTTAAACACCTTAAACTTTCTGGGTTTAAATCGTTTGTCGACCCCACTAAAATTCATTTCACTGATGCCATGAGTGCCGTAGTTGGGCCAAATGGTTGTGGAAAATCAAATATCATCGATGCGGTGAGGTGGGTTTTGGGTGAGTCAAATGCCAAACATCTTCGCGGTGATGGTATGACTGATGTGATTTTTAATGGTTCTAGTGCCAGAAAACCCGTATCACAAGCCAGTGTCGAATTAATGTTTGATAACAGTGAAGGTAAGGCATCTGGGTCGTGGGCCACATTTAGTGAGATTGCGGTTAAACGCCAAGTTAGTCGTGATGGTCAGTCTGATTATTTCGTTAACGGTCAAAAGTGCCGTCGCCGGGATATTAGTGATTTGCTTAGTGGGACAGGGCTTGGGCCGCGCAGTTATTCTATTATTGAACAAGGCACAATTTCTCGTCTTGTTGAGTCTAAACCAATGGAGCTTAGAGGCTTTATTGAAGAAGCGGCTGGCATTACTAAATATAAAGAACGCAAGCGAGAAACTGAGAATCGCATAAAGCACAGTAGAGAAAACCTTGAAAGGCTTGCTGATTTGCGTCATGAGCTAGCACAACAAATAGCTTCATTGGAACAGCAAGCAACACAAGCTGAGCAATATACTGCATTAAAAAAGCAGGAAAGGCAGTTACATCAAGATATCATTGTTTTTCGCTGGCAGACATACACCAGCGAGCTAACCGCAAAAACGAACGAGTTAACTCAACAGCAAAGCTTGCAGCTACATGCAAATGAGCAGGCTGAAGCAAGCCAGCAAGTGATGTCCACGATGAAACAACAGATAGAACAAAATCGAGTTAAATTATCTGGTATTGAGAAGCAAGCCCATGAGCTCGACGCTCAAGTCGCCCGTTGCCAACTCAATATCGAGCACGTTCAACAAACAGCACAACAGTTGACTAATAAAGTCGATCAATTAGCGGTAAAAAGAACCAGTTTACAACAGCAAGTTGAATTACAGGAGCAAAGCGAAAAGCTCTCCTATAAAAATTTTAAAGAAGCCAATGACGCACTACCACAGTTACAGCTAGCGTTTGAAAAGCATACAAATGAATTAGCCGCAATACATGAACAACGTGAACTGATAGAGTTACAATTCCAACAGCTAAATCAAGAGCAGCAGAGTATTTCTAACCAATCGTTAATGATCAAGCAAAGTATTGCTCGAATTGAACATGACAAAGTGCGTTTAGACACGCAGACTGAGGTGTTAAACCAAAAACGATTAGACTTTTTGCAACAGCAGCAACAATTAAGTCCGACCAAATTATCTCAAACGTTTGAGCAACAGCAGCAACGTAGCCAAAGCTATCAACAGGATTTAGAACAGAAAAATACCGATATTAATACGCAGCAGCACCTTATTACGTCGGTACAAGAGCAGCTTATTGAAGTGCAAAAAGAGTATCAAATGTTGCTGAATGAACAAGGCACGCTGAGAGCTCTAATTTCAGAACAAACTACAACCAACGACGGTGATGTCTTTTTGAGCGAAAAAATGCAGCTGTGGGAAGCGCTTGATGTCGATATCAAGTGGCAACCTGTCGTTGAATTAGTGCTTTCGCTGTACCTGAAGAGTTACCTGGTGCCCGAGATGGCTAATGTTATGGAAAAATGGCGGGGCACTTCAGCGGTTGGCTTTATCGACATTAGTAATAACGAGCTGCAACCTGACTCGCCAAAGGTGGTTGCTGCTGAGCTTCACGCGTTACCTACACTTAATTCCTTTATAACGATGAAATCAGGAGGTAGTGCTCCAGCGCTTGTTAACTTACTTAGCAATGTGTTTTGTGTAGAAACGCTTGAACAAGCCGACTCGATAAAATCATTATTAAGCAAAGAACAGAGCGTTGTGACATCACAGGGGCATTGGCTGGGGGACGGTTTTTGCTTTACCAATGTTAATTCGGATACGCTTAATGCTAATCACGGTAGTTTAATTAGTCTCAATGAAAGGTGTAATCGATTAGAAGCTCCCTTATTGGCTGCCAAGGAGCAGTTGCTAGCTCACCAAACACGATTGGATGTGGAGGGGGAACAATTAGCATTGTTAGAAGAACAGCGGGAACAGCTAACAAATAGATTGGATAATTCAAACCAGCTATTGACTCAGGCCAAACAAGATTGGCTACTTGAACAACAACAGTGGCAGCATTGCCAGCGACAGCTCGATGATGTGAGTTTTCAGTTGAATGAGTTAAAGCAGTTAATCGAGCTTGAGCAACAGCAATTAATGGAAGCAAGCGAGCAAGCAAGTCAGCTATCCTCTCAAGGCTTAGTCGTTTCTAAGCAGTTAGAGGTCGTTAATAATGAACGTGCATCGATAAAAAAGCAGTTAAAAGTACACGAAGCAGCGTTACAGCAATCGCAACAAGCTAACCATCAACAGCAATTATTAGCGCAAAAAAGTCAGTTACAACATCATTCAGCGAGTGAGACACTAGCGGCAACGAGCCGTCTTCTTGATGAAATAACACAAGAGATGTCTGTTTATCAGAGTGAGTTGGAACAACAAACGGCACCAATGCTTGAGTACCAAAATCAACGCGACCAACAACAAGTCCTCTTGTCAAAGACTCGAATTAATCAACAACAGTGTAATGAAACGCTTACTCAACTTGTTGCTCAACATGCGGAACTTGAAACGAGTTTACTTAATGAACAACAAACAGCGTTAAGACATAGTAAAAAACTAGAGACACTGACCGTCGCTATCGAAACACTTAAAGTTAAAGTCGAAACGCAAGAACAGGCGATAGAGTTAAGCCCCAGAGAAGTGGCTATGTTATCGAACGCTTTAGAATTTAATGCCCAGAGTGAACAATGGCCGAGCCAATTACTTGCAGTCAAAGCGCAACTTGATGCTATGGGGGCAATAAACTTAACGGCGATCGAACAGTATAATGAGCAAAAGCAACGCCTGGATTATTTGACTAATCAAACAAATGACTTAGAAAATGGTCTAGTTACACTCGAAACAGCAATAAAAAAGATTGACCGAGAGAGCCGTGATAAGTTTAAATTAACCTTTGATTCGGTTAATAAAGACTTTCAAACGCTATTTCCGAAAGTCTTTGGAGGGGGCAGTGCTCAATTAACCCTAACGGAAAGTGATTTACTTATCGCGGGTGTCAGTATAATGGCTCAGCCACCGGGTAAGAAAAATAGTACAATTCACTTGTTAAGTGGTGGCGAAAAAGCGCTAACCGCATTATCATTAGTGTTTGCAATTTTTCAGTTAAATCCAGCGCCTTTTTGCATGCTTGATGAAGTTGATGCGCCATTAGATGACGCTAATGTCGATCGCTATTGCAACTTGGTGAAAGAGATGTCTGAAAAAGTACAGTTTATATATATTACTCACAATAAAGTTTCCATGGAGATGGCTAGTCAATTAACAGGCGTTACAATGCAAGAAGCAGGTGTTTCTCGTGTCGTTGCAGTTGATGTTGATACCGCTGTCTCATTAGTACAATAATAACGAATTTGGTTGAATTGATGGATTTAGAATTACGAAGTGTTTTACTTATCTTAGGTGTTTTAGTAATAGCCGGTATCTTAGCGCACGGCCTAATCACCATACGTAAAGCAAACAAACCCGTAGATATCTCACATTTAGATTTAAATGATACGGACGAAGATGGCAACCTATTAAGAGACGGTGCTGGTTTTGATCGCTTGGGGGTTGGCGAAGCCAGAGTGATAAAACAAGATAATTCTGATGAGCAAGCACAAGCTGATAAAGATTCGCCAACGCCTCCGAGCCAACAACTAGAGGCTACTGAACAAAACGACGCTGATAAAGATGGTGAGCACGCTAAAGTAGATGATGTTCAAAACTGCGATGTTACACAAGAGAGTCAAGGTAGTTCAAAGGCGGGGATTAATTTTGACGTTGCTTTAAATGACAACGAAGCTAGCCACTCCGTTAACTCGTCAAGCGCTCCTGTGTTTGAGTCTCCTGTTGTTAAGAGTAAAGAAAACTACTTAGCAGCAAAAGTAACTGAAAAACCGGCAACGAAAGAAAGCAATGTCAGCGAAGGTGCTACAACGAAACCAGAGCTTAAAGAGGCTGCAGAGCCACAGATTGGTGCGATAGAAGACATCGACACTGACTCAACTAGCTTAGTTGACGATGAGAAACAATATGAACCGATGGATGTTCTTGTATTGAATGTGGTCGCTGGTGAACATGACTCTCTTGATGGCGCGAAACTATTACCATGCTTACTCACTTTAGGCTTTAAGTTTGGTGAGATGAACATATTCCATCGTCATGTTGATGCGACAGGCCATGGCGAAGTGTTATTTTCGCTAGCTAATATGGTAAAACCTGGTGTGTTTGATATTGATAATATGGAGCAGTTTTCGACGACAGGGGTGTCGTTATTTATGACGTTACCTCATCGCCAAGGGAATATGGAAACCTTTAATACAATGCTTAATGCTGCGGCTAAAATTGCCGAAGAGTTTGATGGCCAAGTCCTTGATGGTGATCGTTCTACGCTGACAAAGCAATCAACTCAGCACTATGTTCAACGTATTCGCGAAGTTGAACGTAAGATGTTATTAATTAAGTCTTAACTTAACCATTTCCCTACCTTCTTAATGCGTGCTTATTTAAGCACGCATAGCAAATCAAGAGCACCCCATGAGTCAAACGCTATCCCCAAATGTGCGAGTTACGCAATTAACTGAACAACTTAATGAATATAATTATCAATACTATGTATTAGATAACCCAACGGTTCCTGATGCAGAATATGATCGTTTAATAAGAGAGTTACAACAACTCGAATCTGAACATCCTGAGCTTACCTCTCCACAATCACCAACGCAACGAGTTGGCGGTGAGGCATTAACAGCGTTCTCGCAAATTACCCACTTAAAACCGATGTTATCACTAGATAATGCTTTTGATGATGATGAAATGCAGGATTTTGTGCGTAAAATCTCAGAGAAGGTGGTATCTAAAACTCAAGCCTATTGTTGTGAGCCAAAGCTTGACGGCCTGGCAGTCAGTCTTTTGTATGAGCAAGGCCAGTTAGTGCGCGCTGCTACTCGTGGTGATGGCTTGGTTGGCGAGGATATTACAGTTAACGTCAAAACGATAGCGGCAATACCGCTAACACTTCGTGGTAATGATTTCCCTGATCAGATCGAAATCCGCGGCGAAGTATTTATGCCTTTTGCTAACTTCGATAAGTTAAATCAACGCGCATTAGAAAATAATGAAAAACCTTTTGCAAACCCACGAAATGCCGCAGCTGGCAGTTTACGTCAATTAGACTCTAAAATTACTGCTCAGCGCGGCTTGTCGTTTTATGCATACTCTACTGGAGTCGTTAATGGTGAGCGTGCAGCAATGGCAAACTCACACTTTGAGCAACTACAACAACTTAAAATGTGGGGGGTGCCTGTTTGCCCTGAAATACAACAGGTTGATAGTCTAGAGAAGATGATAGCTTATTATCAAGATATTTTAACTCGACGTGCCAGCTTGCCTTATGAGATAGACGGCGTTGTAAATAAATTAGACTCGATTGAAGGTCAACAAACGATGGGCTTTGTGGCTAAGGCTCCTCGCTGGGCGATAGCCTACAAGTTTCCGGCTCAAGAAGAATTGACTCAATTGCTTGATGTAGAATTCCAAGTTGGACGTACGGGCGCCATTACACCTGTTGCACGTCTAGCCCCAGTATTTGTGGGTGGGGTTACGGTGAGTAACGCTACGTTACACAACCGCGATGAAATTGAACGTCTTGGAGTAAAAATAGGCGATCATGTAGTGATTCGTCGCGCTGGTGATGTGATACCTCAGATTGTTTCTGTGGTAATGGCGAAACGCGATGAATCTGTAACAAACATTGAGTTTCCAGAGCGTTGTCCCGTTTGTGATTCTGAGGTTGAACGCATTGAAGGTGAAGCCGTTGCCCGTTGTAGTGGCGGATTATTCTGCGCTGCTCAACGCAAAGAAGCCATTAAACATTTTTCTTCACGTAAGGCGTTAGATATTGATGGCTTAGGGGATAAACTCGTTGATCAATTGGTTGATGCTGAGCTAATTCAAACCCCTGCAGACATCTTCTCATTAGATAAAGAGCGACTGTTAACATTAGAACGGATGGGTGAAAAGAAAGCTGATAAACTTCTCAATGCCGTTGAGCAGGCGAAGCACACTACCTTTGCAAAATTTCTATACTGTCTTGGAATTCGCGAGGTTGGTGAAGCAACCGCTGCTAATCTCTCACAGCATTACCAAACGTTAGATAAAGTGGCAACAGCGTCGACTGAATCATTACAGCGTGTTGATGATGTCGGTGAGATCGTTGCGAAACATATTTTCTATTTTTTCAAGCAATCACACAATCAAGAAGTCGTGGATGCACTACTTGGTGCCGGAGTTAACTGGGCTGAGGTACATCAACGCAGTGAAGATGAGCTTCCTTTAAAGGGACAAACGTGGGTAATCACCGGTACGCTCAATCAGATGAAGCGCGACGAAGCTAAAGCTAAAATTGCCCAACTTGGAGCCAAAGTGGCGGGCAGTGTTTCTAAAAATACTACAACATTAGTTGCGGGTGAGAAGGCTGGCTCGAAATTAACTAAGGCACAGGATCTTGGAGTTAATGTGTTAGATGAAACCGGCTTAATTGAGTTATTAACACAATATGAATAATGCGCTATAACCCTTTTGCGGATTATGACAAGCATGGCAGTTTAAAGCTGCCATGGACGCTGTTGCTTGTGATGTCATTTCTCTTACGTAGCTATATTGTGTGGATTGTAGCTTTATCGTATCGACAAGATACAGCAGGCCTTCTTACTCTTTTTTACCCAGAGCCAGCACAGTTTTATACAGCACTAGGTTTAGCTGTGCCTTCGTTATTCTGTTTAGTCATCATTTGTGCTCGTCGAGTTGGAATGCCACAGTCGATTATTTGGCTATGGAGCAAAATTCGGTGGTTAGTTGCATTAAGTGCTTCTATTCAGATGGGGTATTTAGTAAGTCAGGGCTATGTGTCTTTACATAACTTGCGTCATGTCTTGGTAACATACCCTAAGCTCATTGAAGTTATGGCGTTAGTAGCGGTGATAATATACTGTGGTATCAATCAACGATTGATTGATACCAGTAATGACTTTCCGCAACATCAGGATGATGTCAGTTAACGCCTCTTGAAATGAAGGCTTCAATATCTGTTATAAACTGTCAATTTTATTTTTCAGATCATAACCTTCGCCAGTCACAATCGCTTCTAAGTTGATAACTCGAGATTCTAACGATTTTACTTTTGTGTTTAGCTGTTCGTTAATAGCAATCAGTTTGTCTAGCTCTTCACCGCCGATTTGCTTTTTCTTATTCTTATAATCGAAAGCTCGTTTGAATACATCGCCAATCACACATACAGTAACGATGATGACAACCATAGTGAATACATTCATGTTAATTCTATCCTTAATCTTTATTTTGTTATAGCTAAAGCAGATTATATGCCAAAATATAAGTTATTGTTTCTTATGTGGTAAAAAATATAGTTCGTTAAGGAAATAATCAATACCATCATTTTTTGGTCAATTTACTTAGTCAACATTGTTATAGAGGCTAACGGTTGATAGTGAGTGCTTGAAGCTACCTTTAGTTTCTTTTGTAGAATAAGAAAGGTAGAGTAACGAGTTATTTTCTTTATCGTAGATGCGTCGTACTTTTAACGTTTTAAAAAGAATACTCAACGATTCACTAAAAATCACTTCACCAGATTTAGATTGGTCAACAGTTGCCAACTCCGCAGATGTGATCGGGCCAGTTTGGCGACAGGCAATTGATGCATTCGAAGGATCTGACAAGTCAAAATTAGCCTCAACGTGACTAATATGGCAGGTCACACCACTTAGTTTAGGGTCTCTTTTCGCGTCAATAAAGATGTCTGATGTGGTCAATAGGCCAAGACTAACTTTACCAACGTCGTCTGAACAACCGCTAAGAATAAGTGGGGCTAGTAATGCAGTAACAAGTAAATAATTTCTTTTCATTCAATGGCTTCTTGTAATTTATGTGATAAGTGAACAAACGCTAATAACTCCATTTAACCACTGCTACTCTTTAAAAACAATCGCCAGATACCGAAAATTTAGCGCCTCGGTGATTATAGGTTCATTTATTCTACATTATGAAAGTTTATGTTGACGTAATCGTAAACTTTGGTTAATTTAAACGGATGTTTCATTTGGTCGGCAACAATGTCGATCTTCACTACAGGTTAAAGGATAACGTTTATGAAAATTCTTGTGCCGATTAAACGCGTCGTTGATTACAACGTAAAAGTACGTGTTAAATCTGACAATACAGATGTCGATTTAAGTAACTTAAAGATGTCTATCAACCCTTTTTGTGAAATTGCGGTTGAAGAAGCTGTAAGATTAAAAGAAGCGGGTGTAGCGAGTGAAGTTGTTGTTGTTTCAGTTGGAGACAAAGCTTGCCAAGAACAGATTCGAACAGCACTTGCTCTGGGTGCTGATCGTGGTATCCAAGTGGACACCGATCAAAAACCCCTACCATTATCAATTGCCAAACTGCTACACAAAGTTGTAGAGCAAGAAGATCCTTCAATTGTTTTACTTGGTAAACAAACTATCGATGGTGATAATAATCAGACTGGCCAAATGCTGGCTGCATTAGCAGGAATGGGCCAGGGCACCTTTGCTTCAGAACTAAAAATTGACGGTGACAAAGCATTAGTCACTCGTGAAGTTGATGGTGGTTTAGTAACTGTCGCTTTATCTCTTCCGGCTGTTGTTACCACTGACTTGCGTCTTAATGAACCACGTTATGCTTCATTACCAAATATTATGAAAGCGAAGCGTAAACCGATTACAGTAACAACCCCTGAAGAGTTAGGTGTTACTATTGAATCGACGGTTGAAGTATTAAAAGTTGAAAGTCCTGCAAGCAGAAGCGCAGGTGTCATGGTTGACTCTGTCGAACAATTAATTGAGAAACTGAAAACAGAAGCGAAGGTGATCTAATGACTATTTTAGTAATTGCTGAACACGATAATGCATCACTTAAGCCTGAGACCCATAAAGTTGTTGCTGCAGCAACAGCGATTGGCGGTGATATTGAGATCCTAGTTGCGGGTCATAACTGTCAAGATGTTGCAGTTAACGCTGCAACACTTTCTGGTGTCAGCAAAGTACTTGTTGCAGACAATCAAAGCTATGCTGACCAATTAGCAGAAAATATCGGACTACTTGTCGCTGACTTAGGTAAATCATACAGTCATATTCTGACAGCAGCTTCTACAACAGGTAAAAACTTTCTCCCTCGCGCTGCTGCCTTACTTGATGTTAATCAAATCTCAGATGTTATTCGTGTTGAGTCTTCAGATACTTTTGTTCGACCATTTTATGCTGGTAATGCCATTGCTACGGTTAAGAGCCAAGATACAATAAAAGTATTGACCATTCGTACTTCTGCATTTGATGGTGTTACGCAAGAGGGTAGTGCCGCAGTTGTCGCTATCGATAACGCTCATGATGCGGGTGTTTCTTCTTTTGTGAGTGGTGAAATGACTGAGTCTGAACGCCCTGAGTTGGGAAGTGCTCGAGTGATCGTTTCTGGTGGTCGTGGTATGCAAAATGGTGAAAACTTCGCCATGCTTGAAGAGTTAGCTGACAAATTAGGCGCTGGTGTTGGTGCCTCTCGTGCTGCAGTAGATGCAGGTTTCGTCCCTAACGATATGCAAGTAGGTCAAACGGGTAAAATCGTTGCTCCAGAGCTTTATATAGCTGTTGGTATTTCAGGTGCTATTCAACATTTAGCGGGTATGAAAGACTCTAAAGTGATTGTCGCTATCAATAAAGATCCTGAAGCGCCAATCTTTCAAGTTGCTGATTATGGCTTGGAAGCGGATTTATTTGATGTTATTCCAGCACTAAACGAGCAGTTATAAAACCTGCTGTGAAATAGTTCTTTTTAAGCCCGTGTTTCACGGGCTTTTTTTATGCCGTTAAAGTCAGGTGTGAGATTGTTTGTTTATGGCATCGCGACTTTAGGGTAAAATGACCTTTTGCTTTTGAGAATACATTTTGGCTCAGCTTTATTTCTATTATTCTGCAATGAATGCAGGAAAATCTACTTCATTACTTCAATCTGCTTATAATTATAAAGAGCGGGGCATGGAGTCTGTGATTTTAACAGCCTCAATAGACAACCGCTTTGGTGTCGGGAAAGTCACTTCTCGTATCGGTCTTAGTCAACCAGCAGATATATTTTCCCGTGATTGTGATTTATTTTTGATGATTGAACAGAAGCTATTAAATGGGCCAATTCATTGTATTTTGGTCGATGAAAGTCAATTCTTATCTAAAGAGCAAGTTAAACAACTCAGCCAGGTCGTCGATAAATTAAATGTACCTGTATTATGTTATGGCTTGCGAACTGACTTCATGGGGGAGCCTTTTGAAGGCAGCCTCTATTTAATGAGCTGGGCCGATAAACTCGTTGAATTAAAAACAATTTGCCACTGTGGTCGTAAGGCAACTATGGTTGTCAGAACGGATGAGAAGGGCAATGCACTGAGCTCAGGATCGCAAGTGGAAATTGGCGGCAATGAGCGTTATGTCTCGATGTGCCGCGGTCATTTCAGTGAACTGGTCTGGGGCTAGTTGCGCAATGCAATCATTTGAGCAGAGCTTGTAAATGCTGCAATATCATCTAAAAGGCTGCCATTAAATGCGGTAGGCTGTTGATGATGACTCAATCCTTGGCTAGATAGAACGAGGCGATCGACCGCTCTATTTAACAGTGTTTCTTTGAGGAACTCTAATAACTGTTTCTTAGTTACTTGTTCTAGTTGTTCGAGTATTAACTGCCGGTGATTAAACTGGTGGTCTTGGTTGCCAATACTGACCCAATAACGTTGTGCAGCTGCATGCTGGGTTGTGTCTGGCGTTTTAACTTGGTTTTTTAGCCCAATGAGTGCTTGTTGCCATTGCTTGTCAGACATTGACTCAATATAGTTTTCAAAATCGAGAATGACGTTATCAATAGCATCGAGTAGCTGCATGGTTCCACACACAGGCGACTGAATATAAAACATCATACCCGGATGCCGATTTAAGGGAATGTATGAACTGCCACAAAGGTAACCTAACTGCTGTTTCGTTCTAATTTCAGCAAAAAAACGTGGACTCACTAGTTGGTTAAGTAGGCTATACATAGCGACCTGTTGCGGGTTACCTTGAATACCTTGATAGTACACTATAATCGCTGAATCGTTATGCTGGTTATCAAACAATCGGTAGAGTGTTGCTTGGTTGGCAATACTGATGATGTTTCGAGGTTGTTGGGGGCAAGGTTTTGCAAGCGCTGATATTTGACGATGAATACTATCACCAAAAAGTTTCACCTCGCTCTCCTCCCAATCACCTTGGACAAACGATTCGAGATGAACTTGTTCAAATAGTTCACTGATATAATTACCTAACTCAGTCAGAGTGATGGTTGAAAGCTCATTAGCAAGCGATTGATAATCATATTGTTTGGGCTGTAAGGTCGTGCTTAACCCTTTAAATAATATGTTAATAGGCTTTGCTTTATTACTGTTAAGCCAGCTTTTATGTAGTTGATACTTTATTTCATCAAAACGGGCGCTGGAGAAGTCTCGCTGCCGGATTTTACTAATTAACATTTCAAAAAATAGAAAAAGCTTTGGCGTATAGCCACTAAGGTGCATAGTAACCCCTGCCTGATGGGGGTAGATGTCATAGTGCATCCCTGCTATTTCAGCTGGATAGGTCATCTCGGCTAACGAGTCGTGAATCATCTCGACATAGAGGCGACATAACGCGGCGCTGCGAGCATTTTCTCCAACCACTGGGCTATCAATGGCGGTATAGATATGGCCTTTAGGGATTTTAAATTGGCTTTCTGCAAGATGCCATAACCGCATACCATTTTCATTTATTAACGCACGTGGAAGGGTCTGTGGTCGTGCTGGTGGTGTGTAAACCAAGCGCTCGACAACAAAAGGATTTGGTGGGGGTAAAGTAAGCGAACCATCATCGATAGTTGATAACCAGCTTTTTTTACGCTCAGAACAAATAGACTGACAGTGAAACGGTGTATGGTACCAGCGGGCTAATTTGTCTGTTTTATAGTTGAGACTGACGCTAATGATCCTGACTGTATCAACGGTCATTAAACTAAGACATTGATTAATGATATTGGGCTCAAAACTTTCCATGGCGTAGTCACCAAAAACGATATCATTGACGTCATAGTTGAACATGTTAATCACCAAATGACTTGTTGTATCAATGGCGCGGCTGCTCTCTTGAAATTCAAATGCGGCTTTTATGATGTTATGTTTTTCCGTGTAGCGCCACGCATCTATTCCCTGTGTTTTAATTAAGTTTATCTGGTTGAAAATTAAACCAATAATCGAATCTTGCTCCCTCAGTCCTTTATCAGTAATTGATAGCGAGATTGAAAACTCTTGGTAGTTATAACCGCTTAAGCCGATTCCCGCTGATAATGTGTTGGCTAGTCCCTTCTTTTTTAGTAGCGATAATAAGCTACCATCACCTTCATGACCGAGTAAATATGCGATATAAGCTAATGGTTTGCTGCGATAATGTAGTTTCTCTTTAGGCATGCTAAAGCTTAAGGTTAGCTTTTTGATATCTTTATCAGGTACTACTCGGATATCGACATTTTGCTGACTTGGCGTATAAAGCGGTATATCGGGGTAGTGGGTTGTCAGTCCACGATTTTCTATTGGGTTGAAGTACTGCTTAGCCACTTCAATTAAAGCGTCTATTGGTTGGTTCGATAATAAAACAAGTTTCATTTTGCTGGCGCAATATTGATCGAGGTAAAACTGTCTAACGAGTGACTCTAACTCGTTATCAGTTCCGCTTAGCGTTTGTTTGTTACCCACAGAAAACTTGCTGAAAGGGTGTTGTTGATTAGCACATTCTTTTAACACCGCCAGTGTGCGTCTGTTTTCATCTTTTAGTTTTAGTTGATATTCTGATTCAACGGCTTCAATTTCTTTTTTTATCCATTTCCCATCGAGTAAGGGGTTGATAAAAAAATCGCTGAAGCGGATTAGCGCAGGGGCAAAGAAGTCATTATTGATGGCGAAAAAGTAATTGGTATGTTCACTACTCGTCCACGCATTATGACTACCGCCATGATGACGTATAAATTCATGGTATTCGTTAGGGTCTGGAAATTGCTCGGTACCTAGAAACATCATGTGTTCGAGAAGGTGAGATAAACCTTGATGGCTGTGAGGATCATCATAGTGACCGACATTTACGGCTAAGGCAGCAGAAGATTTATCCGCCTTAAGATCGCTAATGAGCAATACATCTAAGCCATTAGGCAGTTGAATGTGATGGTAATCTTTATGGTCATTAGCTGAGATGATCAAGCGAACCTCCTTATCTAGTTAGTTACTAATTATTAGCGTCTTCAGATAAAGAAAGCAATCAATTGGAGTAATCATCGTAATATTATTCAATTTCACTGTTTTTTTTTATAGAGATTGGTCACATTATTCATATATATCTGTACGTTAATCAACCAAAGTAGACCTTTGCCCAATTGCCAATCATGACTATTTTGTAAAAATACTTTTTTAACAAGATTATTTCTAAGGGAATACTTAATGAAGCTGTATATTATGCGCCATGGACAGGCACAGCCCATTGCTCAAACTGATAAACAACGCTCATTAACGGATACTGGCCGTGAAGAAAGTATTAATATGGCTAAGTGGTTAGCACTGACTGAATCACAATTTGATCTAACGTTTGTTAGCCCGTACCACCGAGCGCAGGAAACATTTGATTTAGTGAGTCAAGAATTTGAGCAAGCGCAACAGCATTTGGTGCTTGATGAGCTAACGCCTAACTCATCCCCTGAAAGCTGTGGTGATACGTTATTAGCCTATTGTGCTCAAATTAAAGCCAAAAGTGCTTTAGTCGTATCCCATCTTCCTTTAGTTGGCTTACTCGTTGCCGATTTATGTGCAGGTTCTATGATGCCAAGTTTTGCCACTGCATCAATTGCTTGTATTGAGATAGACCTTGATAGCTGGCAAGGGGAGTTGCTGTGGCATAAAAGCCACCATGAACTTACTTGAACTTAATCTATTTTAGCGTTCTCGTCTGGCTCATTATCGAGTAGGACTAATAATGCTCCCTGGCCCCCCCACTCTAATGGTGCTTGGTGAAACGCTAACAGCTCAGGATACTGAGAAATCCAGTAGGGTGTTCGGGTTTTTAATGTACCACCACTGACCCCATGAACGATACAACAGCATTGAATTTGTGTTTTTTTACACTCTTTGAACATGGCTAATATTTCTTGCTTAGCTTCATTTTGAGTTAACCCATGAAGGTCTAATACGAGCTCAGGAAAATAATCGCCGCGGCGAAGTTTTTTTAACTCATATTTCTCCACGTCATCACGGCAATAACGCATGGGCCCTTCATCGGGTAGGTTAGGGATGAAGCCATCGGAAAAGTAAAATTCGGCTTGTTTTTGTTGTGACTGTACACGCTGGCGACGTAATACCGTTTTTGGCTTAGTTAATTGCACTTTGTCTTGAACCATCGGCTTGATGTTGTCACAGCCGAGGAGGTCACTCATTGATGGGGTGTCTTTGTCGCTCATCTTTTACACAGTCAGGGTGGCTAAATAGATTCTGGTTATTTTAAATGCTTTAATGCCATATGAACAAGGGATAGCTTAAGTTACAATGAAATTAATTAATGCTATCCGTACTAGTTTGTTATAACAGGCTGTTGTAGTAGCTGTTTAGTGATGTTTTGGAGAAAGCGCTTGGAACAAGCAAATAATAATCAATATGAACTATCGTCGACATTGATTGATGAAGCCATTAACGAGTTACGCACGGTAGGGGATATGCTGCGATGGGCAGCAACTCAGTTTAATGCGGCAGATATCTTTTACGGTCATGGTAATGATAATGCGTGGGATGAAGCTGTGGCCCTGGTATTGTATGCCCTGCATCTACCCGTTGATAGTAAAGAATCGATTGCTCATGCAAGGGTTACTACCAGCGAACGAAGTGCAATCGCAGAACTTGTTGCAACCCGAATCAATCACCGTGTACCAGTTGCTTATATTACTAATACGGCCTGGTTCGCTGGGTTGCAGTTTTATGTTGATGAGCGAGTACTTGTACCCCGTTCACCAATATCAGAACTTATTGCGCAAGGTTTCGAACCATTTTTAAACCAAAAAACTGTTCATAGAGCACTTGATTTATGTACGGGTAGTGGTTGCATTGCGATTGCCTTAGCCAGTTATTTCGAAAACGCTGAAGTTGACGCTATCGATATCTCATTAGATGCTTTAGATGTAGCAACAATGAATATATTTAATCATGGCTTGGAAGAACGCGTGATACCGCTTCAGTCAGATTTGTTAACCGAAGTGATGCGCGAAAAGTATGATTTAATTGTGTCCAATCCTCCGTATGTTGATCAAGAGGATATGGACTCACTCCCTCAAGAATTTACTCATGAGCCAGCATTAGGCTTAGCGGCAGGTTTTGATGGGCTAGATTTAGTGAAGAAAATGCTAGTGGACGCAACTGAATGCCTTAACGATGATGGCATTTTGGTCGTTGAAGTGGGGAACTCACAAGTTCATATGCAAGCACAATTCCCTCAAGTTGATTTTACTTGGATAGAGTTCGCTCATGGTGGTCATGGTGTCTTTATTTTAACAAAAGAGCAATTAGTGCAATATAAAGCAATATTTGAGGCGGCTCTAACTGCCTAATTATTAAATTAACAAGGATTATTCATGTCGGGTAATAGTATCGGTAAGCTGTTTAGTATCACTACATTTGGTGAGAGTCATGGCATTGCATTAGGTTGTACGGTGGATGGTTGTCCACCTGGATTAGAAATTTCAGAAGCTGATCTTCAGATTGATCTTGATCGTCGAAAACCCGGCACGTCTAAATTTACCACGCCACGTCGCGAAGCTGATGAAGTAAAGATTTTGTCTGGTGTATTTGAAGGGAAAACTACAGGGACTCCGATTGGTTTATTGATTGAGAACGGGGATCAACGTTCAAAAGATTACGGCGAAATCAAGAATCAATTCCGCCCAGGTCATGCTGACTATACGTATCAGCAGAAATACGGCATTCGTGATTATCGAGGGGGCGGACGTTCTTCTGCGCGTGAAACTGCGATGCGTGTCGCTGGCGGTGCTATAGCTAAGAAATACTTAAAACAACAGTTTGGTATTGAAATTCGTGGGTACCTGTCTCAAATTGGTGATGTTAGCATTGAAAAAGTCGACTATGACTTAATTGAAACAAATCCGTTCTTCTGCCCCGATGCTGATAAACTTGATGCCATGGAAGCGTTAATCCGTGAGCTGAAAAAACAGGGAGACTCGATTGGCGCTAAGGTGACCGTGGAAGCGATTAATGTACCTGTAGGTTTAGGTGAGCCAGTCTTTGATCGCCTTGATGCTGAAATTGCTCATAGCTTAATGAGTATTAATGCGGTTAAAGGGGTTGAGATTGGCGACGGTTTTGCTGTTGTCAATCAAAAAGGCTCTGAGCATCGTGATCTAATGACCAAAGAAGGTTTTATGTCTAATCATGCTGGTGGTGTATTAGGCGGTATTTCATCTGGCCAACCGATTGTGGCACATTTAGCATTAAAACCTACCTCAAGCATTACCACACCGGGCGTCAGTGTAGATAAAGAAGGTCAAGAAGTAGAGCTTGTGACTAAAGGTCGTCACGATCCATGTGTCGGCTTACGTGCTGTACCAATTGCAGAAGCAATGTTAGCGATTACGCTAATGGACCATTTGTTACGTCACCGAGCACAAAATTATGATGTTGCACTCACCACTCCAGCGTACCAATTAGCAGACAACAAATAAAAGTGATGGCTATTGTATAAACAACTAAGCAGCAGAGATGCTGCTTAGTTGTTTATAGCTCACGCTGCCTGATACAATAGCGCTTTAATGCCCCAGGCAATTTTGTGTTAACTATGGACTAACGTTACCACCGTTGGTCAAACTCTAGGTATTTAAGTGTCTCAAACCAATGACTCTTTCGATTATAACCACCTGATCGAGATTTTTAATCAAACATTTTCTGAAACAGAATCGACTCTACTCGTTAAAGGGGGCGATGAACCAATCTATTTACCTCAAGATGAAACTCATGATTATCATCGGATTATTTTCGCGAGAGGTTTCTATGCCAGCGCTTTACATGAGGTTGCACATTGGTTAGTTGCTGGGCCTAAACGTCGCTTAATTGAAGATTATGGCTATTGGTATTGTCCTGATGGGCGTGATAAAGAGACCCAGCTCGCCTTTGAACAGGTTGAAGTTAAGCCTCAAGCGATTGAGTGGGCACTTTGCTTGGCTTGTGGTTTCGACTTTAATGTCAGTAGTGACAACTTAAACGGTTGGCAATCAGATAGGTTTGCTTTCCAAGATAAAGTGTATATGCAGCTTGTTTCATTGATTGAACAAGGCTTTAACTCACGAACTCAAACACTGCTTAATGCGTTACAACATTATTATAAAACGCCTACAATTGCTGTTAAACAGCTCGACTACAGATTAAATCAAGGTTGTTATGAAAATTAAATTCGGTCTCATTATTAATCCCGTTGCTGGCTTAGGCGGTTCTGTGGCCCTTAAAGGCAGTGACAATGTCGCTGAACAAGCATTGATACTTGGCGCACAAGCAAAAGCAAACTCTCGCGCAGAGCAAGCACTGGCACAGCTGGTGGTTGACAAAGATAAGTTTGAGATTATTACGGCTGCTCACTTGATGGGGCAATCGCTTTGTCAATCTTTGGGGTTATCACATCAAGTTATTGACTTTGAACAAGACTCCTTAATAAGCGATGATCTGTTAAGTAGTGATAGTAAACATACTATCGACGCTGCGATGGCAATTAAAAAGGTTGGTGTCGATTGTTTAATTTTTGTCGGTGGTGATGGGACTGCCCGTAATATATACAGTGCTGTTGGTGATGAGTTTCCAGTGTTAGGGATTCCTGCTGGAGTTAAGATTCACTCAGGTGTTTATGCCATTACGCCTAAAGCGGCCGGGAAAGTGTTGAGTTTAATTCTAAGTAATCAACTTGTGAGTTTGATGGAACGTGACGTTATGGATATAGATGAGTCACTATTTCGCCAAGGTATCGTAAAAGCGAAGCGTTATGGTGAAATGACTGTACCTGCAGAGCTACGTTACATGCAAGCGGTTAAAATGGGTGGTAAAGAGTCGGATGAACTTGTCTTAGCTGACATCGCTGCAGATGTTATTCGAGAAATTGATGATGGGATGGCAATCATCGGTTCTGGCTCGACCACGGCTTTTTTGATGGAAGAAATGGGGTTAGATAACACTCTTTTAGGTGTTGATGTAGTGAACGACCAACGTTTAATTGGCAGTGATGTTAGTGCAAAAAAACTACTTGAGATGATCGAGTCTTATCAGTCTCAAATGCCTAGCAATCCAATCAAACTCGTAGTTACGCTCATTGGTGGTCAAGGTCATATTTTTGGCCGAGGTAACCAGCAACTCTCCCCACAGGTAATTCGTGCAATAGGCCGTGAAAATATTATTGTTATCGCAACTAAAACCAAATTAGAGGCATTAAACCAACGGCCACTGTTGGTTGATACTGGCGATATGCGTCTTGATGAAGAGCTTTGCGGTTTAATTAAAATCACTACGGGGTATCAAGATTACGTGATGTATCAAATTGCGAATCCAGAGCATTTGTAATTTTCAACCTGTCGTAAATTTCGACTAGGCTTTAAGTTTGATGTAAATCAAATTGAACACAACTTAAGTACTGTTTTTGATTGTTGAGTTGTGTTCAGTGAGTGTAAGCGTTACCCTGTGCGCCATTACATTATAGCAATGGATTATTGTGCTTAAGTTATAAGCTTCGTGTTTCAGAAATGGTATGTACACAAATGTAATGTGATTTTTATTTTTATTATGATGTGTGTATGTATTCAACAGTTTCTCTAGACCTCCCGTCTAATACAATTTTTCAGCAGCTTTATCAATACTACCTTGAACCGGTCTTTGTAATCCAAGACGGCAAGTTTGTTTATTGTAATCAAGCGACTCAATCGTTATTTAAACTTACTGATGGACTAGATAGAGATAACTTTAGGCTTGGTCAGTTGTCGCCACCGTTTCAGCCAGATGGTGAACCGTCAAATGTTAAAGCTCAAAGAATGATAGAGCAATGCTTGTCTTTAGGGCGCTTTGAAACAGATTGGTTACATGTTGACAGTGCTCATAATTTAATTCCGACTCGCTTGGATTTGAGAACAGTTAAATTAGGCAATGAAATATTTATTATTACTATCATCAAACGTAATGATGATAATCAGCAACATACCAGTCGGAGCTTGTTGAATCAATTTAATTTGCTGACCCAGTATAAGGGAGCGATAGATACCAGTTCCATCGTTTCAAAAGCAGATTTAAACGGCCTCATTACTTATGTTAACGATAATTTCTGTCAAGCGTCAGGCTATAGCAGGGAAGAGTTATTAGGTAAAAGTCATAATATTATTAATCACCCAGATGTACCTAAATCCTTTTTTAAACAAATGTGGCAAACACTAAGGTCAGGGCATGTCTGGCAAGGTGTTATTGAGAATCGTCGTAAAGATGGGTCGAGTTATTTTGTTGAAAGCACCATCACCCCAATTGTCGATATTAATGGTAACACCTGCGAATATATTGCGATAAGAAATGATCTCACTTGTTCTTATCAGAAAGATAAAACAATTTTCTTTCAAAACACTGATAGCGTCACCAATTTACCGAATCGTAATAAGTTTTTTCATGATATTACGCAATCTCCACAAAGCCACCTCGCCATCATTGAAGTGCCAGAACTAATCGATATTCACCATGTTTATCCCGAGCAAGAATATCAACAACTAATGCTCGCACTCACTAATATTCTAACGGCAAAAAAACCACAGCACATGACGTGCTACCGTGGTAATGAAAACCAATTTTTTGTTTCGGCTAATGCTAAGATTGCGTTTAGTGAGCTTGAAAAGTTCTGTCGTACAATAGCGACTTTGTTTGAAAAACAATTTATTAAAACGCTGGATAACAAGTATTCACTGAGCTTGTTTATTGGCTTAGCAAATAACATCAAATCTGGCCGTATCTATACTAAGGCCTCAATGGCACTAACCAGTGCTAAACAAGAAAACTGTACAATTAAACAGTATCAAAGTGATAATAAAATTCAGCAACAATTGACTCAAACTATTTCTTGGGTTAATAAATTAAGGCATGCAATATTAAAGGAAAATATAGTCATCTTTGGTCAGCACTTAGTTGAACGTGATGGCTCGCACTATTCAACGGAAGTGTTGATGAGGTATTACGACCCGCAAAGTAATAGCTACATTTCTCCGACAGAGTTCCTTAAACATGCTAAAACGGCGAAAATTTATCCCCAGTTATCACAAATTGTAATCGAGCAGGCTTTCGCGTTTTTCTCACAAACACAGAGTCGTTTTTCTATAAACCTGACACAATCTGATATTGATGATAATCATGTGTCACAATTCTTTCTCGATAAAGTCGCTCAATATCAACTAGGTGAGCGAGTTATTATTGAAATTGTTGAGTCTGAAAGCTTAGATTTGGAAAGCGAATCTTTGGCTAACTTTTTATCTAAAGCAAAAGAGTATGGTTGTAAAATTGCCATAGATGACTTTGGTAGCGGTTATTCGAACTTTGAATACTTAACCGTTTTACCTATCGATCTAATAAAGATTGATGGCTCATTGGTCCGAAACATTCATCAGAATGAAAAGCATCTACTTATCGTTAGAACTATTGTGGAATTTTGTCACGCTCTTGGTATCAAGGTTGTCGCAGAATATATCACCGATCGTGAAGTGTTTGAAACAGTCTATTCGTTAGGTGTTGATTATTATCAGGGTTATCACTTTCACAAGCCTGTAGCATTGAGCTAGTAAAGAATGCATGTGATAATACTCAGCAAATATTTTTAAATTTAGGAACCCTCATGACCCTTGAGCAAACAGAACAAATAATTGACCAATTCGTTGCTAACATCCTTGCTAACGGCAGTGATGATGAGCTTTTTGCTAGTGGTTACTTGCAAGGTCATTTAGATTTAATTTTGAAAGGCTCACAGCAAGCACAACACAGCTTTGAACAATTTATGCAGCGTATGGAGCAGAGCCTGAGTGATGCTTATGGCAAAAATGAACTGAGCCAGATTGATAGAAAACTAGTCGAGCATTGCTGGAGTGAGCTGAAAGTTAAAATCTGCTAACTTAGCGATCCTGGAGTCAATCGGCTCAAAAACTTGTCATTGAAGGTATACCTGATGCGTGCTCTGCTTCTTACATTTGTATCACTATTTATCTTATCAGGTTGTAGTGAGTCTTTGCTTGATGCTTCTGGGAAGATAAAAGAGCGAACTGACTCTAAAACTCATTCCATAGATCGTTTTGATGATGGCCCTTATCTGTTGTTTGATGGTGCCGAGATTCTTGAGTATAACATTAAACAAAATCGACTTTCTGTGATGCCATTTCATGGGGTGTTAACGATTAATGATGTTGTGCCTTCTACCAATGACACATATCAAGGTGTGAGCAAAATTGCAGCCATTAGTGATATTCATGGGCAAGTAGGTATATTCAAGCAGTTACTAAAAGCAAATGGTATTGTTGATGCTCAATATAATTGGCGGTGGGGACAAGGGCATCTAGTCATTACAGGTGATATCTTTGACCGTGGTGATACCGTCACCGAAGCATTATGGTTGGTTTATAAACTGGAGCAACAGGCCATTGACGCTGGCGGTAAAGTGCATTATTTACTCGGTAATCATGAATATATGGTTCTAAGGGGAGATGAGCGTTATATCCACCCCAAATATGCATTTACGTTAAAAGCTATGGACATGAGCCTTAAGCAACTCTTCAATGATGATAGCGTGTTAGGGCGTTGGTTAAGAACAAAATCAACCGTAATTAACATTAATGGTTACGTCTTCTTACATGGTGGTATTCATCAAGATTACCTCGATCTAAAACTCAGTCTAGAGCAAACAAATGCCCTATTTCGTCAAAGCATTGGCTACAGTAAGGCACACTTAAAGCAGCAACCGACAACTGCTACCTTATTTGGACGTACTGGTCCTATATGGTATCGAGGTTTCTTTAAAGACGACACATTAAGCCAAGCAAGCGTTGAGCAATTACTTAAGCAATTAGGGGCACACCATATTGTTGTGGGTCATACCTCACAGGAAAAGATT
Organism: Alteromonadales bacterium alter-6D02; assembly: GCA_002835545.1. Lineage (GTDB taxonomy): Bacteria > Pseudomonadota > Gammaproteobacteria > Enterobacterales > Psychrobiaceae > Psychrobium. The sequence goes on from PIZK01000012.1 coordinate 103,592, forward strand.
GAGACTCGATTCTCACAGCGTATTTTAGCTATAGATACTTCTATTAAGCGTGGTGAAAAAGGGGAGCTATTGATCATCAAAGACGCCGCTAAAGAAGAACATCATCACCGTTTGTTACGTGGCTCCTTAAATGGTGTGATCACGCCGCTCGTACAGTCTTAAATTTTTAGTTACATCACCTCTAAAGTGCTTGCACTATCGCTGCAATAAGTGATAATTCGCCACGAATTTTTTTGTAAGTAAAAAGGGTTGATAGTGCAACTGTTAACAATCGATTGTTTAGGGAAACCTCTTCGTCTTGAAGGCTCAATGGCTGGGTGGCAGCAGCTGTTTTGGGGTGACCAGTGTGTTTCACAAATTCCCGCGAGTGGTGATACACCACCGACTCAGTCACATGAGTTTCAACTAGAAAGCGAGCAGGGCATTATTACTGTTCGGTTAGATGTAGGATTGACTTGGCAACCATTTTCTTTGGATTATCATCTGACTGTTAATGATGACAGTCTGTCCCAAGGTCAACTAACTGAACGAGATATAGAACAACGAGCCGTCAGTGGAAAACCATCTACGGCAGCTAAGTTTAGCCTAATTGGGATGGCTGGCTTAGGATTAAAGCTTCTTAAAAGTGCTAAAGTCGTTAAAGTGTTGTTTGCTGCAGGAAGCTTAGCCGCATACAGTTGGTTGTTTTCCATTGAGTTTGCCATCGCTTTAATTCTTTGTTTAGTGTTCCATGAGTATGGCCATATTCGTGCAATGAAATACTTTGGTTTAAAAACTAAAGGTATTTACCTTATCCCATTTGTTGGCGGACTTGCGTTATCAGATGATAAAATTAATACCCGTTGGCAAGATGTCGTAATCTCCATCATGGGGCCGTTTTTTGGTTTAATTCTGTCTGTTGTAAGTTTGATTGGTTATTGGATCACTGATTTAGAGATTTTAGCAGGGATTGCTGTTTTTAATGCGTTATTGAACGTCTTTAACCTATTACCGGTGCTCCCTTTAGATGGTGGTCATATACTTAAAAGCATTGCGTTTTCAATCAATTCAAAATTGGGCATTATTGCTTGTGTGTTAGGGGCCGTGTTTGGCGTCTATATCAGCTACCATTTTGGTTTAGCCTTACTAGGTTTCTTGTTAGCGATTGGTAGTATAGAGATCTTTTTTGAATACAAACGACGTCACATGAGTGAGTTGTTACCACTAGATCGTTACGGACAGATCGTTTCAACAATATGGTATATACTCACGTTAGGTGGTTTAAGTGCTATTATTTGGATTGTTGGTCAAACAGATAATGGTGCTTTATCACTACCGCTGAAAATACTTGGCAGCTAATGCGGCTCGCTAAATTTATTAGTGCGGCGGGCTATTGTTCGCGGAGACAAGCTTCTCGCTTGATAGAGCAAAATCAAGTAATCGTCAATGGAGATATCGCGGATCACATTCGCTTTATTTCCAGAGTGGATACCGTCACGGTTGCAGGCACCCCCCTTAATTGGCCGCAGGAGAGCGTGTATTACCTCTATCATAAACCTGTTGGCATTGATTGTAATTCAGATAAAAATAACCCCCAAAGCATCGCGCATATCATTGAAAAAATTGGTCAAGGCACACACCTTTTTGCGGTCGGCCGACTCGATAAAGACTCTCATGGCTTACTAATTATTACCAATGACGGGGATCTGTGCCACAAACTGCTCAGTCCTGACTACAACCATCCAAAGACGTATCAAGTGAAGGTGAAGCCTAGTTATCGTAATCTACAGCAAGGTCGAGAGTGTATTGACTCTCAATATATTGAACATCTCGAACGAGGCGTCATAATTGATGGGCAAATGACGCTACCTTGCCGGATAGAGCAAACGGGTCAGAATCAATACACAATCATATTACATCAGGGACTTAACCGACAGATAAGAAAGATGGCACAGAGTGAAGGGTTCATTGTTGTCGACCTTAAACGTATCTCAATAGCAGGCTTGAGTATTGAAGGGATTAAACCTGGTGGTTACCGCCGTATTAACTCGATTGAACAGCAAAAAATCAGTATTAAATAAACCTTAATTATTGCTATAATAAATTAGTTAAATGTAATATTTGTGTCATTGCGGTGGATAATTGATGGTAAAAATTCGACATTGTCTGTTACTGATTTGTTTATTGAGTAGTTATTTCACGACAGCTCATGCTAGCTGTGTATTGACTATGGGCTATAAGGAAGGCGATAAGTTACCATTAATTGGTAAGAGTCCTGATAATAGCGGCGTTTACCAAGAGCTATTTAGTAAAGCGGCACAACAGATTAATTGTGAGTTAAAGATTGTACGCCTGCCGAAAAAGCGCTTACATAATAAATTAGCAACGGGAGAGATAGATTTTTATCCTGGTGCGTCATTTTCTCATACTCGTGCAAGCTATCTCTATTTTGTTAAGAATGGACTCCACACCGCGCAATATGGCATAACCTTACCAAGTGTTCCTGAAATAACTGAATACTTTCAGGTGAAGGCATTTAATTTGCAATGGTTGATGGAACTCGGTAGCTCTAAATACGAAATTGCTAAAAGGATCGGAGCTCGTACACAAATTGTTAAATTCGTTGATATTGATAAGGCGAGAAAGCTATTGGAGAAAGGCCGCAACAATTTTTATGTGGCGGATAAAGAGCTGATTGATTATTACTTACTCAAGCATGGTGTTGAGACATTATCTGAGCTTGGCTTAAAAGTACATCATCATTGCTGTGGCGGTGATTCTCCGATGTATTTGGGGTTTTCTCGTGAATCTAAATACTTCGAGGAGCGGCCGAATCCAAATTATGACCCCTCTGCATTAATATCGCCGCAAAACTTCCCTAGTACCATTAAAGTTGGAACTATTGCGCATCAGCTTCAACAGGCATTAAATCAATTGGAGATGGCTGGCGAGTCACAGCAATTGTATCAACGACGGTTTCATATGCCTTAAAGCTCGTTAGCTTTTCTATATTGGCCATGATAGTCAAATATCTTCTCTTTGATTTGCCAATAATGCTTTTGTTTTTTAGCAATAACGAAATCTGGTGCGATTAACACATTGGTAACGTTGAGTACCTGCTCGACCGTTTCGAATGACATCGGCGTGGTTGCTTGTCCAAGACGTCGTCCAAATTGTTGATTAAAAGCCCTGATGGCACCGTTGTATTGAAAGTCAAAGCTTTCTGATAAACTGGCACCATCTTCATCATAATAAATCACTTTTAGTTTAGTAGTGGATTTAGTATCTTGACGCCACTCCATACCACTACAGCGAATGACCATCGAATCTTTAAGTTTTAACGCATTTTTTAAAAGCTGATCTGGGTCGATGATCGCTTGATCACATTGTGTACAGACTCTAGCCGCTATATCATTTTCAGCGCCGCAATGACCACACTCTTTAAAGCGAAATCGATAGTCACAGCGTTGTTTTTCGCCGTGCTCACCATACTCAATGCCCCAGCAGCGGCGACCATAGTGCTCAATAATCGCACCATCATCGTCAACCTTCCCCCAAAATGTATTGCCAAATTGGCAAATAGGGCAGTTAACCAGTACTGGGACACTGTCACTGTTTGGTTTAGAACTACCAACTTCCGGGCTAAAGATATTAAAGCCACTATTGGCGTAATCTATAATTAAACAGTCGTTCTTATCAGGAGCAAGGCGTAAACCGCGCCCAACAATCTGCTGAAATAAACTCACTGACTGAGTCGGTCTCAGTAGGGCAATAAAATCGACGTGAGGGGCATCAAAACCGGTGGTTAAAACAGCAACATTAACTAAAAATTTCAATTCTTTACGCTTAAATCGCTTTATTAAATCATCACGTTGTTCGTGAGGCGTAGTCCCAAGGATTAAACCGAAACTATGTGGTTTGTCGGGGAGGTATTGTGCTAAGTAATCGATAATCTCTTGTGCGTGCTTCGTGGTTGCTGCAAAGATCATGACTCCTTGTCGCCCACCTGCGAGTTGTACAATTTGTTCGACAATTGCTTGAGTTACCCGCGGGTACTTGGTCAGCAGGGTGTTGACCTCCCGTTCTGCTAATTCCCCTGACGGTTGTGCGCAGAGACTACTGAAGTCGTAATGTGCTATCGCGGCATCCACTAATGATGGTTTGGTTAGGTAGCCTTGCTTAATCATTAATGATAACGGCATCTCATAGATGCATTGTTTAAACACTGCTTGTTCATTACGGCTAAACCCATGGTAATGATCTTGATAAATCCAGCCTAAGCCCATGCGATAAGGCGTTGCTGTAAGCCCCAATACCTTTAATTTAGGGTTCGTTTTTGTTAAGTGTGTGATTATCTGTTGGTATTGATTTTGCTGGTCTTGTTCATTATTGCTTAAACCAATGCGATGACATTCGTCAATGATTACTAAAGAAAAGAAGTCGTTAAACTGTTCTAGGTTAGGTGCAACTGATTGCACACTGCCAAAGGTTACTTGATGGTTAAGGTTCTTTTGCTTGAGCCCCGCTGAGAAAATTCCCGCCGTTAATTCATAGCTTTGGTACTTGGCGTGGTTTTGTTCAACAAGCTCTTTAACGTGGGCTAATACTAAGATTTTATGCCTCGCCAATCGCGCTAATTCAGCGATTACTAGACTCTTACCACTACCTGTTGGAAGTACAATGACAGCAGATTCATCTGTTTGACGAAAATGTTTAATAGTGGCTTGTACAGCTTGTTGTTGATAAGAGCGAAGTTGGAATTTCATAGGGAAGCTTGAAAGGAAAGAACCGAAAAAATTATACCAATTATTAATGGTCTGTACATCAACTTTTAGTTGAGTTTAAATGTGATTTACGTGTAAATTGTATCTATGATAACTAGTCCTCGAGTGTAAAATGGGTCAATGGCAAATATGGGTTGATCGTGGCGGTACTTTTACTGATATTGTCGCGAAAACTCCAGCACAGCAGATTGTCAGTCATAAACTGCTATCTAATAATCCTACGCAATATCAAGATGCAACGGTTGCAGGGGTTCAGCAGTTACTGGCTAAGTATGCTGATCAGGGCTCTGATATAGAGCAAATACGTATTGGCACGACTGTTGCGACTAATGCATTACTTGAGCGAAATGGTGAACCGACCGCACTGGTCGTTACAAAAGGGTACGCTGATAGCCTATTAATCGGCTATCAGCATCGTCGTGATTTATTTGTGTTAGATATTAAAAGGGCTGAACCGTTATACGATTGTGTCGTTGAGATTAATGAGCGTGTCTTAGCTGATGGCCGTCAGTATATCCAGCTGGATGAAGCTGAAGTCACTAGCCAGCTACAGGCGTTGCATCAACAAGGTATTCGAAGTTTGGCAATAGTCTTTATGCACGGTTATCGCTACTGTGAAAATGAACAACGCGTCGCGCAAATTGCGCGATCGATAGGTTTTAGCCAAATCTCAACGTCCCATCAAATTTCCAAGTTGATTAAGTTTATCAGTCGAGGAGATACGGCGGTTGTTGATGCCTACTTATCACCCGTATTAAACCGATATATTGCTCAAACACAACGTGAGTTTACCTCTGTGTCACTGAAGTTTATGCAAAGCAGTGGTGGGCTTGTTGATAGCGAGCACTTTAAAGGGAAAGATGCGGTATTGTCTGGGCCAGCAGGAGGGGTGGTTGCGATGGCTGAAACGGCTAAGCAATTAGGGCATGAGCGTGTTATTGGTTTTGATATGGGCGGCACTAGTACCGATGTCTCATTATACAACGCAGGCTTTGAGCGTTGTTGGGAGTCTGAAGTTGCTGGCGTGAGGCTACGAGCTCCTATGATGAAAATTCATACTGTAGCAGCGGGTGGTGGCTCTGTATTAGGCTTTGAACACAAACGACTAACGGTGGGGCCTGATTCTGCGGGTGCTTACCCTGGGCCTTGTTGCTATCGCAATGATGGCCCATTAACAGTCACTGATATCAATGTGTTACTAGGAAAAATACAACCTGATTTGTTTCCGCACATCTTTGGGGGATCAGGTCAATTACCGTTGGATATTGAACGAACGCGCGAAAAGTTTTTACATTTGACAACCAACGTTAACCAAGTGACTTCACAGCAATTATCAGCAGAGCAATTAGCGCAAGATTACTTAACGATTGCTATTGAGCATATGGCAAATGCTATCAAAGAAATTTCGGTGGCTAAAGGGCATGATTTATCGACGTTTGTCATGACTTGTTTTGGTGGTGCCGGCGCTCAACATGCATGTTTAGTCGCGCAAGTTTTAGGGTTAGAGAGTATTCTAATCCATCCGTTATCCGGTGTGTTATCGGCGTATGGGATGGGATTAGCACAAGTGCGCTGTGTTCAACAAGAATCAGTCGAGGAATTACTTGCGAACTTATCACTACAGCAAATAAAGGAGCGCGTTAAACAACTGTCAACAGAAGTGATTAACGAGTTAGAAGCACAGCAAGTTCAGCGTTCTCATATAAAATCAAGCGCTAAACTACTTATTCGTTATCAAGGAAGCGACAATTCTATAGCTATTAACGTAACAGAGCTAGAACAGTTGAAAGCACTATTTGCGACACGCCATATGAGTCAGTTTGGCTTTATAAATAGTCAACAGCCCTTGATCATTTCAGCGATTGAGTGTGAGGCTTATACCGTTGACTCATGTGATGACGCTTGCTTCAACGTAGAACATGCTGGCCGTTTTACATCATTAGCGCCAGTACATGGCCTACGAAACGTTTATTTCAATGGAGTTAAATTCAACGCGCCATTTTTTGCAAAATCACAGTTAAATCTTGGTCTAAACCTAAAAGGGCCAGCAGTGATTGTTGATGAGGCAACTACCATCATTATAGAGCCCGGTTGGGATGCCGTGTTATTAAAAGATGGAACGATAAAGCTTGTTCACTCTGGGGCTAAGCATGTTCAAGCTTATGATACCCAATGTCAGCCAATGCTGCTTGAAGTGTTTAATAATCTGTTTATGCATATTGCTAAAGAAATGGGCTTAGCATTACAGGCCAGTGCATTATCCGTAAACATTAAGGAGCGTTTAGATTTTTCTTGCGCCATCTTCGATAAGCAGGGGGAGCTGATCGCAAACGCGCCTCATATGCCAGTGCACCTTGGTTCAATGGATCAAAGCGTTAAGAGTATCATTCAACAGAATGGTCAGATGAAATCGGGTCAAAGTTTTTTAATCAATAGCCCGTATCATGGTGGTACGCACCTTCCTGACTTAACTGTTGTTACACCTGTGTTTGATCAAGATCAGCCGCAGCAGCTATTGTTTTTTGTTGCGAGTCGTGGCCACCATGCTGACATCGGTGGTATCTCGCCAGGGTCTATGCCAGCACAAAGTACTCATATTGAACAAGAAGGGATCTTATTTGAAAACTTTCTATTAGTTGATGATGGTGAGTTTAATGAGCAGGCTTTGATTGAAGCTTTAAGTAACGCAACATATCCAGCGAGAAATATCGCCCATAACATTGCTGATCTTAAAGCGCAGCTTGCGGCAAATAATAAAGGTATTGCAGAGATGCGCCGAGTGATCACACAGTATAGTTTTGATGTGGTTGACGCCTATATGCAACACGTTCAAGACAATGCGGAGGATACGGTCCGTGAATTAATTAAGACTCTCGATGACGGCAAATTTAGTTATCGGTTGGATCAAGGCAGTGTGGTTAATGTATCGATATCAATTAATAAGAGCTGCGGAGAGGCTACCGTAGACTTTAGCGGTTCTAGTACAGCACAACGTGACAACTTTAATGCACCTTATGCTGTGACACGTGCGGCTGTTTTGTATGTATTTAGATCCCTAGTGGAGCAAGATATTGCACTTAACGCAGGGTGTTTACGACCGATAAAAATCATTGTAGAAGATGACTCGATGTTGAATCCATCATTTCCTGCTGCCGTTGTTGCAGGTAATGTCGAAACCTCACAAGTCGTCACTGATGTTCTTTTAGCCGCACTAGGTAAACAGGCAGGCTCGCAAGGAACAATGAATAACCTCACTTTTGGTGATGATAACCACCAATATTATGAAACAATTTGTGGTGGCAGTGGGGCAGGCCCCGGGTTTAATGGTCAAAGCGCAGTGCAAACGCATATGACTAATTCACGCTTAACTGATCCCGAAATCTTAGAGTCTCGTTTTCCCGTAGTGCTAAAAAGGTTTGAACGACGACAGGGCAGTGGTGGGCAAGGTCAGTATTGTGGCGGGGATGGTGTGATACGTGAATTGGAGTTTTTAGAGCCAATGGAAGCGTCAATTTTATCTAACCGACGGAGCGAGGCGCCCGTCGGTATTCTGGGGGGACAGCCGGGCCAACTTGGTGAAAATTATTTGGTCACATTCGGTGGCCAACAAAAAACGATTGCTGCTTGTGCCAAAGTCAATATGAACGTTGGTGATTGTCTAATGATAAAAACGCCGGGCGGAGGTGGCTTTGGTCGAAAGTAAGCAGATAAGGTTTAAAAGTGAAGGCCATTGAGTATTAAAATACTGATGGCCTAGGTTTTTATTGTTGCGGTAACTTATTTTTGGCTTCAATCCATTGTGCCATGTATTTTGTACTCTTATGGGCATGGTGGCGGAGCATCATGCCAGTGAAATTAGCTAAACGGTGTTGTTCTAGTGAATCAATTGTTTGGCTGATAGCTCGGATCAGTTTATTGCCCAATGTTGTTTTATTATATTGTTGATAAATAATGCTATCGCCGTGGACTACCGCTTGCTGCCAAGCGTCTAGGTTGTTGTATAAATGAACGGCAAGATAGGCAAATGTTTGTGGATCGTTACTAATAGCACCTGACCACGGGAGGTTGTGATGCATAGCTTCACTGCCAATACTAGTGGTAACAGAGGGGGTACCATTAAGCATGGAGTCGGCAAGTTTACCTTTGATGCCTGCGCCAAAACGAATAGGAGCAAGGCAAACTCGTGCTTGACCAATTACTTCGTGGGCATCTTTAGCCCAACCTTTAACATGAAAACCTTGTTTTGGGTTATGAAGTGCTGTTGCTTTGGGTGGGGGGTAAGCGCCATAGATATGTAAGTTAGCTTGTGGTAACTGCTGTCGGATCAGCGGCCAAATACTTTCTTTAAGATAACGCACAGCATCCCAGTTTGGTGCATGTCTAAAATTACCGATGGAAACGAAGTCTACGCGTTGTTCGAAACTAAGGCGTGGACGCTTTAAATGTTGCGGATCGAGCATAAACGGTAAGTGATGTAATAGCGCCCCATCGACTTTATAGTGGTTTTGTAACAACTCCATCTCATATGATGAAATAATTAATGATAAATCACAACGTTGTATCGCGGCTATTTCTCTAAGTGCAATATCACTGGACAAATCTTGTGCAGTGACTTCTCGACTCTTTTTAAAAGCGGTATGTCTTGCATCACGAAGGCTATGCAAGTCTTCAGTATCTAAAATACGTAGAGCGTTAGGACAGCATTGTTCAACTCGCCAGCCAAATTGCTCTTCCATCATAAAGCGATCAAACATCACTATATCTGGCTGAAGCTCGCTAATGTAATGATCAAAGCTTTCATCATTTAGGGTGATACTGACTTTTTTTACACGAAGGGATGCCAAATCGGCCATATGCTCAGAATCTTGTGCCGGACTAGCGAAAGTGACCTGCCATTGTTGTTGCTGAAATAGCTCAATAAGCTCCATCATGCGAGTACCAGCGGCTGATGAGTTAGGCTCTGGCCAAACGTAACCAATAATTAATACTTGAGTTTGCTTCATATACAACTTTTTTATAACTGAAGAAATACCAATTATAACTAAACTGAATAGTATGAACAGTGAAAATTACATGAGGGTAAAACGATGGTGATACCCAGAGGGGTAAACCTTATCAGTGAGTTAGCCTCCGATAAGGTTTATGTATTTATTCGCTAGTGGTGTTGTTTAAGTAACGACTGATAACCACCACCGTTATGTAACTGAGTATAGCCTTGCTTAGTTAGCGCTTTAAGGGCTTTTCCAGAACGGTTACCAGAACGGCAATATAAGACAACTTTGCGGTTTTTACGAACTTCAAGTTGTTTAAACAGCGTGACAGCTTGGTCAAACGGGATATTAATTGCACCTTTGATATGCCCTTGGGCATATTCTTGGGCTGTGCGCACATCAATCAGTAGAGCACCATGATTAATTTTAGTCCAAGCTTGCTGCTCTCGTGTTTGATGCGTATGTTCGCTACCGCCGTGGGCTATTGCAGCTGTTGTTGTAAACAAGCCCAGCACAACGAGTGCTAAACGCAGGGAAGAACAAATTTTCATAGTAAGCCTTAATTATTTATTACACTCAGATTTTAACCCTATCTTTTTGAAAAACCAAGCTGCAGGACAAAAACCAGTAATTGAGTACTGCACTAGATTGAGCCCGATAAACACACTGAACCACATAAATAAAGGGCTGAAAAAATGGGTTAATGCAAGTGAAAGTAATACCATCATTCCTGCAAATGCCAATACGGCACGTTGATAAGTCATGTGAGACCTCCTGTTAGTAAAAGTAGGTTATGCGGGCAAATGCATTGTCATTTTCAGCGAGTTGCCCGAAAAATGTATTGCTCATGCCATTAATCACATTAACACCAGCACTAAGGGTCAAATTATCATTGTATCGGTAGCTTGTGACCGTACGGAGGTAACTATCGTGATGATTTGTAGAATGAAAAATCATAGCTTGATGCTGCCACCTGTTATCAATCGATAAATAGTTAATGCGTAAGCTGACCAATTTTCTATCGAACAGTGGTAGCTCGACTTGAGTCGATTCCTTAATATTGTCATGCTCAATATAGACTTGTAATCCCATACTCAGACGGGGGACTACCTCACGCTCATAACCAAGTAAAAACCTGCTGTGCTGGTTTTCATAGCGATGGTTGTTGCGATTGCTTTTAAGACGGTATGTGGCCAATTCACTATTGAACAACCCACCGCTAAACGGGGTAACAATACTGGCTCCAATTGCTTTTAAGTGAGGGTAAAAAGCGATCCCATTTCTAGCCACCACTGTAGGAGTATTGAGCTGACCATGATTAAAGTAAATGGCATAATCAGTTTTCTGGTGAGTGGTATAAAACCTTGCCGCGTATTCCGTTTGTGGTGAGTGATGTATGGCCTTAGGCTGCGATGGTAAATGAAAGTCGGCCGCTGTGGTTAAGGTGTCACCACGATTGCTCTTTAAAATAACAAAGTCGCTGTTGAATGTGTCACCAAAATAGTTAAGCTTAATACTATCTTGAGCGTCTTTGAGGTATTCATCAGTTTGGCCAGAAAACATTGCCTGCCAGTTTTTATTGAATAAATCATTAATAAACAACAACTCCGCAGTTCCCCAGCTGAGTGGTTGGCGGCCAATTTTTATGGCTGTTCGGCTCAAGGCGTGTTGATTTATCCATGACTGTTCGAATGATTCATTGGCAAACGTCAATTCATTGAGGTTAAACGAGGCGGTCAACTGCCTGATAGAAACATCACTCGACTGACGATTGATGTTATAGCTAACATCGAGCTTGCCTTCTAACTGGCCAAAGTCATAATCGACATGGCTTTCTGAGCGAACGATTGCTGCCGAAGGAGCTCGTTGCTGCGGTTTTTTTGTATTAGAACGACTCAACCAAGGTGTGATGTATAAACGCGCAAAGCCATTAATAGTTTGCCATGCAGTACTTTGCTCCTGCCATTCATCTTCCCATTCATCTTGTGATTGTGAAAACCCAGTGGCAGGTAGTGTAGTTAGCAATAGTACAACGGTAGAGTATGTTAGATATTTAAACATGGCTATTTCAACCAACGTGTTGGAGGAGCTTTAAAGCTACGTTCGCTAAAAACATGGTTTGGAATATCGTTATTGTAACTAATCCGTCGAAATTGCATTAGGGTGTAGCCGCCAGTCAGTAAGTCTGACACTTTTGAACTCGTGACTGTGGCAATATCATCGACATATTGAATTTTTAGCGCCTCAATACGTCGATATAGTTTGTGTTGTTTATTAGTATATTCAATCATGGTTGGCACAAATGTATCTTTGGCAATGGTGATTTGATAGTGGTCAAATTCAACTAAATCAGGCTCTTTCGGACTTGCTTTAATGATGTAGGCTGTCGATGTTGAATCGATAATTTCAAAGTTATCTAAGGCTATATTTCTGCCAGATATGTCTTCATAGAAAAAATGAGAGCCGATGAAGCTCGTTCGTTTATCACTTGCTGCAATTCGTTTAACCAAATCTAAGGCTGGTAAGAATAACCAACGGTCATCATCAGCAGATACATGCTTAGCAACACGAAACATCATGCCTTTGACGTCATTTGGTTTGCTAAAGCGAATAAGAAAGTGTTGATCCTGGCTTTGAGCAACATTCTGACGAATAATAGAAAATAAGCGTGTTTGGTTTCGACTTTGTGCATCGACAATTTTCATTCTAACTTGAGCTTTGGCATCCTTCCCTTGATAAAAAGCAGCATGGTTGGCTTTTTCGATAATTTGTTCGACTGTCAGTGTCTGCGCAGCGGCTACTTTCCCGAATATGCCAATTGCTAACGCTAATGGTATAGTGATGACTAAAATTTTTTTTATGAATGTTGGCATTACATTATCCTCACTATTCGCTTAGTGGTTAAGGTTGAGTGTCTTGATTAGTGTTGGTAGCAATATGAGTGTCGCTATGGCTGATAACACCATAATGCTTGCTAGAAAGGCACCGACAGTGACGTATGGCACTAATGGTGCAAATAATAACGGCGTGAACCCGAGCGCAATCACACTCGCATTACGTGAAATCGCCCGAGCTGGTTCTTGGTACATTGCCTCAATTGCAGCGGCTATTGTCTGCCCTTGCTTCCTTAATGAACGAAAGCGCTCAATAAAGTGGATCGCAAAGTCAACGGATAGGCCAAGGGTCAATGAAGATAATACAGCAATTGGCATATCATAATCTTTACCAGTCCAACCAATTACACCGTAAATTGCTGCAATAGTCAGTGTTAGTGGCAGCATAGCGAGCACACCATAGCTAAAAGATCGAAATAACAGCACCATCATAATAAACACTATGACGAATGCACTGATAAGTGATTCAAGCATGCCTGCCACCATTTGCTGCTGCCAAATATAGTTAATATAAGCTTTACCTGCCCAATTAACACTGACCCCATTAGGTAGGGGAGATTGGCTAAGATAATTGTTGGTAGCCTGGAGTACTTGTTCCATGGTTTGATTATCGCCACTGCTTAATTGTAACCATAACAAGGTGGAGCGTTTATCTGGTGTAACAAAATGGCTAAGATCCTGTGGTCGGTGAGATGACTGGTATTGCATGAGTACTTGTGCAACGCCATCGCTAGAAATTGGCATGGTAAAGTCAGCGTCATCGCCACTAATTAATTCCCTATTGACAGTTTTAATAATGTCAGTAAGGCCATTGACCTTTCCAACTTGCGGCTGTAAACGGAGGTGCTCCATGAGTAGCTCAATACGTGATAGCAGTTGAGGTTGATAAAAATGTAAGTCATCTTTTGTAAATTGATGCGTCAATTCTTCGGTTACTTGTTCAAGGAATTCTTGCTGTTGAGTAGTCAAGTCAAGGTCAAATAGCATTTGCTCAACATCATCGCTCCATTGGGTAAGGATATGGGGGATTGACTGTTGAGCTAATAATAAGTCTTGATTAATTTTTGGTAGGCTCAGTGATAAGTTATGTGCTCGTTGTTGTGCTTTATCTAATGCTACATTTAATAGGTCTATCGATGATGCATATGTCGCCTTAGTGTGAACTGACTGTTCAATATCTAAGATTAAATAGGCATTGTAAGTTCCTGAGAAATGTTTGTTTAATGTACGATCCGCAATGCTTACCTCATGGTCTGATTTGAACCAGCGAACAGGGTTATCATTAATAGAAATGCGTTCAATCCCGATAACACTAATAATCGCGATGACAATAAATATCGCTAAAATGGATTTAGTATTGCGGGTAGTCAATTGGGGCATTTTGACTAACACGTGATCGAGTTTATTCGTACGGTGCTTACAGCTAATGACCTGCTCAATTGTTGCTATTGGAATTCTTGATAAATAGGCGGGTAATACAGTCATGGTTAATATAAAAGCGGCAAAGATCCCGAAACCCACAAATGCACCAAATATCTGTACTGGGGGGATGGGCGTTAACATTAATGATAAAAAACCAATCGCTGATGTACATGTCGTAAATAGCATAGGTTCAAACAACTCATCGATGACCTCACGAATAAGCTGTTTAATTTGTTGCTGATTGATTGCGGCTTTGTGTGATTGCTTGAGCTTGTCATTAAAAGCAGACAGAATATGTATCGAGTCGACGACAGCGATTGGCATTAAAAAAATCGCAATCATTGATGATAGAATATGAACAGAATAGCCGAATGTCACTAGCAGTCCCATGGTAATGACAACCGTTGCCATTGCAACAATCATTGCCCCCATGACGAGTTTAACCTGCCTAAAGAACCACCACATAATCACAAATATCATTAAGCCTGCAAGCGGTGCGCTAATGGCCATTTGTACAAACATTTCACTGCCAAATTGATCTTCAGCGATTGGTAAGCCAGTGATGTAGTAATTGTGGCTTTGTGGCAGAGTATCAATAAAGCTACGGATTTGCTCGGCAACCTCATAACTGACGGTTTTGTTAACTAGCGGCACATAAATAGCGATGGCGTGTTTATCGCCTGACACCAAGGTATTATTGAGTAGCGGTAATCGTTGAATTGCAGCCCCAATAGCAACAGCCTCTTGCTCGGTATTCGGGACCTGTGCCATTAGCCAAGAAAAGGCCAAGGTTCCTTGGCCTTGGTTGGTGATATTATCGACCGTAGTCGGAGCAATAACTTCGTTGGCAACCACATCATCCAGACTAACGATAAAATCTGTTAGTGAGTTAATGATGGTTAAACTCTCAATATTGAAAATACTCTCATGATGGACCACGCCGAGGACCATTGCGTCATGTAATAAAAATTGCTGTTTGATCTGTTGATGATAGAGACGAGCTGGGTCATCTTTACTGAGCATATTTTCAGGATCTGTATCGATGGTCATTCGTGGTATTTGCGAAAGTAGTGCAATAACTATAATAGACACTATAAGGTAAAGCCTTACAGGGAAATTAAGTGACGCATTAAGTAAAGGTTGTAACAGATGGCTTTTGATCATGACGGCTCAATAGTTATATAGCGGACTCTCTCGAAAACGCTATATTAGTAATTTCTAATGTATGTATTGTATATCGAATTAAACGAATATTCAAGTGGCCGTACTAAAGTGTGACAAATTGATGTAAAAAATTATCAACTTGCTAGAATTAAGTTTTTGATATTTCATTTGATACTAATAGGATAAATTTTGGAATTTTTATATCAGTACGGCTTGTTTTTAGCAGAGATTGTAACCATCGTTGTAGCGATTATTATCGTGGTAGTAGCGGTCATAGCTGCAGCGAGCAAAGGAAAAAGCGAAACTGGCACCCTTGAAATCATAAATTTGAGTGAAGGATTAACACAGTCTAGTGACATGTTGCGTAGTGAAATCATGAATAAGGATGACTATAAAGCCTTTACTAAAGAACAAAAAAAGCAAAAAAAATCAGGCCAAGTGTTGCAAGGGAATACTTACGTGATTGACTTTAAAGGGAGTATGGACGCCCATCAGGTGGACTCATTACGCCGTGAGATAACCGCCATTGTTCAAGTGGCGACAAAAAATGATGAGGTACTATTACGTTTAGAAAGCCCAGGAGGGGTCGTTCATGGCTATGGTTTAGCGGCGAGTCAGTTACTACGTATAACACAGCGAGAGATCCCGTTAACGGTTACGGTCGATAAAGTAGCAGCAAGTGGTGGCTATATGATGGCTTGTATCGCTAATCGCATTGTCGCTGCACCATTTTCAATTATCGGTTCGATTGGTGTTATCGCTCAAATACCTAACTTTAATAAAGTTTTGAAGAAAAATGATATAGACTTTGAACAAGTGACTGCGGGCGAGTATAAACGCACGTTAACAATGTTTGGTGAAAATACGGACCAGGACAGAGAGAAGTTTCAAAGTGAAATAGATGATGTTCACGGCCTATTTAAGCAACATGTTAATCGAAATCGCCCACAGCTAGATATCGATAAGGTGGCAACAGGAGAAACTTGGTTTGGTGAGCAGGCTATTGGCCTTGGCCTAATCGATGAGCTATCGACCAGTGATGATTACTTATTGGCACGGGCTAAAGAAAAGAATGTATATCAAATTAAATATGTTTTACCAAAAACATTATCTGAAAAGCTAGGTAAAGCAGCCTCCGTATCACTTGAGAGTAGTTTATATAACGTTTGGCAGCGATTAAGCCAATGGCGTAGTTTTTGATGCTAAAGAAACGTTAACGGCCTTAAATTTAAATAAAAGGCACTGATTACGTAAACGTCGAGTTATAAAAAAACCGCACCATGACTACCATGGTGCGGTTTTTTATTGGATTTAGGGTTAGTTAGAGAGTCTCTGTAGTCTTACCTGCAGCTGGGTTATTGAAAGTGTCGACATCAACTTCTTTCTCTGATTTACCGACGATTAATGTCACCATACTATCACCTGTCACGTTCACCGCTGTACGTGTCATGTCTAATAAGCGATCAACACCAATAATCAACGCGATACCTTCAACTGGGAGACCGACCTGCTGTAGAACCATTGCTAACATTATTAAGCCAACACCAGGAACACCTGCAGTACCAACCGATGCTAAAGTGGCCGTTAAGATAACCATTAGGTAGTCGGTTATGCCAAGCTCAACGCCAAATACTTGGGCAATAAATACCGTGGCCACACCTTGCATAATAGCGGTGCCATCCATATTAATCGTTGCGCCTAATGGAACGGTAAATGATGCCACATTGTTATTAACCCCTAGTTTTTGAGTTGCTGTTTCCAGCGTGACAGGGATTGTTGCGTTAGAGCTGGCAGTACTAAAAGCAAAAAGCGCTGCATCACGCATCTTTTTAATAAAAGTGACAGGGTTTAAACCCGTCAGTAGTTTAAGTAACAGAGGATATGTAATTAAAGCATGTATTCCTAAGGCAAATAAAACGACTAAAAAGTACTTACCTAGACTAAATATAGTGGTTACAGACACTTCACTAAATAATTTAGCCATTAAGAAAAAGACACCGTAAGGAGCTAAGTTCATTAAAATGACCACAAGCTTCATTACAACTTCGTTCAGGTCATTAAAAAGGCTAGCCACACGTTTACCACTTTCACCAGAAAGAGAGATTGCTACCCCAAGAAGTAAGGCAAATAAGATAATTTGCAGCATGTTACCCTGTGCCATTGCTTCGATTGGGTTGCTTGGCACAATATTAATTAACACCTGAGATAGTGAAGGGGCTTGTTTCGCGTCAAATGTTGCTTCTGAAGTTAACGGTTCACCGTCGGTAACACCGGGTGAAACAACCAGGGCTAGCGAAATGGCTAGTGTGATCGCTATAGCCGTGGTGCTTAGGTAAAGTAAAATAGACTTTCCCCCTAAGCGACCGAGCTTACTTGGATCGGATAATGAGCACGTACCACATATAAGTGAAATAAAAACTAGTGGAACTACGAGCATTTTCAAACTGTTTACAAAGATCTTACCACCGACCAAAAATAGGCCTTCAACGATATACTCTTTTACAAAAGCGTTGTCTGCTAGGGTAAATTGAATTAGGGCGCCGATTACAATGCCGAGCAGCATACCGATGACGATACGCATGGTTAGGCTCATTGGCTTTTTATCACTCATGAATTTCCTTAATTATTGTTTTTAATGTTCATGTGGGGTTGGCACAAAATCTTTATATTAAAAATTTGTACTATTTAGAATGCTAAATCTTATCAAAATCATCAGGAGTTTAAAATAATGTGTTGAAATTTCGATAAGATCTTTTGCATCTTGTGTTTAAATTATCTAACATCAAGACTTAATATAGTTTTAATGCATTAATTTTGGCAGGGAGAATGCCCAATGCGTCAGTCGTATCAATATTTTTATATCTTTATTTCGTGTCTGTTCCTCATGGCTTGTGGAAGTGGTAACGAACTTTCCGATGGTTCTGGCGGCGGTGGTACGGATCCAAACCCTTCTGCTGTTGTGTTATCTATTGCTCTGGTTGATGATAGTGGCAATACCATTAGTAATGTTGATGGTCAATCACCAGGTAACATAGTGGTCTCTGCTACTTTAAATGATGAACCAGTACAGGGTAAGAAAGTTAATTTGCAACTGACTGATGAAATAGGTGAGTTACTCATTACCAGTGCATTAACTGATAGTAGTGGAGTCGCTACAGTAAAATTATATGCAGGACAAACTGCAGGAGCCGGTACGGTGACTGCAACAGCTGATGATGTTTCAACTTCCCTAGATTTCTCTACCTCTAATCCTGATTCCGTTGTTGTTAGTCCATTAAAACTAACTTTGTCTTTACAGGACAAAACGACAGGTGCGGTAGTAACCAATGTTGATGGCAAAGAGGCGGTCAGTTTAACAGCGACGTTTTTAGACAATGATCAACCTGTAACAGGAACGAAAGTAAGCTTTAGTTTATTGGATAACGTTGGTTCATTAACAGTGACCACGGCATTAACAGACAGTAATGGTGTTGCACAGGTTGATCTATTCGCTGGTCTTAACGCTGGTGCCGGAACAGTTAGCGCAACAATCAATGAAACGACTGCAACATTAGACTTCTCGGTATCAAACCCTGTAGTGGTGAGCCCAACACAATTAACGTTAGCGTTAGTGAATAAAACATCGGGTGCGACAGTGACCAATGTTGATGGCGCTGAGGCCGTGAACTTAACCGCGACTTATCTAGAAGATGGCGTGGCTGTTGCTGGGGCTAAAATGACCTTCGCGTTACTTGATAATGTCGGTCTATTAACAGTAACCACAGCGTTAACTGACAGCAGTGGTGTGGCGACGGTTGATTTATTTGCTGGTCCAAATGCGGGCGCGGGTACTGTTATTGCAACGGTGGGTGAGGCGAGCTCGTCATTAGACTTCTCTGTATCAAACCCAGTGGTGGTGAGTCCAAGTCAGATCGATATTGTGTTACTTGATGATGTAAACAATGTCGTTACCAATGTTGATGGCAGTAATCCCGTTAATGTGAGAGCGACGTACAGTGTTAACGGGGAAGTTGTTCCAACAAAAAAGGTCACTTTTGCCTTAGCAGATAATGTTGGACAAATATTAGTCTTTAACGCTTTAACTAATACGCAAGGTATCGCCTCAATAAAGTTATTTGCTGGTGATGTCTCTGGCGCCGGTACAATATTTGCGTCAGTCGGGTCAACTTCTGCATCATTAGATTTCTCAGTCACCAACCCTGTTGCGATTAGTCCGATTGACTTGAAGTTAGGTCTAATTGATCAAGATGGTAACGCAACACTTAATGTTAGTAGTGCAAACCCAGCAACATTACAAGCAACGCTAACGCAAAGTGGAGAGCCTTCCGCTGGTGTTAAAGTGATTTTCTCATTAGCCGATGAAATAGGTGAATTAAAGACAACAACTGCGTTAACCAATAGTGACGGTATTGCCTCTGTTGTATTGTTTGCTGGCGCGAATCAAGGAGCAGGTACTGCTACTGCTGTGATTAATAATTTGTCTTCAGCGCTCGATTTCTCTGTTTCTGTTTCAGCCGTTAATGTGACGATGGATGCTATCGCGTTAACGCCATCAAGTATCAGTGCAAATGGCACTGCGACAGTTGCAGCAACCATTAATGAAACAGGAATTGATGGTGTGATTACACCTCTTGCGCAATCGGTTGATGTACAATTTACTTCTATCTGTGCACAACAAGGTAAAGCAGAACTAGATACTGATGTTGCAACGATAAATGGTGTTGCAATTTCAACTTACAAAGATAATGGCTGTGGTGATACAGATACAATTTTTGTTACAACGACAA
This sequence comes from Alteromonadales bacterium alter-6D02, assembly GCA_002835545.1. Classification (GTDB taxonomy): domain Bacteria; phylum Pseudomonadota; class Gammaproteobacteria; order Enterobacterales; family Psychrobiaceae; genus Psychrobium. Next base: position 123,613 of record PIZK01000012.1, read on the forward strand.
TTGGTCAAACATTACTATCGCAAAGTGCTGATTTAACTGTTGCGGCAGCAGGGTTAAGTAGTATTCAATTTAAATCAGCAACACCAACAACAATTGCGTTACGTGGGACAGGTGGTGCTGGGCGTAGTGAGACGTCTAGGGTAACATTTACTGTTCGCGATGAGATTGGTAATCCTGTCGCTGATGCATTAGTGGATTTCGAATTAACTACCTCGGTCGGTGGTATTACTATGCTACCTAGTGCGCCATCACAAGCGAAAACAGACTCGAACGGAGATGTTGATGTTGTGGTGCAAGCGGGTAATGTTGCAACACCGGTACGTGTAATTGCTAAGCTTAATGCTCAACCGATTATTTCTACTATTTCCGGTGAATTGTCTATCTCAACAGGGGTTGCTGATTACAATAGTTTAAGTCTGTCAGCTTCTGAGCTAAATCCTGAAGCATGGACCATTGACGGGGTCGAAGTGGATGTAACAGCGCGTCTGGCCGATCACTTTAATAACCCAGTACCTGATGGTACAACAATTAACTTTACTACCGAGTATGGGGCAATCGATCCGACTTGTTCAACTGAAAATGGTGTCTGTTCAGTCAAATGGAAAAGTCAGTCACCAAAACGTCCATCGCCGGACTATCGTGATCCATTAGCAATCACACGTATTTTAGGTTCTGCAACTTGTTATGACAGTTCAGGAACGGCTACTGGTTTAAGTCTGGCTGGTTTACCGTGTTTTTATAACAATACAAAGAGCAACGATAATGCCTATAGCAATCGATTTGGTGGTTTAGGGCAGGTCTATGGTAACCGCGTTACTATCTTTGCCCACGTAATTGGTGAAGAGTCATTTGCGGATTCAAATGGTAATGGTCGTTTTGATGATGGTGAAGCGTTTACAGACTTAACTGAAGCGTTTCGTGATGATAATGAAGATAGCCTATTTGGTGGTCGCCTTGCTGATGGTTCAGTGATAACTGGTGCTTCTGATGCTTCTCCGGACCGTTCAAGCCCAACGACCGGGGCCTGTTATAATTCTCCAAGCAATGAATGTTTTGAGCCTGGGGGTGATAATGAAGAGTTTATCGATTTTAATATTAACCAACAGTTTGACAAAGAAAACGGTATCTACAACGGTGTGCTGTGTAGTGATGAGGATAATGATAGTGGGTTATGTTCAAAAGAGTTAGTTACTATCTCTAAAAATATCACTATCTTGCAAGCAGGAACTGGTGCAAATATTGGCATGATTGAAGCGGGTTTAGATAGAAAAGTGCCTGGGAATTATTTCAATACTGTTGATATCTCGACTAGTTCAAAAACTGTCATTGCTTATGTTAGTGATTTACATAATGGCTTATTACCAGTAGGAACAACGATTGAGTTTACTGCTGGTAATGGTGAGATTGTAGGCCCTAACTCTTGCATCGTTGCTAATTCAAGTGCATTCGCTATCGCTGGATGCTCTGCGACAGTTAAAGCAGATGATGAGTCTGATTCAGGAATATTAGTGGTTGCTGTTACTGTGCCAAGTGGCGCTGTTTCAACCGCCTCGGTTAGTTTGATTGATTAAATCGACCAACGGCGCCTTCAAGGCGCCGTTTTTATTTTTGTATAATTCTCGTTCAAAAAAGCAGTAAATAGTAAAAAATCTTAGTTTTATTGAGTTTATTTTGCTTAACGTCTTGAAATGTTCCTTGTTACGCTCTATAAATTGAAAAATTACTAGTACAACGCTAATCCATACGGACAATATAAATCTATGGGAAGATCATTAGTGATAGTGGAGTCGCCAGCCAAAGCGAAAACTATCAATAAATATTTAGGTAAAGATTTCATCGTTAAATCATCGGTGGGACATATTCGTGACTTGCCAACTTCTGGTGCCGTTAAGAAAAATAAATTTACCAAGACCCCAGCTGAAGTTCGTAAGATGGAACCTGAAGCTAAAGCTATTTATAAAGCTGCTCGTGATAAGCAGCAGTTAATAAACCGAATGGGTATCGATCCTGAAGGTGGTTGGGATGCTCACTATGAAGTTCTCCCAGGTAAAGAAAAGGTCGTTAACGAACTTAAAAGCTTGGCTGAGAAAGCTGACCACGTCTATCTAGCGTCGGATTTGGATAGAGAAGGGGAAGCGATTGCTTGGCATTTACGAGAAGTTATTGGTGGTGATGACGAGCGTTTCAAACGCGTTGTTTTCAATGAGATCACCAAAAATGCGATCACAGATGCTTTTGAGCAACCAACAGAGTTAAACATTGATGGCGTAAACGCTCAGCAAGCACGACGTTTCCTCGATCGTGTTGTTGGCTATATGGTTTCTCCACTATTGTGGAAAAAGGTCGCCAGAGGCCTTTCTGCGGGTCGTGTTCAATCGGTTGCCGTTAAATTGGTTGTTGAGCGTGAACGAGAAATTAAAGCGTTTAATCCTGAAGAATATTGGGATCTGCATGCACAGTTGCTAACGGTTGATAAGTCGCAACTGTTAATGAAAGTTACTAAGCAATTAGGCAAAGCGTTCAAACCTGTCAATCAGAAAGATTCTGACATCGCGGTTGCTGCATTAGAAAAAGCAGTCTTTAAAGTGCTATCTCGTGAAGATAAGCCAACGAAATCTAAACCAAGTGCTCCTTTTATTACTTCTACACTTCAGCAAGCAGCTAGTACGCGTTTAGGCTTTGGTGTAAAGAAGACCATGATGATGGCTCAGCGTTTGTATGAAGCAGGTTATATTACCTATATGCGTACAGACTCAACTAATTTAAGTGCAGATGCAGTCGCGTCGGTACGCGATCATATTGAAAATGAATACGGTAAGAAATATTTACCAGAGAGCCCAAACCGCTACGGTAGTAAAGATGGTGCGCAGGAAGCGCATGAAGCTATCCGTCCAAGTGATGTTTCAAGAACATCAACGTCACTCAATAAAATGGAGCGAGATGCCGAACGTCTTTATGAGTTGATTTGGCGTCAGTTTGTTGCTTGTCAAATGACACCTGCTCAATACGATGTCACCACATTGAAAGTACAGGCAGGAGACTACGAGCTAAAAGCGACAGGTCGTACTATTCGTTTTGATGGTTGGACTAAGGTACAAACCGCAGTGAAACGTAAGAGTGAAGAAGAAGCGGTTCTTCCTGCAATCGATGTAGGTAATGAACTTAATCTTGAACAGCTCGACCCGAAACAACACTTTACTAAACCAACCCCGCGTTTCAATGAAGCGTCGTTAGTTAAAGAATTAGAGAAGCGTGGTATTGGTCGTCCGTCAACGTATGCATCAATTATTTCTACTATCCAAGACCGAGGTTATGCTCGTGTCGAAAACCGTCGATTCTTTGCTGAAAAAATGGGAGAGATTGTTACTGATCGTTTGGATGAGAATTTTAACGAATTGTTGTCTTATGATTTTACCGCACAAATGGAACAAGAACTCGATGCCATTGCGAACGGTAAGATGGACTGGAAAGATTCATTAAATAACTTTTATGAAGGTTTTACAAAGCAACTCGACCAAGCTAATTTAGAACCTGATGAGGGTGGTATGCGCCCTAATCAAATGGTTTTAACAAACATTGAATGCCCAACGTGCGAACGGAAAATGGGTATTCGTACGGGGACTACTGGCGTTTTCTTAGGTTGTTCCGGTTATGACCTACCACCAAAAGAACGCTGTAAGACGACTATCAATCTAACGTCTGGTGACGATGTTGTTGCAGTTGATGAAGAAGCCGAAACACAGGCTCTTATGCAAAAACGCCGTTGTAAGGTATGTGATACCGCGATGGACTCTTACTTAGTTGATGAAACTCGTAAGCTACATGTATGTGGTAATAACCCAGCGTGTGAAGGGAACGAAATCGAACAGGGCACCTTCAAGATTAAAGGTTATGATGGCCCTATTATCGAATGTGATCGCTGTAGCCATGACATGGAGCTTAAGAATGGTCGTTTCGGTAAGTACTTTGCCTGTACTAATGTCGATGAGTGTAAGAATACACGTAAGTTACTCAAAAGTGGTGAAGTAGCGCCGCCAAAAGAAGACCCTGTTCACCTGCCTGAACTAGAGTGTGAAAAGAGTGAGGCATACTTTGTACTACGTGACGGTGCTTCGGGTATTTTCTTAGCGGCTCATACCTTCCCTAAGGCTCGCGAGACTCGTGCGCCACAAGTTGCGGAGCTTCATCGCTTTAGAGAGCGAATTTCACCTAAATTCTATTATTTAGCTGACGCACCGCAACAAGATCCTGAAGGGAACCTAGCCATTGTTCGCTACAGTCGTAAGAATAAAGAACAGTATGTGATGACTGAAATCGAGAAGAAAGCAACTGGCTGGACCGCTCATTATGAAAACGGTAAATGGGTAGAGCACCAAAAACAGAAGCGTACTCCTAAAAAAGCTAAGAAAGCTTAGTTAGCCACTAGTATTTTAACTCTATAAAGCCGCATTTAGCGGCTTTTTTATTTATTGTCGTCATCATTGATTTGTTATAGCGTAACTATCACTGATGATCTGATACACAATTGGCTAATTAAAAGTCTTTGAATCAACGGATTAGGCCACAGATTTATCGCTATTACAGAGCCAAAGTGTCGACAACCATCTCGCTAAGGCACTTGTCAGCTATTATTAGAAGTTTACTTAATAGAAAGATGGCAAACGTAGGGTTCAAAATGATAAGTCAAATGAAGCTATAGCATCTTATTACAGAGGCATGGCAGGAGATAACGACTAAGTTAATTTAAATAAGGCACTGTGTTGTTCTTGTTACAGTGCCTGTAGATCGATAAAGGATTTAATATAAGGATAACAGCGTTGACAAGGCGCTAAACTAAGCCATTACCACTTTTTCTTCGGTTGGAATAAAGCGTCTAAATCCGTACTCGATTTTTCTTCTTGCTCTTCTCGTTGGCGTTCATCGCGCTCAATTTTAACTTGATCTAGTTGCTGCATTAGTGCCATGGCTTCATCGAGTTTTTCTTTAACAAAACTGTCGCCATCGCTATTTATCGCTTTCAACGTTTTGATTGCTTTATCTAGGTATGTCCGAGCTGAACCTGATTGTTTGGCATCCATTGCGATTTTTGCTCGTTTAATAATCGAATTGATATTGATGCGAATTTGCATTAAATCAGCTCGTTTGATCTCATTAGTAAACACTTCAGGGTTAATTCGTCCACGTTTATGCTCTGAATTTACAACGCCTTTGAGTTTTTTAATCAACTGTACCATTTGAAGTACTTCACGGTCATCATTAGGTAATCGAAATGATTCGAGGCCTTTAGACTGAAATGTTTTCCCGATTGACTCAATGAGTGTTTGACGATCATTAATTTGTATCGCTAGGTTTCGATCATTGGTAATTTGCTGCACCGATTTAATAGTCTCAAGAATCCTATTATGAAGAATGATCATTAACCCTTTAGTCACTGGTATGTTGACGACACGAGATAACAAATCTTCCGTTTCATCGATAACTAATGTTAACCGTGCAACCTCTATCCGTTTTTCTGAATCCTGTTTTTTGCGTTGTTGTTGCATAACGGTAACTACGATCAACAAAATGACTAAGACCGCGATCCCGATAATGATAAATAATGACATCAATAAACTTCCGAATTGATTATGGTAATTTTATTATGAAAGAGCTACCGCCTAATTGACTATCATTTGATAATTCAATCTGGCCGTGTAACGTCTGATTTTTATGTGCAAAAACGATTAACTTAGAGAATAGCAGACCAATGCCCATTCGACCAAAACTACTGGTTAATTGAGTGATGTCTGTTGATTCTGCGGCAGCGTCCAGCATTGCCTTTGGGTAACCTGGTGAGTCATCCAATATTTCAATGGTTAGCATGCCATCGACAATATCTACTTTGATAATGATCTTTTGACGGCTGTAACGAATTGCATTACTTAATACATCGTCAATTAAAAATGACAATAAATCTTGGTCAAAGCACCATGTTAAATCGTCTGGTGCGATGAGTTCAATACTGATGCCTTTTGCAGAGCTAAACAAATCATTTTGACAAATAACAGACTCTAACATGTCTTTGACTAGCTCAGTAGTCACATTAATTGCGAGTTTGTCATCATCAGCCGAGTGTAAGGACATTAGTTGCGTTAACCCACCATTAAGACGTTGAACTTGGTAATTCATATCAACGATTTCTTCGGAGGTGAGTTGCTGGTTGTTCTCTAACTGACTAGCAATATTTTGCAAGGTTTGGAACATGAGCGTCAGGGAATTACGCATATCGTATGCTACAGACGACAGCACTTTATTGTAATTGATTTTGTCATTTGCTGGTGTGTTCATAAAATATGTCTTATAAAAACAAAGGTTACATGTTAGATCATCATATCATACCGTTTCAGAAGGGCAAAAACTTAACATCATTGATCTTGCTCAGGCCGAGTAAAAATAAAGCCCATCATATTATTTAACGCTATCCTTTATTCCAAAATTGTAGTATCTTTTAATTATATATAACCATTTGTCATAGATGTGTAGCTTTATTACATTCTCAATAAGATAAATATTGCCAACGCTATTATTATGTAAATGCCATTTCAGCACAGGAAGACCAGATGAAATTACAACAACTGAGATACATTGTTGAAGTCAATAATAATGATCTAAATGTTTCAGCAACGGCTGAAAGCTTATTTACTTCTCAGCCTGGAATTAGTAAACAAGTACGAATGCTTGAGGATGAACTAGGGATTCAAATCTTTGGCCGCAGCGGTAAGCATTTAACCCATGTAACTAAAGCAGGGCAAGATATTATTAACATTGCTAATGACATCTTATCAAAGGTTGAAGGTATTAAAGCTGTCGCATATGAGCACACCAAACCTGACCAAGGGGCGTTAAATATTGCTACGACACATACACAAGCACGTTACGCACTCCCTGATGTAATTGGTAAGTTCATTAAGCATTACCCAAAAGTTTCGCTGCATATGCATCAAGGAACACCAGCGCAAATAAGTGAAATGGCCAATAAGGGTGATGCTGATTTTGCTATTGCAACTGAATCGATGCATTTCTATGAAGATTTAATTATGCTGCCTTGTTACCACTGGGGTCGCTCTGTGGTTGTTAATGCCGACCACCCACTTGCCATCCTGTCGAAAACTAAAAAGCTAGAAATTGCGGATATCGCTGCATTCCCACTAGTAACTTACGTATTTGGCTTTCAAAACAAATCAGACTTAGAAGTTGCCTTTAATAAGGCAGGTTTGGAGCCTAACGTTGTCTTTACAGCAACGAGTGCTGATGTGTTAAAAACTTATGTACGTTTAGGCTTAGGTGTTGGTGTGTTAGCCTCGATGGCCATTGACAAAGAAGTTGATAAAGATTTAGTTGCTATTGATGTTAATCATTTATTCGGTTACGCCACAACGAAAATAGGCTTTAGAAAGGGAACGTTTTTGAGAAGTTATATGTATGACTTTATCGAAGAATTTGCACCACATTTAACACGTAATGTTGTATCTGAGGCATCTAATATGCGCGATCATGACCAAATTGATAAGTTATTCAAAGATATTGAATTGCCAATGCGATAAATCTTCGCCAAGCGTTACTTGCGAGTCAGCATAAAAAAGGGGGGTGAACAAATCACCCCCCTTTTTTGTCTCTTTCTAACACTCGACAATATTAACGGCGAGTCCGCCGCGAGCAGTTTCCTTATATTTACTCTTCATGTCATTTCCAGTATCCCACATTGTCTTGATAACTTTATCCAGAGATACTTTGTGGTGTCCGTCCCCTCGAAGTGCTAGACGAGAAGCGTTGATCGCTTTAACTGCACCCATAGCGTTACGTTCAATACAAGGCACCTGAACGAGACCGCCAACAGGGTCGCATGTAAGGCCTAAATTATGCTCCATGCCAATTTCAGCAGCGTTTTCAACATTCTCAGCTGTGCCGCCCATAATTTCAGTTAAACCTGCCGCTGCCATTGAACACGCCACACCGACTTCACCCTGACAGCCAACTTCTGCACCAGAAATAGAAGCGTTCTTTTTATAAAGAATACCGATAGCTGCAGCGGCCAATAAATAACGTACTGCAATTTCATTAGTCACTGGCTGAATGAACTTATCGTAGTAACAAAGTACTGCGGGGATAATACCTGCTGCACCGTTCGTTGGCGCAGTCACAACTTGTCCACCAGCTGCGTTTTCTTCATTGACTGCCATTGCAAATAGGTTTACCCAGTCGATAGCAGATAATGGATCGGCATTAGTACCGTTTTCAGCAGATAAGCGGCGACGTAATGAGGCAGCACGACGACGTAACTTGAGCCCGCCCGGTAAAATCCCTTCACGGCGCATCCCTCGGTCGACACAGTTTTTCATTGCTTGCCAAATGCTAACTAGGCCATCCGTGATAGCTTGTTCAGACGCTATTTGACGCTCATTTTCCATCATCAGCGCAGAAATACTTAAGCCATGCTCGTGACATAAGCTAAGTAACTCATTAGCACTATCAAATGGGTATTTTGCTAAATCTTGCTCTGGTTGCTGTTCTTTTAGTGCGCTTATTTCTTGTTCATCGACAATGAAACCGCCACCAATAGAGTAATACACTTTGCTATATAAAAGTTCTTCGCCGTTATAGGCAAATAGTTCCATTGCGTTTGCATGAGTTGGTAAACTTTTTCTTCGGTGAAAAACAATGGCATCTTTACGAGGAAAAGCAGTGCTATGCTTACCTAAAAGTTTGATTGTTTGTTCACTTTCTACTTGCGCCAAAAAATCATCAACAATTTCTGGATCGATTGATTCAGGCTCATATCCTGCTAAACCTAAAATGACCGCTTTGCCAGTACCGTGACCAATACCAGTTTGTCCTAACGAGCCATAAAGCTCTGTTTTAACGTGCGTTGTTACATTTAACTGACCTTGCTGTTCTAACTCTTTAATAAAACGTACAGCTGCGCGCATAGGGCCAACAGTATGGGAGCTCGATGGCCCGATACCAATACTGAACATGTCAAAAACACTTATCATTATTTTCTCTTTGTGAAACTTGAAATAAAACTATTAGACAATGGTACACTAACATCTCGTGATAGCCCAAATACATTGTATAAAATATATGAGGGCGTTCAATAATTTAATTAATTTTTCGCAGGAATAGGAGTGTGTTGTGGGACCATTGATGCTTGATATACAAGGGTTATCTTTAAGTGACAAAGAAAAGGAGCAACTTGCACATCCACTGGTCGGTGGACTCATATTGTTTAGCCGTAACTATTCCGACATTAAGCAATTGACTTCACTAATTGCGCAAATACGTCAAGTGACAGGACCGGATTTTATCATTGCAGTGGATCATGAAGGCGGACGAGTTCAACGCTTTAGAGCGGGATTTACAGAAATACCTGCAATGGGGGCTATATTAAAATACCATCAAGGTGATATACAAAAAGCAATAGAATCTTCAACTGAGTTAGGCTGGCTAATGGCTAGCGAGCTACTAGCATTTGATATTGATATCAGTTTTGCGCCAATTCTTGATCTAGATATTTGTTCCAATGTAATTGGTCAACGAGCGTTTTCAGGTCAGCCTGATGAAGTTATCCAGTTGGCACGTGGGTTTATTAATGGCATGAGTCAAGCTGGAATGGCATGTACAGGTAAACATTTTCCGGGACATGGCAGCGTAGTGGCAGACTCACACATCGACTTACCTGTTGACGATCGGAGCAAACAACACATTAAATCTTTAGATCAATCGGTTTTTGATTCATTGATAGAAGCGCAGGCCATTGATGCATTAATGCCCGCGCATGTGATTTACCCGCAATTTTGTGATAAGCCTGCTGGTTTTTCTAAGTATTGGTTACAAGAGGTATTACGTACTGAACTGGCTTTTGATGGTGTTATTTTTAGTGATGATCTTGGGATGGAAGGTGCCAGTGTAGCGGGGGACTTTTGTCAGAGAACCCAAGCAGCATTGTCTGCTGGCTGTGATATGGCACTCGTTTGCAATAACCCCGACGCTGCTCAAGAAGTTTTATCATTTGCCGAGCATCGCTATAACGAGATTGTGTCATTGGATGCACAGAAATCATCACAACAGCGCTTACGAAGAATGTTAAAAAGTAAGCAGGTAAACCTAAAAAGTTTACAACAGAGTGAGCGCTGGGACGGTGCAGTTGCAATGGCGGCTAAGATTAGGAAATAACAACGAAGAAGCTGGTAAGTCACACTTACCAGCTTCATTTACAATTAAGCATTACTCTTAGTGACATCAATATGAAGTTTTAATTTTTGCCCGGGTTGAATAAAGCGCTGTTTATCAAGTGCATTCCACCTAACAACATCGGAAACTTTGAGGCTAAATTTTTGCGCAATCCGTGCGATTGAGTCACCGGCTCTTACTTTATAAGTAATAGTGCGTGTATTTTTAGCGACTTTAATATCACTTCCATGCCAAATTACTAACTTTCTACCCAGTTTTAAAGTATCTTTAAGGCCTAGGCTGTTCCACTTGGCAAGGCTCTTGTGGTTTACCTTATACTTCTTGGCAATCGTCCACAAGCTATCACCTGCTTTTACGGTATAGTTACTCTTACTGCCTCGGCGAGATGTATTACTTTGTTTCGCGATGCGGTTGAGCGATGAAAGGGTATAGACAGAGCCGTCTGCAGCAGAAGTTGGTATGAGTATATGCTGACCTGCTCGAATGTTATTAGATGATAGGTCATTCATCTTCTTAATGACAGAAACCTTGGTTTTGTGGCGGTGTGCTATCGTGCTTAGACTATCACCTGATTTTATTTTATAGCGTAACCACTTCATACGATCAGACTTTGTGGTATTGGCAATTGCTGTTGTAAATGCTGTTGCGTTCGCAATTGGTAACATCAAGAGGTGATCACCATCAGGATCCGTTGCCCATTGGCTAAATCCAGGATTGAGTTTATGTAATTTCTCTAATGGCAATTGTGCAAACTCAGCTGCTGTGGCCAAATCGATTTGACTTTTAGAGTCAACCCGAGTCAACACGGCTTGATTATCAAGGTGTGGCCATTTCATACCGTGCTTTTGAGGTTCTCGAATTAATTCTGAAAAAGCCAATAACTTTGGCACATAATCACGAGTTTCTTTCGGCAGTTTTAATGACCAAAAATCTGTTTTTTTACCTGCCTTGCGGTTTTTATTGATTGCTCGACGAACTCTTCCTTCTCCTGAGTTGTAAGCTGCAAGGGCATGAAGCCAATTCCCATCAAAATATTTATGGAGATATTCCAAGTAATCAAGTGCAGCATGGGTGGATGCATAAATATCACGTCTACCGTCGTACCACCAATTTTGATCTAAGCCAAAACGTTTGCCTGTACCAGATACAATTTGCCACATCCCAGAAGCTTGACCATGGGAATAGGCAAAGGGATCGAATGAACTTTCAACCACGGGTAACAATGCGATTTCAATCGGTAGATTGCGTTTCTCCACTTCTTCAACGATGAAATGGAGATAAAGCTCCGCACGTTTTGATATGCGAGTTATATAGGTTGGATGTTTCTTATACCAATTTAGCTGTCTCAGGATTTGCTCATTTTGAGGGTGTTCGAGCGCAAACTGCATATTAATCCGTTGCCACAAGTTTTCTACTTGGTGTGGCTCTAGAGGCTTTAAAACTGCCTCTTGCTTAAGCTGTTCCACTGCTAGTACAGCACTTTCCTGACTTTGTTTTTCATCAACTTGGGAATTAGTGTCGATAGGTTGAGGCTGCACTGTGTTCTGTTGAGTGGTTATTAACTCTGGCGCAGTCGAGGTTAATTGACAACCTGTTAGAGAGAGTAATGCCACGGAAAGCAGGGAATAGGTAGAAACTTTTGACAAAGCGGAGCCTTTAAAACGACTAAAATGGGTGAAGCATTATACATCAAGCGTAACGAATATGTAACTTGATGGATAATCGCCAATAATCAGAGGGTTAAAGTATTTTTTCTAGAAGTCATCTTTCCATTTACGTAACAGAGCAAAAGATTCACATTGCTTGATTTTTTGTGGTGCTTGAAAGTGCTGAATGATCTTATTGCGTACTTCGGTAACATTGAGACGTAAAAAAGGATTTACTTTAAGCTCATGACCAATGGTGGTTGGTATGGTGGCTTGATTATGCTCCCTTAGCGTTTTACAAAGCTGCTGATAATGCTGCAACTCCTGATTATCAGGCTCTACTGCTTGCGCAAATGTGATATTACTGAGTGTGTATTCATGAGCACAATATACCAAGGTAGATGGGAGTAACTTAGCCAGCTTATCGAGCGATTGGCTAAATTGTTGTGGTGTGCCTTCAAACATTCTGCCACAGCCAACCGAAAAAAGAGTGTCTCCGCAAAAAAGACTGCTTTTATCGTAGAAGGCGATATGGCTTTTAGTGTGTCCTGGGATATCAAGGACAGTAAATGTTGCTGCAATGAACTCTAATACAAGGACATCATCTTGCTTCAAGGGTTTGGTGACAACTTGTTGCGCTTCAATAGTAGGGCCATATACAGGGATTTCACGGTTTAATTGAGTTACAAGCTCACTAACGCCCCCGACATGATCGTTATGATGATGAGTGATTAAAATAGCTGATAACGTTAACTGGTGTTCATTAATCGCTTGAAGAACAACAGCGGCATCGCCAGGGTCGACGACTACGCAACATTTTGTATCATCATTAACTAACAACCAAATGTAATTATCGTTAAATGCAGGTAATGCGACTGTGCGGTAGGGTGCTGTAGCTGTTGTCATGGAAGTAACCGTTTAATTAATCAAGAATAACTGTTTTATTATGGTGGACGATAACACGATCTTCAAGATGCATTTGAAGCCCTCTAGCTAGCACTAGCTTTTCTACGTCCTTGCCTAACCTTACCATATCATGCGCCTGCATGCGGTTGTTAATTCTCGCCACATCTTGTTCGATGATAGGACCTTCATCAAGGTCTTCCGTAACATAATGGCAAGTGGCACCGATCAGTTTGACCCCACGTTCATAGGCTTGATGATATGGCTTAGCTCCGGCAAATGACGGTAGGAAACTGTGATGTATATTAATAATTTTATGTTGATATTGTTGGCATACTGTCGGTGGTAATATCTGCATATACCTTGCTAAAACGATTGTCTGCGCCTTGTGCATCGCAATAATCTCACTGACTTTGGTAAAATGTTCACCTTTATCCTCGCTTATCGGTACGTGATAAAAGGGGATACCGTACCAACCTACTAAGTCTTTCAAGTCAGGGTGGTTTGAGATAACACAGGGGATGTCACAATCAAGGTCCCCACTGTGCCAGCGATTTAGAATATCAGCGATACAATGTGACTCTTTACTACACATAAGAATGACGCGAGGCTTTTGGTTGCTATCACTGATGTTCCACTGCATTTGTAAACTATTGGCTATGGGTGAAAATGCCTCTTTAAATGTTTCTAAGCCAAAAGGGATGGAGCTAGCAGTGATCTCATGGCGCATAAAGAACCATTGACTCTGGGTATCAGTATGATGATTTGCTTCCAGGATAGAGCCATTATACTGGGCGATAAACTGACTTATTTTTGCGACAATGCCGACTTGATCTGGGCAAGACATAGTCAGTCGATAAACTTGCTCCATTGAGCTACCTCTGAATGATTAGATAAATGAACTATTGACCGTAGCACAAACCATTGTAAAATTTCACTAGTGGTGTTGTTTTTTTGCTCGGTTATCCCTACACCTTTAGTCATAGCCATTGCATTAAATATTTAATCACTAGAGCCAGTAAAAACAAACAGGAACGGTATTGCTCTTAGCCTCAATAACCAGCTATAAGCTAATCAATCGCCTTGCCCAATAAGGCCCCTAGGTTTGTTTATTATATGCGTTTTATCTCTAGGCTAGCATATCGCAACAGAGTCGGGATTTTTCACTTAGGGTGACATTAAAGGAGGGCAGAATATGAATGATGAATTGCGTGATCAATTGCAATTATTCACCATTGATAGCCCTTGCATCGGTGTATGTGAGGTGAATAACCGAGGCTATTGTAAAGGATGTTTTAGAAGCAGGGATGAACGATTTTATTGGCAACAACTGAGTGATGGTGATAAAAGTAAAGTTCTTATGTTGTGTCAGCGTCGGCGTAAGCGTATTGAAAGGGATAAAGCAAAAAAAGAGCAGCAAGTCCTCCCAAAAGGGGCGAACTTGTCGCTTTTTGATAAGTAGGTGACCCTTACCTATTTTTGCTATTATTTGGGTTGTGCATCAATAGATTGGCCTGTGACATCCGCACTCTCATCGGCCATTAAAAATAACCAAGGGGCGATGATTTGTTTTGGTGTTTTTAAAAGTGTCGCGTCTTCGCCTGGATAAGCTCGCGCACGCATGTTTGTTTGAGTTGCACCTGGGTTAATTGCGTTAACACGAACAGAAGTATTTTCTAGTTCATCGGATAAGGTTTCCATCATACCTTCAGTGGCAAACTTAGAGATAGCATAACTTCCCCAATACGCTCGGCCTTTTTTTCCTACACCACTTGATGTAAATACAATTGAGCTGTTTGAAGTTTTCTTCATTAAAGGAAGCAATGCTTTAGTCATCAGAAATGGTGCTTTGACATTAACCTGCATTACATCATCAAAACTATCTTGTTCAATTTGTTCAAAAGGAGATAACACCGTTAAAATTCCAGCATTATGTAAAAGTCCATCTAAACGCTGGTATTGTTGTTCGATGGTCGTTGCCATATCAATGTAGTGTTGTTCTGTAGCACCTTTTAAATCGAGTGGAATGATGGCAGGTTCTGGGTAACCAGCATTAATGATTTCATCATAGACAGCTTCGAGCTTACTGACTGTCTTTCCTAGTAAAATAACACTAGCCCCTTGTTCTGCATAGGAAATTGCTGCTTGTCGGCCGATGCCGTCACCAGCACCAGTCACTAGGATTACTTTGTTTAATAAGGCGTTTTCTTTTATTGTATAATCTAACATTAATCTTCCTACTCGAAAATAATTAGAGCTTTTTATCTAATATGTAACTCACATTTAAAATGGTTGTTTTAAATGTGCGGATGAAATCGGTGCGCTTTTTAACAAAAAATGTACCACTAAGGTATAGATTATTAGCTTCCTTTAGGTTAAGTTGGC
The DNA here is from genome assembly GCA_002835545.1 of Alteromonadales bacterium alter-6D02. Lineage (GTDB taxonomy): Bacteria > Pseudomonadota > Gammaproteobacteria > Enterobacterales > Psychrobiaceae > Psychrobium. Next base: position 138,777 of record PIZK01000012.1, read on the forward strand.
GCTATTAGCAAACAAAATGACTATAATCGATTGTGTTATATTATTAAATCGAAATGCAATTGTCTGATGTTCAGTTTCTACAAGCGACTAGTTTGATTGCTAAGGCTTGTAACAAACGTGTGTTTTAAAGGTGACTCATGGAGCCAGCGGTCACGTTTTGTTATTTTGATCATGCTAACTCTCTAAATTTTTAGCTATTCTAGCAAGCTTAGCGAAGAAATTAAAAATAATAACTATAGTAAACGGGGAATTTTATGAAAAAATTATTGCTAAGTGTTGCAGTGGCTAGTGCGCTAGGCCTGACGGGCTGTAGTGGTGATAGTATCGAAGATATTAAAAAAGACGTCGAGAAAAGTGGTGAACAAAGCCAACCACTATCACGTATTGTTTTCGACCCAGCCAATGCAGTAATGGCTATTCCTAACGATTTGCTATTTAGTGGCACAACCGATGGCACGATAAATGTACCAAGTGAAACTGTTGCAGCTGGACAAGTGATTGATTATACCGATCCAACCACAGCGGTGGGTGCGTTAGACGGATGGTCAACAGTAGCCCCATTTAAAATTGAAGTTAGCACTAAAGACGGTGTGTCATTGCTTGCTGAGACGGCAGAGCAACCTGGTGCGGTTCGATTATTCAAAGCTGTACTTGGTGGGCCACTATCCCCAGATGCAGAGTGTAGCGCTCAACCGTCGGTAAGTGCTTGTAAGGTAGGTGAGGAATTGACGTTTGGTCAAGACTTTATCACGACAGCTAAAGGTAATAGCATTGTTATTGTGCCTCGTAAGCCTCTGGCTGCGAGCCAAGGTTATATTTTGGCTATCACAAACTTGATTCAAGATAGCAATAATAATCCAATTGCCCCTTCATCAACGTATGAATCTGTTCGTATGGATGTAGCAACAGCACCATTACCTTTACCTAGCCAACTTACGTTACAAACTCTGGTAAATTCATATGAGTCAGGTTTAGCTAATGCCGGTGTTGATAAAAATGACTTAGTTTATACTGCTGCATTTACCACACAATCTAGCCATGATGTATTATCTACTGCCAAAGCGTTAATGCTTGTTAACCAGCCGGTGATTGAGCCTTTGGTAAATACAATGGCTAACGCTGGTGATTTACTGGTAAATGCTGGTCAAATTGACCCGATGACACCACAAGGTATGGCCGTTTATACAGGTGCAAGCCGCGCGAGTATTTACACATCGACCTTACATGCGCCTTATTACTTAGAAAAACCATCGGCCGACAACTGTCAATTGACTAACCAAGACAGTACCATTTCTGCAACAACGTGTTCTGGTTTATATAGCCGTTTTCATGCCATGGGTGATAGCCCGATTACTGTGTTGGGTGCGTTAGCCTCTGGTGCACTATCGCAAGAGTCATTTGCAACACAATATGCTGCCCAACAGGCCGCTTTTGGACGACCTGACTTTAACGGTAATCCGGCGTTACTTGCTGGAATGACGTTTACTGTGCAAACGCCAGTGGGTCCAGTTCAACTAGACCAAAGCCGACACACAACCAAATTCAATCCGATTCCTGCTGTTCAATCTATTGAACAAAGCCCTGTGCTAGTTTCTTTACCGAACCTTGATAAGATTAACGCCTTGCGCGTTGCCAGTGATAAAGAGCTTCTTGAAATGCCTGACTCTGGCTGGCCTGTATTAATTTACTCCCATGGAATTACGAGCACCAAAGAAACCTTGTTAAGTTTTGCTGGTAGTATGGCTGAAGCTGGTATTGCTGTCATTGCAATTGACCATCCACTCCATGGTGATCGTGCAGGGAGTGTAAAATTACCTGAGGCGATGGGCGGTATCGAGGTGCCACTATCAGCATCTGGTGCTGATGGTAAACCTGAGGCTTACCTTAATGTGGCGAGTTTATTGACGGCACGAGATAACTTACGTCAATCAGAACTTGATTTACTTGCACTACGTTTAGCGGTTAATAAATTGCCTGAGCTTGGCACAGCAATTGACCCATTTAATGTGAGTTTCTTAGGTCAATCACTGGGTTCAGTCACTGGTATTACATTTACTGCCGTGGCAAATCAGCCTGTGATTGACCCGGCAACAGGCCAAGCGATACCATTTAACCCGTATACTATTAAGGCGGCTTCTTTTGCAGCGCCTGGCGGTGGTATTGCTGGATTCTTATTGGAGTCTCCTGGTTTAGGCGGCCCAATTAAAGAGGGGTTAGTTGCGTCAAGTCAATTCCAGTCACTATTAATCTCTACTGCTGCTGATCAAGGGATTGATGAAGTAACCCTTTTAGCAATGAAAGATGCTGGTGCACCAGAGTATAACGCTTTAGTCGACGCTGTTTACGGACCGTTTTCGCAAGAGTTTGCTGTTGCTGCTCAAACATTGTTAGATTCAGGGGACCCGATTAACTATGCTACAACCATCAGCCAAAATACCGATGCTATCCATGTGATGGAGTTTGTCGGGACACCGGGGGATGATACACGCTTACCTGACCAAGTTATTCCAAATACAACGGTTAACTTTATGCTTTCAGGCACCGAACCTTTGGTTGAAAATATGAACCTTGATCCAATTAATAGTTCTGTTATGGGTGAGAATGGTGCTCAAGTTGCTGGTGTTGTTCGTTTCACTGATGGGCATCATAGTTCGTTATTAACCAATAGTACGTTATATGGTGGTAGTTCTGTAGACGCTAACACAGTAGTACTGACGGAGATTCATACTCAATTAGCTTCTTTTATAGCTTCAGGTGGCACGATGATTAAAGTGACTTCAAATTCACCCGTTATTAAATAGTGTAGTTTGATAGGCTCAATTTTAAAATACCGCTCATTGAGCGGTATTTTTTTGCTATGAACTGCTGGACGCTCTGTCGCGAGGTAGCATTTATCGCAATTCCACTAATTACCTGAACACTTTTCGCGGTTTAAACGAATTATCTACTATCAATGCCGAAAGATTACAAACACCAATCTATGTCTTGCACAGATAGGGGAGCGCTACGTAGCAAGCTCTGTCTTTAACACAGAGCCTGCTCGCGAATCTGTTTATCCTCGTTACAGCATTATTCACTTTATTGACGCAATTGATATTAACCAAAAGAGTGTATTAATAACTGCCTGCAATTATGGTGTCGATATAGATGTTGTTTGTTAGGGAAATTAAGCATAAAAAAAGAGCTGTAAGAACAGCTCTTTTTAACGTTATATATCCTAGATTTGAACAGCTAGGGTTACACCTTAAATTGCTCGACTGCGTTATGTAAATGATCCGCTTGTCTTGAAACCTCATGACTCATTTGTTCATTTTGCTCAGCTGACTCAGATGTTTGATCCGTGACATCACGAATTGAAACAATATGAGTATTAACCTCAGCAGCGACGGCACTCTGCTCCTCAATAGCTGCAGCAACAGATGTGGTCATGCCTAAAATTTCTGAGATATCATCTGTAATCTCTCTCAGCATTTTTCCTGTGCTAGCTGCTTGTTCAGCACTGACTTTACCTTGATCACGACAGGCGGCCATTAACGCAACTATTTCAGTAGTGCGTCCTTGGAACTGTTCAATAATCGTCTCAATTTCACTGGTCGAGTCTTGTGTCTTACTTGCTAATGATCGTACCTCATCCGCAACAACCGCGAAGCCACGGCCTTGCTCGCCGGCTCTTGCCGCTTCAATGGCCGCATTAAGCGCTAACAGGTTTGTTTGCTCGGCGATACCACGAATGACATCTAATACTGAGCCAATGCTCTTACTGTCGGTTTCAAGCTGGGTGATCACACTTTCTGAGTTAAGCAGATTGCTTGAAAGTTGATTGATTTGTTCAATCGTTTGCTCAACACCAGCTCGGCCTAATTGTGCATTTGTATTTGTGTCTTCAGCTTTATTTGCCGTATCTGTTGTGTTCCTCGCTATTTCATCGACTGTTGCAACCATTTCAGTAATTGCTGTTGCCACCATGTCTGTTTCAGACATTTGGGACTGAACCCCAGATGAGGTGATCTCAACATTTGCTGCGAGACTATCTGTGGTAGTATTTAGTGTTGAAACCGATGAATTAACATCAACAATCAATGTTCTAAATTGGGCAATCATATCGTTAAAATGATGGGCCATATCAGAGATTTCATCAGACTGATTCTCGTTTGCTCGCAGGGTTAAATCCTTCGATTGTCTAATGGTTATCATTAGATCACGTAAAGCATGTATTGGTCGTAAGATACTGCGGGTTGTATACATCGATAATGAAACCGCAATGACGAATATCACGGTAAAAAGGCCGTACAGTAAAAACGTTACTTGTTGGGTCGTGTCGTCTATTTGTTTGCTATTAATTTCGATGACTTTATCTAATAAGGTTTCAGTCGAATGGATGGTTTTACGAAGCTCTCCTAATGAACCTTCATACGCTGTTAAGCCAAAGGTTTTAGTTGCATCAACGTAGCCGTTAAAGCTTTTGTCGTATTCAACAAGTGGCGCAGTTGTGAGATTGTTACTCACCAAGTGGCGTTTAATCACCTGTATCTGTTTGTTGGCCTTATCAACATACTTAGGGTCGAGGCGAAGCATAAAATCTTTTTCGTGACGGCGTAGCTGAAGTACATTAGTTACTAACACTAAATCCTGTGAATCAATGCCTGTTTCAAGACGGTGTGCAGCATTGCGAAGCTTTTTATTTAAGCCGTCATCCTTACTATAACCAATGTGCTTTTGTAACTGGTTGAGGGCATGAAACTTCTTTTGGTAGTCTTTTACAACCAGTTGCAGTTGTTTGATTTCTGTATTTGGCAAATCAAAGTCTGCAAACAGAGTTTCAAGCTCTTGGGTATGCGTCATTAGCTTGGAAATATTCTTATCAAACTTCTTGACGTATTTTTCATCTTTTCGTGCGAGAAAGTCCTTTTCATTGCGGCGTAGCTGTAAAACATCCTTATCAATGGCGTCTGCAGTTTTGACCCCCTCGACTAAGCGATTCATCGTATTAATACTGTAGGTTTCTAGTATTAGCATGATGATTAAGCTTAAAACGAGTAGTGCCGTACTTAGCGTTAGTTTATGTTTTATTTGCATAGTTGTCCCAACTTTCAGTAACCAGTTAAAGTAAGCCGTTTTTTTTATTTTCCGCATTTGCAGATATTTATAGTATAAGAGAGATTCAAAGAAATTACTCTATGGTGACTCTTTGAATAAACGGCACTCCTTTACTATATCGACATATTGTAATAAATCTGTAATAAATAATTAATTATAAATGAAAAAACCGAACTGAATGTTCGGTTTTTGAGCAATTACTTTAAAACGAGTCTGTTAATTACGATTTAGTAACTTTCTTGACTTTCCAGCGACCATCTTGCCAAGTCATTAAAATGAAACGGTCATCGGCTTTTTTATTACCTTGAAAGTCTCCTCGAATATGGATTTCAACTTTATTATCTTTTTTAGATTTTCTAAAAAAGTCACCGCCGACATCCGTCACTTGAATTTTAGCTGAATCTAACGTTAAGTCCATTAAGTGTCGCTGAATCATCTTAACGGTACGGTAGTGTTCAATTAAATCTAACACTTTGTCTGACGAATGCTGTTTAATTACCGAAATATCTTTGGTGTTGTATACGGCATTAATAAACTCTTCTGCAACATCCTCAGGGAGTTTTTTTGAATCTGCACCGCCACAACCTGTGAGCGTAAATGTAAGTAATAGTGTTGCTAATAATGTAATAGCTTTAACAGGGAGTAGGTTAGTCATTATATTCATTTTCTTCCGCTTGTTGTCCTTGAATTGCTGTTAGCGCAATAGTGTAAACAATATCATCGACTAATGCACCACGAGATAAGTCATTAACTGGTTTTTTCATCCCTTGCAGCATTGGCCCAATACTAATGAGGTCAGCACTACGCTGTACCGCTTTGTAGGTTGTATTACCGGTATTAAGGTCAGGGAAGATAAAAACGTTCGCCTGACCTGCAACAGGACTATTAGGTGCTTTAGATGCTGCAACGTTTTTCATGACAGCGGCATCGTACTGTAATGGTCCATCGATCACTAAGTCTGGACGTTTTTGTTTAGCAAGTTCTGTCGCTTCACGGACTTTTTCGACATCAGAGCCTGAGCCAGATGTACCCGTAGAATAACTAATCATCGCTACTTTAGGCTGGATGCCAAACGCTGTCGCTGAGTCGGCAGATTGTATTGCTATTTCAGCTAATTGTTCCGCTGTTGGATCGGGATTGATGGCACAGTCACCGTAAATTAGCACTTGATCAGGCAGCAACATAAAGAAAATTGATGACACCAAACTAGTATTAGGTGCTGTTTTAACCAACTGCAATGGAGGGCGGATAGTGTTGGCCGTTGTATGGACTGCGCCAGACACCAGACCATCGACTTCCCCTAAGGCCAGCATCATAGAACCAAGGACAACATTATCTTGCAGTTGCTCTAAAGCGATGATATCTGTGATGCCTTTATGTTCACGCAGTTTAACCATTGGGGCGACATATAATTGGCGCACTTGCTCAGGGTCAATAATACTCACGCCAGGGCCAAGCTCTAAGCCTTGTTGCTTTGCTGTTAACTCAATCGCTTCTGGGTTACCCAACAAGATACAGTTAGCAATATTACGCATAGAACAAATAGCAGCGGCTTTAATCGTTCGAGGTTCTTCACCCTCAGGTAACACAATTGTTTTACCTGCGGTACGGGCCATTTCAGTTAATTTGTAACGGAAAGCCGCTGGAGAAAGGCGACGCTCACGACTGGATACTTGAGTTAAGGAACTGATCCAATGTTTGTCTATGTGACTGGCCATAAACTCTTGGACGTTATAAATACGTTTGGTGTCATCGATAGGCACTTCGTGATTAAAACTTTGCAAATCAATCGACGTTTGCCAAGTATTCGTTTCAACGAGCAAAATTGGTAGGCCGGTAGCCATTGCTTGTTCGCATAATTTCATGACTGGCTCTTCAGGTTCATAGCCATTGGTGAGTAACAACGCACCAATTTTAACGCCGTTCATCGCAGCCAAACACACTGAAACAATAACATCAGATCGATCACCTGAAGCAACCAGCAGTTTGTCAGCGTTAAAGTTGTCAACCATATTGGGAATACTTCGTGCGCAGAAACTAATGCTGCGCAGTCTACGCGAATGCAGCTGTCCTTCATTGATGACTTTGGCTTTTAAGTGATTAGCTAAGTCAATCACTCTTGGTGCGATAATCTTCTCGTTCCATGGTACATAACCCAGAACACGAATCGGACTGCGGCCAAACAGTTGGAAAACTTCCATTTGTTTTTGATGTGTTCCTGATAAGCTTCCAGCTAAGTCCGGTCGAATAACGCCATGTTCATCGATAGGGGCATTAATTTGGTTAACGATACAGCCTAAAATACGCTCTGAGCTCGTGCCCCCAAAACTTTGACAAGCAATTTCAATCCGCTCTTTTTGTTGAATAGCACTATCTGCACCCGGAGAGGTGACGAAAACAACCTCGGCATCAAGTGCCGTAGCAATTTTATTATTGAGTCTTGAAGAGTATTGTTGCTTTCGAGTGGGGACCATCCCTTCTATGACTAAAATATCATTACCTTCAAGGGCTTTATTAGCACGCTCTACGATTTCTTCAAGCAGGGTATCGGCTTTATTACCACTCATTAAGTTGGCAACATAGCTCGGTGCGAAAGGCTGCGGTGGTTTAATGTTTGGGTTAAGCCCAATGATGGCGGTTGAACGCTCAGGCCCTGTATCACCGTTACTTGGCTGGGCAATGGGTTTAAAGAAATTCACTTTAATACCGTGACGCTCTAAGGCATGAACAATCCCCATACTCACTGAGGTCAAGCCGACACCAAACCCAACAGGGACTAACATTATCGTTCTAGCCATAACTTATTGCTCCTGTTGAATTAAGCGAATTGAGTCTTGGGCAATGACAAGCTCTTCATTAGTCGGGATGACGATTGCCTGCGGACCTGCATTATTAGTGATGATGCCAGAAGCGCCAAAACGTGCGGCTTGGTTTTTGTCGTGATCGACTTTAAAACCAAAGATTGAGAGTTGTCGTAACACATTTTCACGAATCATGTCTGAGTTTTCGCCGATGCCTCCTGTAAACACCACTGCATCGAGCTGACCTAGCGGGACAGTATAAGAGGCAATGTATTTTGCCAGACGATAACAAAATATGTCTAATGCAAGACGAGCCCCTTCGTGGCCTTGTTCAGCTTCCTCTTCCAATACTCGGCAATCATTAGATAGCTGAGATAAACCAAGTAAGCCACTCTCTTTATTGAGCAGTTGATTAACCTGTGCTTGCTGATAACCGAGTTGGTCAATCAAAAAGTGGGAGATTGCAGGGTCTATATCACCACAGCGAGTTCCCATCACTAAACCTTCTAACGGCGTTAGACCCATACTTGTGTCAACACTTTGCCCGTTTTTTATCGCAGTGACACTTGCCCCATTACCAAGGTGAGCGCTAATGATGTTGAGTTGATCACGTTCGATTCCTAATAATTGAGAAGCTTGCTGGGTCACATAAAAATGGCTAGTACCGTGAAAACCATAACGGCGGATACCGTGTTCTTCGTAAAGTGAATAAGGCAAAGGGTACAGGTAAGCCTTTGCAGGGATCGTTTGATGGAAGGCCGTATCAAAGACCGCCACTTGCGGTAATTGATTAAATGCTTGCTGCGCTGCTTTGATACCTATGATATTCGCTGGGTTATGCAATGGGGCTAGCTGTGAAACTTGCTCTATCTGCGATAATACTTGCGGGGTAATAATGACAGACTCTGTAAAGGCTTCACCGCCATGCACGACGCGATGACCTACGGCGACAACATGAGTTGCAAGTTGATGCTGTTGCAAAAACGCAACTACAGTGTCTATGGCCTGTTGATGAGCGGCTTGGGCAGGCAATGTAACACGGTGTTTATTGCCTTGATATTTTATCGTGATAATAGGAGAGTCACTTGCCAACGAATCTGCCAATCCGCTTAATATTTGTTGTTGGGTTTGGGTGTCAATCAATGCGAACTTCAGCGAGGAGCTGCCGCAGTTTAATATAAAAACAAGCTTATCTGTCATTATTACTACCAGTAAATTAAACGTTTCAATAACCGCACACATTTTGTGCTTGTATTGTGTTGAAGGTGAACTAGTTATGGACTGTTGATTGTGTATTGCGATACAGTATGTTGAAACTTCGAAGATATTTAGCAAAAATAGCAAACACAGCACATAAAGTGTGTAAGCTGTATTATACTATGGGATAAGAGATAAACTAGTTCCACTTAGAGTTTTATTAATTTAAATCAACTGTAGACTATAAAAGATTGCTTTAACACCAATTGTTAGGAAAAAATATGCATGAATTAAAACAATTGATCGAGCAAGGACGACTTTATCAACACTTATGGCCTCAACAACGCGAGTTGTCGGCTATCTTCCCTGAAGGTCGAATTATCGCGCTGTGTAAATTATTACAAAAAGTTGCACCAATGATCGCAAGCCTTTCTTTTGTTGTTCAATTTCTTTATTTTGGTGAAGATGTGATTCCACGCGCACTGGCGATGTCTTTATTAGTGCTAAGCATTCCCTACCAAGGGCTTATCTGGTTGGGACATCGCTCAAAACAACCTTTATCTAGGAATTTATTATCTTGGTGTAGTGAAGTTCGCACTCAAATGATAAATGCTGGTATGTCAGTGAAGCCTATTCATGCCAAAGCAAGTTACATGGATATGGCTCAGTTGTTAAATGATGCTTATTCAAAACTCAATAAAGCCTTTGACTTACCTTAATACTTGATGCCGCTCCTCGACGTAAGCGCTGGTTCAACAGCGCTTAGCCATATTCATCGCCATGGCCTACACCCTGATTATTTCCATACCATGCTCGGCGCGAGCGGTGGGCCCAAATGGTTCACACTGTTTGGCTTAGACTGCTATTTATTTGGTGAGTTTTTTAACGGCCGCACCACACCTCTTCGACTTATAGGCTCATCGGCGGGGGCCTTTCGTTTTTCAGCGCTCGCTCAGGCCAATCCGATTGCAGCGATAAGACGTTTGGCTGATGACTATGCCGCTTTAGATTATCCAAAGGGCGCAACGGCACAAGAAATTGAGCTAAAAAGTATCGCGTTGGTCAACAAAACGTTGGGCGACACGGGTATCAAGGAAATACTAGAAAACCCTATATTTAAAGCCAACTTCATTACCGCGCGCACCCAAGGCCTCCTGTCGAGTGAGGTCTCGTTATTACAACTGTTTGGCTTGCTCAACGCATTCTGTGCAAATAGAATTGAGCGTTCAAGGCTTAATAAGCATTGTAAACGCATTGTTATTGGCGCTGATGTGAAGAGTTTAGTTATCTCAGATTTACATGGTTTAGACACTTGTTACGTTGAACTAACACCTGATAATATAAAACAATCACTTCTTGCTTCCGGTGCTATACCGATGTTGCTGCCCGGAATACCTCATATTAATGGGGCACCGCCCGGTGTCTTTCGAGATGGTGGATTAATCGATTATCATTTTAATAGTAAATTTGAAGGGAGTGAAGAGCAGCCTCTAGTGTTGTACCCTCACTTTACTAATCAACCAAAAGCAGGATGGTTTGATAAAAATCTTAAGCGTAAGCCTCTCGACGCACATTATGATAATGTGGTTATGTTAACACCGACAAAAGATTTCATCAGGCAGTTACCGTTACAGAAAATTCCAGATAGAAATGACTTTAAAACCATGAGTTTAACTCAGAGGCAAACCTATTGGGGCGAGGTGATGAAACAAAGTCATCTACTCGCGCAAGAATTTCATACGCTAGTCACTAAACAACAGCTAGATCATATTAAACCATTGAAATTGAATTGATTAGGCTTTTTTTTGTCAATACTTTGGTGCTAGTATCAAGAGCATTATATTTCTCAACAGCTAATTTTATGAATCATAATCTGAAATACCGTGTTGCTTTCGTTCTTTCATCATTTATATCGATTTCTGCTTTTGCTAATTCACCAAAGCCGGTGAGAGACAGTATTGATCTAGTCGCAGAGTCGACGTTTACCCAAGGTGTTGAAGGACCGGTTGTTGGCCCTCATGGTTACTTATACGCGGTTAATTTCTCAAAGCAAGGTACCATTGGCAAGATAGACTCGAAGGGAAGCGCGCAATTATATGTAGCATTACCTGAGGGAAGTACGGGAAATGGATTACAATTTTCTCCATCAGGTTTGTTGTATGTTGCCGATTACACTGGACACAACATTTTAATGGTTGATCCAAAAACAAAAAGTGTTTCGGTTCATGCTCATAATGCAGAAATGAATCAGCCCAATGATATTGCGATGATGAGCGATGGGACTTTGTTTGCCAGTGATCCTAATTGGTCGAAAGGAAATGGTCAACTGTGGCGTATTAGCCCGGATGGGCAAACGCAACGAATGGCGGAAAACCTAGGAACGACTAACGGTATTGCTATCAGCCCAAACGAGAAAATATTATATGTTAATGAGAGTGTTCAACGTAAAGTATGGGCATACGATCTTGATAAGAACCATAATATTAGTAACAAGCGCCTGTTGATCGAATTTAACGAGCATGGGCTTGATGGCATGCGTTGTGACAAACTTGGCAACCTCTATATCGCCCGCTATGGAGCTGGGGTTGTATTAAAAGTAACGCCGCAAGGGCGCGTGATAAAAGAGTTTCGTCTTAAGGGCTTATTTCCAACAAACGTCGCCTTATCAAATGATCAGTCACGCCTTTATGTCACAATGCAAAAGCGTGGGTCTGTTGAGTATCTCGTATTAAACTAGTCACGCTGTTTATTGTAATGTCCCGATGTCATAACCGGAGTTACGTCCTGTCAGGGGAGGTTAATTGACACTAATAGCTTAAACTACTCCAGAGTCTGATAGAGGTTAATCACGAAATCCAATTCAATATTAAGATTCTGAGCCTGTTGGATTTGCTCGGTGATTACTTCATTTGCTTTCCACGCAAATGGCGTCATTTGTAATAGGGCGACACGATGTTCATCAGTTGGGCAAATTGTGAAACTGAAATTTTCGCTGCTCATGCGTTTAAAACCTTTAAACACTGTGTCTTGAGTATCATGAGCCCTAACATCTTGATAAATATACTCTCTGAGCTGCCAGAGGTGGCGAGGACCAGGGGTAATTGTCAGTAGCAGCCCTTTGTCAGTTACTACACGCTTTAACTCATCCTCATTTGCTGGTGCATAAACCTTTAAGATTAAGTCGATACAGTTATCAACTAATGGTAATTTATCTGAGCTAGCGACACTATAATGCCCTTGTTTGTCTTGCTTAGCAGCTTTAATAATCGCGGGTTTGGATATATCGACCCCGTAAGTGTCTAACGATGTCACTCTTTGCTTAACCTGTCTTGTGTAGTAGCCTTCACCACAACCTAAATCGAGTAGGGTAGACACTTGCTGCTGCTTAATTATTTGGGCAATTTTTTCAGCTAACGGCTGATAATAGTCTGCATTAAGAAAGTCATGACGAGCGCTAATCATTTCTTTACTATCTCCAGGTTGCTTTGACTTTTTACGTTGAACGGGTAATAGATTGAAATACCCTTGCTTGGCTCGATCAAACTGGTGGTTGTTACTACAACTTAGGTTGGTATGGCTTGGTGATAGCACGAGCTGCTGATCGCAAATAGGACAGGCGTAAAACATAGACAAAGATGTTCTCAAGATGGAAAAACAGGCGCATTGTAGTGTAAAAACGCCTGTAGTGCTAGTTAAGTGCTTTTTCTAGGATAGCAACGTCATGATATTGAGCAAATTTCAAACCTGATTCGGTTAAAGTGCCAATATGCTTAAAGTCGAAGTTCTGGTGTAATTTGACTGACTCTGGGTTTGGCAAGGTGATTAAGCTGTATGCTCTGTGGAATTGGTGTTTTTCGAGCGCCTCAAACAAATAACGGAACAAGATTTTACCGACGCCTTTAAGTTGGCAAGCTGGAGATTTATAAATAGTGATTTCGGTCGAGTTAGCATAAGCGGCTTTTAGGTTGTAAGGACTATTAAACGCAAATGCAACCACTTGTTCATGGTGCACAGCAACTAATACTTCGTTGCGAGGGGAGCTTTTAATATGTTTAAACCAAGCTTGTCGCTTCTCTGAAGGCCAAGGTTTTAAATCGAAAGTTGCTGCTGAGTGACGAATATAGTGATTATAAATTGAATCAATTTCAGTGAGATCATCGAGGGTGGCTTGACGGATTTTTAGCATATCTTTAATAGGTTCCTCGTTGTTTATTGACAGCTAAATCTTGAACAAAAGGTGCTCAATTGTCAATAAACAAAAAGGATAAATTGATTAAACCATGGAATAGGGAATCAGCCTAAAATTCGAAGCTAGACCAAATCGGTGCATGATCTGATGGTTTGTCAATACCACGAAGCTCATAATCAACATCCGATTCAGTACAATATTGACTAAGGTTTTGTGTTGCTAGAATAACATCAATACGTAGGCCACGGTTATCATCAAAGCCACGTGAACGATAATCAAACCAGCTATAGCATTCTTCTCTTTCTGGGTGTAATAAACGGAACGTGTCGTCTAAGCCCCAGCCTTGTAAAGTCCCTAGCCATTCGCGCTCTTCGGGTAAAAAGCTGCACTTACCAGTGCGTAACCAGCGCTTCGCGTTATCTGGTCCAATACCAATATCGATGTCCGCTGGAGAGATGTTAATATCACCCATCACGATCACATTTTCCTCATTGGTGTGATTAGTGGTCAAGTAGTGTTGCAAGTCTTGATAGAACTTTTCTTTTGCAGGGAACTTGGTTTCGTGGCTACGGTTTTCCCCTTGTGGGAAATAGCCATTTAACACGCGAACTTTATTGCCGGCTTTTGTTGTGACAGTGGCCATGATCATACGACGTTGTGCATCTTCTTCATCGGTTGGAAAGCCATATTGCACATCTTCCACCTCAAGGTTAGTCATAAGTGCAACGCCATAGTGGCCCTTTTGACCGTGATAAAATACTTTATAGCCCATTGCCTCAACTGCTTCTAAAGGAAACTGTGGGTTATCGACTTTGATTTCTTGCAGGCCAATTACTTGTGGTTGATGTTTTTCGATGAGAGCTTCTAACTGATGAAGACGAGCCCGCAGACCATTAATGTTAAAAGAAATTGCTTTCATAATGCTTAACCTTGATAAATAGTTACTGTGAGGGTTAATCACAGCATGATAATAATTGTTTATTCGATGAAAAAGCTGATTCGTGAACGAGGATTGAGGTAACTTCTTACCTGCTCAGGTAAACCTTGCCCGGAGATTGCCGATTCAATGGCAATCCCTTCTTCATCTTCAATATTAATAATGGCGGCATCATCGCGAGGGATGTTTTCATCATACACCATTACATTAGGGTAAAGTAATTTATTCGAATTAACAGTAATTACAATACCAATTTGATCGGTATTTAATCGAACAAAAGTACCAGGAGGGTATACGCCCATGGTTTTAACAAAAGCACCAAGCTGTTGCGGATCAAATAAATGAGCTTTATTTTTAAATAAGAAAGATAAAGCTTGTGAAGGTGACTTGGCTTTTGATTCATCTAGCGGATAGCACAAGTTATCATAATAGTTAACCAGTGAAATAACCAATGATAAAGGGTTTAACTTATCAGCAGTCAATTGACTTGGGTAGCCACTTCCATCAGCGAATTCATGGTGCTCGAGAACAAGTTGTTTTACATTATCAGAAATATTTGGCGCGTTATTGAGATATTCAACAGAGTATTCAGTATGCTTTTCAGTAACAAATTTACGTTTTGCTGGAGACACATCTTTGCCGGTATAAAATTGGCTTGGTATTTTCATTTTACCAATATCATGGAGTAAACCCGCTGTACCTAAATCTTCAATTTGCTGTTTGTCATACTTTAAGTAATTGCCGATCATCATCGACAATAACGATACTGAGATTGCGTGCTGGTGGATATCGATATCGTCTCTGTCATCTCCGACTAAATGAAGAACAAGATCATCTTTAGCCATTAGTGCTTCAGCCATCGAACTGATCACTTCTTCCGCTTCCTGCATCGCGAGTAAAGGGCGGGCTTTTATTTTACTGGTTAAAGACCGAACCTGACTTACTGCTATTTGGTAGGCTCCTTCACATTTTTTTAATGAACGACGGTAACCCTGCATAGCTTCAATCTGCTTTTGCTTTATTTTGGTTAACTCATCGAGTTGTGGCTGCATATTAACATTGCTGTTAATCGGGGGTTGTGATGACTCTTCGATGGCCGGTAAAGGGTTCGCAGTACTCTTGTGAGGAATGGCATAAACATGGCTAATATTAGCCTGATTTAACATCGCTATTTGTTTTTGTGACGTTATCTTAAAGCGGTTGAACATAAACGGATGTTCATTCCAGCCAACTGGGATTTCGATAAAAATCCCTGGTTGTAATCGCTGAATGGTGAGTTTTATACGAGCTTGGTTGGCCATGGACTAAGGGAGTACTTTCTTATACGGCTTAACAGTAACTTGTTGATATACACCGGCAGTAATATACGGATCAGCGTCTGCCCATTGTTGGGCTTGTGTTAGCGAATCGAATTCGGCAATAACCAATGAACCAGTAAAGCCTGCGGCGCCTGGATCTTCACTATCGATGGCAGGGGTTGGTCCGGCGACTAATAGACGACCCTCATTATTTAATATTTGTAGACGCTCAAGATGTGCAGGTCGTGCTGCAAGGCGGTTTTCTAAACTGTTTTCAACATCTTCTGCATAAATGACATACCACATGCTATTTTTTCTCCTGTTCTGAGGTTTCTTCATCTTCAGGCATATATTTATACAAGTAGATACCCGTGACAATAAATAAGACAAAAGTTAAGGCGGTTAGGCCAAACACTTTAAAATTAACCCAAGTATCTAGACTTAGATTAAATGCAATATAATAATTAGCGATAGCACTAACGATACAGGTCAGCGCCCAGCCGAGAGTTATATTTCGCCAAACACTGTCGGGTGCATCAATTTCAGTACCGAGTAATTTCTTAGGAATAGGGTCAGACATTACTTGATAGGCAAGTAATACGACGGCAAAAATACCGTAAATTATGGATACCTTCCATTTAATGAAAGCATCATCATGGAGGTACAGTGTGAGCGCACCAAAAACACTAACAACAGCAAAGGTAATCCAATGGCTTCGCTCAATTTTTTTAAAAATGATTTGTAACAATGCCAACTGAATGACTGTGGCAGCAATTAACGCGCCTGTTGCGGCATAGACATCGATAAGGTAATAGGTAATAAAAAATGCCAATAGTGGCAGAAAATCGAGTAACTGTTTCATAAGACTTACTTATTAAAATTTAAAGCTATTGTAATAAAATATCATTCGGGCCGCTATAACTTATTGGTGCTTAGATAGAAAAAGCCCATGATTTAATACTAAATCATGGGCTTTAAGTTAGGGCTTTGTGAAAAACCTCTTAGCTTAATGTGGCTTGCTTCATGCTCGAAATGAATGCGGCTAATTGTTCTAGCATTATTGTCGGTTGGTCTAGGTTATTCTCAATAATCTTAACTACTGCTGAGCCACTAATAATACCATCAGCACCGGCGGCCAAACCGGCTTTAGCATCATCGGGTGTTGAAATCCCAAACCCTAGAAGAAGGGGTGCAGCTTGATTATCTTTCAAGGTGGTTATCAAATCTTCAACGGGCATTTTTACCTTTGACTCTGTGCCTGTTACACCAGCACGGCTTAATAGGTAGGTATAGCCTTGTGTTTGCTGTGCTACCTGTTTAAGCGTCTCTTCGCTGCCATTAGGAGGTGCGATAAAAATACTTTGAATACAAGCCTGCTCAGCTGCTGCTTTGAATGGCGCGGCTTCGCGAAGTGGAACATCAGCGATTAGAACAGAATCAACCCCAGCGGCTTGACACTGTTGATAGAACTCACTGATACCATTACAGGCTACTAAATTGGCGTAAAGCAACAACCCAATTGGTACTTGAGGGTGCTTACGACGAATGTTAGCGATAATGTCAAAGCACACCGCTGGTGTAGTGCCCGCTTCAAGTGCACGATCACTCGCGGCTTGAATTGTCGGGCCATCGGCACTTGGGTCAGAGAAGGGAATGCCTAACTCAAGTGCATCCGCACCAGCGGCAACTAGCGTATCAATAACCGCTAGTGATTGCTCCGGGTTTGGATCGCCTATGCAGACAAACGGAACAAAAGCACCTTGTTTTTTTTCTTTTAAATCAGCGAAAAGCTGTTGATAACGGTCACTCATTATTGTGCCTCCTGAGAATTTTCGCTGCTTTTATTATCTAGAATAGTGGTCACATGGGCTAAATCTTTATCGCCACGGCCTGATAAGTTAACCAATAAGGTTGCTGGCTTATCTAGCTGATTTGCTAACTGGTAAGCATAGGCAAGAGCATGCGATGACTCGAGGGCAGGGATAATGCCTTCACTGCGAGCTAAGCGCTGAAATGCTTCTAATGCTTGATCGTCAGTGACTGACTCGTAACGGGCACGGCCAATGGCGGCGAGGTGGGCATGCTGAGGTCCAACGCCCGGGTAATCTAGGCCTGCTGACACAGAATAAGACTCCTCAATTTGCCCATCTTTATCTTGCATTAAATAAGTATAAGTCCCGTGGATTATTCCTTTGCGCCCTTTACCGATCGTTGCGCCGTGATGGCCTGAATCAACGCCTAAACCCGCAGGCTCTACGCCAACAAGTTCAACTCCACTCTCTTCGATAAAGTCATTAAACATACCTATAGCGTTCGAGCCGCCGCCAACACATGCAATAACAGTATCAGGTAATTGGCCTTCAGCAGCCAGGATTTGCTGTTTTGCTTCTTCGCCAATCATCTTTTGGAATTCACGAACCATAGTCGGGAATGGGTGAGGCCCAGCAGCGGTTCCTAACAAGTAATGGCTGCTGTCATAGTTTGCTGACCAATCACGTAGGGCTTCGTTCACTGCGTCTTTTAACGTACCGCTACCTGCCGTTACAGGAATAACTTCAGCGCCCATCAACTTCATGCGAAATACATTCGGTTGCTGACGTTCACAATCTTTAGCCCCCATGTAGATTCGGGCCTTTAAACCAAGAAGGGCACAAGCTAGTGCCGTAGCAACGCCGTGCTGGCCAGCGCCCGTTTCGGCAATTATTTCTTTTTTGCCCATACGTTTAGCTAGCAGTGCTTGACCTAATACTTGGTTAGTTTTATGTGCACCGCCATGCAGTAAATCTTCGCGCTTTAAATAGATTTTGACTAATGGATTTGGACTGAAGTTACGGCACAAAGTTAATGCCGTAGGACGCCCTGCGTAGTCCTTTAACAAACTCATAAATTCGTTTTGGAAGCTTTCGTCACTTTGGCTATCGACGAACGCTTGTTCTAACTGTTCTAATGCTGGCACAAGGATCTCTGGCACAAACATACCGCCAAAGTCGCCGAAATAGGGTGAAACTGTACTCATTTAGGTATCCCCAATTATACTGATTTATGTTAATCGTATTCTAAAAGTAAAATGGCATTAATCCGTTGTTGATTAATACGCTCTAATTTGTTGCATCAAACGCTTGATTTGCACTAAATCTTTAACCCCTGGGCTAGATTCGACTCCAGAGTTAACATCTAGGCCCAAAAATCCGCAATTGGCCGCGAGTTTTATATTGTCTGGACTTAAACCACCTGCCAGCATCGCTTGCTCACGCGTAGGTTTGGCGACTTTTTCCCAGTCAAACGTATGGCCCGTACCACCAAACTGAATATTATGATCAGTGGTTACAGCGCTGTCGATCAGTAAGCGGTCAACGATTTGATAATGTGTGTCTTCACAGAGCTTATCGCTACGCAGCGCCAACCAAATTTGACAGCTAGCGGGTAATAATGGCTTGAGTTGTTCGATGTAGGCTTGATCTTCTCCACCGTGTAATTGAACAACATCTAACGTGAGTTCATTAGCGATTTCAGCGACTTTTTCCACCGCTTCACTCACAAATACTCCAACAAAGCGAAGCGCGGCGCTGTCTATAATTTCTCGTGCTGTACCTACTGTAATGTAACGAGGTGACTTAGGCGCAAAGATTAAACCACCATAGACAGCACCAGCGGCTGCTGCGGCAATTGCTGTCTCTGGGTTGGTCATGCCACAGATTTTTGTTTGACCATAAATAAGCTCACGGCAAGCAAGATCAATATTTGGTTGCTCCATTAACGAGCTACCAACCAAGAAGCCTTGAACAAATGGAGACAAGTTAAGGATTTGCTGGTGAGTTGATATACCTGACTCAGAAATTATCACTCTGTCATCACCAATTTGTGGTGCCAATTTCTTGGTCGTATTGAGATCGATAGATAGGTCACGCAAATCACGATTATTAATACCGATAATCTTAGCATCAAGCGCTAAAGCACGTTCGAGTTCTTCTTGGTTGCTGACCTCGGTTAAAATATCCATGTGGTACTGTGCAGCAAAATCACTAAGGGCACGATATTTATCATCATCAAGTACAGAGAGCATTAAGAGTATTGCATCTGCACCCATATATCTTGCTAGTAAAATCTGATAAGGGTCGATGAAAAAATCTTTACACAGAATAGGTTGCTCGATAAGGGCTCGCACTTCACGAACATACTCAAAGCGCCCTTGAAAATATTTTTCGTCAGTGAGCACAGATACACCACTGGCATAATGCTGATAAGCACCGCAGATTTCACCAAGGTTAAACTCATCACGAATTAAACCTTTTGAAGGTGAAGCTTTTTTGCATTCTAGGATGTAACTGGCATTAGGCGCATTAAGCGCATCAAACAAGCTACGCTTTGATGGTTCAAGCCCTTGACTGATGTCGGCCTTAGGATATTCATTTTCTAGACGCGCAAGTTGTGGTGCTTTATCTGCGACTATCTGATCTAATACGGTGCCGGTAATTTTAGTGCCGGCAATGATACGTTCTGAATTCATTAGGCTGTAAACTCCTGACTGGCGGCAGCTAATTGCTCTACAACTTGGTAGGCTTTTCCGCTTGAAATAATTTTGTTCGCTAAGCTAACCCCTTCGGCTAGGCTGGTCACGTTGTTGCTAAGATATAAGGTAGCCGCAACATTGACTGCCACCGCATTTTGGTGCGCGGGTGCCCCTTGGCCTTTTAACAACGCTGTAATGAGTGTCGCATTTTCTGCTGCATCACCACCGCGTAGTGCTTCAATAGGTGTTGTTTCAACACCTAAGTCATCTGGCGTGACTTGATAAGTCGTGATCACACCATTGTTTAACTCAGCAACATCACTGGGACCATGAATGGCAAGTTCATCAAGACCCGAGCCATTGACGACTAATGCCCGAGTGACGCCGACTAACTGTAGTGTCTTTGCAATAGGTTCAATGAGATTTTTATCGTACACCCCCATTAATTGAGTCTTTGGCGCTGCTGGGTT
The DNA here is from genome assembly GCA_002835545.1 of Alteromonadales bacterium alter-6D02. Classification (GTDB taxonomy): domain Bacteria; phylum Pseudomonadota; class Gammaproteobacteria; order Enterobacterales; family Psychrobiaceae; genus Psychrobium. The sequence goes on from PIZK01000012.1 coordinate 159,276, forward strand.
GATTAACGGGCCTAGGACATTAAAGATGGTGCGTGTTTTGAGTGCTTGACGCACAGGGACTGCAAAACGAACACCTTGGTGGTATTGCACAGCGAATAGGAAACACAAGTTGTATTTATCAAGACACTCGCGTGATTGTTCTGGCGTCATATCTAGCTTGATACCTAAGGCTTCAAGTAAGTCAGCTGAGCCGGACTTTGATGACACACTGCGGTTTCCATGTTTGGCAACCTTAATTCCGCAAGCCGCGGCGACAAACGCACTGGCTGTTGAAATATTGATGGTGTCTGAACCGTCGCCACCGGTACCACAACTGTCAATAAAATCATAATCAGGGCTTGGAAAACTCACTGCCGCTTCTTTGAGAGCGAGGGCTGCACCTGCGATTTCATCGGGTGTTTCGCCTTTCATTTTTAATGCGGTTAAAATCGAGCTAAGAACGATAGGCTCAACATTCCCTTGAACAATTTGGCTAAATAATTGTTGGCTTTGTTCAAGACTTAATGACTCGCCTTGATAAAGTTGTTCTAAAATTGAATGGATCATAATCTTTCCTTGCTGGTCATTAAATGATTAAGCGATTGAATTAATAGTTTCTCACCATCCGGGGTTAGTATCGACTCTGGGTGAAATTGAAAACCTAATACCGTTTTGTTGCGATTAGTTATCGCCATCACAATATCGTCGATGGTTGCAATGACCTCTAATTGCTCTGGTACGTGATGAGCCATCAAAGAATGATAGCGCGCAACGGGCATTGGGTTAATTAAATGAGCAAAAGGGCCTGTATTGTCGTGAACAATGGCAGAAGACTTACCATGAACAGTTTGCGGAGCTAAACCGATTTTACCGCCAAATGCTTCAACTATAGCTTGATGCCCGAGACAAATACCTAGCATTGGTACTTTATCGATACAGCGGCTGATTAAATCACATAAACAACCTGCTTCACTGGGTGCACCGGGTCCTGGAGAAAGTACTAGGACAGGCGGTAATTCGCTGGCATTCATTTGAGCGATAATAAACTCGGGATCGATATCATTACGGTAAATCGTTACTGTTGCGCCCATAACACGAAATTGATCAACCAAGTTATAGGTAAATGAGTCGAAATTATCGAGTAAGAAAACATGACAATCGATTAAATTAGGCATAAAAACCTCCTTTTGCCGCAATGGCACTAATCACAGCTTGTGCCTTTGAGCGGGTTTCATCGGCTTCTGCTTGTGGGTCTGAGTCAAATACCACACCAGCTCCGGCTTGAATCACCGCTTTTCCATTGCTGACAAAGGCAGAGCGAATAACGATACAAGTATCCATGTCGCCCGCGCTGTTAATGTAACCAACAGCACCACCATAGCTACCACGGCGCTGTTGTTCTACGTCGCGAATTAATGCCGAGGCTTTAATCTTAGGCGCACCCACTAAAGTACCCATATTCATACAAGCTTGGTAAGCATGCAAAGCGTCTAGGTCGTTGCGAAGTTGACCAGTAACACGAGAAACGAGGTGCATCACGTGAGAATATCGATCGACCTTAAGCAGTTCCGCGACTTGGCGTGTGCCAGCTTCGCTGATGCGTGCAACATCGTTTCGAGCAAGGTCAACTAGCATAATATGCTCAGCTAATTCTTTCTTATCAAGACGTAAATCTAATTCCATGCGCCCATCTAAATCGGGGTTTATACTACCGTCACTATTAAAACCACGACGTCTAGTGCCCGCAATGGGATAAACTTCAACTTGATTACTGAGTTGTTCATACTTAAGCGCACTTTCAGGGGATGCGCCAAATAACACAAAATCTGCATCCTTAATGTAAAACATATAAGGTGATGGGTTCGTGGCTTTAAGTTGGTTATAGGCGGCAAATGGGTTGGGGCAATCCATCGTAAATGCGCGCGATGGCACGACTTGAAAAATATTGCCCTGTATAATTTGCTGTTTCAAACCATTAACGATGCCTTTAAATGAGTCATCATCGATATTAACTTGTACCGGAGTTGTTATCGGTGCGCCAACTAACTCATTAGGTTCAAAGTTATTCACCTGCTCGACAAGGGCTTGGTGTTTTTGATTGATTACATCGGTTAGAGCAGGGTTAAATTGATGAGAGATCACCACCGACTCTCCCCCTTGATGGTCCAGCATCACCATATCTTCAATTAAGTAGAAAACAAAGTCGGGACAATGGTTATTGTTGCTCTGTACTTCTGGTAGGTCTTCGATACTAGCAATCATGTCATAAGCAAAGGTGCCAGCAATAAAGCGATGTTGGTCATGACTTCCTTGACTTAATAGTTGTTGCAAATCACGCAGAGCACTAAATGGTGACGGTGCTTTAAGGCGTAGATCTTGGTCTAGCTCAATGGGTGGTTGTGGGTATTCAATGGTTAATAGGTGTTGGTCACTCGCTTTGTGATAATCAGTGAAGTGCTGTTTTAATTGGACAATAAGTGGCAGGCCATTGTCATTAAGTGCGGTGAAGGTAACTTGTCGGTGTTGGCAGGTAATTTTCAGTGCACTTGAGACAAGCAAGAGGCTTTTTAAGTTATCTTTGCTATTGATCTCCGCAGATTCGAGAAGCATAACATCGTGTTTGTCCTGCGTTAACTGGGCAAATAGCTCGGTAGGGCTCTGACTGTAACGACAAGTGGTTTTACTTATTTGACTTTGTATCATCGGTTTAATTCACTGTATTCCGTGTTAATGCTTGAAGCGAATTTATCTATAAAAAAACCCGCTATGAGAAGCGGGTTTAGTAGTTGTTTGGGTTATTTTATGCAACAACAGACTGGTCCCGCGAAAATTGATCGCGCCACCACCATAAATTTGTAAGGATAGTCTGTACGTTTTGTTGCATAATAAGCTCTAATTCGTTTTTAGTGTGCTTTGTCGGTATTTATTCAACTGTTAATTGGTAATCGTTGATAAAATTGTAAACACCGCAAGCTAAATAGTCGCTATAGAAGATAATATTTTGGTTCTATTGTCAAGTAACATTTTCGCGTCTGTGAAAACTTCTTATAAGGTTTAGAGTAAATGATTTTTGATCTGCACTGCCATAGCACAGTCTCTGATGGCAAGTTAACACCACAACAGCTGCTAGAACGCGCTGTAGAAAGGGGTGTCGACGTCTTAGCTTTAACCGATCACGACACCACTGATGGCATTCCTTTAGTCCAAAAAGCTATAGCTGATAACAAATTAGACATACGTCTAATTAACGGTGTTGAGATATCAACCTGCTGGGAAAACAAAGATATTCATATCGTTGGCCTACACTTTGATCGTGAGCATCCGGCGATGATTGACTATTTGACTAAGCAAAGTGAGATCCGTGAAGCCCGTGCAAAAGAGATTGCTAGGCGTTTAGAAAAGACTGGTTTGGTCACTGATGTATATGACGGTGCTAAGCGCATTGCGGGAGAAGGGCAGATTGGCCGTGGCCATATTGCCCGTTATTTAATTGAGCAAGGAGTGGTAAAAGACAATGCCACAGCGTTTAAAAAATACCTAGCGCGAACCAAAGTTGGTTATGTGCCTAGCCCTTGGCCTGATATGAAGTCTGCGATTGATGTGATACAACAAAGTGGGGGCTTAGCCGTGTTAGCCCACCCGATGGGGTACAAGCTCTCTGGGAAATGGCTACGTAAGCTTACCGTGGCATTTAAAGCCGCTGGTGGTGATGGCTTAGAGGCCGCAGGTTGCCAGTTAGCACCGCCACACCGTCAGCATTTAGCATCGTTGGCCCAAGAATATGAGCTACTCGCCTCAGCTGGCAGTGACTTTCACTTTCCTTCAAGCTGGATAGAGCTTGGGCGAAACCTTTATTTTGCTAAAGGGGTAACTCCTATTTGGCAACGATGGCCAGAATACGCGCAGCCTCAAGAGGCTAGCGCACACTAAGGAAGAAGTATGAGCCAATTTTTTTATGTTCACCCTGAGAATCCGCAACAGCGTTTGATTGATCAAGCAATTGAGATTATTAATAAGGGGGGCGTGATTATATACCCGACGGATTCAGGTTATGCCATCGGTTGTCAGTTGGATAACAAAGGGGCACTTGAGCGTATTTGTCGAATTCGAGATTTAGATAAGCAGCATAACTTTACTTTGATGTGCAGTGATTTAGCGCAAATATCCAATTATGCAAAGTTCGATAATCAGTGTTATCGTGCACTACGTAACAATACGCCAGGCGGTTATACGTTTATTTTTCGCGCCAATAAAGAAGTGCCTAAGCGGGTCCAAAATCCAAAACGTAAAACCATTGGTTTACGGGTGCCAGATAATAAGATTGCTCATGCGTTATTAGATGCATTAGGTGAACCTATCCTGTCGACGTCACTAATCCTTCCAGGAGAAGATATCACCGAGTCTGATCCTGAGCTTATTCGTGATAAGTTAGAAAAGCACGTTGATTTGATTGTTAATGGTGGTCATTTAGGTGAACAACCGACCACAGTTATCGATATGTCAGAAGGTAGCTTTGAAATTATCCGTGTTGGCGCTGGCGATCCTAGCCCGTTCGAATAACGTGTTGAACATAAGTGTAATTTAATGTCTGAGCAACAAACGTCGAATAAGATCGACAATACAGCGTTAATTGAGCAATTAACTAAGCCACCAATAGCTATTGTTGACGGCGAGCCGGTGGCGGATAAGCCACAAGATTTATTTATACCCCCTGAAGCGTTAACCGTATTTCTTAACGCGTTTGAGGGACCGCTTGATTTGTTATTGTATTTAATTCGTAAACATAAATTCGATATTTTAGATTTACCTATTAGCGATATAACCGATCAATACATGGAATATGTTGATTTAATGAAAGGGTTAAACTTGGACTTAGCCGCTGAATATCTATTAATGGCGGCAATTTTAGCTGAGATTAAATCGCGGATGTTATTGCCCGTTGAAAAAGAAGTCGAAGAGGTAGAGGATGATCCTCGGGCTGCCTTGGTTGAACGCCTCAAAGAATATGAGCAATTTAAGCAAGCCGCACTTGATATTGATTCGCTGCCACGTATTAATCGCGATTATCATGCCGCGAATGCTGACAAGGCTGATAATCTAACCGAAGTCGTACTCGCACCGCAAGTGACGCTACAGGATTTAACCGCAGCCTTTGCCCGTGTGGTTAAACATATTGATGTCAATGCCCACCATCATATTCAACGGGAATCGTTATCAACTCGAGAACGCATGAGCCAAATTATGCTACAGCTACAATCACAAGAGCAGCTGCAATTTAACCAACTGTTTAAATTCGAGGAAGGGCGTAGCGGTGCCATTGTTTCATTTTTAGCTATTTTGGAGCTATGTAAGTCAAAACTTATCGGCATTGCATTATTAGACAGCGAAGAACAACTGGCTATATTTTTATTACAGGCGCAAGATGAGTAACTCAAGTCAATGAACACACCAGAAAAGCAATTAATCGAAGCTGCCTTATTTGCCGTGGATAAACCCTTAACAATTAAACAGCTCCAAGAATCAGTGCTGGCATCGTTTCAATTAAAAAAATCTCAAGTCTCAGACATTCTGAATGAATTAGACCATGAGTATAAAGATCGTGGGGTTTTGCTACAGCAAACGGCGTTAGGCTATCAATTTATCACCAATCCGGCACTCAGTGACCAGCTTAGTTGTCTTTGGACTGAGAAGCCTGCCAAATATTCGCGAGCTTTACTTGAGACTTTAGCCTTAATCGCGTATAAACAGCCGATTACACGTGGTGAGATAGAGCATCTTCGTGGTGTGGCTGTTAGTAGTCATATCATTAAGACCATGACTGAGCGACAATGGATTAAAATTGTTGGACATAAGGAGATACCGGGTAAGCCCGCTTTATATGGAACGACTAACGGCTTTTTAGATTATTTTGGCTTAACTTCGTTATCGCAACTACCACAATTAACAGAAAACCAACTCGATGCTGCCATTAGTAGTTTCGAGCAACAATAGGCATCACGATGAGTGAAAAATTACAAAAAGTATTAGCACGCGCAGGCCAAGGCTCACGCCGAGAATTAGAAAAAGCGATCAGTGAAGGCAAAGTCAGCGTTAATGGCGAGATAGCTTCCCTAGGTGCGCGTGTTGAAACATCGGATGCGATTCGCTATAACGGCATTTTAGTTAACCTTGAAGAGTCTGACAAACAGATTTGCCGTGTCATTGCTTATCATAAACAAGAAGGTGAACTTTCAACACGTAAAGATCCCGAAGGTCGTGATACTATCTTCGATCGTTTGCCAAAAATTCGCAATAGCCGTTGGATTGCTATTGGTCGTTTAGACACTAATACGTCCGGCTTAATGTTATTTACCACTGATGGTGAATTAGCTAACCGTTTAACTCGCTCAAAAATGGAAATTGAACGTGAATATGCGGTGCGAACGTTTGGCGAAGTGGTTGATAAAAACATCCAACACCTGCGTTCGGGTGTTGAGCTAAAAGAAGACGGCAAAGTTAACTTCACTAAAGTTAAACTACAACCGGGTGAAGGCTTAAACCGTTGGTATCACGTGATCATGACTCAAGGGCGCGATCGCGCTGTACGTCAAATGTGGGAGCATGAAGAAATCCAAATTAGCCGTTTAATACGTTTGCGTTACGGAAACATCGCGCTAGATAAATCGCTGCCTCGAGGCGGTTGGCAAGATCTGGAACTAGCTCAAATTAATTACTTACGCGGCTTAGTTGGGTTAGCTGATGAAACTGAATCGTTTCTAAATTTACGCGAAGAACACCGTAACAAAACGGCGCGTATTCGCCGTGCTGTGCGTAAACACGCTGCGTTTAAAAAAGCGGATGAACAACGAGCAGGAAAACCAGCGAAAAATAAGAAGCACCGCCAGAAACAAAAACCACGTACGCGCTCTTAACCTCATTTCTTCGCTTAGTTTAAGTATAAATGATGGGTTGCTTTGTTTGATTTAATTTATCAAAGCCGCTCATCGCATTTCTTTTTCTCTGTATCAAATCTTTTGTCCAATAGACTCTTTGTTACTCGCCATTTAAGGACTGTCATGAAAATTGAAGTGACGACCTCACCGCAGACATCAGACTTAAAAACGATAAGTGAAGGTATTCAACGCTATAATCAACGCTTCCTAGCTGATGACGTTGTGTTTGAGCCTGACACTCGCTTTGCTGTTTTTGCTAAAGACAACCAAGGGGTGGTTGTTGGCGGCATACGAGCCACTGCCTTTTGGAACTATTGTATTATTGAACTGTTGTGGTTATCAGAAGATGTTAGAGGGCAAGGGGTTGGCGTAGACTTGATGGTCGCTGCAGAAGCCTTTGCTCGTGATAATGGCTTTAGCCATGTACGCACTGAAACCTTAAGTTTTCAGGCAAAACCTTTTTATGAAAAGATGGGCTATAGCGTGTTCGGCGAGTTAGTTGATCATCCCAAAGGTCACACTACCTATTGTTTGGTTAAAGCGCTTTGAGTTATAACCATACTTCGGGCTGTATTGGACCCGAAGTATAGAAAATTACAAGGTAAGTTTACTTTTGAATAGGTGGCTCTGTTATCGTGACACGACAACTAGTACATTCAAAGCCCTCATCAATCATTATAGCGAGGCGGCGCCATCGCATCATGCCAGTTCGGTTGGCAATAGAGTGAACGTAAGGTGCACTTGCGTGAGTCCATGAGTAAGTGCCTTCCTCTGCCAACTTATTTAATTTTTCAAAATCAATAAATCCTTCCTTACTAACAGGGATATCATTCTCAGGTGGAATTGTAAATCTTATATACTCAATTGAGCCATCCAAAGTTGGCTTAGTAAGAACAACGGTTCCATCGAAGCGCTCAAAGCGAAGTGGGCCACCGAATGATTTGGTGATATTTTCACTTCTTTTTATGCCTAGGTTCAGCATACCCTCGAGAGTCGATTCAATAATACCGACAGTAGCATTAATAGTTTGGGTTAACCCAAGTTGTCCCAACAATTCATTCTGTTCCGATTTCGTTAAGTATGTTTCTTGCCAGTATTTATTAGCCCAGAGAGCTTTTTCACACCTCTGAAGCATTGTAGAAGGGTTAACCTCTGTGTGACTGACCTCACAAAAATCCACTAAATCTAAAGCCCCATTATTATTTGTAGGGAGGTTGTGTTTATTTGCGAAGTGCTTAGTCGCGTATTTAGGCGATACAAATTTATTCACCGCTTGGCTAAGGGAATAATTAGCAGGGTACTGACGTGTAAGTCGCACTGCGGTGTAAGGGTTGGACATATCACCACCATCAAAGCCTTCAACGATATGATAGTCTTGATAGAGCTGAAAATCATAAACGTTAACGCTGTCATTGGCATCACTTTGAATAACAACTTTATATGTCCCTGGTTGATTTGTTCTGGTCGCATACTGTCTTGCGGCTGATAAAGCAAAATCTTTTTGTAATTTTGTGTCGGTACATTGATTATCTTGACCAACACAAGTAGTGACAAACGCAGCACTTGTGGCGAAAGCCGCTGGTGTGGCTAACAGACCTAACGCAAGTAGGGAGATTTTTAGGGGGGTCATAAACATCCTTTTATGAAGAAATTAACTTTAAAACGAAGTTTAATTCTCAAGGAAACTAACATGTACATTATTAATATACAATAAGTTATACCGGGAAGGGGGTGTTGTTAGAGTTAATAGGGTATGTTAGTGGATTACACTGTTGATTGTTTATATGTTGCGAAGTTGAGAGATTATTGTAGGTCAAATGGTAATACATTCACGTTGCGATGTAATTTATGCCAGCAAACAAGTCTTGCCGCTGGCATTTGCATCAATTCTAACTTTCTTGACTGGCGATCTCTGTATCAAACGGCTTATTAGCAATAATCACCGCGCGTTTTGGCGCTGGGTGACCCTCAATGGTCTTCGTTGGATCGTTAGGGTCTAAGAAATCACTCAGTGATTCAAAGTCCATCCACGGTGTTTTACGTTGCTCTTCAACGCTAGTATCACACACATCAACGGTGCGCACGTTTTCAAAGCCAAGTTTGGTTAACCATAGTTCTAATGCGGCAGTGCTTGGTAAAAACCACACATTGTTCATCTTGCCGTAACGACCTGCGGGAACCAATACTTGGTTTTCATCACCATCAATTACCAGAGTTTCTAACACCAGCTCGCCACCGGCGCGCAACTGATTTTTTAATTGCTCTAAGTGGTCAATCGGTGATTTACGGTGATAAAGCACGCCCATCGAAAAAACCGTATCAAAGGCTTTAAGGGCAGGAAGCTCTTGAATTCCTAATGGCAATAAGTGAGCACGTTGATCATTGTTAGCAAGGTGCCTGATAATCTCAAACTGGAATAAAAACAGCGTTGATGGGTCAATCCCGACAGCAAACTTAGCACCATCGCCGAGCATGCGCCATAAGTGATAACCACTGCCACAGCCAACATCGAGAATGGTACGGTTATGTAATGGAGAGATATGCTCGCGTAAACGCTCCCACTTCCAGTCACTACGCCACTCGGTATCAATATGGATGTCATGAACGTGAAACGGGCCTTTACGCCACGGCGTAAACATCCCAAGTAAAGATTCTAATTTTTTTAATTCACCCGGTGCTACTGATTGGGACGTATTAATAGTGACACTATCAGTAAAATCAATTTTATCCGCTTCAATGGTCGGCAGTTTTTCAATGCATTTTTGCCATTTAGGGAACTGACCGTGTTGACGCTCTTTTTGCCACGTGGCCAGTTGCGCCGGTAATACTTCTAGCCAATGGCTCAATTGATTTTTGGCGATGTGTTGATAAAAATTACTAAAATCGATCATGTTAAAAGGAAAATCCTGTAGTCATTGGCTGTGGGTTAGGCTTTGATGGCTATCATCGAGCTAAAGTTGAAACACTGGAACCATAATTCGCTGGTAGCAAACCCAGCATTGGCAAAGCGCTGGCGATGAATATCTAATGTATCTGTTAGCATGACATGCTCTAGGGCATTACGTTTTTGGCTGATTTCTAATTCACTGTAACCATTGGCACGTTTAAAGTCATGGTGTAAGTCTGTCAATAATTGCTGTGCGGTCTCATTTTCAAAACGTAGCTTCTCAGAGACCAGCAAAATGCCGCCGGGACGTAAGCCTTGATAAATGTTATTGATTAACGCTTGGCGATCTGCAGGGTCAATAAATTGTAGCGTGAAATTAAGCACCACGACGCTGGCGTTGCTGATGTCTAACTGTTGAATATCTCCACAAACAACATCAACGTCCGTATCACTTTTAAACGCGTTAACGTGCAGTTTACAGCGCTCAATCATCGCAGGGGAGTTATCAACGGCGATAATGCGACAATTAGTTTTATCAAGATGGCGGCGCATCTCTAATGTCGCGGCACCCAGACTACAGCCGAGATCGTATAACGACGAGTCATCTTGAGCGAAACGTTTAGTCAACATGCCAATCGCAGTAATGATATTACTATAGCCGGGCACCGAGCGTTTGATCATATCAGGAAAAACTTCAGCAACTTGCTGATCAAATTGAAAATCGCCCATGTTTTCTAACGGGGCGGCAAAGATATTATCGCGTGATTGGCTCATAACTAGGTAGAATTAGACAAAAGAGCTATTTTAACCCAGTGCGTAGCGAGTGTCTCTTAGTAATTATTATTGCACTTAAAAATGTTAATTGAATCATCTCGGTTGTGTATAAAAACATCGATTAAGTCATCGCGTATCAACAATTGGTAACATATCGCCTTAGGGTCTTACCTAATAGTCAATTTTTCATTATACTTATCGTCATTTCGACAATAGCCCTTAGGGCAACCATCAGGAAGTATATCAATGCGCAGTCATTATTGCGGTGAATTAAACGAGTCATTAATTGGTCAACAAGTAGAACTTGTTGGTTGGGTAAACAAGCGTCGCGACTTAGGTGGCGTTATCTTTTTAGATTTACGTGATCGTGAAGGGTTAATCCAAGTTGTTTATGATCCAGACCTAGAAGAGTCATTCGCTATCGCAAACAGTCTACGTAATGAGTTCTGTGTTAAAGTAACAGGCATCGTACGTGGTCGCCCTGAAGGCCAAGTAAATAAAGACATGCCTACTGGTGGCGTAGAAGTATTAGGTAAAGCGTTAGAAATTATTAATCGCGCAGAGCCACTGCCATTATCGTTAGATGATCACCAAACAAACTCTGAAGAACAACGTTTAAAGTACCGTTATTTAGATCTACGTCGCCCTGAAATGACTGAGCGTTTAGTATTCCGTTCTAAAGTGACTGGTTTTGTTCGTCGTTTCTTAGAAGATAACGGTTTTTTAGATATCGAAACACCTATCTTAACGAAAGCAACACCTGAAGGCGCGCGTGATTACTTAGTACCGAGTCGTACTCACAAAGGTAAATTCTTCGCATTGCCGCAATCACCACAGTTATTTAAACAACTGTTAATGATGTCTGGTATGGATCGTTACTATCAAATCGTTAAATGTTTCCGTGATGAAGATTTACGTGCTGACCGTCAACCTGAATTCACACAGATTGATATTGAAACGTCGTTCATGTCATCAGATCAAGTACGTGCTAAAACCGAAGAGTTAGTGGTTAATTTATTCAAAGAGCAACTAAACGTTGATTTAGGCACATTCCCAACGATGAGTTATGCTGATGCAATGCGTCGTTTTGGTTCTGATAAGCCAGATTTACGTAATCCGTTAGAGTTAGTTGATGTTGCTGATATCTTAAAAGAGGTCGAGTTCAAAGTATTCTCTGGCCCAGCTAACGACCCTAAAGGCCGTGTCTCAGTTATTTGTGTACCGGGCGGCGCATCATTAAGCCGTAAGAACATCGATGACTACGGTAAGTACGTTGGCATCTACGGTGCTAAAGGTTTAGCGTGGATGAAGGTTAACGACATCGATGCGGGTATGGAAGGTATTCAATCGCCAATCCTTAAGTTCTTAAACGAAGAAGTAGTGACTGAGTTATTAAAACGTACTGATGCTAAATCAGGCGATATTATCTTATTCGGCGCAGATAACTACACAGTAGTGACAGAAGCAATGGGCGCTTTACGTCTAAAATTAGGTGAAGACTTAAACCTAACGTCAGATGAGTGGAAGCCGCTTTGGGTTGTTGACTTCCCAATGTTTGAGGAAATTGATGGTCAATACCACGCCTTACATCACCCGTTTACGGCGCCTGTCGGCGTAACGGCACAAGAGTTAGAAGCAAACCCTGCTGCTGCATTATCAGATGCTTATGACATGGTTTTAAACGGTTGTGAATTAGGTGGTGGTTCGGTACGTATCCACAATGCACCGATGCAAGCCTCTGTATTCCGCATCTTAGGTATCTCTGATGAAGAAGCCCAAGAGAAGTTTGGTTTCTTACTAGAAGCATTACGTTACGGTACGCCACCACATGCTGGTTTAGCTTTCGGCTTAGACCGCTTAATTATGTTAATGACAGGCGCAAGCTCAATTCGTGACGTAATGGCTTTCCCGAAAACAACGACTGCTGCATGTCCACTGACTAATGCGCCGGGTGTAGCAAATACTGCCCAGTTAACTGACTTAAACATCGCTTCATTAGTAGCGGAGTCAGATAGCGAAACAGACGCAGAATAATTTTCTGTTATTCTAGAATTCAGTGATGAAAAAGCGAGCTTAGGCTCGCTTTTTTTATGCTTTCTATAATACTGTACTTGCAACCAGTGGTTTGATTGCTTACTCTATAGCAATAGATTGGCAAAGGTGTAGGCAATGACAATTATTTTAGGTATTGACCCTGGTTCCCGTGTCGCGGGTTATGGGGTGATCCGTAAAGAGGGTAATAAGTTAACCTACCTTGCTAGCGGCTGTATACGTGTTAAAGAAAAAGAGTTACCGCAGCGGCTCAAACAAGTTTTTGATGGCGTGACCCAGTTGATTGCGCAATACAAACCTGACGAGTTTGCCATTGAACAAGTGTTTATGTCACGTAATGCTGACTCTGCGTTAAAACTAGGCCAAGCTCGTGGCGTTGCGATTGTGGCTGCGTGTAATGCTAACCTCCCCGTGAGTGAGTACGCCGCGCGTTTAATTAAACAAGCGGTTGTTGGCACTGGAGCTGCAACTAAAGATCAAGTGGGTCATATGGTCACCCAAATGCTTAAGCTGCCTGCAAAGCCACAGGAAGATGCCGCCGATGCACTAGCAATTGCCATTTGTCATGCCCATGCCCATCAAGGGTTAATTTCAAAGTCTGGTAAAAGACGCAGTAGTTCGATGCGCACGTTACCGAGTCATTTAAAAAATCGATGTAAGGAAGTATTGTGATAGGACGATTAAACGGCATTGTTGCTGAAAAGCAAGCACCACTGTTGCTATTGGAAGTGAGTGGAATTGGTTATGAAGTACAAATGCCAATGACCAGTTTTTATCAAATGCCAGAGGTGGGTGAGCAAGTCATCATTCATACGCATTTCGTCGTTCGTGAAGACGCGCAATTACTCTATGGTTTTGCCAATAAAATTGAGCGCGAATTATTCCGTGAGATTATTAAGGCCAATGGGGTTGGTCCGAAGCTGGGCTTAGCGATTTTGTCGGGGCTATCTGCCAGTCAATTTGTGCAAATAGTCAGTAACAGTGATGCATCAGCATTAGTCAAGTTACCAGGTATTGGCCTTAAAACTGCTGAACGCTTGATCATTGAATTAAAAGACCGCCTTAAAAACTTCACTTTGCAACAGCAAGATAGTCTTGCAACTGATGCGCAACCACTAGATGGTGACTTAGGGTCTACCTTTATTGAGACTGTGGATGTGGAACAAGATGCTATTGATGCACTTCTTGCTTTAGGCTATAAACAAAATCAAGCGACTAAAATCGTTAAAAAAGTTAAACTGCCAGAAATGGATAGTGAAGCCTTAATTAAAGCAGCGCTTAAGGCAATGCTTTAGGATAAATAATGATAGAAGCAGATAGATTAATACAAGCCACTGAGATTAACCCGCAAGAACAGCAAGTTGATCGTGCGATGCGCCCGAAAATGCTTAGCGATTACACCGGGCAAGAAGAAGCAAAGTCTCAACTTAATATCTTTATCCAGGCAGCGAAACTACGTGATGAAGCTTTAGATCACATGTTAGTTTTCGGTCCGCCGGGATTAGGTAAAACCACCTTAGCACATATTGTTGCTAATGAGATGGATGTTAACGTTAAAACAACCTCGGGGCCGGTATTAGAAAAAGCAGGGGATTTAGCAGCACTGCTCACCAACCTGGAACATGGTGATATTTTATTTATCGATGAAATCCATCGGTTAAGCCCTGTGGTTGAAGAAATACTTTATCCAGCTATGGAAGACTATCAGCTTGATATTATGATTGGCGAGGGACCAGCTGCTCGTTCAATCAAGTTAGAGCTGCCACCTTTTACCTTAATCGGTGCGACAACTCGAGCCGGTTCATTAACCTCACCATTACGCGCTCGTTTTGGAATACCGCTTCGCTTAGAATTTTATAAAGTCGATGAGCTCAAAGACATAATCATTCGCAGTGCCGGGCAGCTTGAAGTTGGTATTGATCAAGCAGGGGCGTTTGAAATTGCTAAACGTTCACGTGGTACGCCTAGAATAGCCAATCGATTATTACGCCGCGTCCGTGATTTTGCTCAAGTGAAGTTTGATGGAGCAATAAACCAACAAATAGCAGCACAGGCGTTGCAGGTGCTTGATGTTGATAATGAGGGCTTTGATTTTATGGATAGGAAGTTATTATTAACGATTATCGAGAAGTTTTCAGGTGGCCCCGTCGGTTTAGATAACCTTGCCGCTGCGCTCGGTGAAGATAAAGATACCTTAGAAGATGTCATTGAACCCTATTTAATTCAACAAGGGTTTATTCAGCGTACCCACCGTGGTCGGATTGCCACACCTCAAACTTACTTACATTTTGGCCTCGTCGCGCCAAACCCTCAGTTATAGCGTTGCCCCTACTAAATAGGTGATGGAGATGACGGTTTGTGCATACATTCCGTATCTCCTAAATGTCTTCAGCGAGTATCTATACCCTGGCATGCAGAGACACTCATCGTATGAATGGCTAACGAGATAATAGCATTGTGGGTTCAAAGAATTTTGGATAAAAAAAAGCCCACAAAAATGTGTGGGCTTGAAGTCAATTATAAAAAAATCGACAAAGGAAGTAACAAATAAATAACAACAGAGGTTTATCGATTAATCTATGCAAGACAACCAATAAGATAAACATCAACTTTCGAAGTACAGACCTCGTTAAGTGGTGACAATAATAGGGAAGTTCTTTATTAGAAACAAACTAGAAAAATTTATTTTCGGATTAGTTTTTCTAATGCTGCTGGGGCGTGTGAATTTGATTTTATACACGATATCACAATGATTAAGTGTTTATTCAGGTTGAGTGAATAAAAATGCTGTTATAAGTAATGTTTGCTTTGATGAAAAAAGTACCGCGCTCTCGTTATTGCCCACATTTTAAGTTATTGACTTGAAAATAGTTATCCTAAGCATTGACGGCTATTGCCCTTAGAAGCCAGATATAGTACCTTTTGCCAGATTTTCTTTAATAATTGAGACTTTTATGAGCTTTGAATTCCCTGTTCGTGTTTATTATGAAGATACTGATGCTGGTGGTGTGGTTTATCATTCGAATTACTTAAACTTTTTTGAACGGGCGCGTACAGAGTTCTTAAGAGATTTAGGCTTCGAGCAAGATACGCTACTAGCTCAAGGAATAGCATTTGTTGTTAGGCGTTGTGAAATCGATTATTTAATGGCTGCCAAGTTTAACGATGCACTTACAGTGACCGTTGGCATCAAGCAGTTAAAAAATACCAGCATTGAGTTTGAACAAAAAATTGTTTCCTCGTCGGGGAACCTGCACAGTGTTGCTACAGTCATAGTTGTTTGTGTTGACATGAAGAAAATGAAACCGACCCGTATCCCAGCAAATATTATTGAGGAATTAAAGAGTGACAGCTGAACTATCGTTTATTGATTTATTATTAGAAGCCAGTGTATTAGTGCAATTAGTTATGTTAGCGCTTTTACTAGCCTCTATTTTTTCTTGGGCTGTTATTTTTCAGCGCCGCACAGTATTAAATCAAGCAACAAGCAGTTTACGTAAGTTTGAAGACCGCTTCTGGAGTGGAACTGACCTTGCGGGAATTTATAAAGAATTGAGTGCTCGAGGGAATAAAAACTTAGGCCCTGAGTTAATGTTCTGTGCAGGTTTCAAAGAATTTGCCAAACTACGTCAATCAGCATCATCAACGCCTGACGCTATTGTGACTGGTTCACATCGCGCGATGAGAGTTGTACTATCTCGTGAAATAGATCGCTTAGAGCAAAACTTACCCTTTCTAGCAACCGTTGGTTCGATTTCACCGTATGTCGGCTTGTTTGGGACTGTTTGGGGTATCATGAACTCATTTATCGCGTTAGGTGCCGTTCAGCAAGCGACTTTGCAAATGGTTGCACCTGGGATAGCGGAAGCCCTGATTGCAACAGCTATGGGTTTGTTTGCGGCGATTCCTGCTGTTATTGCCTATAACAAATTTTCTAATAGTGTTGATAAGCTTGAAAATAGCTACGCGAATTTTATGGAAGAGTTTGCTTCAATATTGCAACGTGAAGCCTACGCTAATCAAAACAAAGCTGGTTAATGATGATGCAATATCAACGTAAACGTCGACGCTTAAATTCTGACATCAATGTTGTTCCTTACATTGATGTCATGTTAGTACTACTGATTATCTTTATGGCAACAGCCCCATTAATCGTTCAAGGGGTCAAAGTAGATTTACCCCAGGCACAGGCTAAAACACTGACCGAAGATAGTAAGCCACCTTTAATTGCATCAGTTAAAAGTGACGGCAGTTATTACCTGACGGTGGGTGATTCTCCCGAGCAATCACTTACTCAACAAGAGCTAGCAAGCTTGGTGGCGGCTCATTTACAGCTTGAGCCGGATAGTCCAGTGATGGTTAAAGGCGACCGTGCCGTATCTTACGATCATATTTTACAATTGATGGTGACATTGCAAGCAGCAGGTGCTCCATCAGTTGGTTTAATGACGGACCCTGTTGAAGGGCAATAAAAGGGTGAATTGTGAGGCCTAATTTTCAAATGGCACTGGGGTGCTCAGTGCTATTACATCTTGGTGTAGTGGTAGTATTATTTGCAGGTAGTTTTATCTCGCCGAAAAAGCCTGAACAAAAACCTCTATCAATGACTATGTCTGCGTTGCCAAAAGATAAGCCGATCATCAAAGCCGCGATGGTTAATTCTGCTGATGTTGAACGGCAAATTGATAAACTTAAACAACAAAAAATTGATGCAAAGCGCGAACAACAGCGCCGTGCTGATAAATTGCGCAATGAGCGTCGCAAAATTCAAGAATTAGAGAAGCTACGAAAGAAGCGTCAACAAGAAAAGTTAGCAGCAGATAGGGCGGCAAAGCGTGCTAAAGAACAAGCAGCGAAAGAGGCCAAACTAGCGCAGCAAAAGATTGAGCAAGCTAAAGCAAAACAAAAGGATGAAGCAGAAAAAGCGCTAAAAGCGCAACAAGAACGCCAAAAGCAAGAAAAGGCAGCGGCAGAAGCAAAAGCGAAACGATTAGCTGATGAAAAAGCGGCGGCAGAAGCAAAAGCTAAACGTCTAGCCGATGAAAAAGCGGCAAAGGAAAAAGCGGATAAAATTAGAAAAGAAAAATTGAGAAAAGCTAAGGAAGCTAAAGAACGTGCTGCCCAAGAGGCATTAATGGCCGAGCAGATGGCAGAAGAGCAAGCCGAGGTTAACCGCGCGCGTGATCGCAGAGTATTGTCTGAGGTTGAAAAGTATACCGTACTTATTTCCTCGGCGATTCAACGCCATTGGAACGTTGACGAAAGTATGCGAGGTAAACAGTGTGTGCTCAATATTAAACTTGGGCGTAGTGGGATAGCGTATAGTGTTAAAGCCGTTTCGGGCGATAAGTTTGTTTGTAAATCAGCAGAAGACGCTGTTTATAAAGTGAATAATTTTCCTGTATCCAAAGACCCTGCGGTTTTTGCCCGTTTAAAAGAAATTAACTTAACAGTTCAACCAGAGTTTGACTAATGAAATCAATGTTAAAAAAAATAATCCTGACTGCTAGTTTAGCGACTGGGTCCGCGCATGCCGCACTCGATATTGTGATCACTGAGGGCATTGATAGTGCACGCCCTATTGGTGTGGTTCCTTTTAAGTGGCTAGGTCAGGGCATCAAGCCCGAAAAGGTTGCGAATGTTATTGCTGGTGATTTAAGTCGAAGTGGTCGTTTTAGCCCGCTAGATATGTTGACATTAGAGCAACAACCATCGACTTCAAGTGAGGTGGATTATCAGTATTGGGCGGATAATGGTGTCGATGCATTAGTTGTGGGAACTATTAAACCGCATAGTACTAATGGTTATGTCGTTGGTTTTGAACTAATCGACGTAGTACGTGCACAAATGAAAGAAACACTAGCGTCTCAAGGCACACCGATTGAACCCAATAATGATCACATACTAGACTCAAGAGAGACAGTGATCGATGTCGCTGCTTTTCGTCAATACGGGCATCGCATCAGTGATATCGTTTACGAGCAACTCACAGGTGAACGAGGCGCATTTAGAACTAAGATAGCTTATGTATTGGTTGATCGTGAAAGTGAGAATTTCAAGTATCGATTGATGATTGCTGATTATGACGGTTTTAATGAAATAGAAATCTTGCGTTCGCGTGAACCGTTAATGTCACCTAGCTGGTCTCCAGATGGAACCAAACTTGCTTATGTTTCGTTCGAAAATAAACGTCAAGAGATCTTCATTCAAGATATTTACACTCAAGAGCGCAAAAGGGTCAGTAATTTTTCTGGAATGAATAGTGCGCCTCAATGGTCTCCTGATGGCACTAAATTAGCATTAGTATTATCAAAAGATGGTAATCCTGATTTATACGTGATGGATCTGGCGAGTGACAAGCTTTCTCGAATTACTGATAATAGAGCAATTGATACAGAACCTAGCTGGGCCCCTGATGGACATTCATTAATTTTTACTTCTGAGCGAGGTGGAAAGCCACAAATTTACCGCGTAAACTTACACAGCAGACGAATCAGTCGGTTAACTTATGATGGCGACATGAACTTAGGGGGCACTATTACCCCGAAAAATGATCAATTAGTCATGGTTAATCGTACGCGAGGCAAGTATCATATCGCTAAGCAAGATATATTGTCTGGAAACTTACAAGTATTAACCACAACACGTCTTGATGAGTCACCGAGTATTGCGCCTAATGGTAGTATGATTATTTATGGCACAATGCATCGAGGTCAACAGGTTTTAGGGTTGGTATCTATTGATGGCCGCTTTAAAGCAAGATTACCGGTTGGGCAAGGCGAGGTTAAAGCTCCTGCTTGGTCACCGTTTATCTATTAATAAAGAAAAATAAGGAAACGATAATGCGTTTTAATAAAATTGTTAAGGGGATTGCTGTCGCTATTCCAATGTTTACATTGGCAGCATGTGGTTCTACCTCGACAACAGATGTGGATAGTCAAGAGACTAACCAAATCGATGGACAGACATCTCAGGTTGAGCAAGGATCGAATAACACAGTTCAAACGGGTGCTGTTACTAAACACATGACTCCTGAAGAAAGACAGCGCGTAGTTGCAGCACAAAAAGCTGAACAACAACGTCAAGCTGAAAAAGAACTACGTAAAGAGCACATCGTTTATTTTGACTTTGATACTGCAAATGTATCAGGTAAGTTCGCACTTATTCTGGAAGCTCACGCTAACTATTTACGTGACAACCCAAGTGTAAACGTGAAAATCGAAGGCCATGCTGATGAACGTGGTACACCAGAATATAATATTGCTCTAGGTGAGCGACGTGCTAAGGCCGTTAGTAAATACTTGCAAGGCTTAGGTGTTAATAGCAAGCAAATTGATACGATGAGTTATGGCGAAGAAAAGCCACTAGATTATAGCCGCACAGAACGAGGCTTCTCTAAAAACCGCCGAGCAGTTCTAGTTTATTAATCTATATAAGTAGACGTAATGAAAAATTTAATTACATTAGGTCTTTTCTTAGCAGCGAGCACGCAAGTGCACGCTGCTAATGTCGTCGAGTTAAATACTTCCCCTGAACAGCGTATTGCTTCATTAGAACAAATGATTAAGCAAAAGAATCGTGTTCAAGTAGAGATGCAACAACACATCGATACATTGCAGCAAGAGCTCAATGAACTTCGTGGGACGACAGAAACCCAAGACCACCGCCTAAATCAGGTATTACAACGCCAACGCGAGCTTTACCAAGAACTCGATAAACTGGCCACTCGCCTCGAAACGGCAAGCCTTTCTAATACTCCTATTGATACAAGTGCCCAAGCTCCTGCTTTATCTGAGAGTGAAGCTTATGATCGTGCGCTGAATCTAGTACTCAAGGGAAAACAGTATGATAAAGCAATTGTTGAGTTTGAACGTTATTTAACAGATTTCCCGCAATCAACTTATTTAGCTAATGTACACTATTGGTTAGGACAATTGTTATTCACTAAAGGGAAAAGTGCTGAGGCAAAAATTCAGTTTGAAACTCTGGTGACCAACTTTGAGCAATCATCAAAGCGCTCAGATGCCTTAGTTAAGCTGGGTAAGATAGCGCAAGATAGTAAAAACGCTGCTCAAGCTAAAACTTTATATCAGAAAGTTGTGAAAGAGTATCCGGACAGCTCAGCAGCGCAAATAGCACGTACACGCCTAAAATCGCTGTAATAGTGGTTTTTGAGTACTATATTGTTTGATTTATAAGCTAAAAATGAAAGCGTCGTTTGATTTTTTAGCAAACAGAAAAAAAACCTAAAATATAGGTTGCGCTAAAAAAATTAATCAGTATTATTAGCGCCCGTTGCAAAGGAGATATCAAACACCTTTTTTGTAACATAACGTGGGTCATTAGCTCAGTTGGTAGAGCAGTGGACTTTTAATCCATTGGTCGTAGGTTCGAATCCTACATGACCCACCACGTTATTGTTTGAAATACTAGTTTCTAGTATCAGTATAGAAAAATAGAAAGCGGGTCATTAGCTCAGTTGGTAGAGCAGTGGACTTTTAATCCATTGGTCGTAGGTTCGAATCCTACATGACCCACCACTTTCTAAATTTACTATATTGACCGAAACGGGTCATTAGCTCAGTTGG
>PIZK01000012.1:180573-259459 GCA_002835545.1 Alteromonadales bacterium alter-6D02
AATCCTACATGACCCACCAATCATTGTAACAATCAGAAAATCTATAGCGGGTCATTAGCTCAGTTGGTAGAGCAGTGGACTTTTAATCCATTGGTCGTAGGTTCGAATCCTACATGACCCACCACGCTATAGTAACAAAGTAATAAATATCGGGTCATTAGCTCAGTTGGTAGAGCAGTGGACTTTTAATCCATTGGTCGTAGGTTCGAATCCTACATGACCCACCACTATTTATTATTTGCACTCCATCGATGGGTCATTAGCTCAGTTGGTAGAGCAGTGGACTTTTAATCCATTGGTCGTAGGTTCGAATCCTACATGACCCACCATCATCGAAAATTATTCCCTAAGTTATTTAATATTAAGAAATTTTATTAGCTATTAGTCTTAGTGTATTATTTTTTCTTTTCCTTTTCTTTTTTTTAAATAAAACTCAGTTTATTTTAAGTTATTAAAAAATAAGAGAAATAATCCTTTTTTGTTGCTTTTTTTGACGCTATTATCCTTACGTCTGAATTCATTAGCATAAAGTCTTACGACTTTTTGCTGATTTTCAATGGCTTGCCTTTGTTTGATATTTAAACGGCTAATTTCAAGGAGAAATAAACGTGTTATTAAAAAAACTAAAACTAAATAAAATAGCTTCAACTGTTGCACTAGCTGCACTCGCAACAACTGCTCAAGCAGGATACACAGTAAAACTTACAGATAAAGATACAATTACCTTCGGTGGTTACGTTAAAGCTGATATGCGTACCGTTGATGGTGACATCAATAGCATTACTGACAATTACTGGGTAGGCCTAGCTACACGTAATGATATTTCACGCACTAAACTATCAGTTAACGAAAGTCGCTTTAATACTAAGTATGTTCATGGTGATATTACTGGTTTTATCGAATTAGACTTTTATGATGCCGGCGGTAGCCCAGGTGGCGCAGCAGGTAATGAGATTGTTTCTAACTCATACGGTCCTCGCCTACGTCATGCGTTCATTAAGTACCAAAACGTTTTGGTAGGTCAAACATGGACAACATTCATGAATACCAGTGCACTGGCTGAAGCCGCTGATTTTGGTGGTCCTCTAGTTGCTGCTGCCTTTATCCGTCAGGGTCAAGTTCGTTACACTAACGGTGGTCTACAGCTAGCATTAGAGAACCCTGAATCAGATAAGGGTGATAATACTCAGGATTCTATGCCAGACTTAGTGGCTAAGTATACTTTCAAAGGTGACTGGGGTAATGTTTCTGTGGCTGGTTTAGCTAGACAGCTTAATACCGTAGGTGGTGAGTCAGAAAATGCGTTAGGCTTCGGTGTTGCTGGTCGATTGAAAGTGGGTGAGAAAAACGATTTCCGTTTCCAAGTTCATGGTGGAGAAACCGGTCGTTATGTAGGCGTTGTTGCTGCTCGTGATTTAGTTGGTGAAAAAGTTGAGGAAACTCAATCTTACTCTGTTGCTTACCGTCACTTCTGGTCTGATACCGTTCGAAGCAATTTCTTCTATGGTAATACAACCACCGATGTGGCAGATACAGACCGCACACATTGGGGTGTTAACGTATTTAATAACCTAACACCTAAATTAGCTGTTGGTTTTGAAATTGGTAACTACGAGCAATCAGGTAAAGGCGATAAAGCAGCCAACTTACATGGTGACTCTAACTACTTCCAACTATCGGCTAAATACGCATTCTAATTTACTTTATAAAGCGTAAATAAAACTATAAAGCCAATAAGATGTTCGTCTTGTTGGCTTTTTCGTTTCCTGATGCAAATCACTTCAATTGATCTATGTCTAACAATATAGCGTGTTACGCTTGTAGCTTGTTTAATAATCAGGTAATAATAGTTTAAAGTAATTCAATCGATGACTCACATTTACATTCAATACATGCCGGATGACTCAAATTACGCTGGAGGTATTGAAGCTACGCAGGGAAGGAGATTAGCTGCATGACAGATACGAAGTTCCGTTTAATAACCCGAAGTGATTTTGATGGCCTTGTCTCGGCTGTACTATTGAGGTATCTCGATCTCGTTGAAGAAATCATCTTTGTTCACCCTAAAGATATGCAAGATGGTAAAATTGAAGTGTCTGATCATGACATCAGTACCAATCTACCTTATGTTCCGGGTATTCATCTCGCTTTTGATCATCACCTTTCGGAAGTTAAACGAAATCAAAGCAATCTTGATAATCATATAATCAATCCTGAGGCCCCGTCGGCAGCGCGAGTTGTTTGGGAGTATTACGGCGGCCATGAAGTGTTTCCTGCTGAATGGGACGACATGATGGTGGCGGTTGATAAAGGGGACTCAGCCCAATTTTCTCTAGAAGATGTCGTAGACCCAAAAGATTGGGATCTGCTTAACTTTATTATGGACGCGCGCACTGGTCTTGGGCGATTCCGCGATTTTAGAATTTCTAATTATCAATTAATGATGGAGTTAATTGATATGTGTAGAAAGTCGACAATCGAAGAAATAATGCAGCAAGATGATGTCAAAGAACGAGTAGAGCTTTACTTTGAACAGCAAGAATTGTTCAAGGAGCAACTCAAACGCTGTGCGACGGTCAAAGACAACTTAGTGGTATTAGATTTAAGGAATGAAGAAACTATTTATGCGGGTAACCGTTTTATTATTTATGCGATCTACCCACAGTGTAATATCTCGATTCATGCAATGTGGGGCTTTCAAAAACAGAACATTGTTTTTGCAACCGGAAAATCAATTTTTGACCGTTCATCGCAGACTAATGTCGGTGATCTAATGCTAAGTTATAACGGTGGCGGTCACGATGCTGCTGGCACTTGTCAAATTCCTGTGGAACAAGCTGAGCAAGTGTTGGCTGAGTTAGTTAGTTCAATTAATAGCGATGGCTAAGTGTTTGCAGGTAATCGTACATTTGATTATTAAATTGAACCGAGCGTATTTTGTCTCACGTTCGGTTTCAAATTACAGCGCTAGCCTACCTTCAACGTGATAGTGTGAGCGCTTTCTCGCCTTTTGACCTCTGCATGCTATCAATTCATACCGCCCTCACATATAATCATTATCAACAACTTGAAAGTATTCAAGCCAATTAAAATAGTGAAGTGAACAATATGAACCAACAATCGTTAACCCTAATCAAAGACTCAATCAAAGCAATTGCCGACTATCCAAAACCAGGCATAATGTTTCGTGATGTCACTTCATTACTTGAAGACCCGCAAGCGTTCCAGTTGGTGATTGATTTGTTAGCCCAAGAGTACAAAGATCAAGGCATCACTAAAATTGTTGGAACTGAAGCACGAGGATTTATCTTTGGTGCCCCACTTGCTTTAGCATTAAACGTTGGTTTTGTACCTGCACGTAAACCAGGTAAATTACCTCGTCCGACGCTGTCACAAGACTACACGCTTGAGTATGGCCAAGACACATTACAGATCCACAAAGATTCATTAACAGCAGCGGATAAAGTTCTGATTGTTGATGACTTATTAGCAACAGGTGGTACGGTTGAAGCGACCGTAAAACTAATTCGTCAGGTAGGTGCTACGGTTAACGATGCAGCTTTCGTTATTACGTTACCCGATCTTGGGGGAGAAACCCGTCTTGAAAGCCTTGAACTTAATCTAACAACTCTTGTTAGCTTTGATGGTGAGTAACCAATAAAGCGGGTATCCTTTATGTCTTATCAAGTACTTGCACGAAAGTGGCGACCTAATGACTTTAGTGAGGTTGTAGGTCAACAACATATCTTACAAGCATTAGTAAACGCTTTAGATCAAGAGCGTTTACATCACGCTTACTTATTCAGTGGTACTCGTGGTGTCGGCAAAACCTCGATAGCACGTTTACTAGCTAAAGCGCTTAACTGTGAGGAAGGCGTTTCTGCTCAGCCTTGTGGTCAATGTAATAGTTGCCGAGAAATAGAGCAGGGTAACTTCATTGATTTAATTGAGATTGATGCAGCATCTAAAACGAAAGTGGAAGACACTCGTGAAATCCTTGATAATGTGCAATACAAACCCACTCGAGGACGGTACAAAGTGTACCTTATCGATGAAGTGCACATGCTATCGAAGAGTTCATTCAATGCTCTTTTAAAAACACTAGAAGAGCCTCCTGAACACGTTAAGTTCCTCTTTGCGACTACAGAAACACAAAAACTACCTATTACTATTTTGTCACGGTGTTTGCAGTTTAACCTTAAGGCGTTACAGGTCAAACAAATTGAGACACAGTTAGCACATGTTCTGACTCAGGAAAAAATTAGCTTTGAAGCCCCTGCGCTGACGTTATTAGCAGAAGCGGCAAAAGGCAGTATGCGAGATGCACTTAGTTTAACTGACCAAGCAATATCGTTTGCCAACAATGCCTTAACTACCGTTATTGTTAGCGAGATGCTTGGGACGATTGATAAGAGCTACAGTTTAGAGCTTTTATCACTGGTTGCAGTAAACGATGCCTCTGCAGCTTTTACCTTGCTTGATAACATTGCTGCACTTTCACCTGATTATGACCAATTATTAAAGCAAATGGCATTGGATGCACATTCGGCTTCTTTAGTTAAAATCGTCAAAACAGCAGCACGTGTTACCGAACAACCTAAGGCCTTATTTGAGTTTGCATCGATTGTTGAGAGTGAAGTGCTTCAAGTCTTTTATTCTATCATCCTACAAGGGCGCAAAGAACTCGCTTGGGCTGCCAGTGAACAATCTGGCTTTGAAATGGTTATATTACGTCTGCTGGCTTTTTTGCCTCGAGAGAACACTGACTGTTTAACCCAGCCTACAGAGCAAGTTGTAATATCAGATAATACGTTGAACAAACCAACGAAGCGTACTAGTGATGAACGACAAAATCCGCTGAGTAAAATCCGCCAAGCACTAGAAGAACCATCAAATCCAGCTAAAGTGAAAGCCGAACAATTGATTCAACCAACCATTGAGTCAAGTACTGAACTTAATGATGAGGATGCTCATTTAGCGAGTTTAAATTCACAACAACAGGCGATAGAAACACAAGCTGATCAACTCAAACCTAACGTTGTTAAGCCTATCATTGATGGACCGTCACCAGAGGTACAATCTCCCAGTGCGCCCAACGATTTATTATCGACAGCAACCACCGATCTTGACCGTTCACCTGAACAGGTAGAGCAACCGGCGAGTCAGTTTACTGAAGATGAATTGTTGAATATGTCTATGGCTGAATCGCTTGATGATGAAGAACCATACATTGATGCGGCTCAGTTTGGTGGGCATGCAACACAAGATGCTGCTAGTGAACATCTAACAGATGAATTTGCTTCATCGGCTTCGGTTGTTGACACTCCAGCTTTAGGGATCAGTGAATTTTTAAAAGCTAAATCGCGTTTAAAGAACCAAGTACAGTCTCAAGAAAGTACTCCTGAAAAAAGTACTCCTGAAAAAAAGGACCTAGCAGCGCCGAAAGTTAATGATGATGAGTCACTAGACTCACCTTCGCCGCTGCAAGCAGTAAACCAAAGTAACACTGTTCAACAACAAGTGGTCAGTCAGCCGGTAATGCCAACTGAACATCGTGATGTGAATGTAGAATTAGCTGAACAGCATTCAGCACTTACCGCTGCACATTCACCGCCCACGCCAACTAGCGCTGAACAACGAACAGCCGTAGCTTTAGTTAATGATCCAGCAACACTGCTGGCACCAAATACAGATGATCCTTGGAGTGTTTTAATTGACAAAATGATGTTGGGTGGACGGATCAGACAGTTAGCGATCCATTCTACGTTTAGCCAACAAGGTAGTGATGTTAAATTAATCTTACGTCAGGAGCATCGCCATCTAAACAGTCAGAGCCCTGTAGCAACTTTACAGAAAAACTTATCGATGGCGCTGGAGTTACCCATTGAGTTACAAGTAGACATCGGGGACAGTCAGCATCAAACACCGTTTGAAATAGCGACTGAATTACATCAGACACGTTTAAACCTAGCGATGCAATGTATAGAAAGCGATAGCAATGTTGTATCCTTTCAACAAAACTTTGGTGCGCAGCTAATGCCAGAAAGCGTTAAGTATCGTACAATAAAGGCAATTAACTAGCCTTTATTCTATTGTCTCTTTATTTAGAGTCGGTAGAATAGGGTGTATATATTTACAATTAAGCAAGAGAGAAATTATGTTTGGTAAAGGCGGAATGGGCAATTTAATGAAACAAGCCCAGAAAATGCAAGATGATATGGCAAAAGCACAAGCTGAAATCGCTAATATGGAAGTGACTGGCGAATCAGGTGCTGGTCTAGTAAAAATTACGATGACCGGTAATCATAACGTGCGTCGTGTTGAAATCGACCAAGACTTAATGGAAGACGACAAAGAAATGTTAGAAGATTTAATCGCAGCAGCGATTAATGATGCAGCGCGTCGTGTTGAAGAAACCAACAAAGAAAAAATGGCAGCTGTAACTGGTGGAATGCAAATGCCACCAGGTATGAAAATGCCGTTTTAATATAGCATCTCATGAAAATAGCGCCTTGTGGCGCTATTTTTTTGTCTATTATTCTTTGGCGAGATAACACCGTAAGTAAAAAATCTTAAGACGTAATGCTAGGTCTGACTCTCCCGTAACTAATAGTAAAAAGTCAACGCGAACGTTGACTCTTTACTATTAGTTTCATTCTTAGATTAAGAATCGAAAAATTATTTATTCAGACTTCGCTTTGATTTGTTCAACTTTCTTCGCTGCTTGTTCTTTCGCTTGAGATTTTGATTCAACAGCTTGTTCAGCGAGCTTCTTCTCACTTTGGACAGTCTTTTGTTGAGTTATATCTTTCGCTTGCTCTTTTACAGTCGCGATTTTTTCAGCTACTGCCTCTGTGGTTTGCTTAACGTTTAGTTGCGCTTTCGCCGCATTACTATCGACTTGTAGCGGTGCCTGTTCGACAATTTTAGCCAAAGGTTCAGCCGTCACACTAACTTGTTGAGGAGCTTGTTGTTCAACCTCTGTGGCTTGGACTTGGGCTTGTGATGCGGCAGCTTCGTTAACGGATAATTGCTGTTGGGGTGCTTCTACTAACGTCTCTAGTGGTAATACTGCTGAATTCTGAGCTTCAGACAATACATCAGTTTGAGGTGAGTCCACTTTTAGATCGCCAGCAGGATCTGTTTGCGGTGCAAATGATGCAGCCGGCTGTACAGAGGCTGCGGTCTTTAAACGTTCTTGCTCAAGTTGACGCGCTAGTTCCTGTGCTTTGAGGTTAGCGGCATTAAGTGCTTCAGCCGTTTTTAGTTGTTCAACCATCATTTTATAGCTAGCGAGTTTATCTAAGGTCACTGTTTGTGCATCTGTTAACTCTACTACCTCTTGTTCAAGTTGTGACACTTGGCTGGTAAGTTGTGTATTTTGGTTGATTAACTTAGTTTCGCTTGTTTTGTCATTTAAGCGGGCTATTGCAGTTACCTTGAGTAACTTAAGTTGCTCGATACTTGGTTGGTTTCTTAAATCTTCACTGTTAAGTGCTTGCGAAAGCTCGTGAACAAATTTTTGGTTATTCAGTAAGTAAGCCTCAAATGCAGTATCTTTTTTGGCAGCTAAGCTTGCCACTTCCTGAGCGATGTGTGTTGCATGGTCGAGTTGGAATTGAACTTTTGCAACGGCCTTTTTTATACTTTGGGTATCTCGTGGGTCTTTGTTGATCACAGCGTAGGCAAAGTCGCGGCTATCTAATAAAGCTTGATAGCTTGTTGGAATATATTTTTGAGGTTTGTTTTTGGCTAGCGTTGAGATTTCTATATTAATTGTACCCAACTCGATTTTTTTAACCAGTTTCACTTCAGTCGCTGTCATCTTTGTGACCAGCGCAGGCACAGCTTGTTTAACTTGCGCTAATTTACCGTCGCCAATCTTTTCAACAAAGCTGTTAATTTCTTTATTGTATTGTTTATGTTCTTTAGGAAAGAACTTTTCAAGATTCAATCCGTTAAGACGCTTTTGTTGCTTAAGTGGCTCAGCCAGTGCTGACTCTGCCGTTTCCTTCAAGATATAAGCGGCCATGATATTTTTGTTAGCATCGTCGATATGGCGTAGCATCGTGCTTTTGGCAATAGCACGTTGTTCAGACTCACTTTTGAAAATATTGAGTGATGAAACACCATTTTGAGTAATATCATTATATTCTTCGGTGGCATCAGCCAGCGATGAAAGGGCATCTCTATATTCTTGTGGAGCATAATAACCGAGACGATCTTTTTCAGACGACTTGATCATACGATTAAGCTTGGTTAGCGCTGTTTTTACTTCACTAAAATAGCCCTGACTTTGAACCTCTTGTGTGTTTGATTCGTTGTCATTTATTTGTGGGATTTTGATTTTTGACTGACACCCTGCTAAGGCAGTGAGAGTAATGCACACTGCACCAAGTTTAATTTTGTCCATTATGAACTGACCTTCCTAATGTTTAGATTGTATAAATTTATTTTATTGTTGTTTACCGTTAGCGTCCACTAGTTTACTGAGATTAATGGCTATTATACTAGTAAAAGATCGGTTCCCTTTGATAATGCTTTTCCGCAAGCCAATTTCATTATGTTACACTGCCAGTCTTATTTATAACTATTACCAATATCCGTAACGGTCACCATTGAAATGAAATTTAGCCCTTTAATTACCGAGCTCATCGAGAGCTTAACTTGTCTTCCTGGTGTTGGTCCAAAGTCTGCACAGCGAATGGCTTTTCATCTATTAGAACGTGACCGACGTGGCGGAAATGCACTAGCAGATAGTCTTGATAAAGCGATGCATCAAGTTGAACACTGTATTACCTGCCGAACCTTTACTGAAGAAGTGCAATGTCAGATATGTAAAAATCCAAAACGGGCGGAAAATGGTCAATTATGTATTGTAGAAACGCCAGCTGATGTAATTGCTTTTGAGCAAACAGGGCACTACTTTGGTCGCTACTTTGTCTTAATGGGTCACTTGTCACCGCTTGATGGGATAGGGCCTAATGAAATCGGGTTGGATAAATTAGAACTATTACTAAAGCAATCGTCTATTTCAGAGGTCATTCTAGCGACTAACCCAACGGTTGAAGGTGAGGCTACAGCTCATTATATTGCAGATATCTGTACTGAATATCAGATTAAAGCATCGCGTATTGCTCATGGTGTTCCAGTCGGGAGCGAGTTAGAGTATGTTGATGGCACGACGCTAAGTCATTCATTAAATGGACGCTCAGTATTATAGTCGCACTGTAATTTTTCTATCTGGCGGCTTTAGTAAAGGGGCGCCATAAGAAGTTTTTGGCAACCCATGAGTATCTCTACTTGTGATAACCACCGTCAGCCAAAGCAATATCAACGGCTAGAGAGAGTGCAGAAAAACATAAGCCGGTTCGCTTTATCGCGTGATCTTTAATAACACGATACTTTCTATGTATTTTATTTTTTTAGTTTGAGAAGTAGGAGTAGTGCCGTTCGTGATGGTCGAAGCGTGTGATTGTTGTAATGGTAGTTAACTTGAAATAATACGCTAAAATGACATTATCTGGGGATGTATGACAATTTATCTTAATCAAGATGATAAGCAGTGAAAGTATAATGACATGAGGAAAAGTGGTGCGCGATACAAGACTTGAACTTGTGACATCTAGCATGTCGAGCTAGCGCTCTACCAACTGAGCTAATCGCGCATTGAAGTGTTTAAAATATTGTTGGTGCGCGATACAAGACTTGAACTTGTGACATCTAGCATGTCGAGCTAGCGCTCTACCAACTGAGCTAATCGCGCGTCGCATAACAATATTTCGTTAACGCTGGCTATAGTATATAGCCATGATCTCAGTTGCAAGTGATTTCTATATAATGTTGTGTGACTGGCCATTGATTAACCAATTTGTTGTAATCGCTCCAGTATAAGCCGTCGAGTTTTATTTTCACTAAGCATGTGTTCTTGTTATGATACTGCGAAATTAACCTGAGGTTAGATATCAAATGTTTACTGGAATTATACAAGCCAAAGTCAAGATAAAACACATCGTTAAGCAAACTGGTTTATGGCAATTTGCTATGGAGTTTGGCGATGAATTACGTGAGAATCTAAATCATGGTGCAAGTGTCGCTCATAATGGTGTGTGTTTAACGGTTGCTAAGCAAGATCAACAAGCAGTCTATTTTGATGTGATGCAAGAAACACTCGCAGTGACAAACCTTGCGGATTGTTGTGCGGGAGATGTGGTTAATATTGAGCGGGCATTAAAGTTTGGTGATGAGTTGGGTGGCCATGTTTTATCGGGACACGTCCATGCAACGGCCACATTGGTTAGTCGCGTTGCCAATGAGAGTAACAGTACTTTACGATTTGAATGTGATGCCGGGTGGATGAAATACATATTACCCAAAGGATTTATCTCTATAGATGGAGCTAGTTTGACCTTGGGGAAGGTGGGAACAAATTGGTTTGAGGTCTATTTAATTCCGGAAACACGAGTATTAACAACTCTAGATGAAAAAGCGGTAGGAAGCCGCTATAACATCGAAATAGATAGCCAAACACAAGCTATTGTCGATACGGTTGAGCGTGTCTTAGCTGCAAAGAATATCAGTTAGTTCAATAATACTGCTCATCGTCAGCATCAACTACGACGGTAAGTTTATCTTTGACTTCGTCTAGGTGCGTCACTAGATGCAGCTCTTGGCAGCAGTTGGTACATTCATCGTAGTAGTTTTGATCACCATTACTCGCATCTAACTCAATGTGAGTGTGGTGACCACAATGTGGACAAGTGATCGTTTTCGCTTGGATAGAAGTCATCATATACCTCTTTTCTCTTATGCACCTCTTGATGCATTATAATGTCGTCCACCATCGACAGTTAATATATGCCCTGTGACATATTTAGCTTCGATAAGGTAGGCGATAGCTTGTGCTATGTCGTCACTGGCCCCTTTTCTAGCAAGCGGTATATCTGAAACAACTTGATCTATCGCTTGTTGGCTGATCCCAGCATTGGGCCATTCGATCGCGCCCGGAGCAATGCCATTAACCCTAATGTTGGGTGCTAACTCATTGGCTAAGGAGTAGGTCATCATTTGTAAACCTGCTTTGGCCATACAGTAAGCCGTGTGTTGTTTTAAGGGCTTTTTAGCGTGAATATCACACATATTGATAATGACACCGTTGTTTTTCGTCAGCAAACCCTGACATGCTTGCGCCAAAAATAACGGGGCGCTCATATTTGTTGCTATGAGATCATTATAGTCACTTATTTGTAACTCTGAAATTGGAGTCGGGTAAAAAGACGAAGCATTATTGATAAGAACATCTAATCGGCCATAATGATGCTCAACAAAGTCGCTGATTTCATTGAGCGTAGCAAGGTTTGTTAAATCATTGGACATTGATACCGCAGAGTTTGGTCGCAGTGCATTGAGTTGGCTACACAGATCCTCTGCTTGCTGGTGTGATCGATGATAATGAATAACGACATCATAGCCTATTCCGTGGAGGTGTGTTGCGGTCGAGGCGCCTAATCGTTTGGCTGCACCTGTAATTAGCGCTACTGGAGTCATGATAATTTTTCTCGTTAGAACAATGGACTTATTGTAATCTGGAGTTATCAGGAATTCCAATGTTCGATTTAGCTTTTAACTGACCGAACATTAGTACTCATTGGTTAGGTTAGCGATTAAATGGGTTATCAATAGAATGTGCTGGCTCAGTGAACCAAACTGGTCCTTGTTCGGTCATGTAGAAGTGATCTTCAAGACGAACACCGAATTCGCCATAGATGCAGATCATCGGCTCATTTGAGAAACACATACCCGGCTGTAATAAAGTAGTATCGCCTTTAACCAGATAAGGCCATTCATGAATATCTAAACCAATTCCGTGCCCAGTGCGGTGCGGTAGCCCTGGGACTTGGTAATCTGGACCATACCCTTGTGCCGATAGGTAAGACCGCGCTGCACCATCAACATCTTCACAACGTTGGCCTATTTGTGCAGCATTAAAAGCAGCAAGTTGTGCTTTTTTCTCGTGTTCCCACACTTGTCGTTGCCTATCGGTAGCCTGTCCATAAACGTAAGTGCGAGTAATATCAGATTGATAGCCATGGAGCAGACAACCTGTATCAATAAGGACCATATCATTTTCTTGCAATGTCTGGGCTTCTTTAACGCCATGTGGGTAAGCGGTGGCTTCCCCAAATAACACAATGCAAAACGTTGAACCATTGCTGCCAACTTTCTGATGGGCAATATTAATGAACTCTTTAACTTCAGTGGTGGTTATCCCAGGTTTTAAAATAGACGCTGCTGCTTGATGAACAGCCATGGTCATCATTTTGGCTCGTTGCATCAGAGCGATTTCTTGGTTTGATTTAGCCATGCGGCACTGAGCAGTGATCGGTTTACTAGAACTTAGAGTTATTTTTATGTCCTGTGCTGTGGCTTCATTTAATAGGCCATCAACAATAAAAAATGAGGTTGCTTCATCAATCACCACCTTTCCCTGTGTAATATTTTGATGTTTCAATGTATTTACAAATAATTGATATGGAGACTCATGTTCATGCCATGTTGTAACAGGTGCTTTGACCTGCATAAAATCAGTTAGGCTGCTCTCTTCAAACCACGGGGCTATGTATGTTAATTGACCTGTTTTAGTGAGAATCGCACCGACCATTCGCTCAGAGGCATACCAATGAGTCCCCGTAAAATAACTGAGATTGGTTCCTGCATTTAAATAAAGGGCCTCTACATCGAGTTGCTTCATCAAGTCTACGGCGCGACTTACTCGCTGTTGATACTCTTGTAGTGTGATTGGAGATATCCCGCTGGTCATATCAGAGAGTTTTGAAAGTGCTTGTTGTGGTGTAGAACCACCGATTCCTAAAGCCATGATGAATCCTGGAAAGTTATTTTTATATATTGTATGCAATTATTTTGTGTGCAGATAGTGCTTTTCTAAAAAAATAGTAAATACTGCAACTAGTGATTTTCTAAAATATTGATAATAAATAGCTTTTGTACAAACTCGGTAGCTATTGTCTGACTCTGATACACTTAATTAAGGTACTGCTATTAGTAAATAACAGATTCTGTGTGATCCGTCATAGGGGATAGGCATGAGGCAGACGTTGTTTTTAACGGTAATGATTATTGTGGCGTTAGCTGTTCTGTCAGGCTGCAAGAGTGCATTTTACCGTGCTGAGGCTAAAGAACAACCGCCAAATCAAGTTCTTAACACACCAAAGCACAAACAAAAAACATGTCAACTCTCACCGCCAGTGGCTGACCCAGAAAAGATACGATTAATGCTTGTTAAGGCCGGACAAATCGATAAGTCATGGTCTCTAGAGCGGCAGAAAAAAGCAGTGGCAGCCTTTATTAAAAATAAACAGCAAGGGGCTAAGCCAAAATGCCGCTGAAAAGAGCATGCTTTTTAGCCCTATGCGTTCTCTTGTCCAGTGTGACGGGTACTTCGGCAATGACTGCGCCAAAATCAACACCGATTTTGTTCGATGATGCGGTGGTTAATCATCAACAGATCGCTTATTGGCTTAAAAAACGAGGTCAGCTTGCTAATAATGCGAGTGATTTAACGCAAGCATCAGCCGTTGAAGCTTATATCCAATCCTATAAAAGTAAGCAACAACAAGTACGACAAGTCAATGATTTTTATGGCAAATCGCACTATAAAGCGCCTTTAAAAAGTGCCAAACAAAAGTCGAGTAAGGCTGAAAAAGAAACCACGGTTAAAGCGTTAACCTTATTGATTGATTTCCCTGATTTGCCTCATGACAATAACCGACTCTCCAGTACAGACACACCGCTTTATTATGACGATTATTCCATTGCTCATTACCGAACAATGTTATTTGATAAAGATGGATATAAAGGCCCAAACAATCAAAGATTACAGACTGTTTATCAATACTATTATCAAGAGTCGGGTGGAAGCTTTCACTTCACGGGAGATGTGTTTGGTTGGTTTACCGCTGAACATAATGCTGCACACTATGGGGGTAATGACGATGATGACAATGACGTAAATGCTGAAGACCTCATTATAGAAGCAGTCGCAGCTGTTGTAGCCTCAGGGGTTGATTTATCGCCGTATGATCGAAACGATCCAAATGATCGAGACAGCGATGGAATTTTAAATGAGCCCGATGGTATTGTTGATCACTTGATTGTATTTCACTCGAGTATCGGTGAAGAAGCTGGTGGCGGTGTCTTAGCGACAGACGCGATTTGGGCGCACCGTACGAGTATCGGTAACTCTCCTGTAATTATTCCAGGCAGTGGCGGGATGAAGGCACACTTTTATACTATTCAACCGATAGACTCTGGTATTGGCATCATTGCTCATGAATTTGGGCATGATCTCGGTCTTGATGATGAATATGATACCGCATCCTTTGAACCTGGCTCGCCTGTAGGTTATTGGTCGTTAATGGCCTCAGGGAGTTGGCTAGGGAAGATTAGTGGCACTGAACCGTCAACGCTGAGCCCACTGGCTCGTGAGCATTTACAACAAACCTTTGGTGGTAAGTGGTTAAATCAACGAGTCATAAATAGTGCTGATTTATTAGATCAAAGCCAAGAATTGACCTTAGTTGAAGCAGTCAATCATAACACGGGTATTAACCAAATTAAGGTGGAGCTTCCAACAGAGAGTAAGCAATTTAAGCAACCGTTCTCAGGGGACAAGCTTTTTTATTCTGGTCAGGCAGAGAATACGACAGCATCATTCGATTTTTCGGTCACATTACCGTCCACCGGAAATGCAATGTTGAGCATGCAAGCGCAGTGGGATATCGAAAAAGATTATGATTATGCTCAGATCCATGTCAATGGAACTGCGTTATCGAACGCGCAAACAGTAAATACCGTAAATCCAACGATCTCACATACCAAGATACAACACTATTTAACGGGCCAAACACCACTAAACCAATGGCAACACTTAGTGTTTGATTTAGCCGACTATGCTGGTCAAACCGTTACTATTTCGGTGAGCTATGTAACAGATACCTATATTACTCCATTTGGTTTAGTGATAGACGATATAAAAGTGACCCATGGTAGTGACATTTTGTTTAGTGACGATGCAGAATCGACGCCGCTTGTCGCTTTATCGGGCTTTGAACAAATAGGCACTATCATCGAACAAGAGCCAAGTTATTATTACTTGCAGTTACGAAGTCACAATGGTGCTGATAGTGGTTTACCCAGTAAAAACTATGAGCCAGGACTGCTAGTGTGGTATCGCAATGACGATGTCAAAGATAACAATGTTTCTGAGCACCCCGGTAGTGGATTTATCTCAGTGGTTGATGCAGACCAAATGATTATCGGCAATGAGAGTACGGCTGTACAAATTCGCGATGCTGCGCTGAGTTTGTTTGCTCAAAAGGCGTCAGGTTCAGATAACTCGTTAACTGCGATTTCAAGCTTTAGTGATAGTAATGATTACAGCTCACCACAGCAAAAAGAATCTGGCGTGATACTCCCCCTATGGGGGATATCACTTGCGATAACTCACCAAGAAACAGATAGTAGCCTAACAAGTTTTACATTGAGTCGTGAAAAAATCGATTTTACCAGTGCGTTTAATGCAAGCCGTAATGGACTGAATGTCACCTTTATTGGGCAAGTTGTATCAAGTTACCCAGTGACCAGCTACTCATGGCATTTTGGTGATGGCAATACCTCAACATTGGTTGTACCAACGCATACGTACCAACAAACAGGGCAATATAATGTCAGGTTAGATGTCATTAACTCAGCAGGTGAAACAGCAAGCGTGACCAAGAAAATTGTTGTGGCTCAAGCATTAGAACTGACCGCTTCGATGTCACAAAACTTACTTGATGTTAGGTTTGAAGCTGTTGTGACTGGCGGCGTGGCGCCATACCAATATCAATGGGATTTTGGCGATAATAGCGCACTTATTACCGACGACTCCCCAAGCTACAGCTATTCGAATTCGGGGGTTTACGATGTTGTCGTCATGGTTACCGATGCTGTGGGGCAAGTACAAACAGCAACATTACGTGCTGATGTAGATGCTGGGTTAGCGGTGAATTTTAGTTCGGTCAAACAAGGGTTAACTGTGGATTTCACTGCTGATATTAGCGCTGGGTTAGCGCCACTGATGATAGAGTGGCGCTTTGGCGATGGACAAACAAGTCGCTCGGAAAACCCAAGCCATACGTTTGCCACTGCTGGAACCTACAAGGTTGCGTTAGCGGTGTCCGATCAATCTGGGCAAACGGTGACTCGCACCAAAGACATCATCGTTAGCCAAGCTGTCGCTGAGAAAAAGTCTGGTGGCTTTGCATGGAGTCTATTTATCTTAGCGATGGCTGCATTTTATTGGCGTAAACATCGTCAGTTCGATTAATCTGTCATTGGCATTGGGATATTCTCTAGCAAGGTGCCTCTAAAAGCTGTTAGAATCAGAGGCATATTGTTAGAACAACCAAAAGAGAAGACAAAATGGGTCGTAGTTTTGAAAACCGTAAAGCGTCGATGGCAAAAACTCAAGGTGCTAAGGTACGAGTTTATTCACGTTATGGTAAAGAGATTTATGTAAGTGCTAAAAATGGCGGTGCAGATCCTGATACAAATATCACGTTACGTCGTTTGATCGAAAAAGCGAAAAAAGATCAAGTGCCTACTCATGTTATCGATCGTGCAATTGAAAAGGCGAGTGGTGCGGGTGGTGAAAACTACGAAAATGCACGTTATGAAGGTTTTGGCCCTGGTGGCTGTATGGTGATTGTCGATTGTTTAACTGATAACAATAAACGTACCTACACTGAAGTGCGTAACTGTTTTGTTAAAACAAACTCAAAGATTGGTAGCACTGGCACTGTTGGTCATATGTTCGATCATCTTGCAATCTTACGTTACGCTGGCGAAGATGAAGATGCTGCTTATGAAGCTTTACTAGAAGCTGATGTTGATGTCACTGATATCGAATGTGAAGATGGAAAAATTACCGTATTTGCACCGCACACTGAGTTTTTCAAAGCGAAAAATGCACTGTTAGCAATAAACAGTGAATTAGAGTTTGAAGTAGAGGAAATTACCTTTGTTGCTCAAACTGAAACAGAAGTAACTGGTGAGGACGTGGCTACTTTTGAAAAGTTCACTGCCATGTTAGACGATTGTGATGATGTTCAATCAGTTTATCATAACGCAATAATTGCTTAGCAGGATTGTTTATATCAATAAAAAAAGGTCGATTCAATCGACCTTTTTTGTATCAAAAGCTTAACCTGATTAACGCTTCCATTTAATATGAAAAAATTCGTTGGCAGTTTTCTGATCTGCTTTTAGTAAGACACGTGCGTAAACATCGTCAAACTCATCTTCTTCAATTAACCCAATACGTACTTCAACATAATCAGTGTCAAGTTGATCTTGCGTTAACTCAGCAACTTCTTGCCAATCATTAAACGCGCTCATTAACTCAACGCCACCTTGGGTTTGACATTGTTCTATGTAATACATCAAATCAGGTTGATCAAGGTGTTCAACCGCATGCTCTTCAAATAAGTCTAAGGCGAAATCGATCAATTGATCGCTGTTGATTGCGTCTGAATTAGCCATAAAAAGGCTCCTTGGTGTAAGGCAAAAATAATCGGTTTTTTAGTGAGGCTGTAGCCTAACTATGCTTACCGTTGTATTGCAGCATGATAAACCAATTATGATAAATAATCTGAATAAATTGCCTTTGTTTGATTAGTTTGGACAAATAATGGCTTAAATGCGGGGATTGCTGTCAGTATGCTTTACATAAGTGCTTGCCACCACTAAAATTGAGCACAATATAATAAGTGACTTAGTAAGTGAGTATGCAATGACAACATTAACCATCACCCGTCCAGACGATTGGCATCTACATTTAAGAGATGGAGCGGCACTAGTAAACACTGTTGCTGATAGTGCTCGTTATATGGGGCGCGCGATTATTATGCCTAATTTGGTACCGCCAGTGGTTGATACGCAGGGCGCATTGGCTTACCGTGAACGTATTCTTGAAAATATCCCTACGGAATCAAACTTCTCACCGCTAATGGTTATTTACTTAACCGATAATACGGATAAAGAAGAAATGATTAAGGCGTACAATACTGGGCATATTTATGCGGCTAAATTGTACCCAGCAGGCGCAACAACAAACTCGGACTCTGGTGTAACAGATGTGAAAAATGTCTACCCAGTATTAGAAGCAATGAGCGAAATGGGTATGCCATTATTAGTTCATGGTGAAGTGACTGCCGATGAAATTGATATTTTTGACCGAGAAGAAGTTTTTATTGAGCAAGTGCTTAAACAAGTTGTGGCAGATTTTCCAAAACTTAAAATAGTTATGGAACATATCACGACCAAACAAGCTGTTGAATTTGTTTCACAGGCACCTGCAAATGTTGCTGCAACTATTACTGCACACCACTTAATGTATAACCGCAACCATATGCTAGTGGGTGGGATTAAGCCACACTTCTACTGTCTACCAATTTTAAAACGTAATATCCACCAGCAAGCACTGATTGAAGCTGCAACCAGCGGTAGCAATAAGTTTTTCTTAGGGACAGATTCGGCACCGCATACAAAAGATAAGAAAGAGGCAGCCTGTGGTTGTGCTGGTTCTTATACTTCATTTGCGGCAGTGGAGTTGTATGCTGAAGTCTTTGAGCAAGAAAATGCGTTAGATAAACTAGAAGGCTTTGCTTCTTTAAATGGCCCAGACTTTTATGGTCTGCCACGCAATACAGATACAATAACGCTTACGAAAGAGACTTGGGGTGTACCAGCGACCTTGCCGTTAGGTGATAGTCATCTAGTACCAATTAAGGCAGGTGAAGAAGTTAGCTGGAAAGTCATCTAGTTAACGTTTTGTCCTTGTAATAAAAGCCCCGTTATCACAGAGTGATAACGGGGCTTTATATTGTCATTTATCGATAAAAATGATTAGCGAATACGCTGACCATTGGCTAGTACCTGACCGCTTTCTACTTTAATTTTTGTCGATACATTACCTTGATCGTCTGCTTTAATAAAACCTTGTTGGAGCATCTGTTCAACGAACGGCGCAAAGTGATTGAACTCAGTCGCATAATTAGCTGTTAAACCAAGGTTAAGCGTTGAATTAAATGAAGTCATTACATGTTGCTGTAATTGATGATCAAGCGTATTGCCATTATAACCTGGCAGTTTAAATTCACCGTCTGAGCTTAACGTCACTTTATTGATTGTTGTATTTAATGCATTGACAGAACCGTTGATTCCTTCTGTTAATACACCTAATATTGGCTGTTCTATGTCTGATAACACCGCAAAATTTTGCGAAGCTTGTAATAAATCGACATAAGCCGCTTTGTTAATGTCAGTGATATCTAAATCAAACAAAGTGTCAGTGATGTGAAAAGCTTGCTCGTTATTTGAAATCTCAGCATTATTTATCGTTAGTTTAGTGTTCAAACCGATATGTTGTTTATTGGGGAATAAGTAGCTAGACGCTATAGTGAACGTATCAATTGATGCCTTAACTCCTTCAAGCTCGGAATTAAGTGTTAAACCATTAATTGAAAAGGTCATGTCCTCAGAGACTTGAGTTTCACCCAAGGTGATGAAATTACCTTGGCTGGTAATTGAAGTAAACGCAAAGTTATCTTGAGCCTTGGCAAAGTTCATTGTGTCGAGATTGAAGCTGAATTTACCCTCAGTAAAAGCAATATCACTGCTAATAGTGCTGGTTGTCTTACCTAGATTGATAGTGACGCCATCTTTCTCAAGCTTAAGCGGCTCGATCACAAACTGCGCATCTTGAGAGTCCAGAAAAACATTGGTGTTTAGAGTCAGCAGATGAGTAAATGCTTGCTCAGGAAACTCTTCTAACACCTTAGAAAAATCACCTTTGGTTAAATCAAGCACTAATTCACTTTTAACCGTTAATGGGCTACTAGAGTAATTATGGTTGATGTAAAAGTTAATTGGTTCATACAAGCCTACATCACCTAGGTGTTGCTCAATAAATTCAGGGTGCATTGTGATGTTATAGCTTTGACGCCCGCCTAGAATACTGGTGACAGGATCGATCACTTGCACTTCGAAACCAGCAGGTAAATCCGTTAGCTGCTGATCTAATTCGCTTTTAAACATGCTGTTAGTAACAACAGCTGAGCCTGCTAATACGGCAGCAGCCCCGACAGTTAAAGCTAAAATGGCTTTATTGTTCATCCGTTCTCTCAATTATAAAAATTTAAAATCGGCTTAGAATAGATACTTTTATTGAATAAAACAAATATATTTATTATGAGGGCTGTTCTATATTATAATTTAGTCAAATCATTCACTTGGAGCTTCATGTGCAGGCACACGATAACCACATCGTCTTATTAGGTAATATCGTTAGTAAACAAAACTTATTGAAATATTATGCTGATGGTACTGCTTCATTAACACTTGATGTGATTACTAAAAGGAAGTGGCGTGATCAGCAAGGGCAATGGCAAGAAAGCAGCAGTTATTTTAATGTCACAGTGCTGGGTGAATGTGCTGAACAACTAGCT
Organism: Alteromonadales bacterium alter-6D02; assembly: GCA_002835545.1. Classification (GTDB taxonomy): domain Bacteria; phylum Pseudomonadota; class Gammaproteobacteria; order Enterobacterales; family Psychrobiaceae; genus Psychrobium. The sequence goes on from PIZK01000012.1 coordinate 201,141, forward strand.
CAAGGTGCAAATGCCGGACAGGGCATATATATTCGTGCTGCAATCAGACAACGAACGAATAAACAAGGTGTTAATAACGATACGCTAGAGGTGTTGCAGGCATACTTAACGAAGAAGTCTACGGCACTCAATTGGAATCAAGCTCATGTCTGTGGAGGCTTAGTCAGTCAGTCTGGTTTAGTGCAAACCATCAATGGTATAGACTTGATTACTGTGGTTATTGATATTGCCGAGCAAGCTGATAAATCAATTCCTATTGAAGTTAAACTCAAAGGGGCTGCGGCTAAATTGGTCGCTAACCAACTGGAAGAGTTAGCCGACGGTCAAACTGTGCGGTTACTAGTGGAAGGATCATTGAGTGGCCAATCAAAAAAAATTAACGAGCAATTTGTTTATCAATATTGGATCGAAGGGCACACTTGTTTAGTGATAGCTGACTAATCATCATCGCCTTCGTTGGCGGGGCACAAAAAAGCCGCTTAAATTAACGCGGCTTTCATACTTTCATTAGTTTAGATTAATTATTTAACCCGCATACCTGGTTGAGCGCCATCTTCTGGGTTTAAGATCCATAAATCTTCACCACCAGGGCCGGCGGCTAAAACCATGCCCTCTGACATGCCAAAACGCATTTTACGTGGCGCAAGGTTAGCGACCATTACGGTCATTTTACCTTCAAGTTGTTCTGGTTGGTATGCAGACTTGATACCTGCAAACACTTGGCGTGTTTCGCCGCCTAAGTCCAATTCTAAACGCAATAGCTTATCAGCACCTTTAACATGATCAGCTTTTGAAATACGTGCAACACGTAAATCAATCTTAGCAAAATCATCGAAGCTGATTTCATCGGCAATCGGATCTTGAGCCAAAGGTGAGTTTGGATCTAGTACAGGCGCTGCAACTTCCGCCGGTTGTAAGCTGTCTTTAGACGCGTCAACCATAGCATCGATGTGCTTCATGTCGACACGTTGCATCATTGCTTTAAATTTATTGATCTTATGGTTAGTTAACGGGTGGTTAATACTATCCCATGTTAACTCAACATTTAAAAACGCTTCGACTTGTTCTGCAAGGCTTGGCGTAATAGGTTTTAAATAAGTTGTTAAGATTTTAAACAAATTTAAACCCACACTACAGACTTGCTGTACTTCGTCGGCTTTTGCTGGGTCTTTAACTAGTTGCCACGGTTCTTTATCGGCAATGTATTGATTCGCTTTATCGGCTAATGCCATTATTTGACGAACCGCTTTTGAGAAGTCACGCGCTTCATATAATTCCGCAATATCGTTTTGCGCAGCGATAAACTCTTCAATAAGCGCTGCTTCTGATACTGTTGGTGCAAGCGTACCGTCAAACTTCTTGGTAATAAAGCCTGCACAACGACTGGCGATATTAATCACTTTACCAACCAGATCAGAATTAACGCGCTGTGCGAAGTCTTCTAGGTTTAAGTCAAGGTCATCGATTTTACTGGTTAATTTTGCACCGTAATAATAACGCAAGTATTCAGGGTTTAAGTGCTCTAAATAGGTACGTGCTTTAATGAACGTTCCTTTAGATTTAGACATTTTCGCACCGTTAACTGTAACAAAACCGTGCGCGTAGACACTGGTAGGTTTACGGATGTCTGCACCTTCTAACATGGCAGGCCAGAAAAGACTGTGGAAATAGATAATGTCTTTACCGATGAAGTGGTATAACTCAGCGGTTGAGTCTTTTGACCAGAACGCATCAAAATCAATATCTGGGTTTTTGTCACAAAGATTTTTAAAGCTGCCAATGTAACCGATTGGTGCATCTAGCCACACATAGAAAAACTTGTCGGTAGTCCCTGGAATATTAAAGCCAAAATAAGGCGCGTCACGGCTGATGTCCCAGTTTTGGAGGCCGTCTTCGAACCATTCAGCTAATTTGTTCGCCATTTCGCTTTGTAATGAACCACTGCGTGTCCATTCTTTTAACATGCCTTCGAATTTAGGAAGTTCAAAGAAATAATGCTCTGATTCTTTTAACACTGGCGTGGCACCAGAAACAACTGAACGAGGGTTTTTTAGTTCTGTTGGGCTATAAGTTGCACCACAGCTATCGCAGTTATCACCATTTTGATCTTCACTGCCACAACTTGGACAATCACCTTTAACGAAACGGTCAGGCAAGAACATTTGCTTTTCAGGATCAAATAATTGCTCGATGACTTTAGTCGAGATAAAGCCGTTGTCGTTAAGACGGTTGTAAATCAACTCCGCAAAGTGACGATTTTCATCGCTGTGCGTTGAATGGAAGTTATCAAATTTCACGCCAAAATCAGCAAAGTCTTGTTGATGTTCAGCGTTCACTTTATCAATCATTTCTTCAGGTGTAATACCTAACTGCTGCGCCTTTAACATAATCGGTGTACCGTGCGCGTCATCAGCACAAACATAATGACATTCATGGCCACGAAGTTTTTGGAAACGTACCCAGATGTCAGTTTGAATATATTCAAGCATATGGCCTAAGTGGATTGGGCCATTGGCATAAGGTAGAGCACTAGTTACTAATATTTGTCGAGTCGGTTGCGTTACTGCAGTCACGGTTTAATTCACCTTAAATATTGTAATTTAGCGTTAAGTTGTCTCGGCAAAATACTGACCAACGTTAAGCGTTGGTGTAATTTTGAGCGAATTGGTGACAATCTGAGTTAACGGTAAATTGAGACTGTTAAAAATGTGAGACATCTTACCGCAAAGGTTAGTCAAATTCATCTCAATTTAAGCATTTGTATCGATTAGCTTTGATAACTTAGGTACAATGCGCAGCAAATAATTAGCTTATTATTAGTAGGAATCTTATGGGCTTGTTTGGCACCAGTGAAGCAGAGTTAAAAAAGCAGTTACAAAGCGCGCTTAAAGAGTTGAAATTTTTAGATACCGACCAGCCGTTTCTCAATATAGCTCAAGTACAAAAAGTTAAGCTCAAACGACGTTGTTTAATTCTGACGCTTGAGTTGACTATTCCTTGTGTCCACCGTCAAGTAGAGATCACACAACAATTATCGACTCACTTAGCGAACACCGTTAAATTCGATACCATTGATTTGACATTATCGGTGTCGATTAAGTCATTAAATCGCAGCGATAAGATTACCAATATAAAACAACTTGTACTTGTTGCATCAGGCAAAGGGGGGGTTGGAAAGTCGACAACTGCGGTTAATCTGGCCTTAGCTCTTCGTCACGGTGGTGCCAAAGTTGGTATGCTTGATGCCGATATTTATGGTCCATCATTACCGACGTTACTTGGCGCTGAAGATCAGCGGCCAAATACCACAGATGATAAGTTAATGAGCCCTTTAATGTTGCACGGGTTAACCACTATGTCGATTGGTTATCTTGTTGACAAAAATGATGCCACTGTCTGGCGAGGGCCGATGGCAGCCAAGGCTTTATCACAACTATTATTTGAAACAAACTGGGGCGAATTAGACTACCTTATTGTGGATATGCCACCGGGGACAGGTGATATTCAACTAACTATGTCTGGCCAAGTTCCTGTTTCAGGTGCAATTGTGGTCACAACACCTCAAAACTTAGCGTTACATGATGCACAAAAGGGCATCAGCATGTTTAATAAAGTCAAAGTTCCCGTCCTTGGTGTGATTGAAAACATGAGCTATCACCAATGCAGTGTCTGCGGCAACGAGGACCACATTTTTGGTAAACAAGGGGGCGAGCAACTTGCAAAAGATAATAAAGTCAGTGTACTTGGCCATTTACCTCTTGATCCGACAATCGGCTTAGCCGCTGATAACGGGTTGCCAACCGTGGTAAGTGACCCGACCTCGTCAATCACTCATCACTATTTAACCATTGCGCAAGCAGCCGCAATAAAATTAAACCAAACAGATTTAACAATACCATCAATTGTGATCGAGGAATAAAATGAAAGATTGTATATTTATAGCAATTGTTGGTGCGTCAGCGTCAGGAAAAAGCTTGTTGGCACAAACCATCGTTAAAGAGCTTATTGATGAAGTAGGTAGTAATCAAATCGGTGTTATTAATGAAGATTATTATTATCGCGACCAGTCACAATTGACCATGGAAGAGCGTGTTCAGACTAACTATGATCATCCCGCGTCACTTGAGCAAGACCTTTTAGTTCAACACTTGCTGCGTTTACAACAGGGTGAACCTGTCGATTTACCGCAGTATTGTTATACGACACATACACGATTGCCTGATACGTTACACATGGGCAATAAGCGTGTGATTGTTTTAGAAGGGATCTTATTACTCACGAATCCTGAACTTCGTAAGTTTTTCCATGCCTCAATTTACATGGACGCACCGTTAGATATTTGTTTAACTCGTCGATTGTTACGAGATGTGCAACAGCGTGGCAGAACAATGGACTCAGTCCTCGAGCAATATCAACAAACAGTACGCCCCATGTTTTTACAATTTATCGAGCCGTCAAAGCAATACGCTGATATTATTGTGCCAAGAGGTGGTAAAAATCGTATTGCAATTGAAATGCTTAAATCAGAAATCCATCGACTACTAAATCGTTAACTAGGAAGTTATCACATGCGTTTAAGTGATGTAGAAATTAAAAAATATTTAGCCGATAGCAAGATTGTTATCGAGCCACAACCTAATGAACAAAGCATTAGTGGTGTCACAGTTGATGTCCGTTTAGGGAACAAGTTTCGAGTTTTTGAAGGGCACAATGCACCTTACATCGATATTAGTGGCCCAAAAGATGAAGTACAGCAAGCGTTAGATAGTGTGATGAGCGATGAAATTGTATTAAGCGATGATCAGCCGTTTATTTTACACCCGGGTGAACTGGCATTAGCGATGACTCTTGAGTCAGTCACACTGCCTGCCGATATTGTTGGCTGGTTAGATGGACGCTCGTCGTTAGCGCGTCTTGGTTTGATGGTCCATGTAACAGCGCACCGAATCGATCCAGGCTGGTCAGGCAATATCGTCCTTGAATTTATTAATGCTGGAAAACTACCACTAGCATTGCGTGCAGGGATGCCAATCGGTGCGTTAAACTTTGAAATGCTGTCAAGTCCATCTGAAAACCCATATAACAAACGAGCTGATGCCAAGTACAAAGGGCAAAGTGGGGCTGTGGCCAGTCGTATAAGTGATGATAAGTAATGACTGCTTCGACTTGGCTTAATGGTAAAGCTTGTGACAACATTGCAATAAATGACCGTGGCTTGGCTTATGGAGATGGCCTTTTTACCACAATGCTGGTGGAAAAAGGGCAGTGCTGTTTGTTTGAACGCCATTTGGCGAGATTGCAAAATGGTATTAAACAGTTAGCTATGAGTCAGATTGATTTCGGACAATTGATTGAACAATTAACAAGTTTAGCCAACGAGATCGAGCATGGCGTCATTAAAGTGATCATTACTCGTGGTCAAGGGGTACGTGGCTACAGCAGTCTCGGTTGTGATACACCCAGTGTTATAGTGAGTCATAGTGCATACCCTACCTCGTATGACGATTATATTAAGCATGGTTTGAATCTTGGCGTGAGTACTATTGCGCTTGGCTTAAACCCTTTAACCGCGGGTATTAAGCACCTTAATCGTTTAGAGCAAGTGTTGGTTAGGCAGCAAATAGATCAAGAGCAATGGGCCGATGCTGTTGTGTTAGATTGTCAGGGCTATGTGGTAGAAACTAACATGGCAAACCTGTTTTGGGTTAGTGATGGTACTGTCAAACTACCAGCATTAGATTTTGCTGGTGTTGATGGGGTAATGCGTCAACATATTTTGGCTTATTTAAAACAGCAGCAGATCCCGTATGAAATAGACCGTTTTCGTCTTGGCAGTTTAGTTAGTGCTGAAGAGATATTTATCTCAAATAGCCTGATCAAAGTTGTTCCGATCACCGCAATCGCCGAACATGCTTATAGTATTGGTCCAATCACACAGCAATTACAACGTAATTTAGTATAGAGTTTAGAGAGCAGTATGACTGAACAAACCACACCGAGTAAGAACTGGATAAAACGAATCACTTTCTTCGTCTTAATCTGTGCGCTCCTTGTTGGCGGCTTATTGATAAAATTATGGCAAGATTATGATCAGTTTACTCATACGCCAATAACCACATTGAAACCCCAGACGTTTAAAGTGGTTGCCGGTGATAATGTAGCTCGTGTGTTAAGCAGACTTAATTTGGCGAAAGAGCCGATGGAACAATGGCAATATAAGGCATTATTAAAGCAACAGCCTAGTTTAAGTCGACTTAAGGTAGGAACCTATCAAATAAGTCAATCGCTCACACCTGTTCAGTTGTTACAGCTATTAGTGAGTGGGGTTGAAACGCAGTATGCTATTACTTTGATTGAAGGCCATAGCTTTTCACAGTGGCTTGATACGCTAAAGAAACATCAACACATTGATAGTAGTAACTTAACGTTAGAATCAATCAGTGCGCATTTTTCATTTGAGCCGATCCCGTTACTCGATCAAACAAAGTATCCTTTCGCTCATATTGAGAGTCAATTTTATCCTGACACTTACTATTTTACCGATCAGACACCAGCGTTAAATATTTTAGAACGTGCTGCAAAACGATTGCAGGAAAATTTAATCACGGCATGGCAAACTCGTGATGAAAATTTAGCATTTGAAAATATTGAACAAGTCTTAGTGATAGCCTCAATTATTGAAAAAGAAACGGCGATTGCTAGCGAACGCACCACCGTGGCATCCGTGTTTAATAACAGATTAAAGCGTCGCATGCGATTACAGACAGACCCTACGGTGATTTATGGTGTTGCAGATGAGTATAATGGTGATATTACTCGTGCTCATTTACGTGACAAAAATCCGTTTAACACTTATGTCATTAAAGGTCTGCCTCCTGCACCTATCGCAATGGCGAGCTGGGAGTCAATTGAAGCAGCGCTAAATCCGAAAGACACTAACTACTTATATTTTGTAGCGAGTGGGGATGGCGGGCATAATTTTTCAACTAATCTGGCTGAACATAATCGTGCGCTTAGGCGATACCTTGCACGAAATAAGCATTAAAAATAATAATGGAAAAGAATAACATGGCAAAGTTTATTGTAATTGAAGGCCTAGAGGGTGCTGGCAAATCCACTGCCATTGAAAAAATTAAGCAGGTATTACAAGCTAATGACTTAGGTAACTTTGTGACTACTCGCGAACCGGGTGGTACACCGTTAGCTGAGGCGATGCGTCGTTTAGTCAAAGAGCCGCACCCTGAAGAAGAGCTAACCATTCAAAGCGAGTTGTTATTAATGTATGCAGCTCGCAGTCAGTTGGTCGAAACCGTGATCAAACCTGCACTGAAAAAGGGGCAATGGGTCATTGGAGACCGTCATGATTTAAGCTCGCAAGCATACCAAGGCGGTGGTCGTGGGCTCTCTGATATTATGGGGCCAATTCGTGATGCGGTTTTAGGCAACTTTCGACCTGATTTGACTCTCTATCTCGATATTGATCCTAGTTTAGGCTTATCTCGTGCGCGTGCTCGTGGTGAGTTAGACCGTATCGAGCTTAACGAGCTCAGCTTTTTTGAGCGTGCTCGCAATGTATACTTGCGCGAAGCGGATAGAGACTCAACGATTAAATTAATCGATGCCTCACAAAGCATTGAACAAGTTGCGCTAGCTATTGAAAAAGTACTTAATTCTTTCATTCAAGCGCATAAAATCTAATGTCAACTCAGATGGAATCGAACGTAGAACCGGGCCTTTATCCATGGTTAAGAGCTGATTACATTCAGTTGGTTGATCAACTTAGTGCGGGTAAATTACACCATGCCACGTTGTTGCATGGTGTAGCTGGCTTGGGAAAACGACAGCTGATTAAACGTTTCGCTCAAAGAGTTACTTGTAGCCAACCTGTTGCTAATAAGGCATGTGGACAATGTAAATCCTGTCTGCTGTTTCAGGCAGGGAGTCATCCAGATCATTATTTTATCGCGCCGCTTAATGATAAAAAGCAAATTAGTATCGATCAGATACGCTATGCAACGTCTAAGGTCAATGAGACTGGGTTAATATCTACTGTGCGCGTTATTTCGATTGAGCAACTCGATTTGTTAACTGAGTCAGCAGCTAATGCATTATTAAAAGCATTAGAAGAGCCACCTCAGGGAGTTTATTTTTTATTAGCAAGTGCACAGCTCAATCACGTACCGGCCACTATTGCTAGTCGTTGTTATAAACTCAATATTAAAACACCTAACCCACAGCGGTTAGCCGCTTGGCTTACAAAGAAAACGAATGTTGCTGTGACGCCACAGCAGTTATTTAGTTTTGAAAACTCGCCGTTAAGAAATCTTACCGCAATAGAAGAAGGGACCTATCAGCAAATAGCTCAAGTTGAGCATTGCTATATAGAGCTAATAACGTCGCTTGCACAGCGAAGTAATCAGCCAGATGTGATAGCCTTAGCAACCAGAGATTTAGTCAACCAGCTAGAAATAGCTCAAGACAGTTTTGGTGGTGTTGAAGTCATTCGTTTATTACAGCTGATAAATCAACGGCTGATTAAAGAAAATGTCGCACAAGGTGAGCCTTCAGTGAAGCCAGACACCTTACTTAAGCTATCAGCTGGTTTAGTGACGCTAAAAGAGATGATAAATAAGACGCCATCGATAAATCCACTATTACAACTTCAACAACTTATAGTAGAATTAAGCCTAAAGTAACAGTACTGAAGTGAGTTACTCACGGCCCATTATAAAAACATAAGAACAAAAGGGATGACCATGTTAGAACTTAGTGTTGAATTTAGTAATACACAACAGCTTTACCGTAATTACATGCCGTTTGTAAGTAATGGCGGCTTGTTTTTGATCACACATGTCAAAGTTGATTTAGGTGACACGGTTAAAGTATCCGTTACCTTACCTGATGATCTCGAAGCTACTACTTTCGAAGCTAAAGTAGTGTGGGTTAACCCCGTCGGTGCACAAGGTGGAAGGCCTGCTGGTGTTGGCGTGGCATTGAGTGAAGCTCAAATCCAACTTCGTACTGAAATTGAAAAACTACTTAACCGTAAACTTAACTCCGTTGAAGTAACTTCAACCATATAATCTAGAATAACTAAAACTATGTTAATTGATTCCCATGTTCATCTTGATCGTCTTGATCTTTCACTCTATGACGGCAAGTTAGATAACGTCATTGCCAATGCTCAAGCACAAGGCGTAAATGAAATGCTATGCGTTAGCGTTGATTTAACCACTTACCCTCAAATGCTAGATACGATCCGTCCTTACCCATTTGTTCATGCAAGTTGTGGGCAACACCCACTGTATCAAGAGTCGTTAGCCGATCCTGAACAATTACTAAAGTTAGCGCAAGATGAAAAAGTAGTTGCGATAGGTGAGACGGGTTTAGATGCATTTTATGCCCCTGAGACACTGGATGTTCAAACGCAAAGTTTTATTGATCATGTTGCGGTTGCCACACAAATTAACAAACCGTTGATTATTCATACCCGTGATGCACGCCAGCAAACCATTGATATTTTGAAACAAGGACATGCTGATCGAGTAGGTGGGGTTCTCCATTGCTTTACAGAAACACTAGAGATGGCTAAACAAGCTATGGACTTAGGGTTTTATATTTCAATGTCAGGCATCGTCACCTTCAAAAATGCCAGTGAATTACGCGATGTTGTGCGTGCTTTGCCGCTAGACCGATTATTAGTCGAAACTGATGCCCCTTATTTAGCACCTGTTCCGCACCGTGGTAAAGAAAACCAACCTGCCTTTGTGCGTGATGTGGCACAGTATGTAGCCGATCTAAAGCAAGTGAGTTTAGAAGAGTTAGCAACGGTGACAAGCAATAATTTTCGAACGTTGTTTTTACAAAACCGCTAGTACTCATTTATTTAGCTTAATTGCCAATCAATACTTGTGATACTGTTTCTTTATACAGTACAATTAGTCATTACATTTTAAGGATGCGTTATAATGATTGAAATAGAATATATTGTGAAAGACAAAAAAGGGGTTGAAAAATTGCGTACTGCCGACAAGAAAGCCGCTGATGCCTATGATAAAGCCCTCGACAATGCCGAAATTTTACAACAACTGTTGCGTCACGATAACGTATTACCAAAACTAAAAGAAGACGACTTAGAAGCGTTAACAATCTACTTGGCATTAAATGCTAAAAATGTAGAACGTGCTTTAAAAGGTCGCCAACCTGAATTCGACAGCGAGACAACTGAAAGTGTTAACGCTGAAGACACAGAGCAGGGTACAAATAAATAGTTTATGAGTGGGTCATTTAAACAGTTTCAACAACAAATGCGCGAACAATACGCAGAACAACCCGAGATGATGATAACGCATTGTCAATCATGGGTTGATTCAGTGATAGTTAGAATGAATATATGCCCGTTTGCGAAAGCGGAAGTTGCTTCTCAGCGGGTTAATTATGTTGTTGCAAAGCCTGATAACACTGAGCAATATTTAGCGCAATTACTCAGGCATTGTCAGCAACTTGATCAGCAACCTGAGATTGCAACGACACTGATGCTGTTTTCTGACCCTTTTCTAACTTTTGCCGATTACCTTGACTTAGTGACACAAGCAGAAGATGTTCTCTATCACGAAGGGTATGAAGGCGTGTATCAATTAGCCAGTTTTCACCCTGATTATTGCTTTGCAGATAGTAACGAACAAGATGCTGCTAACTTTACCAACAAAGCACCTTATCCCATATTGCACCTGATCCGAGAAGGTGACATCACGAAAGCATTAGCAAATTTTTTGCGCCCTGAGCAGATACCGGAGCGTAATATCGAATATACCCGTCGCAAGGGACTTTCGCAGATGCAAGATGTCTTACGTGCGTGCTATGATGCGCCACAGAAAAAATAATAACTGTTACTTGTAGGAATAATAATGAACAGCCAACTAACTCAAATGTTTAGTATGCAAAATAAGCTTAATGCTGCAATCAACCCTAATTGGATTGAAGATGAAAGCCAAGACTGGCATTGTGCAGTGCTAGTTGAAGGTGCCGAAATGATTGATCATTACGGCTGGAAATGGTGGAAGCACCAGACTCCTGATATTGAGCAAGTACAACTTGAATTAGTTGATATTTGGCACTTCTTAATGAGCGCTGAGTTAAAACGTCACCCAGGCATCGCACTGGAAAGTGCAATTGAACAGAGTGTTACGCAATGGCAACCATACTTTGAACAGTCTACAGAGCAGGGAGAGTTTCTGGGATTAGCTAAAGCGTTAGTGGGTAAATCTGCAATCTCTGAGATGGCCTACACTGAATTTTGTCAATTGATGGGCGCTGTAGACTTTAGCTTCGCTGATTTGTATAAGTGGTATATTGGTAAAAATGTACTTAACTACTTCCGACAAGACCACGGTTACAAAGATGGCAGCTACATTAAGGTGTGGAATGGTCGTGAAGATAATGAGCACTTAGCGGATGCTTTAAACACATTAGCATGTGACGAAACCCTTGCCGATAACGTCTACAAATACCTAACGAACGTTTACCCAAGCTAAATGTTCTTTGACTAAAGTGGTGCTATGCATTGCACTGCTTGGTCGCTATCCTTAGAAATATCTAATAAAGCAGCTTTTAAGCTGCTTATTTTTTAATTAATTAAGGATACTTATGTTAGATCTTCTCCCTGATTTATGTGACGAATTTCCGGAACAAGTGCGAGTGTTACACCCCGTTTTTACCAGTTATGGCGCGAAATCAATTTTCAGTGGCGAAGTAGTCACGGTCAAATGCTTTGAAGATAATTCAGTGGTGAAATCGTTAGTTAACCAACCTGGTAAAGGTCGAGTGATTGTGGTTGATGGCGGAGGTTCAGTGAGAAAGGCCTTATTGGGAGATATGCTAGCTCAGGCTGCAGCGGATAATGGCTGGGCTGGGTTAGTGATAAATGGTGCCATTCGAGATGCTGGGACTATCGCCACAATTAATATAGGGGTGCAAGCCCTAAATACGATTCCTGTAAAAACAGAGAAACTAGGAGCGGGCAATCAAGATGTTGACATTGAGTTCGCTGGGCAAGTCATAAAACCTGGTAGCTACATTTATGCTGATCTCAACGGCGTACTGGTCACTGATAAACCCTTAAATCTCAATTAATACTTATTAATTTCATAAAATTATACTAGGGCGGTGTATTTGGTATTACAATAATACAAAACATCGCTAGCATAGGAAGATTCGATGAAATTATTATTTAAAATATTGGCTGTTATCGTTGGGATAATAGTTATTGCTGTGATTGGATTAGTCACCTTAGTTGATCCTAATGAGTATAAGCCCCAGATTCAGGAGCAAGTCCGCCAAACAATCAATCGTGAATTATCGCTTGATGGCGATCTGAGCTGGCGTATTTTTCCAACTCTGGGAATTGAAACTGGTCGTGTTGCCATCATTAATCCGCAAGGCTTTAATCGTGACCATCTCGTTGAACTCAAGCACGCGGCTATTTCTGTTGAAGTATTACCCTTACTAACAGGTACTGTTTCGTTGGGGAAACTTGAACTTGATGGTCTTCGTCTAAACATAATTACAAATGCCGATGGCACATCAAATTTAGATGGAATGTCAAAAGGTGATAAAGAACCTAAAGCGGACAGTGCGCAACAGCCATCAACTAGTAGCAGTAACTCACTTGATGTAAGCCTTGGTGGTATTGCTATTACTAATGTTGTACTCGAATTACAAGACTTAGCGGTAAACTCACAAACGCTCCTTGAAGTGAAAGAGATTTCGTTAGGTGAATTTGAATTGGGTAAACGCTCTCCATTGGAAATCATCATTGCACTTGCAACCAACGATTTACAGGGTGATGTTAAGATTACGAGCCGCGTTATCGTTGATCAAAATCTTGAACAGCTAGAACTGGAAGGTTTAACCTTAATTAGTTCTTTACGTGGTCAAGCACTCCCAACAAATATAAACGTAAATATTGCAGCAAATATCCAAGCAAATTTAAAGTCTAATGAGTTCAATGTGAATGATTTTTCACTTGCAGCGAATTCACTTCAACTTAATGGGCAATTGAGCGCTCGTACTGGCAAAATAACCAACGTTAAGTTTGCACTTAAAGGTAATGAGTGGGATCTTAATCCATTTATTCCACCTGCAACGGAAACTGATTCTGAGCAAGCACCTACTCCACAAGTGGAGCCTGATCTTTCTTTTTTAAATACGCTCAATGTTGATGGTCAATTGGATATTGCCGGGATTAAAGCCAAAGGGTTATCACTGGGTAAGACAGCATTAACGGTTAAAGTCGATAAAGGTGAAGCACGTATCACACCGTTAACCGTTGATTTATACGACGGTCAATTGCGTGTGTTAGCGACTGTTTCTCATGACAACGGACGAAATTCATACGTTTATAAGCATTGGCTGACAGGGGTACAAATTCAACCTTTATTAAAAGACTTAGCCGACATGACATTATTGGCGGGTTCAACAGAGTCACAGTTGGTGTCAAAAGGTCAAGGGTTAACGGTTGATAAAATAAAGAAAAATATTGCTGCTTCTGGTGACTTTAAGATACTTGATGGCGCACTATTTGGCATTAATTTACCTCAAAAAATACGCTCGGCAAAGGCTAGCTTAACTGGTGGTGATAAAACAGTAGCCACTGAAGAGCAAAAAACTGATTTTACTGAGCTTGTCGGCCAATTTAAAATTGATAATGGTGTGTTTAATAATACCAGCTTGGATATGGTGTCACCGTTTATTCGTTTGGATGGCAAAGGAACTGCTGATATTATTCAATCGCTTATTGATTATCGCTTAAAAGTTGTTTTGGTTGGAAGCACGCAAGGGCAAGGGGCGGATGTTAATGAAATGGCTGGTGTTGCTATTCCGTTGAAAGTCAGCGGAAGCTTTTCTGACCCTAAGTTTGGACTTGATACCAGTGGTGCATTAAAAGCCAAACTTGATGCTGAGAAAGCAAAATTAAAAAGTAAACTCGATGCGGAAAAAGAGAAGGCAAAAGATAAGCTTAAAGATAAACTCAAAAACAAGTTAGATGGCTTATTTTAAATAAAACAGTTAAATTATAGTGTATTAAGGCCTGAGGAGATCTTCTTTCAGGCCTTTTCTTTTGAGTGTTTTGATTGTGTATGTGTGGTGATAAGCATTGAACCACTACGCTGCGCCATTGGGACGAAAACCCTGCGGCAGGACTAATTAACACAAACAATGCCGTTGAGAAGTGGCGGTGAACCTTGGTCCATGGCTGAAGATATTTGGAGTCTTAATTTTGATAAATCGTTATTTTCGACGTTTAATTACTTGGAACTGATGGGTGGTTGATAAGTGTTTGAACTAATTTTATTAGCCCTAGCGGTGAGTATGGATGCCTTTGCGGTTTCGATTGGGCTAGGCGCGAGAAAAGTGACAAAACCACTAAGTTTGGCAGCTAAGGCCGCGATTTACTTTGGTCTGTTTCAAGGGGCAATGCCTGTCATCGGTTATTTCAGTGGCCAAGGTGTTCTCGACTGGATCAAGGGCTATACCCATTGGGTTGCATTCGCACTACTATTGATTATTGGCCTAAAGATGATCTACGAATCTTTTGACGCAGGCGTCGAGCAAAGTTTATCCAATATAAGCCATCGTGTTTTATTGGTGTTAGCGATTGCCACAAGCATTGATGCGATGGCTGCGGGATTTGTGTTGCACTTAATTCCGGTTGATCCCATGTTAGCCTGCGGGCTCATTGCTGTGGTCACTGGTTTGTTCAGTTATTTAGGTGTCATTATAGGCACAAAAACGGGTGACAAACTTGAAAGTAAGGCAGAACTCCTCGGCGGTATTGTGTTAGTGTTAATCGGGTTTAAAATGCTCCTGTTTTAGAAATACAAAAATAATAATAAGATGGTTCAATATATTTTTAATGGAAAATAATTACCTATTAAGTATCGACTATGGGACTCAAAGCGTCCGTGCTTTAGTCTTTGACCAACATGGCCAATTAATTACAAAAGTTTGCCAGCCTGTTGAGCCTTACTTTAGCCAGCAGCCGGGTTGGGCAGAGCAACATAGCGACTATTGTTGGCTGCAAGTGTGCGAAGTCATTAAGCGTTTGTGGCAAGAAACAAATATAGTACCGCAACAAATCTGTGCGTTAGCGTTAACCACGCAACGAAATTGTATTGTTAATCTTGATAATGATAATAATGTATTAAGGCCGATACTAATGTGGCCCGATAGTCGAACTGCCGAGCAAGTGCCTCCGCTGAAGATGTGGTGGCAAGCTGCTTTTACGATTGTAGGAATGAAACGTCGTATAGATTACTTTCAAGCAGAAGCGAAGCTTAATTGGGTTGCATTACATCAGGCTGATATTGCAAAACAAAGTGCTAAAGTGTGCTTTCTTTCAGGGTGGTTGAATTATAAGCTGACTGGGCAGTTAAAAGATTCCATCGCTAGCCAAGTGGGGTATATCCCGTTTGACTACAAATGCCGCTGTTGGGCTCATTCAAATGCTTGGCAATGGCAAGCTATTGCAGTTAAGCCGCAGCAAATGATTGATGTTGTCGAACCTGGGGAGCTGATTGGAGAGATTTGTCCACAAGCTGCTTCTGCCTGTGGTTTATTGGTCGGGACGCCTGTTATTGCGGCTGGTGCCGACAAAGCGTGTGAAACATTAACATCTAGCGCAGCTGCTGAAAATGTCGCAAGTGTGAGCTTAGGCACGGCTGCAACTATTGCAATCACGCAATCTCAATACAAAGAAGCGTATCGTTATTTGCCGCCATATCCGTCTTTAGCAGAAAAGTCGTTTATCAATGAAATTATCCTTCAACGTGGCTTCTGGCTGTTAACTCACTTCATAGAACAATATGGCAGTGAGGATGTGATAGAAGCTGAAGATTTAGGCATTAAAGTTGAAGAATTGATTTGCCGAAAAATTACTCATGTTCCAGCAGGCAGTGAAGGCCTCATTGTGCAGCCATTTTGGGCGCCTGGTGTTATTTATCCTGGTCCTGAAGCTCGTGGTAGTATTGTTGGGTTTACGCCATCGCATACTCGCATACACCTCTATCGTGCACTAATTGAAGGTATATTACTTAATTTAAGGCAGGGGTTGGAACGCTTACAGCGAATTTCTCCTTCACCAATTGACACCATTAGGATCAGTGGCGGCGGCAGTCAAAGTGACATCGTGATGCAAATGGCAGCTGATATATTTAATTTACCGTGTGAACGAGTTCAAACCTATGAAACATCAGGTTTAGGTGCCGCCATAGCATGTGCAAAAGGCGCAGGTTTTTATGACAGTGTTAGCACTGGGGCTCAAGCAATGGTTAAAATTGGTCAACGTTTCGAACCCGGGCGTGATAGCGAGTTTTATCAAATATTGGCAACATCAGCTGTAAAAGATCTTTATGGCCACATTAAGCCATTTTATAAGCAAATGAATTATTAATGATGGAAGGTTAACAAATGAAATTAGCGTTTATTGGGTTAGGTGTAATGGGTTATCCGATGGCTGGCTTTTTACAAAAAGCTGGTCACGATGTTACGGTCTTTAATCGCACATCGGCAAAAGCACTTCAATGGGTCGAAGAGTATCAAGGTAAGTGTGCACAAAGCCCTAAACTAGCAGCTGTTGATGCTGATATTGTATTTAGCTGTGTCGGAAATGATGATGATCTGCGTGAGGTTATCATTGGAGAGCAGGGGGCATTACACTCTATGAAAGCCGGGGCTATTTTATGCGATCATACCACTGCATCAGCCGATGTCGCTCGCGAACTATTTACCCTTTGTAAAGATAAGAAGGTGTCGTTTCTAGATGCGCCTGTCTCTGGTGGGCAAGCGGGTGCGGAAAATGGCATATTGACAATTATGATCGGTGGTGAAGAGCAAGTTTTTACTCAGGTTAAACCTGTAATCGAGGCTTATGCCCGTTGTGCTGAACGCATTGGTGATGTAGGAGCAGGTCAACTAGCTAAAATGGTTAATCAGATCTGTATTGCTGGCTTAGTTCAAGGTTTAGCTGAAGGTGTGCACTTTGCAAAACAAGCTGACTTAGATATTGAAAAAGTGATTGGTGTTATTTCAAAAGGAGCAGCTCAGTCATGGCAAATGGAAAACCGTTATCAAGCGATGATCGATAATGAGTATGAGTTTGGCTTTGCGGTGGATTGGATGCGTAAAGATTTATCAATTGCGCTAAATGAAGCACGTAACAATAACGCATCGTTACCTGTGACAGCCTTAGTTGATCAATTTTACTCAGAAGTGCAAGGTATTGGCGGTAAGCGCTGGGATACATCTAGTTTGCACGCTAGACTTGTTAAAATGAAGTCAACCGAATAGGAAGACTTTTAAGAAAGAAAAAAGGGATCATTTGATCCCTTTTTTATTGGCTACAATCAGCTGCTGCTATTTGCAATAAAGCGAATGCAATGTACTAATCATTGTAGCGACTTCGTCACCTTGTAGTGAGTAATAGATTGTCTGTGATTCTCGACGAGTTTTAACAAAACCCGCACGACGTAACCAAGCCAAATGTTGTGAGAGAGAGGATTGAGCCACAGGGACAATCTCGTTGAGCGCAGATACACTTAACTCATTATCAAGCAAAGAACATAAAATCATCAATCGATGACTGTTCGCCATTGCCTTCAATAACGTGACCGCTGGTACAACATTTTTCTCCATATCACTAATATCCACGGAATACCTTCCTACTTTGTAATGAATTGTAATTCGGATTGTATACTATCAGAAACTGATACTTTTTGTTTTTTCTAAATGTAAAAAAATATTATTCCTTGACCTATATCTCATACTTTTGTTTATGTTTTCGTCTAATTAATGATCAAAACGAAAGCCTGTGAAATTACTGAGCTTTTTAACCATATGAAATATAAGGTCTTATTCTTTTTGGTAAACTTGATATATTTTTTTTTGCATAAAAATTCAAAAAATGAATAAATATTTACCAAATGGATATTATTTATTCAGTATAGGCGCTTTCTAATTTAGTTTATGCATATTAAATACTAGACGCATATTCAAATAACGCACGTAAGATTGCCATCTTACGCTCGTCTTGGCTATGTTCGAACGCAATATTTTCAAGTTTGAGTGCGTAAGACTCACCATCAAGGGTGTTGCGACGGTAGTCGTTCCAGCGCATTACTTCACTCTCATTTAATGTATGTAGGTAATTACGTGCCCTGAAACGAAAGAGCATTTCATTGAGTCGTTGATCTTCGAAATCAACTTCAACTGCGCTCAATTGCTCAGGAGGTGTTTGACTGATTCGTTCGATAGCTGCTTTATCGCTATGACTAAAAAAACCACCACTATAAAGCATAAGATCTGGGTTTGTTTCTGTGGGGCGCTGACTTTCTAGCAGAAACACTTGGGTAAGCTTATCACGCAACTGTGGGTTAGCTTTCAGTAGGTTGAGGTTTTTACGGCAAAGGCTACGGTCAATACCGTGTTGGTCAGCTGATTCAGCTGTTAATGTTTTTGCCGGAGCTATCACAGGGCATTTGTTACTGTGAACTAGTTTAATTGGAATTGGTAACAAATCACCAAGTTCATCACGCTTGGTGTACATACGCTCGCTGATTTCTTCAGCGTCCAACTCAATCAAGGGTTCTAATGCCATATTCAAATTAACGCAGATCATCGCATTTTTATTTGTCGGATGATAAGCAACAGGAGCAATGTAAGTTGAACAGCCTTGGCTAGCAGGCACTTTAGAAGTGATATGTACCAATGGAGTACAATTTACCAAGTCAAACAACTTATTTACTTCCGCTTTTCTACGTAAGTTAAATACATAATCAAACAACTTAGGCTGCTTTTTCTTGATAAGCTTAGCCATCTCTATGGTCGCAATTACATCCGACACTGCATCATGCGCACCTTCATGACTAATGCCATTGGCAGCGGTTAAAAGTTCTAAACGAAAACTCACAACACCATCATCATTTTCCGGCCAATTGATCCCTTCTGGTCGTAGTGCGTAGCAGGTGCGAACTAAGTCAATAATGTCCCAGCGCGAACAGCCGTTTTGCCATTCGCGGGCATAGGGATCTAAAAAGTTGCGGTAAAGAGATTGCCGGGTAATCTCATCATCAAATCGAATATTGTTATAGCCAGCAACAACGGTATTAGGTTCACTGAAAATGTCATTGATTTGCTTTATAAACTGAGCTTCAGGAATTCCCAGCCGATTGACTTTTTGTGGCGTTAACCCTGTAACAAAGCAGGCTTCAGGAGCAGGTAAGTAGTCATCTGCTAATTGACAATAAATCTCAATGGGTTCACCAATGATATTTAAGTCAAGATCAGTTCTTATTCCGGCAAATTGAGCAGGCCGATCACTGCGAGTATCTGCACCCCATGTCTCATAATCGTGCCAGAAAATGGTTGGTTGTCCATTAGCGTTCATTGGATTTTTCCTTGGTGTTCTTTTTATTATAATGCTTTATTTATGGGAGCTTATACTAACTGTAATCGTCTAACGTCCTTTAATGCATTTTTCCTAATCGTTAGTTTTGTGCTATCAAGCGAACTAATAATAGATTGGGAGTGCTCTAAATACGCTTTCTTATTAGCCATTTTTAAATGGCGTTAACTAATAACACACGTAGAAGTATCAA
Source organism: Alteromonadales bacterium alter-6D02 (assembly GCA_002835545.1). GTDB lineage: Bacteria > Pseudomonadota > Gammaproteobacteria > Enterobacterales > Psychrobiaceae > Psychrobium. The sequence goes on from PIZK01000012.1 coordinate 220,793, forward strand.
AGCGCCAGATGCAGGTAGAATCTGCTGTGCTGTTCGCGATTCAATGCCAGTTAGAGTTCCACCTAAAGCGGTAATTGTTTCCAATTATCCTCTTACAACGTGGGGTTAGCAACAACGATTGGCCAAAGAATTTCAGCCAGCACTTTAGTGACCAATGAAACGTAAACAGCTAAGGGGCCTCATTATTCATAGAATGATGAATACAACAGTCTAAAGGTGTTGCTCGAAAGGTGAGAAAAAAGTGAATCATTGAGAGTCAGTCTAAACTATTATTATACAAGATGAATAGTTAGAACTAGGCAAACATTAACTTCGCGCTTATTTATCTGTTAACAAAGTCGTCAATTAATCAGGTTTGCCAATAAGTTGACTGACTTTAATGTATATCAACTTTTTGCAATATTTGTTGTTTCTTTAGCCACATTCAATTGCTTATATAAGTTTTTACTTATAATATCTATGAGCAACAAGGACAGGTTGAAGTCAGATTAGCCATTGTCCGTTGGTTCAATAGAAAATCGTTGGTACACGGTTCAGGGCAGCCAAGTTTATTTTAAATATAATTACTCAAGCTACTATGAATAGGACGTTTCTTTATGCCTCAACATCCGAAAAAATTTGCATTGTCAGTCTTCCTGTTGACCTCTCAAAGCCTGTTGTTTACCCCCTTCGCTAGTGGCAATGAAGGCAGTGAAACTACACAACAAAATCCTCATAGTTACTTACAGCTACTCACTGTGCTTAAAAATAACAAAACAATTACTCGTGAGCAGTTTGAAGCGTTAAAAGCTCAGCTACTGGATCATGCCGAACAGCTTGAGCAAGATAAATACGTTGAGGACGATGAAGAGAGCTTAGCGATTAAGACCGAGGGTGGATTGGAGGTCTCGACTTACGATGGCCAGTATGCGTTTGAACTCACTGGCCGAATGATGTTTGATATGACTTCTTTTGAAGAAGATAAAAATAAACTGGGTAACGACAGCAGTATTCGCCGAGCATTTTTAGGCGTTGAAGGTAAGTTTGATTATAATTGGGGTTATGAATTAACCGTCGATTTTTCTGGGGGGGAGGCCGATCTTAAAGACGCCTATATCAGTTACTCAGGGCAAAATGGATGGTTATGGAAGTTTGGTCATACTAAAGAACCTTTCAGTCTCGAAGAACTCACGAGCAGTAAATATATAACCTTCATTGAACGCGCTATGTTAAATGAATTTGCTCCTGGCAGAAGCTTAGGAATAAATGCTAGTACATACGGTAGCAACTGGACCGTTGCGGCCAGCATCAATACTCAAGCTTGGGATGATGACCCTGACGACGAAGGTGATGAAGGTTGGGCAACGACAATGCGTTCAACATATGCACCTTGGCATACGGACACGCAAGCACTTCATTTTGGCATTGGCTTATCGCATCGAGTGACAGATGATGAACGTAAAGTTAAGTTTAATTCACGTCCAGAAACCAAAAACACAGATATCAAATTCTTGAACACTGGTAGCATTAAAAAAGTAGAAAAAATATCGCGGTTAGGGCTGGAAACAGCGTGGGTTGAAGGTGCTTTCTCCGCTCAAGCCGAATTTATAATGGCAGATCTAACACGCCAGTCTCAAGACAACCTTTCGTTTTCGGGGTGGTATGCAACGGCAAGTTGGATGATTACGGGGGAATCGAAAGATTATAAGTTTAGAAAAGGATCTTTTGGGCGTCTTAAACCGTATTCACCAAATGGTGCTTGGGAAGTGGCAGTGCGTCATAGTTCACTCGACTTAAATGATTTGGATATCACTGGTGGTGAGGGCTACATCTCAACAATCGGTATTAACTGGTATATAACCAAACAGATGCGCGCAATGCTAAATTATGCAATGGTTGATAATGATGAATATGCGAATGATGATGGTGACGTATTACCGTCGGATGATCCCCGCTACGTACAGTTGAGGTTGCAACTTGATTTTTAAAGTTAATTAAATATTTACCTATAAAGTTGTTGATACCCAAGATTACTCAGGAGTTGATGTAAATGAACTATCCCAGATATTACTTGCTTCTACTTGCTATTCTTTTTGCAAGCCTTGATGCCAGTGCTAAAGCTTTTGTTATCGGAAAAGTCAGTGATAACCCGCAGAAACATTATGGCTACCTGAAGCCTATGGCCGATTATTTAGCAAAGAATTTATCCGAGTTTGGCTACACGGAAGGTAAGGTGTTAATGGCTAAAAATAATCGACAAATGGTTCGATATCTTAAAAGAAAGAAGGTCGACTTAGTGACGGAAACCATTTTTTCTGGTGTGATCTTTAAAGACAAAGCCAAAGCAGAGTTGCTTTTGACAAAATGGAAAAAAGGCCAAAAAAACTACGAAAGTTTGATTTTTGTTCGTAAAGATAGTGGTATTAATTCATTAGATGATTTTAAGGGCAAAACCATAGCCTTTGAAGATCCAGGTTCGACATCAGCTTTTTATATACCCGCAGCGATGTTATTAAGGCACGGGTTGTCATTGGAGCGCTTAGACTCTGTCAGAGATTTTCCTGATGAAGAATCAGTGGGGTATGTTTTTTCTAACGAAGAAATAAATACATCCACTTGGGTTCATAAAAGGCTGGTGCAAATTGGCGCACTTAATGATCACGATTGGAATAAAAGCGACCACTTACCAAAAAAGTTTCGAGATGACTTTAAAATTATTGCTAAGAGCGAAAAGTTTCCACGAGGCGTTGAATTGGTTAGAGCTGGCATGAGTGAGGCGCTAAAACGTAAAATTAAATCGTTATTACTTAATATTCATGATGATCCTGATGGAGTCCATATCTTAGAGCGTTACCAAAAAACGGCCAGGTTCCAAGAGTTTGAAAACAATATTGGAGATGTTGTTAAAGAGGCTCGTGCGATTGTATCTCTTGTTGACTCGAAGTTGAATTAATGAAGCCTAGGTTACAATTACGGGTTGCCCGTGCAATCATTCTATTAATTTTAGTCATCATTGCCACCATGGGTGGATTTTTGACATGGAAATTTGATGCGGCTACCCAAAGGCTTCATCAAATTAGCGAGTCAACACTAACAAATGCATTAATAGAACAGCTAAATCAAAAGGGAGTTGATACTACTACTTATATCTCTGAAACATTAAAGAATGCTTTATACACCTACGATATGGAACAAATACAGCAACAAATTTTTGCGATCACCAGTCAAAAAGATGTTGTTAAGACATCAGTTTTCGATGCTCATGGTAAAATTATTCATGATGGTACTGAGCTCATCAACACGTTTGGTCAGTCGATCCCTACACCAATATCACAAGGACTTGAAAATTCACCGCGAAATGTTTTTATTGTAATGCATGAAAATTCTATCGATTTTGCGAAGCATATTTATATTGGAAATGAAAATATTGGCGGTATTATTCTGACCTATTCGCTTGAACATATTCGAACGGATATAGAACAACTCGATACGTTAATTTTTCAACTTGTCGCTAATCAATTGCAAGATAACCTTTTTAATATTGCAACGATAGCAGTCTTTCTGGTCTTTTTAAGTTCGTTTTTGGCCTGGCGTTTAACCAGCCGTTTCGTCGAGCCAATCGTCAAACTCTCAGAGTATGCTGCGCATATTGGTTCTGGAGACTATGACTTTGAAATGAAAGTGTCGGCAAGTCGAGATGAAATCTCTGAATTAGGACGCTCTTTTAATACGATGCGGGATAACCTAAAGCAATCTAGCAGTAAAATTAATCATTTAGCTAATCATGACACCTTAACAAAATTACCCAATCGACGTTTATTTGTAAAAAATCTCGATTTAGCGATTAAAAACTATCAGCGAAATAAGATTAAGTTTTCCCTTTTGTTTATCGATATTGATAATTTTAAAAATGTTAACGATAGTATGGGGCATGATGTAGGTGATGAAGTTTTAATTCAGGTGACGAGTCGACTTAAGCACTCAATTCGCTCGGCCGACAGCCTGCTAGTGATGGGTGCAGAACAAACACAATCTTTTGAGAACTCGACGGTCTCTCGGTTAGGCGGTGATGAGTTTACTATTATCCTAATGGGCGTTAGCGAGCCTGCGATTATTGCACATATCGCACAGCGCATAATCACTAACATGGCTGAGCCTTGTAAAGTTAGAAACAAATTGGCCTATATCGGTGCAAGTATTGGTATATCAATCTTTCCCGATGATGATGAAACATCCTCTGGACTCATGAAAAATGCTGATATAGCAATGTACCATGCTAAAGAACATGGTAAAAACCAATATCAATTTTTCTCAACCGAAATAAATAACGCGGCTATGAAACTTCTGACAATAGAAAATGATTTAAGAACCGCTTTAGAAGAGGAACAATTTTGTTTGCATTATCAGCCAAAGCTGGATGTGAAAACAAGAAAAATAGTATGTGTTGAAGCACTACTGCGCTGGAAGCATCCGGTGAAAGGGGACATCAGCCCTAGTGAATTTATTCCGATTGCTGAACAAAGCGGCCAGATATTAGCTATCGGTGACTGGGTACTTGATAGGGCCTGCCAGCAGCTAAGCTCTTGGCAATCAACTGAAGCAAAAGGCTTACCTGTCGCTATTAATATTTCAGCGGTGCAACTTGCACAAGATAGGTTAGATGAGGCGATAATTAAAGCGCTAGACAAGTATGATCTTCCTTATCATTTACTTCAAATAGAGATGACTGAAACGGCAGTCATAGAGAGTAAGCAAGATGCATGTGGAATATTGACTCGGCTAAGTGAAATGGGGATTAAAGTGTGGATGGATGACTTTGGCCAAGGTTATTCATCATTGGGTTACTTAAGCACGCTCCCATTTTATGGCTTAAAGATAGATTACTCTTTCATTCGCTCTATCCATACAGAAGAAAAAAACCGGAAGCTTTGCCAAGCAATTATTTCAATGGCCCACAATCTTAATCTTTTGGTCGTTGCAGAAGGGATTGAAGAACAAGAACAGCACAATATCATTGAAGGTATGGATTGTGATTTTGCACAAGGGTTCTTTTACGAAAAGCCCATTCCAGCTGAAAAACTATTTAATCAATTTTTTGTAGACTCTGGATACAGGTACTAAAAAATATACAGAGTAGAAACTTTCATTTGCAAATCTCCATAAAACAAGCGTCAAACGTCATAACCAAATCTATAAGAATTCTTAAACTAGAGTTTTATAATGATTGGGAAAATAAGCTTTTTATTTAGACAGTTACCTATCATTTCATCTTATACATTAGTATGTAACAGTACATTGAAGTTTGATCTCAGGCTATCAAAGCATGCTATTATCGAAAATTGTTACTTTGTAACTAGATTTAAAGCCAAGAGTACTGCTAAAGTGGCAACTCAGATTTTCAGGCGTATTTGGAAGGATATCGTATTCAATGCCAACTCAGTTTTCTTATCTTAATATACTGACATTATTCCTATTTTACCTTAGCTTAGTCGCTAGTTCTCCGTCAGCTGCCGCACACGAAACCGGAGAAAGTAGCCAGTTTGCTCAAGTGTTTGAGAAGCACAGTGCAATTATGCTTATAATTGATCCTAAAACTGGTCAAGTGTTAGCTGCCAATCGCGCTGCGATACGCTTTTATGGTTATAGTGCGACAGAGTTTTTAAACCTTTCGATCCAACAAATTAATATGCTTAACGCTGAGCAGGTCGCTTCTGAAAGAGCGTTAGCTAAAAGCGAAAATAGAAACTATTTTATTTTTCGTCATCAGCTTAAATCAGGCGATGAAAAAACTGTCGCAGTCAATTCAGTGCCAATCACCTTTCATGGCGAAGCAGTGTTGTTTTCAATTATTCAAGACATTACGACTCAACGAGAGATTCAAAAAGATTTGTGGCATTACCAATCTAACCTCGAGAAAATGGTGGACAACCAAGTGAGTCAAATTGATCAAGCGAAGCGATTAATGATTCATTCCCTGGTTTGGGGCGTGGCATTTCTTTTATGCCTTGTTGCATTCCTGTTGTATTTACTCAAACGAAAGCGAATTGCAGAAGAACAACGTTCGGCCTTGGCACAAATTGTCGAACAAAGCCCTGTCTCAATCATTACAACTGATGCCAATGGTATTATCACGTTTGCAAATGAGCATTTTTTCAAGACTTCAGCTTTTAACCTAGAGGATGTAATTGGTCGGCATGCTGACATCCTACGTGATGATGGCCATAATATTGCCTTGTATGAAGATTTATGGAATACAATCAAACTAGGGAAGCCTTGGAGTGGTGAGTTGCATACGCATTGTGATAATGGTGATGTGCACTGGGAGCGTGCTAATATTTACCCATTAATTAATAGTAATAATACCATCAGTAGTTACGTTGCAATTAAAGAAGATATCACCAAACAGAAACAACACGAAAAACAACTTAAGCAAGCGTCCACCGTGTTTAAAACCGCTACAGAAGCTGTCGTCATCACGGATAAGGACTTTAAAATTATTGCCGTTAATGATGCTTTTAGTTCGATTACAGGTTTTGATAAGGATGATGTAATTGGTACAGAACCAAGCTTTCTACATTCGGAGTATCACGAAGAGGCCTTTTATCAGCAAATGAATAAAGAGCTTCACGAAGCCGGACAATGGCAAGGGGAAGTGTGTAATAGCCGTAGAACGGGTGAATTGTTTTACGAATGGCTTTCGATCACTTTGATCAAGGATGATAATGAAAACGTTGAATCCTATGTTTGCCTTTTTACCGATATCACCAAACGAAAAAAAGCCGAACAAGCGGTTTACCAACAAGCGAATTTTGATGTTCTAACCGGGTTAGCTAATCGAAACTTGTTTATTGATCGATTTGAGTATGTACTCGAGCTTGCCAAGCGAAAAGAAACCTCGGTAGCACTGTTTTTTATCGATTTAGATCGCTTTAAAAACGTTAACGACACCTTTGGTCACAATTGTGGCGATATGTTATTAAAGCAAGTCGCCGCTCGCCTGTTAAGCTCTGTCAGGAAGTCCGATACTGTGACCAGATTAAGTGGTGATGAGTTTGCAATTATCATCTTTGGCAATGACGACTTACTAAAGATTGAGAACTTAGCCTTAAAAATTTTGGATAAATTGGCAAGCGCTTATCAGCTCGATGATAAGGAAGCGTTTATTACAGCGAGTATTGGTATCGCGATGTCACCAGGTGACGGAAGCACCTCTGAAGAGTTATTGCGAAAAGCAGACAGCGCAATGTATAAAGCCAAAGAGAAGGGAAAAAATAATGTCCAATTCTTCACTAAAGAAATGGATGATGTGGCATTACAACGCCGCACTTTAGAGAGCGCTTTACGTCATAGTATTACTAATAATCAGCTAGAAGTGCATTATCAACCAATCCATGACTCGCACACTGGTAAAGTAAGCTCGGCAGAAGCGCTTGTCCGTTGGCACCACCCAATGCATGGCATGATTTCTCCGGACAAGTTTATTCCGCTAGCGGAAGATAATGGCTTTATCAACGATATTGGCGAGTGGGTCTTAGAGCAGGCTTGTATTGAGGCAAAGAAATGGCATCAGCAATATCAAGATGCCCCTAAAGTGTCCGTTAATATCTCAAGTGTTCAGTTTTATCGTCAAGATTTTGTTGCAAAACTTGCGACCATTCTTGAGCGGGTAAACTTAGCGCCCCAGTTATTAATTTTGGAAATGACAGAGAGTTTGTTAATCGAAGAAGATAGTCATACTCTAGACCAATTGACAAGAATTCGAGAGATGGGGGTTCAACTCTCAATCGATGACTTTGGTACAGGCTACTCCTCTCTGAGTTATCTCAAGCGATTCCCAGTGAATATCTTAAAGATTGATCGCGCTTTTATTAAAGATATTACTGATAACCCAGAAGATGAAGGCTTAACTGCGGCGATAATTTCAATCGCTCACAATTTAAAATTGAAAGTTGTGGCTGAAGGGGTTGAAGCGCAAGAACAATGTCAACTACTAGCAAAATATCATTGCCATTATCTACAGGGCTATTATTTTAGTAAACCCCTCATTGCGGCGAAGTTTGATGAGTATCTTGCAAAACAACCTTTCACTATCAAGGAGTAACAAATGAAACGGGCAACACTCTACTATGTTTATGATCCTATGTGCAGTTGGTGTTGGGGTTATCGACCAACTTGGCAGTTAATTGAATCAGCACTAAACAGTGAGCTTAATATTGAGTATTGTGTTGGTGGCTTAGCTCCTGATTCACAGGAACCAATGCCACAAGAGATGCAACAAGGATTGCAACAAATATGGCATAAAATAGCCCAACAATTAGGCACTGAATTTAACTTTGATTTCTGGGAGTTATGCCAACCCCGTCGTTCAACATACCCTGCATGTCGTGCAATGTTGGTAGCACGTGAAGCAGGCCTTGAACAAGAAATGTTAAAGGGCGTTCAACAAGCATATTACCTGCAGGCTAAAAACCCGTCTGATAATAAAGTACTGTCAGAAGTTGCAATGAGCATTGGCATGGATCAAGTTAGCTTCAACCAGCAACTCAATGCTGAAAGCGTTAATGAACAACTGATGAAAGAGTTAGCACTTTCTCGACAATTACCGATTAATGGATTTCCGTCGTTAGTATTAAATGTCGACGGTGAGTTAACGCCTATAGCAATAGATTACCAACAGAGTATTAACACGGTTGCAACAATTCGAGATTTAATTAAATAAATATCTAAAATCAGTGAATTAGCGAAGGGAACAAATAAAATCTATCAATACGAATGGTATTGAGATTGATTATCATTTGTTGTATTGTGACGTCTTTTTTAATATAGAGCGCACAGTATTATCATGCCTACCAGTAAATTTAAGTTAAAACATCCCCAAATATTACTCGCGACATCGCTGTTATTTTCCGCGCAAGCAATGTCGGCATCGACACCAACCGCTAAGGAGACAAGTGTTGATGATAAAGAGATCGAAGTTATTACTGTCAGCCCTCGTGGTTTAATTTCGTATGTCAGCGCCTCGGCGACAAAAAATAATACTCCTATCGTGGAGACACCAGTTTCGGTATCAGTATTAACCAATGAGCGTATTTCTGCGCTGGGCGCAGAAACAATACAAGATGCGTTAGGGTATGTTGCTGGTGTTTACAATGGTCCTTATGGTGTTGATACTCGCGCTGATTGGGCTCAAATTAGAGGAATTGCACCATTGCAATACTTAGACGGCTTGCAAATGATGTTTGGCAGCTACAATAATGCACGCCCAAATCCATATATGCTTGAACAGATAGAAATCCTTAAAGGGCCGTCTTCGATGCTTTATGGCCAAGGTTCTACAGGGGGAATTGTCAATCTTGTGACTAAGCGTCCGTCTGTTGAGACTAAAGGCGAAATTTGGGGACAATTAGGTAATTATGATCGTAAGCAAATTGCTGGTGACTTTAATACTGCGCTAACCGATGATCAAAATGTTTTATTTCGTATCAACGGCTTAGTTCGTGATAGTGGTACACAAACAGATCATGTTGATGATGATAGTATGTATATCTCACCAAGCATATTTTGGGCTATCAGTGACCAAACACAATTGACGTTATTGGCGAATCTTCAAAAAAATAAATCCGGCTCTAGTACGCAATTTTTTCCTCATGAAGGGACAATCTTAAAGGCGGAAAATGGACAAATCGATAGTAGCCGTTTTGTCAGTGAACCGGGTTGGGACCGCTACGATAGCGAGCAAAAGTACCTGACTGCGATTATTGAACACCAACTCAATGACGATTTTTCGATCAACTGGTCAAATCGCTATATGAGTAGTAAAGCACAGACCCGGACGATGTTTGCGTGGGCCCCGAAATTCCAAGATGACAAACGTTCATTTTTACGAAATATTAGCATGAGCGATACCTTTGCAAAAACATTCACGAGTGATTTGCAATTACATGGTGATTTCATCACCGGTGACGTTGAACACAGTTTTATTGCCGGAATAGATTATCAACATGTCAAAACGGATAGAGATCGCGCTTATTTAAGAGGGGCTGGTGGACTTTTAGATATTTATAACCCTGTGTATGGTCAAGTGGATGATTTACCGGATAACTCTGTACTGAGAGATGCTCCTTCTGATTTAGCAAAACAAGTGGGCTTTTACGTTCAAGACTCGTTTAAAATAGGTCAATTCGTGGTTAACGCTGCGTTACGCCATGATCAAGTTGAGATAAGTCCAGGCAAGCCAAGTGCGTCAGAAGAAGATCAAAGTGCAACCACTGGTCGATTGGGTGTGCTGTATAGTTTTGAAAATGGAATCGCTCCTTATATTAGCTATTCAGAGTCTTTCTTACCTATCTTTGGCTCAAAACCTGAAGAGCAGGGCGGTGGTAGTTTTAAACCTCAATCTGGTGAACAAGTTGAGTTAGGGATTAAATACCAGCCACAAGGTACTGAGCATCTAGTCAGTGCCGCTATTTTCGATATCAAAGATAAAAACCGTAAGCGAGCAGTTTCACCTGAATTAGTATTACAAGATGGCGAAGTGAACATTCAAGGTTTTGAGCTAGAAGCGCAACTAGAGTTCGATCAAGTAGATGTTTATGCAAGTTATGCATATACCACCACTGAGAACCTATCAAGCCACCAGCCGGGCAGAAAAGGAGCTGAACTCGCTGCTATGCCAGATCACATGCTGTCGACTTGGCTGACGTATCGACCAGCTGATCTACTCGATGGCTTAAAGCTAGGCTTAGGCTATCGTTATGTCGGAGAGACATCAGATGGTACATCAAATGTCGTCGTTAATGGCACGACGATGCACAAAGCATTAAGAACAGACAGTTATGATGTGATTGATATGATGATAGGGTATGAGTTTGGTCAGTTTGACATTAATTTAAATGTTGATAATTTAACTGATGAAATGAATATCACTAGCTGTTTAGCTCGCGGTGATTGCTTCTATGGTCAGCGCCGTACAGTTACTGCAAACGTTCGTTACCGTTTCTAGCCAAAACCAAGTTGAACCAAGCCCAGCATTAATGCTGGGTTTTTTTATACCTTTTTTGAGTTTGGTGAGAAGTTTTGTTGGCAATGTGTGTATTTTAACGCGATTAATTACCTGTTCATCCATCATGGTAGATGAATGATAGCGATGCTATTTATAATCTAGATAAACTATATACAGGAACCGTTTGTTGACGTTAAAAAGTTGATTACTTAATGAAAGGCTTTGGTCAAAGGGAGAGTGGAGCAAGTTTGAGATGCTAAATGTTGTCTTTGACGGTGCTGTCTTTGCCGATCACATCAAAAAGGGGATTAATTTGAGTTATTGGCCAGAAAAATTACTTTTTCTGGCCACGCATCGTAAATGACACTGTTAGAACGAAACTTGCGCCGCTAAACGAAAGCTAATACCGTCTGCAGCGGTGACATTAGAGTCGCTACCGCCAATCAAGTAGTCTTTGTCGAATAAATTTTCGATGTTAAATCTCAAGTTGACCTCTTGCTTTGCAAAATCAAGACGATAGGTAGCCCCTACATCAACGCGAGTATATGCATCTTTGGTGATAGTATTCGCGGAGTTGGCGAAGCGCTCACCCTCATAAAACGCACCGGCATTAATAGCTAAGTTCTCGCTAAGTTCATAACGACTCCATAGAGACATCGATAGTTCAGGTGCATCAATCGGTGTATGTCCTGTATATTTTTCATGCTCACCATATTTTGCGTCCAGACTCATTAATGAACCCATCAGGAATAACGTATCAGAAACGGCTCCCTGTGCTGAAAGCTCAAAGCCTCGGTGACGCTGGCTTCCTGCTTGCGTTGTACGAGAGTCATAATCTGGGTGGTCGATTTTTTCACTAATTAAGACCCCCGTTTTTTCGATATCGAAAAGCGAAGCAGTTAGCAATAGACGGTCATCAAGTAATTGCCATTTCGTGCCTAGCTCAAGCTGCTGCGATGTCATTGCATCAATTTTTTCACCGAAGTTGATGTCTGTTTCGTCATTGACTGTCTCGCTGCTTTGTGGTTCGAATCCTTCGCTGTAACTTAAGTAAACTGAACCTTCATCACTTGGATGGAATAACACTGCGGCTTTAGGCAGGAATGATTCATTATCAGCCCCTTCTTTAGATTGCATGTCATATCGCGCACCAAATGACACTTGCCATTGATCGTTTAACGTGACTAAGTCTTGAAAGTAAATACCGTAGTAATCAAATTCACTGGTGTATAGCGTGTCATCATCCTTATAAGTGATGTCTGGGCGCATCGGCTCGGCACCACCAATGATGTGAGTGATTGAGTCAGCTTTAACACGTAACTGGCCGTAATAATAATCTAATGAATTCGCACCAATTAAGATGTTGTGTTGTGTACCAAACAGATCAACTTCACCTGTAAAATCTACAAATGCCGTTTTAAATTGCCAGTCGTCAAAGCGATCATAAGGTTTGGATGTATATTCATCACCGACTTGATAATCACTTGGCTTTTTAGGCGCTGACTCAAAACGCTGACGTTCAAAGTACTGCTCATTATAGCCTAGGGTGACTTGCCATTGGTCATTAATAAAATGAGTGAGATCTAAACCAAAGTTTTCCACAGTAATATCGGTGAAAGCCCATGACATATCATAAATTGTTTTCTTATCACCAATCAGGTTGCCGTCATTGTCTAGCCATGAGCCCGTATCTAACCCTGCGTGATCATTTGTGTGATCATAGTGAAAACGAACCAAGGTGTTGTCGTTAATGTCATAATCTAAAACAAGAGAACCTAAAAATCGATCACGCTCACGTTGTTCTTGATTCGGTGTTTCGCGCTGGAAAATAACGTCTTGCTTGACCAACACACCACGATAACGAAGATCTTCTGATTCGGTTAGTGCGCCACCCGCATCAAGCGTCAAACGTGTAGAGCCTTCTTGGTCCATATCAAAACCTAAATTGAATAGGCGTTTGGCCGTTGGCTTCTTCGTCACCATATTCACTAGCCCGCCTGGACCAGACTGTCCGTAAAGGATGCTCGAAGGGCCCTTGATGACTTCAACACGCTCTAGTGTTTCGATAGGTTGTTGATAATGAGACCAATGCTGGTGACCATCGCGTAAGTAGCCATTGGAAGAACTTAGGCTAAATCCACGTAAGTTGAATACTTCGCGGTTACGTTGTTTAGATCCTGGAGAGAGGCTCGCATCATTTGAGAGCACTTCCCCTAAGGTGGTGGCTAACTGTTCATCTACAACGGTGCTTGGGATCACAAAGACTGTTTGTGGGGTTTCTAGCAAAGAAGCATCAGTACGCATCGCACCCTTTGCGTTGTTCACTTTATAATCGTTGAAATAAGTCCCTTTAACTTCTATACGCTCAATTGACGTATTTTCCTTAGTCTCGGCTATTGCCATTGGCGCAAGAAGGGCGGCATTGACCGCTAAACATAAGATAGAAAGTTTCACTGTATTCTCGATATCGTTAAAAAATTAACGCAATCTTAATGATAGGTCTTCTCATTTGCAATAGTGTCTAGTTTAAGTGGTTATATTATATGCAAATGAGAATTGTTACTGTTTGTGTCGGGTTGTTACAGATGTTTTCGACTTTTTTTTTGATATTACAAGACTGTTAGCAGTAAAGAATTGTGGTATAAAGAGCTAAAAGCCAGACATGGCTGAATTCGCTGTTTATAAATGACGCATATTATGGTGACACTTTTGAGTAACATTCTAAAACATAAGTTATTGGTTTCCTTTTTTATTCTGATTTTATTTACGCTTTTTTTTGCTAACTCGAGTGTCAGCCGTGAAATATCCGCAATGGAGAGAACACCGCTTAGTGATTACTTTTCAGAGGCATGGAACACCCGAGATGGTTTACCTCATAATACGATAAACGCAATATCTCAAACACCTGATGGCTATCTTTGGATTGGTACTTGGGAAGGTTTAGTTAGATTCAACGGACAAAAATTTAAACTTTTTACCCGTGGCTCAAAAGCGCAGTTAATAGATTCTGGTATCCGTAGTCTTGTTGTTGAAAATAGCAAGCTATTAGTCGCTGGAAGTCGAGGAGGCGTTTCGCTTCGTGATGGCAGCCATTGGCAAGCACAACCTCAAGCCGCTGCAATGGTAAATCATGCAATCTTTGATCAAGAGGGTGGCCAGTGGTTAGCACTTGAAGGTAAAGGGGTTGTGTTTCGTGAAGGGGGGGCAAACTCAAAAGAGCTTGTTCTCATTAATAACGTGAGTGCCTATGAAGTTGCACAACAAAAAAATGGTTTAGTGTGGGTAGGGACAAATAAAGGGCTTTACTCAATTGAAGATAAAGCCGTTGTCCGACATTTCGACACACTAACAGGCCTTCCCGATGCGCCAGTATATGTAACATTTGTTACTAGAGAAGATCAATTAATCATTGGTACAGAATCAGGGGTCTATCTCAAGCAAGGGCAAGAGTTTGTTGTGCTTCATCCTGAATTAGCCAATGAGTCAATTACGAGCATACTTGAAGATTCTCATGGTGATATTTGGCTTGGTACCATTAATCATGGCGTACTGAGGCTGAGCAATAACACTGTTGAAAAATTTGATGCTGATAAAGGGTTACCCAGTAATCGCATCTTTTCATTGTTTGAAGACAGTGAATCAAGTATTTGGATAGGTACTAATGGAGGCTTATTTCGTTTACGTCAAGCCCCTTTTGTGACACTAACCAGTAAGCAAGGGCTTGCGGGTGATTATATTCGCAGCGTTTATTCGCATTCTGATGGTTCTTTATGGGTGGGTAGCAGTAAAGGGCTTAATAAAATAGTCGGTCGTGACGTCATGACGATTAACCTAGCAGGCTCAAATAAAAAATTATCAGTGTTGAGTATCACAGAGCTCGCTGACTCGAGTTTGTTGATTGGAACCTATACAAGTGGTGTGTTTAAGTATGACGCAGCCACTGGCATGTTACAACCGTACATCAATACCTCGAGTGGATTACCAAGTAACGAAGTACGGGCTATTTTGGAAGATCAACAGAAAAACATTTGGTTTGGTACAGCTTCTGGGCTTGTGCGACAAAGCCCACAGGGAAACATAACGCTATTTAATGAGCAGTCCGGGATTCCTGCTAATTTTATCATGGCCTTAGCCAAAGACAGTAGTGGAAAAGTGTGGATCGGTACTGGAGTAGGGGTTGCTTCTTATTTTAACGGTAACTTACAAACCTACCACCTTTCTGAGTTTTCAGATGCTGAGTATGCTTTTGGTTTTTATGTTCAAGAGCAATATCTGTGGATGACTACAGACCGGGGTATTGTTCGTTTGAACTTAGCCGACGAGAAAATGAAGGCTTTGACTAAGAAAAATGGCTTGCCTGTCGACAAATTTTTTCAAGTTATCATCGATGACGAATCAAACCTGTGGGCTACAAGTAATCGTGGGGTAATAAAAATCCAACCAGAACAAGTTGACGAAGCGTTTCGTTCGACAGAGTACCAAGTCGATTATGAGTTCTTTGGCGAAGAAGCCGGTCTAAAGAGCGCTCAGGCCAACGGCGGCTCAAGCCCAGCTGCTACGTTGCATCATGATGGTAGTATCTGGATAGCAACATCAAAAGGGGTGAGTGAAGTGACAAACCATCGTCTGAAGAGGATTTCTTCGACGCAATTACCACCAGTTATCGAGCAGCTTATCGTCGATGGCAGCCAAATTAGCCTACCACGAGCAGATGGCATCTCTCACATACATCAATTACACAGCAACCCTTCTCGTATCACTCTTCATTATGCCGGTGTGGGTTTCCTAATGAATGATTCTGTTGTGTATCAGACCAAACTTGAAGGGTTTGAAACTCAATGGGTTGAAAAGGGGACTCAAACATTTACCGAATTTACTAATTTATCACCTGGGACATACACGTTTAAAATTAGAGCGAAGTACCCAAACAGCGAATGGCAACCACGCTACGCGAGTTTAACTTTTAATATTCCCCCACTATTTTGGCAAACACCGCTATTCAAAATTGTTATCGCGATGTTGGTCTTCATTATTTTACATTTGCTTTATCGTTATCGTATGGCAAGAATTGTACGTAATGAAACCAGATTACAAGGCTTAGTGGATCAACAAACAGCGGATTTACGTGCCCAAGCAGATTCCTTCGCTTATCAAGCGAGTCACGATCAACTAACAGGCCTGTATAATCGCCGCGCGTTTGATGCATGGTGTGAGGACAGTTTCAACAATTCGAGAGAACACAATAAGCCACTAGCAGCAGCTATTATCGATATTGATCATTTTAAGAAAATTAATGACAACTATTCCCATATCATTGGCGATAAAGTGATTCAGCAGGTCGCGGAGCTACTAGAGTATCAATGCCGCGATAAAGTTAAATTAGCGCGATGGGGGGGGGAAGAGTTTACTTTACTTTTCGAACATGACATTGATAAAGCCTATTCATTGTGTCAAACCTTAAGATTAGCCATTGAAGATTTTGACTTTGATCATATAGCCAAGGGCTTAAAGGTAACTATTAGTGTTGGCTTAAGTAATAATGATGTGGCTGATGGCTATGACACGATGATTAAGTTCGCCGATCAGGCACTTTATGCAGCAAAAAGACAAGGGCGTAATCGTGTTATTCACTATCACCCCGATAGTATAGACTAGGAATATTAAGCAGTGAGTAAAACCCAACGTAGTGGCTTAATTCGGCAAAAGAATAAAGCGTTAATATTAAGAGCAGCCAAATCTGAGTTTGTTGCTCACGGATTTAAAGGGGCATCAATCAAACGTATATCTGAACTAGCAGGTATTCCTAGAGCCAACATTCATTACTACTTTAAAGATAAAACAGATCTCTATCAGCAACTCCTTGAAAGCATCATCAGTGTGTGGAATGACAGTTACGATACGTTACGAGCTGAAGACGATCCTGAAGCAGCACTTGCTGCATACATTCGTGCAAAAGTTATGTACGCCGTTGAAGATCCAGAAGGTTCTAGAATTTTTGCCAGTGAAATTATTCACGGTGCACCCGTCTTAGCAGATTATCTTAGTGGAGAGTTCAAGTCCTGGGTCAATGAGAAAGTAAAGGTAATAGAGCATTGGATAGCACGAGGACAAATAGATGCGATTAATCCTTACCATTTATTGTTTTTGATTTGGAGTTCAACACAGCATTATGCTGACTTCAATGTTCAAGTGGCTGCGGCAATGGATAAAGAGTCTTTGGTTCAAGCGGACTATGAAGACGTTGTCACTTCATTGACAACAATTATTTTGACGGGCTGTGGTGTTAAAAAGATATAGCGATATATCCGTATTGTAATCAGCTATTAAATGGCACAGCCTCAATGCTAAACAGAGCATAACAATGACACAGGGCTCTGAACCTTTCGATGCAGAGCCCTGGGTAGTTTGACTTTTCTTTAATCTCTAAAAGCGATAATTAGCTTTAACATACATCTCGCGTCCGGCTAATGAGAATGGAAAACTTGTCCAACCATACTTAAAACCAAGGGCAGGGAAGATACCGCCGTTCTCACCCCATTCATCTGGCTTTTCATCAAATAAATTGACGATACCAGCACTGATTCTAAAGTTATCCGTTAGCTCGTAGAAACCGGTTAAATCAACAGTACTTTTAGCTCCCCATGTGTTTTTTGGGGTACCGTATGAAGCAGTGCTTACTTCACCATAGTAATTTACTCGACCTGTCACGGTGTAGCTATCACGGGCATAAGTCGCACCCAATACAGCTTTTTCGTTTGGTTGTGCTTCTTCGATTAACAACTGTTGTGATTCGTCAAAGATAGTACTGTCGGGAACAATCGACGAAGACGTGTTAATGCCTTTAGTTTCAGTTTCATTAAAGCTCAACGAAGCCTCGAAGGTCAACTGAGCCTGTTCCAATTCATGTTCCCACGTGTTTACCCATTCGACACCACGAGTTTGAGTGTCGATTGCATTTGTGAATATTTGAACAACAGCTACGCCATCAAGTTGTGCATCACCTGTCGTACTGTGACGAGCAAAGAAATCATCGATTTCAGAGTTGATACCAGACTTAATATCGCCAGAGTAAACAATACGATCATCAATAGATACTTGGTAAAAATCTAAGGTCGTTGAATAACTGTCGCCTTGATAAACTAAGCCAAGGCTTAAGTTTTTTGATGTCTCTTCTTTTAACGACTCAAAGCCTAACTCTTGAGCAAGCTCGGAGTCAGGGCGTAATGTCACAAGATCTGTTAATACACCGTCACTAATTGAGATAGATCGTTGCGTGAAGTGCTTTTGCTGAACCCCAGGTGCTCTAAAGCCAGTAGACACTGCACCACGGAAAGATAACTGGTCATTAACATCGTAACGAGCCGTTAGCTTACCAATGACTGTATCGCCAAAATCTGAGTAATCTTCATAACGAAGCGCTGTGCCTACGGTAAGTTGATCAGAAAAATATAACTCGGAATCAAAGTATACCGCGACGCTGTCACGGTCAGTATCGATTTCCATTTCAGGGCGATAACCAGCAAAACCTTGCATACCTGGCGCTGTTACAATACAACCTACGTCAGTAGCTTTTGTTGCACCATCAGTTGAGTTTTGTGAACAATCTGTGTCGCCACGGCTATAAGAAACTTCATCACCAGCGTTGATCACATAACCGTCTTGACGCCACTCGGCACCAACAGCAACGGCGATTCCGTTTTCAACAACATCAGTTTCATAGAAGCGGGTAAAGTCGACGTTAATTGTTGATTGGTTGAACTCTAAGCTACCACTTTTGGCTGTTGTTGGACTGTCCGGGCCATAACTTGCGTTCAAAGAGGCGATGTTCTCAAAGGCTAACTCATTGTGGCCATAGCTATAACTTAAGTCTAGGTCCCACTCACCCAGCGTTTGTTTGTAACCAACAACAATCGACGTGTCTTCGGTTTTAGAGCCTAACTCTGGTGTAATGCCTTCCGGGAAGATTTGTGGCCATACACGGTCATCGCCTGCAGAACGG
Organism: Alteromonadales bacterium alter-6D02; assembly: GCA_002835545.1. Taxonomy (GTDB): domain Bacteria; phylum Pseudomonadota; class Gammaproteobacteria; order Enterobacterales; family Psychrobiaceae; genus Psychrobium. Next base: position 239,773 of record PIZK01000012.1, read on the forward strand.
AAAAAGCCTTTTGATTCGCCTTCTTTAGTCGTGAAACCACCAAAAGAGTATAATTGACCTTTACCCAGTTCAACGTCAGCGTTATACCAAAAAGAATGGCTTTCAACTGTTCCTTCACCGACTAATAGTAATTGTTTAGGCGTATCAATTGCGTCAAACCAAGTGGTTTTGCTGGCGCGGTTCATCTCATCGGCATCTTTATATTCGTAGGTCAAATTGAGATTACCAGACTCACCAATAGCGACACCAACATTTGCAGCAAAGTCGATAGTATCTCCGTCACCTTCACTTGTGGTTCTAAACCCTGTGCTAACGGAGCCACCCTCAGATGATTTTAAAACAATGTTAATCACACCAGCGATAGCATCTGAACCATACTGAGCGGCTGCGCCATCGCGTAATATTTCAACACGGCTAATCGCAGAAAGCGGGATTGCACTTAAGTCTGTGCCAGCATTACCGCGGCCAACATTTTGTTGAACAGCGACTAAAGCCTGTTGATGGCGGCGCTTTCCGTTGATTAAAACTAGCACTTGATCAGCGCCTAAACTACGGAGTGTTGCAGGGCGCATTAAGTCCTGACCATCGGACGTTGTCGTATTGTTCATATTAAACGACGGCGCAACCTTTCGCAGCATGTCCATGGTGTTAACCGCACCGGAATTTAAGATGGTTTCTTCTGAAATAATATCAACGGGTGCGGCACTTTCGGTGTCTGTACGGCCGTTGACTCGACTGCCAATGGTGGTGATCACCTCGACATTTTTATCGACAGTTTGTTCGTTAGCAATAGCGCTAGTGGCTGTAAACCCTTGCACAGCGACAGCCGCGATGCATAGGCTCAAATAACTTTTTGAAAATTTTGATTCTGAATTAGCTTTAAACATGGGTGCAACAACTCCAAATATTTGATTCTTCATGTGTGAAATCATGTAACGTGATAGAACGTAACATAAATTTAACAATCCGTTGTGTGATTTTTTACAATGGTAAACCCAATCAAAAAATAAGGATTTATAAACTACCGCTTAATCAGTGTTTTAGATTATTTATGGACGAAAGTGCTAAGACTAAAGATAAAACGGTATTACGTTGATGCGTTTAAAAAATAAGCGTAATCAATTGTTTATTAAGCAACTAAAGCAGATTTTTTAAACAGTTTTCTGTGTCTAAAAAAATAAACTCATCGTTAACTACGTAATGAACTAGGCTAAATAAAGAGGCCATTTTAATCAGTTGTGCGAGTTGCTATGCAAATTGTGTCTGTGATCATCCCTGCATTTAATGCTAGTTCTACACTAGAACAAGCAGTGCGAAGTATTTTTAACCAGGAATGTGCTTTATGTTGTCAAATTGTCATCATCAATGACGGTTCAACCGATAATACAAAACAAATTGCGCAATCGCTTAACCACCCAAAACACGAACTGATAGTACTAGATAACCAACGGGCGAAAGGCCCTTCTGGTGCGAGAAACACAGGCCTTGATAGAGCGACAGGAGACTTCATCGCATTTCTAGATGCCGATGATTGTTGGCATTCAAATCATTTGTCCGTCACTATGGGGATCTTGCAGCACTGGCAAGACATTGATATCGCTTTTAGCAATGTTGAAATTATTGAACATCATTCGAAAATAAGCTTAGGAGATTGGTTTAGTTCGCGTAGTTTTACTAAGAGTCTTGCTACTGAGCAACGGGCGAGGAATATTCATCTGATTACCGGAGATATGATCAGCGCATTATCAAAAGAGTCGTTTATGCATGTGCAATCCATGGTGATAAGAAGAAATCACCTAGAAGATATTCGCTTTAACGAACACTTAAACAGGGCTGAAGATAGAGACTTCTCTATTCAATTAGCATTAAATGACGCTATATTTTGCTATAGCCAAGAAATCACAGGGACGTATTATCGTTATCAGGAAAGTTTAACAAGTGAATCGACTGAGAATGCCTTATTGATGGTGCTATGTCATATTGCGTTATTTACAGGCTATTTAACTGATTCACGATTCAACCCTGAACAAAAAACGTTACTAAAAGAGTTAACGCATCAACGATTGGTCGAATCGAGTTATTATTATCGGCAACTAGGCTTGAGATCCCAATGCTTCAAACAATTAGCTCGCAGCTTTAGATTCGGTATCAGTATAGCTCAGTGCCAAGAAACCATTAAAACGCTATTATATTCTGTATTATCACTTGGCTATAAAAAGGAAAAGCAAATAGTGAAATAAGTTTTGCTTGTTAAATGAACACGAATAATTAAATTGATCAAGGTTGGTTTTCAAGGGGCAAGTTAAGGTAAAATCACCCTTGATAACATTCATTAAAGACTTTGCACATGCGCATCACACTATATACATCTAACAACTGCCCACATTGTAAAACTGCTAAGGCTTATTTAACCGAGCATAAGATTCCATTTAGACTGTGTAATATCCAATCACCTGCAGGAAGCAAAGAATTTAGAAAACTGGGGTTACGTTCCGTACCCGTGTTAAAAATGGGTGAAAAGGTCATTCAAGGTTTTTCAATCAAAACATTCAATCAACATTACCGCCGCTAAAGCGAAACTGCTCAACACTAAGTCAATACGTTCGACTCGGTCATCAAGAGCATTGGTATCGAACCGCTTTTAGCATATAATCTGCCTAAATTTTTTTTGGGGTTGTAACATTGGTTGACGTATCATTTTATCAGGTTGTTTTTCCTGTACTTAGTTTAATGCCGTTTTGTGCGCTGTTGGTAGTTTGTCTTATTTTAAAGTATGGTCAAATTTGCCCTGGGCAACATAGTCGCATTCAAGGCGAGTTAATTACCATTTGGACTGTACTGTTTGTCGCATTAATGATGGGCATTGAAACGTCAATATCCCCTTGGGTATTAGCAATAGGTGGCTTAGGCGGTGTCTATGGCGTGCTTCTTAGTATTTGGCAAGGTAAACTTCCAAACAAACGGGCAATTCCTGATAAGGCGATATATTACTCGTTACTGCCGCTAGGTTTCTTCAGTATTGGGGTACTTGCTGCACAACAAAGCCCGTTTATTATTCTACCGATGATTATTACAGGCTTTATCTTGGCTAATTTACTATTGGTTAAAGCCAAACACCGTTTAGAGGCGTTCAATAAAATATTACCTTTTGCAGGTGTCGCTTGTTCTATTTTACTTTTAATCGTCGTTGCTTCATTAGTGTTTATCACTGGAGAGCAAGGGTTAACCGATAAAATTACCAGTAACTTATATTGGTTTATTGGCTTCTTACTAATGGGGTTAGCGCTTTGGTTATTGCCGGTGGTATCCGATAATCCGCAAAGTCACACGTTGTTAGGCGTGGCCACTTTTTTGATCTTGATTTCTCAAGTATTAATCTATGAAGTCATTGTTTTATTGACATAAAACTAATTGTTATAATTCCGTTAGAATTAAGCAATAAAATCGAGAGGTTTACTTCTTAAACTGTATGTGTTTATAAATACATAAGGAAGTAAACCCATGAACACCCTATCTAACAAAACATCTATTCCGACTATTCTTGGTGGTTTGACCCTCGCGGCAGGCATGCTTACAGCACCTGTAAGTGAAGCTGCTTCATTAAAAGTGACCATCACTAATCTCACTCAAGGGATCTACTTCACCCCATTTCTTGTTGCTAGTCATACTGATGACGTTTCACTCTTTACTGTTGGCACACAAGCGAGTCTTGCATTGCAACAAATGGCTGAAGGTGGAGACATCTCAGGCCTTGTTGCTGCTGTGGCGGACGCTGGTGGGCAAAGTGTTGCGAACCCACATGAAGGTTTATTAGCGCCGGGGGCTATGGTTAATGAGTTTATGCTTGATACTCAAGACGACACTCATCTTTCTTTAACGTCAATGCTATTACCGACCAACGACGGCTTCGCTGGTGTTGATAGTTGGGCAATTCCCGAAACGGCTGGCACTTACACCATTATGGTGAATGCTTATGATGCTGGTACTGAAGCGAATAATGAACTGTTGGTTCCAGGTGCGGGCATGCCGGGCATGTTAGGTATCCCTGCAGATCCCACAATGATGGCTGGTTCTGGTGGAACTGGTGTTGCGATGCAAGATTACAATACAAACGTTCATATCCACCGCGGTAGCCTTGGTGACGATATGATGGACTCAGGAAAAAGCGATTTAAACAATAAAGTTCATCGTTGGTTAAATCCAGTTCTGAAAGTAACTATTACCGTTGAATAGGAGAGTCTCATGTTTACATTATTGAAAAAGCTCAATCATTCGTCGCTGATTAAAAACAACAAAAAACGTTCTGCTTTAGCGGCTTTGGTGGCAACGACAACATTACTTGCCGGTTGTGGTGATAATAATGGTGATGATGGTGTTGTCACCGATCAAGTCTACCGTTATCAAGTGACAGTAACAAACTTAACTCATAACCAACCACTGTCTCCTGTCACGCACTTGATCCATGGCAGTGATTACCAAGCTTGGTCAATCGGCTCAATGGCTAGCGAAGCATTAGAACAATTGGCGGAGTCGGGTGATAATTCCGCTGTGCTTGACAATGCAATGATTACAGAGTCTCAAGCCAGTGAAGGCGTAGTAATGCCAGGTTTGTCCTATCAAACAACGCTTGAACTTAGCGATAAAGATCATTATTTAACAATTTTATCAATGTTGGTGAATACAAATGATGCTTTCACAGGTCTTAATAAACACGCATTAACTAACTACTCTGTTGGTGATAAAACATTGTTATCACTTCGAGTCTATGATGCCGGTACTGAAAGCAATAGTGAGTTACAAGCGACTATACCGGGACCTGCTGGACAGGGCGAAGGATTCAACGTACAGCGAGACGATACTGATTTTGTGTCAATGCACCCAGGGGTGGTGAGCATGGATGATGGTTTATCGACATCGGTGCTCAATGAATCACATCGTATTGAAAGTGTTGTAGCACAGGTGGTTATCGAACGATTACAGTAAGAGGATTATATGGGTCAACGGATCTTAGTGGTAGAAGATGAAAACGATTTAGCAAATTTAATTGAATTAACATTAAATAATGCAGGTTTTATCGTTGACCAGTGTAATTGTGGGCAACAAGGTTTAGAGCGGGCATTAACGACTGATTATGCGTTAATTATCCTCGATATCATGTTGCCCAACGTTGACGGTTTAGAAATATGCCGACAAGTAAGAATTAACGACCCAGTAACACCTATTATGATGCTAACAGCACGTAATACCGAAACAGATCGTGTGATGGGTTTGGAAATGGGCGCCGACGACTATTTAACTAAACCTTTTAGTATTCGAGAATTAGAAGCCCGCGTTAAAGCATTATTACGCCGTGCCGCAGTTGGCCAGACAGCAGAAGAATTTGGTCAAAAAACTGATTTAGTCTTTGGTGATTTTGTAATTGACCCACGTTGCCATGAAGTCATATTTAACGGCAGTAAAATAGAATTAACCTCCACCGAATTCGAGTTACTGTACTTTCTTGCGCAACATCCTAATCAAGTATTTAACCGCAGCCAGTTATTAGACTCGGTCTGGGGTTACAACCACGTTGGTTATGAACATACGGTAAACTCTCACATTAACCGCCTCAGAGCCAAACTAGAGCAGCAGCCTAAATTGCCAAAGCTTGTCCATACTATTTGGGGCGTAGGGTACAAGTTTGAATTTTCACATAGTTGACATTGCCAACTATCGTCCCGTTAGTTTTTTAAGCCGTGAACCCGTGTTGCGCTAGTCGTTATATAAGATTCCGGCTCAACACACTGCGGGAAAGACACAAGAGAGTATCGCAATGGCAACAACAAAATCCGTCACACAAATAGACAAAACTAACTGGAGCATAACGTGACCAATATCCTGAGCAGTATCGCAACACGCTTAATTATATTATTTGTTTTTTTCTTTATGATCTGTCTTGGAGTTTTTGTTTGGTACACATCGGTATCGACTAAGCATTTTCAATTGCAATCAACTCAGTCATTACATCGTGATTTAGCAAAAAACATGGTGATGGAAAACCAATTACTAAGTAATGGGCAAATAGACCCTGTGGCGCTCAAACAAACGTTCCACTCGATGATGTTGCTCGGTCCTGCGTTTGAGATCTATGTGACCGATCTTAAGGGAAATATATTGGCTTACTCTGCACCGGAGGGTAAGGTAAAGCGACAATCAGTACATTTGCCTAAATTGCTTAGTTATTTCAACGAGGATACGGTCTTTCCACTCTATGGTGATGATCCACGCTCATATTCACAGCAAAAGATATTCTCCGCTGCCAAGATCTACCAAAATGAAAATGTGCAGGGCTATTTATACGTTATCATCGGGTCAGAGTTAGAAGATCAAATCACTACTCAGCTTAATGATCGAAAGTTTTATTCAACGACATTAGTGATGGCGGCGATTGTAATTATGTTTACACTGGTGATAAGTGTTGGTTTAGTCTTATTAATTACTAGGCCACTACGTCGCCTAACCTGCCTTGTCTCTGATCACACCAATGGCAATAAAACACAGCGCTTCAATCGTTTGCAACTTAATCAAGCATTAGGGCAGGCCGCTTCGTTAGAAGAGAAGCAACTTGCTATGGCAATTGAAGAAATGTCAGAGACAATTACCGAACAACTCGAGCAGCTAACCCTTAAAGATCGTCAGCGCAAAGAGCTACTCTCGTATATTTCGCATGATCTAAGGACACCATTAGCCTCGTTAATTGGTTATCTCGAAACATGGCAACGACAGCATAAGAAACAACCTGTTAATAATGGGGCTAACTATATCGAAGTTGCTCATAAGAATGCTTTGGTTCTCAATGGCCTTGTTGAGCAAGTATTCGAACTCGCGCATCTTGAGACGGGAAGTGTTGAACTTGAGCGTGAACCCATCGCGATTGCTGAACTTGCGCAAGATATTATTGAGAGTTTTTCACTGCAAGCCGCAGCAGCGAATGTAAGACTTGACTTCACTCCCAAAGACGAAAGTATTCAAGTTGATGCCGATATCGCAAAGCTAGAAAGGGTCTTTAATAATCTTGTCGCAAACGCCATACGTCATACGCCTGCAGGTGGTCAAATTATGATTAACTTTGAACCAATAACCATCGACCACGAAGAGAAGGTTCTTATAAAGGTAATAGATAGTGGGATTGGCATCGCTAAAGAACAATTACCTAGAGTGTTTGAAGCACATTTTCGTGCTAGTAATAAAGTAGATAGCGGCTCGACTAATGCAGGATTGGGATTGGCCATTGTTAAAGCGCTGCTAGCATTACATCAAAGCGACATTGCGGTCAGCAGTGAAGTCGATAAAGGGACAGTTTTTACTTTTGAGCTGCCAAAATACAGTGTGTAGAGTTAAAGCGGCCCGATAGCTCAATCGGGCTGCTTGTTTCGCTGTATCTCATTGCTGCTGAACATAGTTTAAAGTTTAACCTTGGGCAATGAACTAAGGTCTCTGGCTATAGACTGTGGGTGTTAACAACCCCGCATTCCTACGATGTTTGTTGCTGATAAGCTTCAAAACCACCGTCAAGAGAATACACTTCATCAAAACCACGCTCTACAAGAAATTGCGCTACACCTTGGCTGCTAATACCGTGGTAGCAACAAACAACTAATGGTTGGTCCATGTCGCAGTCCGCAAGATATTGTTCTAAATTACCTTGATTGAGATTAAATGCACCATCAATGTGAGACAGAGCAAATGATTGCGGGTCGCGAGTGTCAACGATATTAATAGTTTGTTCACTGACTAGTTGGTGCAGTTGCGGTACAGTGAGATGTTTAAATTGCATGTAAAACGGTCCTAGTTAAAACGGTTAATATTTTTCATCACATCAATTAATGCTTGAAAAGATAAGTCGCCATCAGCTTGGCGTTGGTAGAATTGGTCGTAGAATTTGTATTGACCTTGGCGGTCAATTTCAGTGATGTTACCTTGATTATACAAGGCAAAGTGCTGTGAATTGCCTACGTAAAATAATTCATTGACTTGAGTGCTTACTAAATCATAACCGACACTTATATCACTTGCTGGATTGCCACAATTAAAGTGGTGACGCAGGACTGTCGGTAACACGTCATAATGGCTGGATTGCTTATGAATCTCTTGCGGTGAGACCCCTGGAATTAACATCACTAAAGGCACGTGTAAGTTCACTTTTGAGAAAAGTGCAGAGCGTTGATAAATTGAATTGAGGTCATTACCACGTTCAGCGGTTATCACCACTGTCGTGTTTGATAAATCAACGTGGTCAATTAAATTGCCAATTAAACTGTCAGTATAAAACAACGAGGCGATGTATTCTTTTGCAAGAATTCGTTCGGCGGCACTCATTGGCTGAGATAATGGCATAATTGGTACGGTAAAGTCATTCGGCACACTGAGTTCTTGGCTCGCGAATAAAGTAATGTCACCATGGAAACCTGTTGTACTGTGTTCCTTTATCCACTCGATTGCTGACTCAACATTTTGCTGATCAACTGAAGCTGCGGCAACATCGTTAAAATCATAATCACCAGAAAAGACCCGTTTAGCTGTCTCTGGATAAAGAAGCGAATCAACCGGAGACATAAGTTTACGGCTATCAAAAGATGATTTGTATTTCGCTGGAATCCCTGTTCGTAAACTAAATTGGGCTTCATGAGCAACCAAGCTACTCGTGATATGTTGCTGTGCATTAATCCCTTGAGCACTTAATTTAAATAAATTGGGCATCACTTGTTCGTTCACTAAGCCACTATTTGCAGAAGCAATGGTAATGAATAAAGTGTTCTCTGCCTTAGGCTTTTGACATTGTAATGCATTTAACGGGTAGTTAATGGTTTTCGGATTATTGCTCAATTGCAACTGAGTCTCATGCTCGGCATCGATTAGCCCATACTTTTTTATAAAACTTCGAGCAGTCGATTGATGCGAAAATGGAAACATACGATCGTAAGCTAAGATTGGACGGTAAACTGTTGCGTCGGCCCAAATATGAAGTAGGTGGCTTAATAGAAACGCGCCAGCAAATGTCAAGGTTATCCGATTCCCTACATCCCAATTACGAATTATTGCTAATCGTTTCCAAATTAAATTTGCGATGGTGAGTTCAACCATCAACAAGGCTAATAGAAATAGGGCGATGGAACTCCAACCAATGGTGTTATTTAGGTTAAAACCATTTAAATCAAATACAAGGAGGTTTAGATGCAACTGATAGTTCTGGAATATACTGCCATCAATTAACAAGGCAACAATGATAACCGTGGCAAGAAACGCGCCTAAGCCTCGTAATATTCGCGAGTCTGGTAGCAAAAAGGTCAGGGGAAATAAGATAATAATATAGGTAATGATACCTAATAAGCCAAAGTGACCAATCCAGGTAGAAATAACATACAGCGTACTTAGCAGGCTTGGTTGTGCGTCGACAGAAAAGATATAGCGAATAGCCATCAACATTGCAATAACAATGTTAGCCAACATAAACCAGTGGCCCCAGCTAATCAGGCGAGATACACGATCTTTATATGAGTTACTATTATCAACCATGATTGTTGTCTTTTGACCTTATAATCACTAATACCATGTCCACTAATAACCTGATCATTTTTCACGGTCTAAACAAATGATAGCTGCGTTATTTATTGTCTATGTAGAATAACTACATACGCCAATAAATGCCTTGCTCTAATTCGTTTATCCTCGTTACAAAATTGGTCACTTAATTAATGGAATTGGTATAAATTATTCCATGTAAGGGGTTGCGTTCGCAACTATTTGATTGTTCGTTCGTACCAGTAGTTCACACAAAAAAATAGTTGCGATAGCTTGTGCAAATTAGTGTAAATCGACTTGAACAGAGCTCTCTAACGCTTTAGCAAAGCTAGCAGCAACGTGCTTACGTTGGCTTGGTGAAACGTTATTGTTAATAATACTGGTTGCTGCATTACCAAGCGCCATTAAGCTTAAATCTGCTTTGGCATCGCTATTTTCTAGCACGGTTAAAAGTTGCATAATCAGGTTTTCTACCTGTTCATTGGTATATTTTGAGTTAACAGCCATTGAGGTTCTCTATATTGACGATTGTAAGCTGGGATTTGTTAGTCCAAGCTGTTGATAATTTATGCGATCTCTACTAACACTTAAATTAGTGGGCGACCGTTGATGATAACCTGCATATAATACAGTAAATTTTTGCTTGGGACTAATTACAAATGAGTGTTTCTATTCGTCATATCATTCTTCACCAAATAAACACGACCGCTGAAGGGGATGTGACCTTTTCTGCGCGGGATCAAGTGTTATCACCATCGCATGATGTTGAATTATTGGTTAGTGAATTGCACCGTATTTATAACAGCAAACAAGGTAAAGGCTATGGATTCTTTGCCGATGATGTTGATGGTGAACAATTGTTTGCTCGCTCGCTAACAGACTACTTAGATCAAGATAATGACTTTGTCGCGTTCTCACAACAAGCGATTAAGCTATTACAAGGCGAGTTGATGAAGTATAACTTTGCCGAGCAAGGGTACTTAATGTTAGCGAACTACACCCATGTAGCGAATAACTTCTTGTTTGTTGCACTTATCTCACCCAAAGATTCTATCGCGGTAGACGACACGCTAGAAGTGAGCAGTAATCAGCACTTAGAATTAAACAATCTGCAACTAGCCGCCCGTATCGATTTAACAATGTGGCAAGCTGAGCCAGACAGTCAGCGCTATATTTCGTTTATTCGTGGTCGCGCGGGTCGTAAAGTGTCAGATTTCTTTCTTGATTTTATGGGGTGTCGAGAAGGCTTTAATGCCAAAGAGCAAAATAAAAACCTGATGAATGCGGTTGAGGATTACTGTGCTGCCGCCGAATTTGACCGTAGTGAAAAAGAAGAGTACCGCGAAAAAGTCTTTGATTATTGTAAAGATCAAATCGATAGCGGTGAGGAAATTGCGATAAAAGATTTATCTTCACGCGTTTCAAATGATGGTGAGCAAGGACTTTATCAATTTGTTAACCAGCAAGGCTATGAGCTCGAAGAAGAAATCCCTGGCGATCGCACAACCTTACGTCAATTGAAGAAGTTTTCTGGCACAGGTGGCGGTGTGAGTGTTGGCTTTGAACAGAAACACATGGGCGAGCGAGTACTTGTTGATTTAGACAATGATAAGATCACTATTGTGGGTATTCCACCGAACTTACGCGACCAGTTAACCCGCCGTTTAACTAACGAAGATTAAGCGGGCGATTAACCACCATAACGTTCGGCCTTGACTAACCGATGGTGGTTTATTTGCGCAATCGCACACAAATAAATGACCGTAATGAGAACGAGTTAGGTTACAATAGCCTGACTGTAGCATACTGGGTGGACTGTTTTTCTGCCCGAATAGGAAAATTAAATGAAATTGTTTGTAAATAACTTAACTGTTATTGATTACTCATACCTTTGTCACGAACGCGGTATGGTGGGTGAAAGCTTAATTGTTGACATAGAACTTGACGGTTCACTTAACGATGAATGCATGGTGCTAGATTTTGGTTTAGTGAAAAAACAAATTAAAGCGGTAATCGATGACGAAGTCGATCATAAGCTATTGGTTCCTGCGACTAATCAATGTGTTTCTTATAATGTATTAGAAAGCACTACACAGATTTTATTAGACCGCCCAGAAGAACTCCCAATTTACCTTAATTGCCCGCACCAAGCGTTTGCACTCATTGATAACGATATCGTCGATGAACAATCGATTATTAAGCACCTCGAGCAAGTAATAAAAAATGTTTTACCAGAAAATGTCACTGGCTTAGTGCTCAAACTTGCACCAGAACCTGTATTTGGCCCCTATTATCATTACAGCCATGGCTTAAAGAAGCATGATGGTAACTGTCAGCGTATTGCGCATGGCCATCGCTCAATTATTGAAATTGAACGAAATGGTGAAAAAGCAGAGGATCTTGAGCAATATTGGGCATCTCGCTGGAATGACATTTACTTAATCACCGAACAAGATATGGTTAGTGCTGAAGAAATCACGCTGCCAGAGCCACTTGAAGTGTTACGCCAAGTACCTAATATGCACCATGTTGCGTACGATGCACCCCAAGGTCGATTCGAATTAATTATTCCAATGCAACATTGTGAAGTTGTTGATTTTGATACAACAGTTGAACTATTGACCGTCTACGTTGCCAAAACGCTTGCCACTGAAAATCCGGGTGATACGATTAGTGTCATCGGCTATGAAGGGGTTGATAAAGGTGCGATGGCATCGCATCAGGTTTCGGCATAAGCCAACGCGATAAAGCACACTATGAAGCCCTTTTGTAGTGTGCTTATGATTCAATAATCTACACAATGGACAGACAATGATTACCATGAAAAAAATAACCTTTTCGCTTCTTTTACTCTTTGTTTGTCCGGCATTACTTGCCCAACAAATTCATCAATTAAGTGACACGGTTAGCCTAAAGGGAACTTTCACCCAAGGTGCTTTATTAATCGGGCAAGCTAAAGCCAGCGATAGTGTTTTCTTAAACGATAAGCCTGTTGCTATTGCTGATGACGGTCTGTTTGTCATTGGCTTTGGTCGCGATGCCGAGTTAAACCATCAACTGCATGTTAAAAGTGTTTCAGGAGAGGCGAATACGTTCCCATTGACGCTTGAAAAGCGTAAATACAATATTCAACGTGTCACGGGCATCAGCAAAAAGATTACTCAGCCTAACCCCGAGAATGTTAAACGTGCTCGATTAGACGCAAAACAAGTCCGTGCCGCACGAAAACTTTGGTCTGATGATACACATTTTAATCAGCAGTTTATTTGGCCAGCAAAGGGGCGAATGAGTGGTGTGTATGGCTCTCAGCGTTTTTATAATGGCAAGCCTGGTCGACCACATTACGGTTTAGATGTTGCAGCGCCGACAGGCACTGCTGTCATCGCACCTGCTGATGGTGTTGTTCGACTGTTTGTACCAGATATGTTTTATTCCGGTGGCACATTAATCATCGACCATGGCATGGGAGTGTCATCAACGTTCTTACATTTAAGTGCAGGCCTGGTTAAAGCCGGTGATGTGGTTAAACAAGGTCAACTGATCGCTAAAATTGGTTCAACAGGGCGCTCGACTGGCCCCCATCTTGATTGGCGTATGAATTGGTTGAACCAACGCGTCGACCCACAACTTTTAGTACCAGCAAGAAAATAATCGTTGGCAATGTGTTATTAGTGATAAAGCATTAATTAGAATTTATAAGGAATATTATGAGTGAAGAAACTATATTTAGTAAAATTATCCGTAAAGAGATCCCATCAGATATGCTTTACCAAGATGAGTTAGTCACTGCGTTTCGTGATATTACGCCACAAGCTCCGAGCCATATACTCATTATTCCTAATAAAGTCATTGCCACAGTTGATGATGTCACCACTGATGATGAATTAACTTTAGGTCGGATGTTTACAGTAGCGGCTAAAATTGCTCGTGATGAAGGTATTAGCGATGACGGTTATCGTTTGATTGTCAATTGTAAAGACCATGGTGGCCAAGAGGTATATCATATTCACATGCATCTATTAGGCGGTCGCCCGCTAGGGGCAATGGTGAAACGCTAATGACAACTCCTATTGATTTCCTGAGTAATCGTTATTCATGTGGCAAACTAACAACGCCTGGACCGAGTGAATCAGAACTCGAACAAATTATTGATGTGGGTTTACGTGCCCCTGATCATGCAGGATTAAAGCCATGGCAGTTTATCGTGATGACAGGGCAGGGACGTGAGCGTTTAGGTGATATTCTTGCCGCTGCCGTTGCTGTTAATACCGATGACAGCGCTAAAATTGAGAAAGCACGGAATATGCCTCTGCGTGCACCTGTGGTAGTAACGGTAATTGCTAAGTATAAAGAGCACGCCAAAGTACCTCGTATAGAGCAAGTTCAATCTGCAGGCTGTGCGTTATTTTCGATGCAACAAGCCGCGCAAGCACTTGGTTATGGCGGAATTTGGCGAACGGGTGACTTAGCACGTGATCGAACTGTAAAGGCAGCGCTTAACCTCGATAGCTATGATGAAATTGTCGGCTTTTTGTATTTGGGGACAGAACAACAAGCGAATAACTGCCGCAAAGCTTTAGAGAAAGAAACTATCGTGGACTTTTGGCGGTAATAGACACCTAGTCACTCTTCGTTATTCTGTTAGTCATCCTTCGTCGTCAGTGTTTTAAGCCGGGATCTTATACTGTCACATACAACAATGGCGAATTATAAACTTAGCCAGTGAAAAACGGACATAAAAAAAGAGCGATTATCTCGCTCTTTTTTAGGTTCATGCAAAAATTTAGTAATTAATGCTTAGAAGTTCGCACTACGCGGCGCACGTGGGAATGGGATCACATCACGGATGTTCTGTACACCCGTTACGTAAGAAACCAAACGCTCAAAGCCTAAGCCAAAACCTGCGTGTGGCACTGTACCGTAACGACGTAGGTCGCGATACCAATCCATGTGAGACACATCGATATTCATTTCAGCCATACGTGCATCTAATACATCTAGACGTTCTTCACGTTGTGCTCCACCAATGATTTCACCAATGCCCGGTGCTAATACATCCATCGCAGCAACCGTTTTTCCGTCTTCATTTAAGCGCATGTAGAATGCTTTAATGTCTTTCGGGTAGTTCTGTAGGATCACTGGACCACCAACATGAACTTCAGCAAGGTAACGCTCATGTTCTGATGACAGGTCAACACCCCAATCTACTGGGAATTCAAACTTCTTGCCACAGTTCTTTAAGATTTCAATTGCGTCAGTGTAATCCATGCGAGTGAATTCACTGTCAACCATTTGCTCTAAACGAGAAATACACTCTTTATCAACACGTTGTTGGAAGAATTCCATATCATCTGGACGCTCTTCTAACACGGCTTTAAATACATACTTAAGCATGTCTTCAGCAAGGTTTGCCGCATCACTGAGATCTGCAAATGCAATCTCAGGTTCAACCATCCAGAACTCAGCCAAGTGGCGAGTGGTGTTTGAGTTTTCAGCACGGAACGTAGGACCAAAGGTGTACACTTTACCCATTGCACAGGCATAAGCTTCTGCATTTAATTGGCCCGATACTGTTAGGAAAGTTTCTTTACCAAAGAAATCTTTATCGTAATCAACTAAGCCTTTGTCATCACGTGGCAAGTTTTCGTTATCTAACGTACTCACACGGAACATCTCACCAGCACCTTCACAATCACTGGCTGTGATTAACGGTGTGCTAACCCAGATGTAACCACGTTCGTGGTAAAAACGGTGAATAGCTTGTGATAGGGTGTTGCGCACACGTGCAACCGCTCCGATGATATTAGTACGTGGGCGTAGGTGAGCAACCTCACGTAAGAACTCGATACTGTGGCGTTTAGCAGCCATCGGGTAAGTGTCAGGGTCTTCAACCAGACCGATAACCTCAACCTTGGTCGCTTGGATTTCAAACGATTGACCTTTACCTTGTGAAGCGACCACTTCACCGGTCACAGCAACAGAACAACCTGCTGTTAGAGATAAAACGTCAGAATTATAATTCTCTAGAGTATTGGCGATAACGGCTTGAACAGGATTAAAACCAGAACCATCATAAACTGATAGGAATGAAATACCTGCTTTCGAATCACGACGAGTACGTACCCATCCTTTAACTGTTGTAACTTCGCCTTGTGGGACTTTGCCCGCAATAATATCGGCAACGGTGGCCAAACTCATTGAACTATACTCCAAATATGTAAATTAACTAGGCAATATTACTTACCTGTCGCGAATAAACAAGGGTCTACAGCTAAAAAAGCCCATTGTATAAATAAAAATTGAATGACAGGGTAAAAAAGCAACATTGCTAAACAGATCTCGAATAAAAATCCTATCAGATGATGGTCTTGATTAGTAACCACAGACAAGCAGACAAAACTGCACTGACTGAGTCAGTGACTGCAATGCCAAATAGCCAGTAAAAAAAATCAATAAATAGTGAGTTTACATACAGCCCTTTATCTTTGTTACAATTTGCGGCATTAACGTGTTTTGTTAACCTTCTAATGACCACTCAGACAAAGTAAATAGTTCACAATTAGTTGTAATAAATGCATATTCACGATAAGTTCTCATTATTTGAACGGCAATGTCTTGCGAACAAATATTGCAGTCGTTGCTGTATATTAAGCTGTTAGAGGTACAAGGATGCATCGGTTCATTTCTCTTTTGGCGGTATTAATATTAAGTGGATGCGCGACTTCAGCGGCAATATATAAGTCAGGGATTAAATTTGAAGGATTAAATGTTGTAAAAAACACGTTTGGTTATCATGTAAATTTAAATATAGATAAAAAAATAGACTTAAAAGCAGAGGGTTGTGGTCAATATTCTGTTCAAAGTATTATGGCTTCTCCTCTTATTCCTTTGCCGCCTGTTGTGCCTGTTGACGATGGTGAAGCAAAGTCTAATGTTAATGAGCTATTGGCTTTTGTTATTACTTCGTGGAAAGGTGAAGAGTTAAAAGCTTCAAATAACTACTTATTATTAACACTGAATGGGGTTTCAACAAAGGTAACGATAAGTAATACGTCACGTAATGAGGTTGCAAAAGAGATAATTACTTATAAATATCAAACAAATATAAAGTGTGGGTCTATCAAAGACGCAACATTAGAGGTTAAAGGGTTTCATGAACCTAACCTCATTTATAAATTAAATTATTACGAAGGTACGGAGTTCGAAGCAGGTTATTTATCGGCGTAACTTACCTCTAACAAGCTGTTAAACAAGGACAAAATACAGTTGGCTTTTTGCCCCTTCGTTGCTTATTATAGCCAACAATAAAAACATAAAACAAAAGGACAGTCATAAATTTGTGCTTCGCAAGTTTTGCCGCATCACGTTTATCTGTTTTAACTCTGTCACCGGGTTTCTTAGGAATAAGCGAGGGGGCAACGTTATAGCAGCAGTGGCCAAGGTTAGTTAGTAATCGGTAAATCCAGTAACCACATGGGCCTGCTTCATAAATAAAATGTAATGTTTGCTTAGGATATTTAGACTGAAGCTGTCTAGCCAGTTTCATAAAGGCTGACTTGGTGGAATTTATTTTACCCAATGATTGAGTTGTTGCGCCACGATTGTCTTGTAGAACAGCAATTTGGGTAAATGTTTTATGGGTATCTAACCCAATAAAAATTATGCTATTGTTATGCATGCTAGCCTCCGTTTGTAGTTATTCATCAAACTAATTATGGCTCTGGCTTTTGAAGTTAACCCACGAATTGGAGGCTAGCCTCGAGGGGAGTCATTATGTCTATATGCACAAGGAAAGTTATGAGTAAATTGACCTGCCCAAGTTGTAATCATCAAGCTATGTCTAATTGGGAAAAGCTTTTGTTAGCTCCGATTGCTAGTCATAAATGCGAGAGTTGTAAATTAGAGTTAACAGTTCCTTTTATCGGAATTGCATTGTGTATGCTGCCTACGCCAATTTTAGTATTTATGATTCCTTGGATAAACGCTGCACTAGTTATGGGGTTAATACCAGTAAGTGTATGCCTATCTCTATTTTTGGTTGTTAACTCAGTTCCTCTGATCGTAGCAAAGTAGTGGGTCGAACAAAAGGACAGTCATAAATTTGTGCTTCGCAGGTTTTGCCGCATCACGTTTATTCGTTTTAACTCTGTCGCCGGGTTTCTTAGGAATAAGCGAAGGGGCGACGTTATAGCAGCAGTGGCCAAGGTTAGTTAGTAATCGGTAAATCCAGTAACCACATGGGCCTGCTTCATAAATAAAATGTAATGTTTGCTTAGGATATTTAGACTGAAGCTGTCTAGCCAGTTTCATAAAGGCTGACTTGGTGGAATTTATTTTACCCAATGATTGAGTTGTTGCGCCACGATTGTCTTGTAGAACAGCAACTTGGGTAAATGTTTTATGGGTATCTAACCCAATAAAAACTATGCTATTGTTATGCATGCTAGCCTCGTGGGAGTCATTATGTCTATATTTAGCACCGAATAACAAAGGTATCTGATGGATTTTTTTTTCGTAGCAAAGTTTGAGATTTTTTTAATTTTACTTCTTATTACACCAGTTCTTGCACAGCTCGAATTTATAAGGCAAAAGTCTTTAAAATTCATAAACACTCCAAGCTGTTCACCTACTATGACTTCGGTGGCTTTGGGTATTATTTTTATTTTTTTTCAAACTCCAAGCTTACCAGTATTTGTAATAAACATATTTGCTTTTGGTTTGTTTTTTATACATTACATAGCAGCAATGTCAGCTATTACAGTTCAAGCAAAATCAAAAGCTAAACATAAGTAAACAACAAAACAACAAAAGGACAGTCATAAATTTTTTTATGTGAACGGCAATGTCTTGCGAACAAATATTGCAGTCGTCGCGGAACAAACGGAACAAAGGGACAGTCATAAATTAGTGCTCATAACTTGTGAAATTAAAAACCTCTACTAGGGTTATATTTTCTCGCTATGGATAGCAACTATGACTCGCGCACGAAACCAGTTAATTGACTTAAATGCTACACCTTATTATCACGTGATTAATCGTTGTGTGCGGCGTAGTTTTTTATGTGGTAATGACCCATACAATAACAAAAATTATGACCATCGGCGGCAATGGCTTATCAAACGGATTAAGTTCTTATCATCTGTCTTTTCAATCAATATTGCCGCCTATGCCATCATGAGCAATCACTATCACTTGGTGTTACAAGTCGATAAAGGTGCTGTTGATAGTTGGTCGATGAATGAAGTGATTGACCGATGGTATCAATTGTTTAATGGTCATGTATTAATTGACAATTATTTAGCTCATGGCGCTTGTTCGCAGGGTGAAATGATACAAATTAAAGCGCTAGTCCAGTGCTGGCGAGAGCGCTTATATGACATTTCATGGTTTATGAAATGCTTAAACGAGCATATATCACGCCGGGCGAATAAAGAAGATCAATGCACAGGTAAGTTTTGGGAGGGGCGTTTCAAATCACAAGCCTTGCTTGATGAAACAGCACTTTTAACCTGCATGGCCTATGTTGATTTAAACCCCATTCGCGCAGGTGCTGCACAGAACCTTGAACAAAGTGATTTCACCTCAATTCAAGAGCGTATAAAGCAGTTCAAGTCATATCAACAACATAAAAAGAAACCAAAACCAGACTACCAACCCCATGCTCAGCCACTGACGCTATTGCCCTTTGCTGCAACTAGCGATTCGACAGCTTTGCCGTTTTCCTATGCTGACTATTTTGAATTAGTTGATTGGAGTGGACGTCATATCGATCCTAAGAAGAATGGATATATAAGTGATAATGAACCGAAAATATTAGACGCGCTGGTCATTGATAGTGACGCTTGGTTAAAAAGCGTAAAAGAGTTTAGGCGTCAGTATGGTAATTTCGCTGGTGGTGAATTTAGGCTTAGAGATTGTGCAGAAATGCATGGCCGTTGTTGGTATAAGGGTGTTGGTTAACCGTCTAATATTAAGCATAAAATTATAGTGACTTCTTTAGGGATAGCTAGTAATGTCTGACACAACAAAACTGTGACGTATTAAAGTAATTTACAATTAATTTTGTGCTTTGTTTTAATATGACATTTAATGTTGAAGAGAACAGTATTCTGGTCTAATAACACTG
>PIZK01000013.1 GCA_002835545.1 Alteromonadales bacterium alter-6D02
GTTTTGACTCAACCGCTACCGTGTTGTTATTACCCGCGGCGTCAATCGCCACATCCGCTGCTACATTAACCGTTAGGTCTGTAGTGCTGTCGCTATTTGGTGTAACGACAAGTGTGTATTCTGTGGCTGAGACTTCAGTGAAGATGCCTTTGCTACCACCTGTTAATACGATGTCATCAACCGTGAAGCCTGTCATATCTTCTGAGAAGGTGAAGGTGTAAAGCACATCGCCAGTCGCTGTGCCAGTCGTATCGTCGCTAATCGCAACGCTTGGGATAACCGTATCAACCGCTTGTGTTGACTCAACCGCTACCGTGTTGTTATTACCCGCGGCGTCAATCGCCACATCCGCTGCTACATTAACCGTTAGGTCTGTAGTGCTGTCGCTATTTGGTGTAACGACAAGTGTGTATTCTGTGGCTGAGACTTCAGTGAAGATGCCTTTGCTACCACCTGTTAATACGATGTCATCAACCGTGAAGCCGGTCATATCTTCTGAGAAGGTGAAGGTGTAAACCACGTCATCAGTTGCTGTTGCAGGCTCATTATCAGTAATTGACACGGTTGGGATCACTGTATCGACCAACTGGGTTGAGTCAACAGCATCAAGGTTGGTGTTTCCAGCAATATCGGCTACGATTCCAGCACCAATGCTCACAACGATATCAGCGACGCTATTTGTATCAGGTGTGACAACAAGTGTGAACTCAGTGGCTGATATTTGAGTAAATGTACCTTTAGTACCACCCGTAAGTGTTACATCATCAGCACTGAAGTTATCCATGGCTTCACTAAAAGTGAAAGTGTAAGTGATATCACCTGTTGCCGTTGCTGCCGTATCATCATTAATAGAGACTGTCGGTAAGATAGTATCCGTAATAATTTCTTGAGAATTAGCACTAACAGCGCTCACATTTCCCGCATGGTCTGTTTGACGAACCTGAACTGAATCAGCAGCAAACGTTGTATTTTGAGTAAGCTCAAAGCTGCTTCCACTGCCAACTAACCAAGTTGTACCACCATCAACACTATATTCCCAACTAGCTACATCGGCCGCTAACGTTACGTTAATAACATTATTATTTGAAAGTTGATCGTTGTTAAATTGACCACTATCTGTTGCTAGTTCAAAACTAACCGCGTCATTAGTCATATCGGTAGTTACAGCAGCATCGTTAGTAGCAAAGCCACTAAGATTACCTGCAACGTCCGTCTGACGAACACGGATAGCGCCTGCAGCATAGGCAGTGTCGTTAGCTAACTCAAAACTCGTACCGACACCCACTAACCAAGTCATGCCACCATCTAGACTGTATTGCCAAGAAGCAACATCATCAGCCAATACAACATTAACAGTTGCATCGGATGTTAAGCCGTCTGTTGTTGATGAACCAGTATCTGTATTAATAGTAAAACTTGGTTGTTCAACGGTAGAGTCAGTCGTTACAGCAATAGTTGCAGTGCTTTGGTTGCCCGCAATATCCGTTTGACGTACTTGAATCATATCTGAGGCATAAACAGTATTGTTGGCAATTCCGAAGGATGTACCAGCGCCCTCATTCCATGAATTACCACCATCAAGGCTAAATTGCCAGCTAGCTACATCGGTAGCTAGATTAACACTAACGCGAGCATCATTAGTAATATGGTCACTATCAGATGCACCGGTATCCGTGACTAAAGCTAATTCAGCTGGCGCAACAGTCATATCAGTTAAAATAATTTGCTGATTAAAACCTTCTGCGCTTTCATTACCAGCATGGTCGATTTGAATGACACGTACAGCACCAATTGAATATAAGGTGTTAGCAGCTAATTCTAAACTTGTACCTTCACCTACAAGCCAATTTGTTCCACCATCTAAGCTATACTTCCAACTTGCAACATCACCTACCAATGCAACATCAATAGTCGTTGTATTACTAATCGCATCAGTCGTTGAACTACCTGAGTCTTGCTTAAATGCAAATGTAGGTGTAACAATCGTAAGATCTGTCTCGATGGCAGCATTGTTGGTCGTTACTGCACTAGAGTTACCCGCATTATCCGTTTGACGAACCTGCACGCTATCAGCGGCATACGTTATATCAGCCGCTAGCTCAAAACTAGTACCTGTACCCGTCATCCATGTTTCACCGCCATCAACGCTGTATTCCCAGCTTGCCACATCAGCAACCAGGGCAACATTGACCGTCACGTTATTAGTTAGGCTATCCGTGGTTGATGAACCAGTATCTTGAGCTAAGGTAAAAGTCGGGGCAGCGACGCTGTTATCGGTTTCAATTTGTGCGGTGTTTGTTGTAGCAGCACTCACATTACCGGCGTTATCGGTTTGACGAACTTGCACGCTATCAGCCGCATACGTGGTATCAGTCGCTAACTCAAAGCTAGTACCTGAGCCAACAAGCCAAGTCGTTCCGCCATCAACGCTGTATTCCCAGCTTGCAACATCAGCAACCAGGGCAACATTAACCGTGACATTATTGGTGAGACTATCAGTCGTTGATGAACCAGTATCTTGAGCTAAGGTAAAGGTCGGTGCAGCAACACTGTTATCTGTTTCGATTTGTGCGGTGTTTGCTGTAGCAGCACTCACGTTACCCGCGTTATCGGTTTGACGGACCTGTACGCTATCAGCGGCATAAGTTGTATCAGCGGCTAGTTCAAAGCTAGTGCCTGTTCCGGCCATCCACGTATCACCACCATCAACGCTGTATTCCCAGTTTGCCACATCAGCAACCAGTGCAACATTGACCGTCACGTTATTGGTGAGGCTATCAGTGGTTGATGAACCAGTATCTTGAGCTAAGGTAAAGGTCGGTGCAGCAATGCTGTTATCGGTTTCAATTTGTGCGGTGTTCGTTGTAGCAGCACTCACATTACCCGCGGTATCGGTTTGACGGACCTGCACGCTATCAGCGGCATACGTTGTATCTGCCGCTAATTCGAAGCTAGTGCCTGTGCCGGCCACCCACGTATCACCACCATCAACGCTGTATTCCCAGCTTGCCACATCAGCAACCAGTGCAACATTGACGGTCACATGATTGGTGAGGCTATCCGTGGTTGATGAACCAGTATCTTGCGCTAAGGCAAAGGTCGGCGCAGCGACGCTGTTATCCGTTTCGATTTGTGCGGTGTTTGTTGTAGCAGCACTCACGTTACCCGCGTTATCGGTTTGACGGACCTGCACGCTATCAGCGGCATACGTTGTATCAGCGGCTAAATCGAAGCTAGTACCTGTTCCGGCCATCCACGTATCACCACCATCAACGCTGTATTCCCAGCTTGCCACATCAGCAACCAGTGCAACATTGACCGTCACGTTATTGGTGAGGCTATCCATCGTTGATGCACCAGTGTCTTGAGCTAAGGTAAAGGTCGGTGCAGCTAGACTGTTATCGGTCTCGATTTGAGCTGTATTAGTCGCTATGGTGCTAAGGTTACCCGCATTATCTGTTTGGCGTACTTTAATCGCGCCAACCGAATAAATGCTGTCATTTGCTAAATCAAAACTTGTACCTGAACCAACAAGCCAATTAGTACCACCATCGACGCTGTATTCCCAGCTTGCCACATCAGCAACCAGTGCAACATTGACCGTCACGTTATTGGTTAGGCTATCAGTCGTTGATGAACCAGTATCTTGAGCTAAGGTAAAGGTCGGTGCAGCAACACTGTTATCTGTTTCGATTTGTGCGGTGTTTGTTGTAGCAGCACTCACATTACCGGCGTTATCCGTTTGACGAACTTGCACGCTATCAGCCGCATACGTGGTATCAGTCGCTAACTCAAAGCTAGTACCTGAGCCAACAAGCCAAGTCGTTCCGCCATCAACGCTGTATTCCCAGCTTGCCACATCAGTAACTAGGGCAACATTGACCGTCACGTTATTAGTTAGGCTATCCGTGGTTGATGAGCCAGTATCTTGAACTAAGGTAAAGGTCGGTGCAGCAACGCTGTTATCGGTTTCAATTTGTGCGGTGTTCGTTGTAGCAGCACTCACATTACCCGCGTTATCGGTTTGACGGACCTGCACGCTATCAGCTGCATAAGTTGTATCAGCGGCTAATTCGAAGCTAGTGCCTGTACCTGCCACCCACGTATCACCGCCATTAACACTGTACTCCCAGCTCGCAACATCAGACGCTAATGAAACGTTAACGACAACATTGTTGGTTAAGTTATCGTCAGCAAGTGAACCACTATCTTTTTCTAACTCAAATGATGGCGCTTCATTCAGTGTATCAATCGAGAACTCATCTGATGAAGCCGCAGCGCCAACATTACCTAAGCCATCAGTATAGTTTGCGGTGACAGTGATGATATTTTCAGTGCTATCAATAGCAATGTTAGGTGCATAAGTCGCGGTAAAGATAAGGGGATCGGCAGTAGCAACTAACTCAGAAATCTGGCCATTGACAGCATTTACATCATCTAATGTAAAATCGATTGGGGCTTCACTAAAAGTGAAAGTCACCATTGATGTCTCACCCGCAGTTAAAGAAGTATCGGCAAGCACTATTTCCACTGTTGGCGCAGCGGTATCAACAATAATGATATTAGCAGGGCTTTCCTTTTGGTCATTAACTTGAGATGTAACTTTAATGTCACCATCGCCCGCTGCATCGACTAACTCAATAGGCATAAGAATCAAAGCAACATCATCAACTAAGTCATCAGCGGTTACTTCAGCAGTAAAGGTTTGATCACCCCACTGAATAGTCACTGTATCACCGATACTGACTTGTGCTACTTGAATAGTGATACCGTTGTCACTAGCTTGATCACGTTCGAGCTTGGTAAAACCATTCTCCGCACCGATAATAACAGGCGGTTCAATCAGTGCATCAGCTAAGCTGGCAAGCGCAGAGTTCGCACCCTGTTCAAATTGCTCAACCCCCTCTTGTAATAACTCAACACCTGATTGACTTATTGCTAAAGAGCCATCATCTTCAGCGACAATGGCCTCATCTAATTTCTCTAATGTAGAATCAATGCTACCTGTAACTGCATCTGTACCAGAAAGAAGAGCTAGCACATTACCATATTGCTCTGAGGCATTAATACCATCAGTCGCATCATACTCCTCTTCAACAACAGTTGTAGCCGGCGCTAGAATATCATCAACACCAAACAGCTCTCCAATCGAGTTGTTTACTTCTACTTGTGCTTCGTCAACACTATTACTACTATCGATACCGGCTTGACGAGCAGCAAGCTCAGTTAGTGGAGTAATTGATATCGTTACATCTGAATTTCCGTCAGCCATACTCATTGCACGAAGTGAATCACCCAAGCTTACCAGTTGACCAGATGCTTCATCGACATAGTCACCCTCATCACCATTAGCATCAATTAGTTTCGCTAAAATAGGGCCAACATAACCGTTAGTAATAGTAAATGTCACAGGTCCTGTACTAAAGTCATGATTTTTACGCTCTAGCAAGTTACCGTCTTTATCATAGAGCTCAACCATAGCGATAGACTCAAAAGGGCCTGCGGCTGGAGCCAACGTTACCTCATAATGATCATTCTTCGGGCTGTGGCTATCTGCATGTTTATCTGAAATAGCAAGGGCTGCACCGCCAAGAGCTAGTAACGTTGCAACGCCACCTACATCAGCAAGAATATCATTGTCACCTGCTGGCCAAACTACAGCAGAGTCACCGCTACTGATTACGTCAAATTCTGTATCATGATTATTTTCTATCGCCATCCCATTCGCAGGAGAAACTGTACCATCAACACTAAATGTTGCTTCGACAGTAGGAATATAGAAATTTTCAATTTGCGCAACAACTTCACCATCAACTTCGAGGATTAAGTCATTATCTTTTCGTCTTAAAACTAAATCATCAGGTACTTGCTTTGTATTTACATCAATTAATGTATAAGTAGTACCATTCATCACCGACAGTGATTGAAATACGGTTAAAGGGTAGGTCTTTTGAACCCCATTAGATTGTTTTAACACTACTGCGAATGCGCTCATGCTTAGTCCTTTCATGTATTAAATTCGGTGCAGGCGATATCATTGATTACAATTTTTATTTGCTAACATCACTTGTTTTTTTATTCTTTATTGGTGTTTTTACACTAAAAATCCACAGGATAATAACACAGGTTTTACCGCTTTATACACATAAAGTCTTGTTACAGTGACATGCAACAATAAAATGATTAATTCAACAATTAATCAGTACTTTAGGACTAGAAAGAAACAAATATAAAATACATCTAAGAAAAAAGGCGTATTGGAAACCAATACGCCTTTCAAACTCAGTTTAAAATGAAAGTTAACTGACTATTCAGCCATATAACCTTCAGGCATCTCGATACCAGCCACACCTGAGTCAATTGCAGCTTGCGCCACAGCTCTCGATACTCGGGTTAATAAACGTGGGTCCATTGGTTTTGGAATGATATATTCTTTACCAAAGCTCAGCTCTTTATGGCCACTGGCCTTTAACACTTCTTTTGATACCGGCTCTTTGGCAATTTGACGAATCGCATGTACTGCCGCTACTTTCATTTCTTCATTAATGGTGCTGGCACGTACATCCAGTGCACCACGGAAGATGAATGGGAAACATAATACGTTGTTCACTTGATTCGGGTAATCCGAGCGGCCTGTTGCCATGATTAAATCACTACGGGCTTCATGGGCTAATTCCGGCTTAATTTCAGGATCAGGGTTTGAACAAGCGAAGATCACAGGATTAGGTGCCATTAATTTAACGTGATCAGCGGTGATCACATCAGGGCCGGAAACACCAACGAAAATATCAGCACCGTTAATGACTTCTTCTAAGGTACGCATATCTGTATTGTTAGCAAAACGACGCTTATACTCGTTTAAATCATCACGGCTCGCATGAATCACACCCTTACGATCCAGCATATAAATCTTTTCACGCATCGCGCCACAAGAAATCAGTAGTTCCATACATGAAACAGCCGCAGCGCCCGCACCCATACATACGATCACTGACTCTTCAATTTTCTTACCTTGAATATCTAACGCATTAATCATGCCTGCGGCAGTTACAATAGCAGTGCCGTGTTGGTCGTCATGAAATACCGGAATTGAACAACGCTCTTTCAGCGCTTTTTCAATCATAAAACACTCAGGTGCTTTAATATCTTCTAAGTTGATGCCACCAAACGTATCAGCAATGTTAGCCACCGTATCAACAAATTCATCAACGGTGCGATGTTTAACTTCAATATCGATCGAATCAATATTAGCAAAACGTTTGAATAACAACGCCTTACCTTCCATGACTGGTTTAGAAGCTAATGGGCCTAAGTTACCGAGACCCAGAATAGCCGTACCGTTAGTGATCACAGCAACAAGGTTGCCTTTGGCAGTGTATTTATATGCATTTTCAGGGTCTTGTGCAATTTCACGCACCGGCTCAGCAACGCCTGGGCTATAAGCCAAAGCAAGATCTTGTGCTGTTTCTGCTGGTGTTGAAAGTTCTACGCTAATTTTACCTGGTGTAGGCTGCGCATGGTAGTCAAGCGCTTGTTGACGAAAATCGGTCATTCTCTTGCGGTTTCCCTGATCGAACAGTTATTAATATATTCGAGGTCTAATATAAACAAATGGTTAGACCAACGAATAAGTAGAAAGAAATAATAGGTTTATTATCTCCTAATCTACTCCTAAACCAGTTAATTTCAACCATAAATAACAATTAAATAAGAGATCAAACCAGAGAGTGCCTTTTTCGTAACTAAAAGTCACTTAAACGCCCGTATGATAGGCTTTTGATGTTGCAAAATTACATTTTTTGTTTGTTTTTATGAATTATTTTGTAACTTTGTTTCAGGTATTGATTAAGCCAACAAAAATTCATCAAACACAAAGCTTTTGTAATTGTTTAAGCAGAATAATACGCCAAGAGATGAGCAGGCAACTCCCTAATGATTTAACTAATAAATGGATGACCGACATGCCCCAATTCATCACACCAGCATATCCCCAACTCATCACTCCAGCATGTCACCAACTCCTCGTGCCAGCATGCTCCCCTCTCGTCATACCGGCATGCTCCCCTCTCGTCATACCGGCATGCTCCCCTCTCGTCATACCGGCATGCTTTTAGCCGGTATCTCTCAGTAACAACAAACAAGAGCGCTTTATTGGCCACAAGTCTCAGGTGCAAACAAGCCACAAGGTTTTTTCGACCAATAAGACAAGCCGTTAAGGGAAAACATAATCACCCCAGCGGTTGTGGAATAGAAAATGGTACTGTTTTTCTCCGGCTGACTGCTCTCAACCCGCACAATATAGCCTTGATATGCAGTCCCCATAATCTTGACAGTATGAAGGATCGGTATTGAATATATCTCTGTACCATCAGTTAGAGTCACTTCACTAACATTTTGCTCCGGCGCACCTAATACATTGTCAGTGATCGCAATTATACTCTGGCCAACCACAATACAATTAACTAAACCAGCTTGCTTACATGACTCCGTATTCGCTAACGCATCTTCTAGATAATATTGGTACTTATCTAAATCAAATGAAATAGTCGTTAATTCAGATGAGATAAACTCAGGTTGATTGGCTGACGCGGTAAAACTAGCAAACAGCGCTAAACACGCCACGAAATGATATTTCATCGATACTCTCCCTAGATTAGATAATAAAACTTGAAGCACGCTTTCCCTGCCTATTTTGAGTATATGGTAAATTGGCGCTTTGTGTATTAAATAAAAAGTCGCAGTCAGTAGTCACCATCCAAATAGAAAGCTTGAGATAATACTCGCCAATCTACAAGATTTAACAGATAACCACTAGGTTCTGCTACACTAGCCTTGCTGATAATAAATTTAAGATTTTCCTATGCAACGGCCACCCCTGCGACAAGCCAAAACTATCGACAATGTCTTTAATAGTGCTTATTGGCACCTTAATCAACAAGACTTCACCATTGCTGAAATTCGCAGCAAGCTCGAGCGAAAAACCCAAAATAGTGAGTGGATAAAGCAAGTACTTAATCATCTTATCGAGCATAAATACCTCAAAAGTGACCTTGAATTTGCCATCCGTTATTGCGAATCGGCGTTTAGCAATAACATTGGCAAGAGTGCGGTACAACACAAACTGAAACAGCGTGGTATCTCATCAACCAACATCGATACGGCCATCGAACAAGTTATCGAGCAACAAGCGATTAATTTCGACGACATGGCGAGCAATCGCTTATTATCTCGCTACATCACATTCGATGGGATCAGCCGAGAAAAGGTCTACTCACAGATGACCACTAAAGGCTTTACCCGCCCGCAAATCGATCAAGCGTTATCACAACACCCCGCCCAAGATACATTGCGTAGTAAACTAGCCATCAAAGCGGAAAAAGCGGATCTAGCCAGTGAAATAACCAAGTTATACCGCAAGGGCAAAGGCCAATCGCTCATTCTCAATGAGTTAAAACAACGCCTGATTGATGTCAGTGCCTTCGAAGACACGCTATACCAACTGACACTAGCCGGAGATATCGACTTCTATCACAGCTGTAAGCAGCAACTGGCTAAGAAACGCTACGACTTAGCTGACTATAAAGAGAAATCAAAAGCCTATGCTTATTTATCGCGCAAAGGCTTTAGCAGTGATGAAATCAAAGAAGCGATGGCATCTGAGCATGATTAAATCGTTACAAATAAACTATCGCCAGTGAACTTTTAAGCTCATACACTAACCAACCATTAGAGACTATGATTTAATTTACTCAGGAACAACAATGGATCAGTTACTTACCAAACGGATTTTACTTTGGTGTATCACCCTTATTGCGATACTCAGCATTGGGCAAATGCCACCGATTAGCCAAAACATGAGTTATCACCACTTTGCAGATACAGCTAGCCTTTGGGGTATCCCTAATATCGGCAATGTCCTATCAAATATTCCCTTTCTATTCGTTGGCTTATATGGCCTAGCTTACACCTTCAAGCACAAACAAAACTTAGGCGTATTTTATTGGGGCGGGTTAACCTTTTCTGTGGGCGTTACCCTCATCGCTTTTGGCTCGGGCTATTATCATTGGGCACCCAATAACGCTACCTTAGTATGGGACAGACTGCCGATGACGATTGGCTTTATGGGGCTTTATGGGGCTTTATGCGATGATAGTGTCAGCCTTTGTCAAAGCAGAAAGTGGCATCAAAATCTTACCTTGGCTATTAGTGGCAGGGCTAGTGAGTGTGGGCTATTGGGCCGTCACCGAACAGCTGGGCCAAGGCGATCTGCGTTGGTATGTACTGGTGCAATTTCTACCAATGATCCTTACCTTGGTATTACTGGTCTTTTTTAAATCGAATGACTTTAATAAAAGCTACTTAATCGCGGTCCTTGTTTGGTACACAGTGGCTAAAGTTTTAGAGCTAGCCGACCTACAAATACTCAACATGACCTCATTAATTAGCGGCCATAGCCTTAAACATATCGCCGCCGCAGTTGCCTGTTTTTATGTGATTGCTTGGTTAAAGACTATTAATGTTGGAACTCGATTAACGCAAGACAGTAATCAGTAGATAACCTGCTACTCTCTTGAGTAAATTGAGAAAAATCATTACTAAAATAACAAAAGTGATCAACTTGGCCATTTCTGGTACGCCGCTCGATATTCGGAGTAAACGTGTAGTCCCCAGAACGCATCAAAGACAAGAAGAAAGAGCAAAGGGAAAAATACATCAAGAACCGTAAACTCTTTCCAAATGATGATTCGGCTAAGAAAGTTGTCTACTTGGCCATTATGCAGGCATCGAAGAAATGGACAATGCCGATTAGAAACTGGAAACCGGCATTGAATCGTTTTATCATTGAGTTTGAAGACCGTATCGCAGACTATATATAAATTAGGTAGTTACACAGAATCTGTTACAGGGTCAATAGCAACGGTATACCAGCCAACTTTATAAAGTTCGCAGCATCCTCTGATGAGATTTTTTCATAGGGGTTATTTTTAGAGTTCAAATATTAGCCTTACGCATTGATTTATTGTGCCACTTCAATTCATGTCGAGCTTAATTAGAGAGTTAATTATTTGCCCATCTAAGCAATCTCTAAATATCTCATAAATCTCTTTTTTGTTGATTGAACCAGCAATAAATTGTTCTCCGTCAAACTCTAAGGAGATGTATTTTATTTCTTGTTTCAGCTTGGAAAGTAACTGACTATAAGCTATTACCTCTATTCCATCGTGATAAAAAGTCTTCCTTATTGAAAAGTTTTTCGAATTTAAGTTATCTCTAAACCCTGATACAACCTCACGCAGTACTAATATACTAGCAAGTCCACTATCCCTTATATGAATATAATCAATTAATGAAAAGTCACTATTTGAAGTCTGCTTGAAATGCTTCGGAATGTTTATTTCACATGAACCAAGCAATATCTTATCTTTACCTTCTGAGTACGAAGGTAAAAACAAAAATAAGACAAGTACTATAACCTTAAACTTAATCATCAATGTGCACCTCGATAAAACGACAAGCTAATGAATCGCAATAGATAGAATTTGTGACTGCCCTTCATTTACTTTTCATCACTTATAACAAACTGTTTTATTTTAAAATCATCATTAAACAGCACTTTGATAAATTTACGTTCTGGATTTTTGTTATTTTCAACTTCCACAATCAGCAACTTTTCTAGTTTACACTCCCCTGTGTATTCAACTGGCTCTGAAATATTTTGAAAAAAGAGGCTCCAACCATAGATTTTCTGACTAAGACGAGCAAAAACATGGTAATCACCCCATTATTAAT
>PIZK01000014.1 GCA_002835545.1 Alteromonadales bacterium alter-6D02
ACACATGGCAAGGGCTTTTTTAAATTTATTTACCAAGTGTTCAAAAAGCCAGCAAAACAACATTAAAACCACATCAAATAGATTATTTAGCGCCGTTTTGCCCCCTTAGAGCGGAGCATAGCTTAAGCCTGCCAGGAAATATTTTTCAATATAAACATAATTAGTGACTGTAAGAATAAACATAATTAGTGACTGGAAGACGGTTTCTAGCATAAGTTAATACGGTAATAATTCATTCGGGTACATCGCTGTTCCCTGATTAAACAGTGCACAGGCCGCTAAAATAGTTACATTTCGCTCTTCTGCCAGTGCGATGATCTGCTGCGCAATAGTTTGTGCTTGTTGTTTATCACCAATAAACAACACAGCAGTATCTTGCTGATGGGTTATTTCTAGATCATAACCACCTTCTACTTGAATAACTCTATACGCTACTTTCATTCTCTCAAACCTATCGACATAAAAAAGCCCTGAATTGACAGGGCTTCTTAATTCTATGATGAGTTGTTTATTCGCTTATGCACTTGGACGCATATGTGGGAATAATAAAACATCGCGAATTGATGGTGCATCTGTGAATAACATCACTAGACGATCAATACCGATACCTTCACCTGCTGTTGGTGGTAGCCCGTACTCTAGTGCAGTGATGTAATCAGCATCATAGAACATCGCTTCGTCATCACCAGCATCTTTTTGTGCCACTTGCTCAAGGAAACGTTGATCTTGATCTTCAGCATCATTTAATTCTGAGAAACCGTTAGCGATTTCACGGCCACCAACAAAGAACTCAAAACGGTCAGTAATAAACGGATTATCATCATTACGACGTGCTAATGGTGATACTTCAGCTGGGTATTCCGTGATAAACGTCGGTTGCATTAGTTGATGCTCACCTGTTTCTTCAAATATCTCGATCTGTATTTTACCTAAGCCCCAGCTATCTTTAACTTCAATTCCTAAGCCTTTTGCAATCGCAGTGGCTTGTTCTAGATCATTTACTTGCTCTACAGTAGTGCCCGGTGTGTATTTTAAGATAGCTTCAACAACAGTCAAGCGATCAAACTTCTTACCAAAATCAAAATCATTACCTTGATAATGTACCGCAGACGTACCTTTAACGCTTATCGCTAGTTCACGTAACATGTCTTCAGTTAAATCCATCAACATGTTGTAATCCGCATAGCCCCAATAAAATTCAAGCATAGTGAATTCAGGGTTGTGACGGGTTGATAAACCTTCATTACGGAAACTACGGTTAATTTCAAATACATTTTCAAAACCACCGACGACTAAACGCTTTAAGTTTAATTCAGGTGCAATACGTAGATACATATCCATATCTAATGCATTGTGATGTGTTTTAAATGGACGAGCTGTCGCACCACCAGGAATGACTTGCATCATTGGTGTTTCAACTTCCATGAAGTTCTTTTGGGTTAAGTAATTACGGATAAACGCAACAATTTTTGAACGCGTTTTAAATACTTCACGAGACTTTTCGTTAGCGATTAGATCTAAGTAACGTTGACGGTAACAAGTCTCTTGATCTGATAAGCCGTGGAATTTATCTGGTAAAGGACGCAATGCTTTAGTCATCAAGCGTACTTCAGAACAGCGAATTGATAATTCACCCGATTTTGTTTTGAATAGGGTACCTTTAGCCGCGATGATATCGCCTAAGTCCCATTTTTTAAATTCGGTGTTATAGAAGCCTTCTGGTAATAAATCACGTGCCACATAAACCTGTATACGTGTACCCATATCTTGGATAGTAGCAAATGAAGCCTTACCCATAATACGACGAGTCATCATACGACCAGCCACTGCCACTTCTACATTAAGCTCTTCCAGCTCTTCTTTTTCTTTACCACCATAAGCGATATGCAAATCGTCAGAAACATCGGTACGACGAAAATCATTAGGGAAAGCTTGCCCTGCTTCACGCATTGCATTGAGCTTTTCACGACGCTGAGCTATCAGCTCATTTACGTCTACTACTTCAACTTCATTTTCAGGGCTGTTTTGGTCACTCATGGTAAGTGTGTTCCTGTTATTCAATATTTAAATATAATGTCTGTTAGTTGGCACTGATGCGCCATTGTCTTTAAGTCTGCTTGGGACTTATCACAAACCTGACTTCAGGCTTGCTTCGATAAATTTGTCGAGATCACCATCAAGAACTGCTCCCGTATTAGAGCTTTCAATTCCTGTACGTAAATCTTTAATTCGAGAAGCGTCTAAAACATAAGAGCGGATTTGACTACCCCAGCCTATGTCTGCTTTACCATCTTCTAGTACTTGCTTATCTTCATTTTGCTTATCAATTTCTAATTCATACAGCTTCGCTTTCAGCTGCTTCATGGCTGAGGCACGGTTCTTATGTTGTGAGCGATCACTTTGACACTGAACGACGGTATTGGTCGGTAAGTGCGTAATACGAATAGCCGAGTCAGTTTTATTAACGTGTTGTCCACCCGCGCCCGAGGCACGATAGGTATCTACCCGTAAATCAGCCGGGTTAATATCGATTTCAATGTCATCATCAATTTCAGGATAAACAAACGCTGAACAAAATGAGGTATGGCGACGTGAACTCGAATCAAACGGTGATTTGCGTACTAGGCGGTGAACCCCACTTTCAGTGCGCAGCCAACCGTGAGCATATTCACCAGCAAATTTAATGGTTGCGCCTTTTATTCCTGCGACATCACCTGCGGTCACTTCAACAAGCTCAACCTTAAAGCCTTTTGCTTCGCCCCAACGCAAATACATTCGGAGAACCATTTCGGCCCAATCTTGCGCTTCGGTACCGCCAGAGCCCGACTGAATATCCATATAGCAATCATTTTCATCATTCTTGCCACTAAACATTCGGCGAAATTCAAGCTTTTCTAATAGCAGTTCAAGGTCATTAAGTTCGCTTTGTGCTTCATCGAAGGTTTCTTGATCCTCAGCTTCAACAGCTAATTCAACCAACCCTTCAACATCTTCAAGGCCGCTTTCCATCGAGTCAATGGTATTCACAATAGCCTCTAAGCTTGCGCGTTCTTTACCCAAAGCTTGTGCACGCTCAGGTTCACTCCAAACAGCAGAGTCTTCCAGCTCACGAGTAACTTCGATTAAACGCTCACTATTATGCTCATAATCAAGATAATCTCTTAATACATCCGAGCGTTGGCGTAAATCATCAACTTTATTTTTAATAGGATTGATTTCGAACATTAAAGCAACTTTAAGGTTAAAGGTTAAAAAAAGCCGTCTATTCTAACTAAAAATCAGGCGAAGATATACCCACTGAACGGATAAATGTGAATATGGAGGGAGGTTGAATAGCTATTTTTCACCAATAAAAATGCCGCTTCTTAACAAGAAACGGCATTGACTTTACCTAGCAAAACGTGGAATTAAAATTGTGCTTGAAGCTGAAGGCTAACTTGACGTTCCTTACCGTAGGTTTGACTATCGTATCCAGTGTCAGGGTACGTTAAGAATTCCTTATCTAATAAGTTGGTCGCAGTTAAATGGACTTGATAGTTATCCCATTGATATCCCGCCCTAGCATTAACTAAAGTTACCGCTGGCGTTTGTGCATCAAAGCGTTTATCTGTTTCAGGAACATTGCCAGTCCAAGGGTTATTTATCGTATTTGAGTCCGAACTATGATTAACATTAATATTACTAAACCAACCCTCTGCGTTTTGATAAGTTAAGCCCAAGTTGCCCGTCCACGTCGGAGCACCGGCAAAACTACGCCCACTTAAATCGAAGGTAGCGGTAGGTAACGTCACAACAAACTCTTCAAATTCAGTCTTAGCATAGCCAACACCAGCAGAAATACGTAACTCATCATTAAATTGATAGAACAGTTCAGTATCAAAACCTTTAACCGTCGAAGAACCAGCATTCTTTGTTTCAGAGTCAAATCGATTGGTCCCTAGCTGAACATTAACTTGTTGATCCTTCCAATCCAGATAAAACACGTTAGCATTAGCACTTAAACTCCCATCAAGCCATACCGATCGGAATGACGCTTCATAATTCCACGTATATTCAGGATCATAAGTATAGCGTGTCGATTTTGCAGTATTAGTTCCCACACCGCCCGAACGGTAACCTTTTTGGACAATAAAACTGGTGGTTATATCATCGTTCCAATGATAACTAACCCCAAGTTTTGGTAAAAAGGCATTAAACGTTTCTTTAGCTAAAGGTTCTTGCTGTGATGCGGCGGCAGCCATGGCAAATAACTGTGCATTGAGCCCTGTTAGGATCTGCTTTGTTGTTGGATCGACATTTAGCTCACTCGGCGTTGGCAACTTATCTTTATTACTAACGACAACATTAGTATGTCCCTCAACTTCTTGACGTTCACGGTCAAAACGTAAACCTGCGATTAGATCCCATTGTTCTGTTAGCCGGACTGTCGCATCAGCAAAAAGGGCAACATTACTAACAATGTTGTCACTCTCTCCTTGTACATTAAGTACAGCAGGATCAAAACCCTCGTAGAAAGATAGAATATGCGAGGCATAACTCTCAGGCAAACCCAAACCACCAAACTCTGCAGGAGCAACTAATAGCTTTGGCACGCCTAACTGCTTCAAGCTAGAGGAACGTTCTCCACTGCTTTGATCATCGACTTGTAAGTCTGAGAAATATGCACCAACGACAGCAGAAATCGAGTCATCCTGATACACAAAACGAACCTCTTGGCTTAATGTATCATCATCACGGTCACCATTTAATTTACCGATAGGCTCAGCCGTGCCATCACCGTCCCACTGATATGAATAGTTCGATAATGTATAGCTAGTGACCGCATTCAAATACCAATAATCATTAATTTCGTATTCAAGCTCTAGGTTGTAGAGGTGATTCTCTGTTGTTAATTCAGTAGCAACATCATCTATATCATAACGATTTTTAATTGTTTCAGTTGAAATAGTGCTAGTTGCAGGGGAGCCTTGGAAAGTTTCACTATAGGTATAACCCAATTGTGCCGAAAAACCTGGAAGGCTCTCTGGTTCGTATAAAAATTTTAACCGATAGGTCTCATTTTCTTGTGGGTAACTGTCTTCTTGACGAGTAATATTATAGTTCGTGCCATCTTCAGAGGCTTTTTCAGCACTAAAACGAAATGCCACTTCATTAGAGACGAGTTCGTCGCCACCAGCAAACGCTATGCCTTGTTTTCCTTGTTCACCAACGGTTAGTCTTAATTTAGCTTCAGGTTCATAAGCAGGACGTTCAGTTTTCATCACGACAGCACCGGCTAGTGCGTTGCGCCCCTGTAAAGTCGACTGAGGACCACGTAATAATTCAACTTGACTGACATCCCAAGTCGAGAAGCCGCCCTCTTGGATCATTCGACGTGGTAATGCCGCGCCATCGACATAAACACTCGCCAAGTAACTGTTGCCGCCACCCGACACATTGAAGGCATCAATCCCACGAATACTAAAGCCACCCTCTTCCAAACTGCCAGAAACATTAGCAGAGCGCTCTATCACATTATAAAAAGTTTCAATGTTTTGCTCTTCCATCTGCTTCTTAGTCACCACGACAACACTGGTCGCAGTTTCTTGAATCGTGCGATCGATCTTTTGACCAGTCACAATAATTTTTTCAATCTTGCTATCCGTTTGCTCCGCAGAAAAAGCAGCTGCCTGCCCAGAAAAACCACTAAAAATAGCTAATTGTATCGCACCAACCAAATAACGAACCTTCATAACACCTCAACATAAATACGAATGATAACAATTACCATCAAGTAAAATTCGGAGGGATTATACAAATAAAAATCAGTTAAGCAAGGAAAATAATGAGAAGAAAAAACACTCAATAATTGACATTTGTTATAGCAATTAAATAGATAACAAACTAAACTACACGCAATTACAAATCATTACCATTTGCATTACGTATGAATATAGTACTCTTTTTATCTTTGTTAACATTGTGGACGGGTAGTCTAGCTGTCTATTTATCGAGTAATAAGCAACAGGTTTTAGTTAATCCTGCAGCCAAAGTAGTGACCTGGCCCGTGTTTATTATCTCCTTTGTTGTCAGTAGTTATTTACTGATGGGAACTTACTCCCCTACTGCCTCTATTCTCTTGTGCTTGAGTCTAGTCATGCTGTTCTGGATTAGCGTTGTACTGACTTTAGGCCATATCAAATTGAAAGTCGCTCATTTGTATTGCCATGGCTTAATCATCCTGCTGTTCATCTCATTACTCGGAGCATAACTATGTGGCCTAAAACATTAATCGCAATCTTCGTAGGTTGCATTGTCTCTATTTCATTGATGTTAAACATTAACTACTTAATGCCTTTCGCCATTGATACCCGTTTGTTCATCGGACTACTATGCGCTTTCCCCATTTGGGTAGGGGTGATGACATGGTGCTATGCCAGTGAATCTGCAAAACAAGCATTAAAACGATGCGCTATCTTACTTGTCCCTTCAGTAGCAATGAATGCTTTATTTCTGGTGTAACGATGTTAAGTAAACAATTAATTAAAAATCTCACTGAAGCCCATAGTTGGATTGGCCTAATCATTTCTAGCTTATTGTTTATCGTATTTTTTGCTGGCTCGATTGCGTTGTTTCGCAGTGAAATAAATTTGTGGTCAATGCAGCCTCATTTTGACGTTCACCATAAAGATCAGCAACAGGTAAGCGTTGATACAATACTTGATAATGCGTTAGCGGGGCGTGATTACGATGGAAAAGAACACATCACCTTAGTCATGCCGCAGCCGCATTCTCCTTTTTATCGGGCCTATATCGATATAAAAGATCGACCACAAGAGCCACACTATGACAGTTTGTTATTAGATCCCGTGACAGGCAAAGTGATTAGTGAAGGAGATAAGTTTCAATTAGCCAACTTTATATACCAATTACACTACGATCTAAACTTGCCATGGGGCTTATATATTGTTGGTTTTATCACCCTGTTTTTCTTTTTTGCCCTAATATCTGGCATATTTATCCATGCACGAAAGTTTATCGCCAACTTCTTTCAATATCGCAATGGCGAACATAAACGCACGCAACTATTAGATATGCATAATGTGGTCGGGGTTATCAGCATTCCATTTACCGTCATGTATGCAATTACTGGCTTAATCTTTAACTTAGTCATTATTTACCAAATAGCCTTTGCGTTACTTCTCTATAAAGGTGATCAAGATGCACTCTTGAATGATGCAGGGATAGTCCAAATCGCACCAGAGTGGCAAGACAAACCCGTGTCAAGAGCCAATCTAGCGCAGCTAGTGTCAAATCTTGAAACAAAATATCAATTACAACCAGAACGTATTCGATTTTATAACTACGGTGATGCCAGTGGTGTTATCGAAGTCCGTGCTAATAGTGAAAAAGAGTTTGGCTATCAATATACGACAACCCACTCTTTTGCTGATGGGCACACTCTAACGGTTCATGATGACAGCAACCCAAATACACTGGTTCTGGGACTGGACACACTCAAGAAACTGCATTATGCAAACTTTGCCAATGTAGATTTGCGCGTAATCTATTTCATTCTAGGTCTGGCTGTTTGCGCCCTGATTGTCACTGGCAACTTATTATGGATAGAGAAACAACAAAAACGACGCCATCATTCAGCGCGAGCAATTTCAATGGCTCGCTACGTCACCAATGTTGGCAGCGTCGGGATTGTCGTGGCAACCAGTGTTGCATTTATGAGTGAGCGCTTGGTTCCTATTAATATAGTTGAGCGTATGGATATTATTATTTTGTGCTTTTATTTAGGGTTATTAGTCAGTGCTGTGGCATTTTTATTACCTAAAAACCAGGAAAAATCGAGACAGCTCATTGCTATTCAGCTAAACCTAAGTGCCGTTGTACTCATAAGTACCGTCATCTTGGACTGGGTATTGTTTCAAAACAAAATTGTCGCCTTATCGCAGGCAGGGTATCAACAAACAATCGGCGTAGAAATCGGCTTATTGCTTAGTGCTGTGGTATTAGCCCTAACTGCTCGCCGCTTTCAAGCGCCCAAGCCCTTCGTTGAGCAAACAAGTGAAGCCGCTTCGACAGCCCAGTCTCTCACCAGAGGCTAAAAAAATAGGGCAGTGATGTAACCATCACTGCCCTTTTATCATCTATAGCCATTAGTGTGGCGTAATATGCTCAACCATCAATTGCAAACTTTGCTGGTTTCTAAACTCATTAACATCAAGCTTATATGCAACCTCTGCCCATTCGATATTTGGATTTGGCCACACTTGCGTATCAACGTTAAACGCGATAGCGTCAACCACGAGGTTAGAACCTTCCGGCTCTAACACCAGCTTTAAATGCTTCTCACCGACTATTCGCTGTTGAATCACGCGAAACTTGCCATCAAAGCACGGCTCAGGAAAACCTTGCCCCCATGGGCCTGCATGACGTAACTGAGTCGCAAGCTCTAAATTAAACTCGCCAGCGCTTAGTTCACCATCTGATAATATCTTACCACTGAGCTGATCGCTGGTGAGCGTTTGTGCGGCTAATTGCTCAAAAAGCTCAGCAAACCGAGAAAAATCACTTTCTTTAATTGAGAGGCCAGCCGCCATTGCATGGCCACCAAACTTTAGAATTAACCCCGGTTCCAATGTATTAATGCGCTCGAGTAAGTCACGTAAATGTAACCCTTCAATAGAACGGCCAGAGCCTTTGAGCTCTCCATCGCCACTATCGGCAAACACAATAACAGGACGGTGAAACTTTTCTTTAATTCTTGAGGCGACAATCCCACTCACTCCTTGATGCCATTCAGGGTGAAATAATGCAAATGCATAAGGGATATCCCCTTCCCCTTGGCTAAATGGCAGTTGCTCAATAATTTTCAGCGCCTCTTGCTGCATGCCCGCTTCAATGGCACGTCGATCTTTATTAAAACCATCTAGCTCTGCAGCAATTTCTTTCGCATGATTAGGGTTATCAGTCACTAAACATTCGATACCCAGCGACATATCATCTAAGCGTCCGGCGGCATTAAGCCTTGGGCCGATGGCAAAGCCCATGTCACTAGCCACACAGCGGCTGATATTACGATTCGCGATTTCCAATAACGCTTGAATACCGACACGTGAACGACCAGCTCTGATCCGTGTAATTCCCTGCTCAACCAAGATACGATTATTACTATCAAGCGGCACCACATCGGCCACAGTACCCAACGCCACAATATCGAGAAACTCAGCCATATTTGGCTCAGGTATATTCATCTGGGCAAAATAGTTTTGCTGACGCATTAATGCACGCAGTGCCAACATCACGTAAAACGCGACACCAACCCCCGCCAGGTTTTTACTCAAAAATGAGCAGTCAGGTTGATTCGGGTTCACGATTGCATCAGCTTGTGGCAGTTGCTGACCCGCAAGGTGATGATCGGTAACAACTACTTTTATTCCTAATGCTTGCGCCCGCGCAACCCCATCGATAGACGAGATCCCATTATCCACCGTCATAATCAACTGCGTGCCTTGCTGATGGGCAATATCAACAATCGGGGTTGACAGACCATAACCAAAATCGAAGCGATTAGGCACAATGTAATCAACATTAGTAGCACCAAAACGACGTAATGTTAGCAATGACAAAGCGGTAGATGTCGCGCCATCAGCATCAAAGTCACCAACAATAGTGATTTTGTTATTAGACTTAATGGCTTCAAATAGCAGTTGAGCGGCTTTATCGCTATCTTTTAGAGTATTGGGATTAAGTAAGTTTTTGAGTTGGTACTCAAGCTCACTCGCTTGAGAGATCCCCCTTGCGGCATAAACTCGCTGCAATAATGGCTGCGAAATAAAATGAAGATGAGAACAGTCTCCTGCCTTACGGCGCTCAATGATAGGAGTCACAACAAAACCTTACAAATAAAAATAAAGCCATAGAATAACACGCATCACAAATGATCAGGCAAAGAAGTAGCAAAGCGTGATCAATAAACAAGGAAGCCATTGATTACAACGACTAACTTGACTAAGATCGAGGGTTAATAATGTTCGTAATCAAAAACAACATGCGTCTCTTTGCTGATCAAGGATCTCTTTAATGAACCCTAGTTTATATTTTATTTATGACTCACACTGCCCTTGGAGTTATGCTTGTACACCTTTAGTTATTCAACTGGAACAAGCATTCCCAGACTTGCAAATTTACGCGTGGCATTGTGCGCACTATGATGGCAGAGATCACTTATCAGCGAAGCAACTAAGCGCTATTACAGATCAAAGTACTGTCACCTTTGGCCAATCTTACCAAGCACAAGCCAATCAAACAAAAGACGCAACCCTAAGCGCGAACTTTTTAGCTTGGATTCAGCACAAGCAACCAAACAAGTTACTACCTGCACTAACGCAATTACAACAATTACACTTTGGCTCAGGCGTGGAATTTACTCAGGCAAGTGACTTCGATCCAATTATCGAACAGCTTAAGTTATCGCCATCTGCTAAGATATTTAAAGATAAACTAAACAACCAAGCACAAGACACTTTATCCGATGTAACTGAATTGCAAGATTTTATTGGCACAACATCATTTCCAGCATTACTATTACTAACGGGTGATAAAGGTGTATTATTAAACCATGCGTTATATCTAAAGCAGCCCGCAACGATTATAGATGCGGTTAAGCAAGAACTGACCTAATTACAAACTGCCCCATAATAATCAACAAGCTTAATAGGTGACGATAATGGAATATCATGACTTATCTTTCGGGAAAATTTTTATTATTAATGACGACCTTGCCGAGGTCGTTGTGGATGGTGGTATCGAGATAACAACAACCATGGTTAGCGAATTTCATGGTTATTTACTTGCTCGTTTTCAACATCCTTTTGGTTT
This sequence comes from Alteromonadales bacterium alter-6D02, assembly GCA_002835545.1. Classification (GTDB taxonomy): domain Bacteria; phylum Pseudomonadota; class Gammaproteobacteria; order Enterobacterales; family Psychrobiaceae; genus Psychrobium. The sequence continues at coordinate 10,873 of PIZK01000014.1, forward strand.
ACTCATCAATAAGACCAATGCCTACTCCACGGAGTTTAATGCCCAAACCCAGTGTGGCACTCTTAAGCAAATAAAACGTATTGCTATTTACGCCCCAACTAACATGGCAACACTCAGTGCCAACTTTATGGCTTCAGTCCCTAGAGATGTCAACATACCTATTAAAGTATTCAATAATAGAGATGACGCACTGCATTGGTTAGATCCACTAGCCTTACCAGTAGCCAATCATTATAATTAAGCTTAATTTAATGCATAACGTCAAATCAGAATTATGATAAAAATAGATTTTTCACAGCAAAACAGAGATGCCGCTAACTCATTTCATCAACAACGTAACATCATCAAGAAAGTATGCCGTGGTGAAAAAGTTAACTGTGAGCACTGCCAACAAGTATTAACACTAACCCCGCCAGTAGAAGGCGTCGCTTACATCAGTTGCCAAAAAGGATGTACGAAAGTAGAGTTAGAGTTAGACAGCTAAAAAGAGAGCCTTTTGGCTCTCTTCTTTTATTAACTTTTTAATACTTCTAATAACTTCGCAGGCGGTTGATAACCTGGGATAAGTGTACCATCATCAAGGACAATCGCTGGTGTACCTGTCACGCCAAATTCGACACCTAACTGATAATGATCGGGAATTCGGTTCGGGCATACCGATTGAGCAATCTCAGTGCCAGACTTTAAATCATCCATAGCTTTACGTTGATCACTACTACACCATAATGATTCCATTGATGCCCACGTTTTAGAATCCTGCCCACCTCTAGGGTAAGCCATATAACGCACCGTAATACCTAAATCATTATATTGCTGCATTTGAGAATGGAGGCGGCGACAATAACCACAATCCACATCGGTAAATACAGTTACTGTATATTGTTCGTCTTTTGCTGGGTAAACAATCATTGAGCTAGCATAGCTTTCTAATTTAGCATTGCGCATCTTGGCCATAGCCCCTTCAGTTAAATTTGTAAAACCATTAACTGTATCGAAGATATTACCGCGCATAATGTAACGACCATCTTGTGAGCTATAAAAAATACCTCGGTCAGTCATTACCTCGAATAAACCATCAATCGGCATTGGTTTGACTGAGCTAACGGATAAGCCCAACTTCGCCGTTAGCATCGTTTTAAGCTTATTTGAAGAGTCTGCGTTCGCTAATGCTCCAAATGATAATGTTGCAATAAGCCCCGTGACTAATAATGATTTAACTAATTTCATTTTCATTCTCAATTTTTTGTCTAATAAATGATTGTAACACTTACTTAAAAAATCATCTCGTGTTCTATAAGACCGTATTAGCCCATTTAAATTTCATTACACAGGCCAATTGTTATTTTTTTAATCGATAAACTGAATATTAACTCGCGACGTGAGCTGTAAAATAAGCTCATAACAGATGGTGTCAGCATATTGAGCCACCTCCTCAACAGGCAGTTCAGCCCCCCATAAAGTGACATCATCGCCACATCTAACTTGATGCTGCAGGCCAATATCAACGGTAATCATATCCATCGATACACGACCGACAATCGGAAATCGCTGACCATTAATGAGTACAGGAGTGCCTGTTTTCGCATGCCGAGGATAACCGTCGCCATACCCAATAGCGACAACAGCTAACGTTGTATCTTGCGTGGTAGACCAACTCGAACCGTAACCTACTTTCTCGCCCGCCTGTAATGACTTTATAGCAATTACACTTGAGGTTAATGTCATCGCAGGCTCAAAGCCATCTTGTTTTCCGGTGCGATTGATCATCGGAGAACAGCCATAAAGTAATAATCCAGGTCTAATCCAATCAGCATGGGTTTGTGGCCAGGCTAAAATAGCTGCGGAATTTGCCAAGGTAAGTTCGCCTACCTGCCCATCAACCAATTGATAAAATTGTTCTGCTTGCTGCTGAGTAAAAGGGTTATTAAGGTCGTCCGCACAAGCAAAATGCGTCATATAGTTGAAGGGTTGAGCAATATAATCGATATTTTTTAATCGACGAATAATATCTTCAAACTCACGCGCATGGATCCCCAAACGGTTCATCCCTGTGTCAACTTTTAACCACACATTAAGCTGACCGGATAAGCTGATCTGCTCAAGCATTTCTACCTGTTCAAGGCTATGAATGACTGTTTGTAAATTATTTGTCAGTAAAATTTCTATATCGGATAGCTGAAAAAAACCTTCAAGTAGTAAAATAGGTTTAACAACACCACCAGCTCGTAAGGCTAATGCTTCTTCAAGCCTCGCCACACCAATGGCATCGGTGTCAGTTAAAATATTAGCCATTTCTAGTAAGCCATGCCCGTAAGCATTAGCCTTAAGCACAGAAATAATTTTACTATGCGGTGCTAAAGAGTTTATACGATTAAAATTATGTAACACTGCCTTGCGGCTAATTAGCGCATTAACAGTACTCATATTAACCCTTAATACTCATCATCAAATGAGGGGCCAGCATAGTTATCAAATCGAGAAAACTGACCTTGGAAGGTTAGACGACATTTACCAATAGGTCCGTTACGCTGCTTACCGATAATAATTTCGGCCGTGCCTTTGTCTTGACTATCATCGTTATAAACCTCATCACGATAAATGAACATGATTAAATCAGCATCCTGCTCAATCGATCCTGATTCACGAAGATCTGAGTTAATCGGGCGTTTGTCCGCACGTTGCTCTAGACCACGATTTAACTGTGATAATGCTACAACCGGGCATTGTAATTCTTTCGCTAGGGCTTTTAATGAACGTGAAATTTCGGCAATTTCTAAAGTACGATTATCAGCGAGTGCTGGGACTTGCATTAACTGCAAGTAATCAATCATAATCATTGATACACCGCCATGCTCACGTGCGATACGACGCGCTCTTGAACGAACCTCGGTTGGTGTTAGACCCGACGAATCATCAATATACATCTTACCTTGCTCAAGTAAAATGCCCATCGTCGATGATACGCGTGCCCAATCGTCATCCTCTAATTGACCTGTACGTACTTTAGTTTGGTCAACTCGCCCTAGCGATGCCAGCATTCTCATCATGATCGATTCAGAGGGCATTTCTAGAGAGAAAATAATCACAGGCTTATCTTCATTCATCGCTGCATATTCAGCTAAATTCATCGCAAACGTTGTTTTACCCATCGATGGACGAGCCGCAACGATAATCAAATCCGATGGCTGCATACCCGCCGTCATCTTATCGAGGTCACCGTAACCCGTTGAAACCCCCGTAACACCATCATGCGGGTTATTATAAAGCTCTTCAATTTTATCAATAGTACTACCCAAGATTTGCTTAATATCTTGCGGGCCTTCTGAGGCATTAGTGCGCTTTTCAGCAATCTTAAATACTTTACCCTCGGCAAAGTCTAATAGTTGAGCACTATCACGCCCTTCTGGTTCAAAACCAGCTTCAGCAATTTCATTCGCAACGCCAATCATATCCCGCACCACCGCACGTTCTCGTACGATATTGGCGTAAGCTGAAATATTCGCTGCACTAGGCGTGTTTTTTGCCATCTCACCGATATAGGCAAAACCACCAACCGACTCAAGCTCATTCTCACGCTCAAGCGCTTCAGATAAAGTCACTAGATCAATCGGATTACCACTTTCGACCAAGTCATGCATATAACGGAAAATAATGCGGTGGTCTTTCCGGTAGAAATCATCGGCAACTACAAGTTCCGATACCCGATCCCATGACTCATTATCAAGCATCAAACCACCAAGCACAGACTGCTCAGCTTCTAATGAGTGTGGTGGAACTTTTAACGCCTCGACTTGCGTATCGGGTTTAAACGGTTTCTTATTTTTAGATTTGAACTGCTGTTGTTGCGCCATGGGAGAATATTACCAAAAGTCTAATGATGCCATTATCTAACACTGGCTAATTTTATCAACGACTCTTTTAACGCCAAGTGAACAAGCTAACGGAATTTAAATCAAGGAAAGAGCCCAGTTTTGCCAATTAAAGCGAACTCAAAAGGACATAACGGGGCAAATTTATACCACCAGCTTCTAAGGTTCCCCCACTAACTGAGGTAGATTTACTTGTAGTACGACATCTTCAATCACTTCAACCTGATTAAACATATCGACGGTTTTTAACAGTTTTTGCAGTGTAAAACGCTGACGAACGCTAGCGTTTAAACCTTCAAACTCCGCTATCACTTGGAATAACCACATCTCGGCATCCCACTCTAAAGCCTGTTGGGCTAGATGCTGTAATGCGCTCAATGGTTCAGTGACATCAAACACGGCTATAAAGTAATTCTCGACATCCTCTTTAAGCTGCTGATGACGAGCTTCAACCACTAGCTCCTGTTCAAGTTCAAATTCGGTGCCCGCTGCTAATGGTTCACTGTAATCATTGGTGCTAATGGCCAAAGTACGAACCATATCACCTAAAGCTTGCTGCTCCCCAACTTTATCTAAAGCAATGCTTGCACTAGCAATAATTGGCGCCGCTTGATTCACTAATTCGGGTACCTGTGTTCGATTTGTGTAATCACCGACAATAAAGTTTGGATGCTGCTTTAAAAAGGCTACCATATTAGTAATTAATTGCGCACGCTCTTGCTGCTGTCTAAAGCGCGCCATCAATTCAACGAGACGCTTTTGCACTTCAAGTAAAGAACTTGAATGATCTGATATCGTCACTTGCAGTTGACTAACTAATAACTTTCGAAGTGGCCCACTGTTTTGTGCCAGTTCAATCAGCTCATTAAAGTCAATTAATTCAAAACCATCGAGTAAACGGCGTAACTGTTTTTGTGCCAATTCATTTTCGCGAATTTTATCGGCAAGGTTACTCACAAAGCCAAAGTCAGAGTTAAGGCGATTCCATAAACTATCAATTGCATCGCTAAATTGCCCAGTCATATCATGGACACGTTCACTTAACAGCTGAAAGTGATGCTCACTGGCGACATAATCGCCTCGATATTGCGCATCAGAGAAATGTTTCACCTGAGTGCGAATTTGTTCTATCTGCCCTGCAACATCAGCGTTAACTTGGCGCTTGCGTTCATCCTCAGTCAGACTGGCAATCAATCGACTAACATCAGGTCGCAAGGCAAGTGGTTGTTGCTCATCTGGGCGATGTAGAATTCGCGCTTTAACCAGCTTATCCAGCACGTTTTCATTGACACTAACTTCGTCAAAGTGACCTCGTAAATACGCGCGCATCAACTGTTCACTGTGCTTACCTATCAAGCCTAGTCGCTCAACCCCCAACGCATGTAAACGGCTCTGCGGACTTTGGTTTGAGCCAGTTACTTTTTTTGGTACTAAACTCACCATCAAAACATCGACTCTTGCTGTGGCATATCATCAAGCGGAAGTGATTCTTCGTCTTTAATAAAACGTACTAATTCAATCAGCTGCTCAATCTTCCCCGTCACAATATAATATTGGCGATCCTTATGCGGCTGCTGTAAATAACCAGTTTCTTTTAGACGCTTAAAGACTTGCTTTAACTGTTGGTCAAGTTGCTCACTGTTTGATTTAAAGAAACGATCGGCTGCCAGCTGATTAAAACGTTGACGTAAAGATTGGTTATCTTCAGTGCGCAGTGCAAACTCTTGAAACTTGATCGTATCCCCGGCGGTGAGCGAACCATCTCGCCCTAGCGCTTCCTGAACTAGCTGCATCCATTCAAGAAGCGGCAATAACGACTGCACCGTTTGCTTAAACTCTTTACCTAAGTGTTCACGGGCGGTGCTATTGAGTTCTTGATAGGCCAGAAAAAACACGCTGCCATCCTGACTTTGCGCTAATCGCCTATTTAATGGACGTAGAAAATGATTAAGCTCTTCTCTAACAACCTCATCTTGTAATCGACGAAACGCTTCTTCATCGGTGACCTGACAAATACTTGCCCCAGCTAATAAGGCTTCGAGTAACGGGCCATGTTCAATCATTAGCTAAGCTCCTTAGTAATATTTGTCACCCCTTGTACAGCATTAAGCTGTTGGGTCAATCGCGCTTCAATACGATTTGTTTTTGGCTCAATACGTTGTAAACGTTTTTTCTGTTTATCAATTAAGTAACGGTGTTTAAATAGGGTTAAAACGTCTGACTCTGGATTAGGAAACGCCCCGACGATAGAGATATTGTTGCTGTCACAGGCATTAAACAGCTTTTCAACATTATGATAAGCTAACGTACCTATCTCATCGATTGGCCAATGTACTGCGATATTCGCCTCACCACGTAACAAACGGGTAAATGCCAATAAAAATTTACATAAGATCAGGTAAGCCATACCGTGACTTGATGACTCAAGTAATTGGCGATCATTTTTGATCACTAAGTCATTACCGCCTTCATTTAAATGCAGCTCAAGACGTAGCAATGACTCAATCGAATAACTAGAATCAGCCCGTAATAGCTCAACCACATCTGCTAGCGCATCAATGTATTCGTCACTTGGTAACTCTTTGCCTGTTTCACGCCATTGCTCATACAGTGCGGCGAAACGCTTCAATGGTGACCAAAAATTTAGCTCATCAACCGTTGAAATGATTCTAACCTCCGAACGCTTGATTCCATCCAAGGTTAAATCATCCGCTACGGCAGCAGTCAAACGTTTACTTTGTCCAGAGATACGACGATTAATATCACTAAATACAGTGAAGAACTTATGGAGATCGCCACCAATGGTTTCCCCCTGCTCTAAAATTTGACGCTGTTGATCCGCTAAAATACGTAATAAGTCACTAAAGATTGGTAATCGTTGGCGTAAATCTGCCTCTTGGTCGAGGCGAGAAAGCTCACTCGTCATTAAATCTAAAAACTGTTTTTGGGCATCGAGAGCCAATTGTGCTTCAAACTGATTAAGTTGCTCTTTTAACGATGTTTGAGTCTTACTACGCTGCTCCAAGCCTTGTATAGCACGGCTTAAACGTTCACTTTGATCGCCATTAATTGCGCTCAGGCCATCCGCCAATGAATTATCTAGTACCAGCTGGGTTAAACGAGCAACGACTAGCATTAAGCGTTCGATTAACTTAGTTAAACTATGCATTTGGCTTTGCAACTCATCACGTTGTGACTCTAGCTGCTGTTGCTCCACTTTAAATTGTGCTTTTTGCTGAGCTAATTGTGCTTCACTTTGCTGACGCTGTGACTTTAAGCTTGCCTCTTGCTCTAAATAGCGAGGACGGTTCTTTTGCCATTCAACTTCCATGAAGTGACGATACTCACGAAGTTCATCTTGACGCGAACGTACCTCACTGATTTTCTTCTCTAAGCGCTTTATCTCAGTCTTTAGCTGTTCTAACGTCGCAGGGTCAATGTCTTTGTCAGCTAACTCACGTTTAAAAGCATCTTCTAACTGCTTTATTTGCGTTTTATTGCTTTGACGTTTGCTATCAATTTGAGCTTCTAATTCACCAATTTGTTGCGAAAAGTACTCAATTTCTTGCTGCCAATCCGCTTTAAATTCCAGCATCTGCTGTTGATGGTCACTTTTCAGCTGTGTTAAATTTTGTAGTTTCGTTTGATTTAAGCGCTCGATTTGTGTCTTAGCTTCTTTCAAACCAACACTCGCTTCTTCTCGACGCTTAGTTAATGAGGCCTGCATGGCTTGTTGAAGTCTAGCCTTAGACTCTTTCGCAAAATCAACTTCCGTAACAATTTCAGCAACCCGTTGCGTTGCCTGTTGATGCTGTTCAAGTAACGACTTTACTACTTGATGTTGTGAAGTCAGAGCCGCCTCCGCAGCTCCCTGCTGCTCTTGTGCACTGCTAAGACGCAAGCAAAGCTGCTCTTTTTCAATACTCAAAGCGGCTTCATCTTGAGCGTAATGAGGCGCAGCAATGTCTGCAAGGCTAACCTTAACACCAAATAAATCAGCTCCCTGAGCATCTCCTAATTGTGGCTGGAGATCGCTACGTTCTAGCAACTCCTCATTAATCACCTTGCCAACAGTATTCTCCCAACCTTCAACGTGCGCGCGTAAATAGTGACGTAAGCTGCCTTGTTCAGGACTAATTTGCTGCTCTAATAAGCGCAACTTTTTAGATAGCTGGTGCACCACTGTACGTGCTTGTTCTAGATCATTTTGCGTGTGTTGCTGCTGTTCGCGAGCTTGCTGATGCGCACGTTGCTCTTTATTCGCCAGCTGATTAAGTTCACGCCATTTATCCTGAACCAAATCAAGTCTTTTATCCGCTAAAGCAAGCTCTTCTTGCTCTTGCTGTGTCGGCCCCATGTTATCAATCTGAGTTTGGCGCTCAATTTGTTGATGCCTAAACTCTGAAATTTGATGGTCAAACTCACTTGCTAGTTGCTCTTTACGCTCGTTATATTGCTCTTGTAAGCTATCTCGTTTATCACTTTGCAGTTGACGAGTGTGCTCTCTTTCGCCTTCAATAGCGCGTATTTGTTTTTGATTCTTTAGAAGCAAACGTTCAAGAGAGTCGGTCAGGCTGATCTTTTGCTGATTTAACTGTTGCTCCAAATCACCATATTGTTCAAGCAAAATTCGGTAGTGATTTTGTTGCTCGCTTAATTGTTCAATCCATAATGGCAAAGCGGTTGCATCGCTGGCTAACTGCTCCATATCACTGTCAATGTAATCATCATAACGTCCTTGGATAAAATCTAGGCGTTGCTCAGTCGTCTGCAACTCGGCCTTAATTTGACTTAACTGACTATTAAGCTCGGCTTCACGCTGGTTAAACTCACCTTTTAAAACAGATACTTGTTTACGTAGCGTTTTCTCTTGCTGATCCAGATCAGCATGCTGAGTACGACTCAATCCTAAATCATCAACCAGTAAAGGGGTTAATTGTACTAATTGCCCTTCGACCACATTAAGCTTATTAGCGATTTGTTCAATATCGCCATGTTGTGTCTCCAAAGTACTTAAACGCATTGATTGTCGTATTTGTTTAATCCACTCACGCGCTTTAGTATTTTTAACCCGCGTGGTCGGTTGAACTAATCCATCTTCTTCAAAGATCGCCGCCAACATCGTCTTAAGCGTATCCATTTTGCCTTCTTTGGCGTGCACTGCACTAACCAATTTCTCAAGATGGCGAATCTTATGGCGGGGGGCAACTAATGAGTAACGTGCAGCTAATTGGCGCAATTTGATTCCATCTTTGGTATTACCGCGCAGCGTTGACACATCATTTTGAATAATCGAACGAAATTCACTAGTCGCATTAAGCTTCGGTGATCTATCAATTTGCTGGACTTTAAGCTGGGCTAACCACTGATCAGGCTCAAACGCATTCACTTTACCATCACGATCTTGATACAGTAGTTGGCTCTTATCATAAGGGCCATCCACAAAACGGTACTGCACTCCATCTTTTGGCGAATGTGTTAAGACAGCCTGACATACCTGCCCTTCTTCACGCTGGTATTCATAGACCAAGTAACTATTGGACTGAGGCAGGTAAAAATCCCCAAACTTACTGCGTGTTTTGGGCACCACCTTACTTGGTAACTCACCAAAAAAGACCGGAACTAATCGTTGCAAAGTCGTTTTACCCGATGCGTTGGTACCACAGATATTGGTGTGGCCATCTAGCGATAACTCAACAACTCCGGGTAAGTGCGTGTGAATTAAAATGATACGGCGTAAGCTAGCCATAAATACCTCAAAAGAACCTAGTTAAATCCATTGCCCACATAATATAGTGAAAATATTGAAGCACAAGTGGTGCAATTAACAATCTAACTATTCTAAAGTGTCTTTCATTTAACTGTTCAAAATCATAGCAAATCTCTCGCTCTATTCACTAAGCACTGTTTTAGTTAGCCACTAACACATAACCATGTAATACTTAACCCCTCTGACGGAATAGGAGCCACATACAGATAGTGAATAAAGTTGAATTAAGCCAAGATGAAAACCTATCTTTCACCCTAAATCACCGCCTATTACCCATGGCGCAGCATCGTGTCGACTTATACTTCTCTTTACCTAATGAAATGGGGATTAGCCCACAAACGTTGGATGAACAAAGCTATTTTCATAGTAGTATCAAAACACGTTCAGCTTATTACTCAGATCAGCTTCACTTACCGCTGGTACGCAGTCGTTTTATTAGCGCAAAAAAAGGGCAGCAGGATGACTATCGAGTCAATCTCAACTTATTTTGCTATCAAATTAAAATGGCCCTTGATACCGACATCAAGCAAGCATTACAACAAAAAGATTCTGCCGATTTTTACCCGCTAGCTTGTGAGTTAGCTCAGCAGTCAATTAATCTGTTAAGAAAGTTACGTCGTAATAGCCCAAATGATAAAAAGCTCCTGTCTTATTATGAAAACGCTGACAATTATTTAAGCTGGCATGTCGAGCAATCGTTTTTAAAGCTCTTGGCTAAAGCCCCTAAAACGAGTGACGACAGTGATTACCGAGAACAACTATTAGAGTTATGCCGCAGTGAAAAGCAATATCGCAAAGAACAACAGTTTAATTCTCAAATCACCTTGGATGATCCCAATCGCATCACCAATAAAATGCGCTTACTCCAGCGCCTTATTGAATACGGTGTTGTTTTTAAAAAAGATGTTAAACACCTAAATAAAAACCTAAAGCGTCTCGTCAGAGGAACTGTAACTGCGATTATTATGGCATTGGTTATGACTCTCGTCTTAAATGCTCGCTCTTCATTCGCTGAAGTAACATTGTTATTAGTCGCCATTCTCGGACTAATTTACGGATTACGGGAAACGTTTAAAGATGAAATAACCCAACTGATTTGGCGTAAGATTCAACATGGCCGCCCCAAATGGCAACACAGTTATAGCAATAGCGCTACCAAAACAAAAGTTGCGAACCAGTTAATCTGGTTAGAGTATATAAAAGATAAGCATTTACCCGAACTGGTGCATAAACAGTTCAATAAACGACGGCAGCAAAACAAGTTGGCAGCACAGTTGTTGCATTTCCGCAGTGAAACTCGCGTTGTCGCTAAAAAGTTTTTACCTGGCTACGATGAAATTCAACAGCAAGTCACCTTTAATTTAGCCCCTTTTGTGCGCTACTTAAAAAAAGGAGAAGGTCGCTTATATTCCCTTGATGGCAATAAGGTCAGTCAACAAGGTGTTGAAAGACGATATCAAATCAATACTGTACTCACTCAAACCACCGATAATGGAGTTCATGTTCAGCGCTTTAAGATTACCTTGAATCGCTCCGGAATCATCAATATTGAAGCGATGAAAGCGTTAAATCAAGGTTGATAATAGTACGATTCATGAGTATTGTTTATAAATATATTACAGCGACTCCGTGCTATACTTATATTTATTAGACTTACTTTAATTAACAGTAAGGAAAAACTATAACGTATGAAAATTTATCACTTTTTTCTCGTTTGCATATGTTTTTTATTGTCATATTTCCCAGTACATGCTGAGCCTCTCGATAAAGTAACCTTACAATTAAAGTGGGTTCATGCGTTTCAATTTGCTGGTTATTACGCGGCTAAAGAACAAGGTTATTACCAAGAAGTTGGCCTTGACGTTGATATTGTCCCCGCAGCACCAGAAACTGATGTCGTAGACCTGGTAAGCACAGGTAAAGCGGAATATGGCGTCGGAACTAGCTCCTTAATACTAGCCTTTCATCAAGGGAGGCCTGTTAGTGTACTCGCAGCTATCTTTCAACATTCTCCTCAAGTACTCATCACCAAACAAAAAAGTAGTACCCAGAGCATTCATGATATTATTAATGGCTCTATCATGCTGGAACGACAATCCGATGAAATTATTGCTTATTTAAAGCAAGAAGGCATTTCCACTGCACAATTACAGCTTCATGAACACAGCTTTAATCCATATGATTTGATTAACGATAATGTCGATGTAATGACAGCCTATGTAACGAATGAAACCTATTTTCTTCATAAAGAAGGTGTCGAATACCATGCTTACACTCCTCGTTCTGCTGGTATCGACTTTTATGGTGATAATTTATTTACCAGTACGCAAGAGCTTAAAAACAACCCAGAGCGAGTTAAAGCATTTAAAGAAGCGAGCCTTAAAGGTTGGCAATACGCGATGGCTAATCCACAGCAAACCGTTGAATTAATATTAAGCCAGTACCCAACAAGCTATACACAGGAATTTTTAGCTTTTGAAGCTGAGAAAATGATTCCACTATTACAACCGACCCTTGTCGAGCTCGGCTACATGAGCTTAGGGCGTTGGCAGCATATCGCACAAACCTATGTCGAGCTAGGGATGTTGCCCGCGAATGTTTCGCTGGATGGCTTTATTTACACTCCAGAGAAGCATCAAAATAATCAATGGCTGTACCGAGTATTGGCGATAGCTTTAACCTTATCTGTCATTCTGACTTACATTACAATCCATATCTTAAAGCATAATAAGAAATTAGATTACGCATTAGGTGAAAGCAAAAAAGCAGAACAAACAGCGTGGAATCAAGCTAACTTAGATACACTCACCAAGTTGCCTAACAGTCAATTATTTAACGACAGATTTGAGCAGGAATTAAAACAAGCGGAACGCCAAAACGTCAAAGTAACTATGCTTTACATAGATCTTGACCGCTTTAAAGAAATTAATACCAGCCATGACACTAAAACCGGGGATCAGTTATTACAGCAGGTAGCGATTCGATTAAAACATTGCGTGAGAGGCACCGACACTGTCGCTCGGTTATATGATGACAAGTTTGCCATTCTTATCGGAGGAATTAACCAACAAAGCGATATTGATAAAATCGTCAATTCCATTTTACAAAAATTACACGCGCCCTTTGAAATGTCAGTCAGTACCTTTTACCTTTCAGCGAGTATTGGTTTAGCTATTTACCCGACTGACGGCCAGACAATCAATAAGTTACTAGAACGGGCAGAGGCGGCTAAAAGTAAAGCCAAAGAGAACGGTCGTAATCAATTTCAATATTACACGGCAACCATGCATAAACAAGCAATGGATCGTATTCAACTAAACAAAGACCTCCATAAAGCATTGACACAACAAGAGTTTACCTTAGCGTATCAACCTATATTAAACCTTAATAGTAACGAAATAGTGAGTATTGAAGCCTTGGTTCGTTGGCAACATCCAACGCTAGGTGAAATACTTCCCGAACAGTTCATTACCATTGCTGAAGAAACCGATACCATTATCGAGTTGGGAGACTGGGTTTTTAGGCAAGCGGTCCATCAATTAAAAATTTGGCAAACAAAATTTAATCCAGATCTAAGCATTCATATTAACACTTCACCAAAGCAATTTGAGCAAAGTGAACAAGAATTGGCTGCGTGGTTGGATTATCTAAAAGAAGTTGACTTAGCCGATGATACTGTTGTTTTAGAGGTCACGGAAAGACTATTGCAGAAACAGCAATCCGATATCAGCGAACGTCTCAAGCAGTTAACTAACTCAGGACTACAAATTGCTTTAGATGACTTTAGTACTAGCTACTCATCATTAAGCTATATCAAGCATTTCAGTCTCGACTTCATCAAAATTGATCGCCGCTTTGTCGATAAAATCGTGAGTAACTCACAAGAGCTTATGTTATGTGAAATCATCATTGTTATGGCACATAAACTCGGTTTAAAAGTTATCGCAGAAGGGATTGAGACTCCTGAGCAACTAGAGTTATTACAGCAGTCGGGGTGTGATTACGGTCAAGGTTTCCTGTTCCATAAAGCCCTTAATGAAAATGATTTAACGAAACTATTCGCCTCCCAAAAAATTACTGAAACACCAAATTTATAAGACTGAATACGCTATTGGTCAACTGTTAACTAGCTAAGATAAGTTAACAAACCAAGCACTTGCTTAGTTTGTTGGCCTGTGTTTCAATCATCAGAATGAAGTGGAATTAGCCAAAAGGCTAATTCCACTTATTTCAATATAAACTTCACTTTGGATTGTTCAATGCCTTACGTTCCACTTAATGACAGTGACGCTTCACTTTTAGTCAAAAGCCTAATCGATGACGGGTTACTCGTTGATGAAAGTAGCGCCAAAGGACGACTGCTAAAGGCGTCTGCGGAGCTTTTCAAAAGCAAGGGTTATGACAAAACAACGGTACGCGATATTGCGAACCAAGTTGGTATCCAATCTGGTAGTATTTTTCATCACTATGCTAGTAAGCAAGCCATACTATGCGCAGTGATGGAACAAGCGATTATATTGAATATGGCACGGCTACGCTTAGCACTTAGCTTGAACGAAACGTTAAAAGAGCAACTCCACGCCCTGATCTTATCTGAGTTACAAGCTATTATTTTAGATAACGGCATTGCGATGGCAGTACTAGTCTATGAATGGCGATCTTTAGAAAACGAAAACAAACAAAAAATTCTCGAACTACGTGATGAATATGAACAAATATGGCTTGATATATTAACTCAAGCACACCACCAGCAGCTCATCAATACCACACCAATGGTACTACGCAAGTTACTCACAGGGGCTATCAGTTGGACAACCAACTGGTATAAACCACACGGAGAGTTATCAATCGATGAGCTAGCAGAAATGACATTAGCATTAGCAATTAATAATAATCTTAAGAATTAAAGGAGACATTATGGACGCATCATTTTGGAACGGAAAGCGCGCTCCTGGCATAAAAGATACTATAGATGTCTCACAATATGAGACCGTCATTGATGTTATAGAGCATGCTTTTAAAGCCTACCCCCAACGTCCCGCATTTACAGGCTTAGGGCATACTCTCACATTCCAAGACATTGACTTTTTAAGTGCTTCTTTTGCTCACTACTTACAACAACATACTAATTTAAAGCCTGGTGACTCCATTGCGATTCAGATGCCTAATGTGTTGCAATACCCTATCGCCATGTATGGCGCGTTACGCGCAGGGTTACGTGTAGTCAATACAAACCCGCTTTATACCGAATCAGAAATGTTGCATCAGTTTAATGATGCAGATGTCAAAGCACTACTATGCATGGATGTTTTTGCAAAATCTGTACAGAATATTCTGCCTCAAACCAATATCTCAACAGTCATCGTCACTAGCCTTGCCGATATGTTGCCCACAATGAAACGCGTTGCTATTAATGCAGCAGTCAAATACATCAAGAAGATGGTTCCCTCTTATTCATTACCAAACGCTCATTCATTCCGGCATATTATTCAACAACACTATAATAAAGAGTTTGAGCCAACCCACATGAAGGGAAGTGATGACACTATTGTCTTGCAATATACGGGCGGTACAACAGGTGTCTCAAAAGGTGCTGAATTAACGAATCGCAACTTAGTTGCCAACATGCTCCAAGCAGCAACAATGCTAGAACAAGAGGATAATCAGGGCAATCGTTTAATTAACTTAGCCAACGCGAGTGCTGTTGCCCCCTTGCCGCTTTATCATATCTATTCTTTTACTGTTCATTTAATGGCATTTTTCCATCTAGGAATGCACAGTGTTTTAATTGCAAATCCTCGTGACACAGACGCCTTTATTAAAGCAATGAAACCTTGGCAGCTGACTGGTTTTATTGGTTTGAATACCCTTTTTGTTTCTCTAATGGCTAACCCAAAATTCAAGACGTTGGATTTTAGTAAAATGAAGTTTACTCTCTCAGGCGGTACCGCACTGCATGAAGATACAGCTATTCGTTGGAAAGAAATGACCGGTTCAAGTATCTCAGAAGCTTACGGGCTTACAGAAACCTCTCCAGCCGTCACAATGAATCCACTAAATGGTCATGAAAAACTTGGTACAGTGGGTCAAGCCCTACAAGAAACAGCCGTCATGTGTATTGATGACAACGAGAATGAAGTCGCTCTTGGCGAACGTGGTGAGCTTTGTATCCGAGGGCCACAGGTTATGAAAGGTTATTGGCAACAAGAGCAAGCAACCAAAGACGCTTTTACGAAAGATGGCCTATGGTTTAAGACAGGAGATGTTGCAGTTATCGACGAGCAAGGCTATGTGTCTATCGTTGACCGTATCAAAGATATGATCTTAGTATCAGGATTCAATGTATACCCGAATGAAATTGAAGACGTCTTATCCACTCACCCAGAAATAGAGAACTGCGCAGCAATAGGTGTTCCAGATGATCATAGTGGTGAAACCGTAAAAGTATTCATTATTGCAAAAGGTGATAAACAATTAAGTATTGATGAAGTAAAAGATTTTTGCCGCAAAAAGCTCACAGCCTATAAATTACCTCGTCAATTAGAATATCGTAATACGCTACCGATGACTCCTGTAGGTAAAATTTTACGTCGCGAGTTAAGGTGATATTTTAATCTCAATCGATAAAAACGGCTTTGATTATAAATCAAAGCCGTTTTTCTTTATCTAAAACCTATTAATTAGTTTTATAGATAACTTTTATTCCCTGAGGTAAAGGGGTGCCTTCAACGACAAAGCTGATTGTTCCTGGGTTCGCTAAGATATAATCAAATATATCTTGTTGCTTTGGTAGTTCGAGAGGCGCTTTTCCACGGCCAGAGAAATTCACTTGAGCCCAAAACGAACGAATCCTAGAGTCCGTTAGTCCGATAACTTTAGCATTAAATAAACCTCGAATAGCAGTATGGTTAGGCATAACAACAGCTTGTGCCGCTATACCGCTATCCAAATCGACTTTTAGCCCCAGATAGGTCTTTTTTATCTGGGATAAAGTAAAATGATGCTTTTCGTTAGATTGGCTGATAACCCAAATATTAGTCGAGCTTAATAGCTGCGCATTAGCGCTTAATGGACTGACAGCGATAAGGATTAATAGAGTGATAAATAATGTTAACTTTTTCATTAGAATACCCACTCTATACCAATCAAGCCTAAAATAGAGTCAGGTTGATAGGGGGATGAATACTTTTCCATTGTTGTAAAATTTAACTCGGCTTTTAATGCAACATGCTCAGTAAGATCGTTGCGAACGCCTAGTATTAAGCTTTCCTGATCTTTTATAACAAGTTGCCCTAAAATCATCTGATACAGCCCAGCGATTGGCTGTAACTCAGGTATAGGGCTAAACTCAACTTCTATGGGCGATAGTGTGTCATCACGTTTCGCATAGGTTAAGTGGAACAAATAGTCAGCAAACACATAGCCAGCACTGATATAGTAGCCTTCACGGTGAGGAATCCACGCAAGATCATGAGTTAACCTGATCCACTCACCTTTTAAAAAATAGTCAAATTTATCATAGCTAAAGCCGACCTGATAATATTCCAATGTATCCGCGATAACAAAAGTTTGAGCTAATTCATCAAAGCCAGCCTGTTGAAACTGCATTTGAGCAAAAGCAAAGACCGGGTCGTCAATATCAAAGTCTGCAGTCGAGTAGCCAGCCCTTACGGTGAGGTCTTCAAACTCTAATGAAAAGAATAAACTCGCTGCGTCTCTGATTTCAGTAAGATAACTGCGATCTTCAAATGCTAATTCATCCTTAAATTGACCAAAAGTCCCCTCAATAGAAAAAGTAGCGTCAGGGAATGTTGCTCTATACGTAGCTGCCAACCCATCGATATGAGAGAACATAAATGACGCATAAACTTCATTGGGTGGTTTAAGCCAATGGTAACTGTATCCTACATTTTGCACATCACTATAATTAAAGAATGCGGTGCGTTGCCGACCAAGTTTAAAACTCCAAGGCGAGTCTGGTTGATATGATAAGTACAACCACTCCAAGCCTGAATTCTTTTTGTCGGCAAAACTGCCAACCAATTGGGCTGTGACAGACAATGAGTTTGTTAATGCTAAATCCCCCTGGATACCCAGTAAACTATCTGGTGTAAAATCTAAGGATTGGTCGTACTCAACAAGCTTATCATTTGCTTGGCCAGCAATGACTCGAGCAAAACCTGAGAACTCAATCTGGCGTTCTGTTGAGGGTTTTGCTTGAACAGGAAAAGAAAGAATAAGCAACGCTAAAAAACAATACAAAAAAACAAGAATAGGTGAGACCAGCCCCCTGTATTTATTCATTTTTACCATACCTTAAGCGTTGGTTAGGAAGAAATTACTTGCGCTAGATTACCATAATTAACAGTTTTTTAAAGAACCTTATGATAGAAGCCTATATGAATATAATCTAAAAATAGGCATCCTTTCACTCATAACTTTCAAACTGTTTTATAGCAGGAGCTTTCTAGGCTTATTATTTAATAACTTTAGCAAATATTACCCTTTCATCTAGTTTTTTTCATTTCTATTTGCAGATAAAATTGAATCTAAGTTGTAAAATAGTATGATATCTATCATTCAATGTGCCGATCGCTAGGCTATTCAGGTTTAACGTAATAATAATTACAATAATCATTAACCTTTAGTCGAATTTAGCACAGGTTTACCGTCTTTTTCGTCCAGACGTGTTATTTTATTACACAATCTGTACAAGCAATAAAACATTCATAAGCTCGTTGCAAGCATTGCACAACTTAGCTATACACGGCTTATGACTTTAGCCACCAGACTAGGGAAACAAAATGTCTAACAAAAATACCATTTATTACACAATGACCGATGAAGCGCCCGCGCTAGCCACCTGCTCACTTTTACCAATTTTTAGAACATTCACTTCAGCTGCAGAAATTGATGTAAAATTGAGTGATATTTCATTGAGCGCTCGTGTACTAGCCGGATTCAACGACAGATTAAAAGAAGAACAACGTGTTGAAGACGGTTTAGCATTTTTAGGTCAGCTTACTCAAGACGAAAACGCTAATATCGTAAAATTACCAAACATCAGTGCCTCTCTACCTCAATTAAAAGCATGTATCGCAGAACTTCAAGAGCAAGGTTACGATCTTCCTGAATTCCCTGAAACACCAGCAAACGCTGAAGAAGAAGAAGTAAAGTCGCGTTATGCAAAAGTGTTAGGTAGTGCTGTAAACCCGGTACTTCGTGAAGGTAACTCAGACCGTCGTGCTCCACCGGCAGTAAAAGCTTACGTAAAAAAATTCCCACACTCAATGGGCGAATGGAGCATGGCTTCACGCTCTCACGCAGATTTCATGCGTGGCGGCGATTTCTTCTCAAGCGAGAAGTCTGTCACTGTCGATAAAGCAACAACAGTACGTATTGAATATGTAGACCCTGCTGGCAACGTTGAAGTTAAAAAAGAAGTTGCACTAGAGAAAGACGAAGTAATCGACGGCATGTTCATGAGCAGCAAAGCCCTTCGCGACTTCTTCGAACAATCACTCAATGATTGTCGTGATAACGGTGTAATGTGGTCTCTGCACGTTAAAGCAACAATGATGAAAGTTTCGCACCCTATCGTATTCGGTCATGCGGTATCAGTTTTCTACAAAGATGCTTTTGAAAAGCACGCTGAAACATTTGAAAAGTTAGGTGTTAACCCGAACAATGGTTTAGCTGATATCTACGACAAGATCCAAGCAGTACCTCGTACTTTACGCGAGCAAATCGAGCGTGACATTCAAGCTTGTTATACATCTCGCCCAGAAATGGCAATGGTTGATTCTGTTAAAGGCATCTCTAACCTACACGTACCAAGTGACGTAATCGTTGATGCATCTATGCCAGCAATGATCCGAAATGCTGGTCAAATGTGGGGCCCAGATGGTAACCCGAAAGATACTAAAGCAGTAATGCCTGAAAGTACTTACGCACGTATTTACCAAGAAATGATCAACTTCTGTAAGACGCACGGTGCATTTGATCCAACAACGATGGGTACAGTGCCTAACGTTGGTCTGATGGCTAAGAAAGCGGAAGAGTACGGTTCACACGATAAGACTTATGAAATTGAAGCAGCAGGCATCATGCGTATCGTTGATCAAGACGGTACCTTATTAATGCAGCACAATGTTGAGAAAGGCGATATCTGGCGTGCATGTCAAACTAAAGATGCTCCAGTACGTGACTGGGTCAAGCTTGGTGTAACTCGTGCTCGCCAATCAAACACACCTGCAATCTTCTGGTTAGATCCAGAACGTGCTCATGATATGCAACTACTCAAAAAAGTAGATAAGTATTTAGAAGAGCATGACCTAACAGGTTTAGAAATCTACAAAATGGATTACGTACAAGCAATCCGTTTCTCTATGGAACGTCAACGTCGTGGCTTAGATACTATCTCTGTCACTGGTAACGTTTTACGTGACTACCTAACTGACCTATTCCCAATTATGGAATTAGGAACTTCAGCTAAGATGCTATCAATCGTACCTATGCTAACAGGCGGTGGTATGTACGAAACAGGTGCAGGCGGTTCAGCACCTCGCCACGTACAACAAGTCACTGAAGAAAACCACTTACGTTGGGATTCTTTAGGTGAGTTTATGGCTATGGCTGTATCACTTGAAGACATGGGCATTAAGCAAGGTAACGCACGTGCAACTATTTTATCTAAAACATTAGATGACGCGACAACTGAGTTATTACAAAATAATAAGTCACCATCACGTCGCACTGGTGAATTAGATAACCGTGGAAGCCACTTCTACTTAGCACTATACTGGGCTAAAGCATTATCAACGCAAACTGAAGATAGCGAATTAGCAGCTAAATTTACAACGCTAGCTAAAGAGCTAAGCGATAATGAAGAGAAGATTCTAGCAGAGCTAAGCGCAGTTCAAGGACAAGCAACTGAGCCAGGTGGTTACTACCACCCAGATTCAGCAAAAGTTAAAGAAATCATGCGCCCAAGTGCAACACTAAACGCTGCACTAAGTAACAAATAATAAGCGATAACTGATTACTACATTGTTAAAAGCCCGCGGTGAGAATTGCGGGCTTTTTTATAGGGAATACATATGAAATTAAATCAACTCATTGAATTAATCAATGACAAGCCAACAGCGGTTGAGTTTTCACTAGTGATGGATGTTATTAATGACAACTATCATTACACTGCAACAGACTTCACTAATGGTGATATTAAAAATCAAGCAGGTACTAATGAAGGGTCGTGTAAAATCTTTGCTTTCGCACAATTAAATGCTTTAACAACTGAACAGACTTTGGCATGCTTTGGCGATTACTACCGCAAAGATGTGTTAGAAAATCCCCACGGACAAGATCACTTAAACATTCGAAACTTTATCCAACATGGGTGGGCAGGGATCTCTTTCAAGGCACCAGCACTAGCAGTGATAAGCGAATAAAGTATGATAAGCCAAAGTATTCGAGTTAATGATTAGGATAATTTGGCTTTCGTTCTTGGGCAATGAGTGTTGATAGTATTATGGTATCAGCCAATAACATCAATTTAGATAAAGTTTATCTCGAATAAGGGAAGCTGAGACCCAAGTAAACAACATCGCGATTACAGCTAAAAGCAATGCTGCTCCTTTGCTATAGGTGGTAAATATAATAAAACAAGTAACCATAATTAAAGCGATAAATATCGACCAAACCACAACCTTCAACAGTTTCTGAGGAAGAATAAGGTTTGTCTGGCTAATAATATAAGTTGCAACACTCGCTAGTGCGAGTAAGAGAAAAATCATTTCAACTTCCATGTCTATTTAATCCTTTTATTTAATCATTCACTGAGCATAGTAAAGGCACAATAAAAACGCAACAAAATAACCAACAAAAAATATAATGTAACACTTTAGGGCTACTTCGAAGTAACATCCCCCAAACGCGGTTCAAAAACTTGCCGCTCAAAGTCTTCAATAAGCATAGGCTTACCAAACAAATATCCTTGCCCCAGGTCGCAACCTAACTTAACTAACGCCTCCAACTGCTCAGCGGTTTCTACGCCTTCCGCTAATACTTTTAGTTTCAGCGCGTGCCCCATTGATACAGCAGCGGCCACCAACTTAGCATCAGCCTCATCAAGACAAATATCATCAACAAAGTCTTTATCTATTTTCAACGTATCAAATGGGTACTTCCTCAAATAACTCAATGATGAATAACCCGTACCAAAGTCATCCATCGCAATACTAATCCCAAGATCATTTAAACCATGAAGTGTTGATGAAACATCACCGTAGCCACTAATTAATACCCCCTCGGTGATCTCAAGCTCTATCGCACTAGATGGCAAATTAACTTGTGTTAGCAAGGTCTGAACTTCTTTAAGTAACAAGCCTTCTCTAAATTGAAGTGGAGAAACATTGATTGATACGCGCAAGTGTTCAAAGCCTTGGCTGCGCCACCTCGCCAATGCTGCTGATGCAGTTCTTAAAACGAAAGAACCTATGTCTACAATAAGACCCGTTTGCTCAGCAATTGGAATAAACTCATCTGGAGTCACATTACCTAATACTGAATTATTCCAACGCAATAACGCTTCGGCTCCGATCACATCGAGTGTATTTAAGTCGACCAGTGGTTGATAGCACAAAAACAATTCATTCTGTGCTAGTGCTAAGCGGAGTTGTTCTTCAATTAATACACGTCTTGCTATGTCCAAGTTCATTTGCTCGGTGTAAAAATTGTAAGTATTACGCCCTAACTCTTTAGAGTGATACATTGCAGAATCAGCTTGTCTTAATAACTCCTGTGGGTTTTGACTATCATCAGGGAAAATAGCAATGCCAATGCTAATTGTTGATACAAACTCTCGTCCACTTATAACAAAAGGAGTCCTAAATTGTTCTAATAGTTTATCTGCAATAATTGAAAGTTGACTCGGTTCCCCTTCAACATGGACTAAAATAATGAACTCATCTCCACCTAAGCGCCCAACGACATCGCTTTCTCGCACTGCATTTTGTAAGCGACAAGACGCCTCAACTAATAACTCATCGCCAGCCGAGTGTCCGAGCGTATCATTCACTTTCTTAAAGTCATCAAAATCTAAAAATAACACGGCGAGTTTGTGGTTAAGACGCTTGGCCTCAGCTAGCATATGCCTTAAACGATCAAGCGCAAGAAAACGGTTTGGTAAGCCTGTTAAGTTATCAAAATGAGCCTGCTGAACAATTTTTAACTCTTGTTCCTTTTGTTGAGTGATATCCTGCTTAACCGTCAAATAGTGATTAATATTCCCATTGCTACTGAAAATTGGAGTGACATTGACAAGTTGCCATAATGATTCGCTATTAGCCTGTTTTATCTCAAGTTCTCCCTGCCATTGCTTACCTTGAGCTACTGTCTTCCAAATACCTTCATAACCATCCTCAAAGCCCTCATGGGCACTTAACAGTGAAGAACGCCCGCCAATCGCTACCAGTTCATTACCTTCAGCTCCATCACTCTCAGCAATAAAAGCTTGATTAACATATTCAATAAACCCCTCTTTATCCGTAATCATCACAGAAATGGGACTTTGTTCTAACGCTTGAGTTAACACAATGGCTCGCTCCTCTGCGAGCTTTTGGGCCGTTAAATCAATATCGATACAATATAATTCAACTTCATTATTTAAATTACGAATTAAGACACGAGTTGAAAAAACATTAATGTGCTGCTGCTGAGCATTTTGACGAACCACTTCCTCGGCAGCCCCTGCACTTCCCTGATCAAACCACTGTTTCATTCGCAGAGTCTCTGTTTTCACATAACTCTCAGGAACAATAAGTGATTCAAGCGTATTTCCGATGGCTTGTTGAGAGCTATAACCGTAAAGCGTTTCACTGGCATCATTCCAAAAGATAACCTCGTGTTCTTTATCATAGCCCTGAACCGCAATTTTAGGCATCGATTCACACAAATGCCTAAAGCGTGTTTCACTCTCTTTCAAGACCTGTTGAGACTGCTGCCGTTCCGTAATATCTCTAATAAAAACAAAGAATTTACCACCATTATTGGGCCAGTACGTGGCATTAACTTCAACAAAATATGTGCTGCCATCTTTTCGTCTGTGCTGGGTTGTAAAACGCTGTTCGGCGCCAGCCATGATATAATCAATAATCCCGCTAAGTTCTTGCTCGTTATAACTCGCGTCTAATTCATTAATACTCATTGTCAGTAGTTCGTCACTGCTATACCCAGACATCTGACAATAAGCCGCATTAGTGTCTGTAATATCGCCATCAATAGAGAGCACCCAAAAACCATCAATAGCCGTGTGAATAATACTTCGATGGACGAGTTCACTTTCTTTAATTCGTTCTGCGTCTTGATGCTTAGAGGTAATATCTCTACTAATGCCCACTAAGCCAAAGACTTCACCGTTTTCGGTTCGTAGTGGTGTTTTCACTGTATCTAATAACACTTTGCGACTATCAGGGTATTCTACCCATTCTTCATTTGATTGAGTCCCCCCTGCCGCCAACATCAAACGATCTTTTTCTCGAAAGAAATCAGCTAACTCCGGATCAAAGAGATCATGATCTGTTTTCTTTATTAAAAAGTCTTCGCTGTGACCGATAAATCCCTCAAACGCTTTATTACAGCCAATGTATTCACTTTCTGAGGTTTTATAAAAAATTAAGTCTGGAATACTATCGATTAAGCTTTTTAAAATCCCTTTTTCGCGCGCAAGCAATCGTTTGTTCTCAGCGAGTTCAGCGGCATCATTTCTGCGCTCTTGTTGGCGTTTTAACAGCATACCAATGAGTGTAGAGGCTAATGGGAAGATAACTAACAGTGTAGGAGCTATAGAAGCGATGATCTGATAACGCACCGCTTCAGGCATTAAAAACATACACAGCAATACATTAAGTTCAATGACAACACTAAAAAGGTAAAGTGATTTCCAATTAATGTGTTTTATAGAGGGCAAGCACCATTGTTTCGCGATTAAGCCTAATAACCCGCTCGATAAAATAACCCACGATCCTACATACGCACCTCCGCCGCCTTGGTAGAAACGCATTGCAACTGCCATGGTTATCGCAATTAGGGTAGGAACGAGGCCAAAATAAAGAGCACAAAGACTGATTAAAACCCATCGGCTATCGAAGAATACACCCGGTCGCAACTCCCAAGGAGTAAGCATGACTGAGATAGCAATGACCCCAACAAAAAGTCCGGTCGCTAAATCACGCCATTGCTGTTGTTTAATGTTAGCCAGACTAAACGCATCATAAATCACGGTTAACGCTAACAGAAGTACCACATTATTAAGTAGGGCAGCAAAACTATCCATTATCTACCTATGAGAACTGATGAAGAGTTAAAACGTCAGCAAGCTCCTATATTATATTAGGAGTTAACTATTAATCTTAATCATAATGCAACATGCGTAAAAAAAAAAATGATCTAGGATAATTGTATTGAAAGTTATAGTGATGGGTGACTATACATTAGCAGTATAGCCACCAGAAAGCTGCCACTAAGCTGGCTTATGTTTGATATTAAATAAAATAGCATAAACCACAGGTATCACCGCCAACGTAAACACTGTCGAGAACAGTAAACCACCAATAATTGAGATAGCCATCGGCTCCCAAAATTCACCACCCCCTAAATACAAAGGGATCAAACCAAATATCGTCGTTGCAGTGGTTAATATTATTGGACGCATCCGTTTTTGTGCCGCTTCAACTATTGCCCTTGCAGGATCGCTAGGCAGTTGTTCTTGCTCGATCTTGATACGCTCTAATAGCACAATAGCATTGTTGATTACGATACCTGCAAGGGAAATGATACCTAGCAATGTCATAAACCCAAAGAACGATTGACCAATTAGTAAACCCGCAACAACTCCAATCACTCCTAAAGGAATAGTTAAAAGGATAATCAATGATTTACGCATCGAATTAAACTGAGCAACCAATAATAAAATAATGATAAAACCAGCAATCGGTAACTTATCAGCAATTGATTGATTAGCTTTTCCTGAGGATTCAAACTCACCACCCAACTCAAAGCTATAACCTAATGGCCACTTCTGTTGCTCTTGCTCAAGCCACGGCACGAGTTGCTCCAGCGCTTGCATTGCAGTAACAGAGCTATCAATTTGTGCACCGACAGTGACGGTTTTCAAACGATCACGACGTAATATCTTCGCAGGCTCCCATATCACTTTAATATCTGCAACTTGGGTTAAAGGCACCGAACTGCCAGACGCCTGCGAATAAACGGCTAACGCTTCAAGCTTACCGATATCTTGCCTATCAGCAGCATTAGTTCGCATAGTAACAGGGATCACTAAATCCCCATCACGGTATTGAGTTAACTCCAGCCCAGATAAACCCGTTTGCAATGATATGGCTATATCTTTACTCGAGACTCCAGCACGGCGGGCACGGGTTTGATCGATATCGACTTGAAGCTTTTTAATTGGCAGGCCCCAGTTATCACTAATCGCTTTTAAACCACTAACCATAGCCATTTGCTGCTTCACCTGATCAACAATTGCAAATATTTTGGTTGAGTCAGACCCCTTAATTCGAACTTCAACAGGATTAGCTATTGGCGCACCATTTTCAATCTTTCTTAATTTCACCAGCAAGTCAGGAAAGTTATTAAAAGTGTAAGCTTCTAATTGCTCCATCACTTGATCGATTTCATGCTGCGAAGTCAAATTAATCACAAAAAGTGCATAGTTTGAGCTGCTTGGTTTCGGGCTATGCGTCAATAGAAAACGTGGGCCACCATTACCGATATAATTAACCCAATTAATGACACCCGCTTGCCCCGCTTCCTTAATTTGTAGCTCATCCGCTATATAGCGCTCAATTTGCTGCGAAATCGACTCCGTTGTCTCAATGGTTGTACCCATTGGCATCTCTATTTCCATTTTAAAAAATGCACGGTCAGATGGTGGAAAGAAAATCTTAGGCACAAAGTTAATCGCCCAAATAGCCACTACAAATAAACAGACCGTTACTCCAACCGTTAACCAACGAAAACGGATCAAACCATACAATGCGCTGCGGTATGTCGAATAAATGGGTGTATCAAAAGACTGTTGCTGCTTTTTCACTTTCATGAAATAAACACACAACATAGGGATCACCGTCATCGACAAAATCCATGAACATAATAAGGTAATGGTCACTACTTTAAATAATGAAGCCGTATACTCACCCGTTGATGACTCTGCTAAAAAGATTGGTAAAAAAGCAGCGGCTGTCGTTAACGATGATGTTAGGAGTGGAACTTTCAACTCATCCGCACTTTCAACCGCAGCATCTATAGGCTTTTTACCATTTTCCATCTGCACCATGATGCTCTCAGACATGACAATGCCATTATCCACCAGCATACCTAACGCGATAATTAATGCGGCTAATGAAATCTGATCAATACCAATATTAAATACTGACATCACTAAAATTCCAAACACCATGCTTGATGGAATCAAGACAGCAACGATTAACCCTGTACGTAAGCCTAAGCTAAACAGCATCACGATAGTCACAATCAATACGGCTTGAATTAAGTTACTCGAGAAATCATCAACCTTTGCTTCAACATCTTTTGGTAAAAAAGAAATTAATTCAAATTCAACACCAATTGGGTAAATGCTATTGAAACGCTCAAGCGATTCAGTCACCTGTTGACCCAACAAAATATTGTTGCCCCCTTCTCGCATCGCAACAGCAATCGATAATCCACGCTCACCCGTTAGGCTGACTTTACTTTGCGCAGGATCAACATAGCTACGGCTAACGGTGACCAGATCACTTAAATAATGTACACGATCGCTACCAGGAATTTGGATAATAGTTTTTCTAATATCATCAATCGTTTCAAAGTTACCCGTAGGTTCTAAAGCAATTTTTTCCGAACCTAAATTAATTGAACCGCCAGGAATAACAATATTACGACTGGCTAACTGATCACTTAACTGCCCTGGCGAAATGCCTAACTCTGCCAACTGTGCATTATTATATTCAATAAAAATACGCTCTTCTTGCTCACCAAAAATATCAACTTTGGCACTTTCAGATAAGCGTAATAGGTCATCTTTTACGAAATCCGCGACCTCTTTCATTTCACGGTAACTATACCCTTCAGCCGTTAGGCCTAAAACAATGCCAAACACATCACCAAATTCATCGTTAATGATTGGTGTTTGCGCTTCACTAGGTAAACTGCTTTGTACCCCTTCAACTTTACGGCGTAATTTATCCCAAATTGGACGTAATTCGGTATAACTTTCTTTTACGTTAGCACTAATGATGGACACACCAGTTCGAGATTCGCTGTTGACGAAATCTAACTCAGGAAGCTCTTGAATTGCTTTTTCCAACTTATCTGTGACTAACAGTTCAACACGTTCAGGGCTAGCACCGGGGAAGTAAGTAATAACTTGCGCGGTACGGATAATAAACCCGGGATCATAGTCCTTCGGCATTTCTTTAAATGAACTCATGCCCAAAAACAAGATAACCAACAGCAACAATAATGTGGTCCGGTTATTAGTGATCGCTAAGCGAGTAATATTCATTTATCTATTCCCTGCTTAAAATTTCACTAAAAGGCCGTTTGAGACTTTACTCATACCAGCAGTAATCACAGCATCACCTTCAGCTAAGCCAGTATAAACTTCGATGCCCAAAGGCGTAATATCACCGATGGTAACGATTTTTTTACTCACCTTACCAACCCCTTCTGACTGACGAGATACAACATAAACATAGTGGTTGTTGTTATCCTTTAAAACCGTGTTTGCAGGTAGATAAAAACTCGGTTCAGTCGCATCAGGAATATTTATCTGAGCTAATACCGTGGCCGTCATCCCCGGCAAGATAGAATGCTCTTTGACCGCCGCCATAGTAAAAGTAACTTCATAAGTCTTGGTTTGCTCATCAGCTAAGGTCGCAACTTCGCTAAAGGTAAGTGGAAACCTCTTACCTTCAATCGAATTAAATGCAGCATAAACCTGCCCTTGATTTGTATCTTTGCGCAAGCGAATCATCATGCTTTCAGGAATATTAACGATCAGTTTTACTTGACTAATATCGTGTAAACGAACAATTGCTGACTTTGCACTAATTTCTTGATAGCGTTCAGTGTATTTTTTGGCAATCACACCAGAAAAAGAAGCGTGAAGAGTGGTATAAGCTAAATTATTCTTAGCACTATCAAGCTGGGCTTGAGCCCCATTAAACGCCGCTCTTAATTGTTCAAATTCTGCTTTTGAAATATAACTAGTTTTAATCAATTGCTTGGCGCGATCAAAATCCGACTTTGCCTTATCAAACGATGATTGGGCTGATTTTAATTGAATAGCAATATCAGTATCGTTCAATTTAGCAATAACCTGCCCTTGCTTAACAAAGTCACCTTGTTTAACCAAAAACTCAGATAATTCACCTGATACCTTAAACGACAAGTCTGCTTTACGCGCAGCATCAACAACGGCGGTGAATTCATATTCACGGGCATTATCAAACGACTCTAATACCACTGTTTTCACA
The DNA here is from genome assembly GCA_002835545.1 of Alteromonadales bacterium alter-6D02. Taxonomy (GTDB): domain Bacteria; phylum Pseudomonadota; class Gammaproteobacteria; order Enterobacterales; family Psychrobiaceae; genus Psychrobium. The sequence goes on from PIZK01000014.1 coordinate 40,071, forward strand.
GGTCGTAGTGGCGGTTGTGCGTCTTGAATTTTTTCCTGTTGACCACACCCAGCTACAGTGACTGCGCAAAAGGTTGCAGCACATAATGCTTGAGCGAATTTTCCATACTTATTCATGGTAAGCCTTTTCTATTTCTATGTGTTCTAGGGGTTAGCCTTAATAATCTAAGGCTGTTCACGCACTTCAACTAAACGAGCAACAAAACTAGTCGCCCAAGCATCTAACAACTGCTTGACAGCCGTAAGGTTATCTTGACCGTCATTGGCTAGGGTAGCATCAACATATTTGGTTGCCATCACCGCAAAAATCCGCTCCTTCTTAATTCCTTTAAGAAACTCCATCTCTACTGAAACCTTGGTAATAACGTCTTTTTTGTCCGTCATTTTCAAATAAGCAGCGTTACCAGCATTTAAGACAATCCGAAATGGAATTAAATCCGTTGGAGCCAGCTCTGGTTCATCAAAACGTACCCCTGAAAAGGCCCCTCGTATTGTTAACGTATCACGACGCGCAAACTTGACTAAACGGTAATTGTTAGCGCTTAATTTCTCACGCATAACCTGGTCAAAGTAGATAGATAGTTCAGCCAGTTGCTTCGGATTAAACGTAGTATTCGGCCCTGGCGTGAGCCACATTTCAAATGGTACTAATTTGATATCTTTGACTTTAGCAATAGTGTCACGCCCAAAGCCTGGCGCTCGATACACCTTGGCATAATCATGCTCTTTTGAGTCAACAAAACCGTCATAATTCTTTAAAAAGCCTGACTTAGCTTGATTTGTAGTCGAAGCACAGCCTCCCAACAAGAAAAAGGTACTGATAACAATAAAAGTTAATAATGTTGAATGTCTCATCGATTTTCCATTTCATACATTTAGGTAACGGTGCTAGCTAGCAACGCTACAATAAAATAAAACTAGTAAAACAATAACGCTATACTTGAGTAAAGTATTCAAGTATAGCGTTATTAAGTAAATAAAAGGTAGTTAAACGTAACTCATCAAGTGTATTTATTTTGCTTTATCTACCATTGGTTTACCAATGGCCGATAACGTTTTCGATTGTTGCTTGTCAAGCTTATGAATCGTTTTAATAAAACACTTAAATTGTGGCTGTTCAGTGGTTGAAACCGAATCGAACTTCGCACTCAACATTGAGCTCATTCCTTGATGCAATATGATACTATGTGAAAATGTTAAATCAGGGCAATAGCCATTAACTTGCAGTAAATATTTTTGCTTAGGTGATGTTGAAATAATTAAGTAATCATCCGTTAGTGACTGCCAACTATTAAACCTAAAACCTTTAATTTTATCTAAGCTTTCAAGTTTATTTTCTACAATAAACTGTGCGTATTGAGCATTTTTCTCAGACGTTGATAAACTAGGTTGATTGGCACAACCAACTATCATTAACACTACCAATACTGTTATTACTTTATTCATTACCACTCCAAAAATCTCATCTTTAACACTGAATTAATTAACGCTATTTAACCTTGCCTGATGACAAAAGTCACTAGGTCATTTTCCATGAACCATCCGCTTGTAGACACGCTGTACCGTAAGCCGATTCAGTCTTACCACCAACAATGATTTGCTGTTGAAACTCGCGACAAGTAAGTCCTGCGCTATTTGTACCTTCCTTCGTTGTCATTACATAACCTGAAGAGTCTTTTGTGTGCCAATCAATTTTCTCACCAACTTTAGCGTTCGTTGCGGTAATTTGCGCTGCTTCATGTTCACGCTGAGCTTGCTCATTCAGGTTATCTAATAACTTTAAAGTAATTGCAGTAAACGTTAACCACTTCCAAGCATCATTATCGGTATGGTAATGACCGTAACCTATATAAGCATGACCGTGAGGCCTAATAATCACAATATTACGAAAACTGCGATGTCGTGGAGCGACAATCACTTTATGACCTCGGTGGGGAATGGCACGATGCTTCACATCACGATGATCATACCGAGCCTCTTGGCGGTTGTCTTGACGGCGCTCACCACTATTATGAGCAAGCGCTACCTGACTTACCATTACAGACACACATAATATCATCATCACTTTAATTATATATTTCATCACCTAGCTCCTTTATTTAACAGTAAATATATCGAATAGAGAGAGTCTCTACTCGCTTTGTGAGTGTATGATGTCAAATCCATAAAATAACTACGCCACAATTTATGCCAAACGTTGTGCTAAATGCGACAACTTAATAGAATTCCTTGTATACTGAACAAGAAAACTAATCAAAACCAATTTATTCAATAAGTTAAATAAATTATGAGCCAAACTACATTGTCTACAATCCCAAAACTTTTAATCCAAGTACTTGAGGTGAATGAGATCGATGCTAGAGCCGTTTTTAAACAAGCCGGCATTGAGTTTGATTCAATAGATGATAAAAATCACCGCATCCCAATGGAGGATATGGCCACGTTATGGCAGCATTGTGTCAAAGCAACGAATAACCCTGAATTAGGACTTATCGCTGCTTCTTTATTTCATCCAGCTTATTTAAAGGGGGTTGGCATGGCTTGGATGGCAAGCGCCAATCTCGAACAGGGTTTACGCCGTTTTATTGAAAATAGTCAACTTATCAATACGGCAATGCAAATAGAATTACTCGAAAAACAAGATGAATTAGTCATCCAATACTCTCCACCACAAAGTAGACAGCGTGTTAGCCCTCACCCATGTGCGATTCAGCTTGGTGTAGGATTTTTCTTAAAAATGTTTCGTCTAGCAGCATCCAAAAATATTCCAGCGACTGCCGTATACTTTACGTTTGATATAACTGACTCATTACCTGCTTATGAAGAATTTTTTCAATGTAAGATATACCCAAACAGTACAATGAACGGCATCGCATTCTCCAAATCATTACTAAGTGAGCTCCTTCCAACCTATGATGCAGAGTTGGTTGAGTTAAACGAAATAGCGATAAAGAACTATCTAAAAACGATGAAACAAAGTCAGGTGTGTGTTGAGGTGGTTAATATTATTACCGAGCGATTAGACAAGGAAAGTGTTACAGAGGAAGCCGTGGCTTACCGAATGAATATGAGTAAACGCACTCTACAAAGAAAATTAAATGCTGAAAGCGCGTCTTTTCTAGGCTTATTGACCTCAGTGAGAGTTTCACTGGCTAAACAACACCTAACAACAACCAGTGCGAGTGTCACCGAAATAGCTTATTTACTCGGTTACAGCTCGCCAAGTACTTTTGCTCGTGCTTTTAAACAAAAAACCAACCGCTCTCCCAATGAGTATCGTCAGCAAAACACATAGCCTATTATGATTTAGCTAACTCAATCCGGTCTCTGCCATTCTCTTTGGCTAAATACATCGCCTTGTCAGCGCTGTGTAATAACTCATCAAACGAATTACAACCATCAACTAGCGTTGCCACTCCGATACTGATCGTTACTGAAATATTATGCGTGTCGGTATGGAACCGATTAATCCTCAATGAACTCTGGATACGACTTGCGTTTTCTTCAGCCCCTGCGATATCACAGTGAGGTAATAAAATGATAAACTCTTCCCCGCCATATCGACCCAAAAAGTCTACCTCACGAATTTCTTTTTTACAGACACGACATAAGTGTTGTAGTAATTGGTCTCCAACTAAGTGCCCGTAATTATCATTAACTTGTTTAAAATAATCACAATCCAAGAGCAAAATCGATAATGACGATTGGTGTCGCCGAGCACGATTAAATTCCATCACTCCACGTTCAAACAATGCTCGTCGATTGGCAACGCCTGTCAACTGGTCGGTATTAGATAATTGCTTTAATACTTCTGTCCGTTGTTCAACAAGCTCTTGTAATTTATCCCTTGATACTGTGGTTTTATTTAATAGCTCACTCATGTGATTAAATTTTTCGGCGAACAACGCAAACTCTTCCGTCTTATATGATAGTTCGACCTTGGCGACCTGACCGATGTTTATCTCATTAATACCTCGCTGTATATCTGCTATTGAGGTTTTTAATAGTCGGTTAATTATCAGTACCGCCCACATCAAGCCTGCAACACCAAAAGTAAGCACGACTGCATTTATGAATAACTGTTGGGTTGTCACTTCTTCAATATCGTTACTCACAATACTAGCGAGATGTTGTGAATCCTCTTTAATCGACTCCACTTGAATTAATAAGCGCTCAATCAGGTGCTCTTTAACAACCTGTGTTATATCACCTTCATCAAGCGCTATTAATTGTTGGTATAAAATTAACATACTGCGATTTTGGCTAACAATACTGTTATGTAAAGAGAGCATGTTAGGAGACAGAGCAGGTGGTGAATTTAAAATTAATGAAAAGTTATTATGGTTCTGAACCCAAAAATGCGGTTGAGCGCGAAAGGACGGCAGCTTATTAGTAAATATGTTATGTGCTAATAGATTTACACTCGTATTCACTTGCTGCGAATAACTAAAGCGCTCTAGGGCGAGATTCACTGATTGCCAAGAAAGCAATAAGCTTGTAATAATAAATACAAAGAATACACAAGCACTAATGATTAATAAATATAACCGTTTCGTTAGCCCCATTATTTATAAGTACCTTGTATTATATTAATAATTTAATCCATTAATGCTGTATTGTGACGGCTTGTGGGTTTATTTTCGCTAGTACCTTAGTCTCAATATGCAAACCAAAATTAGGCGCGACTTTAACGTCGACTAACCCAGACTCTATGGCCCATACTGCTTGAGACTCTAAGCTTAAAATCAAAGAACGATTTAAGCTCAATTTAAAAATATAGTCTTGCCAAACCCAATCAATAAAATCTTGAGTTAAACTTAAGCGTTCCATCACAATTTGCTTGGCATGTTCTGGTTCGCTAGCTATGTACTGAATCGCTCTGTCTAAAGCATTTAAAATACACGCCGCATCGGATTGACGCTGGCTATCATGGAGTTTCAGTGACAATAAATTGAACGTTAATGAATATAGGTTTTTTGTATTCATCGCCTTGATTTGTTGAGGTTGTAAACTTATTGACTGATAAGCATAGGGTTCCCAAGGTACTATGGCATCAACATCGTTGTTATTCAGCGCCGACACTAATGCATTGGGGGCGTAATCAATAACGTCAACGTCACTGACTTTAATCCCCCTCATCGCAAGATAAGTACTTAATAAATACTCTCCTGCGGCCCCCTTTGTCACTCCAATTTTTTTGTTGATTAAGTCTTTTCCTGTCACTATGCCGCTAGTGCGCAATGCCAAAATTTTCACATCATTATCTGATTGTACAAAAGTAGCCAAGTTAACAAATTCTGTTCCCTTTAAGGCCTGGAACATCATTACCGAATCTGAACTAGTGGCAAAGTCCGCTTGCCCTTCGAGGACTTTTTTAAACGAATTATTACCTCCAACAGTATCATCAATAACAACATTACCGCATAACTTATCAAAATAGCCCAACTTCTGTGCGACATAAAACGGACTTGAGAGCGGGGTTTTGGAGACCGCAATGACGACTTCTTTTGATGTATTAGGCGTCGTATTTTGTTCACTACAAGCAACCAGAAAACAACCCGAAATTAGCCACATGTAGCGCACTAAAATATTTACATTTAACAACTCATCAACCTTCTGAATAGACTCCGCATCTACAGTATAGCCAACTTAACCACAACAATGGTCAAATAAGCAGCAGATTAACCTGATGTAAATCATAAAAGCTGTCGATAGACGTGCATTATTAAAGAGCTCAAGAAGAACTAATTAATTCCAAGAAACCATTAACTCCGAGTGATTAAATTTTACCTCTGCGGTATATCTACTATAATTTAGCCATCCCAATAAGTGTTTACCTAATCAGTAATAAGTTATATAGCTTGGGTTATTAAGAACGCTAGATTTTTGACCTTTATTAGGTTAGCATCATATAAAAATATCATTAGCATTAAAGTCGTATCTATATGAAAATAAGAACTATATTCATTACGCTCTATGCGGTGCTTTTATCTGCACCGTTGTTAGCACAGAACCAAAATATAAAGTTTAGTGGCTTTGGTACACTGGGTGTTATTTACTCTGATTCTGACTTATACGGCTATAGAAAAGATGTTGGTAGTCAAGATGGAGCGTTTTCTGGCTCATTAGACTTTAAAACAGATTCACTATTAGGCTTACAAGTCGATGCGGCAATCTCCGATGATATTGATTTTATCGGGCAGACCATTTTAAAAGAAGTCACCAAGCCTAGCTTTGACCGTTTTCTAACCTTAGCATTCATTCGCTACCAAGCGTCCCCACAATGGACCTTTAGAATTGGCCGAACAGCTCCCGATCTATTCTTGCTCACTGAATTCAGAGATGTCGATTTCGCCTATACTTGGGCAACCCCTCCAAATGAAGTCTATGGAATAATCCCCTATCGCAGTATCGATGGCGCCGATGTCACTTATACACATCGCCTTAATAATGGGACCTTAAAGACCAAGCTCTTTACGGGAATGGCTGATGCAGAAATATCCTCGAAATCAGTAACCGAAACAATAAAAATCAAAGATGTCTTAGGGTTATCATTATCTTACGATAAGTTTAACTGGGCGTTGAACGCTAATTTCAGTCAAGTCACCTTTGCTAATGAGGCAAACTCAAATAAAGCTATTGCAACTCAGGTTGCTCTTATGCCCGAATTCATTTGGCCAAACAGTATCGCTACCAGTGAGGAGTTATTGATTAAAGGTGCAAAAAGTAATTACGCATCTGTGAGTGGCCGTTATGATTGGGATAACTGGCGTTTTACCGCTGAGTTTTCACGCATTGATGCCAAAGTAAAACTGATTCCTACCATCTCTAGTATGTACGCCGGTCTAACATACCAGCATGATGAACATAGTTTCTTTATGCTTTACAGCTCAACTAGCTCTAACGCATTTGATATCAGCGATGACAATGTCAATATTGCACTAATTCCAGAGTTATATATGGCTTTTACTGACGCAGTCAATTTTTACGCATCTAACCAAGATACCAGTTCTATTGGTTGGCGTTGGAACTTAAGTAATAATATTGCTTCGACATTGCAATTTAATGTAACCAACATCAATGAGCATGGCGGCACTTTATGGGTAAAAAAAGCACAGGATAGTTCCGCAGAGACTGTTCATACAACAATGTTTAATGTGAGCTTTGTGTTTTAATGAAAAAATTACTTATCACCTCAATCATTTTTGCATTCGTTCTGGCTGTACCTGCACACGCAGAGCAACTAGTTGTTGTCGTTAATAAAAACAACCCTATTGAAAAAATGAATCACTCGGAAGTGATTGACTTATTCATGGGGAAATATGTTGTTTTTCCTGATGGTAATAAAGCCACACCAGTTGAATTAAATAATAAATCAGAGATCAAAAAAGCTTTTTATTCAGAACTCGTGGGTATGTCACTAGCCCGAATAAATGCGTACTGGTCAAGATTAAAGTTTACTGGGCGTGCAAGAGCCGCTATTGAACAACCCAATCAAGAGAGCTTATTAACATACATGAGTAATGATACGTCGGCGATCTCATACCTTCCTCGATCACAAGTAACAGCAAACTTAAAAGTTGTATACGAATTAAATGAATAAAAGTGGACTCGTTTTACGTTTAGCGATTGTTATTATTTTTACTGCAGCAGCAGTAGGACTTATATCGACCCAACTTTTTTACAGCATCAACTACAAAAATAATTTAGCAGACGGTTATCAATCCATTGAACAACTGCATAAAACAGTTTCTGCGACAGCATCGATAGCCACATACCTTGAAGATAGTGAGCTGGCGAACGAAGTTATCAATGGGCTAACATCCAATGATATTATTAATGGGGCGGCAATCAACACCTCAAAGCTTAACATCAGCTCTAAAGGGTATACTGATAATGAAAATGTCGTCTCCTTTAGGCTCTTTTCCCCATTTGAACAGGATAGAGAAGTTGGCCGTTTGTCGATTATGCCTAATTTAACGCATATCAGAGACCAAGCGGATGCCATTAGTTTTGATAATGCAGTTGCCCTCACGATCGAGGTTACCATTATCAGTATTATCACTATTTTGGTTGCTTTTTTTGTTATTACTCGTCCAATACTTGGCATTGGTAAATCGTTACATAATACCGTTCCAGGTACAGATCAACGGATTAAAACCCCAGAAAACCATCAACAAAGTGAGTTAGGTGTTTTAGTCAATGATATAAATAAGTTACTAGAAAAAACTGAAGAGCAGTTTTTTAATGAGCGCAGCTTACGTAATGAAGTTGAGGTGTTAGAGAATCGTTTTCGAATGTTATTTGAAAACGCGACAAACCCGATTGCTCTTGTTGAATCAAGCGGGAACATTTTACTATATAATCAATCATTTAGGGAACTTCTAACCAAGTTAGGTTTACCACTAAAGAAAAGTTATGGCCCCTACCTTCAAGACTTATTCGCAGATAAGAAACTTTTGGCACTCACCGTAAAAAGTGCCTTTTCCAATGAAGAAGTGGCGACGGGAGAGTTTGAGCTAAAAGCCAAAAACTCTGATAAGAGCTTTTGGGTTCAGGCCGTCATTACCGCGACGGTTAGCAAAGACTTTAAAGAATATAATCAGGTAACACTGCACGACATTTCAAAGCGTAAACAGCAAATTGATCGACTCTCTCATAAAGCTAATTACGACAAATTAACGCAATTATTTAACCGCCAAGCAGCTGAATATCAGTTAACACAGTTAATAAACGATGGGACGCCATTTGCCATCATCTTACTTGATCTTAACGGTTTTAAGCCGATTAATGATATTTATGGACACGATGCTGGAGACGAAATATTGACCCATGTCGCTAGTCAGATAGTTAAATCATTACGTAAAGAGGACATTGCTTCACGCTGGGGGGGCGATGAGTTTGTGGTTGTACTACCCAATGTTACATCAAATGAAGACATTAAAGGAATCTGCAAGAAGCTAAAGCAGCACATTGAAAAACAACATTATTTATCAAACGCCAATAAGAGTGTTAGTGTTGGTGCTAGTATGGGGGTGGCTGCCTTCCCTGACGATCAAACGACGCTAGAAGCATTAATCAGAAGTGCAGACCAAGCAATGTATCGAGCTAAAACTAAAAAAAGTGCTGAGCATTACGTTTCGTTTAGCGATGAAGATACTCCATCTGAGCAAGATTAGCCTGATGAATAAGCAATTAGCTCAATTCTTTATTAAGTCATCAACATTCTTCAGCTCTATACAACGAGTTAATCAACTCAGATTAGTCATGAAGCTGCTCTTTATCGCACTTTCATTATTAGCTATTCGCAGCTTCAGTGCCGATGTTATTACTCCTAGCGCATACGCTCTAACCGCTTCTCTGGTTGTTGTGATTGGCTTGTATTATCTCATTACGCCCGATACAACCAATATTATTACCGCCATGCTGCTGTGGGGCTTAATTATCTTAACGGTCTATATCTTATGGAATAATAGCGGACTCTATAATTCTGCCATCATTGTTCTGCCTTGCCTGATGGTTATTTCAGTCATGCTAACCAGTCGGCTTATATATATTCCTATGTTGTTATTTATCATTGCAACGCTAGTATTTTTATCCTATGCAAAAACCGTTGGTTTAATTACCCCCGTGTTACAAACCGACGATGGCTCCTATTGGGCAAGATCTATCGATATGTCGGTGATTATTATATTTTTCACTCTCAATGCAATGTTTTTTGCAAATGACTTTCAACTATTATTGCGAAAAATAACAAAAAAAAATAAAACACTTGCAAACGAGCTAGCTAATGCAAGACAGCGGGGTAACTACGATCAATTAACCGAACTGCCAAATGAACAACTGTGCAATGAGAACCTTTCAGGCCTAATAGCACAAGCCTCAGCAAGTGGTGACGATTTAGCGTTTATTACATTAGATATTCACCATTTACGCTCAATTAACAATACTTTTGGCCATAGTGTTGGCAACCAGTTACTTGTTGAGATCGCCAAACGTCTTAGGACTCTTGAAACTGCTAGTACTAGTGTTTACCACTTTCAAGGAAATGAATTTGTTATTTTAAAAGAGTGTCATGACCATCAAGAAGCCATTGGTATAACCGAACAAATCTTTCAAGCAATCACTCTGCCCTTCAGAATCTCAGAGTACGATATCGAAGTTTCAGGGGCCATCGGCGTGGCTACAGCACCTTTTGACGGCAGTGATCTAGACACGTTACGTAAGAAATCACACATTGCACTTTATAACGTAAGCAGTGACTTGGGCTATCAATTCTTCGAACAAGAAATGGCTAGCATTGCCGCAGCTCGCTACCAATTAGCCAAGGCTTTAAAACAAGCAATTAAGAACCAAGAGTTTGAACTGTATTATCAACCTAAAGTGGACCTAACAGATGGAGACGTCATTGGTGCAGAAGCATTAATCCGTTGGAATAGACCCGACTTCGGCATGGTTTCACCTGATGTGTTTATTACTTTGGCTGAAGAGTCTGGGCTCATCACAGAGATTACTCGATGGATCAGCCTTGAAGCAACGAAAGCTTGCAAGGAATGGCACAACCTCGGCTTCCCACACTTAAGTATCGCTATCAACCTTTCTGTCAGCGACTTTAAGCGAGGCAACCTCCCACAACTAATATTTAAAGCTCTAAATCAAGCAGGCTTAGCCGCTCACTTTTTAGAACTGGAATTAACAGAGTCAATGTTAATCGATGATATCAACCATATTCAAACCCAAGTGCAAGAGTTACACAACAAGGGGATCTCTTTTGCTATTGACGACTTCGGCACTGGCTATTCAAATTTGGGTTATCTCACTAAATTTAATGTATCAACGCTAAAAATTGATCAATCTTTTGTACGCCAAGTTAATGAATCAGAACATGATTACCATATCATTAAAGCTATCATCCAAATGAGTGAAAGCCTAGGAATTATCAATGTTGCTGAAGGTATTGAAGATGAAAAGACAATGAACAAACTAGCGAATTTAAACTGTCAAATTGGGCAAGGTTATTTATGGTCAAAGCCATTACCAGCAGATCAGTTTATACAATTCTTAACAAGTACAACGACCAAAACCAGAATAAAAAAAATTAATTAATTTCAAATCACTTAATTCATACCAGTCTATCTATAACACTCTTTGTAGCTCTGTCGTCAAAGAGTGCGCAACAAAGCATACCTAAAAATGCAACGAAAAGTACCAACATAAACCTAAAGAAAACGTCCTTCCAACCGACAATGCTGCACCGCAACAAAAAAACTATTGACGATTAGTTTTTAGCCAACTATACTTACATCAAATCGAAATGCTGCACCGCAGCATAACTATAGGAAGCTTCATTATGTTTACACAATTAACTGAACAATTTAATACTGCAATTAAATCTTTCAACAATGCAGATCAAGTAACAACAGCTATGAAACCTTTCAATAGCCTGGTAGAAATGAATACTAAAACCGTTGAGCAACTGATTAATCAACAAACTGCATTAATGACTACAATCATGAACGACAGCGTAGCTCAATCTAAAGCGTTATCAGAGCAAACTGATTTTGCAGCGGCTATTGAGTCACAGAAAGTTTTCGTTGAAGCACTTCAAGAAAAAGTAACCGCTTCAACTAAAGAAGCCTATGATGTGGTCACTAAAACATCTGAAGAAGTCATTAGCTTAGTTCAAGGCACCGTGTCTGAAGCAAATGTTTTTGCTAAGTAATCGATGACTTAAAACAGGCCAAACTTAAGCTTGTTATTTAAAAGCCAGTATTTCGATACTGGCTTTTTGAGCCTGTAAATGTTTTTATATCGCTAATTTAAAGCGTCAATCATTAGGTATGTCATTACCATTTCCCTAATCGACACAAGATAGTCTTGATAAATAACAATTACTGTAAAATATCTAAGCACTTGAGGCTAAAACCCAATGCTTCTTATCCTTTGTAGAACGCTTAACTTTCCCCTCTTCAATCAACTGATTAAAGCACTTGGTAAAATCAGGGCGACGCAGTTTGGATTCACGCTCTAACTCAGCCCCTAACTTCGGCTCATTTAAAAGAGATAATATAACTTGAGCATCACCCGTTTCAGTAGTCATTTGAACGACATTATTAGCGGGAACAATTTGAAAAGGAGCAATGGCATTAACGCCATATAAGTTACATTGAAACTCAAAGGCGCTTACCAACGGGTTGTCTTTCGTGCAGATAAATAGCTCAACATTAGCTAACTCATTCTGTGACATTAACTCAAGGAACCTTGATAAATGGGCGATAATGTAAAAATCAGCTTGATTAGGGCCTGTTGTGTAACCAGATAGGCAGTGATAAAAAGAACGCTCACAGTAGCGCTTAATGCCTTCATTATTTGAAAAGACAAAGACCTTGTCGGTTATGGATGCAGAGAGCGGCTCAAGAGCCTTAAAGCCCAAGTTCTCAAAGTCGAAGTAATATACTTTCATATCGAATCCTTTCTCATGTTGCTGTCCCAATTGACTTAGTTAAACTTGTTTCAACGGGTATTACAATAGTAAAAATAGCTATTAATATATGTATATCCCATACGAGCTTATCGCACACATACTAAAAACCTTTATAAAACAATGCATAAGATAAATATAAGGTTACGATACTGCTATAACGTAGACCTCCCTGACCGACAGCAACGCTCAAACAAGAAATAACCAAAACATGTAAGTAGCACTAGCCTCAAGAACCACCAACCAAAGAGAACCCCCCAACAACTTTTAACCTACCATCGACAACATAAAAATCTATACTACTGCTCAAGTTTAACGAACAACTGAGCTTCAAAGAAACTAACAAATTCACGTGGTAAGGTATAGCGACGTTCAATAACGAAAGAGCAAGTAGTTAGAAAAGTTAACAAGGAGTCTTTATTAGCTTTTAATCAAAAACTAAAAAGCTCAAAAATAGCGCCGCGCTTACTAACAATATTATAGAACAGGAAATTTTTTATTTTTTAGTCTTCAATAAGCCGAATTTTTGGAGACTTTCTTCGAGCCGTTCCTTGCTCATTGCTTAGCGCAAATCACGAACACTGCTCAGTTTCACCTAGTTTAATACCCCACTTCGATTACAATTCGAATTGGGGTAATTTGGTATATTGCGTATCTAAAGAAAGGGAAAATACCGGAGAAAGACCAGAAGAGTAAACACTTAACATTGTTGGTTATGGTATAGATTAGGATCAAGTAGGATTTATATGCGCACATAATCCGCACATGGCTTTACCGGATATCGACAGGAAGTGGTATGAAAAGGAAAATTTTTAGAGGCATAAAAACAAGAAAACCCTGCACTAGGCAAGGTTCTTACACGAAATGGTACCGGTAGGCGGACTTGAACCGCCACTCCCGAAGGAAACGGATTTTGAATCCGTCATGTCTACCAATTCCATCATACCGGCATTTCATGTAGCACCAAGATAAGACTATCTCGGTATGGCTAAGCATTATACTCACGATGTTGATCTTGGCAAGTGGCTTAAGACAATAATAATGAATCATTTTCTCTATTATTGTTAAATGCTCAGCATTTAGTCAATTGACTATCACATTCCCAGCGCTTGATCCTTATTGTGCTATAACAAAGTGCGTGTACTTTTGATAAACTATGGCCAAAATTTATCAGTAAGGCTGTAAAACAATGACACATCAAGATCACGCTGACTTTTTAAGAGCCGGTTTTGGGCGCCGCCTTGGTGCACTTCTTTATGATTTCTTAGTTGCGATGGCAGTTTATGCAATTGCTCACTTTATTGGTTTTGCAGTTGTAACATTAGCGGCAAACTTAAACCCAACAGTCTGTGACGACGCCATGGATATTCAACGCTGTTTGATCACCAGTGATGTCTACTCGGGCTATTTAATTGCTGTAGTATGTTTCTTCTTTATTTGGTTTTGGACTCATGGCGGTCAAACAATTGGCATGCGAGCATGGCGTTTAAAAGTACAACGCATGGATGGCCGTTCTATTACAACCTTCCAAGCCATTATCCGTTTATGTACAAGCTTCTTTGGCTTAGGAAACATTTGGCTACTATCGAAAAACAGTGAAGGCATGAGTTTACCCGATCGCATGTCGGGATCTGAAATGGTGGTCTTAAGTCCAGAAGCGAATAAGATTCAAAATTGGACACGACTATAAGTAAACCGCAAACCCTTCTCTAACAGCCGAACCCTATGTTCGGCTGATATCTTTAAATCCATTAAATACTCTGCCATAAGTTGTTAGAGTACAACTCTTGTGCTAATCCTTAATAATAGACATTAAACTAAGGGCCCTAAATGGACAGTGACAAGAGCATAGAAGATAGTTTTCAACAGAGCAATACACTCGTCACATCAGTAATAGCCCCGCCCTTATCATTCCAGCTTGCCGATGATCTTAGTGCACTTTCTTCGTCTGCACTTGAGCTACTTGAGCAGCACACGGCTAGCAATATTTTTCTCAATAAGGATTGGTTTACTGTACTTACTGAGCACGCATTAACTGCAGACCAACAACCCTACTTTGCCTGCCTTAATGACGAAAATAACCACACTATTGCGATATTACCTTTGTTGTCTCAACCGCGAATGCAATATGGTTTAACGCTTCGCACCCTAACTAGCTTAACCAATTACTACTCACCGCAGTATGATCTAATTTATAACCATGCGCAGATCAACCATGCTGCTGGATTAACAGCAATACTTGGTGAATTAAAAAAGCTTACTAGCTGGGATTTAATCGATATCTCACCGCTAAAACCCACACAGTTGGAAGCCTTTTCGCAGAGTGCTGCAAATATTAACCTTTTCGCTACACCTTATTGGCTGACAGACAACTATTATCACCCTGACCTCACCACATATAGCAATTATTTAACCTGTCGCTCTTCAAGAGTAAAGAACACACTTAAGCGTAAAACAAAAAAGCTTACTAAATCACATCAGTGGCAAATAGATTTATACCAAAGCGGCGAACAATTAGATGAAGCGATCGCACAGTATCACGCGGTTTATAACGAGAGTTGGAAAAAGAGCGAGCCATTTCCCGAATTCATTAATCAACTGATATACCTTGCCTCACAGCAAGGCTGGCTGCGTTTAGGTATATTAAGTATTGAAGAGAAGCCTGTGGCGGCGCAACTCTGGTTAGTTGCTAATGAACATGCCTATATCTATAAACTTGCTTATGACGAAGCTTATAAAGCTTTTTCGTGTGGCTCAATCTTATCCACATTCTTAACAGAGCATGTCGTTGAAAAAGATGAAGTCACCACTATCGACTTCCTTACAGGCACAGATCGATATAAAGCAGACTGGATGAGCCACCGACAAGATTTATTTGGCGTTCAATTTGGTAATAGCCACACAATCAAAGGGCTAATTATAAACTTTGCTAATCGACTAGCGCTGTTAAAGCGGGAGTTTATGTGTCAGTGGTCTAAACGAAAAAAGGAAGCTTAGCGCTTCCTTTGAATAGTTTAGAGTAATGACAATTACTTGATTACTTTCAAAAAAGAGCGGTCTTTTTTAACCGGCTCTTTTTTCGCTTCATCAGTATCACTTTTATCTACAGAAGCTTCAGTATCAGAGTCTCTAGAAACCGCAGTTAATGGCTCTAAATCACTGACACCAACTTCCTCTGCCAGTTGCTGATGGTAAAAAGGTTCATCTTCAAACATCGTTCCTGCACCGTTTTCACGTGCGTAAATAGCTAATACAGCAGCCATTGGAATAATTAGTTCAAACGGTTTACCACCAAAACGTGCACTAAAAATCACACGTTCATTACTCATCTCAATATCACCAATTGCATGAGGAGCAATATTTAAGACAATTTGCCCATCTTTAACATGCTCTAATGGCACTTGAACACCGGGAATATCAGCATTAACAACTAAGTGCGGTGTACAATCGTTATCGAGTAACCATTGGTAAAAGGCACGAAGCAAATAAGGACGATTCGGACCCATAGTAATTAACCTAAACGAATTTCACGCTCGGCATCAGTTAATGATGCTTGGAATGATTCACGTTCAAATACACGTTGCATATATAAACGTAACTCTTTACTACCGTTACCCGTAAGTTCAATGCCTAACTCTGGTAGACGCCATAATAGCGGTGCAAGGCAGCAATCAACTAGACTGAACTCTTCGCTCATGAAGTAAGGCATTTCAGCAAATATTGGCGCAATCGCAGTTAATTCTTCGCTTAGTTGCTTACGAGCACCTTCAGACTTAGAACCGCCTAAAGTAATTAACTCAACTAAAGAATACCAGTCAGACTCGATGCGGTGCATCATTAAGCGACTTTTAGCGCGGGCTACCGGATATACAGGCATTAACGGCGGATGAGGGAAACGCTCATCTAGGTACTCCATCACGATATCAGCTTTGTATAACACTAAGTCACGATCAACCAGTGTCGGTACGCTGTTGTATGGGTTAACTTCTATCAATGATTCTGGCAGGTTATCAGGGTCAACTTGCTTAATTTCAACATTAACACCTTTTTCGGCTAGCACGATGCGAACCTGATGACTCTTCATGTCTTTAACACCCGAGTAGAGTGACATTACTGAACGTTTATTGGCGGTTACGGCCATTGATACTCTCCAAAATCTTTTAATTTATATGTACTATAATCACAATCCTCCCGATTATAGCATTATCAGTTAACTATGTGGGCAATTGGCAAAAATAAAATTTTGACAAAAAAATGGGAGCCGAAGCTCCCATTTTGCTAATTACTAGAAATAGTAATTAGTGAATATCTCTCCAGTATTCTTTCTTCAGCAAGTAAGCCAAGATGAAGAAGATACATAAGAAACCAATTACCCAGCGACCTAAGCTTTCACGCTCAAGCTTGCTTGGCTCACCAGCATAATGTAAGAAGTTAGTGATATCAGTAACCGCTTTATCGTACTCTTCAACACTTAGTTCGCCTGAACCATCTGTTGTCGTGATAACGATACCGTTCTCATCCTTAACAATTTGCTTAACACCGTTCTCATCAAGCTCAAACGTTGCTGTAGGAACACCTTGTAAGCCTTGAAGTACGTGCGGCATGCTCGCACCAGGTAACATTGTGTTATTCACACCAAATGGACGCTCTGGGTCAACATAGAAGCTTTTTAGGTAAGTATATACCCAATCAGTACCACGTGAACGAGCAACTAGCGTTAAGTCAGGAGGCGTAATACCAAACCATTTACCTAACGCTGCATCCGTAGGAGCGTTCTCAATTAAGTTACCAATTTTCACACCAGTGAAAATAAGGTTCTCTTTCATTAGATTTTCAGGAATATCTAAATCTTTAGCGATACGATTATAACGCTGATATTTAGTTTCATGACAACCCAAACAGTAGTTCATGAATAACTTAGCGCCATTTTGTAATGAAGCTTTATCCGTAGGATCAATTGGTGCACTCAGTGTTGGAGCACCGCCACCTGCTGCTAACGCAAGCGTTGGCAACAGAGTAACTAAAGCAATGATAAATTTTTTCATTAGTGTGCAAGCCTCTCTGGAAGTGGTTTAGTTTTTTCATTTTTACTGTAAACAAACAGCGCGATGAAGAAACCGAAGTAACCGATACTAGTGATAACACCAACTAAGTTAGCTAAATCAGTTGCAGGCATAGTACCTAATTTACCTAAGATAACGAAACACACACAGAATTGAGCTAAGTTAATCTTATGAGCTAAACTACGGTAACGAATTGATTTAACGTTACAGCGATCTAACCAAGGCAGTAGGAATAACATCACGATCGCACCAAACATCGCTACGGCACCGAATAACTTATCAGGAACAACACGTAAGATAGTGTAGAACGGACCGAAGTACCATACTGGAGCGATATGCTCAGGTGTTTTCAGTGCATTAGCCGGCTCAAAGTTAGGCTTCTCTAGGAAGTAACCGCCACCTTCAGGTGCATAGAACATTACATAGCTAAATACGATTAAGAAGCCGACCACGCCCATGATATCTTTTACTGAGTAGTATGGGTGGAACGGTACTGCATCAACGATGTCGTATTTATCAGAGAACTGTTTGTGGAACTTGAACTTAGACTTTTGATCTTCAGGTACACTTCCCTTAGGACGCTTAATCTCAACACCGTCAGGGTTGTTTGAACCTACTTCATGTAATGCAACAATGTGTAAGAATACTAAGATAACTAACACTAATGGTAATGCAATAACGTGTAATGCGAAGAAACGGTTTAACGTTGCACCAGAGATAACATAGTCACCACGGATCCAAGTAGTTAGGTCTTCACCAATCACTGGAATCGCACCAAATAGAGAGATGATTACCTGTGCACCCCAGAATGACATATTACCCCATGGTAATAAGTAACCCATGAATGCTTCAGCCATTAGGATCAAGAAGATGAACATACCGAATAACCACAGTAATTCACGTGGTTTTTGGTAAGAGCCATACATCATACCGCGCAACATATGCAGATAAACAACAACGAAGAATGCAGAAGCACCCGTTGAATGCATATAACGTAGTAACCAACCGTATTCAACATCACGCATGATGTATTCAACAGAAGCAAATGCACCTTCACCAGAAGGTACGTAGTTCATCGTTAGCCAAACACCTGTAAGGATTTGGTTAACTAGTACTAGCATGGCTAGAGAGCCAAAAAAGTACCAAAAGTTGAAGTTAACCGGTGCTGGATATTGAGCAATATGCTTATTCCATGTATCGGTCATTGGAATTCGTTTGTCGATCCAATTAACAAGATTTGTCAACATTATGCATCTCCTTCATCAAGGCCGATTAGCAACGTTGTGCCATCTTTGAACATGTGAGGCGGAATTTCTAAGTTTAATGGTGCAGGTACGTTTTGGAATACACGACCAGCCATATCAAACTTCGAACCGTGACAAGGACAGAAGAAACCATTCTTCACACCCTCAACCACTTCACCAAAATCACCAGCATGGTAAGTAGGAGCACAACCAAGGTGAGTACACACACCTAAAGCAACTAAGAACTCAGGCTCTACCGAGCGATGGCTATTAACTGCATAGTCTGGTTGTTGAGGCTCTTTAGAACCTGGGTCACGTAATTGATCATTATGCCCATTCTCTAACTCAGCTAACACTTCTTTGGTACGGCGAACTACATATACCGGCTTACCACGCCATTGAACCCTAACTAGTTGACCAGGCATCATTTTGCTTGCATCGTACTCCACTGGAGCACCCGCAGCTTTAGCCTTTTCACTAGGATTCCATGACTTGATAAAAGGTACAGCAACACCGGCAGCACCAACACCACCAACCACTGCTGTCGCAAGGGTTAGGAAGCGGCGACGGCCATTATTTTCTGGCGCACTACTCATCCACATATCTCCTGTTTTGATGACCTAAAAAACGGAACATCACTCAAATTTACGGTTATATTTTTAATACACGACTCACACATTCTGCCAAGCTAAAACTGGTTAAAAACCACGCTCCAGTCTGACATAAAACATGCCTCTGCTTATTTAGCAGAAATTTAGCAAATTATAAGCGTTTTGAACGTAAAAATCATAGCTAATTAGTCGTTAAAACTGATTAATTCTTCAATAGTTGCTAATTTAAATCAATTTCCAGAAGGGCGTGAACAAAATATCTACACAAAGCGCAACAAATAACCACTTTTAAATTATGGACAAAAGTCGTTAGCTAGTGATTTATAAGGGAAAGAAGAAATTGGACGTTGCTTAGATTTACCACTTACACCTGAAATGGATCTCGCTGTAGATATTTAGTCTAATAAATATTTTTTTGTGCTTAAAAAATAAAAAACCCAGCCGAAGCTGGGTTTTTGAACCGATTTGAAATTCTGTTTGCAATACAGCAAACAGAACCAAACAAAAAGGATATTAACGTTTTGAGAATTGTGGCTTCTTACGTGCTTTACGTAGACCAACTTTCTTACGCTCAACTTTACGTGCATCACGGGTAACGAAACCAGCAACACGTAGATCAGAACGAAGAGACTCATCAAACTGCATTAGTGCACGAGTGATACCGTGACGGATTGCGCCCGCTTGACCAGTAGTACCACCACCAGTAACTGTCACATTGATATCGAACTTTTCAGTCATTTCAACTAACTCTAATGGTTGACGAACAACCATACAAGAAGTTGGACGACCGAAGAACTCGTCAAGAGGACGGTTGTTGATAGTGATTGTACCGCTACCTGCTTTTAAGAAAACACGAGCTACTGAGCTTTTGCGACGACCTGTGCCGTAGTATTGATTATCTGCCATTTGCTTATATTCCGTATTAGATGTCTAAAACTTGAGGCTGTTGAGCAGCATGTTGATGCTCGTTACCCGCGTATACTTTCAATTTACGGAACATTGCGCGGCCTAAAGGACCTTTTGGCAACATACCTTTAACTGCTTTCTCGATGATTTGCTCAGGAGCTTTATCAAGTAGCTTGTCGAAAGTGATAGACTTGATACCACCGATGAAACCAGTGTGGTGGTAGTATGTTTTATCAGTACGCTTAGCACCAGTTACGGCAATTTTTTCACAGTTAATAACGATGATGTAATCACCAGTGTCAACGTGTGGAGTGTACTCAGGCTTGTGCTTACCACGTAAACGTGAAGCAATTTCAGTAGCCAAACGACCTAACGTTTTACCGTCAGCATCTACAACGTACCAGTCGCGTTTTACGCTTTCTGGCTTTGCGCTAAAAGTTTTCATTATATAAAACCCATTTAAAATTTCTATTTTATGTTTTTACCTGCCGCGTATAAATCAAAGCAAGCTAAAAACAATGTCCAGTGTGCTTGAATTTTACCCCTTCGAGTAATCTTCGAAAGCGATCGCTGTATTCTCTTGGGAAAAAGAACAATACAACTTACTTGGGCAGGCGCAGGATTATACTAGAAGGCGAATGAAAAATCATCTACTAATTACAGAAAAAGCTAACAAATCTCACACACCCTCGATAAGTTACTACAACGTCGATTATGGCTTGTGCGCTTCCGCTAAATAGTCATGTGATTGCATTTCTTGTAAACGGCTTAAACAGCGTTTAAATTCAAACTCTAATTGGCCATGAGTATACAGTTCATCCATCGCCACTTGTGCTGAGATAATCAATTTAACGCGACGCTCATAGAACTCATCCACCATGGCGATAAAACGACGCGCGATATCATCGACCCCCTGCCCCATCTGCTCAACATTACTGAGCAAGACAGAGTGGTAGCAACGTGCCAGTTCCATGTAATCAACTTGGCTACGTGGGCCATCACATAACGCCCTAAAGTCAACCAGCAAAACACCATCAGCATCTAAACGCACTGTAATAGAGCGCCCTTCTACCTCAATGCTACCGACCTCATGCCCAGGCTCAGGAGCAAGTTGCTCAAAATAAGTGAGTAAATTGCTATCAGCGGTAGCATCTAATGGATAGTGATAGATTTCAGCTTGCTCTAGCGCTCGTAAACGATAGTCAACACCAGAATCAACGTTAACCACCTCCGTATGCTCATTAATAAGCGCTATTGCAGGCAAGAAACGTGCACGCTGCAACCCATTTCGATATAGATCATCAGGAATGATATTTGATGTTGCAACAAGGATAACCCCATAACCAAATAGCTCTTCGAATAAACCACCTAAAATCATTGCATCAGTAATATCAGAAACAAAAAACTCATCGAAACAAATAATTCGCGCTTCATCAGCGAACTTTTTAGCAATCACTTTAAGTGGATCACTTTGCCCTTGCAGCAGTGTTAACTCTTGATGAACTCGATGCATAAAACGATGGAAATGCACCCGCATCTTTTGCTCAAACGGCAGCGCCTCAAAAAATGTATCAACAAGATAGGTTTTACCACGCCCCACACCGCCCCAAAAATAAAGTCCTTTAATCGATGCAGCCTGCTGCTGGGGTTTCGCTCCAAACAGCGTTTTGAATTTATTTCCTAAACCCGTTTTCTTTTCAACCACAGGCGCTGTTAGCAATTCGTCATATAGACGTTGCAATTGCTTTACCGCATTC
Source organism: Alteromonadales bacterium alter-6D02 (assembly GCA_002835545.1). Lineage (GTDB taxonomy): Bacteria > Pseudomonadota > Gammaproteobacteria > Enterobacterales > Psychrobiaceae > Psychrobium. Next base: position 62,132 of record PIZK01000014.1, read on the forward strand.
TCTTGTGCTGCATCATAACTAAAATCGTCACGAGTTAAGTCTTGTTGATATTTTTGTAACGGGGTAAGCTGAGACATCGGTCGCTAGTTTCCTTCACTTAAGTTTTTAGTGGCTGATCTATAACTTGCACGCTAAAATTAGATTAACCAAGTTATTTTGTTTGTTCTATCGGGTTATTTTAGAGCTTATCAAAAGGGCTTTATTTATAATGCTTTTTTACAATAGGCTCTAGCAAATTACAGTAATAGTAAAAAGCTACATCCCTTAGAAAAACTCAAAACAACAACATTTATAACGTATTTTAAAAGCCGATAATATTAGCACAAGCTACTAGATCGGCACTATATAATACTTCGGGGGGTATTATGGATTTATCTATGGTTTTATTTCTTTTATTTTTAGGTGGTATTTCAGGTTTTGTTATTGCAAAGATAACCACCAGTAGCTCAACTGACTCAAGTCTCGAGGCTAAAAACCAACAGTTAGAAGCTGAGTTGTCGCAATATAAACAAGATGTCGAGCAACACTTTGCTGCAAGTGCAGATTTACTAGGTAATATGGCACAAGAATATAGTAAAGTTTACCAACACATGGCGCAAGCGCAGCAAAGCTTACTACCAGATAGCGAACTGACCATTAAAATTCCATTTAATGACGCCAAGGAAACATCAGTTGTACAAGATGCAATCGAAGAGGTAGAACTTGAAGTTCAAGCTAAAACAGAAAGTTCACAAGTAAATAATGAATCAGAACAGCCTAACGATTACGTCGATGGCTCACACGGAATCATTAATGCTGACGAAGCAACGGCTAAACCAGAAACTGAAGTAAAACAAAGCGCATAAGCACCTTTACGCTGGCTCATTATCTCGTTTTCGTGATGAATGATGAGCCATATTCTTGCTAAAACACCACCGACCGTCTTTATAAAATCTTACATTTTTCTTTCAATCTTACTCTTGGTTTCAATATTTTAGGAACTATTATAATTTTACGTAGTCCTTAATACGTATCATTTTTCAGATTAGTTTCAGGAGACCATTGTATGATGACAAAAAAATTATCTTTAATCTCAGCTTCACTTTTCGCGCTTTCTATTGGCTTTTACCCAAGTACTTCTCAGGCCGCTTGGCCGCAAAGCGTTAGTGGCCAACAATTACCTAGCTTAGCTCCAATGCTAGAGAAAGTCGCCCCAGGCGTTGTATCAATCTCTGTTGAAGGAACTCACACTCAGCGCCTTCAGCGCCGCCAAGTTCCAGAGATGTTCCGCCCGTTTATTGGCCGTGGTGACCAGGTAAGAGAGCAACCGTTTAAAGGGCTAGGCTCGGGCGTTATCATCGACGCTGAAGAAGGGTATATCCTGACTAACCACCACGTGGTTAATAACGCAGATGAGATAAAAATATCGTTAAGCGATGGCCGCCAGTTCACCGCTAAGATGATTGGCTCAGATCCTGAATCTGACGTTGCCTTGCTGCAAGTAGAAGCTGATAACTTAACCGAGGTAAAAAAGGCTGACTCAGACGAGTTACGTGTTGGTGATTTCACCGTTGCCATCGGTAACCCATTCGGCCTAGGTCAGACAGTCACATCAGGGATCGTATCCGCACTTGGCAGAACAGGCTTAAACACCGATAATTATGAAAACTTCATCCAAACTGATGCGGCGATCAACAGTGGCAACTCTGGAGGAGCTCTAGTAAACCTTAAGGGTGAATTAATTGGCATTAACACGGCGATTATCGGGCCTAATGGGGGCAATGTTGGTATTGGGTTTGCCATCCCAATCAATATGGCGGATAGCTTAGTCAACCAAATATTAGAGTTTGGTGAAGTACGCCGTGGGGTGTTAGGTATTCAAGGTCTACCGCTGACACCTGAGCTAGCCAAGAAGTTTGGCCTAGATACCAAGCATGGTGCCTTTGTCAATCAAGTTATGCCAGATTCAGCAGCCGAAGCAGCGGGCCTTGAAGCTGGCGATATCATTGTTAAGGTTGACGGGCGAGCTATAAAAACGTTCTCCGATTTACGCGCTAAAATCGCAACAATGGGCGCAGGAACCAACGTTAAATTGGAAGTTATCCGTGATGGCCGTACCAAGAAGTTTAAAGTCAAGCTCAAAGACAAAAGTAGTGAAAGTGTCTTGGCACGTGTCATTCATCCGGCGTTATCCGGTGCTAAGCTAAAAGATAATAGTGGCAAAGTGAAAGGGGTGTCCGTTAGCGATATCGAGCGACGCTCCCCAGCGATGCAAGTTGGCCTTGAAGATGGTGATGTAATCATCGGCGTTGACCGCACACGCGTTAAATCACTTAAGGAGCTACGTGCTTATCTAAAAGAGAATGAAGGAATGTCAGCGCTACGTATTAAACGTGAAGACAGTGTATTGTATTTAATCCTTAATTAACATTTCCGCACGACTTTGGTAAATTTGCGCCGAGAAACTCACCTTGAGTTTCTCGGCGTCATGATATTAACACCCTGAAACACAATCCTAGTTTGAAAAATTCAATAATTACGTTACCCTTTAGGACAACTTAGGAAATGAGTCAGTTATTTGTGTTCAAATTCGTTAAAGCAACAATCAAAGCCATTATTTCAGGCCTGATCATTGGTGGACTGATTATCGTGCTAATTCCAAGTCTACGTCCTCAGTTTTCTGTGAGCATCAAAGATTGGTTTTTAACACATAATGCACAAGTTTCGTTTGCTAATGCTATCCAGCGCTCAGCACCTGCTGTTGTTAATATTTACTCGGTGACACAACACCTCAACCCACTTAACCAAATAGAACGCCGTGATAAAGGGCTTGGCTCCGGAGTTATCATGTCTAAAAGTGGCTTTATTATGACGAACTTGCACGTCATTAAAGGGGCTGACATCATCTATGTTGCTTTGCAAGATGGTCGCTTCCAAATTGCCAGTGTTGTCGGCACCGACCCGCTAACAGATTTAGCTGTATTACATATTACTCTACCTGACCTCCCAGTTATCCCCATGAACCTTAAGCGAAGCACTCAAGTCGGTGATTTAGTCCTTGCTATAGGCAACCCATACAACCTCGGGCAAACTATCACTCAAGGAATCGTTAGTGCAACGGGGCGGAAAGCGGGCCTAAGCTCATCAAATTTTCTTGACTTAATCCAAACCGATGCCGCAATTAATGACGGTAACTCTGGCGGAGCGTTAATTAATTCGCGCGGTGATTTAATCGGTATTAATGCGGCAAGCTTTAATGCTCTCGATAACGGTGGCATTAATGGTATTAGCTTTGCCATTCCAATTAATTTAGCCTACACCATCATGAAAGAAATAATCGTTGAAGGGCATGTATCACGTGGTTCGCTGGGCTTTAATGGTGAAGCTCTTAACCGTATGGCGACGATGTCATTAAATATAAACAGCGGTGCAGTGTTAGTTTCAGCTGTATCACCACAAGGTGCAGCAAAGCAAGCAGGCTTACAAATTGATGATGTTATCATTGAAGTGAATAAGAAAAGTTTTGGGTCAGTCGAAGAGCTACGTAATCATATTGCAGGAACCAAACCGGGTAATAAAATTAGCATCACTATTATCAGACAGGGTAAGCGAATGGTATTGGATATGGTGACGAGTGAGTTAAGGGTTAGTTAACTCACTCTAAAACAGGGTTATGATATCGACCAGAACTAGTCTAGCTATTTAACCTTTCGATATTTGCACCAAGCGCATTAAGCTTTAACTCAATATGCTCATAGCCGCGATCTATGTGATAAATACGGTCAACCACCGTTTCACCATCAGCAACTAGACCAGCAATCACTAAGCTTGCAGAAGCTCGTAAATCCGTCGCCATCACTTGTGCACCATTTAAGCGTTCAATCCCATGACAAATAGCTGTATTACCTTCTAAGTCAATAGTAGCGCCCATACGTTGCAACTCTGGGATGTGCATAAAGCGATTCTCAAAGATCGTTTCAATCACATTCGCGCTGCCTTGAGCTAAAGCATTAAGTACACAAAACTGTGCTTGCATATCCGTTGGAAATGCAGGGTGTGGTGCAGTCTTAATATTAACAGCTTTTGGTTGCTGCCCCTTCATATCTAACGATATCCAGTCATCACCGGTCTCAATCGTTGCGCCAGCTTCTTCAAGCTTTGCAATCACAGGCTCTAACGCTGATGCATCTGCAGATAAACAGCGAATATTTCCTCGAGTAATTGCAGCGGCAACTAGGAAAGTGCCTGTTTCAATGCGGTCAGGCATCACACGATAAGAACTGGCCTTTAATGATTCAACACCTTCGATACGAATCGTATCAGAGCCAGCACCAACAACTTTAGCTCCCATCGAGTTAAGGTAGTTCGCTAAGTCCACAATCTCTGGCTCACGAGCTGCATTTTCTAATACAGTCGTACCCTCAGCGATTGCCGCAGCCATCATGAGGTTTTCAGTTGCGCCAACACTCACCATATCCATGAAGATAGTCGCACCTTTTAGGCGACCATCAACACGTGCCTTAATGTAGCCGCCATCGACAGAAATTTCGGCTCCCATTTGCTTTAAGCCTTGAATATGTAGATTGACCGGGCGGGCACCAATCGCACAACCGCCAGGTAAAGACACATCAGCTTGACCAAAACGGGCAAGTAACGGCCCTAAGACAAGGATCGACGCACGCATGGTTTTAACCAAATCATAAGGTGCACAAAACTCATTAATTGTACAAGCATTCACTTTAAACTGGTTATTCTCAAACTGAACTTGAGCACCCAAGCTAGTTAAAACCTTGGCAGTGGTATTAATATCATTTAGCTCAGGGACATTAGTAATTACCGTGTCACCTTTCGCTAAAATAGTTGCCATCAATATAGGTAAAGCCGCATTTTTTGCACCAGAAATGGTGACATCTCCCTGCAATTTATCAACTGCAGTAATTTTTAACTTTTGCACAAAAACGCCTTAACCGATTGGATTGAGCAGTTGCTCACGTTGCCATTTCTCTGGAGTGAACGCCTTAATAGACACTGCATGAACTGCCCCTGAAGCGATAACTTCATTTAATGGAGCATAGATTGCTTGCTGTTGTTTTACTCGACTCATTTCACCAAACATAGGTGATACTGCGATAATTTGATAGTGACCGTTCTCACCAGAAACATGTAATTCGTCTAATGTAATTGCATCATTTAATAATGCTTTAATCTCTTCGATTTCCATCAAAACCTCTTTAATCGTCGAATCTATGTGGAAACTCATCTATTTAATGAGCTGGTCCACATTATAAAGTAACTTTAATTTTTCTAATGCCTCAGTCGTCCCGACATAAGATAATTCAATATTTTTTTGTTGTGCTTGCTCTTTTAACTCAAGCAAAAGTGCTAACCCAGCACTGTCCACCTGTTCTAATGCTGATACATCGACATCGACTTTACCCTCTAGCCCTTTAATTTGTTCTTTTAAAGGTAATAAAGTTAATAAAGTCTCTTGATTAAGTACCCCTTGGATTTGAACACTATTTGGTGTTTGAGTATTCCATATTAGCATTATGACTTAACCTTTGCTTCAACGGACTGTTGTGCTTTTTCATCAAGTTTAGTCATCAAATAATCAATACCATGCTTACGGATAATGCTATTAAACTCTGTTCGCTTACTCGACACCATGCTGATCCCTTCAGCAACCATGTCAAATGCACGCCAGTTGCCTGACTTTTTACCTTTCCTTAATTTAAAGTCAATTTTAATTGGCGGACGATTAGCATCGATAATAGTAACCTTTACCTGTGCTGTTCGGCTACTGCCAACATCTTTTGCTGGGGCATAGGTCACCTTCTGGTCATCGTATAACGTAAACACATTGGCATAAGTAACAATTAGGTAACGACGGAATACTTCAAAAAAAGCCGCCTTTTGCTCTTTCGTTTTTAACTTAGCATAGTTACGGCCTAACACTTTCGCTGCAGCGTAAGAATGATTAACATAAGGCATCAATTCTTCTTCAACGATTACTTTTAGGTGATTAATATCTTTTTCGATTAATTGGCGGTCCTGACGAAAACGAGCAAAAGTTCGTTCACTGGCCTGCTCTATTAATTGTTGAGGGTCCTTCATACTGATAGGTTCACGGTTAGTTTCAGCTGACACAGCGACTGAACTAAACACGGCCATTAAAACTAGAGATACAACGCTAAACAATCTAAACATGATATGGAGCCCCTTTATTAATCGTCACTGTTGCCATATAAAAACTGACCTATTAAGTCTTCTAAAACCATTGCTGAACGGGTGTCTTCAATAACGCCACCGTCAGTTAGAATCTCGGTTTCTTCATCAACAAAGCCTGGAGTTAAGCCAATAAACTGCTCACCTAGCAAGCCAGAAGTTAAGATAGCCACAGAGCTAGAGTCAGGGAATTGATTAAAGTTACTGTCAATCTCCATTGTGACTTTTGGACTAAAATCACTGTCTAAGCTGATACTAGATACCCTGCCGACAACGACACCACCGACTTTAATTGCAGAGCGTACTTTCAAGCCACCAACATTATCAAATTTAGCGGTTAACTCATAGCTCTGGCTATTACCACCCATTTGACTATCGGCCACTTTCAAACCAAGCATAAGAATAGCTGCAATCCCTGCTAATAAGAATGAACCAACTAATAACTCTATTTTTTTACTATTCATTTATTTACCCTCATGCTTTTCACATGAATTCACTAATTTAATGTATCAAAACTTAATATCGAATGAATTAAATCTGACGTTATAAAGAAAATAAGATTAACCAAACATAAGTGCAGTTAATACAAAATCTAGCCCTAAAATGGCTAGGCTCGACTGAACGACCGTCGAAGTTGTCGCTTTGCTAATACCTTCAGATGTTGGCACAGCATCATAACCTTTATGTAATGCTATCCATGTCACTACGATAGCAAAAATAACACTCTTGATTGCGCCGTTCACTACGTCTTCTTGCCACTCAACAGAGGCTTGCATCACCGACCAAAACGCTCCGGTATCAACCCCCAACCAATCAACCCCTACCAGGTGACCACCCATAATACCTACAGCAGAGAAGATAGCCGCTAATAAAGGAAGACTAATCACGCCAGCCCAAAACCGTGGAGCGACAATTTGATGTAATGGGTCGATGGCCATCATCTCTAATGAACTTAATTGCTCCGTTGCCTTCATCAAGCCAATTTCAGCCGTTAAAGCTGAGCCTGCTCGTCCAGCGAACAGCAACGCAGATACGACGGGGCCAAGTTCACGTAGTAATGACAAGGCAACCATTTGACCTAAACTTTGTTCAGCACCATAACCCACTAGGATGGTATAGCCTTGCAATGACAGCACCATACCAATAAATAGGCCTGATACCACAATAATAATTAACGATTGCACACCGACAATGTAAAGCTGCTTAATTAACAGAGGCAATAATTTTAAACCTCGCCCAGCAGGTTTTAATGCGCCAAACAATAAAGAACCAGCACGCCCCGCACCAGCAATATATGACAATCCGCTACGGCCTAAATTGGCCACCGACTTAATCAGCATGATTAAATAGTTCCTTTTGATAATCTTCACTTGGGAAATGAAATGGTACCGGACCATCAGGACGCCCTTGCATAAACTGGACGATTTGCTCTGATTTTTCTTGTCGTAATTGCTCTGGTGTACCGTGGGCTATCACTGTCTTATTTGCAACGATATAAACATAATCAGCGATGCTGAGCACCTCTTCAACATCGTGAGAAACAACAATAGAAGAAAGCCCTAAGGCATCATTTAACTCTCGAATTAAACGAACAATAACGCCCATTGAAATGGGATCTTGCCCCGCAAATGGTTCGTCATACATGATCAGCTCAGGGTCCAATGCAATTGAACGTGCTAAGGCAGCTCGCCGAGCCATACCGCCGGAAAGCTCAGAAGGAAATAATTGGGCAGCACCGCGTAAGCCAACAGCTTCTAGTTTCATTAATACGACTTTTCTAATTAACGATTCAGGTAGCTGAGTATGCTCTCTAATCGGAAATGCGACATTATCAAATACATTCATTTCGGTGAATAACGCACCTGATTGAAATAACATCCCCATTTTTCGGCGAATTTGATATAACTCTTTACGAGAGGATTGGACGAGATCTTCACCGTCAAACTTAATTTGACCTTGAGACGGTTTTAGCTGACCACCGATTAAACGTAGCAATGTTGTTTTACCGATGCCACTTGGCCCCATAATGGCAGTTACTTTGCCTCGTGGGACTTTTAAATTGATATTATCGTAAATCACTCGCTCTTCACGGCTAAAGTTCAAGTTCGATATTTCAATAATATTATCAGAAGAGTTCAATGGTTAACCTATTCCCTTGCTTTTCACAATCGGCATGATAGTTATTGTGCTAAATTCTAATCGATCTAGATTGCGCGACACAATCAAATTAATGATTATTCACCTTTATTTTATTGTTTCAAGCTTATTTAATACTCAAGTAAGCACTATTAATGTAACTTTTTGTAATGACTCTCTTAATCATCGTCGTTCCTGCGTTTCAATAAAACACTTATGATTTTTAATACAGCTGCACTAATTGACCCGACATTCTCGACAAAAGTTGCAACTAAAGTAATTTATATTGTCGTTAACACAACAATAGCAACATTTATGCTTTATTTTTGCCAATGAAATAGCGACAATCTACTCATTACAACAAACCATAGTTTTTTACTGATGATATTAAGTATTGCCACTCTAATCGCAGGCCTTGTAGGATTAATCTGGAGCGCAGATAAATTCGTTTTTGGCTCCGCAGCTATTGCCCGTAACTTCGGCTTACCCCCATTAATTATTGGTCTGACAATTGTTGCTATGGGTTCATCGGCCCCAGAGATAATGGTTGCAATAACGGCGTCACTTGATGGCACAGGTAATACCGCAATTGGTAACGCGTTAGGTTCCAATATTACCAATATCGCCCTTGTACTCGGTGTCACTGTCCTACTGAAACCATTATTAGTACACTCTCAGTTACTGAACCGTGAACTACCCATTTTATTACTTGTCTCAGGTATTGCGGGATACATCTTGTATGACCAAGTCTTAACCTTCACTGAAGGGTTAGTCCTTATTTCACTATTTTTTATTACTATTGGTGGCTTATGCTGGTTAACTTTACGCGATAAAAAGTCTGACGACCCATTAATTGAAGAGGCTCAGGACGAAGTACCTGAAGGAGTCCCATCAAAACTAGCTGTATTCTGGATAGTATTCGGTATGGTGCTTTTGCCAATTTCTTCACACTTCGTAGTTGATGGTGCTAGTGATATTGCTCGTTACTTTGGGCTATCAGATCTAGTGATTGGCTTAACGATTATTGCTATTGGCACCAGTTTGCCAGAACTTGCCGCTTGTATTGCTAGTATCAAAAACAATGAACACGATTTAGCATTAGGTAATATCGTAGGTTCAAACATTTTCAACATTTTAGCAGTACTAGCTGTACCAGCATTAATCGCTCCTGGTACCTTTGATGCTGACGCGGCCGGTCGCGATATGTATATTATGCTTGGCTTAACTGTTCTTTTATTCGCAATGTGTTGGCAGATTTTGGGCAAACGCAATATTACTCGTATCGAAGGGGCTCTTCTATGTGCCATCTTCGTCGGCTACCAATTTTTATTATTTAGCTAATTGTCATAAAGGACATCAGTTATGCCTGTAAATCAAGATTTTTGCCTTTGGGGCCAGCAAGTTGTTAAAACTGAAATCGAAGCATTACAAGAATTAACGCAATATATTAATGATGATTTTGCGAATGCATGCCAATTAATTATTAACTGCACTGGCAAGGTTGTTGTTATGGGCATGGGTAAGTCAGGGCATATTGCGCGAAAAATTGCGGCAACATTAGCCAGTACTGGTACACCGGCCTTTTTTGTCCACCCAGGTGAAGCGAGTCATGGCGATCTAGGTATGATCACCGCCGACGATGTTGTCTTGTCGATCTCAAACTCAGGGGCGTCCAGTGAAATTTTAACTCTCTACCCTGTTATGGAACGTATTGGCGTTCCTGTGATTTCAATGACTGGAAATCCAACCTCTTCAATGGCAAAGCTATCTCAAGTGCACTTGTGTATTGCAGTGTCAAAAGAAGCCTGCCCTTTAGGGTTAGCGCCAACATCGAGTACGACAGCCACCTTAGCAATGGGCGATGCATTAGCGGTTGCGCTCTTACAAGCAAAAGGCTTTACTGCTGACGACTTCGCATTATCTCACCCAGGTGGCGCATTAGGACGGAAATTACTCTTACGCGTTTTAGATGTTGCCCATACAGGCAAGCAGCTACCGTTGGTCACACCAGACACAACAATAAGTCATGCGCTGCTAGAAGTATCTAATAAAGGCTTGGGCATGACTGGCGTTGTAAATGATGATGGGGAATTGATCGGACTATTTACCGATGGTGACTTGCGCCGTACGCTAGATCATAAATTAGATTTCCACCATACGCCGATAAGCCAAGTGATGACCAATGACCCCGTCACACTAGATGGTAACTTGCTTGCAGCAAGTGCACTAAAATTGATGGAAGAGCGTAATATTAATGGCCTATTTATCCTTGAAGATGGTAAGCCTATCGGTGCGCTAAATATGTTAGACATGCTAAAAGCTGGAGTCGTTTAAATGAAAACAGTACCTACTCTCTATGGTGAAATAGCTGAGTCAGCTTGGATTCAGGCTGCCGAAATTAAACTATTGATTTGTGATGTAGATGGCGTCTTCTCTGATGGTAGAATTTACCTTGGTAATGACGGTGAAGAGCTTAAAGCTTTTCACACCAAAGATGGTTTTGGAGTCAAGTCTCTGATAAACGCTGGTATTGATGTCGCTATTATCACCGGACGTAAATCAACCATCGTTGAGAATAGAATGACGAGCTTAGGTGTTAAGCATATTTATCAAGGACAAGCAGATAAATATGTTGCTTACCAAGCGTTGTTAAAGCAATTTTCGCTCGCTCCAAATCAAGTGGCTTATATAGGTGATGATATGGTTGATAAGCCTGTGATGGACGATTGTGGATTGGGCGTTGCGGTAAACGATGCTCACCCAGCGTTATTGCAAAATTGTGACTATGTCACTTTCACTAAAGGGGGCTTTGGCGCTGTGCGTGAAGTGAGTGATTTAATTTTAGCCAGTCAAGGGATCTTAGCTCAAGCTAAAGGGATGAGTGTATGAATCGAGCCACGATATTAATTGGCCTATTCTTTATTTCATGTATTTTATTCTTTTGGAATCCATTCTGGTCGGTCACCAAGCCCAAGCAAGCTGAAGTCGCTAGTCAATACTTACCTGACTTTACAGCAACAGATATGACATTACGTCAATTTAATGGGCAAGGTTACTTATCATCGTTAGTACATGCTGATGAAATGAAGCATTATGAGCAGGATGTAACCGTCTTAATTAACCCCAGCTACATAATTTACCCCAAAAACGGTGGCGCGCGTTGGAAAATAAATGCCTCTCGAGGCACATTTAACCAGCAGGACCGCGTTGTGTTAGAAAAAGATGTTATTATTAGCGCGATTAATCCCGAAGAAAAAGTTCAGCAAATCAAAGCAGCACGGCTGAATCTCAACTTGAACAATATGTTAATTGAGAGTGACAGTGCGATAGAGATAATCGGTCATAAATACAAAATTGAAGGCTTAGGCTTACGTGCCAGCTTTAATGAACAACAATTTGAAATTATTAAAAATATACAGGCAATCTATGAAAACACTCAAAGCTAGTGCTTTTTTTCTATTAGCACTACTGACTAGTAACACCGCCACGGCATTATCTGATGACTTTAAACAACAAGCATCAATCAACGCCGATAACCAGTATATTGATTTAGCAAAAAATATTGCGGTGTACAAAGGTAATGTCACCATTAAGCAAGGGTCAATTGAAATTACTGCCGATCGCTTAGAAGTATACAATCATGGAGAGCATGGTGTTGAGCTTATGGTATTAATTGGTAGGCCAGCACGCTTCTCACAACGAGTCGGCGATGGGAATAATATTTCTGCCCAAGCCAAAGAGATCCGATTTGAGCGCGGTACTAATATCATTAAACTCAACCGTAGCGCTCAATTAACTTGGGGCAAAAATGTCGTTAAAGGCGATACGATTAGTTACGATATGGTCAGACAGCTTTTAAACGCTGATCGCAATGCAAACAAAAAAGACCAAGTAACCACAATCCTCCAGCCAAATGAAAGTAAAAATTAAACCATGAGTACATTGAGAGCACAGCATTTAGCAAAGAACTACTCTGGACGCCAAGTCGTTAAGGACGTGTCATTAGAAGTCGCTAAAGGGCAAATCGTCGGATTATTAGGCCCAAACGGTGCCGGTAAAACAACAACTTTCTATATGGTAGTTGGTCTAGTGCCAAGCGATAGTGGCCAGGTGACTATTGGCGGTAACGACATTACATTAATGCCAATGCACCAGCGTGCACGACAAGGCATTGGCTATTTGCCACAAGAGTCATCAATTTTCAGAAAGCTATCCGTTTACGATAACATCATGGCGATCCTACAAACTCGTAAAGATCTTAATAAAGCTCAACGAGTTGAGAAGCTAGAGAGTTTGTTAGAAGAATTCCATATCCAGCACATTAGAAACAGTTTAGGAATGGCCCTCTCTGGTGGAGAAAGACGTCGTGTAGAGATCGCTCGAGCGCTTGCTGCTGACCCTGAATTCATTTTATTAGATGAACCCTTTGCTGGCGTTGACCCTATCTCAGTGATTGATATAAAACAAATCATTGAACAATTAAAGCAACGTGGCTTAGGAGTGCTGATCACTGACCATAACGTACGAGAAACGTTAGATGTTTGTGAATTTGCTTATATTGTTAGTCATGGTGAAATGATTGCACAAGGCCAACCAGATGACATATTATCAAATCAAACGGTCAGAGATGTTTATCTCGGAGAGCAATTCAGACTATAGTTAGACTATACGATAAAAATAATTTTGTGCTCTCTTCCTTTTAGCACATTCAAGATAACGGATTTAAATGAAAGCTTCATTACAGTTAAAATTAGGCCAATCGCTTACAATGACCCCACAGTTGCAACAAGCGATTAGGCTGCTGCAACTTTCAACTCTCGATCTTCAAAATGAGATCCAAGAAGCGTTGGATAGCAATCCTTTACTCGAGGTCGAAGAGAACTTCGAGGGAAATGAAGCCAACACAAAAGCTGACGATAATGGCGCAGGGCATGAATATGACTCATCAAGTACGCTAGAAGCCAATAACGACAGTAATGACTTTGACAGCAATGACTCTAGTACCATTGATACTTCTGAAGCTCTGGACAAGCAAAGTATCAGCGACGATCTGCCAACAGACACAACTTGGGATGACTACATCTCTGCTGGCCCAGCGGCACCGGTAGCGTCATCGACAGCAGGACCTGAAAGTGATTTCGTTTATCAAGGGGAAACCACTGAGAATTTACAAGATCACCTGTTGTGGCAAGCTAATTTAACGCCTTTTAGCGATAATGATCGAGCAATTGCAACGGCCATTATTGATGCTGTTGAAGAGTCTGGATACCTATCACAAGACTGTGAAGATATTCTGACAGCTATGGCCGATCCTGAAATTGAATTAGATGAAGTTGAAGCAGTATTAAAACGTATCCAACACTTTGATCCAATTGGCGTAGCAGCACGCAGCCCAAGTGAATGCTTAGCCATTCAATTAAAGCGCCTTGCAGAAGATACGCCATGGCGAGATGAAGCCATTCTTTTAGTTGAAGGTTATATGGAGTTATTAGCAACTCGGGATTACCGCACGCTTGCTAAAAAAACCAAATTAAAAGAAGCACAACTCGCTGAAGCTATCCGATTGATTCAAACTCTAAACCCGCACCCTGGTAGTACTATCATCAAAGAAAAAGATGAATATGTTATTCCAGATGTATCGGTTAAAAAGGTAAAAGGACGCTGGATTGTTGAGTTAAACCCAGATTGCATGCCAAAAATTCAGGTCAATGCTGAGTATGCGGCGCTGAGTAAAACCAGTAAGAGCAGTGGAGATACCCAGTTTATTCGAGGTCACTTACAAGAGGCCAAGTGGTTTATTAAAAGTTTAGAAAGCCGAAATGACACCTTGCTAAAGGTAGCAAATTGTATTGTAATGCAACAGAGAGGTTTTTTTGAATACGGCGAAGAAGCGATGAAACCATTGGTTTTAAATGATGTCGCTGAAGCAGTGGAAATGCACGAATCAACTATCTCTCGTGTAACCACACAAAAGTATATGCATACGCCACGTGGTATTTTTGAATTAAAATACTTTTTTTCAAGCCACGTTAGCACTGAGAATGGCGGTGAATGTTCATCAACTGCGATTCGTGCCATTATCAAAAAACTAGTGGCGGCTGAGAGCCCAAAGAAACCATTAAGCGATAGTAAAATTGTAGATTTGTTAGCGGAACAAGGGATTAAAGTAGCAAGAAGAACCATTGCAAAATATCGTGATGCGTTATCAATCCCACCTTCCAATCAAAGAAAGAGCTTAATTTAAGCTCACCAAATGGAGGATGCATTTTATGCAAATTAATTTAACTGGACACCACGTAGCTATTACAGAATCACTTCACGACTATGTGCACACAAAATTTAGTAAATTAGAGCGCCACTTCGAACATATTAATAACGTACATGTTGTTTTAAACGTAGAAAAACTCCAACAAATTGCAGAAGCAACACTTCACCTAAACGGCGGGGAAGTATTTGCTACCTCCACTCACGAAGACATGTATGCCGCGATCGACTCAATGATCAATAAACTTGATCGACAAGTGATCAAACACAAAGAAAAATTACAACGACACTAGATTCTTTAGTCTAAAGTGTCACTCTAAAGCCTAGCATTGCTAGGCTTTTTTGTTGCTAAGTCTTTGCTATCTCATTGCAAATAAATACAAACCCCCTAAAATAAGAACATTAACAAGATAACCATCATGGATGCTCGATTGAAATTAACTATCATTAGCGGAACGTCAGGCTCGGGAAAGAGTGTCGCTTTACGTGTATTAGAAGATTTAGGCTATTACTGCGTTGATAACTTACCAATGAACTTGCTGCATTCGTTTATCGATAGCATGAAGGAGATGGAGCAACCTGTTGCGGTGAGTCTTGATGTACGAAACATTCCTAGTACGCAATCAGAGCTGAGCCAATTAATCGAGCAATTATCAGCAAGCTGTGATTTAGAGATAGTTTTCCTTGATGCACCCAGCACCACGTTAATCAAACGATACAGTGAGACCAGACGCCTGCACCCGCTAACCAAACAGTGCATGACGCTATCTGAAGCGGTTAAAGAAGAAAAATCATTATTACGTCAACTTGCAGAAGTAGCCGACTTAAAGATTGATACTGGTGAGTTAACAATATATCAATTAAGTGACTTGATTAAAGAGCGTATTCTTGGCAATACCGATAGCGAGCTGGTATTAGTATTTGAATCATTTGGTTTTAAATATGGTCTGCCACGAGATGTCGATTTTGTATTCGATGTTCGCTTTTTACCTAACCCCCATTGGGAACCAGAGTTGCGTCCACTCACAGGGCTTGATGCGCCAGTACAACAGTATTTAGCTGCGGAGCCTCTAGTGAATCAACTTGAAGAACAACTCACTACTTTTATTGATACTTGGCTGCCTCACTTAGAAAAAAATAATCGCAGTTACCTCACAATAGCGATTGGCTGTACTGGCGGGCAACATCGCAGTGTTTATATTGCGCAACAATTAGCTAAAAACTTTTCTCACAAAAAGCACAATATCCAGATTCACCACCGTGAGATGTTTCGTAAAGCCAAGACATAACAAAAATCGATTAAAACTGAGTTAACGTTAATTTTATAAAAATCAATTTATCCTTAATCAATATGAAATAAAAGCGAAAGCCAATGCCAGAGACAGTTGTTAAACAAGAATTCTCAAACCAACGCTTCGATGAGGTAGAAAAAGCCCTCAGCAGTGGTATGTTTGTTCATGTGCGACAAATATTGATGGATCTACCCGCTTGTGACGTTGCGCTTTTACTTGAATCTAGTCCTTATAAAACTCGTCAGGTGTTATGGCAACTTGTTGACCATGATGATCAGGGTGACATCCTAGAAGAGCTTTCAGAGGATGTACAAAAAAGCATTGTTCGGCAGATGCAAGCTCACCAGCTTGCGGCAGCTGCCGAGACTATGGACACCGATGACTTAACCGAAGTTTTACGTACTTTACCTGATAGCATCTACCAGCAAGTACTTGAAGCGATGGATGCGCAAGACCGCCACCGAGTTGAGGCGGCAATGGCCTACGAAGAAGATACTGCCGGCAGTATCATGAACACAGATACAGTCACCTTGCGCCCTGATGTAAATCTTGATGTAGTTTTACGTTACCTTCGTCTTAAAGGTGAGTTGCCTGAAGCGACCGACATGCTCTACGTTGTTGATAAAGAAGATACATTGTTAGGTGGTGTTACGCTATCAACCTTAATTACATCTAACCCGATAATGACAGTGTCCCAAATCATGGATCGCACCCTAGAAGCCATCCCTGCAACAATGGAAGATACTGAAGTCGCACAGCAATTTGAGCGACATGACTGGGTTTCGGCACCAGTTATTGATGGTGAAGGAAAACTTCTGGGCCGGATCACCATTGATGATGTTGTTGACATCATTCGTGAAGACGCAGAGCATTCCATGATGAGTATGGCGGGTTTAGATGATGAAGAAGATACCTTCGCTCCTGTTATTAAAAGTACTCAAAAACGTTCAGTGTGGCTTGGTATTAACTTACTAACAGCACTCGCTGCTGTTGCTGTTAGTAATATGTTTGAGCCTATTCTTGCGCAAATGGCAATTCTGGCTATATTGAACACCTTGGTACCAAGTATGGGTGGTATCGCTGGAAATCAAACATTGACCTTAATTATTCGCGGTATGGCACTTGGTCACATTGGTGATCGTAATAAACGATGGCTCATTGGCAAAGAGCTCGCGATCGGTGCTCTCAATGGGCTTATTTGGGCACTCATACTCTCCGTTGTCGTTGCATTATGGCAAGGAGACATCAAACTTGGCCTCGTCATTGCCTTTGCAATGTTAGCTAATATGACTGCTGCTGGCCTTTCCGGTGTATTAATACCACTTGTTATGAGGCGCCTTAAAATCGACCCAGCGCTGGCTGGAGGGGTCGTGTTAACCACGATTACTGACGTCGTGGGTATTTTTGCCTTCCTCGGTACAGCGACTTTAGTTTATACGCCGTAGTTAACAAAAAAGCCCGAGTTATCAATTGATAACTCGGGCTATATAACGCACTGGTTCAAGGTGGTTTAGTTACCAGCCACCTTCATTTCTTCCAGTAGGATTGAGCCACATAAGGTACTCTTTCGTTCATCAACATCGCCAGATATTGCAACGATATTTTTATACATATCATTGAGGTTGCCTGCAATGGTGATTTCATGGACAGGGTATTGAATAACGCCATTTTCCACCCAAAAGCCAGCAGCACCACGTGAATAATCACCTGTAATAATATTCACCGATGAGCCCATTAAGTCCGTTACCAACAAGCCTGTTCCCATCTGCTTTAATAATTCACTTTGCTCAGCAACAGTGTTATTTACTAACCATGTGTGTGTACCACCAGCGTGCCCTGTAGGTTGCATATTCAACTTACGGCCAGCATAGCTGGTAATTAAGTAGCTCGCTAACACACCGTTATCAATGACGGTTAAATCCTTTGTCGCTAAACCTTCATGATCAAAAGGCGTTGAAGCTAAGTAACCTTTTAAATGAGGTTTTTCTTCAATACTTAACCATGAAGGGAAAATTTGTTCGCCTTTACGATCAAGCAAGAAGCTCGCTTTACGGTATAAGCTACCACCGCCAATAGCAGAAACAAGGTGACCAATAAAACCCGCTGATAATGAAGCATCAATGACAACAGGAACAGTCATTGTCTCTAATTTTCTCGCCCCTAAGCGATCGATAGTATGTTGAGCCGCTTTCTCACCAATTAATTTAGGAGAGCCTAATTTATTAGGATAACGCGAAACCGCATAATCATAGTCTCGCTCCATCTCGCCATTACGCTCGCCAATGGTGACACAAGATAAGCTGTGACGCGTGCTCGGGTAGCCTTCTAATAAGCCGTGACTATTTCCGTAAACACGAAGGCCTTGATGAGAGTTATATGACGCACCATCAGAGTTGGTAATTTCTTCACTGTAGCTTAACGCGGCATCCTCAGCAGCGAGGGCTTGCTCAATCGCAAACTGCGGGTCTAAGCTACCAGGGTGATATAAATCAAGATCTGGAGGGTTAGTGACCATCAAATCGGCATCAGCCAAACCATTATAAGGATCTTCTGAAGTGTGTTTAGCAATACTAATAGCAGCTTTCACAGCACTTTCGATTGCCGATTCACTTAAATCCGATGTCGAGCTACTGCCCTTACGATTGCCACAATATACACTGATCCCCAGTGCACCATCATGGTTAAACTCAACCGTCTCAACTTCACGCAAACGTGTAGAAACACATAACCCTGTTTGCTTGCTCATTGATACTTCAGCACTCGAAGCGCCATGACGTTTCGCCGAGTCTAATGCTTTTGCTACGGACTCTTTCACCCGAGCCAATTCATCAAAAATATCGTTATCTACAGCCACAAGGCAATTCCTATCTATAATATATGTCAATATCTTAGCATGCTTGAGCATCAAGCGATCTGTTCTAAGAAAAAAAATGCTACAATGTCGTCAGTAATTACTATAGTTGAGAAAATCAATGAGCAAAGCGAAAAAAGCAACCATTGAAGTCGGTTCAGATTTAGACGATTGGGTGAGCCGTAGTGAATTAAAACGTCAAGCAGAAGATTATCACAGTCTAGGTCGGACGATTATGGCATTATCAGATAGTCAGCGAGCCAGCCTGCCTATGAGTGATGAACTACAGGCTGCTGTAACGCTAGCCAACCGTATTCGCCACACCAAAGAAGGCTTTCGCCGTCAAATGCAATTGGTCGCCAAGGTATTACGCAATAGCGATGTTGATGGGATCAGAACGGCTATCGAACAGTTTAAGCATCGCGATAAACGTGCGGATTTAGAATCGGTTAAGCTTGAAAAGCTACGTGATAGAATCATCAAGCAAGGTGACAGCGCTGTAAATGAGTTTTTAGAGCAGCACCCAAGCGCCGATCGTCAGAAGTTACGTCAACTGACACGCCAAGCCGCCAAAGAAGTGAAAGCAGAAAAACCTGCTAAAAGCTTCAAGGAGCTATTTAAATATATTAAGTCATTTAACGAACAAGATTAAATCATGTGGCTATCGCGTCAACTATCAATTGCAGCAAAGCCGCGAGGGTTTCACCTCATTACTGATGAGGTGAGCAACGCCCTTCCTGAAATACGTCAGCTTAAGGTTGGCGTGCTTCATGTTTTTATTCAACACACTTCAGCTTCATTAACCATTAATGAAAATGCAGATCCTAGTGTTCGACATGATTTAGAGCAACACTTCAACCGTAGTGTTCCTGAAAACGCCCCTTACTACCAACATATGGATGAAGGTAGTGACGATATGCCAGCGCATATTAAAGCAAGCACCTTAGGTGCTAGCCAAAGCATCCCAATCGCCAATGGTCAACTTCAACTTGGCCTGTGGCAAGGGCTATATCTCTGCGAGCATCGCAATTATGCTACTAATCGTACACTGGTATTAACCTTAAACGGTGAGTGAGTAAACTATTGTCACTCACTGTTACATATTGTTACGTTTTGTTGTTTAGTCTTACTTCAACTTTGCGTAAACTGAGCCAATCTCTCCTTTAGTCTAACTAAGCGAGATTGCTACACACCATACAAATCAATTATAAAATAGATGGTTAATTATTTAGCCTTAAAGGAATTATTCATGAAATTCACGAGTGTTTCATTGGCGCTATTGCTTGCATTCTCTGCAAGTAATACAGCATTTGCCACAGAAGACAAAAAGTCGAAAAAAGAAAAAAAAGAAGAAACGATCGCATCTCTGATCAAAGATAAAACTGCAACCACTGGTTTATTTGATTTTTATCAAGATAAAAAAACTGGTGAAACACTAATGCTTATTGAAGAAAAACAGCTAGACACACCATTCCTATACTTTGCTCACACTGTTGACGGTTTATCAGATGCAGGCCACTTCCGTGGTGGTTATCGTGAAAATAAAATCATTGAATTACGCCGTTACTTTAACCGCATCGACATCATCACAAAAACTCCACGTTATAAATTTGATGAGAGCAACCCAATTAGCCGTGCTAGCGAAGCTAATATCAGTGAAGCAGTGCTTGCTTCATTAAAAATTAAGAAAGAAGAAAACGGCCAAATTGCCGTTAACGTTGATAAATTATTCTTAAGTGAAGCGTTACACAAAGTTTCTCCGTGGAATAACCCAAACGATAAGTTTGCTAAAAAGCGCTTTAAAGTGGGCAAATTAAACAGCAAAAAGTCACGTATCCTAAATAAACGTGCTTATGACAATAACGTTGATGTTGTTGTTGATTATGTATTTAACAACCCGAACCCTTCTGTTCGAGGTTCAGGCGCTGTTTCAGACCCTCGTAGTACTTCTGTAAAAGTACAACATTCATTTGTTGAACTACCTAATACAGGCTTCAAACCACGCTATGATGATGCTCGCATTGGGTACTTCACTCATCAATACGATGAAATGACATCAAGTAAATGGGCACCGTATCAAGATGTTATCAAACGTTGGAACTTAGTTAAAAAAGACCCTACTGCAGAGCTGTCAGAACCAGTTGAACCTATCGTTTGGTGGATTGAAAACACCACTCCACATGAGTGGCGTAAAACTATCGAAGAAGCGACACTAAGCTGGAACATTGCCTTTGAAAAAGCAGGCTTTAAAAACGCTATCCAAGTTAAAACTCAGCCAGACGATGCAACGTGGGACGCCGGTGATATTAACTACAACGTATTACGCTGGACTGCATCACCACGCCCTCGCTTTGGTGGCTATGGCCCATCACTCGCTAATCCGCTAACGGGTGAAATGATTGGTTCAGACATCATGTTAGAGTTCGTCTTCATGAAAAATCGCTGGATCTTTGACAACCTATACTCTCAAGGTGCAAGCAGCTTAAGCCATCAAAATGAAGCGCTAAGCAATACAACGTTAAACTGTAGTGCAGGTCATGAACTACAGCAGGGTTTAATGCTTGGTCACGCAATGGCTAATAGCAATGAGATTGAAAAGAAAGCGTTACTAGATGAAGGTCTACGTATGCTGATTTTACATGAAGTTGGTCATACGCTAGGTTTAAACCATAACATGAAAGCATCTATCTTATGGGACGAGAAAGACATTCATAATAAGGCGCTAACAAAAGGTGCTTTAACCGGTTCAGTAATGGATTACACGCCAGTGAACGTTGCGCCTATTGGTGTAGCGCAAGGTGATTACTTCCAAACAGCACCGGGGCCATACGACATCTGGGCCATTGAATATGGCTATTCAACAGCCCTAGATAATGCAGATGATGAGAAGCAACGCCTTGATGCTATCTTAAGCCGCTCAAATGAAAAAGGTCATGCCTTTGGTAATGATGCTGATGATATGCGTGCCCCTGGCCGACACATTGACCCTCGTATTATGATTGGTGATATGTCATCAAACCCTGTCGCTTACGCAACAGATCGTATGGGGCTAATCAATCATATCTTTGGTGAATTAAAGCAAAAAACATTAAAAGAAGGTGGGTCACACCAACCGCTATTAATTACTGCTAATTCGCTTTACGGTCAATACAAGAAGCAAGCAGAAGTTATTTCTCGCCAAATTGGTGGTGTCTATATCGAGCGTGATTTCGTATCAAAAGATAGCGATACTAAGCCATACACACCAGTGCCAGCTTCGATCCAACAAGAAGCAATGCAAGCATTAGCTGAAAATGTATTTGCTGCTGACGCATTAAGTGCGATGCATCCATTATTTAACTACATGCAACACCAACGTCGTGGTTTTAACCACATGGGTCGTAACGAAGATCCACGAGCTCACGACATGGTACTGAACATGCAGAAGTCAGTATTAACACAATTATTACACCCTCGTGTATTAAAACGTGTTTCTGATACATCACTTTACGGTAACACTTACACGCTTACAAACGTGTTGAGTGACCTAACCGATGCAATTTTTGACGACAGTAAAGAAAGCTCTCAGAGCCAAAATTTACAAGTTGAATATGTTAAGCGACTAATTGCTATCAGTGGCTTAGCTCGTTCTTCATCTTACGACAACTTAGCTAAAGCAGCTGCTCTAGGCCAGTTAAACAACATCTTAGATGAAGTGTCAGGGATGGGTTTCACTAAAGGTGCAACAACGAAGGCACATCATGCGTACATTAGCCAAATGATCACTAAAGTCACTAAAGTTTAAGCTTTTATTTTTTTAGTCTCATTGCAATCAAAGCGCAGCTTCCTCGAAGCTGCGCTTTTTATTTTAAGCTTCAGTTAAAGTTCAAACTGCCGATAAGTTATATAACTCCCTTATTAAGGATAAAAAGGCATGAGCGTTAATAATTCAATCGGGGCCAATATAAGCTTCGCCAATCAACACTCCTCATACTCAACAACCGATAAACAAAGCAAGTGGTCAATCCCGCAACCTGCGAATAATCAGACTGCCTCCAATTCGGCTGAGAAGATTTCCATATCAGCAGAGGGACAAGAGAAGCTGCAACAAGAGAAAAGCTCTGATTACGGTAAAGCGCTATATGACAAGAGAACTGAACAGCAAGAAAAAACCGAAGAGGTGGATCCACAAGCAAGTGTCGTTGATAAATTAATTGAGGAACTCAAACAGCAAATAGAAGAGGTCGAAGAAAAAATAAAACAATTGATAGGTCAAGATGATGAAGCCTCATTAGAACAACTAAAGCTGTTACAGGACCAACTTGCAACCATGCATTCCCAGTTAATGGAGCTTACTGCGCTTAAACTTAAGCTTGAAGGGAAAGGTGCATAATATAGCCCTAAACTTAATAAGCTTAAGGCCATACGAAGTTCTTGGTTACTCAGTGCCACCCACAGTAATTTTATCCAGCTTTAATGTTGGTTGACCAACACCTACAGGAACACTTTGACCATCTTTACCACACACTCCAACGCCAGGATCTAACTCAAGATCGTTACCTAACATTGAGATTTGCTGCATCGCTTCAGAGCCACTACCAATAAGTGTAGCGCCCTTAATTGCTGCACCAATTTCACCATTTTTGATGATGTAAGCCTCAGATGCTGAGAATACAAATTTACCAGAAGTGATATCAACCTGGCCGCCACCAAAGTTAGGGGCATAAATACCGTCTTCAACACTCGCGATAATATCTTTTGGATCACTCTGCCCTGCTAACATAAAAGTATTGGTCATTCGTGGCAATGGTAAAGAGGCATAAGACTCACGGCGTCCGTTACCTGTACTAACAGTGTCCATAAGTCGTGCATTATGCTTATCGAACATGTAGCCCTTTAGAATACCTTCTTCAATCAGAACATTTCGCTGACCAGGTACACCTTCATCATCAATGCTTAATGAGCCACGGCGATCACTCATTGTTCCATCATCAATGACGGTACAAAGAGGTGAAGCCACTTGCTGGCCAATTTTACCGCTAAACGCAGATGAACCTTTACGGTTAAAGTCGCCCTCTAAACCATGTCCGACAGCTTCATGTAATAAAACTGCAGGCCAACCATTACCTAGAACAACGGGCATCATCCCCGCAGGAGCATCGATTGCAGAAAGATTAACCAATGCCTGACGAACAGCTTCTTCAGCGTAAGTTTCTAGACGTTTTTTGCCATTAACTGATTGTAAAAAGAAGCTATAGTCACTACGACCACCGCCCCCGGCCGATCCTCTTTCACGTTTACCATTATCTTCAACGATGACACTACAGTTTAAACGAACCAGCGGCCTAATATCCGTTGCTAATGTACCGTCTGTTGCTGCAACTAATATCTCTTCATAAACACCTGAAATACTAGCTACAACTTGACTAACCTTAGGATCTTGAGCACGAGCATGTTGATCTATCGAACGTAAAATATCGAGTTTTTCTACCTCACTCATCAATGATAGAGGGTTAATCTCCTGATAGGTGGCGATATTTTCTGTACGTTGCCAAGCATTCACTTTACCATCATAACCCGCTTGAGCAATACCTCGGGCAGCGAGCACACTTTGCGAAATTGATTTATCATTAATTTCATCTGCATAAGCGAATCCAGTCTTTTCACCTGAGATTGCACGTACACCAACACCTCGCTCAATGTTAAAGCTACCCTCTTTGATGATGCCATCTTCTAGCACCCAAGATTCATGATGAGATGCTTGGAAATATAAATCAGCGAAATCAATCTTATGTTGATGAATAGTAGTTAGATATTGATGTAAATGGTCTGTAGATAACCCTGTTGGGGCTAATAATGACTCACTGACTTTTTCAAAGCTCATAGGTTTCTCAATAGTTAAATAGTTATCGCTAATAAAAATATTAGTCTTATTTAGCGCTTAATACACTTTTAGAAAATCGCTGTTGCTGTGCCATCGGCATCTTTGCACGACATTCTTGAATTAATTGGGGATTCAAAGGAGCCGCTATGAAGCCAACGCCAGAGGCGAGTTCATCACAAACCTCCCCCCAAGGGCTCACAATCATCGAGTGTCCCCATGTTTCACGGCCATTTTGGTGCAGACCACTTTGGTTAGCAGCAATCATAAAACACTGATTTTCAACGGCCCTAGCTCGTACTAGTAACTCCCAATGCGCTTGGCCTGTCGGCTTGGTAAATGCACTGGGTAATACAATAATATCAGCCTGCTGCTCGGCCATTGCCTTGAATAAGGCACTAAAGCGTAGATCATAGCATACTGCTAGGCCAATTCGTCCAATTGGCGTTTCAACAACACAGATATCTCGACCAGGATGTGTATTGTCAGACTCACGATAGCTACCAAAGCCATCGGCAACATCAACATCAAACAAATGAATTTTATTATATTGAGCTAATATCTTCCCTTGAGGAGAAATCAATAAACTCGCTGCAAAATGACGACCATCAGGCGCTTTAATCGCGATGGTTCCAGCAACCAAATAGACCTTAAATTTTTCTGCCAATTGACAAAGAGCTTGCTGCATTGGTCCAATGCCTGCTTCTTCGGCGATTGCTTTCACATCCGAATCACGCTTAGCAAACATTAAACAGCACTCGGGAAGAACAACAACTATGTCCTTTTCAGGGTATTGCTTACGTAGCGCCTCAAACTGTTGCTCAATAATTGCAAGGTTTTCATCAACCTTGACACCAGAGGTCAACTGAATGGCAACTAGTAGCGCTTGATCATTGTCGGGTATTTCCAACAAGCTCGCCTGTGAGTTTGACATCTAACTTTTCCTTTAGACTAGGAGCAAGTTGATTATGTGCTCCTTGCGGCGGCTCCGCTTCTTCAGCGGCAGCGGGTTTAGGTAATATATGCTCAGGAACACGGTATTTCTTTTGCTGACGATTAACTTCAATAAATTCTGGTGTAGCAACCGTACCCGATAGCTTAAAATTAACTTGAGATACAACGTCGACAATAGGTTCCAATACTTTAGTGAGTGCAAAAGCTAAAATAAAGACTTGAGGTGTACTGGTTACAACCCCTGCAATAACAGGTATGTTAGAAATAAGGCGTGGTGAAAACGTAATATAATAATCAAGATCAGTCGTCACTAAATTTATCGAACCAATAACATCAACATCACCAGCAATGGCATCCATATAGGCGTTTCTAGTCACAGCCACGCCATCTTCAATCTGAAAGCTACCTTCGAAATAATTAAAGAAAATTCCCTCGACAAAAACGTCTCTAAAATCTAGTAACAACTTACGGCGTAGCGAATCTAAACTAAACAACGAGAAGATTCGTGCCCCTTTATCACTCACCTCAGCAATATGGCCTTCGCCAAAGCGCCATTTGAAATCCCCATTAAGTGAAGCGATATCCGGGCTATATAAATTCCCTCGCCAAGTCACATCAATATCGGCCACGGCATCACTGTCTTTAATACTCGAAGAATAATTAAAAATACCTAATGTGGCTTCAAGGTTATCACTAGCCAGCGAGCCTGTGACGCGAGTAAACTCACCTTGTTCATCAAAGCCCCAGATCGCATCTGCTTTGAGTGTCGTTCGCTGGGCATTAACCAGAAAGTCTTTTACTTCTACCCCTTGTGGGTGAGGTTGAGTGCGAAAACTCACTTGCCCTAAATTTGAATCAGTGAAACTACATTGTTTACATTTAAATAACAGAGGCGGTAGCGCTTGCAAAGATGCAACCGTAGCTTGCTTAGATTCCTTATCTTGCGAATCCGCAAGCGCTAGGCGCTCAAAATCAACTTCAATACCTCGCTGCTTAAAGTCATCGTATAGTTTAATTTGACCTTGTGCTTGCTCACTAACTACATCAATTGCCCAGTGTTCGAGCTCCTTCACCCCAGACAAAGTAACCGACTCTAATGTTTGCCCAAACACTTGAAGCTCTTTTACTTGAGCTGAAATGTGATGCAGGGGCGGAATAATCCCCCCATCGCTTTGGCCCTGCTCAATATTGCTAATGAAGGTTAGCCATTCATCAAGAGCTAAGGTATCTAGATCAACTTTGATCGATAACCCCTGTTCCCTTAAGGTATCTTTCACTTGAAAACCACGGCCAACGAGCAAACTAACATCAGGTAATACAAAGCCATTTTCACCAATTTCAAACTGCGCTAATACCTCGGCACGAGAACCTAAAGCCATGTTAAATTGGCCACCGCTTAAGGTACCTGTCGTTGATACTAACAAGTCCTCTTGTTGCGAGACATACTTATCTAAGGGTTTCGGTAACTTGAGTTCTAACCCTGTCATTGGAGATTTAAAGTTAGCCTGATAATGTACATCCCCCTCAGTCACCTTAAGTGTCACGCGCCCAAGCCAATCAAGTTCACCTGCGATATATTTATCTAGATACTGACGCCATTGTTCTGGGACTTTTTCGCTGTGCCACTTAGCCGCCAAATCAATTGCAATACCGTAATCATTACCAAGCGGCTTAGTTTTTATGTCAAGTTTTACAGGCTGCTCAAATAATTGCCCCGTAATGGTATTGGCAACGACTTCGCCACCGTTAAACTCAACAGTACCGCGAAGTCTATGTACATCAAGGTCCATAGCTTTGATATTTAGATTGTTATTTCGAAGCTTCACATGCCCCGTAACACTAGGATCTCCGCCGTCAAATGGAACATCTATGTCAACCCTAGTGTGAATGCGACCACTCACATCAAGGTGCGACAGCACGGGACTTAATACTTCATCAATTGGAGATTGGGCGACAAATTTTTTGATTCGAGATTGCCCCTGATTAACATTAACGCCGACGTTAACTGAGGCAGCATTTAATAAGTCATCGATGGCCACCGTTACTTTGTCAAACGCAAGGTTATTAACACGCCCGCTATGACCTGTAATCAGCATCGCTTCATTCTTAAAATGAAGATCAAGTTTAGCCCGACTGACCGGTGACCAATCAGGTGCGAATTGAAATTGGGCTTGTTCAACTTTGGCTAATACTTCAAAGGTTCCACGATGATGCTGGTAGGGGAAATGCCCCAGCTCACCTTGCCACAATAAGCTAACTTCTTTTGCCTTACCGCGTTGAATGCCTTCTTCAAGATAAGACGTTAGCCCTTCTCCAAGTAACTGTTGAGGTAAATAATACTGAACCGATGTTAAGTTATGTACACTCGCTTCCCCATAAAGGGATAACACTGGCCCACTCTGTGGGGCTAAGGTCACTTGCCATGC
Organism: Alteromonadales bacterium alter-6D02; assembly: GCA_002835545.1. Classification (GTDB taxonomy): domain Bacteria; phylum Pseudomonadota; class Gammaproteobacteria; order Enterobacterales; family Psychrobiaceae; genus Psychrobium. Next base: position 90,119 of record PIZK01000014.1, read on the forward strand.
TGATTCTAAAGTAAGATGATTATTATTGAATGTTAGTCGATCCGAACCAAACCAGAAACGTTCAGTATCCCCGCCCCAAAATAGCGTCGTGTTAAAATCTTTCACAGACATTGGTTGACTAAAAACGTCACCGAAGTTTAGTGCACTATCGTTAATTGATAAGTCCGCTTTCCCTTCTAATCCAACACCAGAAAATTGACCATATAACCCATTAACTTGCGGAATACCTTTGGCTAGTTGTTGCGAATAATTGGCTATTTGACCTTGATAATACCATTGACTGTTCTGCTGCTGGAATTTGAACTCGGTAATCTTTCCTTGTGGTGATAGCTCCATCGCTAGTTGCTGCTGTGCTAGCTCACTTGCAGAGAGTAATCCGACGAGGTTATCAAACAGGCTAATATCAATTTGGCTCAGTTGACCACTGACTAACCCTCGTTGCTGATTTAAATATAAATCAACAGGATTTAATGCTTGCCCGTTTAAGGTAAGTTCGAGAGCTTCAGCCTCAAGTATCCAACCATCTCGGTATGATAACCATTGAACTTGATCTTGGCCTAAACTCAATCGTTGTGGTAGCTCATTACTAGACCAAGCTAGCTCGTTATCACCTAGTCGTAATATCATAGAATCGAGTTGGCTCGCAGAAAAGTCTGCCCATAACTCAAAGCTAGCTTGCGCTTGTGCTTGATGATCTAACTGGGGCAATAATACTTTTAAATCATCTAACCATTGCCATTGATTAGCTTTAATGTACACCCTACCGTAGAGTTGCTCTTGTGTTTTACCTCGAAGGTCAACAATAGCATTTACAACTTCATTATGCCCTGATGCACTCGTCATCGACAACTGTAACTGACGCTGCTCATCAACACTCAACCAAGTTAATTTAGCAAACTCTATTGGCGGTAAAACACCATAGCTTGAATCAAATGCGATCGTCGCCTCAGAAATGGCTAACTCTTGAACAAGATCTATCAATAAAGGGAAGGGATCGAAAACCTCTTCGCCCTCTTCAGGCTCATTTGTGGGTGGGAATGTACCTAATAATAAATGTGGTTTATCTAATTCAATGACACTAAATCGTGGTGAAAAAGCTCGTATTGAGGCGACTAAATCAAAGTGAAGCGTCAATTGTTTTACTTGTAAGTTAAAACCTAATTGTTCTTTATTATTGAACCCAACATCTTCTAAAACAAGTTTGGGGCCACCACCTTTCCAGTGTCCTGAGACTTGACCAATATCGAGGTGTATTTGATGGTGCTGCTCAAGGTAAGCTGAAATCTGAGGTTGATATTGATTTAAATAAGGTAATGAGCCACGAATAGCACTTACTGCTAATGCCGTAAGTACAAGAACTGCAAGGCCAAGCATCCACAGCTTAGCCATACAGTGTTGCGCTATTCGAGAAAGTTTACTCACTACATCATCACCACGTCATATTTCTCATGACCATATTGAGGTTCAGGCTGAATCTTCACTTCTTTATCAATAAATAATTCTAAGTCAGCCAGATGATGTGTTTCCTCATTAAGTAACGAGTCGCACACTTGCTCTGACGCATAAACTACAAAACGATCGGCGGCATGAGCGCGATCAACCCTGATAATCTCTCTGAAGATTTCATAACAAATACTTTCAGTCGTTTTCAGCGAACCTCGCCCCTTACAACTTGGACACTCTTTACATAAAACATGTTCCAAGCTTTCGCGAGTTCGCTTGCGAGTCATTTCAACTAGGCCAAGGCTGGAAAACTTGCTAACGTTAGTGCGAACACGATCTTTTTCTAACGCTGCTTCCAAGCTACTTAGAACACGACGTCGATGTTCTTCTTGTTCCATATCAATAAAATCAATAATGATAATTCCGCCTAAATTACGTAGGCGTAACTGTCTTGCGATAGCTTTAGTCGCTTCTAAATTTGTACTAAAAATCGTATCTTCTAGGTTACGATGACCAACAAAGGCCCCAGTATTAATGTCGATCGTCGTCATCGCTTCAGTTTGATCGATGATTAAATAACCGCCAGACTTTAATTCAACCTTACGCTCTAATGCACGACGTATTTCATTCTCGACTTGATAGCAATCAAAAATTGGGCGCTCGCCAGGGTAATATTCCAACTTATCATAAAGTTCAGGAACAAACTCTTGAGTAAATTCATTGAGTAGCTCAAAGGTTAATTTAGAGTCAACACGAATACGTTCAAGGTTTGTTCCAACAAAATCACGTAACAAGCGTAATGATAGACTCAAGTCTTCATACAATAATGCACTTGTTTTAGAACGCTGACGTCGTTCAATGATTTTTGCCCACAGACGTTTTAAAAATGCAGCATCTTGTTCAAGTTCATGCTCACCAATCCCTTCAGCAGCGGTGCGAATAATATAGCTACCTTGATCATGCGTGTATTTAGAGACAACATTTTTTAATCGATTACGGTCTTTTGCATTCTCAATTCGCTGTGATACTCCAACGTGTTTTGCTCCTGGCATAAAGACTAGGTATCGAGAAGGTAAAGTAATATCGGTGGTTAAACGTGCCCCTTTTGTGCTGATAGGATCTTTAATCACTTGAACAGTCAGAAACTGCCCTTGTTTAGCTAAAGTCGTAATATCTGGCACCTTTTGATTAGTCTCTTCTTCGCCCTCACGGCGAACGACAATATCAGATGCGTGTAAAAACGCGGCTTTATCTAAGCCAATATCAACAAATGCGGCCTGCATTCCAGGTAAAACCCGACTAATTTTTCCTTTATAAATATTACCAACAATGCCTTTTTTATCTAAACGTTCAATGTGTACTTCTTGTAACGTTCCGTCTTCCACCAGCGCAACCCGTGTTTCACTCGGGGTCACATTGATCAATAACTCAGCAGCAATATTCTTTGTAACATTAGTCATGTTTACTCTCTTATACTGTTATCTTTGATTCGCAACCAAAGCACGATTAACCAATCGCTGTGTTTCCATCAAAGGCAGTCCAACCACGGCGAAATAGCTGCCATTAATATTCTCGATGAACTGACCTGCGATGCCCTGAATGCCATAGCCACCAGCTTTATCAGCGGGTTCACCCGTTAGCCAATAATCATTTGCTTCTTGAATACTGATTTCCCTGAAAGAGACGTCAGTTATGACAACCTCACTGATCAATCGTTCATCCTTGGCAATAGCAATTGCAGTCATCACTTGATGGGTTCTATTAGATAATAATAACAGCATTCTCACTGCATCTGCCTGATTTTTAGGCTTACCTAAGATTTCTTGATCGATAACAACAATGGTATCGGCACCTAAAACTCCAGCACTGTCTGGACATGGTTCATTATGCTGAACTAGCTGTTGAAAACCCGCTTGGGCTTTTTCAATCGCTAAACGACGAACATAATCTAAGGCCTGTTCATTTTGCTGGGGCGTCTCATCAACTTCACTATCAATTAACTCAAATTCAATGCCAAGCTGCCCAAGTAATTCTCGCCGTCTCGGAGATTTAGATGCTAGGTAAAGGTGCGGTACATTATTCAATTTTTTTTCCACTTAAGTTACAGACCAATGGCGTCGCGTTTTACGCAACATAAAAAAGATCCATGGCCACACAATCAATGAAGTTATTACCGATAAATAATAACCACCATGAGAAACGGCCCCAACAAACCAAGAAGTTAGGAGATAGTTGACGAATTGATACACCAATGACAATAACGCCATAATTATTGCCTGTTGCCATACAGAGAAGCTTCTAACGCGTTGAAAATTATGAGTCAACGTTGCGCAGACCAAAACAAATGATAAAGCATTGACCCCTAGGTTAGCGCCCCACAGTAAATCTAAGACTAGTCCAGCTAGCCATGCACTACCAATATTAAATCGGTGAGGCAGTGCCACGCACCAATAAAAGCTAATTAATAGCAACCAGTTAGGTCTGAAGTCATCTAGAAATGGTGGCAAAGGCATGACTTGTAAAAAAGCAGCACAAAAGACACTAGACCAAATAACTACCAATGACCCCATTGAACCAGAGCGCATTACTGCTCCTTTATCGTATGACTAGCGGAAGCATCATCACTTGCATTGCTAACTTCAACGGTTGGTTGGTTTGGCCATAGTAATAATAAATAACGGACACGATCTAACTGTGCAATAGGCTCAACTTGAATTGTTGAGTAAATCTCACTACCACGATTAGCAATACCGGACACTCGAGCAACCGGATAACCTTCAGGAAATACCCCTCCAAGGCCCGACGTTACTAGCAAGTCACCAATTTTTATATCAGTACTTTTAGTAACAAACTGCAACTCTAACTGGTGTAAATCACCCGTCCCTTCGCCAATTAAGCGTACATCATTGCGCTGGTTTCGTAATGGGATAGCATGGCTATTATCCGCAATCAGTAAGATACGGCTATTAAACTGGCTAACTTCTACCACCTGACCAACCACACCATCTTCATCAACCACTGGCTGGCCAATAAAAACACCATCCACAGACCCTTTATTAATCATGACATGAAGGCGAAATGGATCGGTATCAACTGCTTGCACCCGAGCGATGAGTTTGCGTTGTGTAGGTTGTACTGGCGAACCTAACAATGCTCGTAAGCGCTTATTTTCTTGCTCTAAATGCTTTAATTTAAGTAGTCGATCCGCCACTAGTAATTCATGACGTCGTAATTGTTCATTTTCCGCAATTAGCGTGCTGCGTGATTTAACATTAGAAGAAACAACATCAAGGGCTTCAATAGGAGCATTCGCAAGGTACTGAAGAGGGCTAAGCAATGTCGTTAAGTAGACACGATAAGGGGTCATTCGCTCAGTACTCAAGATAAGTACTGAAGAAATGATAATAAAGATAAGTAATCTAATACTGGTTGGGAAGCGCCGTGAAAAGATCGTCTTCATGATAACTCCCCAAGCCAAGATTCACTTGGGGTAACGCTTTTACTCATAAGTAAAAAGGTCACCGCCATGCATATCAATCATTTCGAGTGCCTTACCGCCACCACGAGCAACACAGGTTAATGGATCATCAGCAACAACGACTGGAATACCTGTTTCTTCCATAATTAAACGATCGAGATCGCGTAATAATGCGCCACCACCGGTTAACACCATCCCGCGCTCTGAAATATCAGAGGCTAGTTCTGGAGGTGATTGCTCAAGCGCTGTCATGACCGCACTGACAATCCCAGTTAATGGCTCTTGTAACGCTTCAAGGATTTCATTGCTGTTAAGACTAAAGCTACGAGGTACACCCTCAGCTAAATTACGACCACGAACCTCAATTTCACGTAGCTCATCACCAGGGTAAGCAGAACCAATCTCGTGCTTAATACGTTCAGCAGTCGCCTCACCAATTAAGCTACCAAAATTTCGGCGTACATAGTTAATGATTGCATCGTCAAACTTATCACCACCGATACGAACTGAGCTTGAGTAAACAACACCATTTAATGAAATGATCGCAACTTCGGTTGTACCACCACCAATATCGATCACCATTGAACCTGTAGCTTCTGATACTGGCATACCAGCACCAATTGCTGCGGCCATAGGCTCGTCAATTAAATACACATCGCGCGCACCTGCGCCTTCAGCAGACTCTTTAATTGCACGACGCTCGACTTGGGTAGAACCACAAGGCACACATACTAATACGCGAGGGCTTGGACGCAATACATTATTGTTGTGTACTTGCTTGATAAAATATTGCAGCATTTTTTCGGTAACATGGAAGTCTGCAATAACGCCATCTTTCATTGGGCGAATCGCTTTAATATTTCCTGGCGTACGACCTAACATACGTTTAGCGTCTGTACCTACCGCAGCAACACGGCGTGTTCCGTTACCACGATCTTCTTGAATTGCCACAACCGAAGGTTCATCTAATACGATACCTTGGTCACGTACGTAAATAAGGGTATTTGCAGTACCAAGATCTATTGAAAGATCATTTGAGAATAGCCCACGTAGCTTTTTAAACATCGATCATGCCTGATTTAATTTGAGAATGAGAAAACCCGACAACTGTACCAATCACACAAAGTTTAAACAAGCAATCTACTCACTGTTTTTACAATTAATGTTACAAAAATTCGAGTTTTAGTAAAAAACAATATGTAAGACATAAAAAATGAAGTTTTTACACTAATATCAGCCTTAACTTATTGAACTTCTCGCCAGTAAATGACCCTATCATTACCTCGATAACGACCAAATGTAATTAATGCCTGAGGGTTTCTATCATAGGCGCTACCGCCCTGCCAGTTATATCGGAGCCAGCTTGGCACATTAAACTCAATACTGACTTCTCCTTCTTGATTACTCGCAGGCAGTGTCAGACTAGTTTTCCCATCCATGATACCAATCAAGGTATTACTAAATGAACTCTCATCTAAGTCACCCAAACTGTTGGGTGTTAAATCAAAGTCCGATTCACGATAACTCCCGCAATCATGATCGGTATTGATTACAAATTTATCGCCATCCCAGTATTGATACTCAACAGGCACCGAGATATCAGCATCTTCAGGCCCAAAGGCATTACGTAACATGACTCGCCCGAAGCGAATTTCTGGCACGACAGGCGATAACGTCGGTAATGTGCCATTAATTGTTACCCCATCACTATCAATAAGCTGAGTAAACGTTAAATCAAGAGTGCCGGAAAATGGCGCGACCTTTGCGTTTGCGTTTTTATCATAAGTGAAATGGTCATTCGTTGAGAGTTGATATTTGTGTTGTCCAAACTGTGGCACACCACTAAGCGTTAACTCACTCAACGTTCCTGTGGCAATATTACCTGAAATAGTCACTTCATTGGCACCATCTGCACCAAGCTGTGTACGGTCTTGACTCGGCACAGCAACGTCAAAGGAAGCTGTAGTCAGTTTATTGAAATCGCCTCTGTAATTTTGCGTTAGATTTCCTGCTGTATTTTTAGCGGCAACAATAACATGAGGAGACTCACTGCTATCATAAGTTAGAATGCCATCCCCCGTTGTGGTCTGTGCACCAGTATAACTATAGCTAAAACACTGTGAAGTAAAGCGCCCGTCTGTTGCAGTAATCTCAAAATGACTCGGAACGAATCGTCCGATATTCTCAAGGTGGCCAGTGATATTTCCTTGCCCTAAATAATCACGATCTTGTAACTGAACATCCAGACCAATAATTCCAACTTCATCAAAAATTAGATTTGATGTCGCCGTAGAGCTAGAAAACGCAGGCACAGCAGGCGTGGCTATTAAACGGCCAAGGTTAGCATTGGCACCCGAAGGCTTAAGCAACCGATGACTCAATGCCAACTGATCAATGTTGAAGTTACCTACACTAGGGTTACTCGCTACATTAACACCAATATCCGCCTGCCCATCAACATTCGTGTCTTGTCCTGCAACCCAGCCAATCGGCGTAACTGTTACACCGAAACTCTCTCCTGCGTTTTTGTATTTCGTGCCATTATGATCATTGGCAAAACTATCAGTAAGGTCATTTAATACGACCTCCAAACCAAATGGTTTTACCACATAACTATTTGAAGTTGTCTCTAAAGTTTTGGTCAAACCGTCAGCTAGTGGGAGCACTTTCTTCACTGCAAGCGATAATTTTGCTGCGTCGGGATATTGCATATTAAAGTAGGCTCGCGAGTCAGCATCAAACTCTAATTTTAATTGATTATACGAGGTCGATAAATGTTGCGTCGCAACGGTTAAACCATCATTACCAGATAAGGTGACAGAACTTGCTGCTGGACAAGATGGGTTACCGCCCCCTTCAATCACGCAATTGTATTTAAAGTCGAGTTCCACCTGCTGATTTTCAGCGAACACACCGACACAAGCTGCTTCAGGCGTAGCTCCTTTTGTTAACGCTTGGACAGATAAGTTCTGCGCATTAAATTCTTCATTCGACGGTTTTGCCGATATCTGTGTATTTATATGATCAAACACGAAACCAGTATCAACAAAGTTTATCTGACAACTGGTTGGGTTTAATGCGCTGTCAGCGTAGCACTTCACAGGGGCATCTAAGGACTTAGCGCTCAGTCCTAGAGTGGCAATACCGGGAGCATTTCTAGCCAGCTTAAGATGCTTTGAAGAGGTGAAATTTATATCTTTACCATCACGCCAGCCAGTGATAGGTTCGAGTGTAACGTCTAATGCCTGAGAAGGTAATAACGTGCTACAGCTCGCGTCAACACAGGCTTTGAGAGTTACATCACTCGCTTGGCAAGTTAAACCTTGAGCAGCAAACTCAAAGCGATAGTGATCCAGTGCCGCACTACAACTTTTAGCACTACCATCCCAGTTGTTACCCGCAAACGTGTTAGTATATATCTTTTGAATCTGCTCTTGCGACAGGGCAAAATCAAATACTACAAGCTCATCTAATAAACCTGCTAATCCCTTTAATCCAGTGTGCGAACTATTTTCTCCTAGGTATATTGCCATATCACTATGTTCAGTATCACCTTCCAAAACATGTTCAGGTGAAGGACTATCTTTAACCCCATTCACATAAACGACTAAATTGTGGCCTTGTTTTACAATACTCAAGTGATACCATTGATCATTAAGCACTAAGCTGTCGAGCGTACTATAAAAGTGTTCTAAATGGTTTGCCGCAGTAGAGACTTGGTTATAGACCCTCAAGCTATCATTATTATGTCTCTCTAACATTATGGATGGCGTAAGGTAGTAGCTACTATTTCGCTCTTTCGAAAAGATGGTGAACTTTCCAGTTCCGTTTATAGAACTTGGCTTCACCCAAAAATTTACAGTGTAATCAGCATTGTTTTTCCCTAGCTCTAACTCTGGTGAATTGGCTATTTCAATGTGATTGTTACCATTAAGATCAGCAGCATAACATTTATCTTTATAGCCCACCGCCGAAAATACATCATGGGCTGTACCGTGATTTCCATAGGCACTACTATCAATCACTGAGCTCTGATCAAACCATGCGGCTTGATCAAAACGCATATCTAATACTGGCTCTAATACTTTACTTGCACAAGACTTCTCCGTGCCATCCCAGTTGTTACCTTCTTTGTTATGACGATAAATTTTTTCTATTTGAGAAGCTGACAAAGCGCCGCGAAAAATAACTAGCTCATCAACATACCCTTCCCAGTCTTGGCTTGCCACAAAATCAAAAGGGTTAGAATCACCATCTTTATAATCATCTATTTCTTGACCGATAAATAACCCGCCGTCTGCAACCGATAACAGTGGAGAATTAGTTAAAGTGTCACACCTCACAAGAACACCATCAATAAATAAACAATGCTCTCCCTCTCGCCTACGCCATGTATAGTGATGCCATTGACCATCACGAGGGTTGCTAGGAACCCAAAGTCGTTTATAAATGTTCTTTATATGCGGATCGAAATAGTTGGGCTGACTAAAAAAAGCAAGGACTTCATTGTGCTGACTGCCTGAGTCACTGCCTGAAATAAATGTTTGAGCAACGTCCACATCACTCTGCGTTTTCCCCCACCATGAAATAGTAAAGTCGGATGTACGATCAAGTGCCTGATGATTCAATTCAATATAATCGGAAGTGCCGTTAGCTGTTAAATCACTTGCATAACACTGACCAGAAACGCCTTCAACCGATGGCGCATTAACCACATTGGCATCAAAACCATTCACAGTCGCATCCTCAACGATGCCATTCCCGCCCTCAAGTTGCTCATCAAAACGTAAATCGACTACCGGTGATATCACACAACTTCGTGGTTCACCGTCCCATGTTTTTCCTTCAAGGGTGTTAATACGGATAAGGTCAATAGTAGGTTGTTCCAAAACATAATCAAAAATTAATAACTCATCAAGTAAGCCAACCCAACTTTGATTTTTATCAAAACTACCACCTAGAGTATCTGCTTCTTGCCCTAATAATAAACCACCAAGTGACGCTTTAATTTCTCCGCCATTAATATCATCGACACAACCCTGCAATTGCCCATCGAGGTAAAAGCAACTTTTCTTTTCAGATTCATCCCTGGTCCACACTAATTGGTGCCATTGTTCATCTGCAACATCAAGCTCCTCATCAAGTCGTGTCGATGATTGAAAACTCGCATTTTTTATTGTCGGCCAAAATTGATGTTCGCCATCACTATCATAATCAAGAAAAAACACCGCTTGATTTGCTGCTAACCCAGTACTTTCTGAGCCTGTTGCTTGTTTGGCAACAGATAAGATTGTTAAGTCATGCCTTATTGTCGTTTTCCCCCACACCATGAAAGTGAAATCCTTTAAGCCATTAACCGCGTTATGGTTAATTGAAATATAGTCATCAATATCACCTGCAGTTAAATTAGCAGCACGACAAAAAGGGCTGGCAACAGGAAGCGTGTCAAAAGGTGTACCGTGATAATTGTTACCACTGCTATCAATCACTGAATTAGGACCACTCCACGACTCTTCATCAAAGCGCATATCGAGCAACGGCTGTGGTAATACCTCAGGTAATAAACAAGGTTGAATTTCGGTCATCACACTACCAACTTCAGCCTCAGTAGCCACCCCAGTAAAAAACCTAACTTCGTCAATTTCTCCTTTAAAGTAATTATTGTTGATTTTATTACCACCAATCAAAACTTTATTATTAGCATTTAACGAGTTTTTATTATCAATGACTAAGCTGCTGTCTTTGACTCCATTAATGAACAAAGACACTTGTCCAGTTAACTTACTCCTAGATATAGCCACATGGCTCCAAACGTTTAAGGGAATAGTTTGCAAGCTAGTAATAATTTTATCCCCAGTGTCAGACCCAGTCATAAACGCTAACCGATTCCCACCATTAATAAAAACACCTGAAAAGGTAAAATCATTGTAACTTAAAGCAGAGTCTGCCCAAAAAATTGGAGAACCAAGATAAGGAAGAGCAGTGCTATTAAAATCAGACGTTGGGCGGATCCAAGCAGCCAGAGTAAAGCTGTCACCAATAGTGTTATCCACTTCAATAAAGTCATTTGCACCATCAAATGAACCATAACCACAGGTCCCCGGATTCCCATTGTTAACAGGATTAGCAAAGGCAGGCGATACACCATTATATGACTGACCATGATTACTACCGATAGTATCAATCACCGAATCCCCCCCCCCCCAAGCAGCCTCATCAAAATGCCATTTTGATTTTAAGGTTATTGACTCATTAATAATTTGGGGGGTGAGGGATAAGTATTCAGTGGCAACAATGCTATAATTGCCTGAGCCACGCTTCCAAGCTAGTTGAGAAACAGCGTTACCTGTGCGTTCATAGTATTCCATAACAATAGGATAGCTAACACCCGCCTCAAGTGTTATTGGTGAATTGATACTAAAATCATCTCTTGCTGCATGGTTTGTCCAGTTATTGATAACTCTATTATTATTTACCCATAACCTAACGCCGTCATCACTTGTTGTTCTAAACGTATAACCACCCGACACACTAGGCGTAACAAAACCACTCCAACGTACAATAAAGTTATTTGTTACTACCTGACCATTATTCCTTAATAAATTAGCAGGTCCGCCCTCAGCCCAGTTAAAGTCTACCTTTGCATCTACTCGTTCAAGATCTGCTGCTCTATTTGGAAATAGAGAATAGTTCCCGTTGTTTCGCTTCCAATATTCTGCTTTTAATCCGTTTGTTACAGCTTTAGCCGGTAACGATAGAAGTAAGGACATCAAAATTAAAAATAAATAGGTACTAAGTTTTATCATAAAAAGCCTTGAATATTGTTACTTAGCAAGAAGGAATAACTCATGAATTATAGTTACTTATGACGTGCATCAACAGCCACACTTCGCTGCACCACAAACTCTCCCGCACTACAGCTCGCTTCACTGGTAATTCGAAAATGGGTATACCCCGTCTCGACCACAGAAAACTCATTACAGGTTAAGTTAATTGAGCAACCACTAAACCCTGTAATATCAGGCATGTTGTAACTTGGGGTTGCTAAACTGCAACTCGGTGTAACACCGGGGCCTAACACTTCATTGAGTGCACGTTCAACGCCACTGTTCGCGGCATTAAATGCTCTTGCACCATACACTTCATACACCATACTTCGGCTACTATCACTTGATATTTGAACGATCGCTAAGCCTAAAAACGCTAAAACAATAATCACAAATAGTGCAATCACTAGCATACTCCCTTGCTGCTTAAGCAAGCGAGGGTGATGTTGAATACTTCTTTTAGGGAACATTAACAACATGCACCTCATTATATAACTCTAGCACTTCATCTTCGTAGCTAAATTCAAAGTTTAATTGCACCACGGCATTACGAACCAGTGTGGCATCAAGTAAGGTAAATGGCGTTACATTCGATTGCCCTTTGGCCATTAACACTCCCGTCACTGATGGCGGTACAGGTTGCGCCACCGCCGGAGAGTACCCCTGATATCGCATCACTCTTTCATTGTTTACCTGACAATAAGAAACAGGCTCCTCAACAATGAAATACCGCTCTGTCGGTGACTCCTTTAAAAAACGCACTGAATTTTCCAACGTTAACGTGATGACATTATCCGTACTTGTTGGGATAGATTTAATATCAAAAATTTTACCGCTGGTACCACTAGAGCTACTGTAGATATCTGCCGCTCTAAGTGGATAAACGATTATTTTTGGGCTGGGCCAAGTTGCGGTTATTTGACTATTCACCACTGTCACTTGATCAGACGCAGCTTCTGGCGCAACTGGAATATCGACATAACTCGAGCTGGCAACAATCGGCATAAACTCAACACATTTTCCATCATTTGATACTCTGACGCTATTAGGTAATGCACTACGTAACTCTCGCGTTAACCGCTCAATCAAAAAACGGCTATCACTAATTTGACGATCTCGCCCTGCGGTATCTTGATAAACCTCAAAACCAAAACGGACAAAAGAAGTAGTACCGACACCAACAATCGCTAACACGATAATGACGATGATAAGCTCAATTAACGAAAACCCCCGCTGTTTACACTGTGTCATCAAAAATTACCTCGATAACTGGCAAAGGAAAGTACATCATCATTAGGTAAGGTGACATCAATCATAATCAATTTTACATTAGTTGCCGTGACTGATGCAGCATCTTTAACACCGTCATAATCATTATCGTAGAACACTTCGACTTTAAGTGAGTAGTTAACATAAAGATCATCATATTTAAGGCTAGAAGAAAGCATCGTGCCTGTAATTTTAAAATCATGATAATCATCAACATCATTATAGGCATCACGAGACTCACCATCACTACCTAAGTCACCAGATGCAGTACACAAGACACCTGATTCACCACAACGCGTCAATCCTAAGCCCGGATTGGAATTTTCATCAAATGCTTTACCCCTAATTTCATTAAGCAAGGTATTCGCTAATTTAGTAGCACGAATTTCAAAGATAGGATCAACACTACGTTGCACCTGTGGAAAAATAAGCCCAGTTAATAGCGTCATCGCAATTGCAAAAGCAACAATGCCAATAATTAGTTCAACTAAGGTAAAACCACGGTTAATTTTTAGTATTTGTTGGTTATAGCGCATGAACAAACCCCTGTGACTCGATTGTCACGGTTAAGGTTTCATCTCCAACTATATCAACACTACAGCCACTACACAGACCTGTATTATCGGTCGTTGCTAACCCTTGGGAACTAAAATGAAGATAAAACGGGTAAGTCACACTACCAACGGTGGGTTTGATTACCACATCACCTAAGGCAATTCGCCGTTCACTACTTGGTAACGAGCCACAAGTGGCATCGGTATTTGGCTCGATACCAAAATATTCTGTCGTCACGACTAAACGCTTACAGACACCACGTTGGTTCATCGCTTGAAGTTGTAATAAACGAAGCTGTGCTAAAAATTGGTCACGTATCGCATAATGAGCGACTTCAGATTGGGTAAAAAAACGCGGCACAATACTCACTGACAGTACTCCAACGATTAGAATAACTAAGATCAGCTCGACGATAGAGAATGCCGATTGTCGTTTCATTGCTAACGATTCCACCCTGATGAATTATCAGACCAACACAAAGTCAGTCTCGCCAAGTATTATTACCATCATAGCAAGGAGTTAGCCTGCAAATAAACCTCTTTATTCAGACAAAAAAAAGTGCCACCTAGATAACTAGGTGACACTTTCTCAAATTAACAATTAACGATTAAGCGTTAACGAATTTTTCGCCTAGCTCGATATCACCTTTAAGTGTATCAAGCGCACCATTTAATGCGTCAGCTTCAAAGTCAGTTAGGTCACCGTAGCTTAATACTTCTTCTACGCCGTTTTTACCTAAACGTACAGGCTGTGCGAAGAAACGAGCTTTCTCACCAGGACCTTCAACGTAAGTACACTCAACAACACCTTCTTCGCCGTTAAGGGCACGAACAAGAGATAGACCAAAGCGAGCAGCCGCTTGACCCATAGAAAGTGTAGCAGAACCGCCACCCGCTTTAGCTTCAACAACTTCAGTACCAGCGTTTTGGATACGAGTTGTTAATGCTGCAGTTTCTTCAGCTGTGAACTCAGAACCAGACTGAGATAATAGAGGAAGAATTGTCACACCAGAGTGACCACCGATTACTGGCACTTCAACATCAGCTGGGTTTAAACCTTTAGCTTCAGCAACGAACGTATTAGCACGGATAACGTCTAGTGTAGTAACACCGAATAGACGCGCAGGATCGTAAACACCTTTCTCTTTTAATACTTCAGCAGCGATAGCAACTGTCGTGTTAACTGGGTTAGTGATAATACCGATTAGGGCTTTAGGACAAGTGTCAGCACATACAGCAACTAGGTTCTTAACGATACCAGCATTGATGTTGAAAAGATCTGAACGGTCCATACCAGGCTTACGAGCAACACCAGCAGAGATAAGAACAACGTCAGCACCTTCAAGTGCTGGTGCTGAATCTTCACCGCCAAAACCAGTTACTTTTACATCTGTTGGGATGTGGCTAAGGTCAGCAGCAACACCTGGAGTTACAGGAGCAATATCATATAAAGATAATTCAGAACCCGCTGGTAATTGAGTTTTTAATAATAAACCTAGTGCTTGGCCGATACCGCCAGCTGCGCCTAATACTGCAACTTTCATAACTTTCTCCCTCAGAGATTAATAATAAATTTAGGATAGCTCCCATTCCTCTTACTTTAATCTTAAAAACGCCAGATGACTATCAGACTAAAGACGAGATTAATAGGTAGAAATCATCACATCATAATGTGAACTAGCCCATAAAAATTCCGCCAAAGTATACCCTAATTTTGACGCTAAGCCATACCTCAATAAAACAAACGTTTTAGTGACAGACTTATTTGAGGTTTACAATCACAAGATGAGAATGATTTTCAACCGTATTATGGTACTAACTATGCAGGAGTATAAAGGCTAAAATGTTTTATGCAAACAAATAAATAAATATTGAATAATTTTAGATTTTTATGCAAAATAGTGAATAGTATCTTTAATAATAAAAATAACTGGAACAGCATGAGAAGTTCGCAAAAACAAGACCAATTAATCAAAGCCTTTAAAGCGCTATTAAAAGAAGAACGTTTTGGATCACAAGGCGATATTGTTCTTGCATTACAAGAGATTGGTTTCGAAAGTATTAATCAATCAAAAGTATCCCGTATGCTAAGCAAATTCGGCGCAGTTCGCACTCGCAACGCTAAACAAGAAATGGTTTATTGTTTACCTGCCGAGCTAGGTGTCCCTACGACAAGTAGTCCCCTTAAGAACCTTGTTATCGATCTTGACCATAATAACTCATTGATCGTGATTCGTACTAGCCCAGGTGCCGCGCAATTAATTGCTCGCTTACTCGACTCTATCGGTAAGACCGAAGGTATCCTCGGCACCATTGCCGGTGATGATACTATTTTTATCGCGCCAGCCCAAGTCAGTGAGATAGATAAAACGTTAAACACGATTAAAGAATTATTTAACGTCAGTCTTTAACGTAACTCCCCAACGATAGCAGCCCGTCATTGATGGGCTTTTTTATTTAAAAAACTCATTGAAGGGGCAAAGAAAGCCGCCCCTGTGACAGCCTGTGTATATTTCAACAAATGATCATAATGCCCATTATTGTCACCTACGATCATACTGCGAAGCATCAACTCAAAATTAAGCGGCGTATGGCAACAAGAAATAAAAAACAACCCTTGCTCTTTCATATCTCCGTAAGGCATCGACTGACGTAATATCTCTAACGATTTACCCTGATTATCTTTGAGACTGGTGCGTCTAATATGTGACGTTTTAGGTTTATTAAACGATGAATACTCATGGTTCTCCTGTTTGGTTCGACCAATAATATCCTCCTGCTTTTTCACCTTTAGATTATTCCACTTCTTTAGGTCATGCTGATAACGCTGAATATGGATATAACTGCCGCCACGGAACTCTTTATCGTCATCGCTCACTAGCGCCACTTCTTGCCGATGTAGCCCTTTCGGGTTTTCAGTGCCATCAACAAAACCAGTTAAATCACGATTGTCTAAATAGCGAAAGCTTTTAAGCTCTTCAACCAAATTTGCCAAATCTTCAAACATTAAGCAAATCTCATGACTTACCATATAGTTAATATCTTGGCGGTCACAACGAATTTGAATGAACAGATCGAACGGACATGCAGGTGCATGACGATCGCCATGGGTTAACGAAGGAAAAGGTCTGAGTAAAGCAGGGCGAGAGTCGGGGTATAATGCATCCCAGTAATTTGCACCGACAGCAATAAAAGCGGAAAAGGCAACATCACTATAAAGTTCGGTCATTTCATCAAGGTAATGACTAACCTCACTTAACTGAGCACGAATTGCATGCTCTTGACCTTCTACACAATCAAACAGCAAATATTGTCCGTGTAAATTCCCTTCCGCACAAATACCCGCTTGCTCTCTTGCCATGGTGACGCCCCGTCTTATGTTTGAATAATCGAATATTCTATCTTATCAAGCAAGAATAGGAAAAGTCCTGCTAAATATTTTATCTACCCAGCCATATTAAAAGTAACTAATGCATGCTCTTCGACACCAACATCAAGTGATTGCCCCACAACAAATTCCTCATTGCTGTGTACTTCTAATGCTAACGCAGTATCTTTTTCATCACGTACTCGATACACCCAATGGCTTCCACTAAAAAAACAATGTTCTACTTTGAAATCGCCACCTTGTTGGTGAGATAATTTTAGCTGTTCAGGACGTAGCATCACTGTGCAATGGTGCTCACGCATAGTTTTATCATCAATGACAATATCACCAAGGCGTGTCATCACTCGCTCACCATTGACGCCATTAATTTTAATGTAATTAGCCTTACCCATAAAGTTTGCTACATAAGGAGACGCAGGATTTTGATATAGCGTTTGTGCTGTTCCAATCTGCTCAATTTTCCCTTGATTAAAAATAGCGAGTTTATCAGCGAAAGCAAAAGCTTCGTCTTTACTATGAGTAACAAACACTGCTGGGACTTGCTGCTGCTTTAAAATTTGACGGATCTCAATCATTATCTCGCCACGAGACTGACTATCGATATTAGAAAATGGCTCATCCAATAACATTAAATCAGGTTGATAAGCTAACGCCCTAGCAATGGCCACACGTTGCTGCTGCCCACCGGATAATTGGTGCGGATAGCGCTGTGCAAAGTCCGTAAGTTTCACAAGACTGAGCATCGATGAAATACGCTGTTGCTGTTCCTGCTTAGACAGTTTTCCTAAACCAAAGGCAATGTTTTTTTCTACAGTTAAGTGAGGAAACAGTGCATAATCTTGAAAAATCATTCCCACATTACGGTGTTCACTAGGAAGCATCACTTTAGATGAACTAACCAACTTATCACCTAAATAGATCTCTCCCGCACTCACCGCCTGCAGACCAGCAATACTACGTAACAATGTTGTCTTTCCACAACCGCTTGGTCCTAACAAAGCTAATATTTCATTCTTGTCTAATGCCAATGATAACTCGCTGATCACCGATTGATCGTTATAATCACAAGCCAAGTTATTAATAGTTAACTGAGTCATTATTGCGCTTTCTCCAAAGAGCGGTTTAAGAAAATTAACGGAATTAAGCCGACTAAGACGATAACAATGGCGGCTAGGGCACCATGCTCTAATTGCTCATCAGATACAAATTGATAAACGTATGTCGCGAGGGTTTCATAATCAAATGGGCGTAGTAATAATGCCGCTGGCAACTCTTTCATCGATTCAATAAACACCAATAATGCCGCTGCAAAGCACCCTTTTCGCACAAGAGGTAAATGAACTTTAAATAACATCTTTAATGGTGACATACCTAAGGTAACACTCACCATATCAATGGATGGCGTGACTTTATTTAAACTCGATTCAACTGAGCCTATGGCTATGGCTGAGAAGCGCACCACATAACCTGCAACAATGGCGAATAAAGTACCGGATAATATTAAGCCTGGACCTTCTTTACCAAAGTATTCCCATAGATCATTAATAGCATGGTCAAAAAGACTTAGTGGGATCAACACCCCAATTGCTAGGACAGTGCCCGGTAATGCATAACCAGAACTGGCAATTTTAGAAGGCACAGAGCTCGACTTATGTTGAGATAATCGTTTAAAGAAGCTTAATAAAATGCCTATTGCAACACAGATAAAAGAAACAATAACCGCTAATGAAAAGCTATTGATGCTGTATTGAATAAACTCATCGTTCCACGACTGCTCAAAATAATCAATAGCCATGTCAATCAACAATATAAACGGCAAACCAAACGCTAACATAAATATTGAGATACAAAAGCCCGTTGCAGCATACGCTTTAACGCCAGTTAGCTGATAACGATTAATCTGCTCCTGACCGGTTGTTCGTTGATAGTTTTTCTGTTGACTTCGGCCAAAACGCTCAAGCGAGATTAAGACAAACAAGCAGGCTAACATCAGGGCTGATAATCTTGCGGCAGCAGCCAAACTGCCATAGCCCACCCACGTGTCATATACGGCAGTGGTTAACGTCGGCACAGCAAAATAATGCACAACCGCAAAATCGGCTAATGTTTCCATAGCAACCAACGCTACGGATACAGCAATGGCAGGGCGAGCGAGTGGTAACGACACTCGATAAAAGCTTTGCCATGCAGAACAACCGAGCATTCGGGCAGACTGTAACAAGGACTGAGATTGCTCTAAAAACGAGGTACGAGCCAATAAAAAAACATACGGAAATAATACGAGGGTTAACATAACTATTGCACCATTGACGGTGCGAACATCAAAAAACCAATAATCCTGAGCGTTTTTCCAGCCAAAGAGTTCACGCAAACTGCTTTGAATAGGCCCGGCGTATTCCAACAGATCGGTATAAATAAAAGCAACCACATACGAGGGCATCGCTAACGGTAACAATAGCGCCCACACAAACACACCGCGCATTGGGAATTGGCACATCGCGACTAACCATGCCAAGGGCACACCAATCAGCATGGAAAGAAAAGCAACACCAAATACAACCAGAAAGGTATTAATGAGATATTGTGGCAAAACCGTTTGCCACAAATGACTAAACACCGCTTGGTCATCACCAAACGATTGCCAGACAATTGCCATTAACGGCATGAAGATTAATAATGACAAAAGCCAGCTAAAAGCTGGCCATTTTTTATTTAACTGAATAAACATTGTTTATAGAAATACTTTCACCAAACATCCACCATAGATGATGGTGAAATAAAAAATATTATAGATCAAATTTCACTTGATCTAATAGCTTAAGTGCTAGCTTACGATTTTCAGCAATTTTATTCATCGCTAATTTATCGGCGCTAAAATCACCCCAAGACGCTACTAATGTCGATGGTTTAACCGCAGTATTAACCGGGTATTCCATATTCACTTCAGCGTAAATGTGTTGAGCTTGCTCACCTGTTAAATATTCCATTAACTGGATTGTCGCGTCTTTATTACGGCTATATTTAGTTAGTGCCATGCCACTCACGTTAATATGGGCACCGCGATCTTGTTGGTTCGGAAATAAAATATGTACCGAATCGGCCGCAGGCTTTTGCTTTGGATCGCTAACCATCTTACCAAAATAGTAACTATTACCTAAGGCAATGTCACACTGACCTTGGTCAATCGCTTTAATTTGGCCACGGTCATTAGCTTGTGGTTTACGTGCTAAGTTGCCTTTAAAACCTGTTAGCCATGTTTTAGCACCTTCATAACCATGATGCTCAATCATCGAAGCAATTAATGCCACAGTATACGGGTGCTTGCCACTGCGAGTACAGATTTTACCACTAAATTTTTTGTCCGCTAAGTCTTCGTAACTAATCGCAATATTTCCAACACGCGCTTTAGAGGCAAAAATGTTACGAACTCGAGTCGTTAAAGCAAACCACTCATTGCCATCATCACGAAGGTGCTGAGGAATATTTTTATTGATAACGCTGCTATTGACCGGTTGTACCAAACCTTTATCTTCGAGTTCCATGAGGCGGCTGATGTCAGTGGTTAACACTAAATCGGCTTTGGTATACTTACCTTCACGCTCTAAACGCTCAGCTAAGCCTTTTTTAGCAAAAACGACATTAACTTTAATACCTGTATCTTTAGTGAATTGCTCAACGACAGGGTCGATTAGAAATGATTGACGGTAAGAATAAATATTAACCTGCTCCGCACTAGCGGCGACCGAGGTAGCTAAAGACATTGCACCAGCAATGATTGCGATGATTGATTTCATACTTCTCTCTAAATAATAACTATTATCATTTCAGCCATTATAGTGAACTATCAGTGACTAGCAAGAGCTAATCACAAATAGTTAACAATTTATTGATGTAACCCCACACGGACAATTAGATTAGTGGCATTAATGAACGCTCATTGCGAGGCGCGTAATATTGTTGATAATTAAAAGATATTAAAACCTTGGTTGCACGTCCGATAATCTCATCGCGAGGTACAAAGCCATAAACACGTGAATCTGCACTATCCTGTCGATTATCGCCTAACACTAGATATTTATCCTGTGGTACAACGACCTCACCAAAAGAGTCTAACTCTGTCACACCTTTGCTATAAACCTGTATCTCATGATCTAAGTTAGGTAGCTGTTCTGTTAACTGCAATATATCAGTATCCTCACCAACAACCCCGTAGCTGACAGCTTGACCGTTGATTATTAAACGATTATTAATTAACGCCACCTTATCACCGGGCTCACCAATAACTCGCTTCACCATGCGGCTTTCAGCTGCCGCTGATTCAAATACAACAATCTCGCCACGCTTGGGCTCATTTAGGCGCACTAATGAATGATTTATGAAAGGGACTTTGACATCATAGGCGAGTTTATCAATGACAATTTGATCACCTGGAATAATCGTTGGCAACATCGAACCTGTCGGGACACTGTTATAATCCGCTACAGCACTTCTAAATACACTCATTAATAATATAAATAGAAGAAAACCTCGATTCTCTTTAATGGTTTTTTTTAGTTTATTCATCTTAGTCCCTAACTTAACAAACAGTATATTTGGTAAGTTAGGGGGCTAAATAATTGAAAAGTTCAATAAGCCAATAAAATTAACCTTACCTTAGGTTAGGTTACTCTTTATTAAACTTAAGAGCATTATCAATACGCTCTTGTATCTCGGGGTGAGTAGACAAGTATTGCAATACATCAGCATTTGATTGCTTTTTAAGTTCACTAAAACTGCTCATTGCATCAGCAAATGCAGTCGTCGGTTTACCCAGAGCCACTAATTGCTCAAGTGCATAGTTATCTGCTTCTCGCTCCATATCTCTAGAGAAGGCGTTTTGCACAAGGGTTGATCCTGAACCAATGATTATTTCACCAATACCATCAATATCGCCAAAGATCATCGCTAGTACAATGGCATTACTCACCGATTGAGCAATCAAACGTAAGCTATGTTGCTGCTGAACATGACCAATCTCATGAAGTAAGATTGCCAATACCGCATCGGGGTTATCTTCTAAACGATTTAATAAGTCATCAGTGATCACCACAGTACCATTAGGCAAAGCAAATGCATTCGCCCCAAAATAATCACTGCGATACACATGCAGTACAAACTTTTCAGGTGATAAATTTAAGCTCGTTAATGCACTTTGCCATTGCTGCTTCACTTGCTGCTGACGTTCTTGAGCTAACTCACTAGGCTTGAGCATTAACTCTTCGATGATATCAAAGGCTTGCTCCCCCATGGTCTCGCTCACAGCGTCTGGCACTAACACCACACTCGCTGCCGCCATTCGAGGCATTACAACGGCGAAACAAAACCATAACAGCAAAGGCACACCGACAATCGAAAAAGCAATCAGCGGTTTATGCGACTCTAAACGTTCAAGCATCGAAGGTTTAGCATGAATGCGCGCCTTGGAATCTGCGGCAACAAATTTACCGCCATCCTCAAAGACAACTTCTTGTGCTACACCGGGAATGCTTGACGAAATTTTTAAGCTAGACGCAGAATAATCAAGTTGCTTCTCAACTAAAAAAAGTTGTGCAACCCCTTCCTTGACAAGCAGTTCGGCTTGCTCAGCCTTACTGCTTGCTGGGTAATAATAAGTCCCTTGTATCATCGTCATTAGGTTAATGCGATATCAACATCAAAGACTTCAGCGGCTTCTTCAGCAAATGATGACTGCTGCTCTTCCATTGTATCTAATACCGCTTGCGCGCCATCAACAATCTCTAGCTCGGTGACAGAGGCTAAATAAGCAGACTGACGAATTGCGGTCCATGGGTAGGCAAGCCCTAAGGTAAAGACAATAGCTAACGTATTAACAAATAAAAGCATTGCATATTCACTAACACTTACTTTAGAAGTAAAAGTCGTTAATCCTTCGATTTCTGTGTTATTAAAAATGTGATTACGGATACGAGCACGGTAAATAGCGCTGATCACACTAATTAAAATTAAGTAAACAACCAGCATAATCACGCCTGCGAAGCTCATCAATGAATCAAGGTTCAAACCATCACTCATGCCACCAGCAACAGCGCCTGCACCAACGGCGATAGAAACAGCAACACCAAACATTATGCTCACACCAAGAACAATCAATGAAGTCGAATAATACTCAACCGCTGAAATATTCGTTTTAAGCGGCTTGTCACCATAGCTTAAGTTTGAGTAAATATATTCATCCATTTTCTTAAGCGCCCAAGGCAAAAGTAAATATAAGGTGAATACAGATAAGATAGGTAAGATAATGAAGTATAACAGCGCATACCCATAACTCCCCTTAAAGGCAAAACGAACATTACGATAACTCGTCATCCGACTATTAAAGCGCAAGCTTTGGTTAATTAACCACGGCATTAAAAACAATACCGCCACAATCACCGCTAAACCGACCATTGGTAGAAATTGAGTTGTTAGCGTATAGACTGCAAATAAAATCACAGCAAGAATGCGCCCTTTTAATATCTGCATTGGTGTCGCTAAGTAAGAGAAATTATGGTTATCAATCGACGTATTACCATAAAAATATTGCAGTGTACGAACCTTAGCCCACGCAGAATAAATACCTAACGTTACTATGCTGAGTAAAATATTTACTAGCCAAATACCAAAAAACTCACCTGCCTTGCCTGTAAAAACGACCGGGGTTGTTGTGGTCGATGCTGTTGAAACATCACTATTTTCCATAATAGTTATTCCTGTTATATCAATTGATTAAAAATGCGACGTTAGTATAGCAGCGATTTATAATATTAAAAGGTTACTAAGAATGATTCTTAATAAAGCACTACCAGCTGCTTAATGCAGGCAAGGTAAATTGACGCTGTTGCATTTCAATCACCACCTGTTGTGGCTCAATAGCAATTAAGCGCATAGTGGCGTTAATTAACTCCCCCTGTTTAACCACTTGGTTATTCACCCTAACCCAACGCTCATTGATATCACTGGCATAAATGTGTGAGCTAAACTCAAGCTCTGGGACTAAGTTTTGATACCACTGTGGATATTGCGCCAATGGCTGTGCATGTAGCTTTGCTTTTGGCTGTTGTGAGTCCTGCTCCATCTCAGCTAATACTTTACTGAACCGTTGCGCAAGTTGTGACGAAGGATCGATTACTTGCTCAGGAGCTTTAGAATTTTTTGTCGTTGTCGCAGGCATTAATTTTGATGAATCATTGCTAACAACAACTTGTTGATTAACCACCTTCGCCGTTAAACGAGGCTGATAAACAGGTGGGGGTGGCAAGGCCACTTGCTCAACAGCGAGCTCATAGTTTTCCACCTGATTGGATTCTACAGTGCTATATGAACTGACTTTGACTTGCGGGGGAGCACTCACTGCCGTTTGCTGCCTAGCTTCATCAATTAACATCAAATCGACAAATGCATAACCACTAACACAACCAACAACAAGCGTAATCACCGGAAGTGACCACCATGGGTTTATTTGAGAGCTCATTATCGCACCACCTGTAGCATGTGGCTTTGTTGTTTCATCGCCACCTGTAATTTTAATAAGGTCTTTGCACCAGCAATGCCATCAACGGTCAATTGGTGCTCTTGTTGAAAACGCTTTACTAAAGACTCTAGCGCATAATCAAATACTGCTGATGCAGCGTTATTCACTTGATAGTACTGATTGAGCTGTCGTGACAACGTCGCTACTTCATCACCGCGACTGTTGAGACGTAAACTTTGATTAAAAGCCGTTTCAGGTTGCCATAACAGAGTAAAGTCACCAGCTAAATGCTCAACAAGCCATTGTTTAGGAATCGAGAACTGGTTTTGATTAAACTGAACCCGTGCTGATGACTCGTCTAGCGACAGCACCACACCATGATATACATTCCCTTTAACGTTAATCGTAATCTTTGCTGGGTGGTTATATTCTAAAAGTTCACGCCAACCAGAACCTGAATGACAACGTAAACCATAGTTTAGTGCTGACTGACAAGGCGAAGTACCTGCCCCTTCAGCTGTTCCCCATACCCCCATGAGTGCAGAAAAGGCATTTTGTTTTAGTGTTGCTCCAGTTAATAGCGGTAAAAGCTGCTGCTCTAATGCTATCTTCTGTTCAACTGATGGTACATTCTCATGTTGCACAGTAGGGGCACCATGGGTCAATGATGATGTCGTTGTATCCCCTGTCACCGAACTAGCATAGAGCCAAGCGGTAAGCGCAAAACCTACGGCAAATGTGACACCGCTTAATGCGACAGGTACACGCCATGAAGACACTGGTGGCGAAACCTCATCAATCGCTATAACATCTTTCGCAATGTCAGCAATTGTTTTTTTACCAATGTCCGTTAGTTGTTCACCGTAAGCTTGCAATAGTGCTTTATCGCACATCACATTTATAATTCTTGGTATGCCTTTGCTAAGCTGATGAATATAGTTACAGGCTTTTTTATTAAATAACGCGCTATCACGTCCAGCAATGCGTAAACGATGTGCAATATACGCACTCACATCATCACTGGTTAATGGCGTTAAGTGATACCTTGCGGTAATCCGCTGCGCTAACTGACGCAAGTGTGCCTGTTTTAATTGTTGTTGCAACTCAGGCTGGCCAATCAACACCACTTGCAATAGCTTTTTATGATCGGTTTCTAAGTTAGTTAATAAACGTAATTGCTCAAGCACTTCACTTTTTAAATGCTGCGCTTCATCAATCACCAACAAGGTATTACGACCCGCTTGATGATTTTTAGATAAAAACGTACTTAATAAATCAGTTAGCTGCTTAAGTGTAGGTTCATTGTCATAAGCAATATTAAGCTCATCACATAAGGTTGCTAAAAGCTCCAGTTCACTTAACGTCGGGTTTAAAATAGACGCAATATCCGTCTGTTCAGGTAATGATGCTAACAACGAACGCGCTAACGTGGTTTTACCTGTGCCCACTTCCCCTGTCAGTAACACAAAGCCACCGCCTTCATTAAGGCAATACTGCAAATGACTAATCGCTTGTTGGTGCTGCTGACTTAAAAATAAATATTTTGGATTGGGCGCAATAGAAAATGGCGCCTCATTGAGGCCATAAAAAGCCTGATACATGAGCAGATATCCTTAAAAATGACAGCATGAGCTAAAAACGCTACTAAAATAATCAGTCAGCACTGAAAAGTCAAAGATCCAAATCTCAACCATCAACTGATATACTAGCTATACAATAACTTTATAGGGCTTATAGTGGATATCTATCTTGTCGGTGGCGCCGTTCGCGATCAATTATTACAACTTAATGTTAAAGACCGAGATTGGGTTGTGGTTGGCGCAACGCCCACCCAAATGCTCGACTTAGGCTACCAACAAGTAGGCAAAGACTTTCCGGTATTTTTACACCCTAAGAGCAAAGAAGAGCACGCACTAGCTCGTACAGAACGAAAGTCTGGGCATGGCTATACGGGCTTTGACGTTTACAGCGCACCAGATGTCACCTTAGAACAAGATCTCATTCGTCGTGATTTAACCATCAATGCTATCGCACAAAACCATGACGGTGAGCTATTTGATCCATTCAATGGTCAACAAGACCTAAACGATCGAATCCTGCGCCATATATCCCCTGCTTTTAGTGAAGACCCCTTGCGGGTATTGCGAGTAGCACGCTTTGCCGCTCGCTTTGCTCATTTAGGCTTCTCCATAGCGCCAGAAACCATGGCCTTAATGACTGAACTAAGCCAACAAGGCGAGTTAGACCACCTAACCCCTGAGCGTGTGTGGCAAGAAACAGCACTAGCTTTGGCAACGTCATCCCCACAAGTTTACTTTAGCGTGTTACGTGACTGTGGTGCACTCGCCGTATTATTTCCAGAACTTGATAAGCTGTTTGGTGTACCAAACCCGGCTAAATGGCACCCTGAAATCGATAGTGGTATTCACACGTTAATGGTGGTTGAGCAAGCGGCTAAATTAACCGACGATGTCGAAATTCGTTTTGCCGCGTTAATTCACGACTTAGGTAAGGGGCTGACGGACCCAAGCTTGTGGCCCTCTCACCATGGCCACGGTCAGAAAGGTTTGCCGCTAATCAAGCAGTTTTGTCAACGCATGAGAGTGCCCAACCTACATCGCGATTTAAGCCTGTTAGTGAGCGATCATCATTGTAAAATTCACCGCTGTGATGAAATGCGCAAAGACACCATCATTAAGTTGTTTGATAAGCTAGATGCATGGCGTAAACCACAACGTTTTGAGCAGTTTTTACTTGCCTGTGAAGCCGATGCGAGAGGTCGCTTAAACTTTGAAGACAGCCCCTACCCACAGCGTCACACCATGTTGCAGTATTATCAGCTAGCCAGTCAGGTAAATATAAAAGACATTTTAGCATCGGGGGTTAAAGGAGCAGCGATAAAAGACGCGTTATTCAAAGCCCGAGTTGAAGCAATAACTTAAACCTTCCCGCTATTTCTGTTATTTACAATAATAGCGAGGCTTAGTCAGGTACAAAATAAACTTTTCAGCCCCATTCCAGCCGCGACAAAAGAACGTAAAGCTCAATAAATCAGAGAGTAACCAACAAAAGAAAAGCGGGTAAACATTAGCCTTTATTAAAATAAAGGCTTGACGATTAAGTATCTCCCGACTAGCATAAAACCCATAAAAGTTAATCAGTTAGGATAAAAACCCAAGGTTTAAGGAAAAGCGATGCGTAAATTAAACGTAAATGAATTACAAGAAGTAAGTGGTAGCGATAATGATGATTCTACGATGGTAAAAAGAATTCCGATGGAGCTAAAAGAGTACACTCAGACGGTATTTCAAAAACTTACCGAACTGGCACATGGCAGTAAAATAGAGGTCAGAACGATGAAAAAGTTAATGTTAGCAACTCTTTTTATCCCCAGCATTAGTATCGCTTCACAAGGTGGCT
This sequence comes from Alteromonadales bacterium alter-6D02, assembly GCA_002835545.1. GTDB lineage: Bacteria > Pseudomonadota > Gammaproteobacteria > Enterobacterales > Psychrobiaceae > Psychrobium. Next base: position 118,008 of record PIZK01000014.1, read on the forward strand.
CTACGCAGAGTGAAAGCATGATTAATAAAACTTATGATCACAAGAAGTTCTGCTATTACGCAGATAAAGAGTTTTCTAAAGGCGCTAGACTCTTCCAGGTAGACGAGTGGAAAACCTGCACTCTGGGAAAAAATGGATTTCTGGTTTGGGCATCGCGTTAGTTGTTGATGGTTCTTCCAAGTAGGCGGCCTTTTCTAGCTTGCCGCTCCCCAGTCGCTCCGGCACGCTTTTAGCCGAGGGCACTGTTCTCTCAACATCAACAGCGAGGTCCTGAATAAAAACACTCTCAGGGCAGCGATGATTAACGACATCACACAAAAAAGCCCTCATAAATGAGGGCTCAATCTATAGCTCACTGACAACAGCAGTGCATTACCACATCAAGAATGCAATCAAACCTGCGCCTAATAATAAGCGATAGATAACAAATGGTAACATGCCCATTTTACTAATCACTTTGAGGAAGAAGGTAATACAGATATAAGCCGCGACGAATGATAATACAGCCCCATAGACCAACTCAGCCCAGTTAACCGTTACACCTTCATCTAAGAAGCCTAACGCGGTATAACCACCACTCATGATAATCACTGGAATGGATAGTAAGAATGAAAAACGTGCTGCACTTTCACGGGTTAAACCAAGCATTAAGCCCGCGGTCATCGTAATACCTGAACGCGACGTCCCTGGAATCAGTGCCAACGCTTGCGCCATACCAATAAAAATAGCATTTGATAATGTCAGCTGGTACTCGTCTTTCACTTGTTTCGCTTTAACATCAACCCACCACAGTAATAAACCAAAAACAATGGTTGTACCGGCGATAACCCACGCGCTACGTAAATACAGCTCAATTAAATCTTTAGCAAATAAGCCAAATAAACCTGCTGGAATCGTACCAACGATAATCCACCACGCTAAGCGGCTTTCACCGTTGTGCGTACCGCCAAGCGAACCAAACCAAGCCACTAGTAACGTGCCCACTTCTTTACGGAAGTAGATAATAACCGCTAACAGCGTACCTAAATGCACAGCAACATCAAAGGCTAATCCTTGATCATTCCAACCTAAAATTTGAGATGGCAAAATAAGGTGAGCAGAGCTCGAGATAGGTAAAAACTCAGTAAAACCCTGAATTAGCGATAATACCCAGATTTCTAAAGTCGACATTAAATAATTCCTTTCCAATCAAAATCAATCGTCCATAACGATTGTTGTTCTTTTTCGTAGTTAGCCCATAATTGTGCATAACTTTGTTTTAACACAGGGTGAACCGCGTTTGGGGCAATTTCTGCTAATGGCCATAATACAAAAGCATTTTTATCAATTTCATCACGCGGTAGTTGCGCTGGCACATCAATAATCAAGTCATCGTATATCAGCAGGTCAAGGTCGAGTGTTCTTGAACTAAACTTCTTGGCTGTGCGATCGCGCCCATTATCAACTTCAATCTGGCGCAATAAGCTGGTGACTTGCTCAACACTTAACGCTGTAATGCCGCCACAAACTAAGTTATAAAAGTTACTGCCATCAAAACCGACAGACTCACTTTCATAAACCGCTGACACGGTAAACTCATCACAAATAGCTTTAATCGCGGCGATTCCCTGACGGACATGATGTGTCCGCTCAATGTTACTGCCGATACTAATATAAATTTGCGACATTAAACCTTAACTCCGCGTTCAATGGTCACTCCAACGCCAGCAGCATTGGATACAGCATCGGGTTTATGTACGGTTAAACGCAGCCACGTAATGGCAAACTCATCAAGTAAAATTGCCGCTACACGTTCGGCAACAGTTTCAATTAACTCAATTTCCTGCTCACTGAGCCACGTCGTTAAACGCTGAGAGACCGTGGCATAATCTAACGCTTTGGTTAAATCATCATGTTCCGCAGGCGCTGTATTATCCCAAGCCATCTCGATATCTAGTAACAACGTTTGCTTAATGGTTTTTTCCCAATCGTAAGCACCAATGGTGGTTTCAACGGTTAATTGCTTGATAAAGACTAAATCCATAAAAATTCTCTGTTGTTATTAATACGAGGTTCATACGAAATACGTATTAATTGATTTAATAATAACGAGATACTTAATAAAGGTCGGATACCTTTTTAAAGCACCAAAGCGTATGATTAGTTTATAAATGCAGTAATTTTACAGCATGATAATAAACGCGTACGATAATGCGGCGCTAATATAGCGTATTTTGATTAGGAAAACAGCCACCAAATGAGTAAGAACCTTTAGCATGTTAAACAAGAGTTATTAGCATGATTATCCCTTTAACCATTTTAATGCTGATCTTAGCCTACTTGTCCGGCTCACTGTCTAGTGCGGTCATCGTCTCGCGTGTCTATAAGCTACCTGATCCGCGCCTGCATGGTTCTGGTAATCCAGGCACAACCAATGTATTACGCATCGGCGGTCCAATACCCGCGGTCTTAGTATTAGTGGGTGACTTGTTAAAAGGTACGATCCCAGTTTGGTGCTCTTATTTCCTCGATTTACCGCCAGTTAGCCTTGGAATAGTCGCAATTGCCGCTTGCTTGGGGCATATTTTCCCAATATTCTTTGAGTTTAAAGGGGGTAAAGGTGTTGCTACCGCGCTTGGTTCTATTCTTCCCATCGGATTAGATTTAACAGGATTGCTATTAGGATCGTGGCTAGTTGCACTTATAGTGACAGGCTATTCCTCATTTGCTGCCATTTGTGCCGCCATACTCGCACCTCTCTTTACTTATGCAATAAAGCCTGACTATACCCTTCCGGTAACTATGCTGTGCGTACTAATTATTATCAGGCACCACCCTAACATCATGCGCCTACTTAAAGGTGAAGAGCCCACGGTTTGGAAAAAGTTTAACAAAGACAAAGATGAAGACAAAAAATAAGCCACTTAATAGTGGCTTATTTTGTTAAACGAACTCGCTTATAATTAAACGCTCGGTAAGGTGTCCATCGGCCAACGTGGTGTCGCACTAATTTCTAAACCAACAGTTTGATTTGCTTTTAAGCGTTGTAATCCTGCATAGGCAATCATCGCTCCGTTATCAGCACAAAACTCATGGCGCGGGTAGAACACTTCACCGCCACGTGATTTCATTAACACTTCAAGTTGTTCCCGCAAGTGACGATTAGCGCTAACGCCGCCTGCAATCACCAAACGTTTAAGCCCAGTTTCTTTTAAAGCACGCTTACACTTAATCGCTAACGTATCAACTACTGCATCTTCAAAGGCACGAGCGATATCAGCATGTGTCTGCTCATCATCCCCTTCTGCAGCAATCGTATTTGCCGCAAAGGTTTTAAGGCCACTAAAGCTAAAATCAAGTCCGGGTTTATTAGTCATTGGGCGTGGAAAAGTGAAACGAGAGCTATCACCCTGCTCAGCTAGTTTAGATAAACGAGGGCCACCTGGGTAATCTAAACCTAGCAATTTAGCCGTTTTATCAAATGCTTCACCAGCAGCATCATCAATTGACTCACCCATCACTTCATATTGGCCAATGCCATCGACACGAACCAACTGAGTGTGACCACCAGATACCAATAACGCGATAAACGGAAATTCTGGCACTTCATCTTCGAGCATCGGCGCGAGTAAGTGGCCTTCCATGTGATGAACCGCCACCGCTGGCTTATCCCAAGCGTATGCCAAAGAACGTGCCACTGATGCACCGACTAATAATGCCCCGACCAGTCCAGGTCCCGCAGTATAAGCTATGCCATCAAGGTCATCTTTGCTACAATTAGCCTGTTTGAGCGTTTCGCGAATTAACGGAATTATCTTGCGTGAGTGATCTCTTGAAGCAAGTTCTGGCACAACTCCGCCGTAATCGGCATGTAGTTTAACTTGACTGTATAGTTGATGAGCCAGCAATCCTTCTTGATCATCATAAATGGCTACTCCCGTTTCATCACAAGAGGTTTCGATTCCTAAAATTCGCATATTTACTGAGCTTGATCTATTTTACGTGAGGTCAATTGTACCTTTAGCAAAATAATTTTGCAGCTTGTTATGATCTTTCTTTACAAGCGCGCCATGTTCAGATTAAAATAGCGCACCAAAATTTGACAGCCCTGCAAATTATTTGCAATTGGCTTAATGAAACAACCTTGAAGGTGAAAGGCAAATGCCAATAGTTAAAGTTAGAGAAAACGAACCATTTGACGTAGCACTACGTCGTTTCAAACGCTCATGTGAAAAAGCAGGTATCTTATCTGAAGTACGTCGTCGTGAGCACTATGAAAAGCCAACGACTGAGCGTAAACGCGCTAAAGCAGCTGCTTCTAAGCGTCTAGCTAAGAAACTTAGCCGTGAAAATGCTCGTCGCACACGTCTATACTAAGCACTAGTAATTAGGATTAGTTAGACAATGAGCCTATTAGAGCAACTAAAAGAGCAAATGAAAGTAGCAATGCGTGCTAAAGAAAAGCAACGCCTTTCTACTATCCGTATGGCTCTTGCTGCCGTTAAACAACGAGAAATCGACGAGCAAATTACTTTAGACAACGATGCAGTATTAGCAATCCTTGTTAAAATGGTAAAACAACGCCGCGATGCAGCAGCACAATATGAAGAAGCAAATCGTCAAGATTTAGCCGATGTTGAATTGCAAGAAATCACAGTGATTGAGGAGTTTCTTCCAAAACCACTAACGAGCGATGAAATCGACGCTCTGATTAAAGATGCAATTGCACAAACTGGTGCGACTTCAATGCAAGAGATGGGGAAAGTTATGGCTATCCTCAAACCTCAGGTTCAAGGTCGCGCTGACCTAGGTAAAATCAGTGGTTTAATTAAAGCAGCTTTTGCTGGCTAAACCCGACTTACCTTTGATGCTTCGGTATCATGCTAATGCTGAATAAGCCGTGCTCCGCACGGCTTATTTGTTTCTAGGATAAAATTATTTAACTTGGTACCCGTTCATGGCTGGACTCATCCCTCGACAATTTATTGATGACTTAATCGCTCGTACCGATATCGTTGATCTAATTGATTCGCGAGTGAAGTTAAAAAAAGCAGGAAAAAGCTATGTCGCCTGCTGTCCATTTCATGGTGAAAAGAGCCCTTCTTTTCATGTCAGCCAAGACAAACAGTTTTATCATTGCTTCGGTTGTGGCGCTAGCGGCAACGTTATTTCCTTCTTAATGGAGTATGATCGTCTCGATTTTGTCGACACCATAGAAGAACTCGCCTCATTATATAACCTTGATGTACCACGCGAAGAAAGTAACGATAACCAGAAAACAGCCCAGCAATACAGTATCGAGAAACAACAAAAACTCGATTATTATGAGCTAATGTCTCAAGTCTCACAGTTTTTTATTCAACAATTAAAAACAAATAAGAACAGTGAAGCTGTTGTTGAATATTTAAAAAACCGTGGTTTAAGTGGCGAAATTGCTAAACGTTTTGGTATTGGTTATTCACCAGATGATTGGCAAGTTGTATTAGATAAGTTCTGTAAAGTAAATGGCATTTTAAATACCCAACGCCAAGCACAACTTCTCGATACGGGTGTCTTAATAAAAAATGAAAAAGGTCGTATTTACGATCGTTTTCGTCATCGAGTGATGTTTCCTATTCGCGACCGCCGTGGTCGTGTGATTGGTTTTGGTGGCCGAGTCATAGACGACTCAACGCCTAAGTATTTAAACTCACCTGAGACCCCTATTTTCCATAAAGGTTTTGAGCTTTATGGTTTCTTTGAGGCCAAACAAGCCAATCGCGACCTTAAACGCTTATTAGTTGTTGAAGGTTATATGGATGTAGTGGCACTAGCACAACATGGTGTCAGCTGGGCAGTGGCCTCCCTTGGCACGTCAACAACCAGTGAGCAAATTCAACTGATGTTTCGTAACACAAGCGAAATTATTTGTTGTTATGACGGTGACCGCGCGGGCCGAGATGCAGCATGGCGAACCTTGCAAAACTCCCTGCCACAATTAAAGGATGGCCGCCAAATTAAGTTTATGTTTTTACCTGATGGTGAAGATCCAGATTCGATGATCCGCCAACTTGGCGAGCAAGAGTTTGTCGCCTTAGTCGATCAAGCGATGCCTCTGTCACAATTTTTATTTGATAACCTTATCAGTCAAGTGGAAATGGACTCAGAAGATGGTCGCTCAAAGCTTGCTAACCTTGCGCTGCCGATGGTCAACAGCATCAGTGATGGCGTTTTTCAGCAGATGATGAAAGAAAAATTAGCCAAGTATTTAGGTATGGAAGCGAGCTCACTAGAGCGCTTTATTCAAGCGGAACCCGAATCACCAGTTAAAACAAAACGAAAAAAAGCTAGTCGTGGATCGATCGTACGACAAGCTATCGGCATTTTAGTACAACACCCAAATTTGGCGATGACCTTAGATGGTATGCCACGTCTTGATCAGATAAAACTCAAAGGCACTGAACTATTACAACAACTCATTGATGAAGTTCATCAACAGCCAACGATCAACGCCGCTCAATTACTAGAACGTTGGCGTGGGAAAGATGAATATAACGCACTGCTTAAGCTTGCAAGTTGGCAACACGATGTCGTCGATGAGAACTTACAATCACATTTTGTCGATACTATTGTGCAAATAATTAATAAGCACCTTGAATTACGTCTCGAGCAGTTAGCACATAAGTCTCGTGTCGAAGGCTTAACCAGTGAAGAGCGTCAAGAATATGCACAATTAATCGCAAATGAGCAATAACTTGACTAGCCGCTTTGCTACAAAGCGGTTATAATTAATCCCTTGCAACTTTTTGTTGCTATTATTTTTTTGTCAGCATTTAAGTGGATAAAATCTATGGAGCAAACCTCACAGTCTCGTCTCAAACTTCTTGTCGCGAAAGGTAAAGAGCAAGGTTATTTAACCTATGCTGAAGTAAATGACCACTTGCCAGCGGACATGGTCGATTCCGATCAGATTGAAGATATTATCCAGATGATCAATGATATGGGTATTCAGGTGTTCGAATCAGCACCGGATCAAGATACCCTAATGATGTCTGAAAACAGTACTGATGAAGACGCGGCAGAAGCTGCGGCTCAAGTGCTTGCAACCGTTGAAGGTGAAATCGGTCGCACCACCGACCCTGTCCGTATGTATATGCGTGAAATGGGTACGGTAGAACTTCTTACCCGCGAAGGCGAAATCGTTATCGCTAAGCGTATCGAAGAAGGTATCAAACAAGTACAAGTTGCGGTATCTGATTACCCAGCAGCGATTAGCTCATTACTTGATCAATACGATCGTTATGAAGCTGAAGAAATGCGTCTAAGTGATATCATCACTAACTTCATCGATCCTAATGAAGAAGAGTTTGTGGCTAATACTGCTTCTCATATCGGGTCAGCTCTAACAGAAGAGCAACAAAAAGACGATAATGATGATGACAGCTCTGATGATGACGATGAAGACGAAGAAGAAGTTGATACAGGTCCAGATCCTGAAGAAGCACGTGAGAAATTTACCGAGCTTCGTATTGCTTTCGAAAAAGTTAAAAACTTAGCTGACTCCAAAGGTCGTGATCACGCTGAAACTATTCAAGCAACATCAGATTTAGGTGAAGTATTCCGTCAATTCCGCTTAGTGCCTAAGCAGTTTGACCGCATGGTTAAAGACATGCGTGATGTGATGGATCGTATTCGTGTTCAAGAACGTCTTATTTTAAAGTTTGCTGTAACACGCTCTAAAATGCCAAAACGTGAATTTACTAAGGTTTTCCCTGGTAATGAAACAGACACAACTTGGCTAATGGACGCACTAAAATCTGGCGAACCTTATGTTCCTGTATTAGAAGATAACGAAAACGATATCTTACGTGCAGTCAACAAATTAAAAGATATCGAGAAAGAAACAGACCTAACCATTGCTTCTATCAAAGACATCAACCGTCGTATGTCGATTGGTGAAGCCAAAGCACGTCGTGCTAAGAAAGAAATGGTTGAAGCAAACTTACGTCTAGTAATCTCGATTGCGAAAAAATACACCAACCGTGGTTTACAGTTCCTTGATTTAATTCAAGAAGGTAACATTGGTTTGATGAAAGCGGTTGATAAATTTGAATACCGTCGTGGTTACAAATTCTCAACTTATGCAACGTGGTGGATCCGTCAGGCAATCACTCGTTCTATCGCTGACCAAGCACGTACAATTCGTATCCCAGTTCACATGATTGAAACAATCAATAAGTTGAACCGTATTTCTCGTCAAATGCTACAAGAAATGGGTCGCGAGCCACAGCCGGAAGAGTTAGCTGAACGCATGCAAATGCCAGAAGACAAAATCCGTAAAGTACTAAAGATTGCCAAAGAGCCAATCTCAATGGAAACGCCAATCGGTGATGATGACGATTCACACCTAGGTGATTTCATTGAAGATACCACACTTGAGCTTCCATTACAGTCTGCAACTTCTGAAGGCTTAAAACTAGCGACTAATGATGTATTAGCAGGCTTAACCGCTCGTGAAGCTAAAGTACTGCGTATGCGTTTTGGTATTGATATGAATACTGACCACACGCTAGAAGAGGTAGGCAAGCAGTTTGATGTAACCCGTGAACGTATTCGTCAAATCGAAGCGAAAGCATTACGTAAACTACGTCACCCTTCTCGTTCTGAGCAACTAAAGAGCTTCTTAGACGAGTAAGCTGTTATTACTTAATAACGTTAAAAAGCCGTTACCTCATTGAGATAACGGCTTTTTATTTATTAAAGCAATCGCTCAGGGGCTTTGTGGCAATGTAATTGATAACGCGTTATTACTAGGGCGTTCGAGTTGAGTTCCTAGCTCAGTATTGCCAGTAAAAAATCCGCCATTGCGTAAAAAGAACTCGTTACCAACAACCCCACCTTGATAATCTAAGCGAGAGCGTTTTCTTGCTGTCGCGTCATAAGTGAAAGTAGCCTTTGTCAATTCATGCCACTGACCCTCTGTATCCCTTAACCACTGATTTGTATACTGAGCAGCACGCTCTTGATTTCCCATCTCCGTTAAGAAATTTTCTAAAAAAGAGTGCGGGCGTTTAATATACGTCGATGTTTGAGGTCGTCTAAACTTCGCGATCAATTGCCATGCTTGGTCACTTTCCGCTTTAAAGAATGCGGTATAGTCTGTGTTAGTCCCGCTCACCGGGCTCACTTTCAACAGAAATTGATACCGAGTGTCCGCAAGCCAGTCGTAGACTAAATAGCTCTGACCGCCGGACCCTTCATTACCAAACTTGCCGCTATACACTTCTTCTCCTTTATCCAACAGCTTAATCCGTTTGTCTTCAGGAATAGTACTAGGGTCGTCCGTTACATGTGGACTCCAAACAGAAAATAGCACCCGCCTTTCGGTCTCAGAGTTAACCTGAATACCAAAATACCCTTCAGCAAAGCCGTTGGCCATAAAATACGATCCGATAATATCTTGGCCACTTACCACTTCTAACTCACTATAGAACCACTGGTAATCTTTTGATGGATCCTCCACCTGATAGCCAAGGTGCACTGACGGACCTCGACGTCCCCAATAAAAATCCTCTTTAACATAAAACAGTTGACCCTTTGCCGCACTACCGCCAAGAAGGACATCGCTAATATTAGCAAAAGATTGTGCTTCAGAGCTTAACCCCTTAATCGTAATAGCATGGTAACCGACAGAGCCTACATTAAAATTCCCCGCATAAATCTGTTCGCTAGTGGTATTGTTGAACTCAACAATCTTAGACTCACTACCCAGTGTCACTTCAACCTCTGAGAGGCCTGACTCAACAAAACCTTGCAACCCAATAGCTAGCTCACCAACTTGGGTAAAGTAAACATAGGTTACAATCTCATCGTTACTATCACTCCAATTAGTGAGCCCTTTATCCCCGATAAGATTAGCTGTTTTTTCTGGAGAGTTAACTATCCAACTATTACCAGCGATAGCGACGTTAACTGATAGTTCATTGGGTACTACAACCGTTGTGGTTTGCTCAGAAACTGCCGGCTGGCTAGACTTTGCCTGCTTATTGTTTTCCGCACCACTACAACCCATAAGGCCAATGGCCAATAAAATACTTAATTGTTTTTTTAACATTTTTTAATCCTAAAAAAAGTGTATCCGATAAACGGATACACTTTAGAGGTTAACTAAATAGCAGACCGAGCTAGAATGACGCTGTTAAACCCAAGGTCGCAGTTCGACCATAGCGGCCTAAATGACTCACTTGCTCTGGGCGCTTGATATAGCCCCAGCTACGTTCATTTGTTAAATTACTCACGGTAAAGTTAAGTGAGACCTTCTCAGAAATGTTATAAGAGCTGCTAAAGTCATATTGGCCATAATCCGACTGCCATTGCGGACCGCCCCAAGCATCTGGGTATAATAAATACTTACTACGCCAGTTATAAGCGATACGAGCCTGAACATCATTTTTCTCATAATAAACAACCGCATTATATGAGTTTTTCGACATACCAGCGAATGGAAGTTTTTCTTCAACACGCTCAGGATCGTCATAGCTACTATCAACATAGGTGTAATTAAACTGAACACCAAAACCATCAAAAGGCTCAGGCAATAACTCATCAAACGATTGCTGATACGCTATTTCAGCCCCTTTAATTGTCGCACCGTATTTATCGTTTCGAGGGCCGTGATGCTCAAACTCCTGACCTAAAATATCTACTTTTCCACGCGGTCCATTCTCAATAAATGACTCAATGCCTTTGTAATAAATAGCAGCCGTTAATGCACCATACTCAGAGAAATACCACTCCATCGTCATATCCACCTGATCGGCCTCAAGTGGCTTTAATCCAGGGTTTGAAGAATGGTACTCAAACTTGGTTAAGTCTAACGAGCTATATGGCGATAAGTAACCCAAGTTAGGACGGGTTAACACTTTTGCCGCACTCAAACGATAAACCACTTGATCGGTTAAGTTAAGCTTGAAGTTCATACTCGGTAAAATATTCGTATAGTCATCTTCAAAAGACTGCTGACCATAATGCTGTTGAATCCCACCTTTTACTCGCTGAACCCCCTCAAGTGTAGGGTGTGGCTCAAACTCAATCGACGCCATATCCAAGGCATAACCAGAGGTTTTAACAGTCGTTTGCACAGCCCTAACACCTAAATTTAATGTGTAAGGCAGCTCGCCAAACTCCCCTTCTAGGTTTGTCTGTATATACGCAGCTAATGTTGATTCAGTCAGTTCATACGAATCTTTTTCTTGCAGCGTTGGTTTGATCTTTGCAGCTGCGGCTTCAGCATTAATACTCTCGTAGAAGGCATACAACTTATCGTAATCAAAGCTTGCCCAAGGTGCAGGGTGAGCACCGGGTTCACCCGCCATGAAATTATCGAAGTTCGCAGGGACTAGTACATCACCCGGTAACCTAAATAAGTTAAGACCACCCAGCTCTTCTACAGAAGAGTCGTCATAGTCACCATACTGCGGGAAATATTGAAAATAAGCACCACCATTACTAAACATTGATGGATCATCAGATCGATACTGCTGACGGCCTTTAGTTTGTTTACCGTAGTTAAGACCAAACTCTACCTGTGAAAAGATTGAATCATCCAGAACATAAAGGCCATCGAGTCTTACCTCACTGACCTCATCTTTAACCGCTCGGCCATGGTTATAACTATAATGTGCACCAAACGGTTGCTCGCTGCTTAAAGCCGGTGACATTGTTACATCAGGTAATAAATTATCGCCCGACTGATCAATTTTAATGGTGTCGACAAAGCCACGTGCTACAACATAGCGATTATCTCCCGCGTTCTTATTCTCAGATTCCGAGTGCGAAATATCCAACGCTAGATTTAAATTATCAGTCGCTTGCCAACTAGTATTGAGTGCAACTTGAAACGTTTCAGTGTTTCGTGGTGATGATACATTTAATAGCTCAGCCATAGCCCCATCAATTAACTCTAGCGAATTAACACGACCAGCATCATCAAAACTTAAATCACCAATACTCGGTATACCCGGCGTCCAATATTCATCATAAGTCACAAATGAAATTTGGTACTGACTACCATCGGTATCATACGATGAATAAATACTGTCAAAGTTAACTTCTAAGTCATCAGATGGTCGCCACTGCAACGCTAGACTAGCGCCTGTGCGCGTACGAATATCCTGCCAGTTAGAGTAACGAACATACCCCGGTATCATTGACTCGTAGCTTTTCTCGTCGCCCTCAATTTTTCCGTTACCATCGCTATCAACAGGGACAGTTACAAAGTTAATCCCCTCATCTTCATCATAAAACCCTTGCCCCTCATATGAATCAGAACGGATAGTACGCTCTGAATAAACCGCCGTGAATAAAGCACCAAAGGTGTCATCATTAAAAGTATCACTAACTAAAAACGACGCAGACGGGTTATAGTCTTCCGTTAAATCACCATAAATGGCTTTAGCAGAACCAGATAATGTAAAACCGTCTAAGTCTAGTGGGCGACGTGTTTTAATATTAATAACAGAGCCAATTCCCCCTTCAACATTCTTACTTACAGGGGACTTATACACTTCAACTGAACCCAATAACTCAGAGGCAATTAAGTCATAATTAAAGTTTCGACTACTATGCTCCGATGCCATACGGCGACCATTGATAGTGGTCACGTTATAATCACCACCCAAGCCGCGTACCGTAACATTTTGCCCTTCACCACCATTTCGAGAAATGGTAATACCGGTCATACGTTGCAAGGCTTCGGCGATATTTTGATCAGGGAATTTACCGATATCTTCAGCAATAATTGCATCAACCACATTAATTGCATTTTGTTTTACAAATAGAGACTCTTTAATACTACTGCGAACCCCTGTCACACTGATGCGCTCGACACTATCAGCATCTTTATCTTGTTCAGCACTTTTTTCTTGCTGCTGTGATGATACTTTTTCTTTAGCTTTTTCAACGTCAGCCGCATAAGCGGTTCCCGTTAAAGCGGCACTAACTGCAAGACATAACAGCGAGATATTTGTTTTTATTTTCACGACATAATCCTTGTAAAGAGAGCATCGACAGCGTGGCTATTATTACTGTGCTGATGCAAGTTAATAACACGTACTAATTAGCTAACAATGGCGAGTGGCTTTGCGGTTTTCCACACACCTCGGGTAAAATCAGGGAAGTTTTTGCTATTACTGCGATCGTTAACCGAATCAACAGAAAGTGGGAATACAGCAGACCAAGAAGCAGCGTCATACACATCCTGATCAAGCGCTTCGCCATTGCGAAGACAATAGACCATGCGCCAAAACATTAAAAAGTCCATGCCGCCATGGCCACCATTGCGCTCTGCTTCATCCCCCATTTTTCGCCATAATGGGTGATCATATTTGTCATACCAACTGCTCATATCGTGATCCCATTGGTGGTAGTTACCACTACCTCCTTCTTCGAGTGCAATACGATTAGGGAAACCTGCAAATACGCCATTTGTTCCCTGAATTAAGTTATGACGAGAGTAAGGACGTGGCGTAGTCGTATCATGCTGTACCATGATAGAGCGGCCTTGAACTGTTTTTATAATACTGGTATTCATATCACCAGCGATGTAATCGAGTTGATTACGTTGATGCCCTGCGGGAAATTCTTTTCGTGCATACGCGGCGCGGCCTAGCGCAGGACTGCTAACTGAGGTTAGATAATCAAAACGATCACCTCGGTTAATGTTCATATATTGCGATACAGGACCTAAGCCGTGGGTTGGGTAAAGATTGCCATTTTGTTTAGCATGCCAACCTGTACGCCATGACCCTGTCTTGTGCTCAATTTCTTTCATTTGCCAGCGTAGCTCATGAATATAAGCCGCTTCACCGTGCAATAGCTCACCAAAGATACCTTGTCGAACCATGTTTAATACCATCAGCTCATCACGGCCATAACACACATTTTCCAGCATCATGCAGTTCTTTTGTGTCCGCTCAGCGGTATCAACTAACAGCCATGCCTCTTCGACGGTTGTTGCAGCAGGAACTTCAACCCCCACATGTTTACCGCTTACCATCGCATCAACGGCCATTGGCGTGTGCCAAATCCACGGCGTCGAGATGATAACTAAGTCAATATCATCGCGTGCTAATAAATCGCGATACGCATAATCGCCTTTACCATAAGCCGCAGGCTTAGGAAGCCCTTTTTCTGTAACAATATTGACAGCCCTATCCAAGACCTTCTGATGGGTATCACAAATGGCTTTGATCTCTACACCATCAATATGACAAAAATGCTTAACAGCACCAACACCGCGCTCTCCAACCCCAATGAATCCCACTCGTACAACATCTAGTTTATCTACCTCTAAACCCATCACTGATTTAGTACCGCCCCCCTGTAGTATGGGGGTGCCAGTGACACAGGCTGTGGCCATTCCAGCGGCGGCAACGCCCATAGCAGATTGAATAAATTGTCGTCGGTTTAGTGGCTTCATCTATACGCTCCAAAAGATATGAATCATGTCAGCACTTGTTAGTTGTAAGTAAAGGTTGTTAACAAGTTGAGTAGTGATGCTAATTATTAACCAGTGAAAACGACAAAATCAACAAAGAAACCTTCACAAACTTTCGAATGAAAACACCGAAAACATCAATAACAAAAACAAACAAACAAAATCAACAACTTAAAAACGAAAGACGTTTAACAAATAAACAACAAGCCACTATTGAAAGCAAACGAAAGCTTCGTATAATGTTATTTACTTGGTTAACGGGAGCGATTTTTCATGAATACAATAAAAAGGCGACACGATATTGTTCAGTTAGCCCTTAGTGAAGGTAAGGTATTCGTCAACGATCTTGTCTCACGCTTTGGCTATTCCGCAGTCACTATTCGCTCAGACTTAAACTATCTACATAAAAAAGGGTTATTGATTAGAGCGCGAGGTGGAGCTATAGCGTCTAACCGTATAAGCCAAGAGTTGTCTGTTGATGAAAAGCTTCACAAAAATGTACATATCAAGAGAAGGCTAGCACAAAGCGTTTGTGAACTGATTGATGAAGGCGATGCCATTATTCTGGATTCAGGAACGACAACCGAAGAGGTTGCAAAGTGTTTAGCTAGCTTTAGGCGACTAGTCGTTATGACCAACGGATTAAATATCGCACAAAATCTACTTCATTCTGATGACTTTGAGGTCATGATGACAGGAGGCACATTAAGAAAAACATCAATGTCATTTTATGGACGTCAAGCAGAAGATAGCATCGAACGCTATTACTTCGATAAAGTGATTCTGGGCGTTGACGGTATCGATTTTAACTCAGGGATAACAACGCATTTCGAGTATGAGGCTATATTAAATCGCACCATGTGTGACGTAGCCAAAGAAGTTATTGTCGTGACTGACTCCTCTAAATTTAATCGTGCTGGTATTCACAAAATTTGTGGTTTTGATCAAATTGATACATTCGTTACCGACTCAAAGATTCCAGATGCATTCGCACAAACGCTCGAGAAGTCAGGCGTTAAGCTCATTATTGCGTAATAAACACGACTATATAAGGTATTTTAATGAATCACTTTCAACAACTGATGCAACACAATAGGCAAGGGAAACCAACAGGAATCTATGCCATTTGTTCAGCACACCCTTTAGTTATAGAGGCAGCTTTAGAACAAGCTAAAACTGATAATACACCTATACTCATTGAAGCAACCGCTAACCAAGTCAACCAATTTGGCGGTTATACGGGCATGACCCCACAGGACTTCTATCAATATGTTGTTAATATTGCAAAGTCTGTCGAATTTCCCACTCAGGATATCTTTTTAGGTGGCGACCATTTAGGCCCGGTATGTTGGAAAAATGAAAGTGCTCGCAGCGCGATGGAAAAATCAGCAGAACTCATTAAACACTATATTGCTGCTGGCTTTAAAAAAATTCATTTAGACTGCAGTATGCCTTGTGCAGATGATACCGTCCCTCTCGCGAATGAAACCATTGCACAACGCGCCGCCGAGTTATGTGCAGTAGCAGAGCATACGGCTCAAGAAGTCTTCGGGCAGAGTGATATTGTGTACATTATTGGCACTGAAGTCCCGCCGCCCGGTGGTGCCGATCATCAAATAGAGAGCATTGAAGTCACCAGTCCAGATGATGCAAAGCAAACACTGCTGGAGCACCAACATGCGTTTCATGCACGAAGGTTATATTCCGCTTGGTCACGCGTGATAGGGTTAGTTGTTCAACCAGGGGTAGAGTTTGATCATACGTCGATAATTGATTATCAACCACATAAAGCACAAGCACTTAAAGCGATTATCCCACAAGTAGACAACATCGTATTTGAAGCTCACTCTACTGACTATCAAACACCAGAAAGCTATCAGCAATTGATCCAAGATCACTTTGCGATCCTGAAGGTCGGTCCTCAATTAACCTTCGCCTTGCGCGAGGCCTTATTTGCATTAAGCAATATTGAAACATACCTTATCGAAGCACCATTCCAGTCTAACCTCAAAGCAGTTTGTGAAAAGCAAATGCTCGAACAGCCGGGACATTGGCAACCTTTTTACCAAGTAGATAGTACATTACAACCCCTCTATCGACAATTTAGTTATAGTGACCGAATTCGTTATTACTGGCCAAATAAACAAATCAATCAGGCAACTGAGCGCTTATTTACTAATTTAGAAAACGTAACAATTCCCCTACCTTTAATCAGCCAATTCATGCCTGAGCAATATCAAGCAATACGTTCAGGCGTTATTACAAATTCACCTCGAGCATTAGTGAAGGCCAAAATTAAGCAGGTCACGCAAAGCTATGCTCAAGCCTGCTGGAAACAAAGCGCTTAGCGCTTAGGATAAAACATGAATACTTATTTAAACCATTCGATCAACGAATTAGACAAAAATAATGCCGTTTGGACAGCAAAAGAGATCCAACAACAGCCAGACTCATGGCTAAAGGCCGTCGATATTATTAACACGCAACAAGCAACCATTGATGCATGGCTTAAGCCTTTATTGGCTCAAAGTAAGTTACGTATTATCCTCACAGGCGCTGGCACATCAGCGTATGTTGGAGAAACAATTGCCCCTGCATTAACCCAGTCAATGGCTAGACAAGTTGAAGCCATTAGCACAACAGATCTTGTTGGTAGCCCGCACCAATATCTGTTAAAAGATACGCCAACATTACTCGTTTCATTTGCACGTTCAGGTAATAGTCCAGAAAGCGTTGCTGCCGTGAGTATTGCCGATCAACTAGTAGACAACTGCTTTCACTTAATTATCACGTGTAATGAAGACGGGGCGTTAGCTAAGCAATCGGCTATTAAACAGAATCAGCTTTGTCTATTAATGCCCGAAGAAACACTCGATAAAAGCTTTGCGATGACCAGTAGTTTTACCTCGATGATGTTAAGTACACTTTACATCTTCGCTCCTAATAAAGAGCAACTGGCCAACACTATCGCAGCGACTCGTTACTTATTAGAGCATCAACTAGACAATATTAAGCAACAAGCCCATATTCCATTTGAACGAATCGCCTTTCTAGGCAGTGGCGCCCTTAAAGGCATAGCAACAGAAGCAGCCTTAAAAATGCTTGAGCTAACCGCAGGCCAAGTTAATTGTTATGCTGAATCACCACTGGGGTTCCGTCATGGCCCCAAGTCATTAGTCGATTCACACACCATGGTCATTTTATTAGGCAGCAATGACCCATACTGCCAACGATATGACAGTGATCTGGCCATTGAATTAAACAATGATAAGAAAACAGAACACCTTTATTACCTAACTGCTCAACAATTACTAGGTGATCAACAGCTAGAAGATGTGTGGTTGGCATTTCCATTCATCGTTTATTGCCAAATATTGGCGTTTTATAAGTCATTAGTGTTAACTATTACGCCCGATAACCCGTGTCCGAGCGGTGAAGTTAATCGAGTAGTACAAGGTGTGGTAATACACCCATTGAAGGATTAATCAATGATATATGGTTTAGACATTGGCGGTACAAAAATTGAAATCGCCATCTTTAATCAGCAGCTAGATCTTCAAGAGCGACGCCGAATTCCTACGCCAAAGATCAGCTATAGCGCATTTATCGACGCACTTGTGACCTTAGTGACTCAAGCTGATGAAAAATACTGCGTAAAGGGAATTATTGGCATTGGGATGCCCGGTATTATTGATGCTAATGGGCTATCATTATCGGCAAATATTCCTTGTGTTAACAACAAGAATGTTGCGCATGATTTGGGTAAACGCTTAGACCGAAAAGTAGCGATTGAAAATGACTGCCGCTGCTTTGCATTATCTGAAGCCGTGGATGGTGCGGGTAAAAACTATAGCAACGTCTATGGCGCCATTATCGGCACTGGTGCTGCGGGCGGCTTTACAATTAATCAACAACTGTATACCAGCCGCCAAGGTATTGCTGGTGAGTATGGACATATGCAACTTCCAGCCTCGTTACAGCAGAAATATCAACTGCCAATCAAAGCCTGTGGCTGTGGTCTGCCTAATTGCTTTGAAGGTTATATCTCAGGCCCGGGCATTCTCTTTTTGCACCAACATTTCGGGGGAGATGCTGTCGATGTACCAACATTAGTGAAACGTTGGCATGAAGGCGATGCATTAGCTACTATCACCTTTGAATGTTTTCTCGATATTTTGGGTGCAAGCTTTTCAACCATTGTTATGGCCTACGACCCTGACATCATTGTGATGGGAGGAGGCATTTCGTTGATAGAGCGAGTCATTGAGCGCCTACCCACTCATATAGAAGCCCATTTGTTCACTAACTTTAATAGCCCACAGGTCATTCAAGCACAGTTTGGCGATGCTAGTGGTGGCCGCGGCGCAGCGATACTAGCGAGGCAACTTCATGCAGTCTAATCACTACGCGCTAAAAGCAGCCACAATCGTTGGTGAAGATAACAATTACACTGACCATTATCTTGTCATCAAAGCAGGTGTAATTAACGCTATCACAGCATCACTCGATCCCGCGATCCCTTGTATCGATCTAGGTGAGACAACCCTTGTTCCTGGCTTAATTGATTTACATATTCACGGGCGGCAAGGGTGTGACGTTATGGATGCGACAATGACGTCGATGACAACCATTTCGAACTCACTAGCCAGCCATGGAGTAACTGGCTTTTTAGCAACCACCGTGACGAGTTCGTGGCAAGAAACCCTGGATGCTATGAATAATATTGGCCAAGCTTCCCAGCAAACGATGTCTGGAGCACAGGTTCTTGGTGGTTATAGCGAAGGGTTATTTTTTACTAATGAGCATAAAGGAGCCCATAACGAGCAATACTTTCTTGAGCTAACCCACCAGCGAATAGACGATTTAATTAACGCTTCAAATCACCACTTGAAGGTGCTCGCTTTAGCGCCAGAGATAGCTAACGCGTGTGAAATGATTGAATACTTAAATGAAAAAAAAATCAAAGTAATGCTGGGGCATACCGATGCTACTTATGATGAAACACTTGATGCAATCAATGCTGGAGCATGTGGTGGGGTACATGTTTTTAATGGTATGCGAGGGATCCACCACCGTGAACCCGGTTGTACTGGTGCAGTATTAGTTCATAACACCAATGTTGAAGTCATCGCCGATGGTATTCATTTACACCCAGCTATCTTAAAAATGATCTGTCAGCTAAAAAAACAGCAACAAATTACACTAATCAGTGATTGTAGTAACGCTGGCGGTTTAGGCGATGGCCACTATCAACTTGGAAAAACGGCCATCGAAGTTAAAGACGGGGTCGCCCGTACCCAATCAGGCTCTCTTGCAGGCAGCACATTAACCTTAGAAAAGGCTGTATTTAACCTCTCCAACATGGCAGAAATTGAACTACGTGATGCAATCCATATGGCCAGTTTATCCCCAGCACAATTCTTAGGGATTGATAAAACTGTCGGTAGCATCGCGCTTGGCAAGCAAGCGGATCTTGCAATACTCGATCCCCACGGCAAGGTCCAAGCCACCATTATTCAGGGACGCTGTATCTACAATGCAGCACAGGAGTCACTTTCCGATCACCTTAACAACATCGCTTAGCTATATTCCTTCAACATAATAACGATAAGAGGACAACATGAGAAATTCACTCAAACAGCAAGCTATTGCCAAAGCTCAAGGAGGTTATCAATGGAAACAACGTTAACACCTGAATACTCAAAAACATCAACAGTTTGGCCGATGACAATCATTGGCATATTGTTTTTTATTTTTGGCTTCGTCACTTGGTTAAACGGGTCACTAATCCCGTTTTTAAAAATTATCTGTGACTTATCTACCTTCCAAGCTCTATATGTCACACTGGTTTTTTACATCGCCTATACCGTCATGGCACTACCTGCGTCTTGGCTATTATCCAAAATCGGTTATAAAAATGGCATGGCTGTCGGTTTAGCCATCATGGTAGTTGCCACACTGTTATTTTTACCCGCAGCTTATCAAGCCAACTATCTATTTTTTCTAACGGGCTTGTTCATTTTAGGCACTGGATTAACCATATTGCAGACGGCCGCAAATCCGTATTTAGTCATTTTAGGACCCAAAGAAAGTGCAGCGATGCGCATTAGTATCATGGGAATTGTCAACAAAGGTGCTGGTGTTATTGTTCCATTAGTCTTTAGCGCAGTGATCTTATCAGACATTGGTGATGCCTCAGAGCAAGCACTTTTGGCATTAAACGAACAAGAACTTCAAGCATTATCAGAACGATTAATTATTCCTTACCTCTATATGGCGGCAGTCTTAACGTTTTTGATAGGCTTAGTGAAGTTTTCGCCGTTGCCTGAAATTACACCCGAACCGCAACAAGAAAGCGACAATAAATCAGGGATTTTACAATTTCCTCAAGTCATTTTAGGCGCGATTGCTTTATTTGCTTATGTCGGCGTGGAAGTAATTGCTGGAGACACCATCGGTCTGTTTGGTTCAAGCTTAGGCGTGGATAACTTTGCGATTCTTACCTCTTATACCATGGCATTTATGGTATTGGGTTATATCATAGGTGCAACGTGTATTCCTCGATACTTATCCCAAACGCATGCGTTAATTAGCTCGGCGATTGCGGGGGCGTTGTGTGCTATTGCCGCGGCGATTAGTGCTGTTGATTCTTCATCAATCAGCCAGTTGTTGTGGGGGTTCACTAGCATCCCAACCATTCCTAATCCGGTCTTTTTTGTCGCATTGATGGGGCTTGCCCACGCACTAGTTTGGCCATCGATTTGGCCGTTGGCACTCGATGGCCTGGGCCGCTTCACCGCTCAAGGTTCAGCATTGCTGATCATGGGAATTTCAGGAGGAGCTTTGCTACCGATGGTATATGGTGCACTCGCTGAAATAACAACTGAGCAAAGTGCTTATTGGGTTGCCCTACCCTGCTATTTGTTCATTTTATTCTATGCGTTAAAAGGCCATAAAATGCGGCAATGGCGTGCTTAGAAACACCCGGCCACTGATATTCAATCAGTGGCAATTTCTCTTGCTCACTCCCTGGTATTACTCTGCAATAATAATGCGTATACCATAGTTTAATAAGGTTTGAACAATATCATCAGGGATACCATCATCGGTTACTAGGGTGCTTACATCCTGCAAGTCTAATATTTTATGTACCCCCACAGCATTGAATTTCGATGAGTCAGTCACAACAATGACCTCACGTGCTGCACTACACATTTTGCGGTTAAGCACACATTCCGCCTCGAAATGGGTTGTAATACCGACATCTAAATCAATGCCATCAACACCTAAAATCACTTTGTTAAAATGATAACGTGATAAGCTCTCTTCAGCTTGACTACCATAAAAAGACAGTGACTTTTTACGTAAGGTGCCACCTGTCATTAATACCTGAACACCAAGAGATTTAGTTAAGTTCTGCGCAACATTCAGTCCATTGGTCATCACAACGAGGTTTTTAAACTCGCCCAAACATAATGCAAGCTCAGCCGTTGTTGTTCCCGAGTCTAAAATGATTGCATCATCTTCCTCAATTAACTGGCTCGCAGCTAATGCTATTTTCTTTTTGATTTCAGCATGCTCATTATATTTATCATCAATGGATAACTCAGGGCTAATACGATTACATGCAATGGCACCGCCACGTGTACGTATCAGCAATCCCCGTTGATGTAAAAAATTAAGATCTGAACGGATAGTAACGGCAGACACATTATATTCCGTCACTAAATCACTGACCGCTACCTTTCCACTTCTGGCGACACTCTTAACAATATGCTGACGCCTTTCAATCGTATTCATGGCCGTAACATCCATCCCTTATGTTTCTCTAACACTGTCAATTATTTACGGTATTTTACGTAACATGATAGCGCTTTGGTATCTCTTTGAGGTTAATTTTTTAATAGGCCAACACTTAAACATGCATTCTACGGGAATGGAGAGAAGCAACGTGCACTTCAGTGCCTCTACAATACAAGAGATATAACGCCACCGCCTTAATAAACCTTAATTTCTCCCCTTCAAGGTCAACACAAAACCCCCATCGACTGGGCTAAAATGAACAATTAATCACCATTTAGCTAAATTACTTGATTAATAAGGATGACGAGCCGAAAAAAAATGCTTATACTTATCGCCGCTTAGACAGCTCTGTCTAAACACCTAAATGGCCCCTTAGCTCAGTTGGTTAGAGCATACGACTCATAATCGTCAGGTCCCGTGTTCGAGTCACGGAGGGGCCACCATTTATCCCTACAAGTCTTTTACTATTAATACATTCAAAATTCTTTACACTCTCAAGGTTTATTATTGCTTATTTCACTTACCTGTAAGTTAGCTTAATACGTTCTTGTGTTAACTAAAGTAGCCCAAGCAATATAAGCATATTTTTGTTATAACACTTTTTGCTTTACGTCGGCTCATAAACTCGTTTAATACCTGTCATGTTTCTACCCGCCACACCTTCCTGCGGTTCTAACATTTCATTAATCTCTCCTTTGAGAACATTAACTTTGTGCTGAATAAATAATTTTTCATACCATTTTATTTGTGTGATTTTAACTTTTTACATCAATGAGATTAGAGCAGTACGAGATACCTTTCCTATTGTAATATATACATAAAAACAAAAACTTGTAATATGAAAACGTATTACTTATATTGCTAGGTACTTCGATATAATCAGTTAATATTTTTCAATGTTCACAAGGATGCGGCATGTTAGTTAGTTGGCAAAGAGTGTTTCAATCGTACGACTCCCACAGGGAGGAATGTCATGTCTAAGTGGCTAGTTTCAATCATGGCATTCACCATCATTTGCATTACGTTACTCTTCATTAATGATGAACAAAGCTCAGAAAAGACGACCAATGTTAGTGTGCAGCCCTTAGTGGTAACGAGTGAAACACTTCCCAAGATTGCTATTCAGGAGGTTGTAAAAAAATCAGCAGACGCAAAAATAATTGACAATCGCAGACCCCTTGAGATTGTTGAAGGTCAAGAGGAACACTACATTGTCGAATGTGAACCTGAACTTTTGCCTGAACTTTTACCTGAAACAAAGCAAGAAGGGCAAATACGTCAATCGTATGTACAGTCTTTGAGCAGCTCGTCACTGCCATCGAAACAGCTCGCCTATGCCTTATTCTCAGTTCCACCAGATGATAAATCACGACTCGATCTGTTGTCATCGTTTAATGGTCGCTTCCCACACAATAGCATTGTACTCATGGAGATGATCAATTTATGCACAGCTTCGTTAACACATCCTGCTTGCAACCAAACTTTACTTGAAAATGCGACTGATATTGACGGTAACAATGGTGCGCTATGGTATCAAATCGCTAATTATCATGCGGCAAGCGGAAATGAGTTGGCGACGTTAAATGCAATGCGTGAAGTCACAAAGTCAACTCACTTCAATGAACGCTTCTTTAGCGATATCGAAGTATATATGCAGGCACTAAAAGGAAGCGGAGTTGGAAACCACATTAGTAATCGAAGTACGGCAATCGGGATCAATGCGGCGAAGCCCATGAACGTTTCAGCTATTGTAAAATTTTGTCGTCAGAAAGAGAGTTACGATGATATAACAGCTAACCTTTGCTTAGAATTAGGTCAACTATTAGAAGTGCAAGCGAAAACATTATTCAACTCACACATCGGCATTGCCTTACAAGATTTTGTTCATTTGGCCGAACACAATGAAGATGCACTTAAGGACAATAAGCATAAAAAGGATAAGCTCCGCAAGGAGGCATTCACCAAGCAGTTTGACAAAGCGATGACATTGACCTGGCTTGATGAAAACCTTTACTGGTACTTGGTCAAGGTCCGTGAACGTTTCGGTGAAAAAGAAGCTGCAAATTTATTAGTCAAGGAAGCAATATCACGTTCACAAAGAGAAGATTATGACCCTTGCCCTACCACAAATCGCTAGAGTGAGTTGTTAAGGGTGATCAATGGTACTGGGCTATCGGGGCTGTAGCTCCGACTTTTAGTATAATACCTAACCTAAATGACTAGGTAAGCTAGATACATTTTAAACATCTACTAATCCTAGTTTCAATTTTTACGCCATTGCCTTTTGGACTAAAAGCATATCAGATTTTTTATAAGCGACTCGATTTCTACCATTATTTTTAGCAATATAAAGCTGCTGATCAGCATGCTGATATAAACTTTCAATTGATGCGTGCTTTTGGCATAGCTCAGAGATACCAATGCTGATGGTAATATCCATTGAAAGCCCATCTTTAATAAAGCTCTTAGTCTCAATAGCATTACGAATATTTTCTGCAATATTAGCAGCTTCATCCAATGAGGTGCGATTGAGTAAAATAGTAAACTCCTCTCCACCAATTCGAGCAAACACATCACTTTCACGTAAGGTTTTACCGATACTGTTCGCTAATTCTTTTAAGATAAAGTCCCCTGCCTGATGCCCATAGTTATCGTTAATGCTTTTGAAAAAATCGATATCAAGCATTAAAAGCGAGACGCTCGTTTTCTCTCTGGTGGCCAGAGCAATTAACTTTTGAGATACTTCAAAAAAATAACGCCGATTGTGTACATTGGTTAGGTTATCAATCGTCGATAAGTGATGTAACTCCTCAACACTTCTTTTTAACTCATCATGTGCTTGAATACTCGACAAGCGGCTATCATGTATCGCTTTAGACAATAAAATCGTCGCTGGGATGTAAATAATAGCTAAAACCACTAAGCCAGTATGTTGATGCTGACCGTAATAAATCATAATGACAATTTGCGGTATGATCATGCAAAAGAAAAAGGTCAAATAAGCCCTATACAGCGATGACATCGATAAAGCTGCTGCTGTGATAATCCCTATGCTCATCACAAAACTGACTAATTCAAAAGGCTGTGGGGCATATATAATGGATAGTACTGATGATGCATTCCACATGAACGCTTGAAATACATTAGAAGCAATAAAATACTTCTCATTCCGTGTGAGATTATTTTGATCTTGTTGCGCTAAATAATAGGTAAACGATTTTGCATTATGTAAACGATACGCCGCTAACAGCACCTGAAAAGCCAACCAAATAGTTAAGTATGCCAATGGTACGAATGGCATGAATATCCAAAAATAGGCACATGACACGATCAGCATTGCCACCATCGCTCTGGGGGTTTGGTTAACTAAGCTTTCTATAAGTTTAGGATGAACAGATGACATAATACTTCTTAGCGTTCTTTATTTTTTAAATACTTCATTAAACTTTCAACTAAACCATTAAGGCAACGAAAGATTAATATTCAAATAACGGGCAACTTGGAATGAGTCAATGAAGTTGCTCTAGGTTATATAAGGTTTAAATACGTTGCTCTCCCATAAAAGAGCGATGGCTAAACTTACTGACTATTTTGAACGATCAAAGGGCATTTTTCTATGCGACTTCAGTGTCGATTTGGGCCCGATTTAAAACACAGGTTCAGCTGAACCCTGACAATAAAAACAAAATCCGAGTGGCATGAAGCACTCATCTGTATGATTACGATATACCTATACAATTAAATCAAAAAAATCACTTTATCAATCAAAAGAATAATTAAATATTCAGCTAAGTCTGCAATCTTTTTATAAGCTTAATATAAGTAATAATCTAATTAGTGAGTGATTTAATGACAATAAAAATGAGGCCAGTGAGACTAAAGACCCTAATCATTAGCTATTCCATAGTTTTATTAGCATATGAAGCTTCTGTTGGAGCGATTACTCCGCCAAAAGAAATTATTGAAGTATTAACAGAATTCACAATGCTCATTGCTAGCCTAGTGATTATGTTTTATATCGATCGGTTAAAAGAATCACGCAGTGTCTTTTGGATTATGAATATTGGTGCCTCGCTGCTTTACCTCGGCCTTTTTTTTGATTTTTTTGAGGAGTTTTTTATTCAGCCAAATATCTTAGATAATTCTTATGAAGATATTATTCAAACAGCTGGTTTTTTGATTATTTGTCTTGGAATACAGCGCTGGATTAGCTTACATTGCAATTTAGTCGCGCAATTACATAAAACAGCTTCAACAGACCATATGACAGGACTGCTAAACCGGCGGGCATTTTATCAGCACGTTGAAAGCGACTCACCATTAACACCTATTCATAGTTCTTTTCTTCTGATTGACATTGACCACTTTAAATCTATTAATGATCAATATGGACATGCTTTTGGCGATATTGTTATCAGCAAGGTCGCCACCATTATTCGTTCTAATATCGGTGATAATCAACTAGCAGTTCGATGGGGTGGTGAAGAGTTTTTAATCTATTTCAAGCAATGCGACGGCTCACAAGCGAGCATTATTGCAGAATCACTTCGAAGCACTATTGAGAAAGCAACCTTTACAGATCATACCAATAGTGTGAGCTGTACTGTTAGCATTGGCTTGTACACCACTCAAGAGCAAGTCAGCTACGATCACGGTATCGATCGAGCAGATATAGCACTATATCAAGCAAAGCATAATGGACGTAACAATGTCACTGTTTTTAAGACGGACGAAGTGCTAGATCCTCATTAACGGCCTTTTTTCTTGCGTAACATAGCCAATACCCTAAGTTGTGCAATCGCATTCGTTAGTTCTGCGAGCGCTGCTGCATAGTCCATACTAGCACTCCCTTTAGGGTTCTCTCGAAGATAAGTTTCTGCCGCTTTTTTCGCGGCTAATGCCGCCTCTTGATCTAAGTCCTTGCCTCTAATAGCCACATCAGCAAGGATATTAACGGTGCGAGGCTGAACCTCAATAATACCGCCAGACACATAAATCACTTGCTGGTCGCCTTTTGCCGTTTCTAAACTTACAAAGCCAGGTTCAATAGCGGTTAATAAAGGAACATGCCCTGGGTATATTCCCATTTCCCCTAATGACCCGCTCACTTGAAGTGATTTAACATCTCCTGAAAATATAGCCTCTTGAGCATTCACCACCGCTAAGTGGAGTACTTTTTCTGTCATTATCACGTCCCTTCAATCTTTAGTTATATTACTTTCAATAGGATATAAGCTAGCGCTAAAAAAAAACGTTCGTGTATTAAACATAGGTATATACTTAACAATGAAGCGCTCGTTTTTCAAGCACTTTACATTCTGTCAGAGTAATGTAATTTCGAAGAAAAATTAAGCAGGGTTTTAGCAACGTAGAGAAGTATTTACCATGACTGATAACCTCAAAGAGTCTCACCCAATACAGCATGCGATGGCACAGCTAGTTACTGGCTTACATGAACGTCCAGATAAAGAGTACATGCGCCGTAAACTTATAGCCGTTGAAAGAAAGGTTCACCAACAATTACGAGACCTATCTCGTGACGATCTTGAAGAGTATGAGATCTTTTAATTAAATAAAATACAGGTGAGTGTCGCAAATGGATTGTAACAAGACCCCTTTTTATTCATCACATTTATTGCGGTGTAAGCGATTACACCGCAATAAATCCCTTACGCTTCGAAATAAACACATGATAAAAATATTATCCTGCTCATTAATTTGTTGCTTTATTCTATTCTTTAACCAGCAAGCTTTCGGTGAAACTAAACTAGTTAAAGCAGAACCAAAGCAATTTCATGTGATGATATTTTCCCCTTCAACGCAAGATAATAAATTTTGGCGTAACGTTATTTCTTTCGCGCAAGCAGCCGCTGATGACTTGCATATTCAACTTAGTATTAATTACAGCGATATTATTAACCGCAAGCTATACCTACAGCGAGTTGAACAAGCACTGGCCGTTCCAGAAGAGCAGCGCCCTGACGCAATCATTGCTGTCTCTTATCGCAAAGTCACCAAGAAAATTTTGTCGTTATCTCATTATTACAACGTGCCAGTGATTATGGTCAACAACTCACTTCCCGAAGAGGATAGCTCTTTTATAGGACCTCCTCGCAGCCGCTATAAGACTTACTTGGGGCATATTACTCCTAACGAACAAAACTCGGGCTATTTATTAGCTAACTACTTAATCAAGCAGGCTTCACTGTCCTCACCAGAGCAACGGGTCACAGTCGCTGGGATCGGTGGCTCAAGAGAAGCTCCTGAGTCGCTAAGCCGCTATAATGGTTTAATGATGGCAGTTAGCGAAAACAATTCGAGCCTGACTCAAATGGTGTTTTCTAACTGGGAAGGAGATATTGCTTATAAACAAGCCTCTTCTTTACTCAGACGTTATGACCCCCTCCATATCATATGGTGTGCCAGTGATTTGCTGGCTATTAACACCCAAAAAGCAATTAATGAGCATAGCCGTACCGTTATCACAGGGGGGATCGATTGGACAAAAGCAGGCGTACAAGCTGTTTTAGATGGTGAGCTATCCGCCAGTGTCGGAGGGCATTTCGCTAATACAGGGTTCGCAGTTATCTTATTGCACGATTATTTACACGGTAAAGATTTTGCTGATGTTATGCCATTAATGCTAATTACAGAAAGTAAGCTATTGACTCAAGACAATGCAAAGCAATATGCGAAGCATTTGCTAGCACAAGACTGGTCATCGATTGATTTTAAGTCGTACTCTAGGGTTTATAAGCCAGAAAATACCAGCTATGACTTTTCAATAAACTATCTATTTTCGTTATTAGAAAAAGAACAAAAGTTACCTCACAACAAAAAGAAACAGAGCCATTATACTTATACTCACCTCTCAAAAACCACTCAACATTAACAATAAAAACATTAGAAAAAACTACTAAACTGCTCACAAAACCCGCTCCAACACAGCTTATTCCAAATAAACCTACCATATAACCAAATCAAAATTCATTAATCGTAATCGAACATTGCGAATAAGAATAATTACGGTTAGCATGGATGCGAAGACATAATATGACACGGGTCTTTTAACAGACTTGCTGACTCCTACTTAAAAGGAATTACTATGCTCAATAATCTCAGGTTAAGAACAAAAATAGCACTCTCATTTGCGTTGGTTATGTTAATTTTAACCTGCGCTTCAGTTGCAGGTTTTATCGGGCTAAAAAACTCTGAGCAAGGGTTTATAGACTATCGAGGGTTAGCACGGGATAGTAATCTGGCCAGTGAGCTTCAAGCCAATATCTCAACGTTAAGAGTTGGCAATAAAGAATATATTGTCTCTTCAAACCCAAGCTGGATAAACCAGTTTGAGCGTCATACTCAACAAACTAATCAATTGCTCGAGAAAGCCAAGGTTGAAATACAGAAACCACAGCGCGCGCAATTAGTTTTAACCATTTCAGCACACCTTGATGAATATAAAACAACGTTTAGCAATGTCGCTCTCCTAAGTAAACAAAGAGAACAGGTAAGGGTCGAGCAGCTCGACCCCAATGGACGCAGTATGCGTAAAGCAATGACCGAAGTTATTGCATCAGCCTTCAGTGACAAAGATACAACCGCATCCTATTACGCCGCCCAAGTGCAAGAAAGCTTATTATTGGGCCGTCTTTATGTGAGTAAGTACCTCAACAGTGGATTAATCAGCGACTATGAGTTTGCCTTGTCTCAACTACATGAGCTCAAAGATACTCACTTTAATAAACTACAGCAAAACATTGAAAACCCGACTCGAATTGAGTTACTAGCAAGCTTTGAGCAAAGCCGTATCGCGTATATGCAAGCATTAAAGTCAGTGTTCGAATTGACTCAGCAACGCCATCAATATGTTGAAGAGCACTTAAATCGAATTGGTGGTTTATTGACTCAAGAAATTGAACACCTTAAGCAGTCAATCATTGCAGATCAGGATACATTAGGCCCAGAATTACAAAGAAGTAATGACATGAGTGTGACTTGGGTTGCGCTATTTACTATTGGTGCAGTTACTTTAGGCGCGTTAATCGCCTACACAATAGGCCGTACAATTACCAAACCCATCCTTCAAGCAGTTTCAGCAGCGCAGCAATTGGCAAAAGGCGATTTAATGAGTGATATTCCTCGCGCTGGGCGTAATGAAGCAGGACAACTACTGGATGCTCAGCGCAATACTGCCGCGAGCCTCAAAGTGATTATCGGTGAAATTACCGATGTAAGTAATGAAATGAATGACTCAGCTAACCGCCTATCAGTGGTGAGTGAACAAGCCAGCCAAGGCGCCGCACAGCAACAATCAGAAACAGATCAAGTGGCGACAGCAATGACAGAGATGGTGGCCTCAGTACAGGAAGTATCAAGCAATGCCATGATGGCCTCTGATATTTCTAGTAAAGCAGATCAAGACGTTACCAAGGGCTATCAATTAGTTGTTGAAACACAAGACAGCATTAGCATGCTTGCTTCAAACATCCAAGATACGTCACTGAAATTAAATCTTGTCGAACGTGAAAGTAAGAATATTGGTCATATTATGGATGTGATAAAAAACATTGCAGAACAGACCAATTTATTAGCCCTTAATGCGGCGATCGAAGCTGCGCGAGCGGGCGAACACGGACGAGGCTTTGCTGTAGTAGCAGATGAAGTACGTACACTCGCACAAAAAACACAAAACTCAATTCAAGAGATCCAAACACTTATTGAGCGTCTACAAACGGGGACTAATGAGGCCGTATCAGCGATGGCTAAAGGAATTGAAGACACTGAAGAGAGTGTTGGAAAAATAAATTTAACCGGGCAGGTGCTTGATGATATTCGTAAGGCAGTCACTGCAATCAATGATATGAACATGCAAATAGCAACTGCCGTTGAAGAGCAAAGCACCGTTGCAGAAAGTATTAACGAAAATATTTTAAATGTCAGAACGGTCTGTGATGAAAGCACACAAACAACAGGTGAAACCGCCGATTCAAGTGCTCAACTGCTCGTTATCTCTGACAAGCTACAAACCATGGTGACTCAGTTTAAAATTGCATAACTCGGTGAAGGTTTGGTTGTATCGTCATTCAACAGAACAATCAAACCTTCACTACCGATTGTGGCTAGAGTTTTTCACTGCCTAGGCTATAGTAGATCGACTGACTCAATCGTTATGACCGAACTATTTAATGCTTTTAGACCCGACAACATGCCACAAAGCCCGTTTATCTCGCGATCCACGATTCGATGGACGATTTTTCACTGCCGTTAAAACCACGGGGATCTATTGCCGGAGTATTTGTCCAGCTTCACCCCCTAAAGAATGCAATGTCACTTATTACGCTAGTGCAACAGAAGCAGCCAATGCAGGCTTTAGACCCTGCTTACGCTGTCGTCCAGACAGTGCGCCAGATTCACCAGCATGGCAAGGGGTAAATACAACATTAAACCGAGCAATAAGGCTCATCAACCAAGGGGCATTGCAGCAAAACTCATTACCTGAATTGGCTCTAAGGCTTGGCATTGGCGATAGATATCTCCGTCAATTGTTTAAACAGCACTTAGGTATGTCTCCAAAAGCTTACGCCTTATATCAACAATGTTTATTCGCCAAACAGTTGTTGCACCAAAGCAGTTTATCTATTACAGATATTGCCCTAGCCAGCGGTTTTAATAGTGTCCGTCGATTTAACGACTGTTTTAAAGCACAACTCGCGTTAACCCCATCTCAAGTACGAAAGTCGACTCAGCAGACAACGTCAACGATTGAGCTCATCGTGCCCTATCGTCCACCTTATCATTGGCCATTGTTACGTGATTTAT
The DNA here is from genome assembly GCA_002835545.1 of Alteromonadales bacterium alter-6D02. Classification (GTDB taxonomy): domain Bacteria; phylum Pseudomonadota; class Gammaproteobacteria; order Enterobacterales; family Psychrobiaceae; genus Psychrobium. The sequence continues at coordinate 150,088 of PIZK01000014.1, forward strand.
TAAGTAGTAGAGCCATTAATGGCCTTGAATGGTGCAATGAAAATAGTTACGGCCGCAGTTTTAGCTGGCTTGAGAGTACTGGGAAGTTTACCGCTTTTCATCAGAATGGGAATCACAGCTTCCGCCTTGAAATTGAACTTGATGAGCTTAGCCAGTTGCAGCCAATCATTTATAATATTAAACGTCTACTTGATCTCGATGCCGACACACAAGCTATCGAACATGACCTAGGCAGTGTCATCAATAACGCATTTGAATTAAAACAAGGGCTACGCTTGCCAGGTATTTGGAATATGTTTGAAGCGGGCATTCGGGCAATTTTGGGCCAACAAATATCGGTCACCGCAGCGCGGAACTTGGTCACTACACTAGTCCATGAATTAGGCACCCCTCAGGGAGATAAGATAGTGTTCCCTACTCCTCAAGCCATCGCTGACAACGAGTTAGTGTTCTTGAGAATACCCAGTTCACGTAAACAAACGTTACGAAATTTAGCCCAACATTACCTTGATTCAAACGAGCCTGATGAGCCACAAGCCTGGCTTAAATTAAAAGGAATTGGCCCATGGACCGTTGATTACGCTAAGATGCGTGGACTCAGTGACCCTGATGTTTACCTTGGTGGTGACTTAGGTGTCAAAAAAGCCGTAGCACAGACAGAGAAAACTTTCGATCCGCAGTTAGCCTCCCCTTGGCAAAGCTATCTAACGTTTCAATTATGGAGTCAATTATAATGTTTACAGACTACTTCGATAGCCCGTTAGGGTTAATGGAAATTAAAGCATCGTCACAGGGTATCACTCAAGTTATTTTCTGTGGCGAGCAATCAAGCCAAGTCAATGAAGCACAAAGCACCACAAATGATCTAACCAAGCGTTGTAAGCTGCAATTGGCTGAATACTTCACTAAACAACGACAAACGTTTGATTTGCCATTAGCCCCACAGGGGACGCCATTTCAACAACAAATTTGGCATTGTTTAAGCCAAATCCCATTTGGGCAAACCTTATCTTATGGCCAAATCGCTCAACAAATTAATAACCCTAAGTCAGTCAGGGCGGTGGGTGGCGCCAATGGCCGTAACCCAATCACTATCATTGTACCTTGTCATCGTGTCATTGGCGCTAATGGCTCATTAACAGGATATGCCGGAGGCACTGAACGCAAGTTATGGTTATTAGAACATGAAGGCATAGTCATAATACCACCAGACAATAATAACCAGCGATCACTTAAGCAGGTCATTAAGACAAGGCAAGATAAGACACAATTTCTTAGCTAACCTATAACGACTATTTCAATTTACCATTAGCATCTATGGCAAGATTGTAAGTGGCCATTCACTCTTATCTGCGGTAACTTTACCTTGCTTATTATGATACATTCGTTCATCAGCAAGAGTTAAACAAGCGGAAGTGCTGTCTGTCTCTATGCTGTCAGCAATACCATAGCTCACTCCTGCAAATGGCCATGTTTGTTGAAGCTCTCCTTCACATTGCTCAACCCATAGTTTTGTTTGACAAATTAAACGACGCAAGTCCTTTTTTGTCACCGTATTAAATAACCAAACAAACTCATCTCCACCCGTTCTAAAAACCTGACCGTATTCAGCGACTCGTTGTGACATGACTTGGGATGTTTTTATTAAGAAAGCATCGCCTTGCGCATGGCCTAATTGATCATTAATTTGCTTCATGCCATCTAAATCAATAAACACAATAGCATAATAGCGACTGAGCTTAGCCAGACTCTCATTGAGCGCATAACGGTTAGCGATTTGAGTCAACGAGTCTATTCGCGCAATAGAAAATTGGTGTTTGTAATCTAACTGTTGCAATCGGAGCCACTCAGATAACGACAGTAAAATACAAATACAATCAATCGCTAACGCAACCATAACGATCAGCTCTGGATGGGTTAACCCTTCAATCAGGTTAGTATGGGATAACACATAATAGAGGAGTGATACGCAATAAAGGCTATTGCCGAATAAGAAATACTTTGCCCGAAAGTCACTCACATACAACATTTTAAAACCAATAAATATCGCCAGTGGAATCCAAAACATGGCAATGAGGTGCGATATAAGAAATACGCTCGAGAAGTCAAGCCACAACATAATAAAGGCCAATATGCAGCACAATACTGCGAAGCTATCAAGCACTTGAGTCAATGTTTTGTGTAGACGTATAGGCCCATGACTAGACAATACCGTTGCCGTATCAGCGATAAATAACAACTTAGTAAACTGACATGCGCATGCAATCGCGACTGGGAACAGGTAAATTCCTAAATATGAAAAATTAAATGAACTGGTTAATAGGATATCATCGATGAGACCTGACGCAGCAGCCCAACCTAAGCCGTGAAGCCCAATATAACCTGCACACGCTATAGTCACCGCTAAGCGAGTTCGAATAAACACTAATAATGCTATCAACGCTAAAGTTAGCATGACCGTAATGGCAGCTATCGTGACCGTATTTTCAACGAGCTGTAAACGATAGAAAGCAGGCTGATTATAAATAGTCAGGTGTAATGGGGTCGCGTAGTGCTTTGCATTAACATACAGCCAAAGCTCACCTGTTTCATAGGGCTCAATCGTAAAACCGACGGCTTGATTGTGCATTAATACGGGAGTATTAATATCCTGAGTTTGAGAGAATCCATTTAACTTAATTAATGTATCATCATGTCTTTTCCAATAGGCTACGCCAGCATCAATGAAGTTCGCACTAGGTGACGCGTACCAGCTGCGCGCTTGAGCATGACTGTTTTCAAGGGGTACACGAGCAATATAGGCACCTGACGAGCCAATGGTTAACTCGTTAAGAGGTTTTGATTGATAATAGGCTTGCTGGATTTGTTTAAACCCTGCTGGTTCAAGTAAGTTAACCGCTCGCCACACTTTGAAATCTGGAAGTTTAACCGTTGATTCTTGCGAGAAAGAGACCTGTGATTCTGCTCTCAACGGGATAACGATAGTGATAAAAAAGCCAATAGAAAATAAAAACAACTTAACCAGTTGAGTATTTAACATCATTGTAGAATACCTCTTGAAGGCCTTTATACAGCCATCATAGCACTTATCAATGAAAATAATGTATCTGATAACAACCTAATAGGAGAGAAATATACGCTAGATCAATCACCACTTATCTAACGTATATTTAACCATAATAAAAGCTATGTCTTAGTTAGCTATTGCGATTTGTTAATGCCAGCTGCTCTTTGATGTGCTAAGTAGAGTTGCTGATTAATGTGAAGCTTTCTTGAGCACACCAGTTACTTTTCTTTGCTTCGCTAAAGAAAAGTAACCAAAAGAAAGGCGACCCGTAATTTAATTGCTTACCTTTAAGTGAAAAGCTGTCTTAACGTCACCGATTTTAATGCGCAGGCACCCTAACCCAGCCCTCCATTAAGACTCGAGCACTGCGGCTCATTCCCACTTTAAGCACTTGCCATTGTCCGTCTTGTTGCTGCGCTTGTGCGCCGACGGTTAACGTACCTGACGGATGACCAAAGGTGACACTATCACGCTCACCGCTACCAGCAGCAAGGTTAACTAGCGTACCGGGTATCGCGGCAGCGGTACCGATGGCCACAGCAGCAGTACCCATCATCGCATGATGGAGTTTACCCATTGATAACGCACGGACATTAAGATCGATTTGCTGTGCCAATACTTGCTTACCACTTGACGAAAGGTAGTCTGTTCCCGGCGCAACAAAAGCGACTTTAGGTGTATGCTGGCGAGCCGCTGCTTCGTTGATATCGCTAATTAGTCCCATTTGAACTGCACCATAGGCACGAATTGTTTCAAACCTTGCTAATGCAGCCTCATCATTATTGATCACATCCTGTAACTCTGTGCCGCTATAGCCAATCTCCGCAGCGTTTAAAAAAATAGTTGGAATACCCGCATTAATCATAGTCGCCTTAAACGTACCAACACCTGGCACCTCCAATTGATCGACTAAATTACCCGTTGGAAATATAGCGCCTTCACCATCGGCAGGATCAACAAACTCCACGGGAACCTCCGCTGCTGGGAAGGTCACGCCATCAAGCTCAAAATCACCCGTTTCTTGAACTTGACCGTTAGTCATCGGAACATGCGCAATAATTGTCTTATTAATATTGGCTTGCCATATACGCACCGTACAAACACCATTCTCTGGAATACGGCTATCATCGACCAAGCCCGAGCTAATCGCAAATGAACCTACCGCAGCGGTTAAATTACCGCAGTTGCCACTCCAATCAACAAATGGTTTATCGATAGCAACTTGTCCAAATAAGTAATCGACATCATGATCCACTTGTGAGCTTTTCGCCAAAATCACCGTTTTACTGGTGCTTGACGTCGCTCCGCCCATCCCGTCAGTTTGCTTGCCGTAAGGATCTGGGCTACCAATGACACGTAACAATAGTGCATCACGTGCCGCCCCTGCCACTTGAGCTGCTGGCGGTAAGTCAGTTAAATTGAAAAACACCCCTTTACTGGTGCCACCACGCATATAAGTTGCGGGTATTTTTAGTTGCGCTAAATGTGCCATGAAAAATCCTATCAAATGACGGTTTGAACATGGGCAGCGAGCCCTACCTCACTACCCATGATCTCACCTATAACTCTGTGCTGCGACTCGACAAATTAAGCATTCGACTCTAAGAAGTCCTGCGCGAAGCGTTGTAGTACACCACCAGCAGAGTACACAGACACTTCCTCTGCCGTATCGAGACGACATTTAACAATAATGATGATGACTTCACCATTACGCCGCGTCATTTCCACCTTCAATGAAGCCCCAGGAGCAGGCGTACCAATCACATCAAAGGTTTCAGAACCATCAATATCAAAAGTTTTACGGGTTTGCCCTTGAGAAAACTCAAGTGGTAATACACCCATACCAACTAAATTAGTGCGATGAATACGTTCAAAACCTTCGGCTAAAATTACTTCAACACCTGCTAAGCGAACACCTTTAGCCGCCCAATCACGAGAGGAACCTTGACCATAGTCAGCACCAGCGACAATAATTAACGGCTGCGCACGGTCCATGTAGGTTTCAATAGCTTCCCACATTCTAGATTCTGTGCCTTCTGGCTCAATGCGCGCCAGAGACCCTTGCTTGATCTCTCCTTGTTCATCACGACACATTTCATTAAGTAACTTCGGATTAGCAAAAGTCGCACGTTGAGCGGTTAAGTGATCACCGCGATGCGTTGCATACGAGTTAAAGTCTTCTTCTGGCACGCCCATTTTATCAAGATAGGCACCAGCAGCGCTTTCAAGCATAATCGCATTAGAGGGTGATAAATGATCCGTGGTAATGTTATCGCCAAGTACCGCTAACGGCCGCATCCCTTTCATCGTCCGCTCACCCGCTAATGCACCTTCCCAGTATGGCGGTCGGCGAATGTAAGTACTTTGTGGACGCCAGTCATATAATGGATTGGTGTCTTGACCGTAATCCACTTTTAAATCAAACATTGGGCTATAGATTTGCTTGAATTGCTCCGGTTTTACACTTGAAGAAACAATTGCATCGATCTCTTCATCGCTTGGCCAAATATCTTTGAGGGTAATCGGATTCCCTTGCGAATCAGTCCCTAAAGCATCTTTTTCAATATCAAAGCGCATCGTACCGGCAATGGCATAAGCTACCACTAGCGGGGGCGAAGCCAAAAACGCTTGTTTCGCATAAGGATGAATTCGGCCATCGAAGTTCCGGTTGCCTGATAATACGGCTGTTGAGTATAAATCGCGGTCGATGATCTCTTGTTGGATCTTAGGATCCAGCGCGCCACTCATGCCGTTACAGGTAGTACAAGCGAAACCAACAATACCAAAGCCAAGTTGCTCTAGTTCGGGTAATAAGCCTGACTCTTGTAAATATAACTGCGCGACTTTAGAACCTGGAGCGAAAGATGATTTCACCCAAGGCTTACGCACTAAGCCAAGTTCATTGGCTTTCTTGGCAATTAACCCTGCTGCGACAACATTGCGAGGATTACTCGTATTGGTACAGCTGGTAATGGCTGCAATAATCACCGCGCCATCAGGCATCTCACCTGCTTGCTCTTGCCACTCTTTGGCAATACCGCGCTCAGCTAAATCAGCGGTAGGTAAACGACGATGTGGGTTAGATGGACCAGCCATATTACGACACACCGTTGATAAATCGAAAGTTAATACACGTTCGTATTCGGCAGTCTCTAAACTATCACCCCATAAACCCGTTTCTTTGGCATAGTTTTCAACTAAGGCTACTTGCTCAGGCTCACGTCCAGTTAATTTCAAATAATCGATGGTTTGCTCATCGATATAGAACATCGCGGCGGTTGCGCCAAACTCTGGCGTCATGTTTGAAATGGTCGCGCGATCGCCAATGGTTAAATCTGTTACGCCATCTCCGAAGAACTCTAAGTAACTAGAAACAACACGCTCTTGGCGTAAAAACTCGGTGATCGCTAATACTATATCCGTTGCCGTAATACCCGGCTGACGTTTGCCCGTTAACTTCACACCGACAATATCCGGTAAGCGCATCATTGACGCACGGCCTAACATCACATTCTCAGCCTCTAAGCCGCCGACACCGATGGCAATGACCCCTAAGGCATCGACATGAGGCGTATGACTATCAGTACCAACACAGGTATCAGGGAACGCTACGCCGTCACGCGATTGAATCACTGGTGACATTTTTTCTAAGTTAATTTGGTGCATGATGCCGTTCCCAGCTGGGATCACATCAATATTTTCAAAGGCGGTTTTAGTCCACTCAATAAAGTGAAAACGGTCTTCATTACGGCGATCTTCAATCGCGCGGTTTTTATCAAAGGCGTCTGGGTCAAAGCCACCATGTTCAACAGCTAACGAATGGTCGATAATTAGTTGGGTTGGTACCACCGGATTAACTTTTGCTGGATCGCCGCCCTGTTCGCTAATCGCATCACGTAAGCCAGCTAGATCAACCAAGGCCGTTTGACCTAAAATATCATGACAAACCACACGAGCGGGATACCACGGGAAATCTAAATCTTGTTTGCGGTTAATTAATTGTGCCAACGATGGGGTCAATGACTGTGGGTCACAGCGCCTGACTAGCTGTTCTGCTAGTACGCGTGAGGTGTAAGGAAGTTTTTCATAAGCGCCAGGTGTAATGTCATTGATCGCCGCTCGTGTATCAAAGTAGTCAAGCTCACTATTAGCGAGCCGTTTTCGGTAATTGCTATTCATAGGATATTCCAAGAGATCGACTTATTGAGCCAAGCCGTTTGGCTCAATAAGTAATTTAAAACGAAGATTAACGCGCGCTAATTGGCACAACCTTTCTTGGCTCACTACCAGTGTAATCTGCACTTGGGCGGATAATGCGGTTATTTGAGCGTTGCTCCATAACATGGGCTGCCCAGCCCGTTAAACGTGAACAGACAAAGATAGGTGTAAATAATTTGGTTGGGATTCCCATATAGTTATAGGTTGATGCATGAAAGAAGTCAGCGTTACAAAAGAGTTTTTTGGTGTCCCACATAAACTCTTCACAAGCTACTGAAATATCGTAAAGTGAGGTATCACCATTTTCTTGTGCCAGTTTTTGTGACCACTCTTTAATGATGACATTACGCGGATCAGAAGTACGATAAATCGCATGACCAAAGCCCATAATTTTTTCTTTTCGCTCAAGCATACCAGCCATTTGCTCTTTGGCATCAGTTGGTGATTTAAAGCGCTCAATCATATCCATGGCCGCTTCATTAGCACCACCGTGTAATGGACCGCGCAATGTACCGATAGCACCGGTAATACATGAAAACATATCAGATAAAGTCGAGGCACAAACACGTGCAGTAAAGGTCGATGCATTAAATTCATGCTCAGCGTATAAGATAAGCGACACATCCATCACGCGACGGTGTTGTTCAGATGGCGTTGTACCATTAAGTAAGCGTAAGAAGTGACCCCCTAGTGAGTCTTCATCTGAAGTACATTCAATCTCTACACCGTCATGTGAGAATTTATACCAGTAACACATAATGGCAGGAAATGCGGCTAATAGACGATTTGAAGCACGTTGTTGCTGTGAAAAGTCTTCTTCTGGTTCAAGATTACCTAAGAATGAACAACCTGTGCGCATCACATCCATTGGGTGAGCATCTTTAGGAATACGTTGTAAGACTTCTTTTAGTGCTTGTGGTAAATCACGTAGGTCATTAAGCTCTGCTTTATAAGCAGCCAGTTGTGACTCTGTTGGCATTTCGCCATTAAACAGCAGGTAAGCAACTTCTTCAAAGGTTGCGTTTTCAGCAAGGTCTGCCACATCATAACCACAATAGGTTAATCCGCTCCCCGACTTCCCGACTGTACATAACGCTGTTTCACCAGCACTTTGACCACGTAAACCTGCACCACCTAATTTCTTATCAACCATTGCAATTTTCCTCTGTCACTATTGTTTAATTACACCTAAGAGTCGCTCATCAGGTGCAGTTTTATTTATAATTGTTTTACTTATTCTCAGCTTTGCTGTTATTACTTATTGCCATCAAAGTCCCATATAAAGGCACTACTGGCTTGTTTTTATTATTTGTTTTTACCTTCGGAGAACAACTTATCCAGCTTTTGCTCGTAGTCGTGATAGCCTAAGTAATCGTATAAATCCATCCGGGTTTGCATCGTATCAACCACCGCCTTTTGATCGCCCTCATTAAGGATAGATTGATAAACGCGTTCTGCAGCTTTGTTCATCGCTCTAAAGGCCGATAAGGGATAAAGCACCATCGCTGCGCCCCATTCGCCCAGCTGCTCTTTATTCCACAACTCAGTCTGACCGAACTCAGTAATATTCGCTAAAATTGGTACATCTAATGCTTCTGAGAATGCACGATAATGCTCTTCTGTTTTTACCGCTTCAGCAAAAATTCCGTCAGCGCCCGCGGCCACATAGGCTTTAGCGCGCTCGATTGCTGCCTCTAAGCCTTCTTGAGCAAAAGCATCGGTACGCGCCATAATGAAAAAGTCAGGGTCCGTACGCGCATCAACTGCCGCTTTAATGCGATCAACCATTTCTTCTGTCGAAACAATTTCTTTATTAGGACGATGACCACAGCGTTTTTGTGCTACTTGATCTTCCATATGCACTGCAGCAGCGCCCGCCTTTTCCATATCACGAACTGTTTTCGCGATATTAAATGCACCACCCCAACCGGTATCAATATCAACCAACAATGGCAAATCGCAAGCAGCGGTAATACGTTGAACATCAACAATCACATCATTAAGTGACGTCATACCTAAATCCGGTAGACCATAAGAGGCATTCGCGACACCGCCACCCGATAAATAAATGGCTTGATGGCCAATTTGCTTAGCCATCATGGCGGAATAGGCATTTATTGTACCGACGATTTGAAGTGGTTTATTGTCAGCTAATGCTTGACGAAACTTTTTACCTGCACTCATGCGATTCTCTCTCTTAACGTTATTAATTTGTCGTTCTCTAGTTACGTATCGTTATTTGGTTTTAGTAATTTTTGTTCAATATTATTTTTGGAATATAAAATATGACGACGCATTAACATTTCAGCTAGTTCTGGGTCACGATTAGTGATCGCCTGAACAATATGTTTATGCTCATCAAAAGCCGTACTCACTCGCTCACCCGCCATACCTAATTGCACGCGATACATTCTCACAAGATGATAGGTCCCTTCTAATAGCATCGAAATAAGATGGTTATTCTTGCTGCCAAGAATAATACGATAGTGAAAATCAACATCACCTGCTTCTTGGTAATAATTAGCACTGGTTTTCACTTTGTCTGAATGTGAATCTAAAAGTAATTGAAGCTCAGCAATTTCATGCTCTGTCATATTGGTTGCGGCAAGGCGAGCAGCCATCCCTTCAAGCGACTCACGAACTTGATAAAGCTCGATTAACCCTTCAGGCGTTAATGCGACAACGCGAGCACCAACATTGGCTTTTCGTTCAACTAAATGACACGACTCTAAGCGGTTAATTGCTTCACGGACCACCGCTCGACTCACCGCATGCTTTGTCGACAATTCAGTTTCACTAAGCTTAGCACCTGCGGTTATATCACCTTCAACAATGTCCTTACGAAGTTGATAGAAGGTTTTATCTGCGGCGGTAACAGGGTTTTCATTAAAAAATGTCATCGTTTCCAAATTCAAATGTTTTAAGCAACTGTCGACAATATAGTCACGATAATGTAATCCGTCAACTTTAAAGGCTCAGATTGTCGACAAAGTGAGTGTAATTTAGACTAATGAACTAGAAGAGGTAAAAGGAATGAGGGGGCAAAGTCAATCAAGGTGATTGGTCAATTAATCTTTAAAGCGGGCGATAAAGGTCATCATAAAATCTGCTTCTTCAGCACTAAGACTTAAGCTTTCAAGTGAACCAAGAAATTCAAAAAATCGGTCTAACTCTGGGAAGTGCTGGCTTTCTGTGATGACCTGCATTTGCCGCCAGTCATGAAATAATCGTTGTTTGTTCAATATGCTTAAGCTGTGCCCCTAGCTCACTCTCTGGAATTTGAGAATGGCTGACATATACCAGAGCAACAAGTACTTCTTGATTTAGATAGGTAATATTAGGTATTAACTTGCTGTTCTCTTATTGTGGTACATATCTTCATCAGACTTCCTAATCAACTCCTCTATCGTCGAGCCATCGTAAGGGTATGTCGCTATACCGATACTAACCCCAATTTCTAGCGCTTGAAAGTCAATGACCATCGGTTTAGCTACATTCGCTTTAATTTTATTGACCAAACTTAATGTATCGAACCTCGTATCGATATCTTCAGCTAATACAATAAACTCATCTCCCCCAAAACGTGTAACGGTATCAACGTCACGGACGGTATTTTTCAGTCGCTCAGCCACAGTAATTAACACCGTATCACCAATAGAATGCCCGTGATCATCATTAATTCTTTTAAAGTTATCTAAATCTAAGAACAAAATAACAAATGAAGTCTCTTTCCTATTAGCCCGGCTTATCGCCACTTCCATCCTTTCATGGAGTAAGCGGCGTGTCGGCAAACTAGTTAACGCGTCGTGTAATGCTAAACGCTTAAGTTCTTTTTCTCGCTTGAATGTTTCAGTGACATCCTTGATGACAGCAACACATTGAATGCTTTGTTCAAGCGTTATTGAAGTCACCGTTATATTGGCTAAAAATAAACTGCCGTCTTTGCGTTTCACTTCCACTTCACGTCCCAATAAATCTTGCCATTGCAAAGCTTCATTATCGGGTAAAGCCTTAGACTGCGCTGATAGTAAAAAGCTGTTCAGTCTCTGACCTAATAAACCAAACTCATCATCACCAAACATGGCTGCGGCGGCTTTATTAGCAAAAATAATAACGCCTTCAGGGTTTGTAATTACTACAGCTTCAGTTAAATAATTCAAGATATCTTGCTGCTTTAACTGCTCAAGAGTCATTAATGCACTCAATTTATTGCCAATTTGGTTTAAGGAAGTCGCTAGTATTTTAAATTCATCATTACTATCGACTTCAGCTTTCACGTTAACATTGCCAAGCGACAGTGCCTCACTAGAATGAACGAGTGTCGTCACGGGCTGCATCATCTTTTCAATGAAGTGATGAAAGACCGTACTGACAATGATAAATAGGATAAGAGCCGTCACTATCAGCACCAATGAATAGCTGTAGATTAAACCAAATACTTGTTCCTGAAGTAGAGTCACAACCACTGTGATATCAAATGGTTTAAGCAGTTTAGCTTTGGCATATAACACATTGTTGTTTTGATCTTGAGTCGTTATTAATTTTGCAGATGAGTTCACTATTAATTGATAAGGTGACAGAGCCAGTGCTTTGATCTGCTGTTGCTCAGAGGAAACCGCAATCGGAACGAATGTATCCACATGAGCAAAATACACATCGATAGGAAAGTAGCTGTGATCCACGACTTTTTCAGCAACCATCTCATTCAAAGAGGCCAAAGGTCGAAGAAAAGTAACGACACCAAGCTCGTTATTCGCAAAGGTAATAGCATGAATGAAATGAATAAGGTAAGCATCATCACTTTCTGAATAAAGCAGTTCAATGTGAGGTTTATTAATGGCTGCCTGAGCCATCATCTGTTGTTGGTTTATAAAATTGACGGGATAGTTCTGTTGAGAAATAGCGACACCGCTATGGTCAAAAATAGCAACTGATGGCGTGTATTTAGATTGAATGTCGGTCTTATTAACTGATTGTTGTGCAAGCCAGGTTTTAAACACATGAGGAGTGTAGCGAGGCTCAGCAGCAGAGACTGCATTGACGAATTGTTTTTGGGACATTAACTGGCGACTCAGAAAATGATTAATCGTCCATTGACTATCATGAACTAAATTATTTAAATGATTATTGATTAACTGTTCAGTCGCGCGATTGACTTGCCACAGGCTTAAACTACAGATAATAAGCCCAAAGCAAACCACTGCAGTGATCAATGTCACCATTAATTTACTTTTGATGCTGAGGTTTGTTCTTATATTTATTAATGGCACAGAACACTTTTATCAATCATTCTTGGTATTGATAAGTATAGGTGTCTTTTCAAGTTCAGTGCGTGGTTATGCCACTAGAAACAACAAAGGCGTAACCTAAGTTACGCCTTTCGTTATTATCAATCCATTGATATAGGTTAATCCGTTTAACCCAGTATTAAGTCATGTAATACTCTAAGCAAGCCCTGCTATCTATCCATAGCCCTTATTCCATTGCTGCCTTCTTGGCGGCGGTCTTTTATCCGTTCCTTGACCAGAAGAGACATTCCGTATGTCCCCGTGCTTCCTACGAGATAAATAATAGGTGATTTAGATAATTCGATCGAGGTAGTCAAAAAATAAAAATAGCCCACAGCGATTACCCTTAACATCCCTAAATAAATAAAAATATAACTATCAACCACTTAAAGTTTGAGTCATCAAAATCATGCTATCTTAAAATACAAAGTCTTACTTGTTTGTGAGAGATCTCGCACAACCCCACTAAACAATAGCTATTCTCATTTAGATTTGAATTAAGCGAATTAACAAGCATTAACTAATATTTCATCAATCGACATCGGTTTAAAATAATAAAAGCCTTGCGCAATATCGACTCCTTGTTGAGTGAGTAAATCGACTTGCTCTAATGTCTCCACCCCCTCAACCACCACCGTTTTATTCAAATCGTAACAAATTTGTAGCATCCCCTTTAAAACAAACATTGCATTTGAATCATCAGAAATATAGTTAACAAATGAGCGGTCTATTTTTATCACATCCAGTGGCAATTTTAATAAATAAGACAATGATGAATAACCTGCACCAAAATCATCTAAACACAATACAAAGCCAAGTGCTTTAAGTTCATTTAAGTGTTGAATTGCCATATCACTTCGTACCAAAGCATTTTCAGTGATTTCTAATTCAATTTTATTAATATCAAAGGGGTGAGTGTTCATTACTGCCTTTAACTCTTCAATAAACTCACTGTGATGTAATGAGTTAGCCGAGATGTTTACAGAAATAGGTTTGGTGATATTAGGATGTTTCTCTAAAATTTCTAATGACTTTCTAAAGACATACATATCGATATCAAAGTACATTCCTGACTGCTCGGCAACTGGAATAAAAGCATTGGGTGGAATAATACCCTTTTGTGGATGTTCCCAGCGTACTAACGCTTCATAGCCCACCACTTCACCAGTCCCCATCGACACCTTAGGTTGAAGAACTAAAAAAAGTTCTTCTTGATCAAGGCCGTTACGCAGGTCAGCTAAAATACCTAATCGACTTCTTGCTTCATCTTCAAAATGAGGCTCAAACTCTTGTCCAGCTCCGCGCTTACTCTCTTTAGCCACACGAAGAGCTATCTTGGCGTGACGTAAAACCGTTTCTACATTAAAATTAGCCTCAGCTGATTCATGATGAGCTTCTCCAATTGACACTCCTAAACGAATAGAGCTTCCTTCGACGATAAAGGGTTTAGAACATTCTTTAACAACGTCTTTAACCGTCATATCAGTATCAGCTAGTAGTACAGCAAATACATCAGAGTGAAGACGTGAAATTACACTATGCGCGGAAAAGGTTCGTTTTAAGTTTGACGTCATCGCCTTCAATACTTTATTGCCAAACTCAAAACCTAAACTCTCAACAATGTCATGAAAGTAATCGATATCAATGACAAAAAGCGTCACCCTTTCATTCGCTTGTTGAATCACTTTTTTTGCACTTTCGATAAACCCTGTATTATTGAAAAGAGATGTCACTCCATCATAATAAGCAGCCTTATTTAATCGAGTAAAAAATTTAGCATTTTCGAGCCCTAGTGCTACATTTAAGCAAAAAACTTGCAAGAGCTCTTCATCAATTCGAGATAAACTAACCTGCCCTTCAAGCACCACAACCCCTGTCCAGTCTGAAGGCGTTGATAAAAAGAGCGCTGTCATCGACTCATTAAACACGTGTTTTTTGGTTGATAATGCTAGCTGTGCAATTTCTCTTGCTTCTAGTTGACTAATCTCATCAATTTTTACACCATAAATCTCACTAAACTTCTTTGATGTTGCCACAACAAGGTAAGACTCTTTGACCAAGTGGCCGTTATTATCAGCCTCCAGCAGCGGCCTTTGAGAAACACAGAAAATTCCTGGAGTTGAAATTTTTAATAAGGCGTTGATTTGCTGTAGCACACCCGATGCAAAGTCATGGACTGAATGCTCTTTCATTAAATTGGCAGACGCATCTATCACATTACGTAGACCTTTCTTGCTTTCTGAAATTGCGCTTAAGTGGCCAAACGATCGAATCGCAGTAGCTAATGCCGTATAGAGTTTATTTCTGGTTAGTTCATTTTTAGTCTTATAATCATTAATTTCATAGCGCTTGATAATATCCTCTTCAGGTGCGTAGCCCGGTTGACCAGTCCTGAGGATAATCTGCACCATTTCCATGTGCAATTCATGCCTAATTCGCTCGGCTAATTCAAGTCCGGCTTCAGAGCTTTCCATCACCACATCGAGTAAAATAACAGCACAGTCCCGATGCTGCCCCAACAAATCAAAGCCCTCTTTAGCCGAGTACGCGCTATAAAACTCCAAGCGTTTATCTTGAATAACAATGTCGCTTAATGCGAGTTTTGTTACATCATGTACGGACTGCTCATCATCAATAATAACGACTTTCCATGAATCAAGTGGTAACTTCGGTTGCTCACAATCATTATCTTCAATTATCACCAAAGGAATATCAGACATTAGAAGCCTCCTTACTGCTCGGTGCAACAATAGGGATCATCATCTCAAATGTAGTCCCAACATGACTTTCAACATTAATACTGCCTCCCAAAACATGAGAAACAATATTATGAACGATATTAAGACCTAGCCCTGAGCCCCCCTCACCAAGCTTAGTCGTATAAAAAGGATCAAAAATTTGATTTAAGTTGGACTCTGCTATGCCTAATCCATTGTCAGAGAATAAGAATCTGACCTTATCACCCACCAATGAAAATCTAATATTTATTTCCCCTTCTTCTCTACCGTCAAACGCATGTAGCATCGCATTGTTAAATAAATTCGTAATCACCTGCCCTAATGGCCCTGGATAGCTATCCATGACAATATCATTATCACCTTCTGTCACAAAGTTAATATTTGTTCGAGTTATTTGGTGGTGTAACGTTGAAGTAATTTCATCAACTGTTTCTGCTAAATTAAAGCTCCGTCTTTTAGAGCTTGTTTGATCCACAGCGACTTGTTTAAAGTTATGAATTAAATGAGAAGCTTGTTCTAGCGAACGATCAAGAATTGTTAACGCCTCTTGAGTCTTCACCTCAAAATTATCTAACGAAGAACGTTTAAGAGCCCCCGATTTAACTTGCTCTAAAAAGCCTTTCATATTTTCTGCAATAGTCGTCGATACAGTTACGCTGACACCTAATGGCGTATTCACTTCATGAGCAACCCCAGCCACTAGGTTACCCAAAGATGCCATCTTTTCATTTGAGACTAACTTCTCTTGGGTATTCTTTAACTGCGACAGAGCCGTTGTTGCTGTATCTCGCTCTTTCATTAAGTCTTTCTGCATTCGCTCTTTCCGTTCGCGCAAGTCATCCAATTCACACAACTCTAATTTAAGTTGTTGTAAGCTCACTAAAACGTCACTGAGTTCATCATTGCGATCTGCCACCTCTAATTCAAAATCTCGCTCGCCTACCCTTAATTTATCAATAGATTTGGTAATGGTTTTCAGTGGGATAAAAACCATTTTTCTTGTATAAATTGTCATGGCGAAAGTCAATGTAACAATCAATACGGTAGCACTGACTAAAACAATCACAAGATGGTTAGCAACATTGCCCAGCCCAACCATCGAGCGATTAACATTTTCACGAGCTTCAGAAGATAGAGCATCTAATAACTTCTCTGCCTCAGTGAAGCTTTGATGCTCTAAATCATCTATGGCTTGCATTGCATTCTTTTTAGTTTGCGTTGAGTAGCTAACGAACACCTTTTCCCCACCCGATTTTAATTCATTAAATAAACGTTCAATTTCATTAATTCTAATAATCTCTTGAGGCTTCAATTCTAGTGGTTTTAGCTGTTCTAAAAATGACGCAAACTGAAGTGCGTTAGCAAAGAACGATCCTCTAGCATCAAGGTTTCCCATAACAAAGCGATCCAAATCAGACAGCATATCCCCTGCTTCGTCAGTAAGTTCCAAGTAAAAGCGTACTCCAGGAAGATCATCATTAATCACATCATTGAGATCTTTGACAGAACCAACATCGGCAATTTCTTCTTCTTTTAATTCATCAAGTAAACGCTCTAATGGCTCGCCAACATTAGTGATTAGATGCTGAATTTGCTCAGCGGCTAAGGCTTCACTGTAAGGGCTATAAACAGCAAAAACACGGCTTTGTGCTTGCTCTTTATGAGCATTAACAATTCGAGTTACCCGTTTAATATCATTATATTGTGCGATTTCTGTAGGAATTAGCTCTTTGAATCGATTGAATTCGTCATAGTTCCCAAAGTACTCTTGTTTCTCTTCTGGCTCTCCTAAAACATATTCCAGTAAATTAGAATTCATATCGCCAAGTTCTTCTAACATAGCAAGGGTATTCAGCGCTGCAGGCATGTCATGGGTTGTCACTTCCTTTGTCGCGTTTTTGATTTGATTGACCAGCACAATCACGGTTAAAGAAAAAATTAAAACCGACACAGAGATCAATACAAGTACAATATTTATCCGTGAAGAAATGGATTGGCGCTTCATCGTTCTCTCCAAAAAGAATAGTAGCTAGTCATTTAATAAGCGTTCAATTGAAAAATCATAACTCGGCTGGGAAGGGTAATAGACTCGAGAGTATTTTTTAAAATCAATACCATCCCAATCTTTGTTAACTAACAGTTCATAATATTTATCAACGTTAGCACGGTGTATAACCCCACCGGAAGAAAAGCTGACTAATGGAAAAACTTCCGCAAAGTCTTTGCCATGAAAATAATCATGAAGTAGTACGACGGCAAAACCCGCATCGGTAAAATGACCACCCGCGGTAGCATCTAACTTGCCCTGTTTAATTGCTGCTATCGCCTCTTTAGTCCAATCAAAACCACCACTAACTACGTGTTTTTCGAGTGGTGAGTTCCATGCCTTAGCACTATGTAAAGCCATCAAATCACTCGCATACCAAGCAACATGAATATTCTTATAACGTTTAATTAAAGCAGTCGTTTTTCGTAACGCTTCCGCGCCTTGCCAATCGGCATGAACCACCTGAAATAGTCGTGCCATCGGATCTTGTTCTATGACTCCTCTGAGCCCCATATTACGATTAAATGTCTCGGGGGCATCACGAGAGCCACTGATGCCAACAACGTTCACAACTTGAGTTGGAAGATCCTTTTTTGCTTGTGCGACTAACACCTTGGTGAGTTGTTTACTTAAATCGTAATCGTTGGCACTCATATGACCTAAATAAGTAGGGTAATTTACACGCGGTAAACCAATTGCCTCTCTTGATTCATGAGGCAAGCTATTATTAATTAAGAAGATAGGAATCTTATATTTAACGGATAAGGCAAGTATTTTTTTAGTTCTTCGACGATAGGATACCGCTAGGATAGCATCAGGGCGCTTAGGTGAACGTAATAGAGCTTCCATTATTTCAAGGTAAGTCAACCCATGGTGAGAGGCATTATAAACAACGCTAAAATCAACGTCTAAGTCATTGGCGCTCGCCCGAGCAAAGTTATGAACGTCTCCCCAAAAACCTTCATCATTACTGGTGGGAGAGACAAGCACAAAACTAAGTTTTTTTGCAGGCTTTTGTTTTACAGTGTTGGTTTCAAGTGTGCCAGTAGCCATTGCCACATGACTCGTCACTGTGAAAATTAATGAAACGACTATTCCAACCCAATACCTCATCAACACCCCAACAAATTGTTATTATGCTTCTAAAATATAATACATCCTTCACGTATTAGCTCAATGTATTTGTCAACACACTTCATTCAAACTACCCGCTAAAATCGATCCACTCATTAACGTTCGCTTGTCGAACCAGTCATAGCAAGCTTTTGTAATTCAGCCAATAATTCTATCGTCAGCCCTTTGATACTTTGATACTGCTTGTCATTAATCTGCCTTTCAAGGTTAATCGCTAAACTCGCAATATCAGAAAAACCAAACATTAATGCCGCACCAGCTAAACGATGGGATATTACTGCCACTTTTCTGTAATCAAACTGCTTAAGCGCTAACGTCAATTGTTGATGCTCCGTATCTAAACCAGCGATAAAACTACGGGTCAAATCTGAAGTATCAACCTCATCGACAGAGCTCAGATCGGAAGGCGCTATTACCTGACCAAGATAAGTCCCCACTTTATTGATAAAAGAAAGCCTCGAAATTGGCTTGCTAATAAAGTCATCAAAGCCGACACTCAAATATTGTTCCACTTCATGCGACATAGCATTAGCGGTTAAGGCAATCACAGGTTGTTTAACACCGCGTTGGCGTAGCTCTTTTAACGCATCGATGCCATCCATCTCAGGCATTTGAATATCAAGTAAATACAAATCAGGGTTATGTAATTCTGCTTGGGTCAGCACCTCTAGTCCATTCATAGCCTCAACAACCGTTAGTCCAACGGAGGACAATAGTCGGCTGACCAACCTCAAATTATCGGCATGGTCATCGGCCACCAGCACTGTTCCTGTTAATGCCGTTATTGGCTCTTGATGATCGGCTTGCATTAGCTGCTGTTTAGATGCTTCGTTGACAGAATCACAAATGATGTAAGGTATTTTTAACGAAAATAAGCTCCCCTTACCCTGTAAACTTTGTACGGCAATAACGCCTTGCATCATTGTCGCCAGCTGTTGCGATAAACATAGCCCTAGCCCTGAACCACCAAAACGGCGACTGATCGAGCTATCTCCTTGGGTAAAATTTTGGAATAACAGAGGAATTTGCTCCGCAGCAAGGCCAATTCCTGTATCAATCACATTAAACGTTAAATCACTACCGTCAATAACCACAACCAGATCAACACGCCCTTTATGGGTAAACTTAATCGCATTAGAGCAAAGGTTGATTAGAATTTGTAATAACCTAATTCTATCCACTTCAATAAACATTGGTTGTGGGATATCTCGAACAATTTTAAAGTGAAGGCCTTTTTTAACCGCTTGTTCAGTAAACAAGTCCACCAACTCATCGAGCAAAGCGTGTAAGTCATGCGGCTTAATTTCCAGCTCAAGTTTATCGGCCTCAATTCGACTAAGATCTAAAATATCATTAATCAAATTCAGTAAGTGGTTACTATTGTTAAAGATGATTTCAACTTCTTTATTAATGTATGCTTCATCCACATCACCGCAGATAATTGCTTCAGCCTGACCGATAACGGCTGTTAATGGAGTTCGTATTTCGTGGCTCATATTGGCAAGAAATTTACTCTTAATCTCATTCGCCCGATGAAGGTCATCCATCAACAGTTCTAACTCTTGAGTTCGTTGTTTGACTTGCAACGAAAGCTGGCGCTTTAAATCACGCTCGATATTACGGCGATAGATAAAGAAACCAATACATAGGATCAGAAACAACGCCAGTAAAATAAAGTAACGCTCTTGCTCTGCCTTATCGAGTTTTAATTGCTGTATTGCTCTTTTTTGTGTTAATTCAGAAACCTCTTTTTGCAGCTGCTCCGACTCAAGTAATGCCCTATATTGAGCAAGTTCTATCTCTAACCCTTTATTCGATTGCTCTTCTTGTTTGCCCTTAAATTGATAAAACCCTTTGACCGCCTCAGCTCGTTCATCAATTGACGATCTAAACAACGCAAGAACCATTTGGCTGGCATTAACCTTTTGAATTTCATTGAGCTCTTTCGATTTAGCAATAGATAAATTAACATTTTTAATCGCATTCTCAGTATCACCAATAACGAACTGCGCAACAGCTAAATTTGTTAGCCCAGCGGCATAAACCGTATAATGCTCCCACCGAAGTCCCAGAGTCACAGCTTGTTCTGCATGTTGCATGGCTTCAACATGGCGACCTTGCATATTATAAAGCTCTGCGAAATTATTATGCTGTGAGCCCATAAAATATTTATTATCAGTTTTTTTGTAATAGTTAAATGACTTCTTTAAATAGTATTCTGATTGTTCAAACTTTTTAGCGCTGCGGTAAGAGTTCCCGATGTCGCCGTAAGTTAATGCAAGTCCTTCTTCGTCGTTCAATTCGCGATAACCCGCAATCACTTCGTTGTATATATCAATTGCAGTATCGTAACGAGAGGTGCGAAAAAATAACCCACCCACATTCATTTTTAGGTCGACTAAATCAACAGCACTGCCATGTATTTTATAAAGGGATTCAGCTTGTTGATAGCTTAACAGTGCATCTTTCATTTCATACATAGCAGCCTGCACTAGACCTATATTGTTATACATATGAGCCAATGCTAGAGGCTGTTCTGATGTTTGATAATATTCTTTTACTTTGTCATAAAAAATTAGCGCTTGTGGGTAGTTACTCTTGTAATAATAAACCACGCCAATGGCTTTATTTATTTTAGACTCAATGTTATCTAAGCCCTGCCCATTAATTCGAAGGCTGGCCTCTTGCAACACCTTTAAAGCGACTGTTAACTCTTTGAGTTCAACATAAATTCGAGCTTGAGTGAGTGCTATTTCAGCACGTACACTTGGGGTAAGGCGGTGGGATTGTAATAACTGTTCTAAACTTAAAAGCGCTCGCTGTTTGTCTTCAAGAGCAACAATTTCGTTTAGCTTTTGTTGCAAGTTTTCTGATATTGCAGCAGGCGCAGAAATACTCCAGATGGTTAACCAGCTAAAAATAATGATTAGCTTTACAAAATATCGCACTGGGCACCTCAGGCTCTGATCTGCTGATTACTGGAGTTTTAAGGGGAAATAACACTATAACTCATACTAAAAGATAATTACTTAAATAGCTATTATCTCTTGAATACAAATATTTACGAGCTACACGACAGCATTGAACATCCCGGTTTGTCCCTCGCCCAATCAGGGCGTTTTTGTGCATAGCGCTCAAATTCAGGCTGCTCATCATAAGGAAATTGTAACAGTGTTTGCAGCGTTGCTATTTCACTAAAATCCCCTTGTTCGGCGGCGGTAATTGCTTGCTGAGCAAGATAATTTCGCAGAACATATTTAGGGTTAACTTTATTCATTGCCGCAGAACGGCGTTCGTCCGAAATGTTTTGTGTGCTAATTCGCTCTAAATAGGCGGTTAGCCATTGGGCTAGTTGCGTTAAATAAAGTTCATCAACCTGCTCTAAATTATAGTAACAAGGTGTAAAACATTGTAATAATTGTTGTGGTTCATCTACAGGCTGTTGCTGCTTTAACGTTGCCAGAGTACGGAAAAATATCGTCATATCCGTTTCTATCGCCATCAAGAGCGTTTCAAGTTGCTCAATTAATGGCAAATCTGCTGCTGAATACTGCACTAAACCTAGCTTACTCGCCATCATATGTGTCCATTGTTGTTGATAGTCAGTAGCAAACTCAGCTAAAAGTGCTTCTAACGGCTCAGCTTCATCAACTAACGGGTAAATGGCATTAGCCAGTTGAAATAAATTCCACTGCGCAATCTCACCTTGGCGACCAAAACAATAACGCTTGCCTTGAGCATCAGTAGTATTAGGTGTCCACCCCAAATCAAAGTTATCCACCCAACCATAAGGTCCATAATCTATCGTCTCACCAATAATCGACATATTGTCAGTATTCATTACGCCATGAACAAAGCCTACACATTGCCACGCAATTACTAATTCGCAAGTCCGTTGGCAAACCTCTTTAAACCAGGCGATGTAAACATCTGGGCCGATTAATGTAGAGTCTGATAATAAATGGGGAAAATCATGCTTAATGGTAAAATCAGCTAAGCTTTTTAACAACGCCATATCCTGACGCTTCGCAGCCAGCTGGAAGTTACCAAAACGCATAAACGATGATGAGACACGACACACCACAGCACCAGGTTCGGCTGCGGCTCGGCCATCATAGAACATGTCTCGAACTACCTCATCCCCAGTCAAACAAAGACTTAAGGCTCGAGTCGTTGGAATACCTAAATGAAACATCGCCTCAGAGCACAGAAACTCCCTCACCGAGCTTCGCAATACTGCACGGCCATCGGCGGTACGTGAATAAGGTGTCGGTCCAGCACCTTTTAGCTGTAAAGTTTGATGCCCCGTCGGGGTGACGACCTCTCCAAGGTTAATCGCCCGTCCATCACCAAGCTGACCAGCCCAGTGACCAAACTGATGTCCGCCATAACACATCGCATAAGGTGTCATGCCATCAAGTAAGCCATTACCACTAAATACTTTACTAAATAATGGCTGTGCCAAATCATCACAGTCAAAACCACAAGCAATTGCAACATCATAAGATACAGCGACTAGCTGCGGCGCTGCCGTCGGGGTGGGCATCGCTAAAGAATAGGCGGCATCAAATACCTGACGCACAAAATTTTCAGGCTCAAGATCAGCCGTTAACTGTGTGACAAAGCGGTTATCAAAGGTGAGTTTATGCTGTAGTGATGAAGTCATTAGTAATCTGTGAAAACGTGTATTTTCCCTATCATAACAACCCCCCTGAAATTAACTAACAAAAATTAAATTATTAGTTGACTTAACTTTCAGCAAACCGCAGTATCGATAGTCTGTTTAATCAAAAAGTAAACAATTAATGCTTAATCTAATTTGCCATACACAAATTGCTTGGATGCGCTGGTTGCGAGTCAATCACCTGCGTAGCTCGGGACCGTGGCAAAGATAAATTAACCTTAATATTCATCTTAGTTTTAAAGCCGCAGCCTTCACCCTGCGGCTTTTTTTGTCCTAGCCCAGAGAGTTTCAGCTGCTCATATAACTACAGAAGTAACAAGCAAGGAGTGAATGAAATGAAAGTGCCTATCGCCTTTTTGAGCGTTATTTTAATTTGGTCAACAACACCACTCGCCATCATTTGGAGCAGCGAGAGTGTCCACCCAACCATGGCCGTATTATTACGCATGCTTATTGCTGCTGTTTTAGGTAGTTTTCTGTTAGTGTTAATGCGCATCAAATTACCGATGTCGACAACGGCATTGCGCCTTTACGCTTATTCTGCCCTAGGTATTTATGGTGGCATGATGTGCGGTTACTTTGCTGCCGCTCATGTCAGTTCCGGCATGATGTCATTAGTCTTTGGCTTATCTCCTGTAGTCGCCGGATTATTGGCCCCGAAAATTTTAAATGAAGCAAAACTAAGTCCGGTTAAATTACTTGCTTTAGTGGTTTCATTTTTAGGCTTAGCTATTGTCTGTTGGGATAAGTTAAGTACAGGACAAACCAACCTTTTTGGCATGTCTCTGGTGATTATTGCGATGTGTTTTTTCAGCCTCAGTTCGGTCTTGGTAAAAAGTGTCACTATTAGTATTCACCCACTAGCGACAACCATTGGCGCACTGTATTGCTCGCTGCCATTTTTTGCCTTAACCTGGTTAATTACCGATGGCAGTTTCAACACTGAGCAATGGACGAGTCAGTCAATCGCAGCCATTGTCTACCTGGGTATCTTTGGTTCTCTAATTGGTTTTATCGCTTACTTTTTTGTCTTGCAAAAACTCGATACCAGCACCGTTGCTTTGATCACGTTAATCGCGCCAGTATTCGCTGTCACATTAGGCGTCTTGCTTAATGGTGAGAGTATCAGTTACAGCTTACTCATTGGTGCTGGGTGCATTATGTTAGGACTTAGCATATATAATTGGGGAGAAAAGCTCTTTAAAAAGCGAACTGTGAGTGTGCTAAGCAGTAAATAAGGTATGGGGCTACTGACGAAACTCAGTAGCCCGTAAGATTAAATCTTATAATCAATAGCAAAAGCCACTTGCCGGCCATGATTCATAAAACCAACCGATTGTTCAAATTGTTTATCAAACAGGTTATCAATCGAAAGAGATAAACGCAGCTGCTGGCTCAACTGCCAACCACCACTCACATGCCACTGCAAATAACTCGGAAGCGTTAGCTCTCCTGTCGCAATCGAACTATCGAAAAATTCGCTGCGATAGTCACTTCGTATATTGGCATTGAATTGCTGCCACTGCATATTGATAGCCGCACCCCCAGACCATTGAGGTCTGCGGCGTAAGTTTACCTGACTGCGTTTGATCTCGCTGTCTGTATAGGTAACATTAAAGGCAATATCAAGCCACGAATTAACCGCGTGGTTCACACGCCACTCCCCTCCTGTCGCATCGACAGCGCCACGATTAACTGCTTTAAACATGACTGGGTCAAAATCAACTAGGTTAGTATAGCGATTATCAAAAATGACTAAGTCCATTGTCAACGATTCATCATTGGTATAGTGCCAGCCTAATTCGTAATTTTCGCTTGATTCAGGCTTTAACTCGCTATTACCTATTAACGGATGTGCAAGGGAGAAAAAACTCGGTAGTTTATAACCTTCACTATAATTAAACGAAACCTGATGCGCTGGAAGAAACTGCCAAGAAAGCCCAACTTGATTTGCTAAATCAGCAGAGAATTCAGAAGGGTTTTCATAGCGTAGTCCAACGCTCAAGCTTAATTTTCGCCACTGTTTTTGTGTTTCAATGAAAACGGATGATACTTGCTGTTCCAATCTAAAGTTAACTGGAACCAACATCCCAAAATCTAAGTTGCCTTGATTTTCACCAACCGCATCACGGTGACTAACCCCTGTGACAACTTGCCAGTCAGCGTTGGCCAACCAGTGAGCGTATACTTGCGCTTCGGCACGTCGATAGGTCGATTCAATTAAGCTCGCTGGTACTCCAGAATACACACCATTACTAATCCCCGGATGGTTTGAAGTTTCTTGCTGTCGTTGCCACGATAAAGCAAAATGTAATGACTCATATAAGCTCTCTGAGTCCCCCAATAGCTCACTACTTAAACCCGCCATGACAAAATCACTGCTACGCAATTCTGGTGTGCGCTTTTGAGCATACAACTCGCCGCCACTATCTTCTGCCAGCGAAGCCGCTTCTCGATCCCCGACTAGCAAAGAGAATCGATGGTTAAGCCGCTCTCCTAAACTATTAAGTGTTATTAATGCTTGCTTATCCTTTGCCTTTGACCAGGTATAATATTCAACCTCTGAAGAAGAGACATTTACCAAAGCCGTTACTTTTTCTGTTAAGTTTCCTGTTAAGGTCACATCCATTTGACGGTAATCGTCACTGCCTAATTTGGCCTGCAATATAGCTTGCGAGGCGCTAGGCTGCTTTGTAATAAAGTGAATCACACCACTAATCGCTTCACTACCATAAATGGCAGCCACCCCACCTCGATAAACTTCAACACGCTCAATGGCTGCAACACTTAAGCGATTAAAGTCAAATCCTCCACCACGACTGTTGGTCGAGTCATTGACCACCACATTATCAATCATGATTAACGTAAAGTTTGATTCGCCACCACGAATTGAAATATATGATTGCCCAGTACCAGCACTCGTTTGCGAAAGACTGACATTGGGTAATAGCTGAAGTAAGTCGGTCGTGGATGCCGGATTGAGGTTGTCAATTTGTTCGCGAGAGATCACAGAATGACTGCTCAGGGGGGGCTTAGCTAAACGTGTACCAACGATTGATAGCTGCTCTACCACTCCATCATCTATTGTAGTTTTACTTTGAGTATTCGCCCCCACTGTTTCAGCAGCAGATGCACCACTTGGTAGAAAAGAAAGAATCAAGGATGATGCTAGGGTGTAACGCATTAGGTCTTTCACATAAAGCTCCTTGTAAAATAAAAATAACCGACTTTGTTCTAAGTAAAATGATCATGCCTGTATAAAAAGTCTACACTCTAAATAAAACATTGCTAATTATTAGTAACTCTTTGATAAGGATAATTTAGTGGATAGACAGCAGATAAAGATTTCAGGGATCGTTTTTGTTGGCCAAATGGTATTAATGATTCTCGCTATACTAAGCGCCTATTACTACACTCGTAGCCATGATTTAATTCCCAAATCGATACTCAAAGTGCCTAGTGTGCATGTCAGTCGAGACGATTTATGGCACATAGCTAAGATTTTTGCCGGTTGTTACTTCATCCAAATTAGTTTGAGCCTCTTGCACCTGCGCAGCCATGCCTTTGCTTCAACAGCGCGTTTTGCCACAGAGTATATTTATTATTTATGGGCGTATACCACAGCATCGTTATATATTTTTATTGCAACAACGATTAATTACGATGCTCAACTAGTAGCAGCAATCGGGCTATTTTCAACCATTCTCTATGCATTAAGCTTGTTAAGCTGGCAGATAATATGGTTACAGCAACCGTTTTTTAAAACATTAACACAGGCGATAATCAGTTTATTTAAACGCTTCGCTACGCTCTCAGGCATCCTTGCACTAGCCTATTTCATTACCCCGTTATTATTAGGTAAAGCCTTTACCTCTGATCGAGACGTCGCTAATAAGATTACCCAATGGCGCATTTGGTTTAACCCCGTTGACTCCACGCCTTGGGGGTTTAAAAATGTCGTCCCCCAATTTAAGTTTCATCAACCTGTCATTGCAAAGCCAGCAAACCCATTTAATAACACTCTTTATGTACTCGAACGCTTTGGTGGTGTTTACAAAGTCGCGATCGAACACACCAAACAGCCAGAAAAAATATTAGACATTTCGTCATTACTTGGTGAAGTAGAAATTGAAAACGGCGCTGTCGGGCTCGCTTTTAACCCATTAGATGTTACTAGTGATAATCAGCCCACTCGCGCTTATCTTTATTACACTGACACTCGTAGTGCTAATACACAGTTTAATCGTTTATCGGTATTTGACTTAACCTTATCGACACAGGATGAGCGCTTAGCCTCTGAGAAAATTATTCTACAACTCGAACGGGTTAATGACGGTTTTCATAATGGGGGGTCGGTTGAATTCGGTCCTGACGGTTACCTGTACCTAGGATTAGGCGAAGGAGTTCACCCAAAAAAAATCCTCTCCCTTGCTGATACTCTGCGCTCGGGGGTAATTCGCATCGATGTCAATCAGCAGTCATCAAACATTGAGCTTGCCACCGAACAACCCAATCATATAATCGCGCAGCATTATCGTATTCCTGTTGATAATCCGTTCATTGGCAACTCTAAGGTTCGTGATGAATATTGGGCCGTTGGATTGCGCAATCCATTTAGGTTTAGTTTTGACTCAACAACCTCACAGTTATGGCTTGGCGACGTAGGTTCTACAGTATGGGAAGAGATTAATCGCATCGAAAAAGGAATGCACTATCAGTTTCCGCATGTTGAAGGCCTACCTCATGCCGATAGTGAAAGAAATAATCTCGGCTTAGTTGAGCAAAAACCTTTCTACACTTATCAACATACCGCCTACGATCGAGCGGTAATTGGTGGAGTCATTTATCGAGGGCAGCAATTAAAAACACTAGTAGGACAATATATTTTTGCTGATAATTACTCGGCAAAAATGTTTTCACTCGACCCCAACAACCAGCAGAGTGAAGTAAGGTTTATTGCCCGCGCCAATCAATATGCTCAACGTGGCATTAGTTCTGTGACTCAATTAAATAATGGCGAAATCCTGATCACTACCCTTGGTGCCGCTTCTGAACCTTCAGGGCAAGTACTCCAGCTAGTGCCTATAGAACAAGCCAATGTGATTGAAGATACCCCTGATGACACCCCACCAGCAGGTTACGATGAAAAGATTGTTGCTAGCTTATTTGCGGTAAATTGCGCGCGTTGTCATGGCGTAAAAGGCGATGGTGATGGCCCTGATGCCAAGGCGCTGGGGGTACCGTTACCGGATTTCACCTCACCGTTGTATCACTTTAAAACCTCGGCTGAAGATATCGAATTAATTATCAATAAAGGTGGTCCAGCGGTCGGCAAGAGCCCGTTAATGCCACCTTGGGGAGGCTTTTTAAAGCCCCATGAAGTTGAATACTTAGCCATTTATATACAGTCGCTACCGAGTAAGCATCACCACCATTAGCGCTAAAGGTATGTCACTGTTAATTATTGCGATTTGTTAATGGCAGCGGATCTTTGATGTGCTAAGGCGAGTTACTGACTAATGTGAGGCTTGCTTGAGCACACCAGTTACTTTTCTTTTATGAAATACATCCATGTATTTCCCCCTTGGGCAGCTTTGCTGTACAAAATTGTTCCAGACAATTTTGTGCTTCGCCAAAAAAAGTAATAAAAGATTAAATTGCAGGGAGCAATTTAAGACAGCTTTAGCTGGTCCGTAGGACAAATAACAAGGATGTTATTTGCAAAGGCGACCCGTAATTTAATTGCTGATCTTTAAGTGAAAAGCTGTCTTAACGTCACCGATTTTGATGCGCATCCATACGCCAAAATCTAAAAATTCGTCCCTGAATTTTTCTCCTAACAGCTCTCCCCTTAAAGGCAATTAATACCGGGGCATACCTCATACCAAAGAGTAACCCACCATGCTTAACACATTGAATTTGAATCAATAAACACATGTGAAACAGTTGACTGCGATAAAGCCGCGCTAAAGGGGTAATGCAATAACACAATTAATAGCAAAACGACAAACTGACTAAGACGTTTTGCTATTGTATCTGCCTGATAATTTTAATAATCTGTTTGGTCGGCTAATTATCTAGTACTGTGTATGAAAGACTCACCCAAACAGCTATTTTTTAAAGGCGTATTCGATGCGCTGCCACTGATTGTTGGCGGCGTTCCTTTTGGAATCATTTTTGGCACCCTAGCACTCAATGCTGGACTTGATGGTTGGCAAACAATGGGGTTATCAAGTATCGTCTTTGCTGGCTCAGCCCAATTTGTCGCGGTAGGAATGCTAGCAGCGGGTACGTCGATCGGTTTTATTGTTGGCGCGACTCTGATTGTTAATTTACGTCACCTTATCTATGCGGCCAGCATGCTGCCTTACGTCAAGCATCTGCCACAGCGCTGGCGTATTCCATTGGGCTTTTTACTCATTGACGAAGTGTTTGCCGCCACTTACCCTCGCCATCTTGATAACCCTGACTCGGCGAATAATCATTGGCATTATTTAGGTGTTGGTGTGGCTTTTTATGTCAGCTGGAATCTGGCGACCTTAGTGGGCTTATTCTTTGGCAGTAACATTGAAGGCATTGGTGAGTGGGGCCTAGACTTTGCAATGTCCGCAACCTTTATCGGTATGGTGATGCCTCACTTAATTAATCGACCAATGATTATCGCGGTGTTGGTCAGTGGAGCATTAGCCGTCGTATGTTATGACTTACCGCATAAACTCGGTCTGGTTATCGCTTCAGTCGTTGGCATGGCTACTGGCTATATACTTGAACAACAAATGAAGGAACAGTAATGAATATTTGGCTACTCATTGCGTTAATGGCACTAGTGACTTTCAGCATCCGTTATGCGTTATATGCCAGAGCGAACGCGATTAGCTTACCACCCAAGTTAGAGCGAGCACTAAAATTTAGCGCCCCCTGCGTGTTAACCGCAATTTGGGTTCCTGCGGTCTTAATGCCACAAGGCGAGCTGGCGTTATCACTAGATAACCCTTATTTAATTGGTGGCGCTGTTGCCGTTGTCATTGGCTTATGGAAAAAAAATATTCTCTTGACCATTGTGCTCAGTATGCTGACCTTCTTCAGCTATAAAGCACTAATGTTGTAAAAATACATAATTAATACCGCAAGATAACAACAAGCTGGTATTTTTTCGTCATAAATACGAATTTTTTTGCCACTTAGATCACATTTTCTTGTAAAATAGACACCGATTTTTTTGGCGTTTAGCCAGAAACACACTATTCCTAAAAATTATTACCTAATCCAATTCTTTAATGATTTGAATTTATTAATAATTTTTAACTTACTTTGACTAATGAGGCTTCATAAAACATGTCAGCATCAAGACCTATCAAACGCGCTTTATTAAGCGTTTCAGATAAAAACGGTATCGTAGAGTTCGCTCAAGCATTAAGCGCAAAAGGTGTAGAAATTCTTTCTACTGGCGGTACTGCCAAATTGCTGGAAGCTAATGGCATTAAAACCATCGAAGTTTCAGATTACACTGGCCACCCAGAAATCATGGACGGTCGTGTAAAAACATTACACCCTAAAGTACATGGCGGCATCTTAGCTCGTCGCGGTGTTGATGAAGCAGTAATGAGCGAAAACAACATCAACCCTATCGATATGGTTGTTGTTAATTTATATCCATTTGCTGACACTGTAGCAAAAGAAGGTTGTTCATTAGAAGATGCGATTGAAAACATCGATATCGGTGGCCCAACCATGGTTCGTTCTACAGCGAAAAACCATAAAGACACCACCATCATCGTTAACGCATCAGATTACGATCGTGTTATCGCTGAAATGAATGAAAATGACGGTGCAACAACGTACCAAACACGTTTTGATTTAGCGATTGCCGCCTTTGAGCACACAGCCGCTTACGATGGCATGATTGCAAACTACTTCGGTACTATGGTGCCTTCACACCGTGAAGAAAGCAGCGAAGAGTCAAAATTCGCTCGTACATTCAACACGCAGTTAGTTAAACAACAAGATTTACGCTACGGTGAAAACAGCCACCAGCAAGCGGCGTTTTATGTTGAAGCGAACCCAGGTGAAGCATCTGTTTCTACTGCTAAGCAACTTCAAGGTAAAGCCTTATCATTTAACAACATCGCTGACACGGATGCGGCACTTGAATGTGTTAAAGAGTTCGCAGAACCAGCTTGTGTTATCGTTAAACACGCTAACCCATGTGGCGTTGCAATCGACGACAACATTCTTGGGGCTTACGATCGCGCCTTTAAAACTGACCCAACGTCAGCTTTCGGTGGCATCATTGCCTTTAACCGCGAATTAGACGCAACGACTGCTGAAGCTATCGTTTCTCGTCAATTTGTTGAAGTTATCATTGCGCCAAGCATCACTGACGAAGCACAGAAGATCGTTGCAGAAAAGAAAAACGTTCGCCTTTTAGAGTGTGGTGAGTTCTCAGACAAAGCGGCTGGTTACGACTACAAACGCGTTAACGGCGGCATGTTAGTTCAGGATAAAGATTTAGGCATGGTTGGTTTGGACGACCTAAAAATCGTTTCTAAACGTCAACCAAGCGAGCAAGAGCTAAAAGACTTAATGTTCTGCTGGAAAGTGGCTAAGTTCGTTAAATCAAACGCTATCGTTTATGCACGTGACGGTATGACTGTGGGTGTTGGTGCAGGCCAAATGAGCCGTGTTTACTCGGCTAAAATTGCAGGTATCAAAGCAGCAGATGAAGGGTTAGTGGTTCCAGGTAGCGTTATGGCTTCTGATGCGTTCTTCCCATTCCGTGACGGTATCGACGCAGCCGCGGCCGCTGGCATTAGCTGTGTCATTCAACCAGGTGGTTCGATTCGTGATGAAGAAATCATCGCGGCAGCGGATGAGCACAACATGACAATGATCTTCACTGGCATGCGTCACTTCAAACACTAATTTAACGTTATCGATTAGTTAAAGCTGGTGCTTAGTTAACTCACTGTTGAGTAACTAAGCATCAGTTTTTTGCCAATTGATGCCACTTAATTTTATTAAGGATTTCCCATGAATGTATTAATTATTGGTAGCGGCGGTCGTGAGCATGCATTGGCATGGAAAGTAGCCCAAGCTGAAAAAGTAGCTAAAGTATTTGTAGCTCCTGGCAATGCAGGCACGACTTTAGAAGACAAGCTAGAAAATGTTGCTATTGATGTTAACGACATCGAAGGCTTAATCGCTTTTGCTAAAGCTAATGACGTTAGCATGACGATTGTTGGCCCAGAAGCACCATTAGTGATCGGTGTGGTTGACGCTTTTGAAGCCGCTGGCCTTAACTGTTTTGGCCCTCGCCAAGCAGCAGCGCAATTAGAAGGCTCAAAAGCCTTCACTAAAGATTTCTTAGATCGTCAAAACATTCCAACAGCTTGGTACCAAAACTTCACTGAAATTGAGCCAGCATTAGCTTACGTTCGTGAAAAAGGTGCACCAATCGTGGTTAAAGCTGACGGCTTAGCGGCTGGTAAAGGCGTTATCGTTGCGATGACCCTTGAAGAGGCGGAAGATGCGATTAAGGACATGCTAGCTGGCAACGCATTTGGCGAAGCGGGCAGCCGTGTCGTTATCGAAGAGTTCTTAGACGGTGAAGAAGCTTCATTTATCGTGATGGTTGATGGCGACAACGTCTTACCAATGGCAACGAGCCAAGATCATAAACGTGTAGGTAACGGCGATACAGGCCCTAATACAGGTGGTATGGGTGCATATTCACCAGCGCCAGTAGTGACTCAAGAAATTCATGATCGCATCATGAACGAAGTCATTTACCCAACGGTAAACGGCATGAAAGCAGAAGGTAACACCTACACTGGTTTCCTATACGCTGGTCTTATGATCATGAGCGATGGCACACCGAAGGTTATCGAATTCAACTGTCGTTTCGGTGATCCTGAAACACAACCTATCATGATGCGTTTACAATCTGATTTAGTTGAATTAGTTGAAGCCTCTTTTGCTAAGAAACTAGACACGGTTGAAGCGAAGTTTGACTCTCGTGCCGCTGTAGGGGTAGTACTTGCGGCTGGCGGTTACCCAGCAAGTTACCCGAAAGGTGATGTGATCACAGGAATTGCACCAGCCACGAGCGACGCTAAAGTATTCCACGCCGGCACTAAGATGCAAGGTGATGATATCGTGACTGCTGGTGGTCGTGTGCTATGTGCTACAGCTTTAGGCGAAACAGTGACAGCGGCTCAAGAGCGCGCTTATGAACTAACTAAACAAATTAGCTGGGATAAAGCGTTCTACCGTACAGATATCGCTTACCGTGCGATTGAGCGCGAACAAAGCTAACTTAAACTCTTTACATAGCTCTGCGATGCAGAGTGCAGTATCTGGTTATGCAAAAGCCACTAAACTTAAGCAACGTAAAGTACTTGGTTTAGTGGCTTTTTTGTTTTAACCCCTATTAGATTACTCAAGATACGTATACATAATAACGCCCTCTAGACCGTCATACCGGCATGCCTTTAGTCGGTATATTTATTTCGCACTCAATCTAATGATCTCACCATCATCAGTCGCAATAATTAATCGCCCTCGAGGATCACTAATCACATTGCGAATACGCTGCTCTTGTGCAAGTAAGTAACGGCGCTCTTTAGATATTCGGCCATTTTTAATTTTAATATGGTTTAGGTGCGTTAGCTTAAGTGCCCCAGCAAATAAATCCCCTTGCCATTGCTTGAACTCTTCACCTTGATAAAGTAGTAAGCTCGAAGGGGCAATGGATGGGGAATACACTTTAAGCGGAGTTTCAATACCCGTTCTGACCTTGCTTTCTCCAACGCGTAATGGCCCCCAATATTCTTTACCGTGAGACGTCACTGGCCAGCCGTAGTTTTTCCCAGGGTTAATCAAATTAATTTCATCCCCCCCTCGCGGACCATGCTCAATAGCCCATAGCCGATTCGTGTTAACATCAAAGGCAAGCCCCTGAGGGTTACGGTGTCCATAACTATAAATCTCTGGCAGTACATCCTCACGCCCGATAAAAGGATTATCTTGCGGCACGCTACCGTCGAGGGTTAATCGTAATATACTGCCAGCATGAGTCATTAAGTCCTGCCCATTAGGACGAACACCTCGGTCACCAACAGAGAAAAAAACATGCCCTTTATTATCAAAAGTAATCCGCGAGCCATAATGTCTGGATGTGTCACTGCGCGATTGAGTAACTAATATATCTTGCCACTGTGACAAAGCCGAACCTGTAAGCTTCGCTCTTGCCAACGTTGTTGCACCTTGGTTATTCACTGGCTTTGAATAAGTAAAGTAAAGCCAGCCACTCTGCTGATAATCAGGTGAAAGCTTCACATCAAGCAAACCGCCCTGCCCCCTTGCCATCACTTCTGGCAATCCAGTTACAGGTTGTTGCACACCGGTATTTACATTAACGATGACTGCGTTTCCTTGACGCAACGTTACTAAGAGCTGTCTTTCATTAAGCAGCACCATCCCCCAGGGAATAGCATTAACATCAGTTATCACGTCAGTTTTGATCTGATCTTTTGGCTCTGCAGAGAGCGATAAACTCGTTAGTACCTGACTAGCTATTAACCACAAGATTATATGACTCAACTTCATTGTTTATCCTTAAAATAGTTGCGAATAAGTAGGCCTAAGTATGAATTGATTGCTTCTTTAGTTGGCCTCTCTCTCTACTTTACTCTTAATCTGTTTAAGATCAAAAAATCAGCAGCAAGATATTGCTAGTGTTGTTTAATTAAGCATGTCAATTAATCACTTTTTTGCAAGTAAAAGGACGACTCATTGGGCGATACATTAAAAAAATTACTCACCTTTTTAATTGGTAGCATTCGAGATTTAGCCCCGATTATAGCGGTGGTATTGTTTTTCCAATTAGTGGTGTTGCAACAGCCGTTACCCAATGTGGGTCAGCTATTGTTAGGCGTAGTTTTCGTGCTACTTGGCTTAACTTTTTTTATTCATGGACTTGAGCAAGGTCTCTTCCCCATTGGCGAGTCGATGGCTCATGCCTTTGCCAAAAAAGGCAGCGTACCTTGGTTGTTGACCTTTGCATTTGCTTTAGGTTTTGGCACAACTGTCGCTGAACCTGCATTAATAGCAGTTGCAGCGGAGGCCGCTAAGGTCGCTGCCGATGGTCAACTCATTGGCTCAAGTGAAGAGGCGATGGCAAGTTATGCCAATGGTTTACGTATGAGTGTTGCGCTTAGTGTTGGTATTGCGATCTTGCTAGGCGTATTAAGGATCCTCAAAGGTTGGCCATTACAGTGGTTTATCATTGGGGGCTATATCTTAGTAGTTATTATGACGGGCTTTGCACCTGAAGCGATCATTGGCATTGCCTATGACTCTGGCGGTGTCACCACATCAACTATCACGGTCCCTTTAGTGACAGCTCTAGGCGTTGGCTTAGCATCATCGATTAAAGGACGCAATCCAATGATTGATGGCTTTGGTTTAATCGCATTTGCATCACTCACACCAATGATTTTTGTAATGGCGTACGGGATGATCACTTTATGAGTTTAGTAGAAATATTTAGCCAAATTGGCAACACTGTACTAGCTACATTACGTGATGTGTTACCAATTGCAGCAATCCTATTTGGTTTTCAATTTGCTGTTATTCGTAAACCTTTGCCAAACTTCACTAAAGTGATTGTCGGTTTTATCTGGGTACTTATTGGTTTGTCATTATTTTTAATCGGACTTGAATGGGCATTATTTCCATTAGGTCGCTTGATGGCACAACAGTTAACCGACCCGAGCTTTTTAACCGGAGTGACTGACGCCGCTGCGGCCGCTGCCGTTGCTTTAGATTGGCATGACTATTACTGGGTTTACTTATTCGCTTTTTTAATTGGTTTTGCCACGACAATCGCTGAGCCGTCTTTAATTGCCGTGGCAATAAAAGCCAATGAAGTTTCTGGTGGTGCTATTGGTATCTGGGGGTTACGACTATCAGTTGCGCTAGGTGTTGCTATCGGTATTTCTCTAGGCTGTTACCGGATTGTGGTCGGCGACCCAATTCATTGGTACATCATGGCAGGCTATGTTGTTGTCGTGTTGCAAACCTTAGTCGCCCCAAAACTCATTATTCCACTGGCGTATGACTCCGGTGGTGTTACAACCTCAACAGTCACTGTACCACTAGTTGCGGCGCTCGGCCTTGGTCTAGCAGAAACAGTGCCCGGGCGTAATCCATTAATTGATGGGTTTGGATTAATCGCATTTGCCAGCTTATTTCCAATTATGTCTGTAATGGCTTATGCACAATTAACACAGTGGCGCAGCCGTAAAGCTGCACCAGATGCTGAATTAAATGAAGAATAGGACAGATTATGCACTTTAAGTTAATCATCGCATTTAGCGAAGACAGCCGCACCGATAAGATCATGGATGCCGCACGAAAGGCTGGCGCCACCGGTGCAACAATCATCAATAATGCTCGAGGGGAAGGCCTCAACCAATCAAAGACATTCTTTGGT
The DNA here is from genome assembly GCA_002835545.1 of Alteromonadales bacterium alter-6D02. Lineage (GTDB taxonomy): Bacteria > Pseudomonadota > Gammaproteobacteria > Enterobacterales > Psychrobiaceae > Psychrobium. The sequence goes on from PIZK01000014.1 coordinate 186,759, forward strand.
TTAACTTTAGATACGCAACGTGATGTGTTGCTATTCATTGTTGAGGAGCACTTAAGTCGGCATATTCTTGAACATATCAACGAGGTGGGAAAGTTCGACAAAAAGCCAGGCTCGGGCATGGCATTTCAAATCGATGTCGAAGACGCTGTTGGCGTTAGCCATCAAATAAATCAATTAAAATCTGCGGTGGAGGATGAATTGTGAACAAGACAACTCACATAAAAGCTCAAGATGTAATGTCTGATCAGTATATCTCTCTCGATGGTATGAAAACCGTCAGGGATGCGATCGAAGCGATGAAAAAGCATAATACTGACATTATTATCGTTAATAAGCGCAATGAACACGATGCTCATGGCATTCTTTTGCTCTCCGATATTGCAAAGAAGGTTTTAGCCAAAGATCGCTCACCGGACCGAGTCAATATTTATGAAATCATGACCAAGCCTGTAGTATCAGTGCCGCCATTAATGGATGTACGCTACTGTGCACGTTTATTTGAACGCTTTGGACTAGCTTACGCGCCTGTTATTGGCAATGAAGAGGTACTTGGTATCGTCGGTTATCGAGAGCTGGTTCTGCATGAATTAGAAACACTCTAAGTCAAAATAAGGTGACGATGGTCAATTTATTGTCACCTTTTTTTGCTTATATTATCCACACCGTAAGCAATACACCTTCATAAACTACCACCACAACTCCACTTCAAAAATAACAGTAACAAGCTGATTTTAAATTATTTAAACCATTCCTCCGCTCTCAAGCACGATACTTTAGAATGAGTCACCTACACCTTTAGTATAACATTTGATTTATTCATATAACTAAAAAGTAACAGCCATAGTGTAACAAAAACGTTAGAGTACCCATCGTTTTTGTATATAAAATGTTACAAAAAACCATCTAATAATAATATTAAGTATTAATAGTCGAGACAATCATATGTTGAAAAAAATTGTAACAGGAGTTTCTTTAGCTCTTGCAACAGGAAGCGTCGCTGCTCAGGCCGAGCTTAATGTCGTCAATAATGACAGCGCTATTCAGAACCTAAAACCTGAAATTAAAACAGGTCACACGGGTCACATTCAAGCAAATGGCGAATATAAAGGCGGTAGCGAAGAAGTTGCTCGTAAGCTTCACGTAGGTAACTTATTAAATGTTGCACGTGGCGCAGAAAGTGGTTCAGGCGAAGACTCTTCAGCGCCTGGCGTTGCTACAGGTCGTGAATGGACAGGCCCTGTAACAACCGATCGCATCTTAGCAATCCTCATTGATTTCCCAGACTACCCTGTTAATGCTGTTACGCCTAACCTTACGCGTAACTACTACCCTGACTATTCTGTTGAACATTATGAAAACATGCTGTTCTCTGAACATGGCTACACGGGTCCTAACGGTCAAAACCTTATTAGTATGCAGCAATACTTTGCTGACCAATCAGGCGGTTCATATAACGTTGTAGGTCAAGTTGCTGGCTGGTACCGTGCACAATTTAATGCAGCACATTACGGTGCACCAACAGCGAATGGCCGTAAAGATAGCCGTGTTGGTGACTTAGTGTTAGAAGCGATTACTCAAGCAGCCCAAGATCCAAATATCGACCTTAGCTACTTCGACCAAGAAGATCGTTATGACTACGATAACGATGGTGACTTCCGTGAACCAGATGGCATTATCGATCACATCATGGTTTACCACTCATCAATTGACCAAGCTGCTGGTGGTGGTGCGTTAGGTGCAGATGCAATCTGGTCTCACCGCTCTTCTGTTGGCTTTAAAGAGATTGGCGACACAGGCTACCGTATTCACGATTACACCGTTCAACCTGTCGATGGCGCAGCGGGTGTTTCAGCTCACGAATACGGCCATGACTTAGGCTTACCTGATGAGTACGATACAAAATATTCAGTGGATGGTTTAAGCACATTACAGCCAGCACCGGGTTCTCTAGTGGGTCATTGGTCAGCAATGTCTAGTGGTTCATACGCGGGTGAGATCTCAGGCACAGCACCAACAGGTTTAAGCCCTTTTGCTAAGCAGTACTTACAAGCTTCATTAGGTGGTAACTGGTTCGTTGGTACTAACCTACACGCTGATGATTTATCTCCAGCTGGCGCAGTATACAAATTAGATGCTGCATCAGTACGTGGTAATAACAATGACTTCATTCGTATTGATTTAGATGATAAGCCTGTTCAACGCCTAGCGCCAAATGATGGCCAAGGCTTCATTAGCTCAGCAATTCCAGATTCAAACCTATCGATTCAGACCATCGACTTTGCACTGGATTTAACAACTGAAACAGCTGCTAATCTAACATTTACCGCTGACTACGACACTGATAGCAACAACTCTCTAGCTCAAGTACGTGTTATCCATTCGTCTGGTGCTTACGTAATGAGAGGCAACATCACTGATACTAACGCTCGTTTCTCACAATTTATTGGTCATGGTTTCCATGGTAAATCTGACGGCCGTGTTAATGCAGAGTTTGATTTAAGTGCTTTTGCTGGTGAGCAAATAACTGTTTCTCTTCAATATTGGGCATTTGAAAGTGGTTACATCGGTACAATGTTTGATGACATCGAAGTAACTTCAAACAATGGCACATTAGCAAGCTTTGATGCAGATAATGCTAATAACGATGGCTTAGTAATTAACGGCTTCGAACCTTCTAACGGCGTATTTGATTACCCACATTACTACCTAGTAGAGTGGCGTCAGCATAAAGGTGTTGATGCAGGTCTAGCACGTGGTGACTTTGGCGCAAGCTACACACCTGGTATGTTAGTATGGTATGTAGATACTTCTTACCGTCCAGAAAATGGTGGCAACAAAAACACTGTAACTCAAGGTGATAACTCTGTTGCAAACCACCCTGGTGAAGGTTGGTTAGGTTTAGTTGATGCTGACCGTAACCCTATCTTATTTAGCAATGGCGAAATGGCTAACTCTAACTTACAAATTAGTGATGCAGCATTTAGCTTAGACTTACAAAAGCCATTTAGCTGGGTAAGCCGCTTAGGTACACTATCTGTAAATGATTGGTTCATTAACAACAACCCACGCTTTATCGATTGGGACGACTACTCAAACTACCTACGCCCAGCAACAGGCCGTAAGTTGCCTTCGCAAGGTATTATCATTGAAGTACTAGAGCAAGGCGCAGATAAAACTGTTGGTTCTATTCGAATTTCTAAGCACTGGTAATCATTCGCCTTTAGCTTACATAATCATCTCTAGCCATGAATAATGGCGTTCAAAAAACCTAATGTAATGTTAGGTTTTTTTTCGTCTTGAGTTTACTCACTTCAGTCGTTGGGGGGTCTTTTTCTACAAGAATTCTCATTAGACAAAAAACGATGTTTTGGTTAAAACACGGCGGAACAACGGATATTTCTCAAGCATAAAAAAAGCAGTAACCTCAGTTACTGCTTTCTTATTCTAAAGCGTTTGGTTATCACTTATGGAACGGGCGAGATAGCTCATTCACCGCTTTAATAAACGCACCAGCATTTTCAGGATCAACATCCAAATGGATACCATGACCTAAGTTAAATACGTGGCCGGTATTGTCTTGGCCGTATCCTTCAAGAATGGTTTGCACTTCTTGGCGGATACGCTCTGGTGAAGCGTAAAGCATTGAAGGGTCCATGTTACCTTGCAATGCCACTTTATCCCCAACACGCGCTTTAGCTTCTTTAATGTCAATGGTCCAATCTAGACCGATACCATCACAACCCGTTGCAGCAATCTCTTCAATCCACTGGCCACCATTTTTGGTGAATAATGTCACAGGAACGCGGCGACCATCGTTTTCACGCACTAAACCGTCAACGATTTTAGCCATGTAACGCAGTGAGAACTCACGGTAATCACGTGGTGATAAGATGCCACCCCACGTATCAAATATCATCACAGATTGTGCACCTGCAGCGATTTGAGCGTTTAAGTATAAGATAACTGAATCAGCTAGCTTATCTAGTAATAAGTGCATTGTTTGTGGTTCAGCAAACATCATACGCTTAATCTTAGTGAAGGCTTTAGAAGTGCCGCCTTCAACCATGTAAGTCGCTAATGTCCACGGGCTACCAGAGAAGCCAATTAATGGTACATCGCCATTTAAGCCTTTACGAATAGTACGAACCGCATTCATTACGTAACCTAGTTCGTCTTCAGGATCTGGAATACCAATCTTTTCAACATCACGAGCACAGGTAATTGGACGGTCAAATACCGGACCTTCACCTGTTTCAAAACGTAAGCCTAAACCCATTGCATCTGGTACAGTTAAGATATCAGAGAATAAAATAGCTGCGTCTAAGTCATAACGACGTAAGGGCTGTAATGTCACTTCACAAGCAAAGTCAGCATCACGACAAAGCGACATAAAGTCACCTGCATGTGCACGAAGTTCGCGATATTCTGGTAAATAACGACCGGCTTGACGCATCATCCATACGGGTGTTTGGTCAACGGGTTGCTTTAAAAGCGCACGAAGATAGCGGTCATTCTTTAACTCTGCCATGAAATTGTCCTAGATATGTAAGATAAAATTGGCGACATTGTACCATTGACCTAAGCCAAAAAACTATCTTAGATCAAATAGCAGCCTAAAGTATCAGATCATACGCTGAAAAAACTTGCTATCTCGACTATTCTAGCGCTTGATGTCTGGTTCTAATGATAAAACATGATCAATCATTTCTCTGGCGATCGTGTGACTGCCAGGGATATCTGGAAGGTTACTGGCATCAAACCAATCACCTGCAATTAACTCATGTGGGTCAAGCTTTATCTCCCCTCCCGCATAATCAGCTAGATAAGCAATCATCATATTATGTGGAAACGGCCATGGTTGAGAGCCAAAATAACGAATGTTTGTGACCTCTAAACCAACCTCCTCTTTCACCTCACGCGCGACTGTTTGCTCTAACGACTCCCCTACTTCAACAAATCCCGCTAAGACTGAATAGATATCGCCTCGATGACGCTTATTTTGCGCTAACAATACTTTTCCATCTTTGATTACAGCCATAATAACCGCAGGAGATATGCGAGGATAAGCTCGGTGGCCACAGCTACGACACTGCTGTGCGACCTCCCATGTAATAGCAGTCATCCGTTGGCCACATTGCCCACAAAATTGATGAGTACGAAGAAAGTGTGCAACTTGAACGGCTCGCCCCGCCAATAACGAGAGTTCGTGTGGCTGGTTAAGTAACACTGAACGTAAATCAACCCACAGCACTTGTTCATCAGCAATATGCTGATGTTGCAGATCAACCAAAATACACGGTGTATGCTGGTAATAACCTAGCAAATAACTCGGTGATTGTTGGTCAAACTGAATAGATAACTGTGCCAGTGTGCATTTCGGTAATTTAGTCTCATCAATGAGCATTAATTTATCATCACGACAAATAAACCAATATGCGAGGCGTTGTAGCTGAAGCTTTTTTATTTTTTTCATTGAGCAGCCTTTATTCCAACACTAACAAAAAACAAACAATATCAATTAATTAAGGAGCATCAAACCCATTATCAGCACTCCTTTAATACACTCAATCTAGATCTGAATCAATGTCACTGCGAATAATGATTGATTTAACGTGCTGCATATCTTAACTTAAGACTAAGCAAACATATAAGGAGATTCTTCTCATGCTAAAAAAAATAGAACAAGCACAGCAGCAATGGGGAGGTTCGAACCAGCTAATTGATACCTGGTTGAATAAACGTCAGGAGCTTATCGTCAATTATTGTCAAATTGCTGGTATCCCACCTTTTGAAGAAAATGCTCAGCAGTTACCTCAAGTCCAAGATATTACAGAGTTTTGTAATCGCTTAGTTGACTATGTCTCAACGGGACACTTTGAGGTTTATCGTGAAGTGGTTTCACAATGTGAAGTTCATGGTAAACAAAGTTTACATCATGCTGAACAGTTACTCCCTCAAATTACTGATTCTACTCAACTAACACTAGAGTTCACTGATAAATACGCAGAATCAAACCAAGAGGGTTGGGCGCATTTAGATGATCATTTATCTAAACTGATCCAAAGTCTTGAACAGCGTTTTGAGTTAGAAGATCAATTATTGTCTAACTTACATGAGAAACATAGCCAACCTGTGGAATAAATAGGCGCTAAAACCATGCAATTAAATGCCTTACAAAATCAGCAAGGCATTTAATGAGCGCTTAAAAGCTATAACCTAAGTTAAAGCTAATACCGACGCCCGTTTCTTCTTCGTCGACAATGTGACTAAATAAACGCTTATGTTCTTTTTCTCGGTAATAAAAAGCAACAAGCCCAAGCTCCCAGCCATCATTTTCAAACCCATCAAAATGATAGTTATACGTTACCCCAGCAAATTGAGTATCACTACTAAAAATACCATCTATCACACCAGCATTTAGCCCCCATGAGTGATGCTGATGGTCTGATATCACTGATTTCATACCTATCGAATATCCAGGAATGCCTAACGCGATAAAATACTTAGTCTGTTGCTGATCAATAATAAGCTGCCCACCGACGCCACCATATTGAGTGCCTAAGCCAAGGCCGAAATCAACTTCAGTACTCCAGCAAGACAATGACGTAAAACCACATAAACAAAACATTAAATTCTTAAACACTAATTCATCCTGATACATTTAATAACGCATCCAATGTAATAGTAATAACAATCATTTACAACAGCGACTCATCTTAAAATATAGTGTTTAAATAAACTCACAAGCTTTGCTCTGCCACACGTATACAATTGCGACCGTCCCGTTTCGCTTGGTATAGAGCGTTGTCGGCCTGATCCATCCAATGCTCTGGACCTTTTAATTCGTCAGAAAATGCAGCAATCCCCATACTAACGGTGAAATTGATTGCTTGCCCTAGCTCAACCACACAGGTTGCTTCTACATCACTTTTTATGCGCTGGGCAATACTTATCGCTTGCTGCAAATCAGTATCAGGTAATAAAATCGCAAACTCTTCACCACCATATCGACCGACTACATCAACCTGACGCATGCTTTTAGATAACAGCTGTGCTAAATGCTGAATGACCTTATCTCCAGCAATGTGGCCATAAGTGTCATTCACTTTTTTGAAGTGATCGATGTCAAGCATGATATGACATGCGCGGTTCGTTGAGCTGCGTGAGAGTCTAATAAACTCACGCTCAAATAATTCTTGCCAATATCGGCGGTTATTAAGTTGGGTTAACCCATCTTTTCGAGCCAAATGCTTTAACGCATCCCCTTTGACCTTTAACTGTAAAGACTTCTTACGGTGCGTATAAGCTAGTCGCATCGCAAGTAGTGTCATTATCGCCAAACCAATAGCGGCACCTTTAAAGTACAACAACCGAGTTTCAGCAAGTAACACCGCCTCTTTCTCTCGTTCTGCTATTTTAGCCAGCTCAGTTAAGTAGTTATAATTGTTATGAACTCTCGAATTACGCATTAAAGCAGATGCTTGCTCTAACTTCGCAATTCCTTGACTAATACGCCCTTGTTGAATATCAAAATAAGCTTCTATTCTCATTGAGTAGTGATTATTTTCAATCCTATTCGCTTGCTCATAACTAAGGTACTTTTCAAACGACGCTCGCGCTTTCTTAAAGTCACCTAACACAATATAAGTCATCGCTTTTTGCCGACCCATTTGTGCCAGCCATTCAGAAGAACCGCTCTTGGCATAATTTGTCGCTGCCAGATATGCTTCTCTAGCCTTTTCATAACTAGCAAACGACAAATTAAGCTCTGCCATCGATTTATAAATATCACCCAATTTATTGTAAGCAAAAAACAGTTCTGTTTTATCTTGCAACTTTTCCGCTTGCTCAAGGTATTCTAGCGCCAGCTCTAAGGCGAGTTCATTTTCTTGCATAAAGTCACTGAGGTAGCGAATAATATTGAACATTTCAGCATACTTTAAATAGGGGAATTTATGCGCTAAGACTAACTCAAGCTCTTGTTCAAAGTACGAAATTAATACCGTATTATTTTTTTCTGATTCACGAACGTTATGCAATACATAATATTTTTCAATCACCAACTCAGGACGCTTTTCTAATGCTAATAAATACTTAAATATTTGTGCCTGCTCTCCTTTAATTAAATCGAAATGTAATTGCACTAAAAAATCATCACCTAGATTACGGCGAGTTAAATACGCCTCAAGAGATTGCACCCGTGCTTCACGGTCACGCTGATGCATAGCCACAATAAGATACAAATCAGCGATCGTGCCTAAGGTTTTATCTTGATTAATAGCGCTAAGCTCTTTTAATGACAGTGCGTATTTTTTAAGGTTAGCAAAGTCAAAATAAGCCCTAGAGAATAAGATGAGCTGATAAGTTAGCTGTTGCTTTTTTTCAAGCGAGCGAGTGTTGGTAAGTTTTTTTTCAATGGCCAAAAAGCGTTGATTATAATCTGGAATATCGGTGCTACTAATTTTTTTAAATAACGCTTTAAACGCAATTCGCTCATCAGCAGTTAAAACGCCGTATTTCGAATCTAGAGCCCCCGATGAAAAGCACCATAACGTCAATAGCACCAAAACAGCTAATTTCTTCATAACCCTCGCCATATCACCGCCTCAACCGAGAACAGCTCTTTGCCTTTATACGTATTCGTACTCCTTCATTCTAGTATAGTCATTGTTACTAGCGAGACAGAATCAGACTCACTTTATACCAACTCTTTGTAGTTAAATGGCTCACTTAGTTATAAAGAAAACGCCGCCATCATTCGTATGAGACCGTAAAAGTAATCAGTTGTTAATGACAATTGGGATAACGACAATAAACACAAAAAAGCCTCGAATAGAGACTATTCAAGGCTTTTTTCATCACATTTTTAGGCTCGATAAACTTAAAATTTACAGCCTTAATGAATATTAGTGCGCGTGTCCGGCATGAGCGTCTGCTTTAGCTTCTACTGCATCGGCTGCTGCAACTTCGATTAATTCCACTTCAAACACAAGCGTTGAGTGAGCAGGAATACCGTTTGTGCCACGCTCACCGTACGCTAACTCTGAAGGAATTGTAAACTCAAATTTAGCACCAGGACTCATTAGTTGCACACCTTCAGTCCAGCCTGCGATGACGCCGCCTAATGGGAAGGTTGCAGGTTGGCCACGGTCATATGAGCTATCAAATTTTGTACCGTCAGTTAATGTACCTTTATAGTGAACTGTTACGCTATCAGCAGCGGTAGGTTTAGCACCCTCACCTGCTTGAATTACTTTATATTGTAATCCTGACTCAGTCACTGTGACGCCTTCTTTTTTAGCGTTTTCAGCTAAGTAAGCAATGCCAGCATCTTTCGCTTTAGCCGCATCTTCTTCTGCTTTAGCCGCACGAACTTCATTAATTTTCTTATCAAAAGCCATTAACGCTTCACGCGTCTGCTCTTCTGTCAATTGAGCGTTATTTGCAATTGCATCGGTGAAACCTTTAACGATTAGTTCTTTATCAGTTTCAACGCCAATTTCTTTTTGCTGCTCAATACTTTTATTAATGTAAGTTGCAACAGAAACACCAATCGCGTAAGCCGCTTTTTGATCTTCATTTTTAAACTCAACAACTTTAGGTTCAGCTGGCTTTTCAACTTTCTCAGCGTTACACGCTGTCACTGCAAAAAGGGCTGCTGCGACTGTAGAAATCTTTAACATTTTATTCATGAAACTACCTTTATAATTTTATCCATGCGCTGAATTAAACAGCTGCTATCGTGGTCAATATGTTTTATCGATGCTGTTTATGCCATACTCACCCTATTGGGTTCAAGCTTTTTACAAAGATAAATGTTGATTGCACTGCTTTTGCGCCATATTATCAATGATATCGACAACTCATCCCCCTATTGATTACAAAGACTGGCAAAAGTTCATGCGTAAACAAATATTATTGGCACTCTCAGCGATCTTAATGATTGCCTGCACTCAGCAAGATACTCCAACAAAAATGTGGGAGCATGCGACTGATGGTGCATTAGCTGCTGATATTGCACAAGACGGCTCTTTAGCATTAGTCTCATCGAGCTTTCACGATATCATCTTGTGGGACTTAGACGATAACAGTCAAAAACATCGTTGGGCACAGGGAGATGAGAACCTCGTTCTTTTTACCTCACTTTCGCCAAACAACAAATATGCCGTCACCGCGGAAAAAGACTCCTTTGCAGTCTGGGATGTCGAGTCAGGCAAGTCATTAACCTATACAAAACTACGTGAATCTAATATCCGTGATATCGTTATTTCAAATGATGGCGATGTACTTTACGGTAAAGTCAATGGTGTCGTCGTACACGTTAACATCTTTAGCGGACGACGTATTGAGTTCTTAGGTCATAGCGAAAAAATCAATTCTGTTGCCCTATCGCCAAATGGTCGCTACGCGTTAACTGGCGGCAGTGATTATGTTGCACTCTTCTGGGATACAAAAACTGCACAAGTCATTCATCGCTTTATTCATCCGTCACGCATCACTAAAGTAGCTTTAGATCCACAAGGACGCTTTGCATTTAGTGCCGGAAGTCAGCGTCAATCAAGTATTTGGGATTTAAAATCAGGTAAAGAGATTAGCCGTCTGCAGTACCAATCACGCTCGCGAGTATTCAGTGCCGTGCGTTTTTCAAATGACGGTAGTGAATTATTTACCGGCAGCCCAGGGCGGTTATTAAATCGCTGGGATGTCAGCACTGGCCAGCAGCTCGAACAATGGACAATTACCCCGCGTAAAGACTCTCGCCCAGTTAGCTCGGTAATTTTTGCCATTAGTGAATCAAAATCAGGTACAATCATCACCGAAAGTAGCTCAGGCTATGCAGAGTTTTGGACCCCTACGCCAAGCCAACCCCAGTAAGAGAAGACCATGAACGAAACAACACAAAGGCTTGACGATTTAGAAATGAAAGTCGCCTTTCAAGAAGATACTATCAATACACTCAGTGATGAGATTGCACTATTAAATGAGTTAATCGACCGCCAGCGCACTCAACTTGAATATCTGGCGACCCGTTTAGGGGAAATGTCACAGCCACCACTTGGCGCGCAAACACCAGAGCCACCACCGCCACACTATTAAGCCCAACCCGTTTAAGGTTTAAATACCCCAATCACTTGTTGTGGTTGGGTTGTTGCTTGAGCCACTGACTCTTCCACTTGCGATTGCTTATGGCCACACTCAACACATTCAATCTTTTCTACGTCATTCTCTTTATATAACATTAAGCTATCTAACTCATGACACTTTGGGCACTTGGCTCCAGCAATAAAGCGTTTTTTGCGTTGCAGCGACATTATCTTTCTCCGACTAAATTTATAGCCCCATGGTAACATAAGTGCTTAGTGATGCGAGGGCGTGATGGCCTGACGAGGTTGAGTTTTGTCCAATTGACAAGTTTAAAAGGGCAACACACTCTAGGTTAACAGCCCCATTTGCGGTATCATCTTCGCTAATTTCCCCTATAGATTTTTCGTGATGATAGTTTTAAAAGATTTACAATTACTGCGCGGCGGCAAAGAGTTACTAAAAGAAGCCAATGCCACCATTTATCCGGGTAGCAAAGCTGGTTTAGTGGGTGCTAATGGCTGTGGTAAATCGAGCTTATTTGCGTTAATTCGTGGTGAACTTCATCAAGATTTGGGCGACTTTACCATGCCATCTCAATGGCAAATTGCCTGGGTGAAACAAGAAACCCCATCCATGGAAACCAGCGCCCTTGATTATTGTATCGATGGCGATAGCCAGTATCGCGAATTTGAGCGCCGTTTAAAAATCGCAGAGCAGCAGGATGATGGTCACGAGATTGCAGAAATGCATGCCGCCATTGATAACATCAACGGCTATAGCATTGCTGCGCGTGCAGGCGAGTTACTTCACGGCTTAGGTTTTAGTGACGCCCAACTATCTTTACCCGTCTCTAGTTTTTCCGGTGGATGGCGCATGCGTTTAAATTTAGCGCAAGCATTACTTTGTCGCTCAGACTTACTATTACTCGATGAACCAACCAACCACCTTGATTTAGATACAGTGCTATGGCTTGAGAAATGGCTGCAAAGTTATCCGGGCACCTTAATTTTGATATCTCATGACCGCGACTTTCTTGATAACGTGGTTGATCAGATTATTCATGTCGAACAACAAACAACCTTTAGTTACAGCGGTAACTACAGTGCGTTCGAAAAACTGCGTAGTGAAAAGCTCGCTCTGCAACAAAGTATGTTTGAGAAACAGCAAAAAGAACGTGCGCACATGCAAAGCTTTGTGGACCGCTTCCGCTATAAAGCCAGTAAAGCCAAGCAAGCACAAAGTCGCTTAAAAGCTTTGGAAAAGTTAGAACAAATTGGTCCAGCCCACGTTGATAGCCAATTTAGCTTTAAGTTTTTTCAACCAGACCAGTTACCAACCCCATTAATCCAAATGGAAAAGTTATCTGCTGGCTATGGCGACATAGAAATCCTTAAATCTATTAAGCTTAATTTAGTACCCGGTTCGCGGATCGGTTTACTTGGACGTAATGGCGCTGGTAAATCAACGCTCATAAAACTGCTAGCCGGAGAATTAGAGCAACAATCAGGGAAACTCGTGCGTGCAGGCGACTTGACCATTGGTTATTTTGCTCAGCACCAGTTAGACTCCTTACGCAAACAAGATACAGCCCTAGAGCATATGGTGCGATTAGCGCCTGACAAAACCGAACAGGAATTACGAAACTACCTTGGTAGCTTTGGTTTTACTGGTGACATGGCCACTGCGGTTATCGCGCCATTTTCTGGTGGCGAAAAGGCTCGCCTAGCTTTAGCCATCCTAACTTGGCAGCGCCCTAACCTATTGTTACTCGATGAGCCAACCAATCATCTTGATTTAGAAATGCGCTTGGCCTTAACCATGTCTTTACAAAACTTCACCGGGGCGATGGTAATTGTATCGCATGACCGTCACTTATTGCGGGCAACGACAGATGATTTCTACCTTGTCGATAACAAACAGGTAGAGCCTTTCAATGGGGATCTGGATGACTATCATCAATGGCTAAGTGAACAGCAAAAAGAACAACGCAATGCCGATAAACTTGCTATTGCCAGTGAAAAACCAACTCAACCCACGACCAATAAGAAGATAAACCGCCAAGATCAAAAGCGTAAGCAGGCTGAGTTTAGAGCCAGCATTCAGCCACTGAAAAAGCAATTTGATAAAGTTGATAAGCAGATGGAAAAGCAACAACAACAGCTAGCTAGCATCGAAGAACAATTGGCTGATGTATCATTGTATCAAGCTGAGAATAAAAGCAAGCTTGCCCCGTTGCTACAACAGCAAGGTGAATTAAAATCGTCCCTTGAAGAGCTTGAAATGGATTGGCTAGAATTACAAGAACAAATCGAAGAGAAGCAAGCAGCTTTCGATAAGGAAATGAGCAATGAAGCTTAGTAGCGATGAGTTGTGGCAATATAGCCTTACCCACTACCCTAATGTCGAAAAGCTATTAATTGAACTGCAAGATACTTACCAGCTCAATGTTAACCTATTGCTGCTATGTGGCTATGCGCAATCTCTTGGTTGTGCTATTGATGAATTTCAGCTTCAAGAGTTAGTTAGCGAATCACACAGCTGGAATAAACGCCTCACGTCACCGTTTCGGGCGCTGAGGCGTTCATTAAAAGTTGAGCTTTCAGCCGAGCAATATCAAGATATGTTGACCATGGAATTAGCGCTTGAGCAAGAAGAACAATGGCGTTTAATTAATAGCCTACCGGAATTACCTAATAACAACCCGGAAGCGCAAGCGAATATTCTAGGCTGTTTAATCGCTAGTGGTGTCGCTCTTGAGAACTTATCATCAGACCACTTGAATCAGCTATTTGCCATCGGGCAGCCACCAGCCCGACATTAAGTCTTAAGCGTCGCTATGGATGCCAATAGGCTTAGCTGACAAAATTTGCTATATTATAACTTCGTTTTAAGATTTATTGATGTTGTACTGATCCGTTATGCACAAGCCAAGTAAGTTTAAGCCAGCATGGTGGGCGCGCAATCCGCACGTTCAAACTATTTTTGCCGATCTATTAACCAGCCGTAATAAGCCTCTAGGAACCAATCAACGTCTCGAATTAGATGATGGTGACTTTGTCGACTTGGTCTGGACCGATGAAATCAACCAAGATTATCAAGGTCCCTTAGTTGTCCTTTTTCATGGTTTAGAAGGCTCATTAAAGTCTCATTACGCCTACCGCTTGCTCAAATCACTCAAGCAACATCAGTGGCCCGGTGTGATGATGCATTTTCGCGGATGCTCCGGTGAACCCAATCGTTTACCACGAGCTTATCATTCTGGTGAAACCGACGACCCTCGTTTTTTTATTGAATACTTAACTAAGCGCTTCCCAAAAGCCCGACTTTACGCTGTAGGCTATAGCTTAGGGGGCAACATGCTATTAAAGTATTTAGGTAAATATCAGGATGACTCACTGATTACTGCAGCTGTTTCTATCTCCCCACCATTGGATTTATCCGCCTGTGAAAAGCGCTTAAAGACTGGCTTTTCGCGAGTTTATCAAACTCACTTACTCAAGCGCATGAAACGTAATTTAAAGAAGAAGTTGCAACAAATGCCCGAGCTAAGCCAGCATATTTTATGTGGTCACAACTTAAATTTAATCACTAACTTTAAATCCTTTGATCAACTCGTGACTGCCCCATTGCATGGCTTTGATAATGCTGACGATTACTATCAAAAGTCCAGTGCGATGCAATACTTAAAGACTATATCCGTACCGAGTTTAATCCTGCATGCTGCTGATGATCCATTTATGACACATGCGGTGATCCCAGAACACTCACAACTATCCAATAACATTGAGTATGAGCTATGTGCCAAAGGTGGTCACGTAGGCTTTATTGAAGGTAAATACCCATGGCGTCCTAAGTTTTATATTGAGCAGCGTATTGCTGAGTTTTTCAAGCAATTAGATGCTGCTTTTTAAACATCATGACTACCAAGGACCCCTTCATGAGGTTAATACTTTTAATTGTTGCATTACTTTACTTTCAAACAGCATCTGCCGACGTAGCTCCAAGAACGACAGCCACTCCCCTTCCCGGCGCGGGGCCTTTTGAAATAAGAACACAATCGCCAATTCAAAGCTTGCGCTATTCAGTTAAAATCAGAGACCCTAGACGCGAGAATGTTCCTCATAATAGCTATTGGGCCTATATCAATTCAGCGAGTATCTGGACTCATTCCGATGAGTATTCAATGGATTACTATACCTCTGACTATCAACTGGGGTGGCAGCGTGAATGGCAATACGGCTTAAAAACGGAGCTGGCCTTTACCCAACGTAATACCAACTTGGTCAAGTTAGACCAGCTAACCTTAAGTTTTCATAAAGCATTCGGCCTATCGCAAAACGGCCGTGACCGTGTGCCTAAGCATCAATATACTTACTGGTTTCGCGACTATGACATCAACGAAACAGGCTTCAAAAACAATATATTCTCACGAGCGGTAGAGTTTTATATTTCTAAAAATCTCTATCAAGATAAAACACAATCGCTATCAATTGGCCACATTAGCCATTATGAAGAACAGTCAGGACATCGTGGGTGGGACTTTGCCGGCCAGATTGATTATTACTACTCGTTTAATGAGTATCACCAGCTCTATGCCTCGTTGGCTCATAGCCGCTTTCATTCAGAAAACTTTTTTAAGCTCCCCCTTAAAGATGAACTTAGCACGCTGGGGCTCAGTTATGAATATCAACCCACCAGCGACCGCTCTTGGGTGGTTCAATATCTACTTAACGAAGGCGCAACGAAAAAGCTTGGTCAGCTAGGCCAGCTTAGCCATGAACTTCTCCTTGGTCATCGCTGGATTATAGATAATCATCAGCTTGAAGTGGCCATGATAGAAAACCTAATTAACCCTGATAATAGTGCTGATATCGCCTTTTCTATTGTCTATCGTTATAAGCCAAATTTATGATAATTCCGTTTCAACAACTTGACCCTGACACCCTAGATAATCTATTAAGCGAACATGTATTACGTGAAGGCACTGATTATGGAGAATCCGAAGTGCCTCTGGCGAGTAAAATCGCGCAGCTCAAGCAGCAGCTAATCAACCAAGAGATCGTTTTGGTTTATTCTGAACTTCATGAGTCAGTTAATTTAATCCCTGCCGCCCAGTTTAATCAAGCTCAAGAAAATCAGGAGTAATAACCATGCCCACTTCATCCATGATTCAGGGATATTGGCGTTTAGCGCAATGGAAACTTTCACCAACTCAATGTCTAGACTTTGTAAAACAGCACCTTGATTTAGGTATTTCAACGGTCGACCATGCTCCTGTTTATGGTCAATCAAGCTGTGAGCGCCTATTTGGCCAAGCATTAGCTCTTGAACCAAGCGTGCGTCAGCAATTACAAATTATCACTAAATGCGGTATTCAGGGCGGTAATACCGACCAAGGAACGGTCGCCCATTATTTTAGTCAGCTACCACAAATCATTCAGTCAGCCGAAGACTCATTAACTCGGTTAGGCATTGAACAAATCGATATCTTTTTGCTCCATCGTCCTGACTTATTAATGGATGCTGATGAAACGGCTCATGTACTTGAATCATTACAAAAAAGTGGAAAGATTAAACATATTGGCGTATCAAACTTTAGTAACAGCCAATTTTCATTATTACAATCTCGTTTATCTGCACCGCTGATCACTAACCAAATTGAAATAAACCCAATTAATTTACAAGCCACAGAAGACGGCAGTTTAGATTTCTTACAGCAACATAATGTTCGCCCGATGGCGTGGTCGTGCCTTGCTGGCGGGGATATTTTTAATAGTCAGCAACCCAGTGTCATTCGCTTGCGAGAGACACTAAGTCAAGTACAACAAGAGATTGGCGCTGATAATATCGAACAAGTGGTTTACGCTTGGGTGTTAAAACTACCAGCGAAACCGATCCCTATTCTAGGCAGCGGTGATATAGCGCGGGTGAAGTCAGCCGTCGCCGCACAACAACTCAGTTTAACCACCGAGCAGTGGTATCGTATCTGGGGTGCATCCAAAGGTCACGGTGTCGCATAAGAATCTCAATAAAGTGGGGTTAAGGTTGACCTTCCCCCTAATAATTTGTTTATATAGCTGCTTGTTTAACATTTAGGTAACATTATGTCTGAACTTCACCCAATTATTGCCATTACAGGTTCTTCAGGTGCAGGTACGTCCACCTCCACCACGGCGTTTAAGCATATCTTTAGAAAGCTTGGGGTGAATGTCGCTTATACCGAAGGCGATAGCTTTCATCGTTATACGCGTCCAGAAATGGATTTAGCCATTCGACGCTGTAAGGAAGAGAACAAAAGTCTGTCGTATTTTGGCCCCGAAGCCAATGACTTTGAGTTATTAGAGAACCTGTTTGCTACCTATGCCGAAACAGGTACCGGACAAATCAGGCGCTATCTCCACACCTTTGATGAAGCGGTGCCTTACAATCAAATGCCGGGGACTTTTACCCCTTTTCAAGACTTACCTGAAGACAGTGATATCTTATTCTATGAAGGCCTACACGGCGGTGCGGTCACCGAAGAGAATGATGTGGCGCAGCACGTTGATTTACTCATCGGCATGGTGCCCATTGTTAATCTAGAATGGATCCAAAAAATTATTCGTGATACCCATGATCGTGGTCACAGCCGTGAAAAAGTGATGGACTCGATTGTGCGTAGTATGGACGATTACATCAATCATATTACACCGCAATTCTCGCGGACCCATATTAACTTTCAGCGTGTGCCAACCGTTGATACATCAAACCCATTTAGCGCTAAAGATATTCCAAGCCTTGATGAAAGCTTTGTGGTGATCCGCTTTCGCGGCGTCGAATCAACGGACTTTCCATACTACTTACAAATGATTGAAGGTTCGTTTATGTCACGCATCAACACCTTGGTCGTACCAGGTGGTAAAATGAAATTAGCGATGGAGCTTATTCTTACTCCAGTGATTCGCCGTATTGTTGAGCGTAAGCGCTTGGCAGCAGCGGCAGAGGCGAGTAATGGGAAGTAATCGCTAGTAGGTTAAGCAGATGCACTCTTACTTAACTTCAGTTGAACTAACATCAGATAAGGCAGTGTCGTCCTGAATGGGTTTTGTGCAGCACGACACTGTTTAAAAGATCCCGGCTAAAACACTGCCGGAATGACGCGAGGTCAGCTATTTAGTATTAGTACTCTCAAAAATTTTGTCAGCAGAAGCGGCGACAAAGCCAGTGTACTCTTGACCATTAGGTAAGTTATAACGCTGAGCAAACTCATAGAAACATGACGGGATGTCTAAATCACCATCACTAAAGCTCGCAACAGCCGTATCAGCCATGGTTGAAGATTGCTTTAATAACACCTCTTCAGAGCCTTTGATTTCACCGCCAGACGTATTTAAGCGATAGCCCGCTTGTTTTAGTGTGTCATTAACGGCTTCAAGATCTTGATAACCTTTTAGCTTATTAACATGTACTGTGAAGTGATTGGCACGATAGCCCCATGCTGCAGTCCATGCTGCATATTCACTTTCAGCTAACAACGTTTGGTATTGCTGCTGTGATACTTGCCACGGTGCGCCATTGTAAACAAAGTTAGCCGCTGTCGTTACCGATGCGTCCACTTGCTCGACAAGCTCTGTGATAATCGTTTGTAGCGCTGGAGAGAACTCTTCTACGCGTAACTCACTAATAAATACTTTAGGTTGGTCAGGGTCACTGTGCTCAAAATGTTTCGCGGTTAATTTTTTGGCCGCAAAGTCATATTGACCTTTCTCTTCATAGCCAACCGCTTTGAAATGCGCAGCTAACACTTCTAAGTTAACTTTCGCTAAATTAAACGTACGTAAAGCAATGTGGTCATTCACGATCGCTTCACCTTGACTCAATAACTGATGAATTTTTTGCGCTGATGGCGTTACTTGTAGATATTGTTGCCACAGATTGTCAAATAATTCATTAACATTGTTATGCATTTTAAATCCTTCACCATAATCAATATGGCTGTATTTATACAAAAAAATAAACCCCAATGCTCAGCACATTGGGGTTCACTATTAGAACGTTAACCCTGGGGTTAAGTTCTCAGGCAATACCACTTCATCAGCTTCCATTGAAGCGACCGGGTATGCACAATAATCTGCTGCATAATAAGCACTTGCACGGTGGTTACCGCTGCCACCAATACCGCCAAACGGCGCTGCGCCACTCGCGCCAGTAATTTGTTTATTCCAGTTAACGATACCCGCACGAATACGATCGAAGAAGTATTCATAGTCATCACGGTTATCTGCTAATAAACCGGCTGATAAGCCAAAGCTGGTGTTATTGGCTAATTCAATCGCTTCATCAAAATCAGTGTAACGAATGATTTGCAATAATGGGCCAAAGTGCTCTTCATCAGGTAATTCACGAGCAAAGCTTGTGACATCTAATAGACCCGGTGTAACAAAACCTGTGCCCGCAGTATGCTCTAACTTAATAAGAACATCAGCACCTTGCTCAATTAGCATGTCTTGCGCTTTAACCATTGAGAGAGCGGCTTTTTCAGAAATCATCGAGCCCATAAACGGCTGTTCTTCATCGTTGTAATGACCGACTTTAATCGCTTTAGTCACTTCGATTAAACGTGCAATTAGCGCATCACCGGCCTCGCCTTTAGCAACAAACAATTTACGCGCACAAACGCAACGTTGACCAGTAGTCACATAAGCTGATTGAATAATGTCATGAACAGCACCATCAACATTAGCCACATCTTTAACGATTAATGGGTTATTACCACCCATTTCTAACGCTAGAATTTTACCTGGCTGACCCGCAAATTGTTTATGCAACAAGTGACCGGTGTTAGAGCTACCAGTAAAGAACAGACCATCAATTTCTTGATGGTTTGCAATGGCTTTACCGGTCTCAACTTCACCTTGCAGTAAGTTAAGCACGCCTGCAGGTAGGCCTGCTTGCTCCCATAACTGTACCGTGATCTCACCAACGCGAGGGGTTAACTCACTTGGTTTAAACACAATGGTGTTACCTGCTAATAATGCCGGAACAATATGTCCGTTAGGTAAGTGACCAGGAAAGTTATAAGGACCAAAAACCGCAACTACGCCATGTGGCTTATGACGAATAAAGGCTTTCGCACCCGGCGCTGGGTTTTCAACCGTGCCAGTACGCTCATTATGGGCTTTTATAGAAATGGCAATTTTACCTGCCATGCCCGCCGCCTCAGTACGAGTTTCCCATAATGGTTTACCCGTTTCTAAAGCAATAGCCTCAGCAATAACTTCTTTGTTATCAACAACCAAGGCAGCAAACTTTTCAACAATCGCTTGGCGCTTTTCAAAACCTAATTGCGCCCAAGAAAAACTGGCAGCACGAGCTGCAGTTAACGCCTCATCGACTTGTGCTGGCGTTGCGGTTTCACCCTGCCAAATTACATCATTGGTTGCTGGGTTAACCGACTCTAGCGAGTTACCTTGACCTGCAACCCACTGTCCATTTATAAATTGTATTTTGTTAGACATTGCATATTCTCCTGACAAACTGTGAAACAATTTTTAACTTCAATTAAGTGTAGTTACTCAATTGGCTCATTGTGTGAATTTAGCTATAGTGCTAAAACTCGAATAAACTCACCTTCTTTCACCTGTAATGCATGAGCATGCTCAGGAGTGATCACGGCAAACTTTTCATTATGATCGACTTCAATATGTACTTCAGTAGCACGGAAGTTCTTTAAATCAGTGTTACATGCGACATAAGCGCCGCCTTGCTCGACATCAGCAATTTTTACTACAACCTTACGGCTATCTTTCACTGCTTTAATCTGGTTTAACTCACACTCAACTGTTGGCCCACCATCGAAGATATCAACATAGCCACGATGCACAAAACCTTCACGTTCTAATAATTTTAACGCTGCTGTGGTTTTTTCATGAACCAGTCCTATCACCGCCTGTGCTTCTTTACTCAGTAAGTTGACGTAGATTGGGTATCGTGGCATCAGCTCCGCGATAAAGACTTTATTGCCAATGCCCGATAAGTAATCTGCCGTTGGAAAGTCCATGCTAAAGAAATGCTCTTCCAGCCATTGCCAAAATGGTGACTGACCATTTTCATCAGATACACCACGCATTTCTGCAATAACTGTATGACCAAAACGCTCGCTAAACTCAGCAAGAAATAAGAAGCGAAAACGCGATAAGACACGACCATTATTGCCACCGCGCGCTTGCTCTTTTAAGAATAAGGTACAAAGCTCAGCAGCACCCGTGTAATCATTACACAGGGTTAGGGTTTCAATGGTGTTATGTAGCTTTAACTCTTGTGAGCTGTGTACAACTTTACCAAGGTGGTAGTGATAAAAAGCGTTCTCTAAGCCAACAGCTGATTCTAAGCCACTTGTGCCGACCACTTCACCTGTATCCGTATCTTCCATCACCAATAAATAGCCTTCATTACCCGGCTGATTGGTCTCTGTCGCAAACGATTGCTCGGAATGGGCAATGCGTGAGCGTAACAGGGTTTCATTGGTTGGTAGCGAAGTAAAACCAACGCCAGAATCATGAGCGATTTGCATCAGCGCAGGATAGTCAGCCTCGGTAATAGGACGAATGATCAACATAAGTGATCCTCCAAATTGAGCAAAAGAGATAGATACCAATAGCATTACAGAAATAGGTCATTAATTTAATGCTATTGGTACAAAAACGAATCAGCTAGCAAGGTTACTAACATGATTCGTCTTTTTAAAGATAGAAGATTTTAAGCGTTTACGATGCTAGCTACGGCTTTTTCAAAGCGTGCTAAACCTTCAGCAATATCTTCACTTGGAATAACCAAAGATGGTGCGAAACGAACAATGTTAGTACCAGCAACTAATGCCATTAAACCGTTGTCAGCAGAAGCTACCATAAAGTCACGTGCTCGACCTTGATACTGTTCATTAAGTACAGCACCTAACAATAGACCTTTACCACGGATTTCAGAAAATACATTGTATTTAGCGTTAATCGCTGCAAAGCCTTCACGAAATTGTGCTTCTTTCTCTTTAACACCATTTAATACTTCTTCAGTGTTCACTGTATCAAACGCTGCTTCACCAACAGCACACGCTAGTGGGTTACCGCCGTAAGTAGAACCGTGAGTACCTGGTTTTAAGCTTTTTGCAATTTCTGTCGTTGTGATCATCGCACCAATTGGGAAACCACCACCTAATGCTTTAGCTGTGGTTAGGATATCTGGCGTTACGCCTAAATCCATGTACGCATATAAAGCACCTAAACGGCCAACACCTGTTTGTACTTCATCAAAAATAAGTAGCGCGTTATGCTCATCACACAGCTCACGAACGCCTTTAGCAAATTCATCTGTTGGACTTACTAAACCACCTTCACCTTGTAAAGGCTCCATCATCACAGCACATGTCTTATCAGACATAATCGCTTTTAATGCTTCAAGGTCGTTGTATTCAACATGCTCAACAGCACCTGGTTTTGGGCCAAAACCATTAGAGTAAGCTTCTTGACCACCCACAGTTACAGTGAAAAATGTACGACCGTGGAAACCTTGCTTAAATGCAATGATTTGATCTTTGTCACTGCCATGGTTATCGAGCGCCCAACGACGTGCTAGCTTAAGAGCAGCTTCATTAGACTCAGCACCTGAATTTGCATAATAAACTTTATCAGCAAAGGTATTATCCGTTAGTTTTTTCGCTAAACGTAATGCTGGCTCATTAGTCATTACATTACTTAAGTGCCAAATCTTTTGCGCTTGTTCTGTTAATGCATTAACTAATGCTGGGTGACAATGGCCTAAACAGTTCACTGCGATACCACCAGCAAAATCGATTAATTCATTGTCATTTTGATCCCACACACGAGAACCCTGACCTCGAACTGGAATAATGCTTGATGGGGCATAGTTAGGAACCATCACTTCATCAAATAATTCACGAGTTACTTGCATTTGCTCTGACATAGAATTAATCCTCAATATTCTGGCCTTTTGTTAGGCACTATTATTCATTTATAGAGGTGCTACAGCGTCATAAAAATCGCTTTTTTTTAGCGATATCTAAAGCCCGACTGTGCACTTGTTATCGCTCGATTATCACAGATTTTATCTATACTGTCTCCCTTGTAAGATAAGAAAGAATATGGGTTAGCGAGAATATATGGCAAAAAATAATTACATTTGAATATATGATATGCATAAAAATACATGCCCTTTTCCTATCTGCGAATAATTACTCGAAATTATGCTTAACCAGTCAGTGCGAAAAAAGGAAAAAAAAATTCGCTCAACGGCGAATTTTTTTAACTTTTATCAAAAACAGTGACCTTAGTCGTCCATTATTGGCACTTTTAAGTATTTTTGTTTATTCAAATACTTAATTTTTTCGGTGTCTAATTGGTAATAATTAAGTAAACCTGCGGCCTGAGTTTTATCGATTAAGCTTTCTTTATACATTTGTTTAAATACCGAGTAAGCTCGCCCTTGAGCAATAATCCTAGCCATCGGACTAAAGTCATCAAAAGCCATCGTTCGTGAAAGCTCTTCGAGGTTATTAGCAAGCATAAAGAAATTCAGCTTGTAGCGCTTTGCAATCTCCGCACTTAATAAAGGGGCCTTCAACCCTAATAACTTATCTAATACCGGAACCGCTGACTTGATATCTGATAGTTGGTGACTCACTTCCGCAGCCCCTTGCTCCATCGCCAGTGCACTCACTTCATTGCGAGATTCCTTAAAGCACTCATCAACCAAATGCAGCATAAAGATTGCGCCGAGTTCATGCAGCATTGCCATCATATAAGCTTCACTTTCATTAACCGCAGGATCTTGTGCGGCTAAAGCTTTTGACGCTTCAGCTGTAATTTGTACATGAAGCCATAACTTACGTGATGTTTGATTGAACTTCATCCCTGTGTCTTTAAGTAACTCGTTAACAATTAGGTAAGGTAAAAAGATTCTTAACTTTTCAACACCTAATGAGCTAAGACACAATTCCGCATCTTTTAACTCAAGGGCTTTATCTGAATGCTTTTTTCCCATCCCTAAACGGTTAAGCGTGGTAATTAAGTTTTTAAGTAATGAAGTGTGCTTAAGTAACAGGGGCTTAATCCGTGCTACTGAAGCCGCTTTGGTATTTAGTATATTGACCGCATCCATCAAACTCACAGCAGGAGTAAAGCGATCCAATGTTGTTGGGTCAAGGTTGGCTAAGCGCGTTTCTACTTTGTGCTCAACATTTTTAAATAACTGCTCTTGCAGTGCGTTAAATAAGTCTTTTGCTTGCTGCTTTTCAGCTTGCCGAGCCAGCGCGGGCGCTAACTCGATATCAAGTAAAATACGGTCATCAGGTAATTCACTATCATTTTCTTCTTCTGGTTGCAGTAATAAGGCTTTACTGACCAAATAACGATAGTAATCAACTTCGACCGCTTTAATCACACTGGCTTTGAGTCCACTTTTTTTTCTATCCACAGCTTGAGCTTTCACAGGAGCCTTAACCACTGGCACCTTTGGTGACTCCTCTTTCCCTAACCATTTTTTTAAGCGACTCACAGCAACTTCCTATTTTTTTAAGTTTTGCTCAAACAATTTATAAATACGGCTATATTCATCTAACCAGCTCGATGGCTGTCTAAAACCATGCGGCTCAACAGGGTAGATTGCCATTTCGAACATTGGCTTTTCTAATTCAATTAACCGCTGGACTAAACGCACACTGTCTTGGAAGAACACATTATCATCAAGCACACCTGCCATAATTAATAGTGGCTTGGTTAAGTGCTGCGCATGCTCAATTGGTGAGCTACGACGGTAAGCAATATCATCATCATTTGGCGTATTCAAGATATTAGATGTATAGCCAAAGTTATAATGCGACCAATCAGTCACAGGACGAAGTGCCGCACCAGCTTGGAATAAGTCTGGCTGAGTAAATAGCGCCATAAATGTCATAAAACCACCGTATGAACCACCATACGTACCAACACGATCTTTATCTACCTGCAGGTGTTGTGCCATATAGTTCACGCCATCTTGTAAATCTTGTACTTCAGGCGTGCCCATCTGGCGATAAATAGCCGTTCGCCAATCACGACCATAACCTTTAGAAGCGCGGAAATCCATATCCATGACCACATAGCCTTGTTGAGCCAACAAGTTATGGAACATGAATTCGCGGAAATACCCCGACCAACCAAAATGAGAATTTTGTAAATAACCTGCACCATGGTTAAAGATAACAGCAGGGTATTGCTCAGCTTTAGACTGATCAAACCCTTGTGGTAAATAAACCTTAGCATACACTGGCGCTTCGCCATGACTTGATGGCACTTCAACAATGCGTGGAGCCTGCCAATCGTAGTTAGCAAACTCTTCACTAACCGTGTTGGTTAAGCGTTTAGCCGCGCCACTTCCATCACTGTTTTTAACAAAAAGTTCAGTATGTTGTAATAACGTTGAATGACTTAATAAGAGTTTAGTTTCATCAGGGCTTAACTGATAATCAGTCATCCCTTCAAGCTTAGTTAACTGCTCACTAACCGACGATTGAGTGTTAACACGATAGATTTCATATTTACCCGGGTGAGCTTTATTTGCTTTGTAATAAATGTGTTGCCCATCTTTCGATAACGTTAAGCTGCTCACTTCAAATTGACCACGAGTAATCGCTTTGGCTTTACCGTTTAATGGCTGAATGTATAGCTGTGAATAGCCCGTTTCCTCTGATAAGAAGTACAAGCTGTTATCATCATTTAACCAGCCAAACTCATTAAATGTGTAATTCACCCAAGCATCATCATGCAAACGGTGTAGTGTATTTAATTTGCCTTGGGTAAAGTTGTAACGCGTTAACCAACGATCTTTGTTATCAACAGACTCGAACATGATCGCTAGCTCAGAACCGCTATCATTCCAAGCAATGGCACTTTGGCTCCAAGTCCAATCGCGCATTAAAGTAATTTTACGAGGAGCTTTCTTCGACTGATATTTTTTGCCTAATTTAGCAGCATTTTCTGCTTTCTCTACGGCAAGTACATCTTCGTCATAGCCAGGAAGTACCGACAGGTCGATGTCACTTTGCGTTGTATTAGCAATGTCAATTAACACGAATTCATGTGCTGGCGGCTTGTCTTCAGCAACTCGAGCACGTGCAGGTACGGCATCTACATAACCTTCTTGACCTAAGTAATTCGGCATAATGTCATGCTTAGCACGCCATTGATAATTCTTATCTCGGCTGACAACTAACACCTTATCACCAGCAGGACTTAATTGTGCTTCAACGAAGCTCTGCTCAGGGTCTAAATAATACGGTTTCGATGCAATTGTTTCGTTTTGAGCCTGCAATTGTTCAGCGCGTTGATGGCGCGCTTCTTTATTGTGCTGCTGTAATGCAACATATTTAATTAAGCGATGCTGTTGTGCGCCAATATAGCTAGTTGGTGCTTTAGGAGCTTTAGGAGCTTTTGCGAATTTAAATTCAACCAGTAATTGTGTCACACCAGAATTAAGGTCTAACGCATAAAATGCATGACCTTGACGGAAAGAAAGGCGTCCGTCGTTTAAAAATAAAGGCTGTGCGCGTTGAGAATTATCTCGTGTTAATTGTTTGATTTCGCCAGTAGGTAATGCCTTAACAAACAGGTTACCTTTATAAATAAACGCTTTTTGGCTGCCATCTTGGCTAACTACACCACGGCTTTGCGCCAATTGATGGTGCTCACTTAATGGTAGTTTTATCGCGTTGCCATTTAAAGGTAAAAAATAGGCGTCTGATAATGCAGCGCTAACTGGTTTGATTTGATAAAAAATTGACGCGCTATCATCTTGCCACATTGGGCGCGATGGAGCCGTGCCCATCCAAGCAGGATCAGCCATGATTTGTTTCATGGTTAACGCCTCGCCGGCCAGTACAGGCTGACTCGCGTTTAGGATTTCAACAGATGGTGTAACAGAAGTGGGCACTTGGGTTGTTGGTGTAGTTACACTACAACCACCTAGCCCAAGAATAGCTGATGCAATAAGCCAGTTTTTCATCAAATTTCCTACGGATCGTTTTTATAATAGATTAGTAGAGAATTGTATGTAGGTTAGTTCAAAAATACCAGCAATAGCGCCCGCGAGATACAAAAAGTTACGCTTTACTCACCTTTCTCCTATCGGCATGAACTCTATCACTCATATTGTTCAATAAAGTTGGCTAATATCCCTAAACCCTGCTCCGTTAAAATCGATTCAGGATGAAATTGTACACTTTCAATCGGTAATGTTTGATGGCGCATTGCCATTATTTCAATACCAGCTTTCCCTTCGATGGTGGCAGTTACTTCAAAGCATTCAGGTAGTGTTTCTGGCTCCACCACTAACGAATGGTAGCGTGTTACTCGCAGCGGGTTAGGTAATTGCTTAAACACCCCGTTATTACGATGCTCAATTAACGATGTCTTACCGTGCATTACTTCGTGCGCTAATACCACATTCCCACCAAACGCTTGTGCAATCGCTTGATGGCCTAAACACACCCCAAATATTGGTAGTTGACCAGCAAAGTGCTTGATCGCAGCGAGTGAAATACCCGCAGCACCTGGGTCACATGGTCCCGGTGAAATCACCAAATATTTTGGTGCTAGCTCGCTAATTTGAGCTAACGTAATTTGATCATTTCTGACAACCTTCACCTCTTGCCCTAGTTGCTGGTAATACTGCACTAAGTTATAGGTAAACGAATCATAGTTATCAATAATCAGTAACACTTAAACTATTCCTATTGCGACTCGAGTGTTCGGCGCTTTTCTATAAACCACACAATTATACCAGCTAATACACTAGTTAATGCAAATGCCCCTGTTAACGGTAACACGGTAGCGTTATACCAACCTGACACAATAAAAGCGCCCGCAACGGCAACCAGCGTAGATACCGCTCCCACGATTGCAGCACCTGTCCCAGCTAAATGACCCAGAGGCTCCATTGCTAGCGAATTTAAGTTACCAAATAGTACCCCGATATAGGCAAAAGCCACGACAAAATAAACCGTTGTCATCATCAGTGATGGTAACCCCTGAAACCACAAGCCAATGGCATAAAAACATACAGAAGAAATAACCAGCCCACATAACGCATTTTTCACCATATATTGCATTCCCTTAGCGACCACCATCTTGCCATTAACATAAGAGGCGACGCCAAAGACAAAAGCTAAACCTGAAAAGTACAACGCAAAATATTCGCCTAGCTGGTAAGCGTCTTGAAATAGAGCTTGGGCACTCGATAAGTAAGCAACAAATGCCGCAGAGACGATACCTGAAGCCATAGTGTAAGCCATCGCAACAGGGGTAGTACAAACCTCTTTGCAGGTTTTCAGTAACACTGAAAGCTGAAATGGCTTCACATACTGCGGTTGTAATGTTTCAGGTTGGCGTAAGCCAAACCAAATCAACGCAACAGTGCCCATCACTAACATCGAGATAAAAATAGCCTGCCAAGGTGCAAACCATAAAATCCCCTGCCCAACTAATGGCGCAAGCATCGGTACTAGAATAAAAAACATCATAATAAATGACATGACTCGTGCCATATATGCCCCAGCATATTGATCACGGATAATCGCCATACTTAACACTCGAGGAGCCGCTAAACCAACGCCTTGAATGAAGCGACCGATTAACATCCATTCATAGGAGGTGGCAACAGCGCAAATTGCCGTCGCAATTAAGAATATTGTAATACCCAAATACACTAACGGCTTACGGCCAAGGCTATCTGATAACGGTCCGATAAATAATTGGCCTACGCCCATTCCCATTAACAGTACCGGGACGATCAATTTAACGTCTTGAGTCGGCGCTAAATTTAATCCAGCTTCAATCAACCCCATCGCCGGTAAGATCACATCAATTGAAAATGCAACTAATGACATCATGAGAGCCATTAGTGCAATAAACTCTATTTTTGGGGACGGTAGTGCAACAGATGTGCTCACAGGCAACCTATAACAACGATTAAAAATAAGGGCGCAATCATATCAACATAGCGACTTTTGTATAGCTGTTTTGTTGTTAATTACGGTTATGCATATTTTGTATATGACAAGCGTTCTATATTAGTTGTTCACAAACTAAAATGATGAAAGATAATAGTTCAAATGAAGAGTTCGATGAACTATATTCATACTTTTAACACTCACACTAAATTTAGGCAATTCATGATTGAACGGATTCACTTAGCCATCATTCAACAGGTTGATCAACTTGGCACATTAACTCAAGCTGCTAATGCTCTGTTTTTAACTCAGTCTGCACTAAGTCATGCAATAAAAAAATTAGAGGGACAGCTCAACGTTAAGATATGGAGTAAAGATGGTCGCCGCTTACGCTTAACCGCTGAAGGTAAATCAATACTCGCACTCGCCAATCGCGTGTTACCTCAGCTTGAGCATACAGAGCAGCTCATGGCTCAGTTTGCCAAAGGTGAGCGGGGAAATTTACGTATCGGTATGGAATGCCACCCCTGTTATCAATGGCTGCTCAAAGTCGTTTCGCCTTACCTTAATCAATGGCCCAATGTTGATGTCGACGTCAAACAAAAATTTCAATTTGGTGGCCTAGGTGCGTTGTTCAACCATGAAATTGATGCACTCGTTACACCAGACCCATTATTTAAACGAGGGTTAACCTACGCGTCCGTATTCGATTATGAATTAGTCCTTGTGGTTAGTGAAGATCATCCTCTTGCCTCAGTCGAAGATGTAACACCACAACAACTGAGTCATGAAACTCTTATCACCTACCCTGTAGAACTCGAGCGATTAGACATTTTCAGTCAGTTTATGCTGCCGGCCAATTGTCACCCTAAAAAGCATAAGACTATTGAAACTACCGATATCATTGTACAAATGGTTGCCAATAATCGAGGAATCAGTGCATTACCAGCGTGGTTAGTGGAGCAATATCAGCAGCAGTTTGACATTAAGTCACTGCGCTTGGGCAAGCAAGGGGTTCATAAACATATCTATATTGGCTTTCGCGATAGCGATGCCGACACCGAATACATCAGCAGTTTCATTGATATTGCGAAATCGGTCACTCAGCGACCTTTATCCCACACTAAGGAATGGCACAAAACTCATCCCTTAGGATGAGACGGGTTGATTGCGGTGTGACTGTTGCGCCAGATCAAATTCCCCATCCAATAGTAGTGTTACTTTATACGCAAAATAATTACTACTATTGAAGGAACATACTATGAGCACGACTTTTTTCATGCCATCTCTTAATCTAATGGGTGAAGGTTGTATCCAAGAAGCCGTAAACTACATTCAATCTCAGGGCTTTAAACAGGGCTTGATCGTTAGTGATGCAGTATTAAACCAAATTGGCGTAGTAAAGAATTTTACCGATTTACTAGACACAGCAAACATTGCTAGTGTCGTATTTGACAAAGCGCAGCCAAACCCTACGGTTAGCAATGTTAATGATGGATTAGCATTATTACAGCAAAATAGCTGTGATTTTGTTGTCTCCTTAGGCGGTGGTTCACCACATGATTGTGCGAAAGGTATCGCACTGGTTGCCAGCAACGGTGGTGAAATTGCGGATTACGAAGGCGTTGACCAATCTGCCAAACCACAATTACCGCTTATTGCAGTTAACACTACTGCTGGTACGGCTTCTGAAATGACCCGCTTCGCCATTATTACTGATGAAAAACGCCACGTAAAAATGGCTATCGTTGATAAGCACACAACACCCGTACTTTCAGTAAACGACCCTTCGTTAATGATTGGCATGCCAAAGTCTTTAACAGCAGCAACAGGTATGGATGCATTAACTCATGCCGTTGAAGCGTATGTTTCAACAGCAGCAACCCCAATTACCGATGCCGTTGCGATTAAAGCGATTGAACTCATTCAAGCTTACTTACCAACAGCAGTCAGTGATGGTGAAAACATTGAAGCTCGTGAAAAAATGGCTTACGCTCAATTCATGGCGGGTATGGCCTTTAATAACGCGTCATTAGGTTATGTCCACGCGATGGCTCATCAACTAGGCGGTTTCTATGACTTACCACATGGCGTGTGTAATGCCGTATTATTACCACATGTTCAGCGCTATAACGCACAGGTTGCACCAGAGCGTTTAAGCCATATTGCTGCGGCAATGGGTGTTGATACCTTAGGCCTTTCAGCTCAAGAAGGCGCTAATGCGGCCATCGTTGCTATCGAAAAATTATCACAAACGGTCGGTATCCCTGCTGGTTTAACCGAATTAAACGTTAACGTTGAAGATATTCCCGTATTAGCTGATAACGCATTAAAAGATGTCTGTGGTTTAACTAACCCGAAACAAGCCAGCCACGAAGAAATCTGTCAAATCTTCCAAGCTGCAATGTAATCAGTCGAACGCTAATAGGCTTAGTTACTGCCTAAGCTCTCATGATAAAAAAAGAAGTTTGCCCACCAGCAAACTTCTTTTTATTTTTAATGCCGACAGGCTTTAGCTAAAGCACCTCGTTTTAAATAGAGTGAGGAACTAATCAATACTCTCATGGCAATGAGGACACCGTTGATGGACCTTAGGCGCGTGAATCGCTTTATTTCCGTCTTGTGAATGTTGATGCTGGCGATGAGCAAACAGCAAAAGCTCCGCTTCATGTTCATTAATACCTAATTCACGGCGCAATAATTCCAAATCCCCTTTCTCTTGTTCAGTTAGCACACCGTCGCTATAAGATTGAATCAGCTTAGAACGGTAGATCGTGCGATTTTGCTTTAATTGCGCAGAAAACCCTGAGGCTAAGATACCCGCTGGTAGTGCGACCATCCCCATCCCAATAACAGTGATTAAACCACCAAACAATCGGCCCATTGGAGTTATTGGCGTCACATCACCATAGCCAACGGTAGTTAACGTTGAAGTGGCCCACCACATCGCAGCAGGAATGCTACCAAACGCTTCGGGCTGAATATCATGCTCTAATAGATAGATCCCACTGGCAGTTAAAATCAATACAATCGTTAAGATTGAAAAAGCGGCAAAAAAAGCACTCGACTCTTCCTTTAACACTTTTAATAACATATTCATGGCGCTGGAATAACGAGTCAGCTTAAACACTCGTAAGATTCTAAATACACGTAAGAAACGTAAGTCGATAGAAATAAAAAAGGTTAAATAAAACGGTAAAATAGCTGCAAGATCCACCAACGCAGGGAAAGACAAGATATATTTCAAGCGCCCCTTAAAATCATCGCTATAGCCTTTATTCTTTATCTCTGGACATGACCACACCCTGATAAAATACTCAAGGGTAAAAATCACAATCGAAAAAATCTCAAACCAATAAAACTCGTTACCATACTTTTCAGCTAAAGAAGCAACAGACTCAAGCATAATCGCTAAAACATTAGCAATAATTAGCACAATCATAGTGATATCAAAAATACGACTCACTGTAGTCGCCTGTTCACTGCCCTCCATTAATTGCGATGCTTTATAGCGATATCGCGCACCCAAGACTCTCATTTAAACTACCCTCAACCACATCAATTACATAACCCATTGATATTAAAACAATCACCCAATCAAAATTCGCATAAGCTAGTTTTGTTTCATATACTTACCTTTACCCACCAAACAGGTGAGCATTCAATGTACCAAGCGGAGCAAGCAATGCAAGTAGAACGGCGCTTTCATCCTCGATATCCTTATCGTGTGCAAGTCGAAGTTAACATCGATGAACACCCCTTTAGCACTACCAGTGTGAATTTATCAGAAGGAGGCATTCAGCTGGAAGCAGATAACTCGATGGTTAAAGCTTTTGAACAATTGCCACACCCTCCACAATGCATCATTAGAATTCCACAACCAGCACCGTTATCATTAGCGTGCCGCTTAGTGGTTAAACGTCGCTTAGCGCAAACCCATTACTTGTTAGGGTTTAAGTTTCTCTTTAATAACGATAATGAAAGTGAGCAATTGAGCCACTTTATATCTACTCTTACCAATTAAAAGGATCTGCGTTAACATACCCGTTATCTCAGATCTCTTATAAAAACTGCCATGCTGCTTTCCTCTGAACAACTACTCACCTTGCTCCCTTACTTTATCGCTAGCTTCCTCTTGGGTGCAGGATTAATGTATTTATGGCGAATGCGCTCACAGCAAGAGCGCTTACGCCAACAGCAGCAATTATTTACTATCGAGAAGAAACAACTTGAGCAGCAACTCAATCAATGTGATGACCAACTCGACAAACTTCACTTACAACTGCAACAAACACAAGACACAGCCAATACACTACAGCAAGAAAAGCTAGAGCTTTACGCCGAAGTCCGCGAGTTAAGCGCCACAAAAGCACAATTAATCGAAGCGCATCAACAACAGCTTGATTTGATCAATACAAATCATGACGCAGTAAAAAATCAGTTCAGTCACCTTGCACAGCAGACCCTTGAACAAAAAAGCGATCTATTTGCCAAGCAAAATCAAGCTAATATCGATTCGATTATTGCACCATTAAAAGCCCAGTTGGGCGATTTTAAACAACAGGTGCAACACAGTCATGACAGCGAAACCAAGCAACGCCATCAGCTACAACACGAGATTCATAGTTTAAAACAGCTCAATCAACAAATGACTCAAGATGCAATTAACCTCACACGCGCCCTCAAGGGGGATAACAAACAACAAGGTAATTGGGGGGAGTTAATCCTAGAACGCGTATTGCAGGAATCAGGTTTACGCCAAGGACATGAGTATCACACTCAAAGTCAGCATAAAAACGAGCAAGGAAAGACTTTCCGTCCCGATGTCATCGTGCACCTACCCGATGCAAAAGACATTGTGATCGACTCCAAAGTATCATTAACCAGCTATGAGCGTTACTTTAATAGTGAATCAGAGCAGCAACAGCAGCTCGCCTTACGTGAACATATCGCTTCGATAAGACAACATATCAAAGATCTCAGTAATAAAGATTATCATCAGCTGCAAGGCATCCGTAGTTTAGATTATGTACTATTATTTATCCCTATTGAGCCTGCCTTTTTGTTAGCTATTGAACATCAGCCAGACTTAATCAGTGAAGCGATGAATCATAATATTATGCTGGTTAGTCCAACCAACTTGTTAGTGGCCTTACGCACTATTCACAACTTGTGGCGTTACGATCAACAAAATAAAAACGCTCAACTCATTGCCGATAAAGCCAGTAAACTTTATGACAAACTCCGTCTATTTAGTGACGACCTTCTCAATGTCGGTCATTGTATCAATCGTGCCAACCAGAGTTATGAGCAAGCCTTTAAAAAACTCAGCCAAGGTAAAGGTAATTTAGTCAGCCAAGTGGAGGCCTTTCGAGAGCTTGGCGTTACAGTAAAAAAACCGTTGTCTCAGCAATTAACCGACTCGACCGATTCACCACTTGCCGTACCACTCAATCAACAAGAGTAAATAATAAAAATGATCCACTCTCTTTTTAACCCCCTTGCTTGGCAAGGGCAATTTCAACAATTTGTAGAGCAACAAATGGAGTCTGATCCTGCGCACGACATTGCTCATATTCAACGTGTTGTGACAACAGGTCTCGCCTTAACGACGCAAGAACAAGCTGACCTAGCCATTACACTTCCCGCGTGCTGGCTCCATGATTGTGTCAATGTTGATAAGAAATCACCGCTGCGTGACCAAGGCTCTCGCTTAAGTGCTGACCGAGCAATTAGCTTTTTACAAAGCATTAACTACCCGAGCGAGTATTACGACGCTATTCATCATGCCATTTGTGCCCATAGCTACTCTGCGAATATAGCAACAGAAACGATTGAGGCAGAAGTCGTACAAGACGCTGATCGTCTTGACGCATTAGGGGCAATTGGCTTATCGCGTTGTTTAATGTTGGGCGCAACTTGGGGCAGTCAACTGTACAACCCGCAAGATCCTTTTGCCCAGCAACGAACTCTGGATGATCAAAATTATTGTATCGACCATTTTTATGTCAAATTAAAAGGACTGGTCAGCACAATGAAAACCGACGCTGGAAAAAATGAAGCCCAAAAACGTTGGCAATTTATGCAGCATTACCTCGACCAACTACAAGCAGAAACAGGTGCTTAGCTATAACGTATCTTTAACCAATAAAATTAAATAATTATTGGCTAAATTGACGATTATTAATTGTCATAATCACCAGCCCCAAAAACAAAAAACCTAACACACTGAAATAAAACAAAATAAAAGTTGGTACGCAAGTTGCCTTTAATTAGCTAAATGATGAGTTATAACAACAATGGAATTTAAAATGAAAAAGTTATCGTTAGTTACCGCCCTTTCTGCTCTATTTATCAGTGGTTGTAGTATTTCTGTCGGCGCACAGCCAAACTTAAAACACACTCAAGAAAGCTTAGTGCTAAACAACGCCAAGGCGCTGAGCGGCTTTAACATTCATGCAGGTAGTGGCAGTCTGACGGTTGTCGGTGAAGAAGGTTTAACCGCGATACATGTCGACGCAGCTATCACCACCAGTGAAGATAACGAATACAAGCTGACTTTAGCGAATCACAACGGCAGTGCTCGATTAGTAGCAAAGACTGATAATAGTCAATGGAGCCAAAGCCACAACTCAATTGACTTAACTGTACGTATGCCAAAAGGCATGATGTTAGACATCAATGATGGCAGCGGAAAAATCACCGTCTCTGACTTAAACAATAACCTAAAAATCAATGATGGCAGTGGCCATATCGACCTAACAAACATTAATGGTGCAGTTAATATTAACGACGGTAGCGGTGGTATTAAACTAGACCATAGCAACGGCTCTGTGGATATTAACGATGGTTCAGGATCAATTGACCTTCACGAGATTGGTGGCGCTGTAACTATCAACGATGGCAGTGGTCAAATTGAAATCAATCATGTCACGGGTAATGTTGGTATAAATGACGGTTCTGGCTCTGTATTAGTTAATGACATTAGTGGTAATGTTCGTGTTGACGATGGCAGTGGTGATATTGACGTATCAAAAGTTAAAGGCAATGTAACTATTTCTGACGGTTCTGGCGATATTGATGTATCAGATGCAAACAGCCTAATCATTCGCAATGACGGTAGTGGCGGTATCTCAAGCCGGAATATTAAAGGGACTGTGAAGATTCCAAGTAAGTAATACGTTTATAATGACTCGAAAGAAAATGCCATTCAAATATGAATGGCATTTTTTATGGTTCTAATACAGTTGCCTACTTAACTGGGTTGCCACGTTTATCTAAAACAATCGGCTCACCTAGCCCTAATTCCTTCATTCGTGGCAACTGAGTTTTCGCATCACCCACCACTAAATAAATCATTTCATCAGGGTTCATGTACGTATTAATGATTTGTTGCGCTTGCTCCAAAGTTAAATCTCGCAACGTTTGCTGTTGGGCTGCTACATAATCGTTCGCTAAACCAAAGGTAGTGACGTTTTCTAACACCCCCATCAGACTACCTGTCGTTTCAAACGCACGAGCATCTTGCTTAGCCAAAATTGATTGAGTACTTGCTAAAGCCTCTTGATCAAACTCTTGCCCATACTTTGTTAAAATTTCACGAAACGTTTGTAACGATTCAAGCGTTACATTCGAACGTACACTTGAGCTAGCAGTAAACGCACCACCAACATTACTACGACTAAAACCAGAATAAGCGCCGTAGGTATAGCCCTTCTCCAACCTTAAGATTTGGAATAACTGACCAGAGAAGCTACCACCTAAATTATGGTTAACAGCAACCGCAGGGTAGTAATCTACAGAATCGGCAGTCATGGCACGGCTGCCAATACGGATGAATGATTGCTTAGCGCCCGGTACATCAACAAAATAAAGCTGTGCCTGAGACAGCGTTGGACGCTCTTTGGCTGATACTATATTCACAGCTTGGGTAGATAATTGCGTTGCCAGTGGCGTTAAGCTTGCTGCCACCTGTTGCTGAGTCACCTTGCCCGCGACATGAACACTTGTCACCTGAGCACTCACATTGTGCTGATAAAATGCTTTAACATCCTCCAAGGTAATTGCTTCAACTTCAGCAGCTGTTCCCACTTCTGGCGTACCAAAGTTACTATTCCCATAAAGTAACTTACCATAAACATTCGCGGCAATTGCCCCTGGGTTAGCATCAGCTTGTTGAATACTTGCTAAGGTTTTTTGCTTAACGCGTGCCCATTCGGATTCATCCCAACGTGGTTCCAAGATAATTTCTTGTGCCAAAGCAATAGCTTCACCGTAGTTCTTACTTAACACATTGCCTTGCAAAGAAATGTACTCATCATGAACATAAAAATTTAACTCAGCCCCCAACTCACCCAATCGGT
Organism: Alteromonadales bacterium alter-6D02; assembly: GCA_002835545.1. GTDB lineage: Bacteria > Pseudomonadota > Gammaproteobacteria > Enterobacterales > Psychrobiaceae > Psychrobium. The sequence goes on from PIZK01000014.1 coordinate 224,181, forward strand.
CTTCTAACTGTTGTGGGGTTTTATTACGTGTACCTTCCATCATGATATCAGTCAACAAGTTAGCCGTACCATGCTTACCAGTACTATCGAGTGAATGCCCCCCCTTGATGCGAATAGAAAACGACACTAGAGGGAGTTCATTATGCGCGATACCGAGCACGTTCACACCGTTATCCAACTCACTTTGCCATACCTTAGGTAAAGTAACGACAGGTGTTTCACCATAACTAGGTACAATAGAACGATCAAATGATGGCTTAGGCTGAGCGACAGGAGTTAGTGGTGCTGACGACGTTTGTTGCGCTAGCGTTTTCTCTGCCCCCTGCACGATCTTTTCTTCAACAACATTGGCTTTAACAGCCCCTTCTAGTGCTAAATCTAACTGACCTTTGGGAACAAAGCTTGTTGCTACATAGTTTTTATTTAAAATATATTCTTTAAACACACGAGAAATATCAGCGGCTGTTACTTGCTGATATTTAGCAATTTGTTTAGTGATATAGCTTGGATCGCCATGAAACTCGTTTGCAGTCGCTAACGATGATGCTTTAGAAAAGACACTCGTTAAGCCATTATAAAAGTCTGTTTCTTTAGCCGTTAATATTCGAGCGATTTGTGCTTCACTCGCACCCGCTTTAACAAACTTAGCAAACGCTTTATCAAGACTCACTTTAGCTCGATCTAAATCAACGCCATCAAAGGTTCGCACGCTAAAACTAAATGTACCCGCTAGCTCACCGTGGCTAACATAGGCATTAGCCCCTGGAGCAATTTTATCCTCTTCAACCACTGACTGATATAACACACTATCTTTACCATCACTGAGCACCTTGGCTAACATTTCAAGAGCGTATTTATCTGGGTGATTATGATCAACCGTTGGCAACGTCATCGTTAACTGTGGCAACTTAGCAAAGTTATCTTCATGATAAAGCGATTTGTTCTCGGTCAAAGTCACAGGCATTGGCGGTAATGGCGTCACATTACCGCGTGGTTTAAACTCTGAAAAATACTTTTCAATCCACGCTTTTGCTTGCGCCTTATCGAAATCACCGGCTAGCACTAATGTCGCATTATTAACGCCATACCATTGCTGATAAAAATCACGAACATCTTGTAAAGTAGCGTTTTGCAAGTCTTCTAAACTCCCGATAACAGACCAGCTATACGGGTGCCCTTCAGGGTATAACGCTTCAAGAGTCACCCCATAAGCATGCCCGTAAGGTCGATTATCCACACTTTGACGCTTTTCGTTTTTTACCACTTGTTTTTCATTCTCAAGCCCCGCTTGAGTCACGGTGTTAATGAAGTAGCCCATACGGTCAGACTCCATCCATAATACTTTTTCTAAGCCATCATTAGGAACAACTTCATAATAAATAGTACCGTCTTGCCATGTACCGCCATTTAAGCTGCCGCCCATTGCTCCAATATTTTTAATAAACTGTCCAGCACCTACATGTTCAGAATTTTGGAATAGCATATGTTCGAAAAAGTGAGCAAAGCCGGTACGCCCGAGCTTTTCACGATTCGATCCAACATGGTATTGAATCGCGACAGCAACCACAGGGTCGGATTTATCTTGATGTAGTACCACTTCAAGACCGTTATCCAGAGTAAACTTTTCTATATCAAGGGTCACCGCTCCCTGAGCGGCGGGAGCAGGTTCAGGTAACGAGTTAGTGAGATTACAACCAGCAATTGCCAGCGCTAATGCACTCAAGGCAAATGCTTTTTTATAATTTTTCATTTGTCATCCATTCATTATGATTAAATCGACCACTACTTTAAGTGGAGACTTAATGAATAACAAGTGTTTAACAATGCAAGCGTAATAACGTTAATGATATGGCAGGATTATTTATAAATTGCCTCTTTTGCACTCCCGAGTTGAGCACTAGGGATGAACTGATCAGATATTGTCATGATTGAATATAGGTTGTTTCGTAACTTATCTAGAGCTATTTCATTTGGGTCTAATGCAGTTTGTAATAGGTGAAGCGCCATGTCAGCCAAAAGTACTCGTTGCTTTTCTTGCCACAGTTCATCACCTTGTTTTGCTGAAACATCGAGATAAGCCTGCTCCACAAGCTGATGCATTTGCCAGCTTTGTGCAATTAACTGGCGCTTAAGTTCAGAGTCCATTTCGACCTCAGATAAAATAAATTGAAAATAATTGAAATAAGGATTGACAAACACTAATGAGAATGATTATTATTACCACACGTTTTACGGAACGTATCTCCTGACAATGTATGACTTAATAATTTGCTATTTTATTAATACTCATTGTTTGAACAAAGGCTTACATAGATTTGTTCTTGTTTAGCTCGTAAAAGAATTGATGTTACAAACAGGCAATTATTATTAGCAACAATAATAATTAAACGCTTGCAGCAACAATGCTTTAACGGACTGAATACACGACTATTGCTCACATTGCTATTTTACGGCCGCCTTGTGCGGCCGCTTTTTTTATAGTGTCAATTCGGTTAACTATACTCACCTCAAACAAGGCCCTGAAGAAACACCGTCAGGAAGATAGATTAATGCACCGCTTATTCACACAGCCCCACTAACTCATTAATGGTTGCCTCAATTCCCACCGCGATTTCCGCTATATTTTGTCCTAGCATATACGCAGGTGTCGTTAATACTCGATGATGTTGGTCATAAACAAAACTATCAACAGCACAATTAATATGCTTGCCACCCATTTGCATAATAGCATCGGCTGTTTCTTTATCATTACCGATAGTAAATTCAATATCCGCACCATAGATTTGCGGTAATAGTGCAGGTGCAATACAAAGATAAGCAGCAGGTTTTTTTAAATCTGCAAATTGCTTTGCGGCGACTAAGACATTTGCTTCAACGGCACAACCGCTTCCATTAACAGCAAAATCTGATAAGTTTTTGGCAGCACCAAAGCCGCCAGGAACCACTAAAGCCGAGAAGTTTTTAGCGTCCAACTGTGCAAGATCCTGAATGTCACCACGAGCAATTCGGGCAGCTTCGACCAAGACATTACGCTGCTCTCCTTCGCTCACTTCACCTGTTAAGTGATTCACTACATGTAATTGATTAATATTGGGAGCAAAACACTGATAACTCACCCCAGCTTTTGCTAAAGCAAGTAAAGTTAAAACACTTTCATGTAACTCAGCACCATCGAACACCCCTGAGCCAGATAAGATAACCGCAATATTTTTCATTATTCCTTTACCCATTTTTGTTAAGTAATGCTAGTTTGCGATATATTGTTCATGATTAAAAGAAAATAATCATAATTAAAACTGGTAAAAATAATCCAATCTGGTAAATTAACGCTCCGGTCTGAAAGATGCCTTTAGTAAAGGTGAATAAAGACTAAAAAATAAGCATATTTTTACAATGTCTCATTGTAAAGTACCTCGGCAAAGCTCATGCCAGCTTATTTGATTATCCACAAAACTGAGTCATATGGATGAATTTCAATCACTTCCATAATAAACAATTAAAAACAATCACTTACGAAGTCAAGTCGTAGCTTAAGTGATCTTGATTTAAATCAATTACTCATTTGCTACACAGAGTTATCCACAGAAATTTTATCATTTTAACCACCAAGTTAACCATTTTCCTTACTAAAATCCCGAAAGTTACTACAGAGTTAACTGACAAGGTTAAATCCCTCGTGCTAGCATGCGTATAAATTGGCTTGCTTTAGCCTCAACTAACACAATGACACAATCAATATGGCTACAATAAAAGAAAATCCTTTCGTTCTAGTAGATGGTTCATCTTACTTATTTCGCGCATTTTACGCGCCGCCACACTTAACCAACTCAAAAGGTGAAGCAACAGGTGCTGTTTATGGTGTGATCAATATGCTTCGCAGCCTGATTAATCAATATCAACCAAGCAATATGGTTGTTGTGTTTGATGCTAAAGGCCCAACATTCCGTAATGATATGTACAGTGAATATAAGGCAAATCGACCGCCGATGCCGGATGACTTACGCGGACAAATCGAACCTCTGCATAAGTTAATCAAAGCAATGGGCATTCCGCTTATTTCGGTTCCAGGCGTTGAAGCTGATGATGTCATAGGCACTCTAGCAACACAGGCAAGTAAGCAAGGCATCCACACCCTCATTAGTACGGGTGACAAGGATATGGCGCAATTAGTTGATGACAATGTCACCTTAATTAATACCATGACCAATACAGTGCTCGATCGCGAAGGCGTTATTGAAAAATTTGGGGTGCCGCCAGAGCTTATAATCGATTTTCTTGGCTTAATGGGCGATAGCTCAGATAACATCCCTGGCGTACCTAAAGTTGGTGAAAAGACTGCATTAGGTATGCTCCAAGGCATAGGCAGTATCAATGAGATTTACCAAAACATTGATAAACTAGCCACACTTAGTTTCCGTGGAGCAAAAAGCATTGGCAAGCGGATGCTTGAACATGAAGAAATGGCAAGATTATCTTATCAACTCGCAACCATTAAGCTCGATGTCGAGTTGGAGGAAAGCTATAGCGATTTCACTATGGCTCCAGCAAACCAAGATCAATTAATTGAGTTGTTTGGCCAATTAGAGTTTAAGCGATGGCTATCTGAAGCACTTGATGGTGGTAATCCACTTGAAGTTAAAGCAAGTTCAGAATCGGGCAATAGCGAAACGACAGCCCCATCATCAGGTATTAACACCAAAGATTACCCGGTTATTTATACACTAGGTCAGCTGATTCAGTGGGTTAGAAAGTTAGAAAATGCTTCTCTATTTGCCTTTGACCTAGAAACCACCAGCCTTAACTATATGGAGGCTGAAATCGTCGGTATGTCATTTGCGATTAAAGAGCAAAATAGTGACGGTGATGATGAGTACCAAGCAGCTTACTTACCATTAGCCCATGATTATGAAGAAGCGCCAAAACAAATCGCGCTATCATTAGCTCTTGAGAAGTTAACACCGTTATTAGAAGATGCTTCGCAGCTTAAAGTGGGTCAAAACTTGAAGTATGACCGTAATGTACTGGCTAATTACGATATTACCCTCAATGGTATTAGCCATGACACCATGTTGGAGTCTTATGTTTTAAATTCAACAGCGGTTAAACACAATATGGATGCACTAGCGCTTAAATATTTAGGCCATAAGACTATCCATTTTGAAGACATTGCTGGCAAAGGTGCCAAACAGCTTACATTTAACCAAATAAAGATTGCTCAAGCGGCGCCTTACGCGGCTGAAGACGCTGATGTGACACTACGCCTACATGATAACTTAATGGCGAAACTTGAGGACGAAGGCAGCTTATTACCGTTATTTAACGACATTGAAATGCCATTACTGCCTGTACTATCAGACATCGAACGCACTGGTGTATTGATCGATGATACTCAACTTTTTGAGCAAAGCGCTCAACTTGCTAAGCGTATTGAAGAGTTACAACAACAGGCTTGGTCAGTTGCTGGTGAAGAGTTTAATCTTGGTTCAACCAAACAATTACAAGACATCTTATTTAGTGATGAAAAGATGGCTCTGCCTGTGCTGAAGAAAACCCCCAAAGGCGCCCCTTCAACCAACGAAGAAGTGTTACACGAACTGGCTAATGATTATGAACTGCCACAGATCATCTTAGAATACCGTAGCCTGACTAAGCTAAAAACAACTTACACAGATAAGCTACCTTTAATGATAAACAAAGACACGGGCCGCGTTCATACCAGTTACCACCAAGCTGTGACCGCAACGGGGCGTTTATCATCAACCGATCCAAATCTACAGAATATTCCTATTAGAACCGACGAAGGTAAACGTATTCGTCAAGCATTTGTCGCTCCTGCGGGCTACAAAATAGTAGCTATCGATTATAGTCAAATTGAGCTGCGCATTATGGCTCATCTATCACAAGATAGCGGCCTATTAACTGCTTTTGCCAATAACTTGGACATTCACAAAGCAACCGCATCTGAAGTGTTTAATACGCCATTTGAGGAAGTCACCGTTGATCAGCGTCGCAGCGCTAAAGCAGTCAACTTCGGCTTAATCTACGGCATGTCAGCGTTTGGACTAGCTAAACAACTAGATATTCCTCGAGGTCTGGCTCAGCAATATATTGATAGCTATTTCGACAAATATCCGGGTGTTTTACAATACATGGAAGATACCCGTGCTGTTGCAGCCGATAAGGGTTACGTTGAAACGCTAGATGGTCGTCGCCTTTATTTAGCTGATATCAATGCACGTAACGGTGCTCGACGCAAAGCGGCTGAACGTGCAGCGATTAATGCGCCAATGCAAGGTACTGCTGCTGACATCATTAAAAAGGCAATGCTCAAAGTGAGCCAATGGCTTAACGAACAGCCCGATGATTTAGCTAAAATGATCATGCAAGTTCACGATGAATTGGTCTTTGAAGTTAAAGAAGATTGTGTTGAACAATTCTGTTTAGATGTTCAAGAAATTATGGCTCAAGCAGCCGATCTTGATGTTCCACTCATTGCTGAAGCTGGCGCTGGTGACAACTGGCAGCAAGCACATTAGTAAGGTAAAAATAAAAAAGATCTTTTTTCGATCTTTGATTGAACTATTGATGATTAGTAATGACTAACTATATGTAAGTTAGTTATCTCTCTATCATTACTTTCCTTGTACCGAGCTTTATTAAGCTCGGTTTTTTTTGTCTAAAATTCTCACTTTTCAGCACAAAAGTACGCCACAGGCCACTTTCAAGGATATTTTTCACAATTTTATTGTCTATACTAAGTGATGATAGCAATCTAAATTTTCAATCATGATAAAAAAATATCATCAGATTAACATGGGTTGATATATAACAACGCTTGGCTGCGGCTAAGAAGAGAGGGTGAGATGAGTAATTTGAACTACGACGGTGAGGATCTTGAACCATTCCTAAATTTAGACAATGATGCATCAACTGAGAAAAAAAAAGCCACTCGCAATGCAAAACGGCGTGAAGTACGCCAACGAATTGATGAACTAGAAGCAGAACGCGAATTAAGAAGGGAGCTCAGTGACGAATGGGATGACATCTAAGCACAAAAGCACTTTCCCATAATAGATAATTAGCAGCAAAGTAAGTCGCTTTTTCTTCTACCTAAAACGACTTACTTGCTCTGAGCATTACACTATCAACAATACCCTTAGCATCTCGTCACATCAAAGCTGAGCACTTCATTGATGTGAGCTTTATTCAATGCAAGCATCACAAGTCGATCAACCCCTAAGGCCACACCAGCACAATCCGGTAATCCAGCACTAAGTGCGTTAATTAAGTGATGATCAATAGGCTGTTCTATTAAACCTTGCTGTTGACGCTGTAAGTTATCGGCCTCAAATCGGGCTAATTGCTCTGTCGGATCTTGGAGTTCATGAAAACCATTAGCTAACTCAATACCTCGATAATAAAATTCGAAACGACGGGCAACACGTAAGTCTTTTGGCTCAAGTCGCGCTAGTGCAGCTTGTGATGCAGGGAAATGGTAAATCGCCATTGGACGCGTTAAGCCAATCTTCGGCTCAATCACGAAACAAAACAATACTTGCAGTAAAGTATCTTTATCTTGTTCTGTTGCAACAAAGTCACCTAAATCATGAGCTAAAGCCAGCGCGCGTAATTGTTCTATATCAGCAGTTAGCGGGTCGACGTTAAGGTACTGCAAAAAAACCTGCTGATAGGACATAACTTCACAAGGCACTGTTTCTAAAATAGATTGTAATAGCTGATCAACCTCATCAATAAGTGCCAAATGATCATAGTCCGGCTGATACCATTCAAGCATCGTAAACTCAGGATTGTGATAACGGCCTGACTCTTCGTTTCTAAACGACTTATTGATTTGATATATCGCACCACTGCCAGCGCAAAGTAAGCGTTTCATATGGAATTCTGGCGATGTTTGAAGATAAAGCTTTTGCCCATTCGCAAACCCGGGGCCAACAAAGGTTGTATCAAAGGTGTGTAGGTGCACATCAGTCACTGTCGCTTGTGACATCGCTGGCGTATCGACCTCGAGCACGTCCCTTTGTACGAAGAATTGCCTAATCTTTGCTAATACCTTTGCTCTTTGTCGTAATGCTTCGATAGACGCACTGGGTTGCCAGCTCATTAATTTACTCCTAGAAAACAAAAATCCGCTATCAAAGATAACGGATTTTAACAGTGTTTAATTTCACCTACAGGTTAAAGTATATTGGTCAATTACTTGCTTACGCGAGAAACGTATTCACCTGTGCGCGTATCAACTTTAATGACTTCACCAATTTGAATAAATAGTGGAACACGAACAACAGCACCTGTTGAAAGCGTCGCAGGTTTACCGCCCGTACCAGCAGTATCACCTTTTAGACCAGGATCGGTTTCAGTGACTTCTAATTCAACAAAGTTTGGTGGCGTTACCGTAATTGGGTTGCCGTTCCATAAAGTGATAATACAAACATCTTGCTCTACTAGCCACTTAACAGCATCAGCAACAGCCGCTTCTTCTGCGGCAATTTGCTCAAAGGTATCGTTGTTCATGAAATGCCAAAACTCACCATCAGCATATAAATAAGCTAAATCACATTCCATAACATCAGCAACTTCAAAAGTTTCACCTGACTTAATCGTCTTTTCTAGCACTTTACCAGAAATCAATTTACGAATTTTTACGCGGTTAAATGCTTGACCTTTACCCGGTTTAACCGTTTCATTTTCAATGATGTTACTTGGCTCACCATCAAACATTAATTTTAAACCATTCTTAAATTCATTCGTGCTAACTGTAGCCATGACTTCCTCGTTTTATTATCAGAGCCACAGGCTCTATCTATATTTTAAAATTAAATCATTGTAAAAGTGTGTTCTAGCCTTACAGCCATAGCGATAAATTGCTATAGTCTCACTCATTACAAATTCTATTAGTCGATTCTACCTGATTAATCGCCAATCTAAAAATAAATGCCGCAGATAGTCACTCAAAATATAATCCCACATCAAATATCTTGGCAAAAAGAACTTGCTCAGGCATTCAATGATCCTATAAAACTGCTCGATTACTTAAACATCGATAAAGAAAAGTATAGTGACTCTTTTGCTGCGCGTAAGTTATTTCCGTTGCGAGTGCCTGTACCATTTGTCCACCGCATGGAACGTGGCAATGCTGATGATCCCTTATTAAAACAAGTGATGACCGCGCGCGAAGAATTTTTCGAGCAGCAAGGTTTTAGTGACGACCCGTTAAAAGAGCAACAGCCACCACTTCCTGGTTTATTGCACAAGTACGATAATCGTGTGCTATTAATGCTACGCACCGCTTGTGCAATTAATTGTCGCTATTGTTTTCGTCGACATTTTCCATATCAAGACAATAGCTTAAGTAAAGCACGTATCGTTGAAATTGTTGACTATATCGAGCAACGACCACAGATTAATGAAGTGATCCTTTCAGGTGGAGATCCTCTGATGGCCAATGATCAACATATCACTGAGCTTTTTAATCATTTAGAACCGATAAAGCATGTAACGCGCATTCGCATTCATACACGCTTACCCATCGTTATTCCATCTCGTATCACAAATGAATTGTTATCACTGTTTAAGCAAACACGATTTAATGTGGTAATGGTAATGCATATCAACCATGCCAACGAAATTGATCTCGATATTAAAGATATAGCAAATAGGCTTAAGAGCCATCATGTTACGCTGCTTAATCAAGCCGTTTTACTACACAAGATTAATGATAATTTAACTGCTCAAGTTAATTTAAGTGAGTCATTATTTGATGCTGGGATTATGCCTTACTACCTTCATTTATTAGATAAGGTAACGGGAGCGAGTCACTTTGATACGGACGAACAAGCAGCAATAAAGCTGATGCACCAACTCTATCAGCAACTACCAGGTTTTCTAGTACCGAAGTTAGTTCGTGAAATAGGTGGAGAAGCGCACAAAACCCCTATCGATCTTGGGCTCATGCCTGATCTATAATAGTCTTAAAATTTAATTAACCAAATATTTAGAGAGTCGCATGTCACATAGCCCACTTTTTGCCGCTTTAACGGAAAATATTCGCCTAATCTATCGTCAGTCAATCGACGCAGATAAAGCAATTGATGAGTTACGCCAACAGGATATGGCCAAATTTAGTGCCATTTTTGATGAGCAGCAAGGTTTTAAAACAAAAGCTAACCGTTTTACCCCTTATGCAGAAGAGTTAGGTAATGACTTAGTTGCTTTGCAACAAGCAGAAAGTGATGATGTCCCGACACTAGTGCAGCCGCTAGTTGCAAAAATTGAAATACAATTGCAGCTGCTCCAAGTGTTTAAAAGCAATTTAAAAAGCAAACCAAAGAAATAAGGGACTTATTCTCTCAATAAGGGACTTATTCTCACAATAAGGGACTTATTCTCACAATAATTCGTTATTTATTGGTTAGCTTGCGGCATTATGCCGCAAGTTTTTGCCCTTTACGCATCGAAAATGCTTTCATAATTTGTTGCTGACGTTCAACTAAATTACTGCTGATAAAGCATAAACGGCTACCGGTTTTTTGCTGCTCTAAAATACCAGGAATTTGTTGCGCCATGATCTCGTCATCATCGCTCAAGGCATATAATTGCACTTCGTCGCCAGGAATAGAGCATAGAGCTTCATAAGCACCAGTACCAACAGGTGTTAAGTTGATATCGTTTTCTACGATCTCGCCACCAGCTAGCGCACAGTAAATTTCTTCACCAGAAAACTCACTTTTAATTACCATATACTGCACTTCTTCTTGGTAATCTAAACCTAAGCTATTTAGAACAAGACGGTTTGTTTCTGCACTTGCGTGCGCATTCGTTGCCATTTCACTTTTAAACATAACGTTATTCCTTATTACTAGTGCCAGAAAGCTGTTATAAACACTGGCAATACTTAATGAATTTATAATCATTAAATATAAAGCAATATCAATGCCAAAAGTTAGACTTATAGTATCTTCATGATAATTATATATATTAATAATCAGAAGCAATGGTCAAATATCCGCAACGATCCTATAGCGGCAAAAAGATCCTTTTAGGAGGACAAACTAATGCCTCCTCTTTTTATCATGACTATTTACCGGCCAGTGATTCACGTAACCAACGCTTTAACATACGCTTTTCATAGGCTAACGCTTCAGTAGAGCCTGCAAGTTTCGCATTCATATTAAAGCCAATGTCTCTAACGCGTTTACGCTGTTTCGCAACAACCTGATCTTTAGGACCCTTTATTACATACTCAATATCAATCATTGGCGGATAAATATCTTGGATGATTCGAATATTCCCTCCCTGCCCAATCACCGGACGTACATCACCTGCTAAGTCGAGGTTATAGACAGTGACTGACGCTTGTTGACCGCGCTTAAGGTATTTAGATAGTTCTTGCTTGAGATACTCATCTAAGTTATTCATAACTCGTTTTTCAAAGCGCTTTTGAATTCCACTAGCCGCATCAATATCACGAAACTTATCAACATTTTTCCACTGCACTTTCACAGCACTCACATCAACCTTGTTTGCAGTAGTCGCTTGCGCGTATGTACCAAATATTAACCAACTACAACTTACCGCAATCACCATTAATTTTTTAATCGACATTATGTTCTCCTCTTTCTGACAATCGCGTCTCTAGTTCGAGCTTCTTCTTCAACTTCAAAAAAAGCTAAGATTATTTTTTCATTATCTAATAATTAAGAGTGCATAGAAATAGATTAGTTTCAATGGATTACATTTGATAACAAAATTAATTAGCTAGCTTTGTAAAGTTTAACTAAAGGTGGGGAGTGCTAAAAAGTCACCACAAATAATTGTGACCAGCGCTTACCTGTAATGATGAATTGCTGTTGTTGTTGGTTAAAAGCAATACCATTTAAAACATCTTCGTTACCGCTAGGCTGTTCAATAGCGACTATGTAACTGCAGTCAATGATACGTTCTACTTGACCAGATAATGGACTGACTTGATAAATAAAATGATCGCTGAGCCGATTAATATACAAGGAGCCATTAGCGAAGATTAGATCGTTTAGCCAGCGTAATGGTTTACCTTTGATCATAACTCGAACGTCACTAACGACTTCAAAATGATGATTCAAGAACTGTAAACGCTCACTGCCATCCGTCATGACAAAGCCATCATCAATGCTCGCTAGACCCCAGCCTTCACCTTGGTAAGGTAGCTCTGTAATCGGCTGTAAATCTGTCAGGCGGTAGACCATTGCTATTTGTGATTGCCATGTTAATTGAATAAGTTGCTCACGATTACAGGCAATACCTTCACCCCAATGGTCTTCAAGTGGGTGGGATAGCTCAGGTATTGCATGTTCAAAAGATAGACGCCGCACCGTAGACTCACCAATTAATCCGGTGCTTTCATATAAGCACCCTTGTTCAAAGACAAGACCTTGAGTAAATGCTCGCGGATCATGAGGGTAAACAGCTATTATCTGAGGTGTAACAATTGGAATATTGAAGTACCACAATTGTTGGTAAGTTTGCCTAGCCGCTTGTTTGATACGAGCGAGTGAGCTCACGACTGTTGTTCCTGTTTGATAACAGCCTTAATCCTATCCTTCGCTGTTGCCTTGATACGGTTAATCATGTCAATCAAATGATAAAAACGACCCAACCCCGTCGCTCGATTAAAACTGACCAAGCCATAACGTTCGCGCCGTTGAGTCACCCAAGTTTGCTTATATCGATCATCATCTGTACCAAAATCGAGTTCAGTGACACCATCTTGCTCAATCACATGCTCAACCATCAACATAATGGCAATAGCACCTACAGAGTCATGTTGGTAGGCTTGTATATAAGCGGTGCGCATCATCACACACTGCGTGCCTGTGACAATTGCAAATTCAAAGGCCACGGGGTTTCCATCAAGATAAATACATAAAAATCGTAAACGTCCCTGCGCTGCCGCCCTCCGTATTAGTTGTGGGTAGAATTGCTCAAATAAATCCGGCTCCTTCCAACTCTGTTGGTAAATCTCCAGATAAATCCCTACAGCTAATTCGGCTTCATCAGCTTGAGAAAATAGTTTAATCGTCATACGCTGCTGGCGTTGTAGTTTTCGACACTTTCGCTGATAGTTTTTTATCGCTTTTTTATTTGATTTGCTCCGACTACTGACGTATTGCTCAAAGTCGGCAAAAGCAAAACGTTCATACCAGTTCCCCTTGTAAAGGTAAGGCTGACAGTAAAAGTTACTTTGATTTAACGTTTGATGAATCACCTTATAAGCCATCGTTTGCGGGGCCATTAGATTAAGATCAATTAAATGCCATCGCGGTTTTGACTTTACTAAGTAGCCAATTAGTTTGACTAACGCCGTTTGGCTATCACTATCTTCATCATCAACCAAAACAGAGAAAAAACTGGATTGAAAATTAGTTAAACCTGCAAGAGAGTGGCGACTGAGCACCCAATGGGCAAACTTAGAACCATTTTGTCCAGCAGGGGTTCGTAAGAACGCTAGTGCAAGGCATTGCTGCTGATCATTTTCCACCACATAGATAGACACTTGAGCATCCGCTTCTAATCCCGCATTCATCATTGTGCTAAACCATAACTCACTTAAATAAAGATTGTTAGCTGCTTGCCGCCGCATTAGTAAGTGAGCCGACTCAGGCAAATCATGTAAAGATTTATAGTCATTAACGTTCACTGGTAACGCTCCTATTAATTGTGGCTAAGCAGTTGAGATAACTCAGTGCTAGCACTATCAACATAGGAAAATGCTGAATGGTGGAATTGTTTGCTTTTCAAGTATTCATCACTAACCAATAGAGTCAACTGTCCCGATTTTTCACGTCTAATAACCTCCCGTTGTACTATCCCGATGAGATAAGATTGGCGCTCATTTTCAGCGAGACTTTCAGCACAATAAATATCCGCGAGTAAACAAAAATTCTCACTGTTCGCAGGATGATCTTCAGCGGCCTCTCTATGCTTAGAAGGGGGAACTACCCAGCCGCAACTCTTTACTACGCCCAACTCTTTAACACTATAGCCCGTCGCACCCGCTTCAAGCCTTGCTAAGCAATGGCTTAGAAAGTGACTCTGCTGCTCCATGCTCAACTGACAACTAAACTCCACAAAGTCGACTAATTGGTTTTCCCTGATAACGAAACTCACCTCGACAGCTAACAAGCTGCAAATGTTAATCTGATAATTATCATAAGCCTCTACAATACTTACTGGCTGTGTCTGCAGTCCCAACCGTTGACGTAAGCATTGAGCTTTATCACGCGCTTGTTGAGGAGTCATGTCGCAATGCCGTAATAAACGCTTGCAGCTTGTTAATAATAGCTCACTCAAACAAGCTCGATAGTATGCAATTGGCTCAATAAAAAGGCGCAACACACTCACGTTTGCATAGGCGTTAGCATAACGAGCTTTCCAAGTCCCCCCGGGGGTTAAATCGATCGCTTTGAGTTGACGTTCAGCAAGTAATTGAGCCCCCATCAACATCAGTAACTTTCCTGGCGAATGCCGAGAGTAAGTCGGATCATAACTAAAAACAGCAACACTGAATTCGCCTTGGTTGATCACACCAACCACAGCAGCAATAATAGTATTATTGAGTGTCATTTTTAATATTTTCACATCCTGATGGTGGCTTATTAGCGCATGTGTAAAGGCCAATTTATGACTGTCCTGCCTAAAGGGTAAGCAATGATTAACCGCCCCTTGGCGTAAGTCATAGCAGGTCGCTATACGTTGTAGATCATCGTCAAAGCCACTTGCTCCCTCGGAGACTAACTCGATACTGACATCTCCTAGTTTTCGTAAGCGAGACAGCTTACTTTTATTACTTTTTTTACGTAACGAAGCCCATGGGGCCTGCTTGGCGTCAAAACGTATTAAAGGTTGTTGCTCATTACGCATGATATGACGCGCTGTTAATTGATCGGTTGTTGCAATGATATGGCTAAGTATTGGCGGTAAAAATTTTAGTGTAAGTTCGGGGAAATATGTCTGCCCTTTAAGCAGCACTAGTCCTCGCTTTAGAAATGAGTCAAAACGATCATTACATGATAGCCAACACTGATATTCAGCTTGATGAGCGCCTGCATGGACAATCATCGAAGTTGATTGGTCTTGTGCTAACAGCCAGAGGTTTTGCACGCCTTGTTCATTTTCTTCTAGAACAACCAATGGAAGATAAGCGTGGTTATAATGTTCAAACCAACACAAGATAAACTCCACTGATTGAAAAGGCGTTGCCCATCGACATGCTTGGTAGAGCTCAAACCATTGCTGCTGAAACACTTTACAGTTAAGTTTACTGAGTGCCTGCTCTCCAGCTAATAACTGTACCTTTTGCATCACCCCTGCCCTCTAAGCTGCCTAATGAGCTGGTTAAAGCCGCATACTTCGGCTTCAAACTCGATTTGACTGACTCGTGAGCTATCTAGGATCCGATCTAAGCTATAATGTGGCGTATCATAGTCAACTAATCGAGGGGTACATGTTGTTGCCGTAAGTACTTGTTGCTGTTGTAAGATAGGCCAATGTGCGGGTTTCCAATCACCACTAGGGTAACAAAAATGCACCATAGGCGTGGCTAATAACGGATTAACCTTTTGTTTATTTCTAACGAGAGCATCACGAGCAAGCTCACTATCAACAGGCAGTTCATGGCGATGAGTATGCAACTGAATATCAACTCCTAATGCAATGAGCTGCTTTAATTCCTGCTGATTAATCAGCCCCAAGATACGGCTACTTTTTAGCTGCCCATAATCAACGTTTAAACACTCACCTAAGCGCTGTAACAATAATTCTCGGCACTCAGCATCGGGAAGGCTTTGTCCATGTTGTTTTAACTGTTCTCTCAACTTAAGTTTATTATCATCGGTTAACGGTACTTTTTCAGTTGGTAGAGATACGATATGCAATTCGTCTAAGGACACCTGCTTGCATTGCGTTTTCCAGAACATATAGTCAACGGTTAAGGTAAAAATAGGCTCCAGCCGATCAAAATAATAAGAGGTAAGGTAAAGCGTTGCAGGATAATTGTATTGATGTAACAGCGGTGCAGCGAGCTTATAAACACTGTAAAAGCCATCATCGATAGTTAATACGACGGCATCGTCGGGGAAACTTTGTTGTTTATAATCACAATAGGCTTGGTCTAAAGTTATCACTTGATAATTATGCTGCTTTAAATACTCTAATCGGCGTTCAAATTCCGCTAATCGAATAAACAACCCCGGAACAAACAGCTCTTCATCTTGCAAGCTAAAGCCGTGATAGCACAAGATTCTCAACTTCTTCTTCATCAACAAACGTGACAAGATAAATAAGCCACAATACTTGCAACAGTAATAAAAAAATCGCTTGAGCGGTTCGCGCATTCATCGACTCCATTCATTGAATGATTCAGTTATAAATGTGAAAGGGCCACGCCTAGACTCTCCTCTACTCATAACTAACAAGGAACTATGTCTATGAGATAAGTATAGATAGGATTTAACATTCTTCCATTATCTATAGATAGGTTCCTTAGTTATGATTAAAAACAAGCAACAACTTAGTAGGCAATAAAGCTACTGCATGGAGAATCCCGAAGTTAAACAGCTTTTCCTTTAAGTGTGATGGGAAGAAATCTTGACTAATTTAGAGTCATCACATTTCAGTGACGATAGCTTGAAAAAATCGTTCGATTAACTAACTGCAGGATATTGAGGTGAAGCGCACGAGGTTGAATTTATTTTAATCCCAATTCCGTTAATCAAGTAAGCAATTTTGTAACGTGAATAAACCGATTAGTGCATTGATTCCATGTTCCAAATAGGCGCTAAGTAGTGACCTTAATGACGACAAGCAATTAATTATATATACAGTTTTCTGCATAGTCGTAACTAACACTGCTGTCATTCACTTAGTCCGTGCAAAGTAACCAAGCTAATAATGGAATTGATTTAACTGGCCTAAGTGGACAAACATTTAGTTCAGTGGGTATAGCATTACTCCAAAAGCAATAACTTCAGAAACTTGATGTAAACCCCTCTCAAAAAAAAAGCGCCATACAGCGCTTAATGTTTACTTATTTTTAGTGATTTTAAGGTTAAAGCTTGGCACGATCTTTAATTGCACCCGCAGTTGCTGAAGCCCCTTTACCATTAGCTTGAGCCCAATCATAAATCGTTGTTCCATCAGCTTCTGGCGTCGTAAGCATTTTAGCGCTTAAGCGCTTAGCAATAAAACTACCAACACTATCAGCATCCTTTACCATTGCATAACGCAGTAAACTCTGCCCATCACAAGAGATACGGTTGTAAACTTTTTTTAGCTTGATTTTATTACTACGTAATTGATCACGTAAGCGTGATTTATGGTCAGACTCAACATAACCGCAAATTGCAGTAGTCACTTGATCAGAAGCTTGAGCTGGTGTTGAATAAGCACCAACAACGAGTAAAGACGCGATGGTCAGGGTTGAAATTTTTTTCATTATCTTTTCCTACTATACAACATGTGTACAGCTGTATTTCGCCTAGCAATCCTAATTACCAATTCGATTAATTTAAGTTTACATAAATAACTTAATAGAATTGATAATGAGTATCCAATTAGTCAAAATGCCAGCTGTCATACTACTTAGCTACAGCAAAACTTTAGTCTCAAAACCTAAGTCGTAATACTTTAGTTTAAACTAAGTGGCAATAATCGTTAAAAATTATGATTTAGTCAACCTTTTTGTAAAAATTTATGCTCGCTGTAATGTGTAAGTAGAAAAATTAACACCTGACTTAGATTTGTGATTTAACTTATCACTTTGTTTCCATTGATATATATTGTAGTCAGGGAAAAAAGCATCTCCAGCAACATCAAGTTCAATATCTGTTAAATATAAGTTATCAACCTGTTCAAGCATTTGTTCGTATAAGCGTGCTCCGCCAATAATCATTAATTCATCGCAGTGATCGCCAGCAGCGATTGCTTGTTCGATTGAGTTAACAACGGTAACGCCATCTATCTTCAATGAGGTATTTGAAGACAAAACAATATTTTTACGTCCAGGTAATGGTCGCCCAATTGACTCAAAAGTATTGCGCCCCATGACAATAGGCTTACCCATAGTAACCTGCTTAAAGTAGCTTAGCTCTTCAGGTAAGTGCCACGGCATTTTATTATCTTTTCCAATCACTCGGTTTGCAGCCATTGCTGCGATCATTGAAATTTTCATGCATAAACTCAATTTTAATCAATTTACAAACAAAAACGGCTGGCCTAAGCCAACCGTTTAATCATTACCATTATGAATTATGGGCGGTACTCGACTTCAACGTCGTAATCATCTTCGTCCCAGTCATCCCAGTCATCATCATCGTCTTCAGTAATAACAGCAGCGCCATTAATCTGTTCATTATGATAATCATCCCATTTAAATTCAACATCTTCAGAGTGATCCACTTTTTCTTCAACATGAGGATTCTCTTCAATGTAGTTCATTAATAAATGACTCAGCTCTTTAGTACCGGTCTTACTAATCGCTGAAATGCAGTGATACTCATCATCCCAACATAATGCATCAAGCACATCATCAATACGTTCTTGGCGCTCTTCTTCAGGTACTAAGTCTAATTTATTAAACACTAACCAACGGGTTTTAGCGGCCAGTTCTGGCTTATGTTGCTCTAGCTCTTGAACGATTTGAGCAGCGCCTTCTGCAGGGTCTGACCCATCAAATGGCATTAAGTCAACAATGTGTAATAGTATACGACAGCGCTCTAAATGCTTGAGGAATCGTGTACCTAAGCCAGCACCATCAGAGGCTCCCTCAATAATACCGGGAATATCGGCAACAACAAAGCTACGATCCATACCGGCACTTACAACCCCTAAATTAGGAACTAGCGTTGTGAATGGGTAATCAGCGACTTTTGGCTTTGCAGCTGATACAGAGCGGATAAAGGTCGACTTACCCGCATTAGGGAAGCCTAATAAACCTACATCGGCTAATAACATTAGCTCAAGTTTAAGATTGCGCACTTCACCCGGCGTACCTAAGGTCTTTTGTCGTGGAGCACGGTTAGTACTTGTTTTAAAACGTGCATTACCTAGGCCATGATAACCGCCTTTGGCAACCATTACCTTTTCACCAATACGCGTTAAGTCACCGACAGCTTCTCCAGTTTCTTGATCGGTAATTCGAGTACCAACAGGCACTTTAAGAATTAAGTCGTTACCACGCTTACCTGTACAGTCTTTACCTTGACCATTGGTGCCACGCTCTGCCGCATGGAAGCGTGTATAGCGATAATCTATCAGCGTGTTAAGGCTTTCGTGGGCAACCATGTATACATCACCACCATCACCACCATCACCGCCATCAGGGCCGCCATCAGGGACAAACTTTTCACGTCTAAAACTAACTGTTCCAGAACCGCCATCGCCCGCTTCAACTTTAACGATCGCTTCATCAACAAATTTCATTGGTTTACTCCGCACAAACCTATTTAACTAAGTATACTCTCAATCATCTGAAGATAAAGGTCACACTTAAATCTTGGCTACCAGGTGCTTTAATTATATAAATTACTTGATACCAAACGTACAAAACGTCGGTACTATACCAATTACATTAAAAAATTATTCTACTGATTAATGGAGTTGGTACCCGGATCAACAATGATCCTTAAACAGATCCTTTTTTATCAAGCCAATGCTTTTAGAGATAAAAAAAAACCCCGCTAGTGCGGGGTTTTCGAATCCGTATTAAATCTATTACTCAGCAACGATGCTGATGTATTTACGATTTAATGAACCTTTTTGCTCAAATTGAACTTTACCTTCAACTTTTGCGAAAAGGGTGTGGTCTTTACCCATACCTACGTTAGTACCAGCGTGGAATTTAGTACCACGTTGACGAACTAGGATGTTACCAGCAAGAACTGATTCACCGCCAAAACGTTTAACGCCAAGACGTTTACTTTCTGAATCACGACCGTTACGGGTACTACCAGCAGCTTTCTTATGTGCCATTTCAGATTACCTCTTAAGCGTTAATTGCAGTGATCTTCACTTCAGTGAACCACTGACGATGACCTTGTGATTTACGTGAGTGCTTACGACGACGGAACTTAACGATTTTAATTTTATCGCCACGGCCGTGAGTAAGAATCTCAGCAGTTACTTTACCACCTTCAACATAAGGGGCACCAACGTTAATGTTTTCGCCATCGGCGATCATTAGAACCTTGTCAAAATCGATGCTAGCACCGGCTTCAAGGTCAATTTTTTCCAGGCGCAACGTTTGGCCTTCAGCCACACGGTGTTGTTTACCGCCACTTTGGAAAACAGCGTACATGTTCATCTCCGCTATGACATAAGTTGCTTTATTTGTGTTGCAAGTTATGCCTAATCTAGTTTCTCAATAGGGCGCAGATTCTACGCAACTGTCATATTTTAAGCAAGCCCTAATTGAAAAAAAGTATAAAAAAACTATGATTATTTTTATGTCCATAATAATTCTATCTTGTTAGACCAAATCCCTTAGCTTAAGTAATGTTAAAAAGTGTTTTTTATTGTACAATCCCTCGCAAAATAGTCGTCAAAATATTATCGGTGATAAATAATTCACCACGATATTATGTACCGTAAATTAAGTCATTGAGAGAATTATGGATTTTAAAGCGATTAGCGCCTTATCAGAAACAGATATGGACTCAGTCAATCAGCTTATTCAGCAGCAACTATCGTCCGACGTCGCTTTAATTAATCAATTAGGGTTTTATATCATTAACAGCGGCGGCAAACGAATGCGTCCATTGTTAACGGTGTTAGCTGCTCGTGCTTTAGGTTATGAAGGAAAGGATCATATTTCGATCGCAGCGATCATCGAATTTATTCACACATCCACGTTACTTCATGATGATGTCGTCGATGAATCAACCATGCGCCGTGGTAAAGAAACTGCCAATGCTCTATTTGGTAATCAAGCCAGTGTGTTAGTGGGTGACTTTTTATACTCGCGTTCATTTCAAATGATGACGGATATCAACAACCTAACAGTAATGAAGGTATTAGCCGATGCGACTAATATCATTGCTGAAGGTGAGGTATTACAGTTAATCAATGTCAACGATCCTGATACCACCGAAGAAAGTTACATGCGAGTCATTTACTGTAAAACAGCCAAACTGTTTGAAGCAGCCACACATTTAGCCGCAGTGATCAACGGCAACGATCAAAATACGATCGAAGCAATGAAGCTTTACGGTATGCATTTAGGTACTGCCTTCCAGTTAGTTGATGATCATTTAGATTACACAGCAGACGCTGAAAAGCTTGGTAAAAATATCGGAGATGACTTAGCGGAAGGTAAACCAACATTACCATTAATCTACGCAATGGCTCACGGTTCAACAGAGCAAGCTGAGATGATTAGAGACGCTATTGTTAACGGCAATGGTTTAGCGCAGTTAAAACCGATTTTAGCGGCGTTAGATGAGACAGGGGCACTTGATTATACTCTTGCTCAAGCGCAGGTTGAAGCGGATAAAGCGATTAGTGCACTAGCAGCTATTCCAGATAGCCCGAGTAAACAAGCGCTTGTGTCGTTAGCGCATATTGCGGCGAATAGAAATACTTAAACTAGATTGAAAATTATTATTCAAATATGAAACTAAAAAAAGCTCATAAACATTAATATGTTTATGAGCTTTTTTTGCAGTAAGTAATATTAACAACTCGTCTCGACTGAAGTTAAAATCGCAGCAGTATCTTCATCTTCAGCAGCCACATATTTAATATAACAACCTGTAAGTTCAATATCAGCTAGACTAGTCTTATCTGATACATGAATATGCAGTGAAGCAGGTGCTGAAGTCGTTGCCGCAGTTTCAAGCCATTTAAAATCGGCATCAGAAATGCCAGCTGCAGTTTGAATAGCAGCTTTTGCTGCAGAAGGGTAACCATATACCGTCGCTACACCGTGACTAGTCGTTTCAGATGCTTCTTTTTGCTCGCCTTCTAACGCTGACTTGCCGTAAGTTATCGACATTGCACCAGCAATACTGCCTTTAACGCCTTTTAGGGCTGCTGATTGAGCGTCACTTTGAATATCAATAAACTTAGGTGCAGCAGTCACAGCTAAAATACCTAAGATGATAATCACGATAATTAATTCGATGAGGGTAAAACCCTGCGCTTTTTTCATTGATGTTCTCATGTTGCACTCTCTAAAAGATTTAAAAATAAATATAAAAAACTAATATAACTATCTTAATTGATTAAGTGTTGGCTTTACAACCGTTAAAAACCAATTTATTGATTTAAATAATAAAGTAGCCTAAGTGTTATTACTATACACTTGAATCTGTCCGGTGGCCGGATTATAACTAAAGCTATTACCGACACTAAAATCAACGGTGCCTGTAGGTAAACCCGTTGACGAGTTTAACTTTAATGTGGCAACCAAGTGATATGAACATAATAAGTAATCAACACCGCTGTCAGTTGTTCCACCAGATTGCACACCGATATAATAGCGCACGTCTGTGGCATCAGTCCCAGATACAACACTTCGAACAGGGCTTTGCATTACACCATCAAATACCGCTTTACAGGCACTGGCTGACATCGATTCAGGGGCAAGGTTGGTACCAGAAGCACTTGATGTCGGAAAACCAAATTCATTCACTTGAATTTGAGTAGAGTCCATCGTAATTGAAGCGCTGGTGCCAGATGGGCGCCCTTCTATTTCCCATTGCGCTCGTACAAGGCCAACTGCTGCTGCGAAGCCACCAGCGACCCCTTCAACAGCAGCATCTTCCGCTTGTTCTGTCACATTTAAAAAACGCGGCAACGCAGTCACGGCGAGTAAACTTAGAATCACCACCACAATAATTAATTCGATTAATGAGAAACCCTGCTGCTTTTTCATTATTGCCTCTTTCTGACTCATGTTCATATTGTTATTCAGTTCCTTTTAGATGAACGCCGTGATTTATCGAATACTCGAAACATTCTTCACTATTCTCAGCATCACAAAATTGGCACACAATGTCATCTTCTTTTTGCTGTTTTTTTATAACTAGCTGTTTAGATTTATTATCATAGGCATCAGTATTAGTTACCTTCGCCCATAACTCGCGACAAAACAACGACTCATGCCTCTGGTTAATTGACGCCCAACCTTGCTTGCTCATGTTAAAAGTTGCTGAGTTTAGCACTTCTTGTTGGGCACCATAAAAAGTAAAATCCAACTGCTTCGGTCGCCCTTCAATAAGCCACTGTGTTTTAATCAGCGATATATTTTGGTTAAAGTTTTGCTTATTCATCGCAAAGCTAACCTGATGAATCGTATTTTGTTGACCCAGTTGTAGCGAGACCGTCGACATAATCAACAATAATACCACAATAATTGCGACTAAAAATTCAAAAAGTCCCAAACTTTCAATAGTTACCTTTTTCATCATTTACTTTTTCATTGCCGACATCATGTCCCACATTGGCGTGAATATTCCCAATGCCAAAATAAGTACCATGCCTGCGACTATGGAAATTAAGATCGGTTCGATTTTCGCTGTTAAGCTTTTTAAATCAAAATCAACTTCACGCTCATAATACTGTGCCATACTTGTCATTAGTTGCTCTAAGCGCCCGGTTTCTTCACCAACAGCGATCATTTGTAATACCAGTGGATTAAATAACTCAGAATTACCAGAAACCCGTAATAAGCTTTCACCGCCACGAATACCACTACCCATCTTAACGATCTTCTTAGCCATATAAGCATTATCAACTGCCTCAGCAACTAAACTAAGGCCTTGTAGTAACGGGACTCCAGCGCCCATCATCATTGAAAAACTACGTCCAAAACGTGCCAGTAGTGCACGTTCTATAATACTTCCCACGATTGGAATACGTAATTTTCGTTGGTCCCAAATTAATTCCCCCTGCTCTGAGGCAAGCCATAACTTTAACCAAACAAAGCCCCCTAAAGATGCAACTAACATCACAGGCCAGTAATTAACAAAAAATGACGAAGTTGCTAATAACGCTTGTGTTGTCCAAGGTAGCTCAACACCAAACTTATTAAACATCTGAGCAAATACCGGAATAACAAATAAATTTAGTACTACCATCGCCGCAACAAGGGCAAAGATAACAAACGTTGGATAACGCATCGCGGCTTTAATTTGTTTACGGGTTTCTTGTTCTTTTTCTAAGTACTGAGCAAGCTGCAAAAATGCTTCATCCAATTGCCCAGTGTTTTCTCCAACATGCACAAGACTCACAACTATTTTTGTAAAAACTCTTGGCTGCTTTGCTAGTGCTGATGAAAATGTTCGTCCCGACTCTAAGTCTTGTAGTACCTTAGTCAGGGCTTCAACCATTTTTTTATTATTAGCACTATCACGTAAGCCGGCAATGGCCCTCATTACCGGGATACCCGCCTGCATCAAGCTATACATCTGGCGGGAAAAAATAACTAACTCATCAAGTGAAACGTTCTGAACTAATAAAGAAGAAAATATCGACTCTTGCCCTTCTTCTTCGCCTTGCGTTACATCAATTGGTATTAAGCCACGTCCCATCAAGATATCTGCTACTTGCGTAGCATTATTAGCCTCTAACTTTCCTTCAATAATCTGACCTTGGTGATCTCTTGATTTATACTTGAACGTTGGCATAGGTTAATCAGCACCTTGTGTGGTCGTACTTTCCCCGTGGGATTGCTCTGCTAAACGTAACACTTCACTGACTGGAATAGTTCCTTCAAGAGCAAATGCTAGCGCAGCTTGAGCTAATGGTTTAAAGCCATTACTTGCGGAGGCTGCTTTTGTAAAAGCATCAGGATCATCTTTACGAAGCGCTTCAGCCATCGGCGCATCAACTTCTAGAAACTCAAACACACCCACTCGACCAGACATACCAGTTTGTTGGCAACGCTGACAACCACTGCCTTGATAGAACGAGTGGGCGCTTAAATCATGTCCTGCTAAGTGTGATAACCAATTAACTTCATTCTGTGTTAACTGATGTTCAACTTTACAGTGAACACAGTTTTTACGAACTAAGCGCTGCGCAATGATCGCTCGTAGTGAACTAGCAACCAAGTAGCCTGGTGCGCCCATATCAGTTAGTCGTAATGCACTCGAAATTGCATCATTAGTATGTAATGTTGATAAAACTAAGTGACCAGTTAAAGCGCCCCGCAAGCCTATTTCAACTGTTTCATGGTCACGCATCTCACCAATCATTAAGATATCGGGATCTTGGCGTAACGTCGTGCGTAAAACATTAGAGAAATCTAACCCAATTTTAGTACTTACCTGAACTTGATTAATACGCGGTAAGCGATACTCAACAGGATCTTCGACAGTAATGATCTTTTTGCCTGGATCATTAAGTTCATTTAAAACTCCATATAAGGTGGTTGTTTTACCACTACCTGTTGGCCCAGTAACTAAAATCATCCCATGAGGGCGGCTCATTTGATAGCGTAAACGCTGCTGCATCTCTGCTGGCATCCCCGTTTGCTCCATACCAAGAACACCAGCGGACTGATCAAGCAGACGCATTACGACCGATTCACCAAACTGTACGGGCATAGTCGAAAGACGAACATCAACACTATGACGTTTTATTTTAATATTAAAACGCCCATCTTGAGGCAAGCGCTTTTCCGAAATATCGAGGCTAGCCATTAATTTCAAACGCAACACGAGTGCTGAAGCAATGTTGGCTTCATTTAGGACACTCTCCTGGAGGACACCATCAACACGTTGGCGAATTCGAACCAATTTCTCTTCCGGCTCAATATGAATATCGGAAGCTTTAATTTGCACAGCATCTTCAAAGATAGACTGCAATAGCTTTACAACGGTCGCATCTTCATCGGCATCTTCTAGTCCGGCAAGCTCAAACTCTTGCTCGTCGCCGTGCTCTTCACTTAGTTGTTCAGCGAACGCAGCAATGTCTTGAGTTCGGCGGTATAGTTGATCGAATGACTCTATTAATTGAGTTTCTGTTATCGCGGCTAACTTTACTTGCTTAGGCGACAAAAACAGCTCTAATGCATCAACGGCATTTAAGTCTGCCGGATCATTCATAGCCAACGTCACAGTCATCCCATCATCAGCAATAACTAATGCTCGATGTCTTCTAGCATGTACTTCCGGTAGCTGTTGCGCGACTTTAGGATCAATCTTGCTCTGACTGACATCAATAAATTCAACATTTAATTGCTGAGCCAAAAAAGTCAGTAACTGAGTTTCAGTAATATGACCCAACTCAATTAACGCAGCGCCCAGTTTTTTACCGCTACTTTTTTGCGAGCTCAAGGCATCCATTAATTGTGGTTCAGTAATAATATGCTCGTGAACTAATAAGTCCCCAAGGCGCATTCTTAACTTAGCTTTAGCCATTCTGATCTCTTTGCAACAATTTAACTCGCTCTACAGCGTAGTCATATAACGATTTATCTAAATTTGGTATCACTAACAGTTTCATGTAAAACACTAAAGCTTGGGCTGTTTGCCCTTGGGCATCCAACGCTATTGCAAGACCTATAAGCCATTGTGCTTTACCAGGTTCAAGCTCGACTAACTTCTGATAACTTTGTTGTGCTTGAGGCCATAAGGTTAATTGCTGAGCCAAAGAGCCTGCCAATGACAATGCGTGAATACTTGCAGTGGCTTTTAAATAAGGCTGTTGTAGCATATCTAATGCAAGCTGGACCTGCTGCTGCTGGTAATGAATTTGAGCCCCTAATAAACGGTAGCCTTCATAGTCAGGAAACAACACAATACCTTGCTTTAAGATAGCTAGTGCGCGGGCAACATCATTAGCACCAAAATAACTAGCAGCTAGCTGCTCGCGTGCTTGATGCAAATCAACTTGAATTGATATCGCTTTTAACCAAGCTTCTCGCGCTTCAACTAATTCCCCTTTACTTTGTAACTTAAGTCCCTTTTGATATTTCAATTGAGCAAGCTGCTCTTCGCTCAATTGCACAGGTTTAATGGAAAGTTGTGCCGGTTGCTCAACTTCCTCTAGAGTAATAGTAGGTGCCGTTTCACTCGCTGATGATAATTCAGGCTTGTCAACCGTTGCTTCTATCAATTGAAGGTCATTCTGTTCAAAGGAAGATTGTTGTTTAGCAAGGGCGTTATCAACACGCTCAACTTGCGGATTCATTTTATTGTTGCCTGTCGTTCCTGTTATTGACGCGCTAACAGAGCCTTCAGCAACAACTGAGCCTTCAGCAACAACTGAGCCTTCAGCGACAACAGAGCCTTCAGCGGCAACAGAGCCTTCAGCGACAACAGAGCCTTCAGCGGCAACAGAGTCTTCAGCAATAACTGAATCTTCAATGACAATAGAGCGGTTTGCCGAGACAGACTCTTCAACCAGCGCAGGGCTATCAATAATAGTGCCGCTTTCAGTCTGTGTGGAGTCTTGAGCACGATTCGAGTCATTGATGGTACTGACATTATGTATACCAAGAGTACCTGGCACTGTTGTTACAGCATCTGACACCTTTGTCCCAAACAATCCAAATGAAAAAGCACAATAAATACAGACAAGCACAAGTATAACGACCAACCAAGGAGCTAAACTTTTCTTCTTTTCCTTGATTTCTAACGCTTCAAGGTTAGTCAGGTTACTCTGCTCTTGCTGCTTACGCTGCTCAATATCGTTAAGGACTTTATTAATCACACTCATCAACTATTACCTAAGTACGAAAAAAGAAGCAACGAGGCAGCAATCAGCAACGATGCAGCCAGAAACTGCGGAGTTTTCGCCTGAAAACGACTAGCATCAACAGTATCAACAATAGCCCCGTTAACATGCTTTTTACTAATCACCTTTTCACCAGCCCCATAACAGAGCAACAACGATTTATGACATAAGATATTAACTAAACGAGGTATACCTTTACTCGCGATAGCGATTCTTTTAGCATTCGCTTCACTAAATAAACGCTGACCATCATAACCAGCAACTTTAGTTCGGTGTTCGATATAATGAGCAACCTCCCCCACAGTCATACTACGCAGTTGATAACTAAATGAAATACGCTGCCTTAACTGTCTAAACTTTTTCTCTGCTAAGCGCTCATCTAATTCTTGTTGGCCAAATAACACAACCTGCAGTAGCTTGCGACGCTCAGTTTCCAAATTGGTTAATAGGCGCAACGCTTCAAGACTTTCATCAGGTAACGCTTGTGCTTCATCTAGAATAACAACCACAGCCTTCCCCTGCTGAGATAAATTAAGTAGGTGCTGTTGCAATAATTGAGTCAATCGCTGTTGGTCAATGTCTGTTGAGAATTTTAAACCCAATTCACCTGCAACAGCTAAGCGTAATTCCTGTGGGGAAAGGTAAGGATTAGGAATATATGCTACAGCGAAGCCTCGAGGTAATTCATTAAGCAACTTACGGCAAATGAGGGTTTTCCCCGTCCCCACTTCACCAGTGACTTTAATGAAACCTTCACCTTGTTTTAACGCATTTAATAAAACTTGCAAAGCCTCAACATGAGGCTTTAAGTTTAAAAAAAAGTCTGTATTCGGCGTTAACGTATAAGGCAATTCTCTCATGCCGAAATGGTATAAATACATAGTTAAACAGCCTATTTAGGGTACCACTTTTCAAGCAATTGCTGAGACTTTTCTAACTGCTTTTGCCAAGTCCCTTCACCAACAACCACTGGTTTAATTAATATAATCAGTTCTGTCTTCTTCACTTGCTCTTTACGGTTCGTAAATAATTCACCTAGCAGCGGGATTGAGCCCAACAGAGGCACTTTAGATGTATTATCTGTTGTTCTTGAACTCATTAAGCCACCGATCACTACGACATCACCACTTGCAGACTTAATGATGGTATCTGTCTCTCGAATAGAACTATTAGCCAATGGAAGCTGAAAACTCCCACCTTGTAATTCAATGGTTTTCTGCTGCTCGACAACGTCAATTACAGAAGGGTGCACATGCAATAGAACCTGCCCCTCATCATCGATCTGTGGTGTTACATCTAATGCGATACCGGAGAAGAACGGTGTTAATTCAACCTCAGGATTCGACACAACATTATCACCAACACTGCTTGAAGTTGAAGAGACATCGGTGACAAAATATTCATCATTACCGACTTTAATCACAGCCTTTTGGTTATTAATTGCTGTAATTCTTGGGCTTGATAAGACATTAACATCGCCTTGTGTGCTAAGTAATGACACTACCCCACTGAAATTCGCATTTTTAAAGCTCAATGATGCCACACCACCTAGCGCCGCACTAATAGGATCTGAAATAACAGACGGTGAAGTTGAGAAGTTAAAATCGGTAATATCACCACTCCCAACGTGACTAAGGAGGTTTTCCCACTCAATTCCTTGCTGGAACCCATCATGTAAGGTTACTTCAACGATTCTTGCCTCTAAGATAACCTGTCGTTGAAGGTTCTCTTCAGATTGGGCCAAAAAGCGTTTTACCGTTTGAATGTCTTGAGGGTAACCACGCACAGTAACTAAACCTGACTGCGGACTCAAGATAACCTTTCGTCCCTCACCAGAGATCAAGCTTGTTAAAGTTTTTTCAAGCTCTTGCCAATAATTGGTCTCAGTCACGGACTCGATATAGGTGCCATTAACAGCATTGCCATTGGCACCGCTTGCTCCACCGCTGCTATTATTATTTCGTGAGTTACTCGAATTATTAGCGTTATTCGAATTACTACCGTTGCTATTACGTTCTGTTATTCCACCGGATGAAATACTCGTTTGAGAGGTACCATTTCGTTTTAATAATAAATAATTAAAGCTAAAGGTTTCTGTAGAAATGCTTGCTGGATAAATTTGGAAAATACGTCCCTGCTTTTCTATTCGATAGCCATACAAGTCAGAAACTGCCTCGAGCGCTTCAGATAGTGTTACTTGCTTAAGGTTAAGTGATAGCGAACCCGACAGTTCATTATGAAAGGCGACACTATAAGGCGTCTGTGATACTAGGCTTGAGAAAAAACTTCTAACATCTACGTCTTTTGCTGCAATATCAAATCGCTTTTCAATTGGCATACTTTTATTTTGCAACAAACTCGGCATTAGTTGTTGTGTTATTCTCGGCGGAACAACAAAAGGCTTATTTTGCTGTTTGGTTTGCTCAATTGACGCATTAATTGTTTGCTGGATATGTTCTTTTTCTTCTGCTATTGGTGTCATTTGACAGCTAGCTAAAAAGCATGTTGAAGCAACTACTATTGTTCTTTGTAAACTAACTAATGTCATTAGTTTTTAATCCTTTGATGACAATTTGATCACTGAGTCAGCGAATAAAACCATTTTTTTTCCCGAAGAAAGTAACACTTTGTTCGAACTTATTTTAATAATTGTATCTTGCCCTAACTTACTACCCGTACGATATTGTTGGTTATTGATAATCGCAATATTACCGCGGTCAGTAACTTTTATTGCATTTAAGCTGTGTTTTTTCTTAGTTGAAATAGAGTCAGTTGTCGCTGATACACTTGTGTTAAAAGAGTGTTTGGGCTTCGTTGGGTCTGACAACCTCTGAGCATCAACCGTAACAGAAAAGAGCACACAAATAAAAAAAATCACTATATTACTTTTTAACACCAATAAACTCCTTATCGGTACTGACAGCATTTAACTCAAAGCTAATTGAGGCATACGGGTACTCAACGACTTCATAGATGAAGTTGCCCCACTGCAATGGCTGCTGACTTTGTTCAAGTTGTTGTAAAAATTTTAATATCGCGAAATAAGTACCACGAACTTCAACTTCCATACCGTGCTGATACAATAAAGCGGTTGCTGTTTCACCGTGTTGTTGCTCTGCCGCTAACAAGATTTCTTTTGCTGGTTTAGATTTTAGTTTCAGTAGCTTTAGCTGGCTATTTTCTAGAAGAATGTATTGAAGAGTTCTAGCCATTTCTTCATGAGAAATCAATGACAGTTCTTTTTGTTGTAGTTTTTCTTCTAAGTCAATATGTTGCAAGTTCAGTCGTTCTAATTGCAACTCCAGTTGCAATAATGGGTTTGTTGCTAACTTATCTTCAACTTCCTGTCGTTGTTGATTTACTTCGTTAATTGAGTTTTGCAACTTCCTACTATCAGATGATAATCCTTGGTATTGAACAAACATTGGCTCAATAATAAGGTGGCTAGAACCAAAAATTAGCACAACAAGGATAGTACCTAAAGTTAATGCCTTCTCTCTTAAGGTCATCTGGCTATACTTAGCATTTAACGTTTGCCACTGTTTCATTTTATTACCTCGGCAACAAATGGCGATGGATTTTTAAGCACAAAATTAACTTGTTGCTCATCCCGTTCAATTTCAAGTGCGTTAAACGTCTGGCCACTAAAAATAGGCGACAACTTTAGCTGCTCAACCCAACGAGGTATGTCCCGTGAAGTCGAAGCACTTCCAGCAATATTTAATAACCCATTGGTTTTTGAAATCTTGGTTAACCAGACATTATCAGTATCTAATTCAGCAAAAGCTTTAAACAAGGGGGAATATGGAACGCTAGTAGAAAACTGTGATGACAAAGCCGCCAATACCCGTTTTTTCGTTGTAATTTCAGCTTTGCGAGTCGCTATCTCATTTAATAACGGCGTATTATCTGTTGCATTTGTTAGCTCAGTTATTTTTTGCCCTAAATGAATTTGTGCTTGAACCAACTCATGCTCTTTATTGATCATTTCATCGCGCTTTTGCTCCATTAAAACAAACAAAGACAATGCAATGATTATTATAAGGGCTAATGTTCCTGCTGAAATAGCCACGGTTAGACTCAGCGGTAACTTCTCTTTTACGGGACGTAACTCAGGAAGGTATAGATTAATCCGTGTTTTCATTTATACGCTTAACTCCATGGTTAGTTCATCAAAGCCAGCAGCATTAATAGGATAACGCGTGAGTTCACTATCGTTATAAGGTGATAATAGTTCTATGTTGACGTCGAAAAACTCCTGAAGTTTCACCAGTAGGTGTTGTGAATCAAAGTTCTGTACGACTACAAATATATTGGCTACACGTTCTAGTTTCAATTGTCCCACAGCAAAATCGATAGAACGTTGAACCTCTAGTGCTAGATTATTTAGAACACCGGCATCAAAGTCCTCTCCCGTTAACTGATGCAAATTATCATACCCTTTTATGTGACGGCTAAAACATAACTGTCCATCTTTTATGATTGCAACGAGGATCTGCAAACCGGGAGTGTGAAACACCAAAATATTGGTTTGTTCATCTTTGACCAAGTGAGTAGCAACAATATCATCAATAGAGATACCCACGAGCTCAATATCAAGTTCTATTAATTTATCGATAAGTGCAGTGACCATGCTTTTCTCACACGCAACAACATTAAGCTTATTTGTCGGTGCATTTGTTACTGTCTGATAGTATTCAAGCAACTGATTTTCTGGTGGAATATTAAATAAGTCTTTCGAACTCCATACGATCGCCTGTGCAATTTCCGTTTCAGGGACCTCAGGTTTGTCTACTTGTGCTACTTGGTATAAGCCATGAGTTAATATCACTTGTGCTTTCGCCTGCTTAGGAGCTAATTCTGAAATAAGCTTATCTATTGTGGCTATATAGTTTTTATTTAAGCAAGGTAATTGTTCTGATTGATAACTATCGTCCTCAAACTTAACGATAGTGACACTGGCTGGTTGAATAACAATACTCAACAAGCAAGAGCCTGTTTGCGACTGTCGTTTGAATAAACCTGATAGCATGTTACAAACCTTACCAATAAAAATACTTTAAATTATTATCCCGATATATAATAAGCATGCAATAGTTAACTAGTTAAATACATGAGGGAATACCTATTTTACTTAATAAAAAGATTAATTCTCCTTTAATTCAACTACAAACTCAGTATTCAGCATCTAATCACTTAACATTGTCGGTCAAGAGAGATGATCTTATTCACTCTACAATCTCTGGAAATAAGTGGAGAAAGCTTAAATACACCTTATTGTATGCGAAAGAGCAAGGCTTTAAAAAAGTACTCTCATTTGGTGGCGGCTACTCTAACCACATTCACGCACTTGCCTATGCAGCGAAAGCTAGTGGTCTTTCAAGCAAAGGGATTATCCGTGGGGAATACGATCCTTTTAATCCAACAATAGCTCAAGCTCGCAGTGCTGGGATGGACATTGAATTTATCAGTCGCCTTGAATATAAAAGTCGACATGACCCAGCCTACCTTACGCAATTACAACAAAAGCACCCTGATCATTTTATTATTCCAGAAGGCGGAACCAGCAAATTCGCTTTACAAGGTGTTGCAGAAATAATTAACGAACTTCCCAACGATGTTACACATATTTGCACTCCATGTGGCAGTGGTGGTACAACAGCTGGATTACTGACTGGAGCTAAAGAATCACAGCAAATAGTCAGTATTCCAGTATTAAAAAAAGCTGCTTATTTACAAAATGAGATAGCCACCCTACTCGGCGTTGAACAACACTTAATGCAGCTCGACTTCATTGAGGACTATCACTTCGGTGGTTACGGAAAAATACAACCTGAATTATTAACTTTTATCGAAGACTTCTACCAAGATTTCGGCATCATTCTAGAACCGATTTACAGCGGAAAAATGTTCTACGCTATTTTCGATTTAATTAAACAAGGTTTCTTTCCTCCAGGTAGTCATATCGTGTTGCTACACACGGGAGGATTACAAGGGCTAGCGGGATTAAAACAGCGGAAACTAATACCAGAAGATTGGCCAAACTAATAAGCCTCCTCCTTTAACTCAAGTGAATAACAGTCAGAGAAAAGCCCAGCTTAAAAGGTTACCGGGATGACGGCGGTTGCGTTAAAGGCACCAGTCGTCATCCTCGAAGTGGGTTTATCGAGGATCTCATATCACGCGCTGCTTAATTAAGTGTGCGACGTATTGAGCAAGCTCCCGCCTAAAAAACTACTAGAATGACGTCTGCCAATTTAATAAAAGCCTAGAACGCAAAAGCCCCCGCAACTTAATGCGGGGGCTTTAGACTAATACCAATCCGCTTAAAAG
>PIZK01000015.1 GCA_002835545.1 Alteromonadales bacterium alter-6D02
AGTTGCAGCTAAAGCCTGGGTCTCACTTTACCGGAAACTAGATTTATTTAGTAAATAAGATGGGTTTATTATCCATACAAGTTGCTTAAACGGAATAAAAACAGTGGGCCATCGCTTCGCGATTATAGCCAACCATTTTTATCCGCTTAGCAAGGCGTTATGAATCAAGGACGAAATTATGTACATCTTTGAAATAATAAAACCCGGTACATGGTTAGACTATGAAGATCGTGATTGGTCGTGGGAAATCGAAGGTATTTTACGTAGTTTGGAAAGTCAGTTTTATGAGGCTAACCTTGCGCTAAACATGTTTCTACATTCCATACAGAGAGATCGTAATTCTCATTCACAAGAAAAGTGGGAAGCGGAATCCAACCGCCGCTCTGAGATTCGACGTGAAGTTGAGGCGAAGTATGACAATCCTCACAATCACGAGTTTTGGGATGAAATTCAGTTAGAAACTGAAATAAGATTTAAAAGAGAGCAGTGGCAGTCGGGAAAACTCCCTAGGGAGTTTGAGCATAACCAAGCATTTATGCATGCTCGCGCATTCCTGTATGCACTCGATTCTTTTGATAAATTTCTAAATGTCTTAAAAAAGCAATCAAATGTTCCCCCTGTGCTAGAAGATCTTCATGCGAGGTTTGGTGACTCATTTCCTCATTTACGTGGAGTCAGAAATAGTTCACAGCACATGGAAGATCGTTCGAGAGGTCTTGGGGCAGGAAGAAACCCGCAGCCGCTCGAGCTGAAACCTATAGATAATGGTTTTATAAAAGCTGAAGGTGGCGCGCTTGTCTTAAGTAGCCTAAATGGAACTAAATATGGCAATACCATGGCAGACGGACACTATGGTGAAGTGGATGTATCTCCACCATCAATGGAAGCGTTACACTCCATATTCCAAGATATCATAAATGCGTTCGAATGGAAGGGGTCAAAATGTCACCTACCGAGCAATTAATTCATAACAAAAAGCTCAAAGGCGACGCCAAAAAACGGCGCACTTTAGCTTGGCGTTATATGCCAAGAGGACTTATGCATAGCACTCTAAATCAATGGCTCAGGGAACTTGAAATAGAGACCCAAATTGTCCACTCGACTGATATCAACGAGGAGGCAAATTCGAACATGGTTACTTTTGGTACAAACGAGAGTTTGCTTCAAGATTGGGGAAAAGACTCCATCAAAGCTTTTGTACTCGAATGTGCAGAACTGTACAACTTAAAGAACACGGTTGCTCCCATGACCTTTTACTCATGGTACGATGAAATGGCTGGTCAAATTCGAATCTCTGCCGTGAGCGCGTGCCATGGAAAGCTTCCGTTTAGATGCAACGTTAACCAAGTTGGGCTTGGTGCTTTCATCGAAAGCTTTTACACTCAGAGTTCTATAGAACCATATACGCTTAACGTTTGGCTGAAAGGCATATAACAAGCCCATGAAGTCACGATTCGCAACCGCTGTCACATTGGTTGCAAAGACAAAAGGCGCAACAAATGCGCCAGCACTGCTCACGGCTTATGGGGGCGTTATATGCCTAAATTAAGCTCCCATTTCTTATGAGGTTTTATGGAAACGAATGATAAAAAAAGGACTATTAGCTTAGCTGATACAACATTGCTTATTACAAAAGCAGGTGGACGCTGTAGCTACAATCATGAACATGAGTATTGCAATAAAATCCTTTCAGATGGGCGAGTAAACTTAGGGGAAAGAGCACATATAGTTGGTGTTAGTGGTCCAAGGGCAAATGTACCTTTTAATGGTAATAAAAATGGCTATGATAATTTGATATGGCTTTGTAGAGATCATCATAAGATAATTGATCACCCTACAAACCTTGAAAAGTATACTGTTAATACTCTTCAAGAAATGAAGAGCCGACATGAAAATAAAATCATTACTGGTCGCTACCCATATTATGGGACACCTCAGTCATTACATGACTTTAGTGTTTTAAGTTGCTTATTTGAATTTATAAACATTCACACTTTATACTCTTGCGCAGCTTCTTATCCAGTTATACACCTAGATTTTTTTGATGTCAGTGATATGTGCTATCACTTTAGAAATGATAATCCGGGGGATCTCCCTTTAAGAGATCCTATTTTAAAAAGAGCATTTTTAAATTTTGAACGAACGCATGAAAGACTTTCAATTCATTTAAATCCAAATCGTACCGTTAAAGAAGATAAAATAAATTTTTGGTATGAATGGGCATACTCTCGTATTGGCGAGAATTTAGTTTTCAATTATTTAGCATCAGTTGAACGCTTAATAAGTCTAATTGAGCAACGTTTTCCTCAAATACTACATCAAGAAGTTTATGAACCATTTCCGGATTCCGGCATATAACAAGGCATTTAAACGGAACAAAAACAGTGGGTTACGTTTCGCTTCGCTTCGCTACACATTTTAACCCACTATTTTTGTCCGCTTAATGCGGCGTTATATGCTTTTCAGATTAATCTAATTTGGCAAATAATCACTTTATTGCAGACAAGCGTATTTGTATGGGTATCATTGTTTATTCCTCTTAACTTTTAATTTATAGGAATATTTATGACATCTTTAACGGCGATATATTTATCAGGCTTAATTGGTAGTAATTTTGGAGCTATTGCTTTGTTACTTACACCTAATAATGAACTGTTGCTCAAGCATAGCCAAGCTGTGTTATTGGCATCTATTTTTGGTTGTTTTTTATCTTCAGTGTTTTATGCTTCTACCTCAAGCTTTGACATTGGGTTAGAGGTGGTAATAGGTTTTGGTGCGTTTTGTTTTATGGCAATTTATCGCTACTTAAAGAAACCAGAAAAACTACTAAAGTTAAGGCCACGCATATAACAAGAGACTATGGCGTCAATAGTTAATTTCATACTTTTGGCGCTTCCCACATCACTCCATCTCTTAGCATTGAATTCAAGATCACAATCATCTTTCTAATACAGGCAATAATTGCTACTTTTTTAGGTTTTCCTGCCGCCAATAATCGTTGATATGTTTCTTTAAATACAGGATTGGACTGTATCGCAGACATCATCG
Organism: Alteromonadales bacterium alter-6D02; assembly: GCA_002835545.1. GTDB lineage: Bacteria > Pseudomonadota > Gammaproteobacteria > Enterobacterales > Psychrobiaceae > Psychrobium. The sequence goes on from PIZK01000015.1 coordinate 3,049, forward strand.
CCATGTAGAGAACCGTTCGTACTTGAGGGCGACCACCTTGTATTTTCCGATGGCCTTTATAACGGCCACTTTCTCGATTCATGGGGGCAACACCGATTAATGCACTGGCTTGTTTGCTGCTGATATGACCTAATTCAGGCAGGTTACTGATGATGGATGCGGCAGCAATTTTTCCAATACCTGTCATGCTTTGAAGTATCATGTTTTTAGCTTGATATTCAGGACAGTTTTCAATGAGTTTAACTATTTTTTCTTCAATTTTTTTTATCTGATTCTTGAACAAGGTAAGCACGGGCTTTATTGTCATGGCTAACTCTTTAT
>PIZK01000016.1:0-206481 GCA_002835545.1 Alteromonadales bacterium alter-6D02
GGGGTTAATTGACCGCTTACTGTTATTCTTGCTGTTTCTTCTACTGACAGCCCTAATTCGATCAGGCGGCTTGCTCCCTCGCGCCTAAGGTCGTGATAACGTAGATCTGATATACCTAACCTTCTTCTTGTCGCTCGAAATCCAGCAGTGATTGACCTTGATTTGAAAGGAAATATTCGCTCATTCATTTTGGGTTGCCGCAACAGTATTTCTAGTGACTCACCGAGTAGAGGTAAAACCGAGTGATTACCCATTGAGCCATTAGGGCTCTTTCTATCTCTCACTGTAATGGTGCGCTGTGCTTCATTGATGTCATTCCACCTTAAATTACATACCTCACCAACTCGGCAACAAGTAAGTAGTGATATTAAAAAAATATCATGGTAGGGCATGATGCATGCGTGATGTGATTCCTTCTTTTTGAGTGCCGTTAGTAACTGTTGGAGTTCATCGCCCTGTAATCTTCTTTCTCTTCTCGATGATCGAGCAATAAGTTTTAAATCATGTAAGGCAGGATAGGCTGCAATAACACTTCGGTCATCGACGTTGACATTAAACATAGATTTAGCTACACGCATTACTTTACGAAGACAGCTTATATCGACAGCTAGGGTTTGAGGGGATGGTCTTGATGCATTCTTTTGTCGTTCTAAACAGAAATCAACAATATCGGCAGAACTGATCCGAGTAACAAGAAGCTGAGCTATCGACTGCTGCTGAATTTGCCTTAATGTATACACTGCTGTTCTTCCCATTGGTCTTTCCGATTTTTGCTTTCGATCAATATAAAGGGATATAAGCTTGTCTAGCGTACAATCGATTAAATCAAAAGGCTCGTTGGAAAGGTTCTTTTCAACCTTATGAACCGTTTCTCTTGCCCACTTTGTGGCTGCTACCTTCGAGTTAAATGTTTTTGACTTGGAAAATGTAACAATTCCTGCTTCTTTTACGCGAACACGCGCACAATAAACTGTTCCGTTCTTCCTTGTTCGTTTAGTAATGGTATAATTCGCCATCGTTGCGATCCTAGTTTTAGTTCCCCCGAAAGGGCGTTTTAGTTCCCCCGACGAGGTGGTTTTAGGCGAATTTGGCGCAAATCAAATATTAATAAGCTCGTAGATAAACCTTAGGGTGTTAAGCAAGTTAATGAATTACATGAGGTTTTAAATACAGTGACAACAAATATCCCAAACCATCGCATTTCTATCGCTCCAATGCTTGATTGGACCGACCGTCATTACCGTTATATGGCGCGTTTAATCAGTCGTCATCAATTACTTTATACCGAGATGGTCACTACGGGCGCTATTATTCATGGAAAGGGCGATTACCTGACTTATAATGAACAAGAACACCCGCTGGCATTGCAATTGGGTGGCAGTAACCCTGTTGATTTAGCCATTTGTGCTAAGAAAGCACAAGACTACGGTTATGATGAAGTGAACCTCAATGTCGGTTGTCCGTCGGATCGTGTGCAAAACGGTCGTTTTGGCGCGTGTTTAATGGCAGAACCAGCGCTGGTGGCACAGGCGGTGACGGCAATGCGTGAGGTGGTCGATATTCCGGTTACGGTGAAACACCGTATCGGTATTGACGATCAAGACAGCTATCAATTTTTGACGGACTTTGTTGGTCAAGTTAGTGAAGCGGGTTGTGAAACCTTTATTGTCCATGCACGTAAAGCGTGGCTCAGTGGTCTTAGCCCAAAGCAAAACCGTGAAATTCCGCCACTAGATTACGAGCGTGTTTATCAGTTAAAGCGCGATTTTTCTGACTTAGTGATTTCAATTAATGGTGGTATTACCGACCTTGAGCAAACCGCAAACCATTTACAACATGTCGATGGTGTGATGATTGGCCGTGAGGCGTATCAGAACCCATACATTATGTCGCAGGTCGATGCGTTGTTCTTTGATGATCATGCTACGGTGTTAACACGCCATGAGGTGGTTGAGCACATGATGGGTTATATTGAGCAGCATCTATCGGCTGGTGGTCGTTTAAATCATATCTCTCGCCACATGCTCACCTTATTTATGTCAATTCCGGGGGCGAAGCAGTGGCGTCGCTACTTAAGTGAAAATGCGCATAAGCCCGGCGCAGACAATGAAGTGATTCGCCAAGCGCTTTCATTTGTCTCTTAATGATCTAGTGCAATGCAGTAGTAGGTCTTTATTGGTTTACTATTGATAAGCACATTGCAGTTAACAGAATGCAGTTAGCAGAATGCAGTGAGTAGATTGGGCCAAGTTAAATTGGTTAAATAAACGAGGATGTGGTTTATTTAAGTAGCCAAGTTCGTTGTGCTGTTATTATCTAATTGAAATAATTGGTTTAATTAGTTGGCATGGAAGTTGTTTATAAGTTAATAGCATCGCGTGTGATGGTTAAATTTATCACACGATAACCAATTTCATTTTATAAACTGCTTGAGGGTATTATGAGCTTATTACATCGATTTCGTAAAGATACAACTAACGACTTAGCTGCTGGCGTGTGTGCGGGTATTGCTCGCGGCCTCAATATCGAACGAAAGTGGGTTAGAATTGCTGCGCTAGTTTGTTTATTATTAGCCCCGGTCTCAACGTCGATTATTTATATTTTGGCTGCGGTGTTATTGCCGCCTAAAAGTACGTGGTTAGACTAAATTAATAATTGCATTACATAACGGCGCATCATACGTGCCATCAATAACAAAGCTAAAGGAATAACAATGATTACATTGAATAAGAAAGCCATCACTAGTGCACTTGCTGGTGTTGTGGTTGTTGGGGGGCTGTTGTCTGTTTGGTGGGATATTGAGCCGGATGTGATTGATGTCAATGCACTGTCGATTGAGCAAGCGGAAGTGCTAGGGGTGAAACCTGTGCCGGGCTTTGCAACGATGACCGCCGTTATCTCGGTAACTGATACGTTATTAACAAAGCCGGGTGGTTATTTAACTAATGATAAGATTTATCCGTCTGTATTAATGGATAACATGCCTGCGTTTGAGTTTGGCGCATTACAACAAATTCGTGATCTTGCCTTAGTATTACGTAGTGACTTTAGTCGCTCTCAATCGCAATCAGTTGAAGATGCTGATTTAGTGAAGGCGCAACCAGCCCTTAACTTTGAAAATAATAGCTGGATTTTTCCAAGCACCGAGAGTGAATATAAGAAAGCGTTAAAGCATTTCGAGCTTTACCGTACTCGTCTTGCTAACCCATCGTCAAATGCACAGTTTTATGCCCGCGCCGATAATTTAACTGAATGGTTAAAAGAAGTTGAGAAGCGCTTGGGCAGTATTTCACAGCGTTTAAGCGCTAGTGTTGGTCAAGATCGCTTAAACACTGATTTAGCTGGCGATAGTGCTGCTGTTCAGTCAACTAAAGCGGCGAGTCATCAAGAAGTGAAAACCAGCTGGTTTAAGCTTGATGATGTGTTCTATGAAGCGCGTGGTACGAGCTGGGCGTTAATCCACTTCTTAAAAGCGGTGGAAATCGATTTTGCGCCAGTACTTGAGAAGAAGAATGCATTAGTGAGTTTACGACAAATTATTCGTGAATTAGAGCAGACGCAAGAAACTGTGTGGAGCCCTATGGTATTAAACGGTAGTGGTTTTGGCATGATGGCAAATCACTCATTAGTGATGGCCAGTTATATCTCACGTGCTAATGCCGCAATAATCGACTTAAATAAGCTGTTAACACAAGGATAAGCTGAAATATTTTGTATTAAATTCGCTTAACAATGGTTATCATGGCGTTAAAATTTAGTACAAATATCAGTGATAGACTCAAGGATAAGTAATGATAAATAAAAAAATTGCTCTGGCTGCTGCTGTAGCCGCTATGTTCGCAGTACCAGCTAAGGCAGATATGTTAGGTCTTTATGTGGGTGCACAAGGTTGGCAAAACGAAGCAAACGGTGGTTTTGCTGAAGAAGCTAACGTTTTAGATTTTTCATTTGAAGATAAAACCAATGCATCGTTTTACGCAAAGTTTGAACATCCATTACCATTAATCCCAAATGTGCGCGCTCGTACAGGTAAATTAGAAGCTGATGGCCAAACACGATTAACTTCTAGCTTTACGTTTGATGGTAAAACTTATTCAACAGGTACTGATCTTGATACAACGTTAAACTTCACCAACAGTGATATTAGCTTGTACTGGGAATTATTAGATAATGACATCATCGGTTTTGATTTTGGTATTACAGCAAAATACTTAAGCGGTGATTTTAATGTTGATGATGGCAGTGGTAACTTAAGTGTTGAAGATGCGTCGTTATGGATCCCAATGGGTTATTTAGCGGCTAAAGTACGTTTACCATTTGTTGGTGTTTATGCGTACGGTGATGCTAACTTAATTTCTTATGATGATAACTCAATCCATGATTACGAAGTGGGTGTAGGTTATGACATCATTGATAACCTAGCGGTTGATGTTGCAATCACTGCTGGTTATCGTGAAGTGAAAGTTGAGCTAAATGATGTTGATGATATCTACGCTAACCTAGACTTCTCTGGTTTCTTTGCTGGTATCGAAGTTCATTTCTAATCACTAATTTAGAAAAAGCTATTCGTTTATTAAGGGAGCTCTGACGCTCCCTTATTGTTTTTATTAGCTATTTTTTAATCATTTCCTATTTCTTTTCTTTATATTCTTTAATGTTATAAAAAATCATTTTTTATTCTTTTAGGTTATCTGTGATGGGCGTATTATGGTCTCATTCGCAATTGGGCGTCGTGTCTCAGGTAACTAGAATGCTAATACAACAATTAAATTCATTAAGTAGCCCGCTGTCACAACAGCAGGTTGATTCATTAAAGCAGTTAACGGCAACTATGTCGGCTGTAGAACTTTCATGGGTCAGCGGTTATCTCGCTGGCATTAGTCAAGGTGCAAGTGGAGCTGTTGCTGCTCCAGCTGAGCCTGCCGGTAAACTAACCGTTTTATTCGGTTCGCAAACAGGTAATGCTAAAGGCGTTGCCACTCAAGTGGCTGCGGCTGCTAAAGAGCAGGGGATCAATGTTGAATTGGTTTCTATGGCGAACTACAAAACGAAACAACTAAAAGCGGAAACGCATCTATTAGTTGTCGTTAGTACGAACGGTGAAGGCGAGCCGCCAGATGATGCAATTCAATTGCATGAGTTCTTAGGTGGTAAACGTGCGCCTAAATTAGATGGCTTAAGCTATTCTGTTTTAGGTCTAGGTGACACTAGCTATGAATTCTTCTGTCAAACGGCTATCGATTTTGATCAACGCTTAGCGGCGCTTGGTGCAAAATCAGTGGTTGAGCGTAAAGACTGTGACGTTGATTATGATGATGACGTACTTGCGTGGCAAGAGCAGGCTTTAGCGGCGGTTAAAGAAACGTTATCTGCACAGCCAAGCGCTGCTGCTCCAGCATTTGGTGGCGCGGTTGCATCGGCTGAGTCACAATACACTAAGAAAAATCCTTATAAGGCCACTTTATTAGCTAGCCCTAAGATCACCGGCCGTGGTGCTAACCGTGACGTTCGCCACATTGAGATCTCATTAGAAGACTCTGGCATTACGTACCAACCGGGTGATGCATTAGGTGTTTGGTTCGATAATGATCCAGCATTAGTCGCTGAATTAGTTGAGCTGTTAAGTCTAGACGCTGAACAATCAGTTGAGCTTAATGGTGAGCAAGTGTCATTAACACAAGCATTAGTTCAAGGGTATGAGTTAACTCAACTACACCCTGGTTTTGTTGCCGCTTATGGTGAAGCAACAGGTCAAGACGAATTAGTGAAGCTAGCTGAAGATAAAGCCACTGTTCGTGACTTCATTGAAGATCGCCAAGTGATTGATGTAGTGCGTCAATACCCAGCAGCGATCAGCGTAGAAGCATTATTAGGTGCACTACGTAAACTGACCCCTCGTTTATACTCTATTGCGTCAGCGATGAGTGAAGTGGAAGAAGAAGTTCATCTAACGGTTGGTGTGGTTGAATACACAGCCTTTGATAAAGTGCATCAAGGTGCAGCATCAAGCTTCTTGGGTCATCGTTTAGAAGAAGACAGTGAAGTTCGTGTCTTTATCGAGCATAACGATAACTTCCGTCTACCAGCTGAAGATAAGCCAGTGATCATGGTTGGTCCAGGTACGGGTATCGCACCGTTTAGATCGTTCTTACAAGAGCGTGATAACCAAGATGCAAGTGGCGAAAGCTGGTTGTTCTTCGGTAACCAACACTTCACTGATGATTTCTTATACCAAACAGAGCTGCAAGACTTTAAAGAGCGTGGTGTATTAAATCGCATCGATCTTGCGTTCTCTCGTGACCAAGAACATAAAGTGTATGTACAGCATCGCATTATTGAGCAAGGTAAAGACCTTTACCAGTGGCTAGAAAATGGCGCATCTCTATATATCTGTGGTGATGGCAGCCAAATGGCTAAAGACGTTCACCAAGCTTTTGTTGACGTAATCGTTGAACATGGCAACAAAACTGAAGATCAAGCACAAGAATACTTAATAGCATTACGCGACTCTAAGCGTTACCAGAAGGATGTTTACTAATGACTGATGTAAAATTACACGCTAACGAATACATAAAAGCGGATAGTAACCTTCTTCGTGGAACGATTGATGAAGGCCTACAAAACAATATTACTGGCGCACTTTACGTTGATGATACGCAACTATCTAAATTCCACGGTTTCTACCAACAAGATGACCGCGATTTACGTGCCGAGCGTCAAGCGCAAAAACTAGAACCGCTGCATAGCTTCATGCTACGTGCACGTGTTCCAGGTGGTGTATGTACACCAGAACAATGGTTAGATATTGATAAGATCGCTGGCGATCTAACAATGAACCAAAACATTCGTTTAACGACGCGTCAAACGTTCCAATACCACGGTATTTTAAAGCGTAACCTTAAGCCGTTAATTCAAGCGCTAGATGTGTCTTCGCTTGATTCTATCGCCGCTTGTGGTGATGTTAACCGTAACGTGATGTGTAACCCTAATCCAGTTGAGTCTGAGTTACACGCTGAAAGCTACGAATGGGCTAAGCAGTTATCTGAGCAATTATTACCGCGTACTAACGCCTATGCTGAAATCTGGTTAGACGGCGAAAAAGTAACGGGTAAAGAAGAAGAGCCAATGTATGGCGAAACTTACTTACCACGTAAATTCAAAATCGCTGTTGCTGTGCCTCCGCACAATGACGTCGATGTTTACACTAACTGTTTAGGTTTCATCGCTATTGCTGAAAAAGGCAAGTTAATCGGTTTTAACGTGACTGTTGGCGGCGGCATGGGTGCAACTCATGGCGATAAAGAAACATTCCCACGTTTAGCGGATGAGCTGGGTTTTGTTGCACTAGAAGATACGATTGAAGTAGCAAAAGCCGTTATCACCACTCAGCGTGACTGGGGTAACCGTGTTGAGCGTAAACTAGCACGTATCAAATACACTGTTCAGAAGCATGGTATTGATAAGTTCCGCGCTGAAGTCGCTGAGCGTTCTGGTGTGACAATCAGTGAGCCAAAGAAAATTGAATTTACCACCCGTGGTGATCGCTTTGGTTGGGTTAAAGGTCTAGATAACAAATGGCACTTAACACTTTACATCGAGTGTGGTCGTATTAAAGACGTACCGGGTAAAGAAGTACAAACATGTTTCCGTGAAATCGCTAAAGTACACAAAGGTGACTTTAGAATGACATCGAACCAAAACATGATTGTGGCCAATGTGGCGGAAGAAGACAAAGCTGAAATTGAAGCGTTAGCGCGTAAATACGGTGTCTTGGGCGAGCGTTTAACACCGCTACGTGAACATTCAATTGCGTGTGTTTCACTGCCAACATGTGCATTAGGTATGGCTGAAGCTGAACGTTACTTCCCAGAATTTACTGATAAGGTTGACGTACTGTTAGCCAAACACGGTGTTGGTGACCAACCAATCGTCATGCGTATGACAGGTTGTCCAAACGGTTGTGCTCGTCCATACGCTGCTGAAATCGGCTTAGTTGGTAAAGGCCCTGGTCGTTACAACCTATACCTAGGCGCTGCATTTGATGGTACACGTATCAGCAAAATGGTCCTAGAGAACGGTAACGAAGAAGAAATTTTAGCCGACTTAGACGGTCGCTTTGAACGTTTCGCTAAAGAGCGTCAAGACGGTGAGTTCTTTGGTGACTTCTTAGTACGTACTGAAGAAGTTAAAGCGGTTCTTGCTAGCGCGAGTGACTTCCATGACTAAATTGCCACTAGAGACAGATTTTGTCGCACTGTTAGATGCTCCAAAATCCGATCAGCAGGCAGTATTAACTCAGGTTAATCAATATTTAACTGAGCTATCACCTGCAGAGCGGGTTGCATGGGCATTAGAAAACTTGCCAGGTACGCATGCGCTATCGTCAAGTTTTGGTATTCAGTCGGCGTTTATGCTGCATTTATTAAATGCACAAAAGCCTGATATTCCGGTGATTTTAACCGACACGGGCCACTTGTTTGAGCAAACGTATCAGTTTATTGATACCTTGACTACGCGCTTTAACTTAAACCTTAAAGTGTATCAAAGTGCGATGTCGCCAGCATGGCAGCAAGCGCGTTTTGGTAAAGAGTGGGAACAAGGCCTAGACGGTATCGAAGCCTATAATCAACGTAATAAAGTTGAGCCGATGCAACGTGCCCTTAAAGAGCTTAATGTTGGTACTTGGTATTCTGGTTTACGTAGCAGCCAAGCGTCTTCGCGAGAGGGGTTGCCGATTGTTGAGATTCGTGGCGATAAATATAAGTTTTTGCCAATTATCGATCAAAACAACAAGCAAGTGCATGAGTACTTAACAGAGTTTGATTTACCTTATCACCCATTATGGGAAGAGGGTTATGTCAGCTTAGGTGATGTACACACCACGCGTAAATTAGAGCCGGGGATGAGTGAGGAAGAAACTCGTTTCAATGGGCTTAAACGCGAGTGCGGATTGCACTTCGAGATTTAAACACCTTGTTTTGACATCAGAATAAAAGGCCAATAGAAATATTGGCCTTTTTTTTACATTATTTAATCACCTGCATAAATTACAATAATTAGCGCAACATCTGCTACACTTTTTACATAAGTACGGTAATAGAAAATCGTTTGTTGAACACAAGGAATACGAATTACGGATGCTTGAGTTATATGATTTTATAGTTAAAGCTAATCGGCTCTATACCCTGCCCGATATCTGCCTGAAACTGGACTCCTTGATAAAAGATCCGACAACATCTGCAGATGAGGTAGCGCGTTTGGTGAGTTTTGATCCTGCGTTATGTTTCCGCGTTTTGAAGTTAGCAAACAGTGCCTTATACAGTAAAAAGAGTAACATAACCTCCGTAGAACAAGCCGTGATTAAGATCGGTACCGACGAATTATATAATATCGCTTTATCTACCTCAGCCGCTTTAACTTTTAAAGGGGCTGGCGGTAAACGAGTTAATTTGCATGATTACTGGCTTCATAGCGTTTATTGTGCGATTCTTGCTAAAGAAATACATAAATTACGCTTTCCGGGAACTAATAACTCGCTATTTGTTGCAGGGTTATTACACAATATCGGTTTACTAGTTGTATTAGAGCGCTTGCCATATTTTGTTGTTGGGTTAACTGATGTGGTCGGTAAAGAAAAAAAAGCACTGTTGTTTGAGAAAGAAACATTAGGTTTTTCTTTTTCTGATATTTCAAGTGGGCTGTTAAGCCACTGGGGAATTGGAGAGGAATTAGTGGAAACTATTCGTAACCAACATTTATTACATTGTAAATCAAATTATCTTGGGCATAGCCAATCGCTTAATCTTGCGATAAAGTTAGCCGATGAACTCGTTTTTGAGCCTGATATGCCTGCTGAAAAATTTATTACACCATCTATTATCGAGTTAAGTGGTTTGGATGAAGAGCAATTGATAACTATTATCGAAAAAACGACGGATAATGCGCAGTCGCTTTCGAAAGTGTTACAGGGATAGGGGGTGAATATGAATGATATGTTTTTATTCTCTGACGATAATGCAGTAGAAGCAAAACCTCAAAAAGCGCCTTGGCAAGTATTAGTTGTTGATGATGAGAAAGATGTTCATGCTGTTACCTCGTTAGCACTTGGCTCGTTTGAGTTTCACGGCCGCGAACTCGAGCTTCTCCATGCTTACAGCGCAAAAGAAGCTAAAGAAACGTTAAAGAACAATGCTGATATCGCCTTAATCCTACTTGATGTAGTGATGGAGACGGATCAAGCAGGGTTAGAGCTTGCCGCTTATATCCGTAAAGAGTTGAAAAACCATTCAGTACGTATCGTATTACGTACCGGTCAACCAGGCCAAGCACCTGAGCATCAGGTTATTCGTGACTACGACATTAATGACTATAAAAATAAGACCGAGTTAACCTCAGCTAAGCTTTATACCATTCTTTATTCAAATTTACGTTCGTATAAAGATATTAATACTGTGTTACGAAGTAAGGCAGCACTTGAGCGTTTAATTATTGCCTCGCGTGGTATCTCGTCCATTCATGGCCTAAAAGCCTTTGTGAATTTAACACTCGCTCAATTAAGTGATTTGCTACATATCAGTGATGATAAAGCCTTTGGTAAAGAGTCTGACGCCTATTCATACCATAATGAAACCAAAGAAATTAAACATTTCTTATTTCAGGAATCGGAAGAGCTCGAAGAAGATGTCTCACTAGACTCTTTACCAGAGGTTAAACGCGAATTAATTGAAGAAGCGACACGCACAAACGCTAATGTCTATCGAGAAAAAGATTTTGTGATGTTTTGCTCGGGTCAAAAAGTCAGTTTGATTTTTTATGGCAAAACTAAAAGCCGAATAAACAGTATTGACCGTAATATTCTTAATATATTCACTGAAAACTTAATTTCGATTATCGATAATATCTATTTACATGAAGTAATTGATAATAGTCAAAAAGAGTTAATTTATCGTTTAGGTGAGGTGGTTGAATCTCGTTCAAATGAAACTGGGTATCACGTAAAGCGTGTTGCTTATTACTCTGCACTACTCGGTGAGTTAGTTGGTTTACCTGATGATGAAGTTGAGTTAATTAAGAGTGCTTCACCATTACATGATGTTGGCAAGATTGCGATTCCTGATGCGGTTTTAAATAAACCAGGTAAATTGGATGCCGATGAATGGGAAATTATGAAGACCCACGCATTGAAGGGTTATAATATTCTCAATGGTGCGGGTTTAGTTTTATTGGATGTTGCTGCTACCATTGCGTTAACTCACCACGAAAAATGGGATGGCAGTGGCTATCCACAAGGGCTAGCTAAAGAAGATATTCATCTTTACGGTCGCATCACAGCTATTGCAGATGTTTTTGACGCACTAGGGAGTGATCGTTGTTATAAGAAAGCCTGGGAGCTGGATCGCATTCTCGAACTGTTTAAAGAGGAGCGTGGTAAACACTTTGACCCTCGGTTAATTGACTTACTGATGGATAACCTTGATAAGTTCTTAGAGATTCGAGACCGTTATAAAGATTAGGTTGACTACCTAAGTCCCTTATTATAATTAACAAAGCCACTCTCATGGGAAGTGGCTTTGTTGCTTACTGACCCGAGCAATATATTCCTCTCACCTTCATGACTGTATTCTTATTCTTAAAAGTTATAAAAACTAATTATCTATTATTTTAAGAAATAAGGTCGGGTGTGTATATTGATCATATTAAAAATATCAACTCAGTGTGCTTTTGCCACTGCTAAGATTGGGATAGTGTAATGACTCAAGTAAACCTTACTCATTTACAGCAACTAGAAGCGGAAAGTATCCATATTATTCGTGAAGTTGCTGCTGAATTTGATAACCCGGTGATGCTTTACTCTGTAGGTAAAGACAGTGCCGTCATGCTTCACCTTGCGCGTAAAGCATTCGCACCAGCAAAACTGCCGTTTCCTTTGCTACATGTTGACACTAACTGGAAGTTCCGCGAAATGATTGAATTTCGTGATGAACAAGCAAAAAAGCATGGCTTTGATCTGTTAGTTCATAAAAACCCTGAAGGGTTAGCAATGGATATGAATCCATTTACTTACGGTAGTGCTAAGCATACTGATGTAATGAAAACTGAAGGTTTAAAGCAAGCTTTAAACAAGTACGGTTTTGATGCCGCATTTGGTGGTGCACGTCGTGATGAAGAAAAGTCACGTGCTAAAGAGCGTGTTTACTCTTTCCGTGATAACCAGCATCGTTGGGATCCTAAGAACCAGCGTCCAGAGTTATGGCATACCTATAACGGTCAAGTGAACAAAGGTGAGAGCATTCGTGTTTTCCCATTATCTAACTGGACTGAACTTGATATTTGGCAATATATTTATCTAGAAAATATTGACATTGTTCCACTTTATTTTGCTGCTCCACGTCCTGTTGTTGAGCGCGATGGCGTTAAGATTATGGTCGATGATGACCGTATGCCAATTGAAGAAGGTGAAAAAGTTGAAAATGAAATGGTGCGTTTTAGAACGTTAGGCTGTTACCCGCTGACGGGCGCAATCGACTCTGAAGCCGATTCATTACCTAAAATTATCGAAGAAATGTTGCTTGCTCGTTCGTCTGAACGTCAAGGTCGCGTTATTGATAACGACTCATCTGGCTCAATGGAACTTAAAAAGCGTCAAGGTTATTTCTAGGAAGCACTCATGAATAATGAAAATATTGCAGCACAAATTAATGATATCGGGGTAGAGAGCTACCTTGAATTACAACAACATAAAAGCCTCTTACGCTTACTTACTTGTGGTAGCGTAGATGACGGTAAAAGTACGTTAATCGGTCGTCTATTACACGATAGCGCACAAATTTATGAAGATCAGTTAGCAGCACTTAAAAACGACAGTCAAAAAATGGGTACGACTGGTGAAGCAATCGATTTAGCTTTATTAGTGGACGGTTTAGTGGCTGAGCGTGAGCAAGGTATTACCATTGATGTTGCTTACCGTTATTTCTCAACGAATAAACGTAAGTTTATTATCGCTGATACGCCGGGACACGAGCAATACACACGTAACATGGCTACTGGTGCTTCTACTTGTGATTTAGCTGTTATCCTAATTGATGCACGTTACGGTGTGCAGGTGCAAACAAAGCGCCATAGCTTTATTGCTTCTTTATTAGGTATTAAACACTTTATCGTTGCGGTTAACAAAATGGATTTAGTTGATTTTGACGAAACGGTTTATAACAACATTCGTGAAGATTACCTAGAGTTTGTTGGCGGTTTAGGGGAACGTGATATTCAATTCGTTCCAATGTCAGCACTTAACGGTGATAACGTTGTAAATCGTAGTCAAGCAATGCCTTGGTACCAAGGTGAAACTATGCTTCATTTACTTGAAACGGTTAAAATTAACGACGATGTTGTTGATAACGGTGCTCGTTTACCTGTTCAATATGTTAACCGTCCTAACTTAGATTTCCGTGGTTTCTGTGGAACGTTAGCTTCTGGTACCGTTAATGTAGGCGATAACATTACAGTATTACCATCAGGAAAAACGAGCTCAGTTAAATCAATCGTTACCTTCGAGGGTGAGCTACCATCGGCGTCACGAGGACAAGCAATTACGTTAACACTTAACGATGAAGTTGATGTTAGTCGTGGTGACATGTTAGTGACAGGCACTTTACCATTAGTGAGTCAGGCTGCTAAAGCTAAGCTTGTATGGATGGGTGAGAAGCCGCTTGAAATTAATCGTCAATACGATTTAAAAATTGCAAGTAAGAAAACTCAGGTGTCAATCGGTAGTATCGATCATTTAATCAATGTGAACACCTTAGTACACGAAGATGCATCAGAACTAGCGCTTAATGAAGTCGCTCAGGTTCAGTTAAACTTTGCTGAGAAGTTAGCATTTGATTTGTACAATGATGTTCGTGATACGGGTGGTTTTATCTTAATCGACCGTCTAACAAATGTGACAGTTGCAGCAGGTATGATTGAGCAATCTGTTGAAGCAGAAGCTACATCACATGAGTTTTCAGAGTTCGAATTAGAGTTTAACCAACTCGTTCGTAAGCATTTCCCACACTGGCAGGCACTAGATATTAGTGCGCTAAAAGGAAAGTAAAGTGTTTACTCAGTCAGCTGGTGTTATTTTAATGCTGACGGTGCTGGTCGGATTGTTAATTAGTAACAAAATCCGACCGGCCATTCTCTTTGTCAGTGCCATCGCATTAAGCTATATGTTAGATTGGATTAGCCTCGAAGATATGATGGCTAATTTTACCAACTCTTCTGTTCTAACATTAGTTCTACTTTTACTCGTCTCTGTTGCGATGGAAAAAACCGATATTTTACAAACCATTGGACGGCAACTAAACCAAACTAGCTTTGTTTTGGTAATTGCTAAACTTGGTTTTTCTACGGCCTTTTTATCATCTATTACCAATAACTCTGCCGTGGTTGCTTCCATGATTGGGGTACTTAAACGTAACCAATACCACTCTCCATCGAAGCTATTATTACCGCTATCGTATGCCGCCATTTTAGGGGGGACTTTAACCCTGATTGGCACCTCAACCAATTTGATCGTTAACAGTTTTGTTGTTGATGCTGGGCTTGAACCCATAGGGTTCTTTGATTTTACAATTATTGGCTTAGTTGTCGTTGCCGCTGGTGTTGCTGTGTTAGCGCTTTTGGGTGGCCGGTTACCAGACCGGTTTAATAATCAGCCAACAGAATTACCTTACCTGCTAGAAGCTGTTGTCAGTGACGATTCTGTCATGATTGGTAAAACGGTTGAGAAAAATCGTTTAAGAGCATTGCAGCGTCTTTATTTAGTGGAGATTGAGCGAGGCGGAGAGTTGATTCGTCCTGTTTGCCCGCAAGAAGAACTTCAAGCGGGTGACCGCTTAATGTTTGCTGGTGATACCGATAGCTTGCACTTGTTACAAGAAATGCAAGGCTTGGAATGGTTTGCCAAGTCACACCTTAAAGGTCAGGCGTTAATGGAAGTGATTGTTAGTCACTCGGCTTCAATTAAAGGAAAAACGCTAAAAGAGTGTGAATTTAGGCAGAACTTTGATGCTGCTGTTGTTGCTATTCGTCGTGGTCATGAACAACTTAGTGGTGGCCTAGGGCAAATAAAACTGCGTGCTGGCGACACGTTAATGTTAGTGCCAGGAAAGAACTTCCATCAGCACCGTAATATGGTGCGTGAGTTCGTCATGGTCTCAGAGTCTCGTGTTAGCGCTAAACTCGATGCTAAGCAATCTAAGTTTGTATTATTTAGTTTTCTTTCAGTGCTAGGACTCGCTCTCACGGGAACGGTTGATCTAACCAAGGGACTGTTATGTTTACTGGTCGGCTACTTATTTGCTGGTGTAATCTCCTTAGAGGAGCTCAAGCGACGCTTTCCTATTGAACTAACGCTTATTGTCGGCTCGGCCTTAGGCCTTGCCAGTATCATGGTTGATAATGGGGTTGCAGAGATGTTAGGGCAGGGTTTATTAACCTTGTTCGGTGACTGGGGGATTTTAGGCGCGTTTATTGCGATCTATTTATTTACCTTATTACTTACGGAATTAATTACCAATAATGCCGCTGCTGCGCTGGCTTTTCCAATTGCCTATAGTTTAGCTGTTGGCTATGGTGTTGACCCCCGTCCTTTTATTATGGCGGTGATCTTCGGCGCTAGTGCGAGCTTTATATCCCCTTATGGCTATCAAACCAATCTAATGGTTTATAGTGCAGGTAATTACCACTTTAAAGATTATTTACGCATTGGTGTGCCATTGTCGTTAGTTTATTCTGCGATAGTGATTTATATGGTACCAATGATTTTCCCTTTTTCTAAGGTTACATTTTAAAGAATTAATATTATGAGTGATGAAAATATTGTTTGGCATCAACATGCTGTCGATAAAGCGCTTCGTGGTGAGCAAAAGCGTCAGAAACCTTGTGTCTTATGGTTCACTGGCCTAAGCGGTTCAGGTAAGTCGACAGTTGCTGGTGCATTAGAGCGTGTACTTTATGAAGCGGGTCAACATACTTACCTGCTTGATGGTGACAACGTACGTCATGGTTTATGTGGTGATTTAGGCTTCGATGATGCTGCGCGACAGGAAAATATTCGTCGTGTCGGTGAGGTGGCCAAATTAATGGCTGATGCGGGCCTTATTGTGCTAAGTGCATTTATTTCTCCTTTTACTCAAGAGCGTGAGCAAGTACGTGCAATGCTTAACGAGGGTGAGTTTATTGAAGTTCATATCGCTACTTCATTAGCTGCATGTGAAGAGCGTGACCCAAAAGGGCTTTATAAAAAAGCGCGCGCTGGAGAGATTAAACACTTTACGGGCATTGACTCTGAATACCAAGCACCTAAGAACCCTGAAATTGTTATTCAAACAGAAGAGCAAACGCTAGAGCAAAGTGTCGAGCAATTAGTAAATTATCTTCGAGAGCAAGGTTATATTTCATGAGTGAGATAATCTTACAAGGTATTGTGGCAATCGCAGAACAAGCGGGTGAAGCGATTATGACGTTTTACCGCCAAGGTGAAACACAAACGTGGACTAAAAAAGATGATAGCCCAATCACAGAGGCTGATTTAGCGGCCCATAAGGTTATTGTTGCCGGGTTAGCTGAGCTTACGCCTGAGATTCCCGTGCTATCAGAAGAGTCAGATAGCATTACTTGGCAGCAGCGTCAGCAATGGCAACGCTACTGGCTTGTAGATCCGCTGGATGGGACTAAAGAGTTTATCAAACAGAACGGTGAGTTTACGGTCAACATTGCGTTGATAGAAAACAATCAACCGACAATGGCTGTAGTATATGCACCAGCCCTGAATAAAACATACTATGCCAATAGCGAGCTTGGTTGTTTCTTCAAAGGGGAGTCTGGAGACGTAGAAAAACTTACATTGAATGAGCGTGAATTAAATAGCCCATTAAAAGTGGTTGGTAGTCGTTCACACCCAAGTCCTGAGTTGGCAGAGTTTATAGCGCAGTTTGAGCAAACTGAGACTGTGCCAACAGGGAGTTCGTTAAAGTTTTGTCTCGTGGCTCAAGGGTTGGCCGATGTTTATCCGCGCTTTGGTCCAACGATGGAGTGGGACACTGGCGCAGGGCAATGTATCGCTCAATGTGCGGGAGCTGAAGTGTCAAAGTTTGACCGGCAACCTCTTGATTATAATACTAAAGACTCATTGTTAAATGAATACTTTATCGTATTTAACCCTAAATTGATCTGGCGCTAGTATTTTCGTTGTATTATTTGAACTTACTCAGATTTTATGACTATACTCTTACTAATATTAAGTACTTAGTAAGGCTTGAATTTGAACAAATTAACAATTGCGCAACGCATTTGGTCACTCACCATTGTTGCGGTATGCATCATTTTAGCGAAGCTTGCATTCGGGTTAGTCGATGTGAAGCATCAGTTAACGGAAGATTATAAACACCGACTATCTTCCGTTATTGATGTTGCCCATTCTATTGTTGCAACTCAGCATAGGTTAGTTACCGAAGGGAAGTTGTCTACTGAGCAAGCTCAAAAAAATGCCTTGAAAACAATTCAGGGTATGCGCTTTCAAGGCAATGAGTACTTCTGGGTCAACGATATGCAGCCAGTTATGCTTATGCATCCCATCAAACCCTCTTTAAATCAAAAACACCTAGGAAAACTAGAAGATCCTAATGGTAAGCAAATTTTCAATGAGTTTGTCAAAACCGTTCAACAAAGCGGACAAGGCTACGTTGATTATTATTGGCCGCGCGCAGGCAGTGATACACCAGTACCCAAAATATCTTATGTGAAAGGCTTTCAGCCGTGGGGCTGGATAGTCGGCTCTGGCATATATGTTGATGATATTGAAGAGACCTATGCCGCGGAACGTAATCGCCAAGTTGTTGTTATTATTGTTGCGATTATCGTACTTCTAGCCGCATCAATTTTTATTGGGCGCAGCATTATTATCCCACTGCAACAAGCAAAAGATGCAATGGATGATATCGCTCAGGGCGAGGGCGACCTAACGGTTAAATTACAAGTTAATGGTGAAGATGAGTTAGCTGAGCTGTCTAGAAGCTTTAATACATTCGTTGAAAAGATACGTGTTGTAATTTCGAAAGTTAACGACTTTGGCGGTGAATTGAGTCATTCAAGTGCGGGTTTAACAGGAGTCGCGGCAAATTCGCGTTCGCAAATTGATCACTCGCAAAATGAGGTTGATCAAGTGGCTACCGCAATTACTGAGCTTAGCTCTACCGTTAATGAAGTTGCTGGTAATGCCGATAACGCATCGCAAATTGTGCAGCAGGTTAACGATCAAGCTTCATCAGGCCAAGCTGAAGTGACGCGTTCTATTAATAGTATGCTTGAAGTGGCTAATGTTATTGAGCAAGCTTCAGATTCAGTCAATGAATTAGAATCTAACGCGCAAAATATTGGTAATATTGTGGTAGTCATCAAGTCGATTGCTGAGCAAACAAATCTACTGGCTCTTAATGCCGCTATTGAGGCTGCGCGTGCTGGAGATCAAGGGCGAGGTTTTGCGGTCGTGGCTGATGAAGTCCGAGTACTAGCACAGCGAACTCAAGAGTCTACAACCGAGATAGAGCAGATGATTGAGAGCTTGCAATCAGGTAGTCAAAGTTTTGTTAATGTCATTGATAATGGCAAGTCGTTAGCTGAACGTGGCGTTGAGCAGTCACAAAAGTCGGGTGAAGCTTTTGAACACATTGCCGAGCAAATACAGCAGATTGTCGATATGAATGCGCAGGTCGCTGCTGCGACTCAAGAGCAACGTGTCGTTGTGGATGGTTTAAGTAACAATGTAAATAGCATTCATGAAGCATTTGGTGCCAGCCTTAATGATTCGATCTCTATCGCGAGCTCTAGTCAGCAATTAGATGCTCTAGCGAATGAGTTATCTGAATTACTTGCGCAATTTAAAACTTAACGGTTAAGTTGAGTTACAGAATGTATTCTAAAGCCCAGTTTGACTGGGCTTTTTTCTGGGTAAAAAAACTCTTTGTAATATCTTGATACGTATTTACTATCGCTTGATTCACTTTTCCACTCTAATATTAAAGTTAATGCGAGTGTTTTTTAGACAAGCCTTGCATTGAATAATGATATGGAGGAGCTATGATAAAGTGTCATTCCAGTATTATTTTTTTAGCATTGCTTCTATGTGGTTGTGCGCAACACTCGCAGCAATTAAAAGAACCTAATAGGCAGCTTTTTCTTGATAACGCCTTCACTAAACCTGTCGGTATTCAACCAGCTTCTAAGGTCTTTTCATTATCAGGTGAGCAAAAGCTCTGGATTCGAAGTCAAGTTCAATACGGTGCAAAAAAAACACTGACTACACAGTTAATTGATAACGTGTTAATGAAAGATTATCGCGCCTTTGATTATGATAATAGCTATACTAGAACGGCGAGTGAAACGCTGTCGATGAAGCAAGGGAATTGCTTATCGATGGTTATAATGACGGCCTCTATCGCCAAGTTTCTTGGTATTCCTTATCAACTTCAAGAGATTGCTTCTGCTCCATTATGGGATCGCAATGGCGGTTTATACCTAGTTAACGGTCACGTTAATATTAGGCTCAAAGAGCAACGCATCAACCAAACTAATATCAGTTATAACTTAATCAATCGTGAGTACGTTACTGTAGACTTTCTTCCTAGCGCAACGAGAAGACATTTATCTCGAGAGGTGATTAAAGAGCATAAATTGATTGCTATGTATTATGTCAATTTGGCCGCTGATGCCATGGTAGCGAAAGATTGGCGTCGAGCGTATTGGCTCATTAGGCAGTCGATTGATAGCGACCCTAGCTTTAGCCCCGCGTGGAATAGTTTAGCCGTTATTTATCGTTACAATAACCAATTAGCTTTGGCGGAGAAAGTATACCGTTATGCAATGGTGTTAGCGCCGGAGAATATGAATGTTGTTGCTAATTATGCACTACTGTTAGAGTCACAGGGACGGTTTATTGAGCTCATTCCCTATCAAAAGCGTGTTGATTTAGCCAAATTAAAAAACCCTTATAGATATTTCGATCGTGCTGAAAATGCATATGAGCGGCAGCAATATCGCGAAGCCATTTCGCTATATAAAAAAGCGATTAAGCTTTCTAGTGACGTCGATAGGTTTTATTTTGGTTTATTCAAGAGTTACTATGCTTTAGGGCAAATAAGCAAAGCAAAGTATCAATTAAAGCAGGCACAGCAACGAAGTTTAACTTATGAGAATAGGCAGCGATATAACGCTAAGTTAGCACTGTTAACTAAGCGTTAGGGTAACCACCATAGCGGATGCTATGGTGGTATTTAAAACAGTTAAGCGAATGCTTTTTCCAATGGTGGTACAACTTGTTTCTTACGGCTTAAAACACCGTCTAGCCATACTTTTCCATCAACAGTCGCTTTACCAAATGCTTTTTCAGCTAAACCGTCATCATCACCAACGATCAGTAACTCTGAACCTTCTTTCATGATGTCAGTTAATAGCAATAAGACACTGTGCTGGCCTTCTTCTTGTTTAAGCAATGCAATTTCTGCTTCAAGATCTGCTTTCATTTCATCAAAGATTGATAGATCGATAACTTCAAGTTGACCGATACCAATTTTAGTCCCATTCATGTTGAAGTTTTTAAAGTCACGCATTACTAAATCACGCATTGGCGTGTTTAATACCGCTGATTTAACTTTAAACATGTCCATGCCTAATGTCTTGTAGTCTTCAATACCAGCAATTTCTGCTAATACTTCAACGCAACGAATGTCAGCTGTAGTACAAGTTGGTGATTTGAAAATTACAGTGTCACTTAAGATTGCGCACAGCATCATGCCTGCGATCTCTTTTGGAATCTCAACATTATGGAAATCGTACATCATCTTGATGACTGTGTTACTACAACCAACTGGGCGAATCCAACATTCTAGTGGTGTATCAGAAGTTAAATCACCTAATTTGTGGTGATCAACAATACCTAAGATAGTTGCTTGTGCAACGTCATCTGGTGCTAAAGCAATATCAGAGTGGTCAACGATGTATAGGCTATCACCAGCGTAGCTTAGTTTTAACTCAGGCGCTTCAAAACCAAATTTATCTAAAATAAACTGAGTTTCAGGTGACAGCTCACCTAAACGCGCAGGGATTACTTCTTCACCAATTTGATTCTTTAAGTAAGCAAGTGCGATTGCACCAACGATTGAGTCTGAATCAGGCACTTTGTGCCCAACAGCATAAACTGACATATAAACCTCTAAATAGATGGACGGTTAGCTAAAAATTTGGCGTATTTTATCTTCTCGATAGAAAAATGCTATTGGATTTTTAGCTAGCGTCGACAATAGTCTAACTTTTATTTATTTATGATAACTTAAACAAGTATTCACTTCATTTTTTGAACCAAGAATAACAGCAACACGCTGATGGATTTCTTGTGGTTGTATTTCCATGATGCGCTCATAACCCGTAGATGAAACCCCGCCAGCTTGCTCAACTAAGAAGCTCATTGGGTTTGCTTCATACATTAAACGTAGTTTGTATGGTTTTTCAGGGTTTTTGTTATCGGTAGGGTAAGTAAAAATACCGCCACGTGTTAAAACACGATGAACATCACCTACCATGGCTGCAATCCAGCGCATATTGAAATTTTTATCACGCGAACCTGTATCACCGGCTAATAAATCAGCGATATAGTTTTGCATGCTAGGCTCCCAAAAGCGTTGATTTGACATATTAATGGCAAATTCTTGGGTATCTTCACTAATACTCATTCGCTCGTTGGTTAGTAAGAACTCGCCAATAGTATTATCTAGCGTATAAAGACGGACACCATCACCTGTCGTTAACGCTAATTGCGTTGACGGACCGTATAGGACATAACCTGCCGCGACTTGATCTGTGCCTGGTTGTAAGAACATTTCTTCGGTTGCACCTGTTGCTCCTTCAGGTACTTCCATAATAGAAAAAATCGTTCCGACAAGGCTATTAATATCAATGTTTGATGAGCCATCAAGAGGATCAAAACACACTAAATAGCGACCGCTCTCAGAGCCGACGACGATAGAGTCTTCTTCTTCTGAAGCGATTGCACGTACGAGGCCTGATTCTAGTAAAACATCTTTAATCAGTTGATTAGAGATAACATCAAGTTTCTTTTGAGTTTCACCTTGAATGTTTTCATCTAAAGTTGAACCAAGAATTCCAGCTAGTTCTCCTTGATGAAGACGAAATGAGATCTCTTTACAAGCAGCCATGAGGGTGTTGAGCAGAGAGATTAATTCTAAATCGACGTTGTCGTCACGAAGTACTGGTACAAAGCGTTGCATGTAAAAATCCTAAATCATGTTTAACGTTAGGGCGTGATTACCTCAGCTAGGTTCACCCTGAGTCTTTAAATTTGTTTAAAGCGCTTTACCATCGTTTAATCGAGTAAACGTATTTTTATTTATTTGGTTAAAGCGCGTTAAAAATATCTTGTTATTTCATACCTCAATTATGCGTGATGGATCACGAAATTGATGCTTTGCTATGATAACGTAATCTGCATTAAAAGTGGATGACTAGTTACGTTTAATCAATAGTTCTTTAGGTTAGTCTGTCTGTGTTTTTTTAAGGTGAATTTTTAAAGCAAGGAGGGGGATCGGTGATGCCAATTGTATGGCAAGTGGTGAGAAAAGCATTGTGATTACCTTTAGTGTGATAATGACAATGCTTTTGTCGTGTGCGGGCGTTTAAGGAAACTAAGCGCTACGGCGTAGTTCACTTAACGGTGGTAAATAGTTTGGTCGTGCTAACTTTAAGTAAGTAATATCGTCAAGACTGGGTTTACCTTGTGGAAGTTTTAGTCTTGCCTTGGTTAAGTAAGGACGAGCAATATGAGAAATCATTAACTCAACTTCATGTTCACCTTCTTCGGTTGTACGTGTTGTCGCATAATAGTCGACGGCGATTAAGATGCCTGAACTTAGTAAACTTTTTACATCAGCTTCATTTTTTGGCAGCCAGAGTGATGTTTGACGCTGTAGGTAAAATTCACGCAAAACAGCACGTTCGCCACTCGCTAAAACTCTGACGCGATTCTGAATATCTTCACTAAGTTGAGATTGCTTTTGTTTTTCACGCAAAGATTTACTGATACTCATCACCAAATCAATGCCTAAATAACTTGCACTGATAATAAAGAACATACCGACAAAGTGGGCTGAATTGTTCAATAAGTTGGTTAGTTTGAGCGACTCTACGACTGATGCTGGCATAAATAAGATTAACGCA
Organism: Alteromonadales bacterium alter-6D02; assembly: GCA_002835545.1. Taxonomy (GTDB): domain Bacteria; phylum Pseudomonadota; class Gammaproteobacteria; order Enterobacterales; family Psychrobiaceae; genus Psychrobium. Next base: position 23,269 of record PIZK01000016.1, read on the forward strand.
CAGCTAATAGCAACCCACAGCATTGATTGAAAAAGGTAATGAGAGGTTAGTTTTTCTGAGTCATCTTTCCACATAAGTTACTCCTAGTGACAAATAAATGTCATGTATGGTTTCTAGTTGTAATAAAGCAATAACCATACCTAGATTTATCAATGAACTAAAAAAGTTGAAGCTACTACCCGGCTGGGTACTTAAAGGAAGGTGAAATTCCTCGTCGTTATTTGGTCTTTTTTGCTAACAATTGGTTTTTAATAAAATCCGACTAGCGAGGGATGTTATTTTTATTGTTTAAAATCATTGCTTTATTATTTTTATGAAACTTGGCATTTAATTGGCATTTATAGCGTTAACATCAGATGCAACAGTATTTTATTTTAGAGTTTAGTTGCAATTTAATTACCGCATTAGGATAAGAAATGAAAAATATAAATAAAAAATCGACTACAGCAGCTTCTATGATCGCACTAGTATCGTGTTTAGCAGTGTCAAATGTTGCTAAAGCAGCGAACGAGCATGTACTACAACAGGATGTTTCAGCGCAAGGTGTGACGCAATTTGAACTTGATGCCCATGTAGGTACGGTAAAAGTTTCATCATCTGCTGACGATAAGATTCATATTTACGTTAAAGTATCTGAAAAAGATGGCTGGGGTGTTTTTAAGAGTTCGCCGAAAGATGCCAAGTTAACCGTCAATAACAACCATGGAAAATTGTCAGTATCTCTTAATGATGACGATTATGGTGAGGAATGGCACATTCAAATTCCACAATTAGAGACCCTAGATGTTGATTTGGGTGTCGGTGAAATGACGGTTAAAGATATTTCAGCAAACTTACAACTTGATGTTGGTGTTGGTGAGGTTAAAGTTTATAGCGACGTTAATTCGTTCGGTGTCGCTAATGTTGAGGCTGGTGTAGGTGCTGCTCAAGTCAAAGCTAGCAGTGGTACAAAAGATGCCAATCGTGCCATGGTCAGTGAAGAAGTGGTCTGGCGTGGTACTGGCCAATACAAAATGGACGTTGAAGTCGGTGTTGGTGATGCATCAATTACCTTAGACTAATAAAATATCTGCTTACCTTTTTTATTCATTATTTCGCTTAATCTCTCTTGACTGAATATTGGCTGGTTCAATATTCAGTCTTTTTTGTTATTAATTTGATTAATAATAAACCCTCAAATCATTTTTATTGTGAATGATTAATATTTGCATGACAAATGCAGGCTTTAATGCTTTTTCTTGTTTTCCTTAAATTACAATGCCTTAAGCTTGTTTTGTCCCTGTTGAACTGTCCTTTGATAGACTGATTGCTAAGTCGCTTTTGTTGACTTAACAGTGTTATATTTTTGTTATCTATTATTTATTAAGTATTTGCGAGGCAAAGATGACACAACGAGTAACTAGCGGTGGATTACAGGTAGCACAAAAGTTATTTGATTTCATCAACCAACAGGCGTTGCCACAAACGGGTATTGCTCAAGATCACTTCTGGGCGTCTTTTGAAAAAATTATTAATGAATTTGCCCCGCGCAATAAAGCACTTTTAGCTAAGCGTGATGATATTCAGCAAAAAATCGATACATGGCATAAGAATAATCAGTATGATTTTGCAAATTACAAAGCGTTCCTACAAGAGATTGATTACCTCCTACCGCCGTGTGAAGATTTTAAAGTAACCACATCGAATGTGGACCCTGAAATGGCAACAATGGCTGGACCACAACTTGTTGTGCCAGTGATGAATTCTCGTTTTGCACTCAATGCTGCTAATGCGCGTTGGGGATCGTTATATGATGGTCTATACGGCACAGATGCTATTAGTGAAGAAGACGGGGCGAGTAAAACAGCACAGTATAACCCTGTTCGAGGTAATAAAGTTATCGCTGAAGGTCGTGATTTCTTAAATGCTGCTGTTGCGCTAGCAAGCGGTACACATACTGGTTCTAAAGCTTATACTGTAGTTAATGGTCAGTTGCAGGTTGAGCTTGAAAATGGTGATACAGCAGGTCTACAAGATCCTTCACAATTTATTGGTTTTACTGGTAACTCATCACAACCTCAATCAATACTATTAAAAAACAATGGCCTGCATATCGACGTGCAAATTGATCCAAGCAGCGATATTGGTCAAGCTGATAGTGCTGGTGTTAGCGATATCGTCTTAGAATCTGCATTAACAACTATTATGGATTGTGAAGACTCAATAGCTGCTGTTGATGCCGATGACAAAGTGGTTGTCTACAGTAATTGGCTAGGTCTAATGAAAGGTGACTTGCAAGAAGAGTTAACCAAAGGCGGCAAAACAATTACTCGTAAATTAAACGAAGATCGTCATTACACCGCGGCTAACGGTTCAGCGTTAAGCTTAAAAGGTCGTAGTTTAATGTTTGTTCGTAACGTTGGTCATTTAATGACAAATGAAGCGATTTTAGACAGTGAAGGCAATGAAGTACCAGAAGGTATTTTAGATGGTGTAATTACATCACTTATCTCACTGCATGATGTGAAAGGTAATGGTAAATTCAGCAACACCACTACAGGCTCTGTTTATATTGTTAAGCCAAAAATGCACGGCCCTGAAGAAGTGGCTTTTGCTGATGATTTATTCAATGCCATTGAAGATGCTTACTCTCTAGAACGTCATACTATTAAAATGGGCATCATGGATGAAGAGCGTCGCACGACAGTTAACTTGAAGCAATGTATTAAAGCAGCTCAAGGTCGTGTGGTATTTATCAATACTGGCTTCTTAGACCGTACTGGTGATGAAATTCATACCTCAATGGAAGCGGGACCAATGATTCGTAAAGGTGATATGAAGGCGGCAGCTTGGATTGGCGCTTATGAAAACTGGAACGTTGATATGGGCTTAGCATGTGGATTAAGCGGCAAGGCGCAAATTGGTAAAGGAATGTGGGCAATCCCAGATCAAATGGCCAACATGCTAGAAGCTAAAGTTGCTCACCCATTATCTGGTGCTAACACGGCTTGGGTTCCATCGCCAACAGCAGCGACATTACACGCAATGCACTACCATCAAGTCGATGTATTTGCTCGTCAGCAAGAGCTTGCTCAACGTGAACTGGCAAACATCGATGACATCTTATCAATTCCAGTGGCGCAAAACCCAAATTGGTCAGATGAAGAGGTTCAACAAGAGCTTGATAATAATGCACAGGGTATCCTAGGGTACGTTGTTCGTTGGGTTGATGCGGGTATTGGTTGTTCAAAAGTACCTGATATTAACAACGTTGGCTTAATGGAAGATCGTGCAACACTGCGTATATCTTCACAGCATATCGCTAACTGGTTACATCATGATATTTGCTCAGCAGATCAAGTGATGGCAACAATGAAGAAGATGGCCGCTGTTGTTGATGGTCAAAATGCTTCTGACCCAACATACCAGCCAATGGCCACTGACTTCGCAGCGAGCATCGCATTCCAAGCTGCCTGTGAATTAGTGTTTGAAGGTTGTGCACAACCAAGCGGTTATACAGAGCCGGTATTACATCGCCGTCGTATAGAGCTTAAAGCATCGCTATAATTGCGTGTTGAACTCATAATCGAATCAAGCCACCTTTTACAAGGTGGCTTTTTTTTGCCTGTATGGTTATTGCTTATCTTCAAGCGAGAACCTGAAAAAACATTTTCAGGTTGACGTTGTTGAGTCGCCATGCAAGAGAAGCGTCATCTCGGTTTTGTTATTACAGTATTTTTATTAATTACCTTATTCCATATTGATTTATTTAGCCTGAGCAGACTCTGGATGACAGTGATATAATCAGTAAAATTTTTTCTTCGAGATAAACCATTGAACTTTAAAAATAAGCAGGTCGTGATCTTTGATTTAGATGGCACATTAGTTGATAGTGCCCCTGATTTAGCCAACGCTATTAATCACATGTTGGTTGAATTAGGTCGGGTTCCCTTTAATCAAGACACTATTCATGGTTGGGTTGGTAATGGTGCGCAGGTACTGACAGAGCGTGCGTTAAGTGGCAACCAAGTTATTGATCCAAACTTATCGCCTGAGCTTACTGCTGATGCATTAGCAATATTCTTATCTGCGTACCGCGCGAATGTCTGCGTTGATAGTCAATTATATGCTGGCGTTAAAACGACAATGGCGACCTTGGCGAAACGTGGTTATCGGCTAGCGATAGTGACCAACAAACCAGTAGAATTTGTCGCGCCTATCCTTAAGGCGTTAGGGCTTAATGGTGTATTTGATATTGTGTTGGGTGGTGATAGTTTAGCCCTGAAAAAACCAGATCCGTTACCGCTTAGCCATGTGTGTCAAGCACTTGGGGTTACGGTGGAAGAGTGTGTGATGGTTGGCGATTCAAAAAACGATATCGTTGCCGCAAAAGCGGCGGGTATGGAGTCCGTTGGTTTAACGTATGGTTATAATTATGGTGAAGATATTGCCATTTATCAGCCGGAACTTGTACTTAGTGACTTTTCTGAGTTACTAAACGCTCTTCCACACCTTGCTGTTAAAAAGAGTTAAATATGCCCAAGAGTAAGCAAGATATTTCAGAGACCGTTCAGCAAGAGTCCTTAGCTGTTGCCAAGGCAACGCAAAAGAAAGGACAGACCAAAGAACAGACCAAGCTAATTGCAGCTGGTATTGAAAAAGGTATTGCGCAATATAAGAAACAGCATAAAGCTAAATTACGTGAGCAAGATAAGCAACGTAAAAAGACGATTAAACAACGCCAAGCGAGTTCCGATGATGTGGAGGTAGTAACTGACGATCAGGGCAGAGCGTCTTCGAATCACGCGTTACCATGGATATTGTTAGTGTTGTCGTGGTTGGGTTTTGGCGCTTATTTGTTTTTTGTAAGGTAGGGCAGGTAATGGCTATTACATTAATGGTTCAAGGAACCACGTCAGATGCTGGAAAGTCAACTTTAGTGTGTGGTTTAGCGCGCGCGTTTAAACGTCAAGGGCTAAACGTTGCGCCTTTTAAACCGCAAAATATGGCACTAAATAGCGCGGTAACTATTGATGGTGGCGAAATTGGCCGTGCGCAAGCATTACAAGCTCAGGCTTGTGGCTTAGAGCCTATTACCGATTTTAATCCGGTGCTATTAAAGCCTAGTACAGACATCGGTTGCCAAGTGATTATCAATGGTAAGGTTGCGGCGCAATTGAGCGCCGTTAATTATCATAACTATAAACCAACGGCGATGAAGGCAGTGTTAGCGGCGCATCAGCGTTTAGAGCAAGGCTTCGATATGGTGGTGGTCGAAGGTGCGGGGAGTCCTGCGGAAATTAATCTTCGCGATCGTGATATTGCCAACATGGGCTTTGCTGAAGAGGTCGATTGCCCAGTGATTATTGTTGCTGATATTGATCGAGGCGGCGTGTTTGCTCACCTAACAGGAACGCTTGCTTGTTTAAGCCAAAGTGAACAAGACCGAGTGATCGGTTTTGTCATTAACCGTTTTCGCGGAGATCGCTCGTTGCTTACTTCAGGTAATGATTGGCTAGAGGAGCAAACTGGTAAACCGGTGTTGGCTGTTCTTCCGTATCTACAGGGGCTGTATTTAGATAGTGAAGATAGTGTTGCTACTGAGCAGCACAGTGAGAATCCCAAACTTAAAGTGGTGGTTCCTGTTTACCCTAGAATTAGTAATCACAACGACCTTGATGCTATGCGTGCGCACCCTCAGCTTGATGTTGAGTTAATAGGCCCGCAGCTGCAATCAAATACCGAGCAAGGTCAAGCTAGCACACTTAATCAGCCTAAACCCGCCGCCGACTTAATTGTGTTGATGGGGTCGAAGAATACTCAAGCCGATTTGCAATGGCTTAAAGAGCAAGGTTGGGATAGCCATATCGCCAAGCATTTACGTTATGGTGGCAAAATTTTAGCCATTTGTGGTGGTTTGCAAATGTTAGGGCAGTTGATTGATGATCCTGATGCAATAGAATCTCCTGCTGCCAAACGTAGTCAAGGGTTTGGTTATTTACCTATTAATACAGTGTTGACTAAAGATAAAGAGCTTACCCTAAAGCAAGGCCAATTAAGGCTACCCGGTCAAGAAGCCGTAGCAATTCAAGGGTACGAAATTCATGCGGGAGTGAGTCTGATTACAGAGCTGCAACCTATCACTCAAGTCGTGTTTGAAGAGAATGACGTAACCACCAAAGAACATGCGTTTGGCGCGGGTTGCTTATCTTCTGATGGTCAAATTTTTGCTAGTTATTGGCATGGCTTGATGGATACGCCTGAGGCGCTTAACGCTATCTTAACTTGGGCTGGTGATGGCGAAAGTTTTGATAGTATTGATTATCAAGTGTTGCGAGAGCAAAGTATTGACGCCTTAGCAGATAGTGTTGAGCAAGAATTTGATTGGACTCGTTATCAACAGGCAATGAATAAGTTTAATCAGCAACGTTGATTGACTGAGAGGGCACGGTGAACAAGACGCATCTATTAGAACAAGTCGATTACTTAGTGATTGGTGCAGGCATTCTTGGCGCTGCAACGGCGATGACTCTTTTGCAGCGCTACCCTCATCGCAGCGTCGCGATCGTAGAAAAAGAGTCTGGTGGTGCAGCTCACCAAACCGGACGAAATTCGGGGGTGATTCACGCGGGTGTTTATTACCAGCCAGGTAGTCTTAAGGCGCAGTTTTGTCAGCAAGGAGCGGAAGCTACGAAGGCCTTTTGTCTTGAGCATGAAATCCCTTTTGAACAATGTGGTAAGCTCATTGTTGCGACTAGTCCGCTTGAATATGAGCGACTGCAACAACTGATTATTCGCGCTCAAGAGCATCAATTGGATGTTGAGGTAATAAGTCAGCAACGGTTACAACAGTTAGAGCCCAATATCGCTGGTATTGGTGCATTGTTAGTTAAAGACACGGCAATTGTCGATTATAAACAAGTGACCCGTCGGATGCTTGATAAAGTTGTGGCCGCGGGTGGTCAGGTGTTATTTGAGCATCAAGTAAATGCCATTGATACCTGCAATGCAGGTATTGAAGTGACAACCAGTTATGGTGTTGTAGCAGCTAAAACACTCATTAGCTGCGCTGGCATCATGAGCGATCGCATCGTTAGCCTGTTGGGTCTTGAGCCTGAGTTTGAAATGATCCCATTTCGTGGTGAGTATTTCTTATTGCCTGAGCGGCACAATCAAATCGTCAAGCACTTAATTTACCCAGTACCAGACCCGTCACTTCCTTTTTTGGGCGTTCACTTAACCAAAATGATTGATGGTACGGTGACCGTGGGGCCTAATGCAGTGCTGGCTCCTGGGCGAGAAAGTTATCGCCATGGGCAAGTTAATTGGCAGGATTGCCGCGAATTACTGACAAGTAAAGGGCTGCGCAAAGTGGTGTTTAAACACTTTAAAGCGAGTGTCAGTGAGTTTAAAAACAGTGTATTTAAACAAGGCTATTTGCACCAAGTCAGAAAGTATTGCCCACAATTACGCACTAGCGACTTATTACCTTACCGTGCGGGTATCCGTGCTCAAGCAATCACTAAACAGGGGCAATTAATCGATGATTTCTTGTTTGTTAAACAACCTAATTGTTTAATTGTTGCTAATGCTCCATCACCTGCCGCCACTTCAGCGATACCTATTGCACAGTATATTGTTGAACAATTACACCTTGCTGATGAAGATTAAACCTACCACAGTAATTGAGATATTTTTAGTAATACTACGTCAGTAAGTATTCAATCATAAATGCTTTATATTGAATGGTTTAGTTTGTTATCGGCATGGTTTTGAAATAATTAGAAACAGTTTAAACGGGCCCGTGCTCTAGAGGGGGGACGATATATTGATATACTCACTCTTTTTCTTAGGTTGTGAAAATAATAACAATGACAACACAAACCATTTCACGCGCGCTGACTTTAAGTTTATGCCTGAGCGTCCCCTTCATGGCTGTTGCAAATCAGCCAACCAATTCGGTTGAAGCTGAGGAGTCGCTAAGTAACTCAAATTATCCAGCAAACTTTTTTACTCAATATCAGCCACAAAATGCCTTTGATATGGTTGAGCGCTTACCTGGCTTTAGCTTCGATGGCGGTAGTTCAGCTCGAGGCTTTGGCGGTAATGCGGGTAATGTATTAATTGATGGAGCTCGCCCGACATCGAAGTCAGGTGGTTTAAGTGGAGCATTAAAGCGTATTCCAGCAGAGCAAGTTGAACGTATTGACATTATCCGTGGTGGTGTTGGTGCTGGTGAAGCCTCTGGACAAACTGTCGTTGCCAATATTGTGAAACGCAAAAATGTGACCTCGGGAACATGGGCGTTTAAAACTCGCCGCGCGCCAGATGGTACCACTAAGCCTAATATTGAAGCCGCGATTAGTACTCACTTAGGTGAGTGGGAGTCGATGTTTGATATCGATTTGGGGTTTGGCCCGGGTTACCGTACCAATTTAATTACCAAGCGTGACGCTGATGATGTTGTTACCGACCAAACGACAGAAACAATGGATAGCCTAGGTCGCTTTACCTTTTCTAACGCTCAATTAGCCAGAGAATTTGACCAAGGTCACTTAACGCTAAATGGTCGACTCGGTACTGATAAATGGACGGGGGATTTTAAACGACTTCATTATGATGGCGTTGTGACTGACCCTGCTGATGTTTCAAGTGAATGGGAACTTGCTATCGTCAACCGCTACACTGTCATGGAGCTTGGCGCTAACTGGGCGCAGGAGTTTGAGCAATGGAAATGGCGCAGCTTAGGGTTATTCCAAGTTGAGGAGCGAGAAAATAATAGTGCTGACCAAGACCGTGAAGGTGGAATCATTACTAATTATGGTGACTTTAAGCGTGAGCGAACTAAGAAAGAATTTATCGTACGTAATACCTTCGCTTATAACGGGTCTAATGCTTTTAAACCCGAATACGGTATAGAGCTTGCAAAAAACAGTCTAGAAACGCAGTTAGATAAGACGGAGAACGGGCAATTACAAAGTTTGACCAATGCTAATGTCACCGTAGAAGAGATTAGGGGTGAGCTCTTTGCAAGTTTTAGCTATGCCCAAAGTGATGCCCTTACCTTAGAAGGGGGATTAACGGCTGAATTCTCAACGATTGAAGTCACAGGGGAAGATCCTAAAGAGCAAAATTTTAGTTTTATAAAACCTCGTTTGTCTGCTAGTTATGAATTGAACCCTAGTGTGCGCCTGTCTCTTACGGCAGAACATGTCGTTGGACAGTTGAACTTTGACGATTTTGCAGCCAGTACTTCTTCAGAAGATGATCGAGATGTTTCTGGAAACTCTGCTTTAGTGCCCGATCAAAGCAGTGATTTAACTGCTGTGTTTGATTGGAGTTTTAGTGAGAAGGGTAGCTTGAAATTAGAAGCGTTTCATTATTGGCAAGATGATGTTTACGAAGAAATTGAGTTTGCTTCTTCTACCGAAGAAGAGCGAGTTTATGGTTTAGGCAATGCAGGTAAAGCCAGAGTGTGGGGGGTTAAGGCTGACCTTAACTTACCTATTGATGCTGTTTTGAAAAATGGTTTAGTTGAGTTGAGCTATGACTATCAAGATTCTAAATTCTATGATGAGATTATTGCTAATCACCGCCCTGTGAGTGATTACGTTCCAAATAATCTACGAATTAAATTTAGACAAGATATAACTGAACAACAATGGGCTTGGGGTGGCGAGTTTTACCGTCGCTTTACCAATAAAGACTACTTGGTGGATCAAGTATCAACCTTTAAAGGTAATGATCGTTTACGCATTTTTGCTGAAACAACTTATTTTGATGGATTGAAGATTCAATTAGAAATGCATCAAGCTAATGTAGGTAAGTTTACCCGTATCAGAAATTTTTATGAGGGGACACGTAACGGCGAATACACAGGTTATGAGGTGTCACAGCGTCGTCGTGAACCTGAATATAAACTATCAGTTTGGGGTACGTTCTAAACTTTGTAGCTTGAGTTCAAACATCTCAAGATGTATAGCCGCTAGTCATCTATTAGCGGCTTTTTTGTGCCCTTTTTAAATCAGGGCTGTGTACAAAGCATACTCTTTTGGGTGGGGGAGCTGTCACAGACTCTTATAGTCTAGACGATAAACTGGTTAGATTACTCGACATTGAGTTGGAAAGTATCTATAGTGCCGCACTTCACTCGGTGCCGCTCTTTATTTATACACTTTAGCTTGCGCTCGTTACCTCAATATTTAAGCGATTTGATACGCTTTTAGGAACACTTCTTTGATTACTTCTGCAAACATTACCATGCAATTTGGCGCTGAGCCGTTATTTGAAAATATTTCTGCACAATTTGGTCACGGCAATCGCTATGGACTTATTGGCGCTAATGGGTGTGGTAAATCAACCTTTATGAAAATCCTCAGTGGTGAATTAATGCCAACAGCGGGAAACGTCTCTATTACCCCGGGTAATAAAGTAGGTATCTTGAGTCAAAACCAATTCGCCTTTGAAGAGTATAGTGTGGTTGATACGGTGATTATGGGCGATGCTGAGTTATGGAAAATCAAAGAAGAGCGCGATCGTATTTATGCCATGGCAGAGATGTCGGAAGAAGATGGAATGCGCGTAGCTGAGTTAGAAAGTGTTTTTGCCGAAATGGATGGTTACAGCGCAGAAAGCAGGGCTGGCGATATCTTATTAGAGGCAGGCATCGAAGAGGAATTTCATTTTGGCTTGATGAAGCAAGTCGCCCCAGGTTGGAAAGTTCGAGTGCTATTAGCACAGGCGTTATTTGCTAACCCTGACATTTTATTGTTAGATGAACCGACCAATAACTTGGATATCCATACGATTAACTGGTTGGCTGAAGTGTTAAACCAGCGTAAATCGACCATGATTATTATCTCTCATGATCGCCACTTCTTAAATTCAGTATGTACGCATATGGCTGACATTGATTATGGTGAGCTACGTATTTATCCGGGTAACTATGAATATTTCATGGAAGCGTCGAGCCTTATTCGTGAGCAGTTATTAGCTGAAAATGCTAAGAAAAGTGAAGAAATTGATGAGCTACAGGCTTTTGTAAATCGCTTCGGAGCCAATGCATCAAAAGCTAAACAGGCAAGCTCTCGCGCGAAGAAAATGGATAAGATTAAACTTGATGAGGTTAAAGCATCAAGTCGAATCTCACCATCATTGAGCTTTAAAGAAAGCAAAACTTTACACCGCCAAGCATTAATCCTTGAAGAACTATCCCATGGCTTTGACGGGGAAGTGTTATTCCAAAATGGAGACTTAATTCTTGAAGCGGGCGCTAAGCTTGCGATCATTGGAGAAAACGGTGTCGGTAAAACCACCTTCTTACGATGTTTAGTTCAAGAGTTAGAAGCTAATCACGGTGTCGTTAAGTGGTCCGAAAATGCGCAAATTGGTTACTGTCCTCAAGACAGCAGTCATGAGTTCGATAATGACTTAAACTTGTTTGATTGGATGTCGCAATGGCGTACGCCAAAACATAATGATTTGATGGTTCGTGCCATGCTTGGCCGTTTATTATTTACCGCTGATGACGCGAACAAAAAAGCAAAAAACTGTTCTGGTGGCGAGAAGAATCGTCTATTGTTTGGCAAATTAATGATGCAAGATATCAATGTGCTGATTATGGATGAACCAACAAACCACATGGACATGGAAGCGATTGAGTCTTTAAATGTGGCACTGAAGGCTTACGATGGTACATTAATTTTTGTTAGTCATGATCGCGAGTTTGTTTCTTCGTTGGCCACGGGAATTATTGAAGTGAAAGATCAACAGATCATTAATTTCAAAGGAACCTATGATGAATACTTGGCGGATCGCAACAAAAGTCGACGCGTAGCTTAACCCTTCCTATCATCGAGGTAGCCTAAATCCACAGGTTACCTCTGCTTAACCCCTCCACTTCCTCGCATTTCCACTTAACTATTTCTGCTTCAAACATTGTGCCTTACTGCGAATTATTTGCTAAAGCATAGCGCTGATACAAAATATTGACTCGCTTAACATAGTGCTGCGTTTCTTTAAACGGAGGAATACCGTGGTATTTTCTAACGTTTGAAGCGCCAGCGTTATATGCTGCGATGGCTAAACTGATATCACCATTAAACTGAATTAATAAGCTGGCAAGGTATTGTGTGCCTGCGGTGATGTTTTGGCTTATTTCAAAAGCGTTAGTAACCCCTAGTTCCTTTGCGGTTTCAGGCATTAACTGCATCAAACCTTGAGCTCCGACACGAGAAACAGCTTGCGGCTTAAATGCTGACTCTGCGTGGACCACTGCCTGAATCAATGCAATGTCGAGTTTGTTTTTAGCACTCGCTTGTTGGATGTGTTGTTTAAACTTGTCAGGAAAAAGCGGTGTATTATGCCAGTTAACAGAGGAGTTAACCTGACAGGCATAACAGTCATATTTAAGTAACTTAAATCGATGATGTGCAGGCTTAGTATCTGTAAATACCACGCTACCATCGGCTTTAGTGTATTGATAAACGCGTTGCTCTTTAGCCTCGATATTTATGGTTAATACGCTAATAAGGGTCGCAAAAAAAAGTTTGACCCGAACATACCTAAGCATTCATTGCTCTAATGGCTTTAACAAAGTACCCAACCAACAACGCGATTAATACCCCGTAAAGTGTACTCAGGCCTGCCGCTAGTAAAAAGGTTTGCAGCGGAATTGAAGCCGTCACGCCTTCAGGGGCCATCTCAAGTAAATTATCTTGAAATAAGAAAAGACAAAATACACTTGAAAAGACCGTTATTGTTGTCGCAATGGCTGTTGCCTTAAAAAATTCATTAGGCATTTTGTAATGAATTACAGCAGCGCAAATGACTGAAAGTAGAGCTAAGAAATAGGGGATTAAAATAAGCAAAATCAAACGCCAAGTTAAAAATTATGACTTGAGTATAACGTAATGGAGCCGCGATAAATACTGTTAAACGAGCAACTTAAGTCGAGAAGAGCGCTTTAATTAAAAGCGGTGATAAATGAGTAAAAAGCTAGACGCGCTAAACCTTGTCGTGATTTTGACGCACAACAAGGCTTATCGTTGCTGCTAAGGGGGAGATATTACTTAGGCCCACGTTAAGGTTAATTCGGTATTCTAACCTTAGACGCCTTGCGATACATATACCAAGTAAGCCAGAGTGTTAGGGTTAAGCCAATGGCTGTGTAAATTGCAGGTTGTGGGTTTTCCACGGTGCTAATTGAGCCCGCGTAACTGGCGATGATAATGTAGGGCAGAGAACTAATACTCCAAGCTAGGATAAAGGTTTTGAATGGCATTTTGGTTAACCCTGCTAAGCACGCCGTTGCTTCCGGTAAAATGGGTATTGCACGAGAGAGTAATACCATCGAGAAACCATGACGTTTAAAGGTGTCGATTGCCTCATTACGATCATTTTCCTTTTTCATTAATAGCCTAAATACCCTTTGCCCATACTTATGACTTAAAAAATAGCCGCAGGTTGCAGCGCCGAACATTCCTAGAGAGACAAAAAAAACCGCTAAGCTATGGCCTAAGAAGTAGCCTGCTAAAAGAGTAACGGTCAAGGTAGGAATGGCTATAAATAAATCTGCAAATAAAAATAGGGTGATTAAGATACCGACATAAAGCAGGTTAAGCTCCCCTACGTATGCAAACCAGCTTTCTATCTGCTCTGCGGTGAGCACACCGCTGAATTTAATCACTGCAAATGTTGCAGAGAAAAACAGAAAAATAACTAATAATAACTTGATAAATGATTTCATAGCATCGAGTCCTTATGGATATACAACGGCGATGAATAAGCCTTTTTGATATTGAGCTTTACTCACTTTTGAATTTTTATAGTTTGGTGGGCCTGTGAGCGTGACTTTTTGTTGATTGGTAAAACCGAGCCCATCTTTTGGCCAAATCCCTGTCCAGTTCTTGGTGACTTTTGTATCTTCATTCTCATCATGGAGCACTTTCACTGCTATTTCCTCTAAGGTCTGCTCAAAGCTGAATAACAGTTCTGAGCTCTCTGCTTTGTGCGTTTGAATCGATAACGCTTTACTATGCACTTTAGGAAATCCATCTTGTGAGAAGAGCATGACCATAATATTGCCACCGCGATCTTTGTCTATGTTAGTGACTTTTACCGTAAAAGTAGGAGTGGAGTGAGATTGTGCGTTAACGGTGTTTGTTTGCATCAGACTAGTTCCAATAATTAAAGGGGCGATGAGAGAGAGCAATAACGAATTTTTTTTGTTTTCATCAGAGTGGAGGTTAAGCATTTTTTAAAATCCTTCTGCCGATGAATGGAGCAAACTGCATCAGGTATTTTAGTAAAGTGACTTTACCGATGTAGTTATCTAGCACATTGCGTTTTATACCACTAATGATTCTATCTGCTGCGACTGACGCTGATATTTTCCCATGGCCTCGACCGTAGGTCATTTGTGTATCAACGACTGGGAGAAATGCTTGGTAGACCTCAATGTTAGTGCTGCTCAGCTGATAGCGTAACGACTGGCTGAAAATATTGAGTGCTCCTTTTGTGCCACAATAAATAGCAGAATGAGTTTTCGGGGTTAACGCTAACCCTGAATTTATATTAATAATTGCAGTTGAGCTCTGTTGGGTCATTGTGGGTAGCAACAGATAGCACAAGCTGCAAATACTGGTGAAATTAAGATTGATTTCGCGAGCGATAGTGTCATAACAAAAAGCCACATCGGTTAGTTTGGGCGTATATTGAACCGCCGCATTATTAATGAGAACATCAATCGTGGGATAAGTATTGTTAAGGTATTCACCAATGGCTTTCACCTCGGTGAGATTAGATAAGTCTGCTTGATAGGTCGTGATGTGTTCGAACTCTAGCTTGAGTGATTGCAATTTTTTTATATCTTTTCCAATGACAATAAGAGCATTGTCCTTGGAGAGTTTTTTTACCAGTTGATAGCCAATCCCTGAAGTACCACCGGTGATAACTATCTTTTTGTTCTTTAGAAACATATTTTTACCTTAATCAATGGTTATTGAGTGCTTACGGCTGTAATGATCGTTAAACTCTCCCTTATGCGCATTAACTTAAGATAATAACCAATGACTTTTCATCAATTACTCAAAGAGCAAGGCACCTTTATCACCCTTGAGAAAGGCGCTTATTTATTCAAGCAAGGGGAGCTCAATCGGTCGCTGTATTTTGTTCAGTCGGGGTTATTGAAGGGCTTTTATATTTCTGAAAACGGGGCGGAGTCGGTTAAATCTTTCATTCTTGCCAATGATGTTATTGGTAACCTGACTGCGCTTGTTGATAATCAAGTGTGTACTTTCAATGTCATCGCTTTACAAGAGGTTAGTTTAATCGCTCTGCCTTATGACACATTAATAACACAGACAAAACTTGATCATGGGTTAGCGTCTGGGGTGATTGAGTTATTGATGAAGTTAGCAATAAAAAAAGAACGACGCGAGTATGAGTTTTTGTGTCTTAGCCCTGAGCAAAGGTACCTTAAACTCATTGAGCAGTCCGAATTACTCATGACACAGGTAACGCAAATAGATATAGCTGGCTATCTTGGCATTACTCCTGTTTCTTTAAGTCGGATCAAGAAGCGTATAGAGCAGGGCCAACAGTAATAAAAAAAGCCTAGCTCGCTGAGTGAGCTAGGCTTTGGTTATGATCGTGAATGACTATTTATTTAGCATTAGCTCACGAATGTATTTCACTGGTGAACTGCCGTAGCTTAAGAACTCATCGTGGAATGCTTTAACGCTGTAATCTTTGCCTTGTTTAGCTTTATAGTCAGTACGCAGATCATAAATATCGCGATAGCCTGAGTAGTAGCTCGTTAGCTGTACTTGAGATAAAGTAGCGCGGTTCCATTTACCTTCCGCTTCAGCTTGTTGTTGGAATGCGCCATCCATCATTAAGCTTAAACCTTGCTCTTTACTGATGTTTTTATTATGAATTTCATAATCTAAAATGGTGTTAGTGATAACACGCAGATTCCATTTGTAATACATTAACCACAGCTCAGGTTCAAAATCACCGTAGCCTTCTTCAAGCATCATACGCTCACTGTATACCGCCCAACCTTCAATCATTGCGCCATTACCAAATAAGCTTTTAACTAAGCTTGGTGACATGTTGGCGTACACTAATTGGGTATAATGACCCGGAACCGCTTCATGAATATTTAATACTTGAAGTACCCAGTGGTTGTATTCACGTAAGTAACTCTCAGCTTGCTCTTCCGTCATGTTATCAAGCGGAGTTACGTTGTAATAAGTGTTAGCTTTTTTATCGTATGGACCTGGTGCACTGATTGATGCACCTGCAAAGCCACGCATGTAGCTTGGTGTTTCACGAACTACTAATGGTTTCTCTTTATCTAAAGTGATTAAGTTTTTGTCATTAACAAAGGCTTCAAGCTCAGGGATCTGTTGGCGAATGTCGCTAACAAAGTCTTCCCGTTTAACGTGCTTAACCGATAGTTTTTCAATTAACTGGCTAATGAGTTGCTGTCGGTTTTGTGGTTTCGCTTGGTTTGGAAAGTAAGTTGGCCATAACTTATGAGCTAAGGTCTCCATCTCAGCTAAGACACGTTGTTTATCATCAACTGCTTTGTTATACAGCTGCTTTGCTGTTAAGTTTGATTGAATGTCTAAGGCAAATTTTTGTTGGTATAACTCACTACCAATACGGAAGTCACGCGCACCATTTTCTTCAAGATCGGCTTGTAGCTTTTCAAGCCAGTCGATGTGTTTAGTGATGGTCGTGCGGGCGGCTAATACACGCTCTTTAAACTGTGCTTTTTGCTCATGACTTAGTTGTGATTGTTGTGCTTGCTCGATTAAGTCATCAGAGAACACGCCTAATGCACCTTGGTTTTGCATAACCGCTAGTTTAGTGTGCTCAAGGGTTGGGTTGCTAATGTTTTCACGAGCGGCTTTATAGTAGTCATCAACAGACGTTAAACGAGTGAGAACAGAGCTTAAGCGCTGCTCGAGAGGAGCATAATCCCCATTAATAACTTGAGCGAAACCACCTGCAACATTATATTGCGACGGTTGCCATTGCCACGATTTGAAAGTGCTTACTTCCCATTCTGATGAGTCAAGTAAGTTTTCAATCAATGTTAAATCGATGCGGCTACTGTCTGATAATTTTGACTGGTCGATCTTTGATAATAGTTTGCGTTGTGCAGCAACAAAGGCCAAGGTTTTTTGGCGAGATAAGTCATTAGGGATCACTAACTGGTCATCATACTTATGATAGCCGCTATATAGGGCCCAAGTTGGTGAAAGTTGCCATAAGGCCTCAATAAATTGTGTTGAAAAGAGCTGTGCTTGCTGTTCTGCTGATACTTGTTGTACCGCTTCAACAGCCTTTGGTGTGTGCTGACATGCCGTCAGAGTAATTGAGCCAAGGGCGATTGCTACTGCCGCACTGATAACTTTTTTATTCATAATATTCTCAAAGCTTATTAATTTAGCGAAAAGTCTAGTGCTGGCGCTTACGGATTACAAGCGAATAATTATTTACTCTGTAACAATCGATGTGCAAGAAGCTTTTTGAAATGGGGCCAAGCTTGTTTCGGCCACAGTATTTGATAGCGCCAACTTAAGTTGAGCCAGCCATATTGTTGATATTTACGAGCGCTGGTGGCAAGTGGGCTGCCAAGAGGGTAGCATTTTACGTGCTGTAATTTAGCTTGCCATACCAACAAGTGATCTTCACCAAAAGGCGCCGTTATATCGTAACAACCGAGTTGTTTAAATAGTTTATGCTCGATAGCAAAACCTTGATCGCCAAATGGAATCCCTAGCCAATTGGAGCGAAGTTTTGCTCCCCACTCGTTGAGTGTCAACCACTTTGATGCTTTATCGTAAAAGTATAAATCAAAATAAAACAATCCTTGGTTTGCTGATGGGCGCTTTATCGCGTTCAATAAGGCGTCAATGTTATGTTGGGTCAAGCGTGAGTCTGCGTGTAAAAACCACAAGTATGGGTTATTGGCTGCGAGAGCTCCTGCATTTAATTGCTGTGCCCGCCCTTGAACACTGCGAATCAGTTTTATCGTCAATCGTGGGAAACGCTCAATGATAGGGTGTATATCAATGTCGTGTCCCTTGGCTATCACGAAAATGACCTCAGTGGCCTGGGGCAGTAAAGCAAAGTCATGACAGAGCTGTTGCCATTGAGTTTCATCAGGAGCAATTGGGATAATAATGGCAAGCAATTTGGTTGTAAACACGGTCAATATTATTAACGTTGCAGCACTTCAAGTAGCTCTTGGTGCTGTGGCGTTCTTGCTGCTTCAGGCGTTAAGATGGCATTGTCTAAGCTATGGCGGCATGGGCAGTCTATTTCAGACTGATGTGTTAACAAGTATTGCTTTAAGACTTCTTTAGCACGCTCTAAGCTGGAACCGTAACGACTAATAACTTGTTCAACGGTGACATGCAGCGCGGGGTCGTCTTGCCAGCTATCATAATCTGTCGCGATAGCTAGGGTGGTGTAACAAAGTTGGGCCTCAGCGGCTAAAAAGACTTCGGGCACATTGGTCATCCCGACTAAGTCGGCCTGCATTGCATTCTTAAAGAATAAACTCTCAGCCTGAGTTCCTAATCGTGGACCGTCAACACAGACGTAAGTTTTATCACGGTGGATAGTTTGTTGCTGCTGGTGAGCGACTTCGGCAATGCCATCTGCCAGGCGCTGACAGGTCGGCTGCGCTGTTGATATATGAGCTGCTAAGCCATGACCGAAAAACGTTTTGTCACGTGGACTTTTAATAAAGTCGATGTATTGATTTGGTAGTGATAAATCACCTGGTTCAATTTCTTGTTGCAGAGAGCCTGTAGCCGAAATACCGATTACTTGTGTTGCACCTAACTGCTTTAAGCTCCAGATATTGGCCCGGTAGTTTACTTCGTGAGGTAATAACTGATGATGTTCCCCGTGACGGGGAAGAAATAAGATATTACTCCCATTAAACGTACCTTCGATGATATCTGCTGACGGATCACCAAAAGGGGTTGTCATGTGATGTGTGGATGTGATGCTAAGGCCATCGAGTTGATAAATGCCTGTACCACCGATAATAGCTAACATATGCTTTCCTTGTTATGACGTCTGCCGTCAGTGTTGATTATTACAGTGAAAGTTTGGTCGGGAATCTCGTGATTCACTGTTTTATTTTATCTTGCACCTGATGGTAGCAATCAAGTTGTTGTATTAACGCTCGCTACATGAACTGCCGTATGCAAAGCAGCTATAACACCGATGATGCTTCATGCTGATACGTTGTTGTTGCGCTATCACTAAGTCTTGACCTAGCCCATATTCTTTATCATCGTCGACGAGGGTACAAGCGTATACTTGCATTTCACCTTGATATTTAATCACCATTTTTGAACTATGGCACATAAACTGACTTCGACTTTTTTCATTTTGATAATGGGTCATACAGTGCTCACTGATATGTGGCACGTGCGGTAATGAACCCGGTGTGAGGAAGTCAGGGAAGGCAACAATATGAAGATCTTGGGGCAACCCATTTAATTGAAATAATTGCCTAAAACCCTGTTCAATCTTGGCTTGGTTTTCATCTTTTTCCATATGCCTAGCTATGGAAACATGAAAGCCTGCCTGATGGAGCGCTATTAAGCCCGACAGAGCTTTTGCAAAGTTACCTTCTCCACGGTGGGCGTCATGCGCAGTGGGGTCTAAATGGTCAAAACTAACCCTTAATGATATAGGGTGAGGGTTATCACTTAATGCCCTTAACGACTCAAAGCGCTTAATCAGTGGCTCCGTTCCATTGGTTAATACTAATACGGGGCAATGCTGTGAGGCGTAGTCGATCATTTTGATAATATCTTTGACTAGAAAGGGTTCGCCTCCAGTAAAAGAAAACTGCTCAACCCCCATGCTGATTGCTTGGTCGATAAAAGGCTTTGCCTCTTCAAACTTGGGGGCTGCTAAGCGTTTATCGCTAGGACTTGAACCCTCTAAACAAAAATCACAGGCTAAATTACAGCGGGTGCCAGTGTGAAACCACAGCTCTTTTAATTTTCCGGGCTGTATATAGCCACGCGGTTCATTAGCGGGCGTGGTATACCATTCCTGTGACTTGTCGGTCATCTTGATAATTGCTGTCATAGATCCTCCTAACAACAACCGCCACCACCGCTATTTACTGCGCTGCTTTGGTCAAAGGGTAAGCTTGTACCGCAATCGGCATAGATTCCATAGTGGGTATCGAAGTTACCGATAAAGGTAAAGTGTGGGGCAAAGCGGGTGTCATGGAGCATACGCCAGGTATTTCCACATACTGGGAACACTTTACCTGTTTCAATATGATGATGTTTATCTAGGGTAAATGCATGAGGGTGGTGCTCAATAGTTCCTTGATAAATTACTGCTTGGCCATAATCTTCACAGTGACTTTCTAATTCAGGGAGTTTAAATAGGCGGTAAGTAGCAGAATAAAAGTCAATATGCTTTATTTTTTCTTGTAGCATTGGGTTATCAACTGTGATTGGACGATCCTCAACCAAGCGTGGGTCGGTAAAGCCTGCCGCTTTAGCGAGATTAATGAAATCGTTCCAATATAAAGCGCCGCTTAAGCATTCGCCATAAAGAAGAGGATCATCGACTAGGTCTTTTTGAACGCGTTTATTGGCATAAACGTCACTAAAATATAATTCACCACCGGGCTTTAATAAGTCAAATGCGTGCTTTAAAACAGCAGCCTTGTCTGAACATAGATTGATGACGCAATTTGAGACAATCACATCAAAACTATTTGGCGCTAAATCTAATAGATCGAGTTGCTCTAAATAGCCTTTTTTAAATTGAGTGTTTGGTTGTTGGTATCCAAATTTTTGTTGATGATACTCAATGTGACGGTTAGCGACGTCAAGTTGTTCGTCCGTCATGTCTACGCCGATCACTTCCCCTTGTTCACCGACGAGTTGGGCAAGAGCGTAACAATCGCGGCCCGAACCACTGCCTAAGTCAAGAATGCGTGTGCCAAGAAGTTGCTCAGGGCTAACGAGGCCACAACCATAATATCGCATCATGACTTCATCATGAATGTTACTTAAGATGGGTTTGAGGTACTGCGGCATTGCATCATCGGTACAACAGGCATTCGTTTGCAAATCATGGGAACCTTGCAATGTTTGACCGTAATATTGTTGTACTTGTTCGTTTTGCGCTGTCGCGGCTGAAGCTTTGCTCATATATAGATGCTCAATGGTTAAAGTGGTTAAGGAATGAGATTAGTTGTTGCGCAAGGACTTGTCTTGCAGGGCGTTTATCATCGACTAGCTTAGCCCTTAATTGTTGCAAATCAATGAGTGTATCTACATCTGATGTTACATCGCCTTGAGCCACAGACAATTGATTGGTTTGGCATAAACGTGCTAGTGCACTGCCTAGTTGTGCTGTACTCCAAGGTAATAGTTGCATATCAGGCCAAGGAACACGATTAGCCATTAAGGTGACACCGCCATCGATTGCTGGGGTGAGTGCTATGTCATGTTTTATTAACAATCTTGCTGCTTGAAGATAGTGTTCTGGCATTAAACTTGGCGCATCACTTCCCATATAAATTA
Source organism: Alteromonadales bacterium alter-6D02 (assembly GCA_002835545.1). Classification (GTDB taxonomy): domain Bacteria; phylum Pseudomonadota; class Gammaproteobacteria; order Enterobacterales; family Psychrobiaceae; genus Psychrobium. Next base: position 44,844 of record PIZK01000016.1, read on the forward strand.
GCTGCTGGTGGCCTTGCTGTCTTAGTTGCTGGTCGAGTTGATTGATCCGCTCACCTAAATTTCCTGCAGGTTGTGCAACAATGGTAACGGAACGGCTTAATAAGCTTTGTGCCCATAGATTATCTTGTTGGCTTGCCGGGGAGATGATGACATGCCCAGGCCATTGCTCTAAATCTTCCAGTGCACAGCGTAAAAATAGTTCGGCAAATACCAATGCTTGCTCTGCGCCAATCGATGATGCAAGGCGTTGTTTGCCATGGTGTAAGGCAGGCTTTTTACAAAGTAACACTAAACTGGGTAATGGAGACATGGGAACACTCTTTGCTGCACAATGCTGTTTCTAAAATATTCTTTATATTACATTATAAAAAATAACGAAATTTTAGCTAGAAGTTATAGTTTATATAGACCTTATTTAGTGTAAAAAATTTCACTTTAATTATAAAAAGGCAATAAACCAAGCAAACAACGGAGCAAGTATAGCGGTCATTACACCGCAAATAACTAATGCTAATGAACTAAATGCGCCTTGGGTTTGACCCGCTTCGATTGCCTTAGCTGTTCCAATGGCATGTGCACTGCATCCCATCGCAACCCCTTGCGCTTGTTTATTGGTGATATTAAATAACTTTAGAATCTGAAAACCGAAAACTGCACCCACTAAGCCAACGAATATCACTACCGCAGCGCTTAAAGAGGCAATGCCACCTACTTGATTAGCTATTGCCATAGCGATAGGGCTAGTAACTGATTTAGGGAGTAATGATAATAACAACTGTAAATCGTTCGTCATTAACCATGCGGTGGCTGTGCCACTGATCAATGCCATAAAAACACCAACGCTGCAGCTAAGGAATATGGCAAATTTTTGTGCTTTGATTTGCTGCAACTGCAGAAAGAGAGGAATAGCTAATGCGACGACTGCTGGCTCTAATAATGCAATAAATAGTGTATTGGCTTGAGCGTAATCTTGATAATCTAAGGGTGTAACGCTAAATAGAGTAATGAAAGTAACAATACTCCACAATAGTGGATTGGCCAAAGGGTGATTGAATGATGCCAAAAGCCATTTGCACCCTAAGAAGACGATAACAGTGGCTAATAGATAGCTATAGATCATTATGGTTTCCTTTTATTAGGTATTGGTAGAGTTTTCCAACACAAATAAGGACAATAAAGGTACTCACTAAGCTGCTTATTACGATAACAGGCCAATGATTCGACAAAAGTTGTAGGTGTTCTAGTAACCCTACACCAACAGGAACAAAAAAAAGTGTGATGTAGCTCAATAGGAGATTTGTGCTTGGTTGCACCAGTTTTAGTGGGATTATGCGTAAACTTAAACAAGTAAATAGTAATAATAATCCCCAAATACTGCCCGGTATTGGAAGACCGGTGAGTTGGTTAAGTGCCTTTCCTAGAAAGAGAAATGTTAGAATTACAGCAATGCTTCTGCTGAAATGGATTAACGTTTTAAAGGCATTAGACCACATGCTGATTCACGAATAATTGTTAGAAAAATAGGTGATACTGTATTACTTAATGTTTGCTTTTCATAGCTTTGCTGATGCTTTTTTACTCGCATTGGTGGTTATTGATTAAGCTATTAGCTAAAGGTCTATGAAATTTTACACAAACACCTCCAGTTTACCCCAGTTTGTGATTGTAAAAACGCTGTGTTTCAGCGACAATATGCGCATAAAAATTATTCCCTAAATACCTAGTCGTAGGAGTTTGTATGCCATCACGTAAAGAGTTAGCTAATGCTATTCGCGCATTGAGTATGGATGCTGTTCAGCAAGCCAACTCAGGTCACCCAGGAGCGCCTATGGGCATGGCTGATATCGCCGAAGTTTTATGGCGTGATTTTCTAAAGCACAACCCAGCAAATCCAGAATGGGCTGATCGTGACCGTTTTATTTTATCAAATGGCCATGGTTCAATGTTGCTTTATTCTCTACTCCACTTATCAGGTTATGACTTACCAATTGAAGAGTTGAAAAACTTCCGTCAAATGGGGTCTAAAACTCCAGGCCATCCAGAGTATGGTTATGCGCCAGGTGTTGAAACAACTACTGGTCCATTAGGCCAAGGTATCACCAATGCAGTTGGTATGGCGATGGCGGAGAAAACGTTAGGCGCACAATTTAACCGTGAAGGTCATGACGTTGTTGATCATTACACCTATTCATTCTTAGGTGATGGTTGTTTAATGGAAGGTATCTCTCATGAAGCGTGTTCATTAGCCGGTACGTTAGGCTTAGGCAAACTGGTTGCATTTTGGGATGATAACGGGATCTCAATCGATGGTGAAGTGGAAGGTTGGTTCACTGACGATACAGTTAAACGTTTTGAGTCTTACGGTTGGCACGTTATTGCTGATGTCGATGGCCATGATAGCGCACAAATTAAAGCGGCGATTGAAGCGGCTCAACTTGATACTAAGCGTCCGACACTAATCTGTTGTAAAACAACGATTGGTTACGGTTCACCAAATAAAGGTGGCAGCCATGATTGTCACGGTGCTCCATTAGGTGCTGAAGAAATTGCAGCTGCACGTGAGTTTTTAAACTGGTCTCACGCTCCTTTTGAAATTCCTACTGACATCAGTAATGAGTGGAATGGTCGTGAGCAAGGTGCTGCAGATGAATCGTCTTGGAACGATAAGTTTACTGCTTATCAAGCGGCTTACCCTGAATTAGCAGCTGAATTACAGCGTCGTTTATCGGGTGACTTACCAGTGAACTGGGAAGAAACAATGGATAGCTATATTAGCGAACTTCAAGCTAATCAAGGTAACATTGCATCACGTAAAGCATCACAAAATACATTAAACAAGTTTGGCCCACTGTTACCAGAATTACTAGGTGGTAGTGCTGATTTAGCACCATCAAACTTAACCATGTGGTCTGGTTCTCAAGCGGTTACAGCTGAAGATGCAAGTGGTAACTACGTTCATTACGGTGTACGCGAGTTCGGTATGTCTGCGATTATGAACGGTATGGCACTGCACGGAGGCTTTAAGCCATACGGTGCAACGTTCCTAATGTTTATGGAATATGCTCGTAATGCGCTACGTATGGCAGCATTAATGCAACAGCCTGCAATTTTCGTGTACACGCATGATTCAATCGGTTTAGGTGAAGATGGTCCAACCCATCAACCAGTTGAGCAAATCGCTTCACTACGCTTAACGCCAAACATGTCAACGTGGCGTCCGTGTGATGAAGTTGAATCAGCAATTGCATGGCGTCATGCAGTTGAACGTACTGATGGCCCAACATCATTGATTTTCTCTCGTCAGAACTTACCAGGTCAAGCACGTAACGAGCAACAAGTGAAAGATGCTGCACGTGGTGGTTATGTGTTACTTGATTGCGAAGGGCAACCGCAGGTTATCTTAATCGCTACAGGCTCTGAAGTTGCTCTAGCTATGGATGCTGCTAGCGAGTTAACTAACCAAGGGACTAAGGTGCGTGTTGTATCTATGCCTGCAACTGATGTGTTTGATGCTCAAGACGCGGCTTATAAAGAGTCGGTATTACCAGCAGCGGTCACAGCACGTGTTGCGGTTGAAGCAGGCATTGCCGATTACTGGTATAAGTATGTTGGGCTTGGCGGTAAAGTCGTCGGGATGACCACCTTCGGTGAGTCGGCGCCAGCCGGGGAGCTTTTCAAGCACTTCGGCTTCACTACTGACAACGTTGTCAATGTAGCGAAATCAATAGTATAACTCCTAAGGCCGCTTGCAAGCGGCCTTACTTTTTATGGTGGATTCATGTCGAAGTTAAGAGTCGCAATAAATGGATATGGCCGCATTGGCCGCAGCATTTTACGCGCCTTATATGAAGGTCAGTACAATAAAGAAATTGAAGTGGTAGCAATCAATGAATTAGCAGAGCCAACAGCGATGGCACATCTAACTCAGTTCGATAGTACCCACGGTCGCTTTCAGTTTCCGGTGAGTGTTGACAACCAAACCTTGATCGTGGCTGATGACCGCATCAGGTTATTTAATGTAGCTAAACCAAGCGACTTACCTTGGGCTAAGCTAGGTATTGATATTGTTCTGGAATGTAGTGGCGTCTTTTCTAGCCGTGATGATGCAAATGCACATATTAATGCGGGAGCGAAAAAGGTGTTGTTTAGTCAGCCAGCGGCACCAGATGTTGATAAAACAGTGATCTTTGGTGTGAATGAGAAGCTGCTGAGTAAAGACGATTTGATTGTGTCTAATGGATCGTGTACCACCAATTGTGTTGTACCTGTGATTGAAGCATTACATCGCCACTACACAATTAAGGGCGGTACTATTACCACGATTCATTCATCAATGAACGATCAACAAGTGATTGACGCTTATCATAGTGACTTGCGACGTACGCGCGCAGCAAGTCAGTCGATCATCCCCGTTGACACAAAATTAGCTCAAGGTGTTGAGCGGATTCTGCCGAGCCTAAAAGGCAAGATGGAAGCAATTTCTGTTCGTGTGCCAACAGTTAATGTCACCGCAATGGATTTAAGCGTTAGCGTTGAACACCGCGTTGATATCGATACCATCAATCGAATGTTAAAAAATGAAGCCAACAATGGCTTAGGCCAAGTACTTGATTATACCGAGATGCCGTTAGTGTCATGTGATTTTAATCATGATCCGCACTCCAGTATTGTTGATGGCACTCAGACCCGTGTTAGTGATGGTCACCTAGTAAAATTATTACTGTGGTGTGATAACGAATGGGGTTTTGCAAACAGAATGTTAGATACCAGCTTGGCGATGAGCCGAGCGGTTTAATTTTTATTAATTTAGATAATTTAAAAGGATAGTCAATGTCTGTGATCAAAATGACGGATTTATCATTAAGCAACCAACGTGTGCTAATTCGTGAAGATCTAAATGTACCTGTAAAGGATGGCAAGGTAACCTCTGATGCACGCTTACGTGCGGCGTTACCAACAATTAAACTGGCTTTAGAGCAAGGCGCTGCTGTGATGGTTATGTCACATTTAGGTCGTCCGACTGAAGGTGAGTTTGATAGTGCTTATTCATTACAACCTGTAGTTGACTACCTTAATGACGCTCTAGACGTTAATGTTCGTTTAGTTTCTGATTACCTTAACGGTGTAGAAGTGGCGGCGGGTGAATTAGTTGTTTTTGAAAATGTTCGCTTTAATCAAGGCGAAAAGAAAAATGATGATGCATTAGCACAAAAGCTAGCTGCGTTATGTGATGTTTATGTCATGGACGCCTTTGGTACTGCCCATCGCGCGCAAGCATCAACACACGGTGTTGCTAAGTATGCTCCTGTGGCGTGTGCAGGCCCATTATTATCAGGTGAGCTTTCTGCGCTATCAAAAGCACTGGATAATCCTGCGCGCCCAATGGTTGCTATCGTTGGTGGCTCAAAGGTATCAACAAAACTTACTGTTTTAGAAAGTCTTTCTACGGTTGTTGATCAGCTGGTTGTCGGTGGTGGTATTGCTAACACCTTTATTGCAGCAGCGGATCATCAAGTAGGTAAATCATTGTATGAGGCAGACTTGATTGCTGATGCTAAGCAGCTCACAGCTAATGCCCAAGCTAATAACGGCGATATTCCAGTACCAACCGATGTTGTTGTGGCAACTGAGTTTGCAGAAACTGCAACTGCTACACTTAAGCCAGTAACTGAAGTTAATGATAACGAAATGATTTTCGATATCGGTCCTGACTCAGCGGCAGCGCTAGCAAGTATTTTAGAAAATGCCGGTACTATCGTATGGAATGGCCCAGTTGGTGTATTTGAGTTTGATCAATTTGGTGCAGGCACTGAAGCAATTGCTCGTGCCATTGCAAAATCAAAAGCTTTCTCAATTGCTGGTGGTGGTGACACATTAGCTGCGGTTGATAAATACGGTATTGCTGATGATGTATCTTATATCTCAACAGGTGGTGGTGCATTTTTAGAATTCTTAGAAGGTAAGAAGTTACCAGCGGTTGAAATCTTAGAGCAACGAGCGGCTAAAGATTAATCTAAAGTTGACTAGATTCAACTAACTATCATCGATAAGCTGATGTACATCACTCGTAGTAAGTATGACATCAGCGACAATTGTTTTTCGGGGAGCAGGATTTTTTTAATTATCCTACTCTTTAATTTTAGGGCACTTTTTAGCCCACAATAGTGACAGGAACAAAACAATGGCTTTAATTTCATTGCGTCAACTTTTAGATCATGCAGCTGAGCACAGCTACGGGATCCCAGCGTTTAACGTCAATAACCTAGAGCAAATGCGTGCCATTATGGAAGCGGCCGATCGTACGGATAGCCCAGTAATTGTGCAAGCGTCTGCTGGTGCGCGCAAATACGCAGGTGCTCCGTTTTTAAAAGCGTTAATGAATGCTGCAATTGAAGAATTCCCACATATCCCTGTGTGTATTCATCAAGACCATGGTACGTCACCTGACGTATGTCAACGTTCAATTCAATTAGGCTTTTCATCAGTAATGATGGATGGCTCATTAAAAGCAGACGGTAAAACACCTTCTGATTATGATTACAATGTTGATGTAACTAAGCGTACTGTAGACTTCTCTCATGCTTGTGGTGTGTCTGTAGAAGGTGAAATCGGCTGTCTAGGCTCATTAGAAACAGGCATGGCTGGTGAAGAAGATGGTGTTGGTGCTGAAGGTATCTTGAGTCATGATCAAATGCTAACAAGCCCGGATGAAGCGGCAAGCTTTGTTAAAGCGACTAATTGTGATGCATTAGCTATTGCTATTGGTACATCACACGGTGCTTATAAGTTTACCCGTAAACCAACGGGTGATATTTTAGCGATTGATCGTATCAAAGAGATTCATGCACGTATCCCTAACACTCATTTAGTTATGCATGGTTCATCATCTGTGCCACAAGAGTGGTTAGCTGTAATCAATGAGTTTGGTGGAGAGATTCCAGAAACTTACGGTGTCCCTGTAGAAGAGATTGTTAAAGGGATTAAGTTTGGTGTGCGTAAAGTTAACATCGACACAGATTTACGCTTAGCTTCAACGGGGGCTATCCGTCGCTTTATGGCGCAAAACCCTTCAGAATTTGATCCGCGTAAATATTTCTCTGTAGCTCAAAAGGCAATGGAAGATATTTGTGTTGATCGTTACGAAGCTTTTGGTTGTGTTGGTATGGCAAGCAAGATTCAACCATTAACACTGGAACAAATGTTCCAACGCTACCTAACCGGTGAGTTAGACGCTAAAGTACTGTAATTGGTTGAACAACCATTGGGCTAAAGTGGCTTAATTTGAAGTCAATTTAGCTCTTGCATAAAAAGGCACGAAAAGTGCCTTTTTTTTCGCCTTAAATATGAACCTTTGCTTAACCATTCATGGTTCAAAAAAAAATCATTCAAATTAACTATTTTTACTAAATTTAGGTTGGATTTTTAGAAAAACTGGGTATGATGACGCCGATTTCGTCATATTATTGACGCCTAATAAACTAAGGAAACTATTATGGAAATGATTCAGCAGTGGTACAGCGACCACTCTAATACAATTATTAACTACGCGATCGCTTTTGCGGTAGCTGTTGTTATTTACTGGGTTGGTTCAAAGATTGCTAACGTTATCAGTAAAGGCATTGGCAAACTAATGGAAAAGCGCAAGCTAGACCCAATTATTGTTAGCTTTGTACAAAGTTTATCTTACGGTTTAATGATGGCGTTTGTGATCATCGCTGCATTAAGTCAGTTAGGTGTTCAAACTGCTTCATTTATCGCTATTATTGGTGCGGCTGGTTTAGCGGTTGGTCTTGCGCTACAAGGTTCGTTATCAAACTTTGCAGCTGGTGTATTAATCATTGCATTCCGTCCATTCAAATCAGGTGACTTCATTGAAGCGGCTGGTGAGTCAGGTATTGTTGAATCAATTAAATTATTCTCAACTATTATTCGCAGTGTTGATAACAAAGAAATTATCTTACCTAACTCTGCGATTGTTGGTTCGGCGATTATTAACTATTCTGCGCGTGAAACTCGACGTGTGGATATCGTTGTTGGTGTTAGCTACGACGCAGACATTAAACATGCAAAGCAAGTATTAACTGAAATTGTTGCTGCGCATAAATTAGTGTTAAAAGATGAAGAAGCAACTATTGCAGTCTCAGAACTCGCTGATAGCTCAGTGAACTTTGTCGTACGTCCTTGGGCTAAAACAGAAGATTACTGGACAGTATACTTTGACTTAATGGAAACGATTAAGATCCGTTTAGACGAAGAAAATATTGGTATTCCTTACCCACAAATGGATGTTCATATCCAAAACCAAGCGAACGCGGAAAAGTAACATGAAAACATTATTATCTAGCGTAGCGTTAGCTGCTGTTGTCGCGATGCCTGTTATGGCTGAAGAGCGAAGCTGGCAAGCAACCGCTGAGCTTGGCGGTACGATGACAACCGGTAACACTGAAACATCAACGTTAAAAGCTAAGGTTGATGCGACGCACACACTGGCGGAATGGAATAACAACTACTACGCAGACATTCTTTACAGCGAAGATGCTGAAAAGAAAACGGCGTCGCGTTGGAAGTTGGGCGCGAAAGGTTCGTACATTATCGATGAAACGAGCAGTATGTTCATTTTAGGTGAACATGAGCAAGATAAGTTTAGCGACTACGATTCAGTGTCTAGTTTAGCTGGCGGTTACAGCAAGCGTTTATTTAAAACAGACACATCATTGCTTGATGGTGATATCGGTCCGGGTATTAAATACTTTGACGTTAATGGTGGCGATTCGGAACAGGTAGGTATTGTTCACTTAGGTTTATCGTATGAAAATACGTTATCAGAAACGTCTAAGTTCACTCAAATTCTTGTTAGTGATGTTGCACTAGAAAGCGATAAGTCGACATTGTCTCGCTCAGAGACTGCAATTACCGCAAACATCTTAGGCGAGCTTGCAATGAAAGTTGGATTGACTATTCGTCATGACAACAATGCGAGTGAAGATAAGAAAAGTGTTGATACTGAGACCACAATTACGCTACTTTACACTTTCTAGTTTCATCAAGTATCGTATATAATATAAACGCTAGCTGTGAGGCTAGCGTTTTTTTTTATTTGAGGAAAGAGTTTACCTAATGAAACGAGTTGTACTGTTTTTCGCGGCACCGATAACAGCGTTTTATTCACCAGTTTCTTTTGCTGAGAGCAAATTGGTTAAAAGCCAATATGTCGAGTCGGCTTTTGAAATTGAATCTAGTGACACAGATAAAGAGTGGGAGCTTGCGGCTGAAGTCGGCGGAAGTTTTACTACAGGTAATACTAAAACAAAGTCATTTAAGGCCAAACTAAAGGGCAGCCTTGGTTATGAATATGGTCGGATTACATATATCGCTCAATCTTATCGTAAGAAAGATAATGATGAAGTGAGTGCAAATCGTTGGAAAATCAGTTTAAAAAATAACTTACACTTCTCCGAGCATGCCAGTTCATTTGCGATTGCTGAATATGAGAAAGACCAATTTGCAGAACATAACTCAATCTCCTTATTTGCGGCAGGTTACACCCAACGGTTATACGATAATGAGTACATCCGATGGGATGCTGATATTGGTCCTGGTTATAATTTAAAAAAATTTGATGATCGTGATGAAAGCCAGCGTATTGCTCATATTGGCACTAATTTAAAAGTTAAATTTAGTGATCAATCTGAGTTTAGCCAAAAGGTTGTCGCTGACTTAGCTCTTGATCAAGATGCATCTGACATTATTCGCTCTGAAAGTGCATTAAGCACTAGCATTTTAGAAAATTTAAAAATGAAGTTAGCATTTGCTTTGAGGCGAGATAGTTTGCCTGGGGAAGGTAAAGAGAAAACGGATACAGAAACATCCGTCAGCTTGGTTTTTATTTTTTAACGATTATAGAAGTATATAGATACAAATTAAAAGGCCATAACACTGTTATGGCCTTTTGCTTGGTTACTTGTCTATATTAGCTTTGCAACGGCTTTGGATTATCACGGTAGATATTAGTGAACCGCCTCATGTGGCGTCTCATATCCGAGCCAATGACATACAGAGACGGCACTAAGAACAGGGTGATCACTGTTGAGAATAAAATACCAAAAGCGATGGAAGCGGCCATTGGGATTAAAATCTGTGCCTGTAAACTCGTTTCACTCATGATCGGGATTAAACCAAAGAAGGTTGTTAATGAAGTCAAGATAATCGCTCTAAAGCGGCTACAACCTGCATCGACCACGGATTCTTTAATCGAATGTCCCGCAGCACGTGCTTGATTAACATAATCAACCATGACGAGTGAATCATTCACCACGACCCCGATGAGAGCCACGATGCCAAAGAGTGATAATAGGCTCAGTGATAAGCCCATAATAAAGTGGCCAAAAATCGCCCCGATCACGCCGAACGGAATGACCGACATAATAATGATTGGCTGACTGTATGATTTTAGCGGAATTGCCATCAAGGCATAGATAGCAAATAAGGCAAAGAATGCGCCCTTGGCTAAGCCCCAGACCGCTTCACCTTCTTCTTTCGCCTCTCCACTTAACTCAGAGCTCACATCAGGGTATTTGTTCAATAACTTCGGGATGTATTCTTTCTCTATATCACGGGTAACTTTACCTGGCTCGACTTTGTCTTTATTGACATTAGCGGTTACCGTAACAGAACGTTTACCATCGACGCGGGTAATGTTTGATAACCCTTCTCCTAACTCAATCGTTGCCACAGACGAGAAAGGGACTTCAGTACCGTTGCTAGTACGGATACGCATTTGCTCAAGGTGACCGATAGTGCGACGATCTTCTAATGGGTAACGAACCATTACTTTGATTTCTTCGGTGCCGCGTAAAATACGTTGCGCCTCAAAGCCGTAAAAACTCCAGCGAACCTGTTGGGCTAAATCTGATAGCGAAATCCCCAAGGCCTCAGCACTAGGTTTTATTGCCAGTTTAATTTCCTGACGACCCGACGATGCTGAGTCAGCAATATCAACTAAGCCTTCATATTCAGACAATGTTGCTTTCAGCTCTTTTGTTGCAGCATTTAATGACTCAAGATTTTTTCCTGTTAGCTTAAAGGCTATCGGATCACCACCACCCACACCGGTTGAGGCATTCATTGTTAATTTTTTTACTCCGGGTAATTCTGGAATATTGTCACGCCAAGCGTCTGCTATCTCTACACCATTAATTTCTCGATCTTCCCCTTTTTTAAGCTCAGCGAAAATGAAAATGTTGGTTTGAGAGTTCATGCTGACAAAGCTATGTTGTACGACATCATCACCATAGACTGATAATAGCTGTTGGTTGGTCTTGTATAGTGCATTCTCAATTTTTTGCGCCGTTGCTTTGGTGGTCTCTTCGGCAGTTGACTCTGTCATGTCAATATTTACTTGAATGAAGTCACTTGGAATATCTGGGAAGAAAACCCAACGAACTAAACCACCGCCCAGCAATGAACCGCAGACAAATAACAAACCGATGAAGCCAGCTAATACACTGTATCTAAAGTGGATAGCTCGTTGCAGTGTCGGGCGATAAAGGTTCTTGATAAAGTATTTTAATCCTTTATCAAACTTACCGCGGAATCGTTCAAGTACATTGGCCTTGTGTCCCGGTTTAGGGACTTTCATGTTCGCTAAATGCGAAGGCAAAATTAGCTTTGATTCCACTAAGGAGAACAGTAGACAAAGAATAACCACGTAGCCAATTGACTCGGTGAAAGCGCTCATTGGCCCTTCAACAAGCACCATTGGTATAAAGGCTGCGATAGTGGTTAAAACACCAAAGGTTGCAGGCATAGCGACGCGCTGCGCTCCTGTCACGACATTATCAAGGCTTTGGCCATTCTTTTCTATTTCACTATAAGCGCTCTCCCCAATGACGATGGCATCGTCGACGACGATTCCCAATACCATAATAAAAGCAAATAAGGTGATCATATTAATTGATAGGCCGAACATTCCTGTTGGCATAAATAATAATGTGCCAAGGAAACATACCGGTAGTCCCATCATTACCCAAAAGGCTAGGCGAATACGCATAAAGAGAGCAAGAATCAGAAAGACCAATAGCGCCCCTGAAAACATATTACTTAGCATTAAGTCGAGGCGACCTTGCAAGTAATAAGCAATATTACCCCAGATATCGAGTTTAATTTGAGTTGGTAATTCAAGTTTCTTTTCATCAATGTAACGATTTACTTGCTCTGAAATGTTGAGTGAGCTTTGATCGCCTACACTGAACACTTCAACCATGACTACTTCTTGGCCGTTAAAGCGGGTGTAATTTAGTCCTTCGGTAAAGCCATCATTGATGGATGCAATATCATCTAAGTAGACACGAGAACCATCAGCATTGGTTTTTACTACGATGTTGGAAAACTCGGTACCTGTATAGGCTTGCCCCTTAGTTCTTAATAATATATTTCCGTCGTGGGCCTTAATAGAACCGCCGGGTAAGTCAATCGAAGAGCGCTGAACCGCTTGTGCCACTTGTGCGAAAGTTAGACCGTATTCTTGAAGTTTGAATTCAGTGACTTCAATAGCGATTTCGTATTGTGGTACACCAATAACATCAGCTCGGGTGACGCCTGGTAAATTGGTGATTTCCTCACGAATATCTTTGGCGAGCTCTTTCATTTCATGTAAGGCGAGATCACCATATACCGATACATATAAGATGTTTTCTTGGGGTTTTACACGGTAGATATTTGGCTTTTCGATGCTTTGTGGGAAGGTTGAGATGGCGTCTATCAGTAGTTTAACTTCATCAAGAACCTTATCGGCATCGTAACTAGTCTCGACTTCAATTTGAACTCGCCCAGCGCCTTCAGCAGCAATTGTCGTAACTTCTTTAATGCCCTCAACTTCTTTTATAGCTTCTTCGATTTTGATATTTATCCCTTCCTCAATCTCTTGAGGAGCAGCGCCTGGATAGGCCACGTTAATCGAAATAATATTGAGTTCAAAGCTTGGAAAAATCTTTTTATTGATGGTCATTGCGGTGAGTAAACCGCCGACTAAAATACAGATCATTAATAAATTGGCTGCGACGCTATTACGAGCAAACCAAGAAATTATCCCTTTTTTAGGATCCATTACTGCGCTCCTGTCTGGGCTAATTGCTCTTCGTTATCTGCTTCTTCAATCGCAGCATCTGTGCTTAAGCGAACAGGCATACCGTCATAGAGGTGTTCGATTTTAGTGACGGCAATTAAGTCACCTTGGTTTAAGCCTGCAGAAATATAAACATTATTTTTATCGCGTTTATACAGTGTCACAGGGCGCTCACGTAAAATATTATCGCTGTCGATGATTGATACTTTGCCATCGCGGTATAGGTAACTTGGAATAACTGCAATATTCTTTAACACTTGGCTTTGCATTTGGGCCTTCAAGAATGTACCAAATTTAAGCTTGGGTTGTTGTTGATAAGGGTTTTCTACTTCAGCGACTAGGTGAACCATGCGAGAGTCTTCATCGATAACACCTTCATCGCGGATAAGCTTTGCTGACCATTTAATAATTTTCCCACGCTCTTCACGGTGTAAAGTAATGGTCTGTGTTTCGCTGTTTTGTACTAGGTAGGCGTAATCTTCATTACTCACAGGCAAACGTATTTCACCGTGATTGATTGACGAAATACTACCAAGTCCTGCGCCTGTAGTGATGAATTGACCAAGGTCGATTTGACGTTGGTTTATTAAAGCATCATAAGGGGCAACGACTTTTGTTCGCTCAAGATTGCGTTCAGCGCGAGCTAATAACGCTTCAGCAGAACGAACATTAGCTTGCTCACGCGCAAGTTGTGGTTTTCTTAAGCCAAGCTCTGGTGGCAAAATAGATTTTTCTTGTTTCCACTCTACTTCGGCCACTTTACCGCGCGCAATTTCTTCTTGCAATGCCGCTTGTGCTCTCACTAAGTTTGCTTGTGCTTCGATCAATGCCGCTTGGTAATCACTTGGGTCGATTTGGGCTAATACTGTGCCTTTTTTGGCAATACCACCACTGGCAAAACGCTCAGAAACGGAAATAATGCGACCACTTACTTCGGCAATAATTTGTGTTTGATGCTTAGGACGAAGTACGCCGTATGAGTTTAAAGATAATGGTTGGTCTTTTAACTCGACTGTGTAGGTATCAATTAACGGTGCTTTAACCTCTTGCTCTTTCTTTTCTGGTTGTTGTTTCATGCTGCTAATTGCGCCAGCGACAATAACAAAAAATAGTAAAATGAGTACGGGGATTAACACACGTAAAATACGTTTTGTGCGAGAAGGCATACCTGTTCCTTGGGGAAATAAATTAACAGGCGATAAAATAACAGATGAGATGTAAATACACTATGGGAAAAGATAAAACTTTGTATCAAAAGTGTAAAAAGGTATGTACGTTTGGGCCATGTCTAGGTGTTTGAAAGTGTGACGCCAAGAAGCTGTAATGCGTTTAGTGTTGGGGGCTTGTTGACAAAAAATCCAGTGACCGAATCGGTGCACTGGATTTTTCTCAAATAAACACGATTAGAAACTTAAGACTTCTTTTGTTTCTTTTTAACTTTCTTTAGTTGTTTCTTTGCTTTCGCTTTTTTCTGTGCCGTTGTTAGTTTCACTTTTTTCTTCTTTGATACTACGCGTGCTTCTTTATTTTTAGCGCGAAGGCCATCAATAGAACGGCGACGAATACGTTGGTCAGTATACCGTTCTATCTTACCTAACACTTTAACGTCATGTGCCTCAACAAGTGAAATAGCAATACCTTTTTTACCTGCACGACCGGTACGACCGATACGGTGAAGGTAAACGTCACTAGTGTAAGGTAAGTCATAGTTAATGACGTGTGTAATATCATCGATATCCAAACCACGAGCAGCAACATCGGTAGCAACTAAGATATTTAGTTCACCTGTCTTAAAACGTTCTAACGACAAGTTACGTTTATCTTGTGCCATCTTGCCTTGGAGGTAACACACTTGAATATCTAAACTTTGCAATTTAGCAACAAGCTCTGCTAAACGTTCACGCGTTTTAACGAATACAATGGTACGCTCAAGCTCTTTAGAATTAAGTAAATGAGCTAATAATTGTTGTTTGTGCTCGATGTTGTCAGCTAAGTGAACCCATTGCACTATTTTTGCACTTTCTTTACGTGATGGGTTTGCATCAACGCGAATTGGGTCTTTTAAAACCGTAGCAACGAAGCGCTCTAAGCCTTTGCCTTCTAGCGTGGCTGAGTAAAGCATCGTTTGTAAACGCCAGCGAGCCTCATCGGCAACGCGCTCCATTTCATTGATGAATCCCATATCAAGCATACGGTCAGCTTCATCCATGATTAAGAATTCGATGCTGCGCATATCAAGCTGTTCAGAATCGATAAACTCCATTAAGCGCCCAGGTGTTGCGACTAAAACGTCAGAGTTTTTCTCGAGCATTTCTTCGTGTAGATCGTAATCAATACCGCCAGTGATACAGATTGGGTGCAGTGCTGTAAATTCTGTTAGGGCAAGGGCATATTCATGAACTTGGTTAGCTAACTCTCGCGTTGGTGTGATGATTAACACTCGTGGAGGTCCTGGTTTAACACGCGGAAAATCAATTAGATGCTGTAATGCGGGTAATAGGAACGCGGCAGTTTTACCCGTCCCTGTTGGTGCGCAGCCAAGAATATCACGTTGATCCATTGCCGCTGGAATAGCTTCTCGTTGGATCGTGGTAGGGGCTTGATAGCCCATTTTTGCTAACGCTTGATCAAGAGATGGATCTAAGTCTAATTCTTCAAAGCTCATGGTGTTTTGCATTCCTAAAAATAATTGGCTGTATTATACCTAGATTACAGCGACTTTTTGGATAAAAATTGTTTTATGTGTGGTTTATCGAATTAAGCGTTGCGATTTGCTTAATCGAGTTGAGCAACTTCTTCAAGTACTTGCGCTAACCACTCGTTGATTCGTTCTTCACTGAGATCAAATTGGCACTCATCGTCAAGCGCTAAGCCAACAAAGTGGCTACGATCTTGTGTTAGCGCTTTCGACTCGTTAAATTCATAGCCAGTGTTTGGCCAGTAACCAACGATTTGCGGTCCTAAAGGCAAGATCTTATCATGTAAAAGACCCATCGCATCAACAAACCAGTCTGTATAACCTTCTTGGTCACCTTGGCCGTAAAGTGCGACCACTTTATCGTTAAGGTTAAACTGGTCAATATCATCCCATAATGCTTCCCAGTCTTCTTGCAACTCGCCATAGTCCCAAGTGGAAATGCCAAGAATTACGATATCGTATTGAGTAATCGGTGCTAGGCCAGAGTCTTTAATGTTATAAATATCGACAAGCTCTTCACCTAAAAATGCTTGCATTTTTTCTGCGGTCATTTCGCTATAGCAAGTGGTGGAACCATAAAATAAACCGATTTTCATTATTAACTATCCAAGTGGGGCTAAAAGGTCAGTTTAGCAAAGTTTAGGTATTGCTAGGAAAGACAATTTTAGTGATTGCTTAAAAATGTAGAGTTGGAACAAATAAAGCAAGCTACACCAGGGAAGCTTGCTTGATAAGGTAGGGGGATTAACCTAGTTTAAGGTAAGCTTCAATTTGCTCTATCACCCCTGTAGCGTCAAGCTTTAACATGGCTTGTTGCTGTGCTTGAGTACCTTGGCAGACAAAGTGATCAGGCAAACCGAGATTTAGTACTGGTGTAGCTAAACGTTGATTCATGATGTATTGACTAATTGTACTTCCTGCACCGCCAATTATTGCATTTTCTTCGAGTGTCACAATAACGTCATGGCTTTTGGCTATATCTAGAACGAGTTCTTGATCAAATGGCTTAATGAAGCGCATGTCAACAACGGTCGCATCAAAAACTTCAGCCGCCTCTAGTGCGTGGGGGAGTAAAGTGCCATAGTTCAAAATAGCGACTTTGTTATTACCTAGCGCAACACTTGATTGACGTTTTACTACGGCCTTACCTAGTGCTAATTGCTCCATCTTTTTATCGGTTTCAACCCCGGTTGCACCGCCGCGTGGATAGCGAACAGCAGCAGGACCTTGATAATGATAACCAGTGTAAAGCATTTGACGACATTCGTTTTCATCACTAGGTGCCATAATAACCATATTTGGAATACAGTTAAGATAACTTAGGTCAAAAGCACCTTGGTGGGTTTCACCGTCAGCGCCGACTAAACCGCCTCGGTCGATAGCAAAGAGTACATCAAGGTTTGGAATGGCAACATCGTGAATAAGCTGATCATAGCCACGTTGTAAAAATGTTGAATAGATGGCTACGACCGGTTTTAATTTATCACATGCCATGCCAGCGCCTAACGTCACTGCGTGCTGCTCAGCTATCGCAGCATCGAAATACTGATCAGGAAATTTCTGAGAAAACTCAACCATGCCAGAGCCTTCACGCATTGCAGGAGTAATTCCCATTAGGCGCTTGTCCGTTAGCGCCATATCGCATAGCCATTGGCCGAAGACTTTTGAAAAGGTTACTGCACCGCCACCACTTGGGAGAGATGTAGTTTCAGGGTCAAATTTAGGCACGCCGTGATAACCAATCGGATCTTGTTCGGCTGGTTTATAGCCTTTCCCTTTTTTTGTCATGACATGAAGGATTTGTGGTCCCTTCAGGCCACGCATGTTTTTGAGCGTTTCTACTAATCCATTAACGTCATGGCCATCTAGTGGGCCGATGTAGTTAAAACCGAACTCTTCAAATAACGTACCGGGAACAACCATCCCTTTGAGGTGTTCTTCAGAACGTCTTGCTAGCTCTTTAATACTTGGTACACCTGAAAGCAGTTTTTTTCCGCCTTCACGAATCGATGTATATAGTTCACCAGTTAGAATTTTTGCTAAGTGGTTATTTAATGCACCAACGTTTTCTGAAATTGACATCTCATTATCGTTTAGCACTATTAGCATGTCTTTATCAAGAGAGCCTGCGTGGTTTAATGCCTCAAACGCCATACCACCAGTAATTGCACCATCACCAATAATGGCCACCGTCTTTCGGCCTTGCCCTTCTTTTTCAGCAGCAATCGCCATGCCCAACGCAGCACTGATCGAGGTGCCAGAATGACCTACTGTAAAGGTATCATATTCACTTTCATTACGGTTTGGAAAAGGGTGCAGACCGTCTTTTTGACGGATAGTATGCATTTGTTCCCGACGACCAGTTAAAATTTTATGTGGGTAAGCTTGATGGCCTACATCCCAGATAACTCGGTCAACTGGGGTGTTATAAACATAATGTAAGGCAACAGTGAGTTCAACGGTTCCTAAGCCTGAAGCTAGGTGGCCACTTGAGCGACTAACTGATTTTAATAAATAGCTACGGAGCTGGTTGCTTAGTTCAGTCAAGTTACTTTGTGGAACGAGTCGAAGTTCCTCAGGCGTATTGGCTAAGGCTAAAAGGGGAAATTGTGAAATATCTACGCTCATATCGCTCTTATTATTTATAGTTGACGTGCAATTATGTATTGCGAAAATTCTTTTAGAAGCTGGTAATCATATGGCAATTGCTCTAATGCTTCTATTGCTTGAGCGATTAATCGCTGTGCTTTACTTTTGGCCTCTTCAAGCCCTAACAATGCTGGATAAGTACTTTTATTCGCTGCTAAATCCGAACCTTGAGGTTTACCCAAGGTAGCAGTATCGCCAATAATATCCAAAATGTCATCGTGAACTTGAAAAGCTAAGCCAATATTTTGTGAGAATGTGGCTAACAACTCGCGTGTTTCTTTTGGTGCGTTAGCTGCAATTGCGCCCAATTCTACCGCGGCACAAATTAATGCTCCAGTTTTATGACGATGTATTTGTTCAAGTTGTAATAGCGAAATGCCATTATCGTTGTCTGTTGCGGCAATATCTAATGCTTGCCCACCACACATTCCTTGATAACCACTAGCTTTAGCTAGAACCTTTACCATATCAACTTGCTGTTGAGGTTGGTAATTAGACGTTGTAAGTAATTCAAATGCCAAGGTTTGTAAGGCATCTCCGGCAAGTATAGCCGTTGCTTCATCAAATTGAATATGGCAAGTTGGTCGTCCTCGGCGCAATGAGTCATCATCCATCGCGGGTAAATCATCATGAATTAGAGAGTAGGCATGAATTGCTTCGATACTACCAGCTATAGGATCTAGCTCGTCTATATTGGCACCGAGCATTTGCCCAACGCTATAGACTAAGAAAGGGCGAACGCGTTTACCGCCTAATAAGAGGCCATGCTCCATAGCTGCAAGTAATCGTTCATCGACTAATGGCTGCTCGGTTAATTGTTTGGCTAAATAATGATTAACTCGCTCTTTGTGAGCGTGTAACTGCGATGTATCCACTAATCTTCCATTGATTGATTAAATGAGCTTAACGTACCATCTGGTGTGTTGTTGAGTAAAATATCTACTTTCTGTTGTGCGCTTTGAAGTTTACTTTGACCGCTTCTTGCTAAGCCAATCCCACGCTCAAACTGGGTCAATGCTTTATCTAATTCAAGGTCACCTTGCTCTAGTTGCACCACGATATTTTCAAGTTCATCAAGGGTTGCTTCAAAACTTAAATTTTCAATTTTTTTAGGAGGCATTGATGTTCTCACTTACGTTATTTCGCGCAACCTTAGCCCAGTTCATCGGTTGGGTCAATAAAATCAGTGGTTAGGCTCTGCGCTTGAGAAAAAAATATCCCTAAAATAGCTAAATAATTGTTAGACTTATCCGATAAGATTAGAATAGACATTTTTAGATTTAACATTGTTGCTTTGTAATAAAGGGCAATGTGTAAACTTTTTACTAAGCCAGCGTTAAAATTATAGATTTAACCGTCGGTAATATATCCTCAATATTTAAAGTGAGCGGCTACAGGAGATAAGCAGTGGATTTAGCAACCTTAATAGGCATGATAGGTGCTTTTGGTATGATTGTTATGGCCATGGTGCAAGGTGGTGACATCTCGATGTTTGTTGATGTTCCCTCTATACTCATCGTATTTTGTGGCTCACCTTTTGTTGTAATGATGATGTATAGCATGAGCCAATTTATTGGTGCAGGGAAAATCTTTGGTAAAGCATTTATGCTTAAGCTTGATGACCCTCAGGATTTAATCGCTAAATCGGTGGAATTAGCGGATGCTGCTCGTAAAGGTGGTTTTTTGGCGTTAGAAGAGGCTGAAATCCCAAGCCCATTTATGCAAAAAGGCATCGACATGCTGGTTGATGGCCATGAAGCGGATGTAGTTAAAGCCACTTTGGGTAAAGATATTGATTTGACTCTAGACCGCCATAAAGCAGGGGCTGGCTTTTTTAAAGCGCTTGGTGATGTTGGCCCTGCGATGGGCATGATCGGTACCTTAATCGGTTTAGTTGCAATGCTACAAAACATGGATGACCCGAAAGCTATCGGTCCTGCGATGGCCGTTGCTCTTTTAACGACGATGTATGGTGCGATGCTTGCCAACTTAATCGCACTACCAATCTGTGCCAAGCTTGAACTTCGTGGTGTCGAAGAAGCGATGAACCAAACGTTAATTTTAGATTCTATCTTAGCGATTCAGGACGGCCAAAATCCACGAGTGATTGAAGGTATGCTACAAAATTACCTCGCTGAGGGTAAACGACCGGCACCAGAGGAATAGCGATGAGCGATGATTGCCCAAAATGCCCCGACTGTCCTCCTGAGGGACTCCCCGCATGGATGGGGACCTTTGCCGACTTAATGTCGTTGTTAATGTGCTTCTTTGTATTGTTATTAGCAATGTCAGAAATGGACGTGTTGAAATTTAAACAAATCGCGGGCTCGATGAAGTACGCTTTTGGTGTACAAAACAAAATTGAAGTTAAAGATATCCCTAAGGGTACGAGTGTGATTGCCCAAGAGTTTCGTCCAGGTCGCCCCGACCCTACGCCGATTGAAATTATTAATCAGCAGACTGCCGAAATAACCCAGCGTGAATTGGACTTTCAAGAGGGTGAGGATCAGAACTCGGGAGGAAAAGAGTTACAACGTGGCGATCAGCGCGGTGCAGCTGCCGCTGCTGATAGTCAGTCAGAAGCTCAAAAACAAGCGGCGCAAGAACAAACAAATGAAGAGCTGAAAAAGATTGCAACTAAAATGCAAAAACAAATTCAAGATGGCGCAATTGAAATTGAGTCTCTTGGTCAGCAAATTATCATTAGGATCCGCGAGCAAGGGTCGTTCCCTTCTGGCTCGGCTAACCTTCAGCCTCGTTTTGTACCCGTTATCACTTCTGTGGGGCAATTACTGGCAGATATTCCCGGTGAAATAACAGTCTCTGGGCATACTGATAGCGACCAGATCCATTCAGAGCTTTATAGCTCGAATTGGGAACTATCTAGTTTGCGTGCAGTGGCTGTAGCTCATGAGTTGGTTAAAGTGAGAAATTTTAATCCAACCCGTCTACGTGTCGTTGGCTTAGCTGATACGGCACCGCTGAGTGAGAAAAAAGATATTACTGCTCAGCGTCGTAATCGACGAGTTGAGATAGCGATCATGCAAGGTAAAGCCAAGGAATCAGATAAGATAGGCTTAACTCAATAGTCGTGTAGTGCTCCACCGAACCTTCCGTTCGGTGTGAGCTTTATTTTAATCCTTGAATTAAAATACTTGTTACTCATCTCAATTGTTATGGCTAGTACTTCTGCTTATTGGTCGTTTTATGTATAATGCGCGCCAATTAAGATTCGAGTAGCTATATCATGAAATTCATTGTTAAGTTTTATCCAGAAATTACCATTAAAAGTAAGTCGGTTCGCCGTCGTTACTGTAAGTTATTGCAATCAAATGTACGTAATGTGTTACGTCGTTTTGATGAAACCTCAACGGTACATTTAGACTGGGATAAAATTAACGTTGCTACTCAAAATGAGTCGGCAGAAAACCGCTCTCGCATTATCGATGCGCTTCAGTGTATTCCCGGTATTGCCCATATCCTTGAAGTCAGTAAGCATGAATTCACTGACGTCGATTCTATTTATCAAACTGTTGCCCCAATCGTTGCTCCTTCAATTGAGGGAAAGACCTTCTGTGTTCGGGTCAAACGAGCTGGTAATCATGATTTTAGCTCTAATGAGGTAGAGCGTTATGTGGGTGGTGGTTTAAATCAAAACTATCCATCAGGTGGAGTAAAGCTTAAAAAACCAGATCATACCGTTCATCTAGAAATTCGTAATAATGACTTATTTGTTATTGCACACCGTTTTGAAGGTATTGGTGGTTTCCCATTACCGGCACAAGAAGACGTGCTATCACTCATGTCTGGTGGATTTGACTCTGGTGTGTCTAGTTACATGATGATCAAAAAGGGCGCGCGTACACATTACTGTTTCTTTAACTTGGGTGGCGCTGCTCACGAGATTGGTGTTAAACAAGTATCATATTATTTATGGGATCGCTTCAGTGCTTCGCATAAAGTGAAGTTTATCACTGTTCCTTTTGAAGGGGTCGTTGGTGAGATTCTCGAAAAAGTTGAAAACGGACAAATGGGCGTTATTCTTAAGCGTATGATGATGCGTGCAGCAGAGCATGTCGCTAAGAAAATGAAGATTGAAGCTTTAGTGACCGGTGAGTCATTAGGTCAAGTTTCAAGCCAGACCCTAACTAATTTATCAATTATCGATAAGACCGTTGATACGTTAATCTTGCGCCCGTTAGCAGCTTACGATAAGCAAGATATAATCAATATCTCGGCTAAAATTGGCACCAAACAGTTTGCTGAAGTAATGCCAGAATACTGTGGTGTGATCTCTAACAAGCCAACTGTAAAAGCAGTGATGTCTAAAATAGAAGCTGAAGAAGATAAATTTGATTATGCTGTGTTAGACAAAGCGCTTGAAGACTCAGTGGTGATGGATATTCGTGACATTGCTAATGAGACGCAAGAAACGGTTGCTGAAGTCGAAACCGTATCTGACTTTGCAGACTCTGATATTGTTTTGGATATTCGTTCGCCTGATGAAGAGGATGAAAACCCATTGGAAATTGATGGCGTAGAAGTTAAACATCTCCCGTTTTACAAATTAGCCACCCAGTTTGGTGATTTAGACCAGAGTAAACAATACTTATTTTATTGTGACCGAGGTGTGATGAGTAAACTGCAAGCCTTGTTCTTAATTGAACAAGGCTATAGTAACATTAAGGTTTACCGTAAGTAATTACCAACCTACCCTAATAAGCTTAGCCTTGATAGCAGACTCGCTATCAAGGCTAAGCTTTTTTATTTCTATTTTTTAGTTATTTAAAGTGAGCTTTTTATGAGTTTCTCAACCCTTGGTTTGACCCCATCAATAATTGCCACCGTGACCAAGCTTGGCTACCAGAGTCCAACACCGATCCAAGAGCAGGCGATTCCAATGATCTTGGCAAAGCGTGACGTTATGGCTGGTGCACAAACGGGTACGGGTAAGACTGGTGCCTTTGCAATGCCAATTATTGAATTGTTGCAGCAACAGCCGAGGGTAGAAGGAAGTGTAAGTGCGTTAGTGCTTACTCCTACAAGAGAGCTAGCACAGCAAGTTCAGCAAAGCTTTATTGACTATTCTCATGGGACAGATTTGAGTTGCGAAATAGCTTATGGTGGAGTTAGCTTAAATCCACAAATTAGCGCTTTAAAGCAAGGCGCTGATGTGTTGGTCGCGACGCCAGGACGTCTACTTGATTTATTATTTAAAGGCGCGGTAAACCTTGATAAGTTAGCCTTTCTAGTTTTTGACGAAGCGGATCGAATGCTTGATATGGGCTTTATGGTTGATATTAAACGCATCTTAAAACGCGTGCCTGATGAACGTCAAACCTTACTCTTTTCGGCTACCTTCGATGAAAATTTGTTTGAACTAAGTAAGCGCCTACTTAATAACCCTGAGTTGATAGAAGTCGCGCAGCGTAATACGACAGCCGCAGAGATTGAACAGATTATCTATAATGTTGATGAGCACCGTAAACGTGAGTTAACCTCGTTTATGATTGGTTCTAAGAATTGGCAACAGGTGTTAATTTTTGTACGTACCCGTCAGGGGGCTGATGCACTAGCAAAAGAAATGTGTAAAGACGGCATTAAAGCCCAGTCGATTCATGGCGATAAATCACAAGGGGCACGTGATAAAGCGTTAGCAGAGTTTAAATCGGGCAAAACTCGTGCTTTAGTGGCCACTGATGTTGCTGCGCGTGGTTTGGATATTGAGCAGTTGAATTATGTGATTAACTACGAGCTGCCATACATTGCCGAAGATTACATCCATCGTATTGGACGTACGGGTCGTGCTGGTAATGCGGGCTTAGCAGTATCCTTAATGAGCATTGATGAAAACTGGTTGCTAGAAGAGATCGAAACCATCCTCGATACGCGCTTACCACAAGCATGGTTCCCTGGTTATGAGCCTGATTTAACCCGAGTCTCTTCTGATAAAAAAAATAGCCGTGCGTCGCAAAAACGACGTGATCAACAACGCGCCAGCGGCAAAGGGAACAGTAATCGTAATCGACACCGTAGTCGACGTAAGTAAATATCAGTTGCTGCTATGAAATTTTTGCCTAAATTGACGTGGTGTACAGCTTTTTAGTAGTAAAAAACGCCGATTAAAGTTAGAGGTGTTATTAAAACCACAGGTATCACTGATCACTGCAATCGGTGTGGCAGAATTAATCAGTAATTTACAGGCTTTACCAATACGTAGTTGATTAATAAATTCGGTGAGTGTGCGTTCGGTACGCTTTTTGAAGAAACGATGAAAATGGTTAGTGCTCATGTGCGCTAACTGAGCCATTTCATCAGCAGTAATCTTATCGGTGTAGTGATGGTGGATATAGTCTATAACCCTGTCAATTTTAATCATTGATGCATCGATTTTGCTAGTGAAGTTATAGGTCGATTTAGATAACGGTTGAGAGTGCTTATCGTTAACCATCAATTGCAATAACTGTAGTAGATTAATATGACGCGAGACAGGGTCACACTTTTCGATATTAAGAAATAACTGATGCGCCTCTTTAGCACAATCTAAACTGTATTTAATGCCAAGTGCAGCTTGGTATAGCAGGGGGGATAACCCGCGTAATTCTGGGTTCTCAGTTAGCATACTCTCTAACCAGTCGGCAGGAATTTGCGCCACATGAATGACTTGTATTGATGCATCAGGATTTTTTTCAGAGTGCCACGTATGAGGTAAGTCAGGCCCGACTAAGACCAAGTCATAATCAAAGTACTTTTCGATATGATCTCCAACATAACGTACTCCTTGACTGTTCAAGGTTAAACAAATCTCAAATTCTGGGTGATAATGCCAGTTATGTTCTAAGTGGTCGACTTCATATTTGCAGTAGCGCCACGATGAGTTATTCGAAGGGATAACCTTTTCATACATTGCTTTCATTTGTTAATTACTTTTCGCCAATTGTTGTTTAATGTCATCTTGTACTACTTAACCTATGAGCATTACGGTTGGTGAGTAGGAAAGTTAAGGGCGCACCGTTTGAAGAAGTCTTGAATCGTTGCTAATTCGATATTAGGCCTAGCGTCACGTAGTGACTGTTGGTTAGGGAAGATACCCATCCCAGCGAGTAAGCAGTACCATGACATATTCGGGTAATATTGTTCGATATTCTGACGTTTGAGCTCTTTGCTTAAATCGCCGCCTTGCTGCCAACACTGCAGAATGTGTTGGAGTGAGGGTGATATTTTATCTAGACCAAGTTGGTTATCTCGCCAGTATTGCGTATCGTTACGGGTATTAGTTTTATAGTGAGCGACAATGTAATCTTTAACCCCATCAAAGAGATCATTGATACGTTGATTGAACGCTTGTTGTTGACTGTCTTGCCATTCTGACTTTTCCCAATATTGAGCAAAGATAGCCGCTGTTTGTTGGATCAGTAATAATGCAGTCGCTTCTAACGGTTCGATAAAACCTTGTGATAAGCCCACTGCTAAACAGTTTTTATGCCAGTGTTTAGTAAGACGACCAACCTTCATCGATAGATGTCGTGCCTCAATATCGCAATCTAGAATACCTAAGTGTGCGCGTAATTCGGTTTCTGCCTGATCGCTGTCACAATAGCTTGAGCTATAAACGTAGCCATTGCCTTGACGATTGGTCAACGGAATTTTCCATGCCCAACCATTGTTCAGAGCCGTGGAAACCGTTTGCGAGCTTATCGGTTGTTCTAGTGACGTAGGAATTGCTATGGCCTTGTCGTTGAACAGTAACTCTTGGTATGAGTGAAAATCAACGCCAAGCGCTTTTGTCATCAACAGGCTAATAAAGCCACTACAATCAACAAAAAGATCGCCGTCAATGGCTTGGCCATCGCTGGTATGTAGTGTTTTAATGTTGCCATTAGTTGGGTTGAGGCTAACATGCTCGATGGTCGCTTTAGTATGAATAATACCACGTTGTTGTGCTTTTTTAGCCAAAAACTGACCCAATAGGGTGGCATCAAAATGGTAACCGTAGGTTTGCTCAAAGGGAAAGCTGTGTTGAGCAATTGGGCTTAGACTTTGTTGACTTAGCTGTGTTGCTAAAAAGAATTCGTCTGGATGGGCAAAGACATTTTCACCCTGCAAACGGCGTTGGCAATGTTGTGTAAACGTTGATAGGTAACGGTTGTCTAACTCGTTAGGAAATGGATGATGATAGCTGTTAAAATCAGGAATAGTTGACCAATTTTTGAAAGTAATTCCACATTTGTATGTAGCACTACATTGGCTCATCCACTCATGTTCATCGATGCCGAGCTTGTCAAAAAATACCTTAAGCGCTGGTGTTGAGCCTTCGCCGACCCCCACAGTGCTTATCTCACTAGATTCGATTAGTTCAATCTTAAACCCTTTGTCTTGCCAAAGGTGATTAAAAATTAATGCGCTCATCCAGCCAGCGGTACCACCGCCTACAATAGTAATTTTTTTTGACATAATAGTATTTTCTTTTGTTTTTATTGTTAAGGTCACTGTTGAGTTAACGCAATAGTCTTAACGATAAAAACAGACCAAGCAACCTTGGTCTGTTTATCTTTATTTACTGGTTTTTAATGTCATTTATAACCGACCACGAATACCAATCGTCATACGACGCTCATAGACATTTTGTGAGATTTGGTTATCACTCCATTGTGCGTAGTTTACTTCATACTCTTCAGTTAAATTACTGCCTGAAAGATAAACACTAACATTTTCGTTAATGTCATAGCTAGCTGAAATATCTACATAAGTTGTAGGTTCCGTCCAAATGGCTAATCCATTTGGCTCTAAGCCACCAACACCAGATAAAGAGGCTAGGCGTTTACTACGGTAGTTGGTTGCTAAGCGTAGTTGTAGGCCGTCTTTTTCATACCATAGAACCGCATTCGCTGAGTGCTTAGAGTTATCTTGTAGCGGTAATTGCTCACCATTAAAATCAACTCGACCACTTTCACTATCTGAGTAAGTGTAGTTAAAGCCTGCGCCTAAACCACTCCACATGTCTGGCAAGAAATCGAATGCTTGTTGATAAGCAAACTCTGCGCCGCTGATGGTGCCGCCAGGCGCGTTATCAAGACCGGTGACTGCCACTTCTCGGCGAACTACACCATCTGCATCCGGTAATTCCGCTGTCCAGCTGCTGCTTTCAATGAATGACTCAAGTTGTACGTTAAATAAACCAATGCTCACTAATGCACTTGGTGAGTAGTACCATTCAAGGGATAAGTCAGTGTTAGTTGCACGCCAAGGTTGCAAATCTGGATTACCTTGCATTTGTGCATTGGTTGCAATTAATAGATCTGGTGAAATGCCTTCTCGCGCCGCTAGCTCATCACCAGCACGTGAGCGGCTGATACTTAAACCGCCAGCTACATCGGCAAGGTCTAAGCGGGTCATGGTTTTACCCCATGCCGCACGGAAAATTAAATCTTCAGTTAAATTAGTGCTTAGGTTAAATGATGGTAAGAAATCGGAATATTCTTTCTTCGTAACAACATCCCCTAAGTCTTCTGCAACTTTACCTGGGCAGGCTTGACATACCGGGTCACCAACGAGGTTTTGCACGATATCTAATTCAGTTTTGATGTATTGGAAACCAACATTTGCAGAGTAGTTATCATTACCTAAATCGGCTTGAACGAATAGATTTTGGGTTGTCTCACTTACTTTAAATGACGTTCCTGGTGTTGCTGCGCGTTTGTTACCAGGGTAGAAGGTATTTTGGAATGCGAATGGGTCATCTAGTTTGCGCGGATCGATAAAATAGAAAGTTCCAGGACTCACAGGACCAAAATCACTTGTCTGCTGTACCCAACCCTTAGGAAGCTCGCTGTATCTAATCAAGTTACCAGCCCCCACAGTTAAATCGCCAGCCGTTGAGCTTGGGGCACCACCACTACCGTCAGTATCATATAGCGCTAGACCTTGGTCTTTCCACATGATGTCAATTGACTCTGAACCATCTGGTGAAGCGATAGGAGCCAGCAATACATACTCTTGGCGAGTTACTTCGCGGTCACCAAAACGCACACCGAAGTTAACAGCTTTTAAATGTTCAGTATCAAATTCATATTTACCATCTAAACGGACGATATCTAATGCTGCTTCTTCATCAAAGTTATTTTCTGAATAGGTAGAAGATAACGCGTAACGGTTAATGTTTGAACCAAAGACTTCACCATCAATAGATGGTACAGATAACGTTGGGTGAGAGCCGGTGTAATCTAAACCTACTGGAATTGTGCCTGGGCCGTATCCGTCAGGGTTTACTGGGCGCGCCCCGTCACCATCGTTTCGTTGTAGGCCGTGTGCTAAGCCATTGGTCATATAACCTTGAGCTACATTTTCAGTATGTGAACGATCGGCACTACCGTTAATATAACGGAATGAACCAGATAATGGACCATCTCCTTGATAGTTTAACTCAAGATTAATGTTCGTAGATTCACGCTTGTTGGTATGACTTTCTGAGTGAGCAACAACTCGAGGCGCGTTCAATGTGATGTCTTGTGCGGTGTAGAAGTTCTTGCCACCCGGCGTTAAACCTCGATTGATTGGGTCATGTTGATCTTGCCACGCCCAGTGACCACCCCAAGCATTGTCTGCCATTAAACCTTGTTGGCGATCGGCGTCATCCATGTCAGTATAGAAAACATCACCAACAAATTCTAATGAGTCAGTTAATTGTGCTTGGAGTGTTAAGTTAGCACCTAAACGTTCACGTTCAGTGAAGCGGTTGACGTTACCGTAACTTACATAAGTGAATTCTGCGTCATCGTCATCCCCATCATTATTTAATGGTTGTGACGGACAATACCAACATGTTCCACCTTCAAAAGGGGCCATTCCCCAATCGTGATTAGTTGAGCCTAAACGGTAATTAGCCAAGTTAGACTTATCTTTTGAAACGGTGACAATGACACCGATATCACCACCATTATAGCCAGCAAATGCCATGGTTTTATTATCAGTTTCATCTGAATAAGAGCCTTGTGTAAACTCAGTTGAACCTAATAAAGTGGTGCCTTCATCAAGGTCAAGAGGGCGACGGGTCTTTAGGTTTATTGTGCCTGAGATACCACCGGCAAGCGTTGAAGCATTTGATGATTTGATGACATCCATTCCACCTACAAGCGCGGATGGTATATCAGTAAAATCAGGTTGGACGGTTGTTAATGAACCTGCACTTAAGAATTGCTCGCCGTTTAACAACGTGGTTACTTGTGGCATACCACGAACATTAATTGTTGAGCCTTCGCCCGCTGAGCGACGAATTTGAATACCAGGAACACGTTGTAATGAATCAGCAATAGTGACATCAGGAAGCTTACCAATATCTTCTGCAGAGATCGAATCAACAACCGAATCGGCAAAACGTTTAGTGTTTAAGTTTTTAGTCGTTGAAGCTCGAATGCCTCTAACATCAATGACTTCAACATCTTTTAAATTCTTTTCTTTATCATTAGTTGCCGCAAAAGACGCGGGAGCGATAATGGCGGTACTAATGCTTAGTGCAATGATCGATTTTTTTAAGTGGCCGTTGGTTTGGCTACTGACTGACGCTTGCTTATTCATATAATCCTTCCTGAAAGGTTAAAAAATAAAATGTTATTATTGTGTTAATTACTTTGACAGCCTGCTCATTTTGAAGAGAATTTCAATAAAAAGATGTACTGAAATATTCATTTTATATACTTTTCTCTCGCCATAGGGGTTGGGGTTGTTATTTGGTATTTTAGTACCTGTACTTTTATTACGTGTATCTATATCAATCTATTTATTTTCTGTTTTTTAGATCGCTCTTCTGTTTTTTTTGTTGTTTTATTTTAGTGGCTTAGCGTCTTTGAACTGCACTGTAAGATAAGGCCTGTGTTTTTTACCTAATCGTTAAATTTGTAGTTAAAAATAAACAAAGTATTAAAAGTATTACTAAATGGTAGTTTAGTATTTCTTTGTTGCGTTAATTGTCTGCACACTAAATAAGCGTTTAGGGGAGATGAATATCGTCGATTAATTTCATTCGTTTGTTATCGGTGAGATATTGACATTGGCATTCCTTTCACACGGCTGTACTTGACATGGTACTGACGCTTATTTATCTCCCCACTCCTTTGTATAGCTAACGAACTAATCAATTATAAAATCAATAGGTTGAAATTAATGAATCACCGAATTATTGTCGCAATAGTCTTGCTGACTTTCTTTGTTATCTCCTTTATTACTAATACTCTGGGACCAATTTTCCCGGCATTAATCGAAAGCTTTGATATTGGTTTGTTAGTTGCTGGCTTTTTTCCGTTTGCATTCTTTGTGGCTTATGGGGTGATGTCGATCCCTGCTGGTATTCTCGTACACCAGCAAGGGGAAAAAGTGACCATGCTACTTGCTTTCTCATTGGCTGCTGTTGGTGCGCTTTTGTTTGCTGTTGTACCAAGCTTTATGACTGCAATGGTGTCATTGTTTTTAATTGGCTGTTCCATGTCACTATTACAGGTCGCGATTAATCCATTATTACGACGTAGCGGTGGCGGCCAACACTTTGCAGTTTACTCAGTTGCTGCCCAATTGCTGTTCGGGCTTGGCGGCGCATTATCACCGTGGGTTTATAGTACGTTTGAACAACAGATTGCCAATCAATCCGGTATTGGCAGAGCGTTTATTCAAATGGTACCTGATAATATGAGTTGGCTATCTATGTATTGGCTATTTGCGATGATCAGTGTCGTTATGCTTGCGCTCATAATGCTAGTTCGCATCGAACGAGGACAACAGCAATCCACGGAAGCTTTCTCGACTCATCTTGTATTAATGAAGTCACCAGTAGTAATTAAATTCTTCTTAGCAATTGCCGCTTATGTTTTTGTTGAGCAGGGGGTCGCAAACTCAATGATCGTATTCCTTGAAAAGTACCACGGCGTTGAGCCTGTACAGCAGGGCAGTGCAATCGTTAGTCAGTTTTGGCTTAACCTAACACTGGGTTGTATTCTGGGGTTAATCTTACTTAAATTTGTTGATGCTAAGTTAGTACTGTTAGGTTTTAGTAGTGGTGCAATTATCTGCTTATTGCTGGCGCTGTTCTCTAGCAGCCAAGTGGCTTTGGTCGCGTTTCCAGCCGTCGGGTTTTTCTTATCCGTGATGTGGTCAGTGTTATTCTCTTTAGCGCTAAACTCTGTAAGAGAGCATCATGGCTCATTCTCTGGCATCTTATGTACTGGCATTGTTGGTGGTGCATTAGCGTCGCCAGCGGTTGGTTTATTTAGCGAGCTCTTCTCTAGTATGCAATTAGGCATGTTCATTCTGTTTATTCCACTTGTCTATATTTTTAGTGTCGGTCTTTGGGCAAAACCTCTGATTAAAAATGATTTAATCCGTTTTAACCGTAAACAATCAACGCAAAACGTATAAGGCATCTGATTATGAATACTGCACCAAAAAACATTTTGTGTATTGATTTAGGTGGTACTAAATTACAGCTGGGTAAGGTTAATCGCAAGCAAGTCAGTGATGTTGTTGAATACCCTGTTCCCGCACATCTAGATAAAGAGGATTTTTCTCGTTTTTTAATCGCGGCCATTGCTGCTCAGATGGATAGTTCTATTGGTGGTATATCCATTGGTATTCCCGGCTTAGTTAATGTTAGAACGGGTTATGTGATTGAGGTTATCAATATTTCTAAGTGGTGCAATGTCCCACTGCAAACAATATTAGAGCAAGAATTCTCGTTACCCGTTGTTGTTCATAATGACGCTAACTGTTTTAGCATGGGGGAATACGTTTTTGCTAATGAACAGCAGGTTGATAACTTTGTAGGTGTTTGCCTTGGGACAGGGCTTGGCGCTGGCTTGATTATGAATGGTTCGTTATATACAGGTAAAAATTCAGCTTCAGGGGAGTTTGGATCGTTTCTATATAAAGATGGCATAACAGAGCAGTATTGCTCGGGACAATTTTTTAAGCAGTTTCATCAAACAACGGGAAAAGAAGCTTACCAAGCTGCAATGAATGGTTGTAAGGATGCATTAGCGTTGTTTGAGGAAATGGGCGAGCATCTGGCGATGGCATTACATCAAATCATTCTTGCGGTAGACCCTGAACATGTCGTGATAGGAGGTTCGGTAGGTAAGAGTTTCGATTTATTCTCAAGCACGATGATGAGAAAGCTTCAACAAGAGGTCAACCCTCGTTTGTTTAGTAGTATCACTATTAGTCAGAGTCAATTAGAATACCCAGCCTTAAAGGGGGCTTTTGCTCTTTTTAATCAAAATAATAACTAAGAGGTCAATAATGGCAGCCATCAAAAAGCTACTATGTAGCTTTGCATTAATTAATTTAGCGGCGTGTTCCGCTCCTCAGGGAAATGATACCCAACAGTCTTTGGATAAGTTCGCTCAATCTTTACAGGTTAAGTACAATTTAGATCATGCATTTAGTAAAGAATGTGGAGACTCAGATAAAAAATCATGCTTACGTTCGACGATAAATCTTTCGCTCCCGTATGACTACAGTGAGCAGCGTTGGGAAATATTTTTCAGTAGCTTAAGCCCTGTTATTGCTGTAGATAGTGATCAGTTTATGGTTAAACATATCAATGGCGATCTTCATCAAATTGTCCCGACATTAAACTTTCAGGGGTTTAAAGCGGGCAGTGATTATTCTGTTACTATCTTTAATTCAGGCTCTCAAATCACTCGCAGTGAATTTATGCCTAACTATATTGTAAAGATTGCTGACTCACAGCCGCGAGTAATCGAGAGTACTAAAACGATTATCGACGATGAGACCGGTTTAGAGCTACAACCATATCTTGCGCCGTTCACTAGTATTGAGAAACAATTCAAACTCAATGACAAGGATCTAACCTCGTGGGCGAGTTCACAAAGCCTTTATCAAACGCAGCCGGCGGCAACAGAGGTTGATGTTTCAGCTTCTTTATTACCCCAACCAGCGCAAGTGCAAACGTTAAGCCATGAGAGTCTATCACTCGCAAAGGGGCTGAAGTTCGAACTTAACAATATTGCTCGTGAAGAGTTAGCTACAGCGATCGAGCGTCTTGAGTTACTTGGTGTGCAAGAAAGTGTCACTGGTCATACTGTTGCTGTAAATGTTGATTCTAACTTTAAAGCCGAGGAACAAGGCTATCAGTTGGTGATTAATCAACATGGAATCACAGTGAAGGCTGCTGATAATGCTGGAGCTTATTATGGTTTAATGTCTTTAGCGGGTTTAATCACTCTTGGTGATGATAACTTAGCCAGTGTTAAAATTGATGATCAACCGCGTTATGCCTTCCGTGGGGTTCATGTGGATGTTGCACGTAATTTCCATTCGAAACAGTTCTTAATTGACCTAATAAAGCAAATGGGAGCGTATAAGCTAAACAAGTTACACCTTCACTTAGCGGACGATGAGGGTTGGCGTTTAGCAATCCCAGGACTTGAGCAACTAACAGATTTAGGCGCTTACCGCTGCTTGGATTTGTCTGAGACGAAATGTCTTTTACCACAGC
Source organism: Alteromonadales bacterium alter-6D02 (assembly GCA_002835545.1). GTDB lineage: Bacteria > Pseudomonadota > Gammaproteobacteria > Enterobacterales > Psychrobiaceae > Psychrobium. Next base: position 78,819 of record PIZK01000016.1, read on the forward strand.
TCGGTAGTGGGCTTGAAAGTGACAGCGCTGTCAACGGTTATCTAAGCCGTGAAGATTATATTGACCTATTACATGTAGCCAAAGCACATCATATTCAGGTAATCCCTTCATTAGATATGCCTGGTCATAGCCGTGCGGCAATTAAGTCGATGGATTTGCGTTACCGTCAATTGATGGCACAGGGTAAACCAAAACAAGCAAAAGAATTCTGGTTAACTGAGCCTGAGGATACTACGGTTTATTCGTCGATTCAGTATTATAACGATAATACCTTGAATGTATGTATGGACTCGACGTATCGCTTTGTGGATAAGGTTGTAACCGAGATTCAAAAGATGCATCGCGATGCTGGTCAAGAGTTAGTTCTTTATCATATTGGTGCTGATGAAACGGCTGGTGCATGGACTGACTCTCCGTCGTGTCAAGCGCTGGAAGCAACGGGAGCGATTGATATGTCACGTAAACATGCCTACAACGGCTACTTCATCGAACGTGTATCAGCGATGTTAGCAGAAAAAGACATTGTTGTTGCTGGTTGGAGTGATGGCATGGGGCATACAGACGCAACAAAAATGCCTCAAGAAGTACAATCAAATTCGTGGTCTACGTTGTATTTTGATGGGCACGTGGAAACACATCGCCAAGCTAATCAAGATTGGGATATCGTGATGTCATCACCGGATGTCACCTATTTCGATTTCCCATACGAAGCACACCCTCAAGAGCGTGGTAATCATTGGGCATCTCGTGAAATAAGCACACGTAAAGTATTTGAGTTTATGCCTGATAACCTACCTGCGCATGCAGAAATTTGGCACAACTTAGATAATCGCCCTTATAAGGCAGATGATACTCAGAGCCAATTAAAACAAGGTATTAATTTTGCGGGTATCCAAGGACACTTATGGAGTGAGATGATCCGCAGTGATAATCAAGCGGAGTATATGCTATTTCCTCGTTTATTAGCCCTTGCTGAGCGTGCATGGCATCGTGCGGCATGGGAGGTTGATTATCAGCGTCAAGGGGCTGTTTATTCAAAGGACAGTAATTTCTTCACCGAGCAAGCAAAAATACAACGTGAAAAAGACTGGCAACGCTTTGCTAATGTGCTGGCGAAGAAAGAACTAGCTAAACTTGAAGCCGCTGATATTTTTTATCGTATTCCGACGGTTGCTGCGAGTATTGTCGATGGAAAGCTAACTGCTCGTACGTTATTGCCTGGGCTGGCCATTGAGTATAAAACACAGCAAGGGAAATGGACTTTGTATGAGTCACCGGTCACTATCACTGGTGAAGTTGCGGTACGTTCAATGGCTACGGACGGTCAACGTAAAGGTCGAACCTTGACTGTTATGCCGTAATAATTAGTCTTCATCCTGACTTGATAAAGCCGCTCCTTATCGTAATAATGGGTGGCTTTTTTATTGGTCTGACAGGGGCTTGTGACATGATAGTTTTTGTTGATGCTTCGCCAGATTCTGCGTTGATGGCCGATAGTCTCTTTGTGCTGTTTGCTGTATTGATCAGTTCATTTTTCTTCATTCATCGCATAGTTAACCAAGCCAAAGTGTTTAAGACAGCCATTCAAAGTGTATTAATATTGGGGTTCTTATTAGTCACACAATACTTAGGGGATGATAAGTTTTATAAGCTCTCGGCTGAGCATAATCAGTTGGAGTTTCATTTTGTTAACTCTTATTTTAGTTACCACTTTAATAAAACTGAGATAGAGAAAGTGACCTTTGGTACGAGAAATAAAGGGCGTTTTTGTTATATAAAGTTATACGCATTCAATGGTGATACATACCAGCGTGTTGTGATTGATAAGGATGTCAAGGCTTGTAAGGAAACTCGTATAGCATTAAACAACTATCTAGGGAGTTAGATCAGATGTGTTTGACTTGGGGGCTGTAAAGTTAAGTAATGCTACAGTGACAAGTCGTTTCACGACGTTTTATTTTTTGATAAAGCTCTAAGTTATAGGGTACTTTAATACCAAGTTGCTCTGCCTTGCTAACAACATACCCATTAATACAATCAATTTCTGTGGGGCGCTGCTTTATAATATCTTGGTGCATTGAAGAGAAGTTGTTGGCAGTTTTATCAATAACAGCGTAAACCGTTGCTTTTATTTCTTCAAAACCAAGGTCTAGTCCTAAACATGTGGTGAGCAGTGCTATCTCTTGACATACATTTTCTATGATTTCTTCATGGCGAGTTGCAGCAAGATCGCCATTTCTACAATTTTCTAATGCGGTTAATGGATTGATTGCACAATTAATTGCCAGCTTTAACCATAGGGCGCGTTCGATAGACTCGGTAAATTGAACTTCGGGGAGGGCGTTATTTAATAGCGTTGCGATATGCTGTGTATACTGGCTATCTAGGCCATTAAAGTGGCCAATCATTGTCAAACCAATACCGGTGTGGCGAATGCTGTTCTCAGACTCTAATAGGGCTCCATGACTAGTAGTTGCTAGCATAATATGATGCTCTTGGCTCAGCTTAAGTTGTTCAACCGGCCCCATGCCATTGTGCAATAAAAGTAATGGTGTCTCTTTGATACAGGGTATCAATGGTTCAAGTGCTGAAAGTACTTGGTATGCTTTGGTTGTTATGATAACTAAATCAAGAGATTCTGGTAATTGGGCGTTTAATGTATCAAAGGTTCTAGTCGATTCTTTCCCTCGATTGCAAACCAATTGACTATGATTTGGTTGCGTAGAGCCAGCTCTTCGTACAAAAGTGATTCGATGGCCCTGAGAGGCTAAATGGTGCGCCCATAATAAACCTATAGCCCCTTGGCCAATAATTGCGATGTTTAATACTGACGGATATTGTTTTAGCATCTTAATCGAGCTTTTTTTGGACCCAAGGGATCAATGCAATTAAGTGAAACAAGAGAACACCTGCAGCATCGGCGGCAACATCTGCAAGGCTTGCAGAACGATAAGGAATAAAATGTTGGATGATCTCAACGAGTGCCCCGTAGCCTATTAACAACGTAATTTGACTGAAGCGGCTAAACTTTCTTGATTTATATAGCAAGGCGCTTAAGACAAAAAAAGCTATCGCGTGACCATATTTATCGGTATGAGCAATGGTCTGAGGGATATTTTGTTGACTAAAAAATAAATAAGAAAATACGACCAATGCGCTAAATAAGGCCATACGGAACAGTGCTGAGTTTTGCCATAAAGATTGAATAAGTCGTTTCACTTGTTTCTTTGCCTAAAATAAATTGTTGTTAATAAACTGGTTAAACCTACAGCAGGGACTATGCTTTAGGAGTTATGCTTTATAAACCTGATGAGTTGTCGTCTCATCGTATATTTAAAGCCTTCGGATTAATTGTTAAGTCAGTCAAAACGATTAATAGTTCATAATAACCGCTCACTTTAACATATTTTTATGATACCTATCGATAATCAATACTTCTTTATTAGTGCTAAAGAGAATGTCCTGACTGTCAGAATGATGCAAGGTTGGGACTTAACAATAACCAAACAATTTTGCCAAGCACTTGATACATTGGTTGGGGAATATTGTGCCAATAGCTGGGCCTTAATGGCTGATTTATCTCACTGGTGTCTGACGAGTGAAGATGCTTATATGCATTTCGCACAGTCCCATAAAGGCTGTATCAGGCAGGGGTTACGTTACCAAGTGGTTATTTTACCTAGAAGCTCACTTAAGCGGTGGCGAATAAAATCCTTTATTAAAGATGACTATTTAGTTAAAAGCTATTTAGCAGATAATGAACAAGAAGCGTTTAACTGGCTAGCAGGGCAAGGTTTTAATGTAAGGGCTGTGCAGCCACCTTTACTATTGAAATCTTAATTGTGCAAAGTGCATAGAAAAGCCATTAAAAAAGCGCTACTATTCAGCAAAAATTTTTATTGGATTATAATATGCCTTCATTTGATGTAGTTTCAGAAATTGAAATCACTGAAGTTCGTAATGCTGTTGAAAATTCAACACGTGAACTTGCAACCCGCTTTGACTTTCGTGGCAAAGACGCTAGTTTTTCATTAAGTGGTGAAGTGGTGACACTAAAAGCCGAAGACGACTTTCAAATTAACCAAATGCTTGATATTTTGCGTTCAAACTTAGTGCGTCGTAATGTAGACACTAAGGCAATGGAACCAGATGAGAAGCCGCTGCATACCGGAAAAACTTTCTCACTTAACGTTAAGTTTAAACAAGGTATTGATGCGCTCGTTGCCAAGTCATTAGTGAAAAAAATAAAATCAAGTAAACTCAAAGTTCAAACCGCAATTCAAGGTGAAAAGTTGCGTATTACTGGTAAGAAACGTGATGAGTTACAAGCGACCATGGCACTGATTAGAGAAGCTGAGTTGGATCAGCCTTTTCAGTTCGAAAACTTTAGAGATTAACTCGCTAGCTCTTTATGTTATAACGATTTGTTGAGTTTTTGTTAGTTTACCAGCAGCTACTACTAGTTTTTAGGGATTAAATGTCTAGTTTATCAATCAAAGAAGCGATTCTAAATCGTCGCATGCTTATCTGTATCTTTACCGGCTTTAGTTCTGGTTTGCCATTGTTCATTTTGTATCAAATGGTGCCGGGATGGCTACGTTCTGAGGGGGTGAGTCTCAAAGAAATTGGTTTGTTTTCTTTGATTGGTATTCCTTATGTGTGGAAATTTATTTGGTCACCGGCCATTGACCGTTACCGGTTTCCATTTTTAGGGCGGCGTCGAGGCTGGATGCTGGTGACGCAAATTACCTTGTTAGCCTCAGTTGCTGCTTTTAGTATTGTTGATCCTGAGCGATCCATTTGGACCGTTGCTTATTTGGCCGCTGCTGTAGCTTTCTTTAGTGCAAGTCAAGATATTGTACTTGATGCTTATCGTCGAGAGTTGTTGCCCGAACAAGAATTGGGGTTAGGAAATTCCATTCATGTTCAAGCTTATCGTTTCGCAGGATTAGTTCCAGGTTCATTAGCGTTTATTCTTGCTGATCACATGCCTTGGAGTTCGGTATTTATCATTGTCGCTGCCTTCATGCTGGTGGGTATTGGGTTAACCTTATCTATAGATGAAATTAAGTGTCAGGCACCTACACCTAAAACGCTGCGTGAAGCGGTTGTACTTCCTTTCCGTGACTTTATTGATCGTCGAGGAATACGCTCTGCGTTAGCGACGCTTGTTTTCCTGTTTTTATATAAACTAGGTGACAACATGGCAACTGCATTACAGACGCCATTCTTCATTGACTTAGGTTTTACTAATACCGAAATTGGTGTCGTTGCGAAAACAGCGTCGTTAATTGCGATGATGGTTGGTTTAGCGGTCGGTGGGATTGTAATGCTCAAAGTGAGTATAAATCGCGCTTTATGGTTGTTTGGCGTTGTCCAAATAGTGAGTATCTTAGGTTTTGCTGCTTTGTCAGAAATAGGTAACAATGTCTATGCGTTAGCTTTTGCAATGGGGTTTGAGTATTTAGGCGTAGGGCTTGGTACGGCAGCATTTACTGCGTTTATAGCCAAAGAAACTAACCCTGCTTTTGCCGCGACACAGTTTGCATTATTTACTGCATTGATTGCTTTGCCTCGTACGTTTGCCAATGCAACAACGGGCTTTATTGTCGAGCAAATTGGTTGGACAAACTTCTATTTTCTTTGTGTAGCACTGGCAGTCCCTGGGATGCTAATGTTATTTAAAGTGGCGCCATGGAACGATAGGGAAGAAGCTAAGGCCTAATCCCAACACAAAACATTGGGCCGTCACCGAGTTGTTCGTTGAGGAAACGACAGCACTCTTTAACTTGCATGATAAAGACTTTATCATGCAAAAAACGTTGCTCTGTTTCTGATTGGACGAGATAAAACAGGTGCCAAAACACTTGCTCGGTTTTGCTTTGCTCACTGCAAGTTATTTGGATGCGATTCCATTCTTCTAAAATATCCCAAGTAAATAACTTCACTTCAGAAAATGGAATGGCGCTCTCAAGTAAGCTTTCTACAAAGAACACCAACTGCGTCGATTTTTGTTCAATAAAGGCTTGGGGTGTCACAACTCTATACCTATAACAAACCTAACGAAAGAAAGTCCAACTGAACCTTCTTTCAGGTAAGTTGACTACTCAGGTATTATGACAGCCTTGATAAGTAAAATTTTAGTTAGGGGAACATCTTGCCAGCCATTGGACGAATCCGCCCCTGTTGGCGTTGTCATAATTTTGGTTACAACATCCATCCCAGCTATAACCTCACCAAATACAGTATAGCCCCATCTGCTAGAGTTAGGGTTTAAATTATCATTGCCTTCCGGTTTTACATTAATATAAAACTGTCTCGAAGCCGAATGTGGGTCACTCTCTCTAGCCATCGCTATCGTACCATAATCATTTGTTAATCCGTTCCCAGACTCGTTGACTATGGTGTTTTTATCGCTTTTTGACTTGCCGTCAGGTGTTACACCACCACCTTGAATGACAAAGTTATTAATCACTCGGTGGAAGATTGTATTGTCATATTCTTTGTTCTTAGCAAGCCATAAAAAGTTATTAGCCGTGATTGGTGCACGACGGCGGTCTAATTCGATAGTTATCTCGCCGTAACTGGTAATTAACTTAACTTGAGGGTAAGAGTTTCCATATTGGATATCCGCCCCATTATACTGCTGTTCTTTCGCTTCTAAGAGCCCTGTGATTAGCAATAGTGCTATAAGTAAATATTTTTTCATTAATGACTCACTACAAGGTTAAATATTGTTGGATTTGTTCATCGTTAGCAATATCGTCCAACAACTTACCAAGTAGTTGATTGAATTCAGATTCTAAAACAGCAATATCGGCTTGTAAGGGACCGTGGGTAGCAGCCTTCGTGTTGAAGGTTTTCGTTAAAGTTTTGTTAGCAGCATTAACCTCTATTTTGAGTTTTATTTTGGTTTGGGTTTCAAACTTAAAATTAGTTTGGTCCAATTTAACTAACATTTGTTCGATTGATACTTTAACGCTGTGGTTATCTGTTGCAGATTGACTGAAACCTTGATGGAATAGAGCTTTCTCTAAAGAGGATGCTATCAGCGAATCACTGGGTTTATTCGCGCTTAACAATTGTTGCTTTTCATCGCCATTGTTTATTTGTAATACATGTCGATAAGAGCGACTATCGACAACGGATAAGTTGTATCCACCTTGATAAGCTTGACGCTCTGTGGTGACTAGTTGATCCGGTGACACGATAAAACTATTGGGTGTTTGAGAGCACGCAGAGAGTAATAGCGTGGTTAATATTAAAATGAACCGCATAAACATTCCTTTTATTTTGTTGCTTCTAAAATAACGAACTTGTTGTTGGCTGCAACTGTTATGCAATTGCCAAATAGTCGTTGTAATTTAATATGGTAGCCTAAGTGACGATTGCCAACAATGCGTAATTTCCCGCCGCGTTTTAACGTACGATAAGCATCATTAAACATTTGCCATGCGATATGGTCTGTTACCGTCTTTAATTGGTGGAAAGGTGGGTTACATACGATTAAGTCGGCTTGGTCATAGTCATAACCACTTAAGCAATCATTCCAATCAAACTCTACTTCACTTTGTGGGATATTCTGTTCACAGTTTAGCTTGGCACTGGCGATTGCCATGGCTGACTCATCGGTGAAACGTACTGTAGCTAATGGGTTTTTGGCTGCCACTGCTAAACCAAGGACACCATTACCGCAGCCTAAGTCGATGACAAAAACATCTCCAAGTTGCTCGGGGATATTTTCAAGCATCAAGCGAGCACCGATATCAAGTTGATTGTTGGCAAACACTCCTGCGTAATTATGAATAGTAAAGTCATACTCCGCTAATGGCCATTGCACGACTTTTGGCTCAGCTGCTTGTAAGGTTTTTTCTTTCTGGCTAAAGATTAAACGTGATTTCTTTTTGGCTAATGAAGTCGTTGTAGTACCGATGTGATGTTCAAATAAGCTTAATGTTGAACTGTGAATATCTTTAGCTTTGGCGGTACTAATGATTAGAGTATCTTGATCGGCGATACTAGCGATTTGCTGTAATTGATGTTTTAGCATCGCATTACTTTTCGGTAGCTTCAATAAAATCACATCAGGAGCGTCACTAAGTGCATCTAGACTATCTAGAAAAGTAATCTGTGACGTTAGCTGATTGTCTTCAAGATTGGTTTTACATGCTTGATGACTAATGAAAGAATCAGATTGCCAAAATAACTTATGGTGACTTAACCCACAGGCTAGGGTACCAAAGGTATCGTTGATAATTAGGATCGTTTTAGGATCCTGGCTCGTGCTTGATTGTTCAATGTGCTGTTTGAAATACTCCAACAAATATTGATCACTACTGTCCCAAGCTTGAAGGTTTTTATCATTCGACTTAGGGTAGCGATTAAGCAGTAGCTCTAAATCGTTAATTTTAAATAAGATATTCATAATTGTGCACATTTTTAAAAAATAGTCGGCTATTGTCTCAAATTAACGCAGTGGCTTCAGTATTTTTTTTTATTATCTCTACCCCAATTTCATCGCGATTGATTAGTTTTCTCATTAGCTGTAATGGATTAACTAATTGCACTAAAAACAGTAAATAGTTTGAACATTAGCTATTTATTGATTAATCTTAAGCTTAAATCTTGAATATTTTAGCGTTTGATTGGGACCGTCGATATGATAAAGGGAATTTCTCCGAAGCTTCATGCTGTAAAACTACCTCTATGTGTCGCAATTTCTGTTGCATTAGCATCACCATCGGCCTACTCAGTAGAGAAGGCACAGTCTTTAGTGAAATCAATTTCGTTAATCAAACGTGTCGTCGAAGTTGAAGATGAAAAAGATCAAGCTGAAAATCACCCCGTAGAAATATCAACTAAAACCCAACAGTTCCATTTAGATATCGCCCGCCAACTTAATCGTTATCCTGGAATTTTTGCTGTAAATATTATTCCTAATGGTCAAACACCACTGATAACAAATAATAGTAGTGGTTTACAACATGCGGTATCGACTTTAACCGATGATCTTAATTTAGCGCCTGTATCCTATATTGATCGTAGCTTGTACAGCCTTTCGCCCTTAATTAGCCATAAAATGGGCCGAGACGGCTCGCCTAAAATAACCAATACCCCAACTGGGTTGGTTGGTAGTCTCACTACAGAGACAGGTATGGTCCCAAGCGAAGGGCCACGAATGTCAATCGATGTTGAGGCTGGCGATGATGCACACGCTGGTTTCACTTTTGATTATGGTCACCGAAAAGATCGCTGGGGACATTTATTCCAATATTCTGCTCAACAAGGCGATAGCTATCGCAGTAATCGCTTAGGGCAACAAGGTGGTTTTAAGTCAAATGATTTATTGCTTAAAATTATTGAGCAAGGGTCAAATATTGGTGCTAAAAATCAACAGTTAACGCAGTTTTCTTTATTGTATCGAGATTATGATAATGATGAGAGCCGTTATGGAATTTCATACCAAGATAGTCTTGAACGCCCAGAACTTCGTTACAGTGCCACCGCAGGTGACAATGAGAAGACTGACCAACTCAGTTTACGTATCAACCACCAAATAGTCCTTGCAACCAGCGAAATTGTCATGACAGATTTGTATTATGACAGTGGTAATTCAAGCTATTATCAGACGTCCGCTGTTTCTGGAGTGTTGGGCGACAGTGCCATTGATTTATTAAGTGGCTTTGAACGTAATCCGTTGGGTACATTGAATGTGACAAAGCAGTCCTTTGACCGCAGTTATTCAAGTGGTGGCATACAAGTTCGAGTGTCGCAACAAATTGGTTTACATAATCTACAGCTCGGTGTCAGATACCACAACGAAAGCGTTGATGATAAAAGTTATAATGATGCTTTTTTGTTTAATCAAGATTTATCGCTGAGTTTATTGCAAAGTAATCAGGAGGCGGATTGGGCAGAGCAAAGTGTCAATGCTCGGACTGTATTTATAAGCGATGAGTGGACGCAAGGCCCATTAACACTGGCTGGTGGATACAAATACGAAAAAATTGAAATAGAAAAGGAATTTCCTCGTTCATTCTTTGAAAGTGAAAGTACGCACACTTTAGGTAATGTCGGTTTAAACTATAAATTTTCATCGTCATTAGACTTCTTTATCACAGCTCATCAAGGGCTGTTGCCTAGTAATAACTTATTAGCGCCAGAAGCGGCTCAAACAAGTGATATTTACCGAGCGGGTATAGATCATCGCTATGATAACTCTCAATTTACCTTCACCGTATTTAAAAATGAATTTTATAATGTATTTGCTCGATGCTTTACGATTGAAAATTGCAAAGAAATGACTGACGATCGTTTTGACATTGAAATCAGTGGAGCTGAAATGGTCGCAGCGCATACCTTTGAGTTAGACAACATGTCAATCCCACTGACTGCCGTCTATACGTACCGCGATCATAACTATGGCGATGAACTTGATGTTACTAATATCGAACATGTTGCTTTACCTGGTGATGAGCTTGCTTATATTCCACAACATCAGCTCTATCTTGAGTTAGGAGCTAAGTTTAATCGATGGGATCTGATGTTAAAGGCGACACACCGTTCTGAACAACGATTGGAACCTGGATTAACATCACTGACAAATGTTAATAAAATCGATGCCGTTACTTTAGTCGACCTAACCGCGAATGTAGCTTTTGATAGGCAACAAAAAGTATTTTTAACCGTGAACAACCTGACCGATCAGGAATATGTTGAATCTGCATATCATGCCGGGCGCTTGATGGGGCGGGGTAGCTCTATCTTGTTAGGTTATCGTTATACGTTTTAATCTAATTTAACTGTTTTAGATAATTTAGAAGGCCGTCGATAGTATAAATACTCTATATTTATACCATCGCCAGTACTTTCTTACTCAACCGAGCTATTTAGCATAGCAAGTTTGCTACTTTGCTGTTTGCTACTAAGGTATTAAACACTAAAACATAGTTGAAGAATGATGTGAGTTAATATCATTAATAGCTAGCTACTAGACTGATTTTAGTTAAGTTTAGCTATATCCCTTCTGTTACACGTTTCATTCTCTTTGCCATTTTTTAACCGCTCAGTGCGAAATTAACTAAAGTCTAGGGCAAAAAGCGCAATTTAGATTTCAGAATGAGCTTGATTAATGCTAGAATTGCGCCCCAGTTAGAGTAGTGTCTTTTTTGTTGATTGATGTTTAATCAACAACGAAGGTTTATTCTAAAAATTTGAGCGCTATTGTAATAATACCGACATCATTAAGTGGCAAGAACAAGGCGATTGAAGTAAATAAAACTGGGTTAAGCGGCTAAATCAGCAGCAAAAGTCAGGATTATTTGTTTTAGTGTGTTGAACTTTCACTGCATGGTTGACGTGTTGGCTTTATTTATAAAGCTTTATTACATGAAAAATAGCAAGCAACTGTCGAGCCTAACGGCTAATTCTTTCCGTTAACCAGTGCAAGTGAATATGATTACAATAAAAAAAGGTCTGGACCTTCCGATTGCCGGAGCTCCCCAGCAAGTAATCCATGATGGTCCGTCCATCAAACAAGTCGCTACCCTGGGTGAAGAGTTCTTTGGCATGCGTCCTACAATGAAAGTTCGTGTAGGAGACACTGTCAAAAAAGGTCAGGTAATTTTCGAAGATAAGAAAAATCCTGGCGTTTTATTTACTGCTTCAGCTAGTGGTGTCGTTTCCCAAGTAAATCGTGGTGCTAAAAGAGCGTTTTTGTCTTTAGTTATCGATGTACAAGGTAATGAACAGGAAACTTTCGCAAGTTTCCCTGCAACAGAACTTGCTCAATTAGAGCGTAGTGTTGTTGTTGATAACCTTGTAAAATCAGGACTATGGACTGGTCTTCGTACCCGCCCTTTCTCTAAAGTTCCTGCGATTGACTCAGAGCCATCAGCAATTTTCGTTTCTGCAATGGATACTAATCCGTTAGCGGGCGATCCTGCTGTCATTATCAACGAGCAATCTCAAGATTTTATCAATGGTTTGACGGTGTTATCTCGTCTAACTAGCGGTAAAGTTTTCGTTGGTAAAAAGCCTGGCGCTGACATCCCTAACACTAATGTAAGTAGTGTTGAGCAACACGAATTTGCTGGTATTCATCCAGCAGGTCTAGTGGGTACTCACATTCACTTCTTACACCCAGTCGATGCTAACCGCACCGTTTGGACATTAGGTTACCAAGACGTAATCGCTTACGGTAAGTTATTCACTACAGGTGAATTATATACTGATCGCGTTGTTGCGTTAGGTGGTCCAAGTGTTAAAAATCCACGTTTAGTGCGTACAGTTGTAGGTGCAAACACTGACAGCTTGACCGCTGGTGAGTTAACTGAAGGTGAGAACCGTGTCGTTTCAGGTTCTGTTTTTCAGGGTTCTCATGCTATCGGTCCTGTTGCGTTCTTAGGTCGTTATGCTAACCAAGTGAGTGTACTTGCTGAAGGTCGTGAAAAAGATTTCATGGGCTGGATGAAAGCCGGTAAAAATGTTGTGTCTGTGACTCGTTCATACATTTCACATTTATCACCTAAGCGTCTTCTAAACCTAAATACAACAACTAATGGTAGTGACCGTGCTATGGTGCCAATCGGTAGCTATGAGCGCGTTGTTCCTCTAGATATTTTGCCAACAATGTTATTACGTGACCTGTGTGCAGGTGATAATGATGGTGCGCAAACATTAGGTTGTTTAGAGCTAGACGAAGAAGATTTAGGGCTTTGTACCTTCGTTTGTCCGGGTAAATATGATTTCGGTCAGATTTTACGTGACAGACTGACTACTATTGAGAAGGAAGGTTAAGCAGATGGGCTTAAAGAATTATCTCGAGACTATCGAGCCGAACTTTGAAAAAGGCGGTAAGTACGAAAAGTGGTATGCACTTTATGAAGCTGCTGCCACTATTTTCTACACGCCAGGTTTTGTCAACAAAGGCAAAACTCACGTTCGTGACGCGGTAGAGTTAAAACGTATTATGATCATGGTATGGATGGCGACATTCCCTGCGATGTTCTGGGGTATGTACAACATTGGTTTACAGGCAAATGACGCAGTTGTTGCTGGTATGGCAATGGGTGATGCATGGCAGCAACAACTATTCACCTCATTAGGTGGTGAGTTAGGTGCTGATGCTGGTGCTGGAACGTTGATGCTGTATGGCGCATTCTTCTTCCTTCCAATTTATCTAACAGCATTTGTTGTTGGTGCATTCTGGGAAGTATTATTTGCGGTTGTGCGTGGTCATGAAGTTAACGAAGGTTTCTTCGTAACATCGATCCTGTTTGCATTGATTTTGCCTGCTACTATTCCACTATGGCAAGTTGCTATCGGTATCTCATTTGGTGTTGTAATCGCTAAAGAAGTATTCGGTGGTACTGGTAAGAACTTCCTAAACCCTGCATTAGCAGGTCGTGCGTTCTTATTCTTTGCTTATGCACCTGACATCTCTGGTGATACAGTTTGGACAGCAATTGACGGTTTCTCTGGCGCGACAGCATTAAGTGTTGTAGCGACTGAAGGCATGGTTGCACTTCAAAACTCAATGACTTGGATGGACGCATTTATGGGTCGCATGCAAGGTTCTATGGGTGAGGTATCAACTTTAGCTATCTTAATTGGTGGTGCGTTCATTGTTTACCAGCGAATAGCCTCTTGGCGGATTATTTTAGGTGTGTTCTTTGGTATGGTTGCAACAAGCTTCTTGTTCAACGCTATCGGTAGCGACACGAACTTAATGTTCGCGATGGATTGGAAATGGCATTTAGTAACTGGTGGTTTTGCCTTCGGTATGATCTTCATGGCAACAGACCCTGTATCTGCGTCATTCACTAACACAGGCCGTTGGGCGTTTGGTGCATTGATCGGTATTATGGTTGTTCTGATTCGTGTGGTTAACCCTGCATTCCCTGAAGGTATGATGCTAGCAATTTTATTTGCTAACTTATTTGCACCGTTATTTGACTACTTTGTAGTTCAGTCAAACATCAAGCGGAGGGCTGCTCGTCATGTCTAATAAAGACTCATTTGGCAGAACGTTAATCTTTGTATTAATCGTTAGCCTTGTTTGTTCAATCGTTGTAGCTGGTGCTGCTGTTGGCCTTAAACCGCTGCAGCTAGACAACAAGCAACTTTATAAGCAAACAAAAATTTTAGAAGCTTCAGGCTTATTAGAACAAGCTGGTAAAGGTAAAAAAGCAATCCAAGATACATATGGTAAATATGTGACAGCGAAGCTTATCGACCTTGATACTGGTGAGTTTGTTGAAGGTGATGCCGCTACTTACGATCAACGTTTAGCTGCTCTATCTTCTGATACTAGTATTAAGCCTAAAGCTGATATTGCTAAAATTAACCGTCGTGCTAACCAAACTGTTGTGTATCTAGTAAAAGATGAATCAGGTAAAACTGATACTGTCGTACTAGAAATGCGTGGTAGCGGTTTATGGTCAATGATGTATGCGTTTGTTGGTCTTTCAACTGACCTTAATACTGTGAAGAATGTTATCTACTACGATCAAGGTGAAACTCCGGGTCTAGGTGGTGAGATTGAAAACCCGCAGTGGAAAGCATTATGGCAAGGTAAGAAGCTGTTTAATGACAATGGCGATATCGCTATTAAAGTTATTAAGGGCGGCGCTAAAGCTGGTGACATCCATGGTGTTGACGGTCTTTCTGGTGCAACTTTGACAGCTAATGGCGTTGAAGATACCTTTACTTTCTGGCTAGGTGAAGAAGGCTTTGGCCCATTCATCGCTAAGTACCGTAATGGAGGCCTATAATCATGGCTGACTCTCAAGCAATGAAAAAAGCCCTGTGGGGCCCAGTTCTGGACAACAACCCAATTGGCCTTCAGGTTCTTGGTATTTGTTCAGCGTTGGCTGTCACAGGCTCAATGCAAAAAGCATTAATCATGACTATCGCGGTAGTTTTAGTTTGTGCTTTCTCTAACTTGTTTATCTCAATGATCCGTAACCAAATTCCTAACGCGGTTCGTATCATTGTTCAAATGGCAGTTATTGCATCTTTAGTAATCGTGGTAGACCAAGTTCTTAAGGCATTCGCATATGAAATGTCTAAAGAATTATCGGTATATATCGCCTTGATCATTACAAACTGTATCGTAATGGGTCGTGCTGAAGCTTACGCTATGAAAGAGCCACCATTAATGAGCTTTATTGACGGTATCGGTAACGGTATTGGTTATGGCGCTATGTTAATGGCAGTTGCTTTCTTCCGTGAACTATTTAGTAAAGGTTCGTTATTTGATATCGAAATTTTACCGTTGGTTCAAAATGGCGGTTGGTATCAAGGTAACGGTCTACTGATTCTACCATTTAGTTCATTCTTTGTGATTGGCTTGATTATTTGGGCTGTTCGCGAGTACAAGCCTGAGCAAGTAGAGAAGGACTAGGGGAGCACTATGGAACATTATTTAAGTTTATTTATTAAAGTAGTTTTCGTTGAAAACATGGCTTTAAGCTTTTTCCTAGGTATGTGTACTTTCCTAGCGGTTTCTAAGAAAGTTAGTACTGCGATAGGTCTAGGTGTTGCGGTTATCTTCGTACTGGCTATTGCGGTACCTGTTAACCAAATTATCTATCACGCAATCTTAGCGCCAAACGCTTTAGGCGAAGGTATTGACCTTAGCTTCTTAAGCTATATCACGTACATTGGTGTTATTGCAGCATTAGTACAAATCGTTGAGATGGTTTTAGATAAATACATGCCTGCACTTTACAACGCGCTAGGTGTTTTCTTACCACTTATCACGGTTAACTGTGCGATTTTCGGTGCTGTTGCCTTCATGGTACAACGTAACTACACCTTAGGTGAGTCAGTTGTCTTTGGTATTGGTAGTGGTGTTGGTTGGACTCTTGCTATCGTATTGTTAGCAGCTGTTCGCGAAAAACTGAAATATTCAGATATCCCTAATGGTCTTAAAGGTTTAGGTATTACCTTTATCACTTCTGGCCTGATGGCACTGGGTTTCCAGTCGTTCGGCGGTATCTCGTTATAGTTAGTTAAATGAGCTATACAGTGTATAGCTCATCAACCAAGTTCAAAGGAAAAGTCGATGGAAATAATTCTCGGCGTAACAATGTTCACTGCGATTGTATTAGTTTTAGTTTTAATTATTTTATTTGCTAAATCTAAACTAGTTTCATCGGGTGACGTTACCATAGCAATCAATGGCGACCCTGAAAAAGCGGTTGTTACTAAGCCAGGCGATAAGCTATTAGGCGCACTAGCATCAAAAGGTATCTTTATTCCTTCTGCATGTGGCGGCGGCGGTACTTGTGGTCAGTGTAAAGTGCATGTGCATTCTGGTGGTGGTGAATTACTACCAACGGAAGAGAGTCATATCACTAAGAAACAAGCTCGTGAAGGTGAGCGTCTAGCATGTCAAGTTGCTGTTAAACAAGACATGGATATTGAAGTTGAAGACGAAATCTTTGGTGTTCAAAAGTGGGAATGTACTGTTAAATCTAACGATAACAAAGCAACCTTCATCAAAGAACTTGTGCTTAACATCCCTGATGGTGAATCAGTTCCGTTCCGTGCGGGTGGTTACATTCAGATTGAAGCACCAGCGCATCACGTTAAATATAAAGACTTTGATATTCCTGAAGAATATCGTGGTGACTGGGAGCGTTTTGGCTTCTTCGACATCGAGTCAAAAGTTGATGATGAAACATTACGTGCATACTCAATGGCGAACTATCCTGAAGAGGAAGGTATCATCATGCTTAACGTACGTATTGCGACTCCGCCACCTAACAACTTATCACTTCCTGCTGGTAAAATGTCTTCATTCATTTGGAGTCTAAAAGAAGGTGATAAAGTTACTATTTCTGGTCCATTTGGTGAGTTCTTCGCTAAAGAAACTGAAAATGAAATGGTATTTGTTGGTGGTGGTGCTGGTATGGCGCCAATGCGTTCACATATCTTCGATCAACTTAAGCGTCTTAACTCTCAGCGTAAGATCTCTTTCTGGTACGGTGCACGTTCTTGTCGTGAAATGTTCTATGAAGATGACTTCAATGGCCTAGCAGCTGACAATGAGAATTTCGATTGGCATGTTGCGTTGTCTGACCCTCAGCCTGAAGATAACTGGGATGGCATGACTGGTTTCATCCATAATGTCTTGTATGATCATTACTTACGTGATCATGAAGCCCCTGAAGATTGTGAGTACTACATGTGTGGTCCTCCGATGATGAATGCGGCTGTAATCGGTATGCTTAAAGATTTAGGTGTTGAAGATGAAAACATCCTACTTGATGACTTCGGCGGTTAATCCCTGATGTTTATTAAGTATGTTAAATGGCTAGCGCTTCTTGCGCTGGCCATTTTTTTATCTGGTTGTTCTGAATCAAACCAACAAATCCAAGTTAAGTTTCAAGGTCGCACTATGGGTGTGGATTATCACATCACCTATATCGATGACGCTCAAAACAGCGAAAACGTGGCTAAAGCACGCAAAGTGGTTATTGATCAACTGCTTGAAACTGTTAATGCGCAAATGTCGACTTACCGTCAAGACTCTGAGCTTAGCAAGTTTAATCAATCACGAAGTGGTGAGCCTTTCGTTGTTTCACCTGACACTGCATTAGTGGTTAGTGAGTCAATTCGATTAGCTAATATTACTGATGGTAAATTAGATGTCACCGTTGGCCCGCTTGTTAATTTATGGGGCTTTGGCCCTGATATGCGCCCTGAAAAATTACCGTCGCCTCAAGAGCTAGCCGATGCACAAGCTAAGGTAGGTATTGAGTATTTATCGGTTAATGGCAATGCGCTTATTAAGACAAACCCAGAGCTCTATGTTGATTTATCGACGACGGCAAAAGGGTTTGGTGTCGATAAAATAGCTGATTATCTTGACGGTGAAAATGTGGCCAATTATTTGGTTGAAATCGGCGGTGAAGTGCGTGCCAAAGGGCAGCCTAATCCGGTACGTGACTGGGTGATTGCTATTGAGAAGCCGGTTAGTAATGAGCGTGCTATCCAGCAGCTTATTTCGCCACGTAATAATGGCTTGGCGACTTCTGGGGATTACCGTCAATATTTCGAAGAAGACGGTCAACGTTTTTCACATATTATTGATCCTGATACAGGGATGCCGATCAATCATAAATTGGTTTCTGTGACAGTGATACACCCATCCTGTATGACCGCTGATGGTTTGTCGACGTCGGTAATGTTAATGGGGCCTGAAGCCGGTTTAGCCTTTGCTAAAGCGCACAACATTGCTGTTTTTATGATCATCAAAACAGACAATGGCTTTGAGGAAGTGTATACTGACGCCTTTAAGCCATTCCTAGTAACTCAATCGTAGGTTTTATAATTATGATGACTTTTATTTATGCCTTTGCCGCTTTTGTTATAGTTATTGTCGCAATGGCTGTTGGTTACATCTTTCAAAAGAAAGCCATTGCTGGTAGCTGTGGTGGTTTAGGCGCTATTGGTGTTGAAAAGGCATGTGATTGTGATAACCCTTGTGACAAGCGTAAAAAACGCATGGCACAAGAGCAAATCAAAATCAGCTTAATCGAGTAGCCGTTAGCCTGAAAGCGTAAAACTCAGGATCTCAACCCAAGCCTGTCAGTCCAGCTTTCAAGATACAAAAAAGCCGTTCAGTGTGAACGGCTTTTTTATTGCTTATTTATGAGTGAAGCTATAGTGGTTAACTATGGTACTCTTTCGCAGCAATTAATGTGTTCTCGATTAAATTCGCCACAGTCATTGGGCCAACACCGCCAGGCACAGGCGTAATGAAGCCAGCATTCTCTTTAGCTGTATCAAATACCACATCACCGACAAGCCGACCATCTTCTAGACGATTTATGCCCACATCAATCACGATGGCACCTGGCTTAATCCACTCACCTGGGATAAAGCCTGGCTTACCCACAGCAACAACTAACAAATCAGCATTACGTACTTTACCTTCAAGATCTTTAGTAAAGCGATGACAAGTGGTTGTAGTACAACCTGCAAGTAATAGCTCTAATGTCATTGGGCGGCCAACAATGTTTGAAGCGCCAACAACTACAGCATCAAGGCCGTGAGTTTTAACACCAGTTGACTCAATTAATGTCATAATTCCTTTCGGCGTACATGGGCGCAAGGCTGGGTTGCGTTGAGCTAAGCGGCCAATATTGTATGGGTGAAAACCATCAACATCTTTATGAGGGATAATGCGTTCTAAGATAAGCTCGGCGTTAATATGTTCAGGAAGCGGTAGTTGAACTAAAATACCATCAATTGACTCGTCATTATTTAGCTCATCGATTAAGCTTAATAGCTCAGCTTCTTCAGTTGTTGCTGGTAAGTCAAATGAACGGGATAGGAAGCCAACTTGATCACATGCTTTACGTTTGTTTGAAACATAAACCTGAGACGCAGGGTCTAAACCTACTAAAACTACTGCTAAACCTGGGATACGTTGCCCAGCTTCTTTCATTTTTGTTACTTCGGTTGCAACGTCAGTTCTCACTTTTTGTGATACTGCCTTACCATCAATTATACGCGCGCTCATAGTGGGATTTTTTCCTAAATCTTGGGGACGCTGTATTATGCCATAGTAGAAAAAGTGTGACCACGATCAATAGTGATAAAAAGCCGCTGAAAACTCGGCCTAATGGTATTTTCTTCCCGAGATTATCTATAATGGCTAGCTTTTGTATGCTATTTGAGCGAACAAATTTTTTTTAATAAAAACGTTTGACGGCTCAGCATAACCTCTGTAATATCTCGCCCCGTTGTCAAGGAGCAATTCTTTACAACGATTAGTTAATGTCTAGCTTGATATTAACTATGATTAGTCGGTGATTAGCGCAGCCTGGTAGCGCATCTGGTTTGGGACCAGAGGGTCAGAGGTTCGAATCCTCTATCACCGACCACTAATCAACTATGTGCAAGAGCGCCCGTAGCTCATCTGGATAGAGCAACGGCCTTCTAAGCCGTGGGTAGCAGGTTCGAGTCCTGCCGGGCGCGCCATTTTTGATTAAATCCCTTAGTGGTGACTATAGCTCAGTTGGTAGAGCCCCGGATTGTGATTCCGGTTGTCGTGGGTTCGAGCCCCATTAGTCACCCCATTTTTTCCTACTTGGTTAAAATGAAGAAACAAAATGTCGGTGATTAGCGCAGCCTGGTAGCGCATCTGGTTTGGGACCAGAGGGTCAGAGGTTCGAATCCTCTATCACCGACCACTTCTTTTATTTATCATTAATCCTCATAGAGCTTTAAGACATCTGTCCTATTTTTTCCTTTTAATTATTCTCATGTTAATAAAATTAACCTTGTGTCGTTGCCACTTTTTTGCACAATCGAGCGCCTTGTTTAAGCTATTTTTCAAGGTAAAACAAAAATATATACTTAATTAATCAAATTGTTATAAAATGATCTGGCCCGCTGATTTTTGTACGCCTGAGTGGTTTAAGTTAGCGTCGATAGAATATCTGATTACCTTGGAGCATATACATGGAATGTATTAAGAAGTTTAAATTTGAATTAATTGTTTGCTTAATTTTTTCGAGCCTTTCCATTATTTATTATCTTGATACGGGCGAAGTTCGTATATTAGGTGTTTTGCTTGTTGCCTTTTATGCTCTATTTGCACTTGTATCGGTATTTATAAAACTCTTTAAAAAGATGAGTGAAAAACACCGCGCTCACTCTATGCCTAAAAAAATACACGACTGATCCCTGCGTTTGGTACTCACTCTGCGATTAAGTCACGATGCTTGTAATCTTTGCTTACATAACAGCAGTTCATTAGGCTTTATTAGAGTGGACAATATGTTCTTTTATTCGAACTCATTTATTATAAAATTGCTCTAAATCAGTGCATCAGTGGCAATAGAATTGGGTTGTCAGCTAGCTGTCGTAAAGAAGTCATGAGCTTGCCCCTGATTTGTCGGTATCCCTGCATGGGATTGAAACTACTATGGCCTTTCTTTTTAAATACTAATAAAGGTCAAAATATGGGTCGTGATGTGTTATTAAACAAAAATACAATCAAAAAGTTACGCGTTAGTAAATGTTGGAGTCAAGATGAGCTAGCATCCGCGAGTGGGTTAAGCGTAAGGACAATTCAACGTGTCGAAAAGAGTGGCACAGCATCGTTAGAAACAACAAAAGCATTAGCGGCTGTTTTTATGATTACGCCGGATGAATTACAGTCTGCTCAAAATATTGAGTATATGACCTTTCATTTTATTTGTAAGTACGCATGGCTAATCGCCTTTGCTCTCTCAAGTGTTTTCTTCGGTTTATGGATCGTCGACATACTCATTCCAACATTGAAGGGTGCGGACTTCAATCAGCAGTATGAACAGCATGGTAATTTTAGATACCTTGACTTTGGCGGTGCAAGTTTCGTCATAGGTTTTGTATTTTTAAGCTTTAATGTGTTTGTAGAATATTTTGGCCGAAAAAGATTGCTAGAACGCTCCACAAAGTAGTATCAGTAGTCACTTTCCGAGTTAAGTCCATGGCGTGTTCTCGTATCAGGGTTGTATAGCAATTGTCACATCTTGAGAAATTGATAGGGCTGTTGTGTTATCCAAGTGAGCATAGCTCATTTGTTTGAGCGCTAACTTTATTATTGCGTTGCCATTACTAAGTCTTAAAAAATGGTTGTTCTACAGGTTGATAGCGTAATAATGGCGTAGCTCTGTCATACTTATGTCATCACACAACGTAGGATTTTTGATGATAATAAATACCAGTGTTTGCTATCAGAGAAAATGCAATGGAAATGAAATTAGATAACGTAAAGTTAAAGCAACTAAGAAAAAATAAAGCTTGGAGTCAGTCTCACCTTGCGGAAGTTAGTGGGGTGAGTTTAAGAACAATTCAACGAATTGAGAAGTCTGGTACGGCTTCACTCGAGTCCGTAAAATCGATTTGCGCGACTTTTGATATTCCAATTGATGAGCTGATTATTAAAGGTACCAACACGGTGTTACCGCGCTTTGCTACTGTTCGTTGGCTGAAGTGCAAAATAACGGGTGCTGATAAAAAAGCAGCAGCAATTTCATTCGTTATCGCATTTTTAATCAGCTTTTATTTCAGCACCTAATTAATATAGTATTGCTGATTAGGGTTTATTACTAATAGTGATTATTCCTTCATCAGGGGCAGTTGTTCTTAAAGCAATTACACGTAGTTGTCTTTACTGTTAATTAAAATACAGAGGTATATAGTGGAAAAGTTATTCTCATACGGCACGTTACAAATGGAACATGTACAGCTAGAAACATTCGGCCGAAAGTTAAATGGGACAAAAGATACACTGATAGGTTTTATTCTTTCTGAAGTGAGAATTAAAGATGCGGATGTTATCAAAACTAGCGGCAAGCAGATTCACCCCATTCTCAAATTCACAGGGAACGAAGATGATGTTATTACAGGAACCGTTTTTGAACTAACTGAAGCTGAATTACAGCAAGCCGATAATTACGAAGTCGAAGAGTATAAGCGTATCGCCGGATCATTTAAGTCTGGAAAAGAGGCATGGGCGTATGTCTGTGCTACGACCAAACTGCCAAAAAAAAATGAGACCTGTAATGCTAATTGAACGTAGCCACAGTTATTTTATATTTTAATCAGTCTAATCAAGCTTGCTCCACGATTCAACCAGAGTACTCCTACCCCAGTGTCGATATCATATATAGCTGGGGATGCGTGTAAGAGTCCGCAGCTAATTTTAAATATCATATTTACTCATCATTTAATGGAATAAAAATGTACGTTATATCGCTGACCTATACAAAAGACTTATCAGAAGTTGACCAACATATTGATAGCCATATTGCATTTTTGGAAAAACATTATGCCGCTAAGAAGTTTATTGTTTCCGGTCGTAAGGTACCAAGGAGCGGTGGAGTAATATTAGCCGATGCATTAGATTTAGATGAAATTCATGCAATCATCGAAGAGGACCCATTTTATATTGCTAATGTGGCAAAATATGAGGTGGTGGAGTTTGTTCCTACGATGGCCATTAAGGAACTAGCAGGCCTTACTACCGATATTTAGACCAATGAAAAATGATAGTTAAGTTAGCGCTTTATAGACAACTGTTCCTTGGTAATTACCTAGAGTTATCTAGTCACAAACGTTATGGATATGGAGTGTATGATGAAGTATTTTAAAATGCCTGAGTTTCTCTTTGAAGTGTTTGGGGAGTCACAGTCTTTGTTGGAAATTAGTTGTACTGCTATTTTTGCCCTAGTAGGCTGCTATTTTATTTACAGTATCTCTGATATCCCTCTTAATAGTTGGCAGGCAATTATAGCCTTTATGCTAATTGCTGATGTTTTAGCTGGTTGCATAGCCAATTTTACTAGAGGAACAAATAGTTTTTACTCGAAACGGCCAACTAACCGCCTTATTTTCATCGCTATTCACGTTCATCTTCTGGTGATTGCTTGGCTCCTGTCTGAACCAATGAACAGTGCGTTGATCGTATGGAGCTACACGATAGTTTGTGCGTTTGTTGTTAATGCGTTAAAAGGTGACTTCGTCCAAGTTTTTATAGCAGCTAATTTAATGTGCTATGGCATCTTTTTATTGGTTTATTTGGCATTACCAACGTGGTTTTTTATTGTCGCTACGTTCTTTATGATTAAAGTTTTATTTAGTTTCGCTGTTGATCATTATGAACGTTTCTCAACAGCTTCTTCTCAGGGACTAGCAAACAATAAAAAAGGTGTTCGCTGAGGTTGATATTCTTTGATTATTGTCACTGCGAATTAGTAGAGACTTAATCATTAAGCCTAACCAAATCTATTTTTCGTTGGCCTGCCTACCGAGCAAGAAGCATACTAAGATCATGTCTTAGCCAAGCTAACGGTATCCAAAAGTGGAGTTCTCACGCTGGAGTACAATCAAAACAGTGGTGTATCGTATGGAAAGTTACTTTGATGCCAGTAGTTGATAGAGCGCGGCGTATTCAATGGGCATGTAGTACAATGAGCTATCAATCGATTACGCAGCTGATAACAAGCTGTCATTATGAAGTGAGTTGATAAAGGTAGTTTATATTTTTAATAGCTAGTGTCATTTTATTTATCTCCCCTCAATCTATTAACAACAAAAGTATTTACTCTTTTATGTGTTTATGTAACCCTTTGATTTATATGTGGTGTCGTGTGTGTGTCACCTCCGTGTCGTCGTCAAACAGGCTTCAATGAGAGATTATTTATCTCGAACTACAGCTAAGGATATAAAATGATCGTTCGAAAATTAAGAATACAGCGAGCTTGGTCTCAAGAGCAACTTGCAGAGTTTAGTGGGTTGAGCGTTAGGACAATTCAACGCATCGAAAGAGGAAAAACTGCTGGATTAGAATCATTGAAATCTTTAGCTGCTGTGTTTGAAGTTAATATCCAAGACTTACAACAGGAGACAGTTATGGACCAAGATACAGTGCTTTCAAATGAAGAGATACAAGCCATCGAACATGTGAAAGACATCAAAGATTTTTATTCTCATCTGATTAACTATGGGCTCGTTTTAGGTGTTTTGTTCATCATCAACCTATTGACCTCCCCTGATTATATTTGGGCTTGGTGGGTCGCTATGGGTTGGGGGATAGGTGTTATTTCTCACGGCCTGAGTGTTTTTGAGGTGACTAACTTTTTTGGCGCGGAATGGGAAAAGAAACAAATTGAAAAACGACTCAATAAAAAGCTTTAATAGCTAGGCTATTTTATAATAGCGTAAAGATATGTTTAGCCATTTGTGGTGATTGTCGATTATCACACTTGGCTTTTTTGTCGTCAGTTAACATTTTAGCAATGTGATGGAGTCGGATTGGTGAGTAGAACTATTCGTTGGGGAATTATTGGTTGTGGTGTAGTCACTGAAGTGAAAAGTGGCCCCGCTTATCAACAAACTGATGGCTTTGAATTGGCTGCTGTTATGAGACGGAACCAACATTTAGCAGAAGACTATGCCAAACGCCATAATGTTGAAAAGTTTTATTCTTGTGCTGATGAGTTGATAAATGACCCAGCCATTGATGCTGTCTATATTGCTACGCCTCCTGACAGTCATAAGCTTTATGCGCTACGTGTTGCGGCTGCTGGGAAGATATGTTGTATAGAGAAACCATTGGCACCGACTTATCAAGATTGTCAGGAGATTGTTGCTGCTTTTGAGAAGGCTAAATTAGCACTTTTTGTGTCTTATTATCGTCGTTCATTACCTCGTTTCAATAAAATAAAGTCATTATTAGATTCTGGGGAAATAGGGTGTGTTAGGCATATCAATTGGTACTTGAACAAACCCGCTAATGAGGTTGACTTATCTCAGCAGTATAATTGGCGCACTGATAAAAAAATTGCTGTTGGTGGCTATTTTGATGACTTAGCGAGTCATGGGTTAGATCTTTTCTCTTACTTACTTGGTGAGTACGAAACGGTTAAAGGCGTTGGCATAAATCAACAGCGCCTGTACTCATCATATGACTCTGTATCGGCTTGTTGGGTGCATAAGAGTGGCATCACAGGAGCAGGAAGTTGGAACTTTGGTGGTTTTGCTAGACAAGATCGTGTGACAATCTATGGCAGTGAAGGAGATATCTCATTTTCAGTATTTGACGAGCATCCAATTTCAGTGTCTAGTGCGACTCAACAGAAAGAATTTTTTATCGAAAATCCTAAAAATATCCAGCTCCATCATGTTAATAATATTAAAGAACAGCTAGTTTCTGGGGCTGTTCACCCATCAAATGGTCGCACAGCGACACATACTAGCTGGGTAATGGAGCAAATATTAGCCAACGGCAGTTAATTTGCCCAACGATAACGTTTTTTGATGAGAACTCACAGTGTAAGCGTAATCGTTGGCATACTTAACGAACATTCATTCCCTCTTTGACAGGGGTAGGTATAGCGAGAATGTAATGAGAATACTTTTTTTATGTTTAATTGTCGTCATGACGAGTCCAGTATTAAGCCAAAAAGCAAAACCTCTAGAGGTAAAACAAGTGGCCCAAGGAGTCTATTTGCATACCTCTTATAAGCACATTGAAGGTTATGGGCTAATGGACTCAAATGGTTTGGTTGTATTAGATGGCACTCAAGCTTACATTATTGATACGCCTTGGTCGGATGCAGACACAACGGCGCTATTACAGTGGATAACCCAAAATGGTTATCATGCAAAAGCGAGTATATCGACACACTTCCATGAAGATCGCAGTGCCGGCATCGGATTATTAAATACTAAATCAATACCAACATACACATCTGAGAGAACCAAATTACTACTATACAATGCTGGGAAACCGACTCCGACTCACACTTTTACTGGAAGTTTTTTCAGTTTAGCTGGCGGCCTCATTGAGCTTTACTATCCAGGGGCAGGGCATACTAAAGATAATATCGTTGCTTGGCTACCAAACAGTAATATTTTAGTTGGGGGCTGTCTTGTCAGAACTCGTCGTTGGCAAAGCTTAGGTTACACTGCAGACGCTGATATCGGTGCTTGGGCACACTCTATAAGAAATATTAAAAAGCAAAACTATGATATAAGGTTAGTTGTACCTGGACATGGTAGTTTGAGTCAGCCTGATATTTTAGATCACACGATAAGGCTTGCCGAAGTGGCAGCGAAAAAGTTAGCGTTATAATTTCAAAAGGAATTTTACTTTAAATTTCGCCGCTACTCTTCGGTTTCAACCATGGAGTCATTGGCTGAAGACCTGCTTACGTTTATTAATAAACATCAATCACAAAACTTAATTATCGACTTGAGAGATAATTACGGCGGTGATTTCTTTGTGGGGTTAAAATTGGCGCAATTGCTTATTTTGGAGGATTCTATTGATTGGAAGTCTGGTGTCTATGTGTTGATTGATAACGTTACTTTTTCTGCTGCAATGAGTAACGCTGCTCAATTCTCACAGCTACTTAATGCAACGTTAGTTGGCGAACCAACCGGTGCTAAGCCGTCTGGGTACCAAGATATGGGACAGTTTATTTTACCTAATTCCAAACTTGAAGTGACTTACTCAAAACGACACTACCATTTTGATGACAATGAACGGAATGCCTTATACCCTCAGGTGCATATTGAACATTCGATAGAAAATTATAAAGCAAGTAAAGATAATCAGTTGCAATGGATTTTGAGTGATATCGAACAGCGATAATATAAAGTAGGGGAGGTTTGTTTCCACGTTATCACTGGTGAATTCGTTTATTACAACTGCTAATATATGTTGGTTAATCTCTGATGAACTGTGATTACATCCTTAATTTTTATTACGCCAATACTCACGGTTTTGTTCTAACCAATGGTTAAATTGAGCTTCATGTTCTGCCGTGTTATCTCCAATAACATCATATATTTCGCCTGCAGTTAAAGGTTCACAGGGTTGCTTTTGTTGCTTTATGATATAGTTTATTAGGCTGTTTTGGTGTTGTTCGGCGGTGTGCATAAAAGTGATCCACGCCCAGCTACTGTAGTAAAGCTTCCTAGTGAGGAGTGAAGCCCAAAGTTCGCTTTCAAAAAACTCCATCATTAAATAAACTTCTCCAGTCATCCGCCTATCGGGAGCACCATTTATTAGCTTATTGGTGATGATGTCTGCAAATCTAACAGCCATGCCTTCGTTAAACATCCTTGCTGTTCGGCCTATAAAATGGGCACTAAGGCCGTGAAAACTTTCATGAATGGTTGTTCTCAATGCTTTTAAGTCATTATGTTGATAATCAACATAGGCAAGGTTTAGGCCGCCAAAGTACACGCCTGTTGTTTTTTCTAGCTCAGTTGAGTACGTTGAGGTCAACTCTAGGTATTCTTCACGTGATGGGGTGATGATCATATGTAATGTGATTGAGGCTTTAGTTAGGCTCTTTAGTCGAGTTTTAAAGTAGTCATACATATAGTTAAGGCTATAGAGCAGGTCTGTTTTGAATTCACGGGTTAAATTGGTGGAATAAATATTAATCCCTATTTGATGGTTGGCTTGATAGAAGTAATGCTCATAGCGTGAGTCTAGGCGTTTTATCGCATCTCGTCTTTGCGAAGCAAGATCTTGACGCTGCCCTGACAGGTTACATATATCGGCATCAAAGAGGTGAGAGTGATTATTGCTTAAGGTTGGTTCATATTGAGCTATTGTGGTGATCGGGGTAGGCACAACTTGTTTTTTATTAAACTCAGACGTTGCTAATTGAGGCTGAACTGTCACTTTCTTTGGCACCCAAGTGCGAAAGCTGCTTTCTAACTCAATCAGTGCTGGGGGATAAAGCAGTAGCAAGATAAAAGAATAACATATCGATTTACGCATATTTTAGTTCCAATCTTGAAAAAGCGGAGTGACGAACCTTATAAATGTACATCAGCCTGAGTATTTAGCTAATGATGCATTTATAGTAAAGGAATATTCGCGTGTGATGCAACGGCTGTTTTGTCGATGAGATGTTAAACAACGATGGTTTAATGAAATACAGGCTAACCACGGATTAACCTGCATCAGATCAATTGTCAGCTAGCCTATGGTGTTGACTTGTCTTTATTGTGGCTCTTTTTGTCCACCTTATTTTTCTTATCAGGTGCTTTCATTGAGGCATTAAAAGCTTTAGAGAAAAATAGACTGTTGGCTAAAACCTTAGCGCTACCTAGCCAGTACCCGCGAAAAGCTAATACATCGGTACTCGCTATGACTCTTCCTTTACCAATGTTATGGGCAATGATAGCGGCACTTTTAGCAACACGCTGTTGTAGCTTACTGTCGGTATAACCACTGAGTAATGGCTCTTTCGCGTATTTAGCTAAAGTGACGAACGGTTGCTTAGGTTGTTCCATCATTAAGGTACTATTTCTAAATAATGGCAGATAGCTATCGTCGTAACCGTAACCTAGTGGGTGTGAGTTATCGATAGTTGACTCAAAAATAGTCCCCGAAATACGTTTACGGGCTGATAAAGCTTCTTTATCTTCGTAGTTTAAGCCCTCGGTATCAAATAGTTTATTGAGTTGTTTTTTACTGACAAATTCAGCATTTAATAATTGCTGTTTCGCTAACCACTGCGCGCCACGTTTCTGGCCAATAATGACGCCACCGGTATTTACCCAATGTTTAATTTTCTTAATCGAAGTCTTTGAAAGTTTACTGTAATCACCATTCACTAAGATAATGTGAGTGTAATAGGATAAGTCAATGCGAGATAAACGCACATGGTCAATTACAGACACTGGGATGTTTAACATTTGGTCAAGATAAAAGCGCACTTCACCAGCCTCATATTGCGATATACCATGACCGCCGACTAACATCACTTTAGGCTCAATTAATGGTTTTAATGAGCGACTTCCTAAATCAACACCTTGAACCGTTAGCCCAGTATTGAGGCTAAATAATTCGATGTTTGCTGCATGGCTAGCATCAATCATGAGTTGCTGCCAGTCAACGTTTTGAGTGTCATTTTTTTGCAACGCCGCTGGGATGACAATCGTGCCCGTTGCGAAATTACGTAACTCTCCTGCGATTTCTGTCGAGAATGGCTTAGTTGCTACACGTGCCTTAATGTCGTGAGCAAGAAGTTCATTTAGGAGCTTAGGTGCTAAGAAGTGATGCCACTCAAATGCATAACCATAAGCATTTTTAGCAATGACTTGTTGCTTGGGTATTTGTTTGGACCAAGTTGTAGATGCTAGCTTTAAACCCCGAGTACTTTTGACTTGATCGAAGTCGATATTCATTGCCAATGGCATAGTCCAACCAGATACATCATAAAAAGTGTTGTCTTGCCAACTCGTTCCTTGATCGAATAATGCTTGAACTAAACGGTATTGTGTTTGAGCTAGTGGAATGTAGTAACTGGTTTCTTTGTTATATTTTTTATCGTTAACTTGATAGTCTTGCGTTAACGGGTATACCGAAATGCGATGTTGAGCTAATTTATCTAAGAAGTGTTCGAGGCGGTATTTATCTTTTTTCTCTTGGAAAATGTAGCCTTTAAATTTTTGTTTTTTAGCTAATTTGAGGGCATCTTGATAAAACTTTTTACGATAACTTTTCAGTTCGTTACGATTATCCCACGCCCCTTGGACAGTTGAAATAGACGTTAAAACCTGATTCTTAATTCCAAATTCAAAGGTGAGTAGGCCATTGATAGTGTCTTGTTCAATACCGCGTGAGCTCGCTTGCTCGAATAAGATGCCGATGCCGCCATTGACGTCCGGATAAGTTGAACCTTTACCGTAATAAAAGTCATCAAAACTTTCTTGTGTGAAATAGAGCCGGTTATGCTCATCGAGCGCCTTAGCATGGTATTTAGCAATATCACTAGTGAGTTTTGTGTTCGACTTTGGCGTCAAAGGGTGAGTACGAGTGGCGATACCGGGCTGGAAAAAATAAGTCGAATTAGCGCCCATCTCATGGAAATCACCTAACACATTTGGCTGATAATGGTGAAAGTATTTAATGCGGTTTTTGCTCTCATCTTGTGCTAATAAAAGCCAGTCACGGTTTAAATCAAACCAATAATGATTGGTACGGCCGCTGACCCAGCTTTGGTGGTGTTCAATGTGGTTGGGATCGGCGTTTGGTGTGTTGTTATAGAAGGTACTCACCCAGTTAACAAAACGGTCCATACCATCAGGGTTAATACTTGGTTCCAGTACGATAATCGTGTTTTCTAAAATTGTTTCGAATTCAGGTGATTGGTTCGCCGCAAAGTGATAAGCCGCAGCCATGGATGCATTCGCGCCACTGATTTCATCACCGTGAACACTATAGCCTAACCACACAACTAAGGGGCCGTCAGTGGTTGCTTTTTGGTCGGCTCTTACCTGACGTTTTTCTAAAATGGTATCAAGGTTAGCTAAGTTTTTCGGGCTAGAGATGGTCACTAAAAACTGTTCTCTTAGTTGTGGCGTGTGACCAATAGTCGTTAGTTTGACACGATCACTCTGCGCCGATAATTTATAGAAAAATTGTTTTAACTGATCATGCCTAACGTGCCGTTCACCTAGTTCAAACCCTAATGTCTCACTGGGCTTAGCGATGTTACTCTGGTAATGCTCAATAGGCAGTGGAAGGTAATAATCTAACGTGGCCGCTTGCGACAACATGGGCAGCGAGAATAATAAAAGAAAAAAGCTACGAACAAACATTAAAGGCTCCATCAGCTGAGGTTGTATTCATTATGATAAATTTGGTTATGTTTTATAGCATTTTTATATAAGGTTAGAAATGCTTGGTTGGTCTTATTCAATAATTAGCTGAGATTATACCCCTAGCGGCTTGTTATTGGATGCGGCTTGGCTACTAATGAGAGTAGGGCACTATAGCGATAACCGCTGAAAGGCCCCATCGGTTATCGTTTAGTGTCACTTACTTTGTTAGCACTCGGCGCTCAATGATAAATCCCATAATTCCGATAGAGAAAAACAGCACCCCAAAGACTTGGAGCCAAGCATTCACTTGACGCGGTACTATGATTGTTTTTTCTAAGACATAGACCCTACGCCCTTGTGGGGTTTTTACTTCAAATGATTGGCCATTTCGTTTAACGCTGGTGAGGTATGCTTTATCCCTGCGCTGGTACATCTCAATCCCTTTTTGTGCCACTAAATCATGGTAGTCTTTCATTCTATGGTTGATGAGTGAGCGCCAACCCTCGAAAATATTATCGGGTTCATCGGCTTTTACTACGCCGGGAGATAGGTATTGATATTGCGTTTCGCTATACACTTGCTTACTTATGCCGATAAAAAAGAGAACTGTAGCAATGACAATCATGGCACTAAAGAAGTAAAGGTAATGACGTTGGCGGTTACTGTCGGTGGTCGCTTGTTGTTTTAGCCATAATTCAATATCTGGAATTTGACTTAATTGCGCTTGGCTTTGCTTAAGATCAAAAGGGGATAGAAACTCGGTGAGAGTAGTATCTAGCGCTGTTAATAGTTGTCGGAAAATATCATTCGATGGTAATGACTTGTCGTTTTCTAATTTAGATAAGTAAGACTGTTCAATTCCTGCCAACTCTGAAAGTTGTGGTTGACTCATCCCTCGTTTACTTCTCAATGCTTTTAATTGTTCACCCAAGGTCATAATCTGTTCCTTTGTACGTCTAGGTTTTGGCTTTCGCTGTTGAATTATACACAGACCTTATTGCTGTGTTGCGTGGTATTGTGGCCAACAATGCACACTATTCTTGAGTATTCATGGAGATATTTAAAGATGAATATTAGTGAATAAGCTGGAATAGCAGTAGATTAGGGCTTTGGCAAGGGGAGGGTATGAATAGGGGAGATGTTTAAATGCAGTGGAAGTAATAATGGGGGAGTATAAAATACCCCCCCATCATTTATCGATTAGACCGTCTTAAATTCCTAGCTCATCTAATAAGTCACTATTGTCTGCGCTCTCTTCAATTTCTAATTGTGGCACTGGCTTTGTTTCTTGTTTAACTTTATGTTGTTCGATTAACTCATCGGGATCAAAGTCTGCATCAGTTTGTTCAAATTCTTTGATTTGGACAAACTGCGTATTATCAATTGAAAGCTCAAGGTAGAAGACATTACCGTTTGCGGTAGTAAATGAAACACGGCGAGAAACAGGCTCATCAAGGTTTGCCTCAATTGAAATAACCAGCTGCTTGTTCACCGTCAGCATTTTAGGTTGGCTTTGGGTGATAGAGGTTTGTAAATCTTTACTGACCGTTGAGATGAATTTACCCAAAATTTGGTTCATCAACTCACCCATGACATTACTAACTTCATCCGAAGTGTGGTTTGTGGCTAACTCGTTTTTTGGCATGCCCATGCTAACTAAGTAGCTAGTATAAATTTCGAGTGCTGCTTCGGCTGTGAAATTAATGATAACAAGTCCGGAGAAGCCACCATCAAAGATAACAAAACAACCGATATCGGGTTTGAGACTAGTCTTATTGATTTTTTGCACCATGGCCGCATGATTAATTTGACTATGAGTTGCTTTAGTTAGCACCCCTGATACAGAATTACATAGCTTTAAAAGGATATCATCGGTACTAACAGTTGATGGGTGTGAGCTCATTTCTTTTCATCCAAGGTGAGATTTTCATCTGATTCTTTAAGATTATGCACCATGCCACAGCATAAGCCAATGTTATTCATTATAAGGTACAACTTAAAAAAGTTACTTTTCTTTCTTGTTGATGGTTGTTTTTATAAATATTGCCCTTACATAGATAAGCACAGATTAATTAAGTTGCCCTTTTTAGAGTGAATACTTGGTTATCCATAATAGGGGCTCGACTATCGATTGAACGATCGTTATAATATCGCGTCCGAAAACCATAGTTATGTTGCCAGTCGGTTTTTTTTAACGCTGATTATTGGGATAACATAATAAATTACATAGTTATTTTATAACTATAAGATAAGCCCGAAGGGCCCATTGAATATTTTTTGAGGTATGCTAATGCAAGTTTCTGTTGAAACGACTCAAGGCCTAGAGCGCCGCCTAACTATTTCTGTTGAAGCCGCAACTGTTGACACTGAAGTTAAAAACCGTCTTCGTCAACTTTCTAAAACTCAGCGTATTGACGGTTTCCGTCCTGGTAAAGTTCCAGTAACTGTTATCCAAAAGCGTTACGGTGCTGCTGTTCGTCAAGAAGTTGCTGGTGAATTAATGCAACGTCAATACTTCGATGCTGTTATGGCTGAAAAATTAAACCCTGCTGGCATGCCACAACTTGCAGTAATTAAAAATGACGAAGGTAGCGATTTAGAGTTCACAGCAACTTTCGAAGTTTACCCAGAAGTTGAAGTTAAAGACTTAGACAAAGTTAATGTTGAAAAGCCAGTTGTTGAAGTAACTGACAAAGATTTAGAAGAAATGCTTGTTACTCTACAAAAGCAACATGCAACTTATAAATCAGTTAAACGTAAATCTAAAAAAGCTGACCGCGTAACAATCGACTTTACTGGTTCTATTGACGGTGAAGAGTTTGAAGGTGGTAAAGCTGAAGACTTTACGTTAAACCTAAGCGAAGAGCGCATGATTCCTGGTTTCGAGAAAGCTATCGTTGGCCATAAAGCTGGTGAAGAGTTTGATATCGAAGTTACTTTCCCAGAAGATTACCACGCTGAAAACCTTAAAGGTAAAGCGGCTGTATTCGCAATCAACCTAAAGGTTGTTGAAGACCAAGTTCTTCCTGAATTAAACGATGAGTTTGCTGAGAAATTTGGTGTTGCTGAAGGTGGTGTTGAGTCACTAAAAGCTGACGTTCGTAAAAACATGACTCGTGAGCTTGAGCAAAATGTTAAGAACAACATTAAGCAACAAGTGATTGATGGTTTAGTTGAAGTTAATGACGTAGAAATCCCTGCTGCACTAGCTAAAGGTGAAATCGATGTATTACGCCAACAAGCTATGCAACGTTTTGGTGGTCAAGTTGATCCAGCAAACATGCCACAACTACCAGATGAGTTGTTTGAAGAGCAAGCGAAGCGTCGTGTAAAAGTTGGTCTATTACTAGGTGAAGTAATCAAGGTTAACAAACTAGAAGCAGATGAAGCTCGCGTTAAAGATATGATCGAAACGATGGCTTCAGCTTACGAAGACCCAAGTGAAGTTGTTGCTCATTACGCAAATGACGAGAAACTGTCTAACCAAATGAAAGACTTAGCACTAGAAGATCAAGCAATTGATTTCATCCTAGAGCAAGCTAAAGTAACTGAAAAGAAAAAGAAATTCAGTGACATGATTCAGCAACAAGCTTAATCACTTTTTGTTAGAATAAATAAAGCCCGTACAAGATTACCTTGTACGGGCTTTTTCTTTGATAAAAAAAGAGTATTTTTAGCAGATAATTACTATTTTTTAAGGATATTCTAGTTTATCTTTAATATAATCATTACAAATACATATACTTTGAATATTCAGACTCTGTCATCGATTTCAATTCAAATTTACTGTTCTATTATTTAAACGATAATTAACCTTTGTGATGTAAGGGAGACCTTGGACTACACTGATGATTATAAACGATTAAATTTTGGCATCTGATATGTCTAATATTCAATTGAAAAAACGATGACACTGACTTAAAGGGACAAACATTAATGCAAAATCACTCTACTTTCTCTCCAGTTGATGCCTTAGTACCAATGGTTATTGAGCAAACACCTAAAGGTGAGCGCTCTTTTGATATTTATTCACGCCTCCTTAAAGAGCGAGTTATTTTTTTAGTGGGTCAAGTTGAAGACAACATGGCTAACCTGATTGTTGCTCAGTTATTGTTTCTTGAAGCTGAAAACCCAGATAAAGAAATTTACTTATACATTAATTCTCCGGGCGGCTCTGTGACAGCAGGTATGGCGATCTATGACACAATGCAGTTTATTAAGCCTAAAGTGAGCACCGTTTGTATCGGTCAAGCGGCAAGTATGGGTGCATTTTTATTAGCTGGTGGCGAGAAAGGAATGCGCCATTGTTTACCGAACTCGCGTGTTATGATTCACCAACCATTAGGCGGCTTCCAAGGTCAGGCTTCTGATTTTGCGATTCACGCGCAAGAGATCTTAGGGATTAAGAATAAGTTAAACACGTTATTGGCAGAGCATACTGGCCAACCGTTAGAGGTTGTTGAACAGGATACTGACCGTGATAATTTCATGAGTTCTGATCAAGCCCTTGAATATGGATTAATTGACTCCATATTATCTAAGAGATAAGCATCGCTTTTAATGATGTAGGTAATGGTGATAGCCATACCAATGATTTTGATAAGCCCAGTATGTGATACTGATCTATTGGGTTTAGCAGCACTTTGTAATAAACTCGTACTATAGTATTGAGTAGATTTTATCCAGTGAGGGTGATAAATGACTGACAGCACCAAAGGCGATGAAGATAGTAAAACACTATTGTATTGTTCTTTTTGTGGCAAGAGCCAGCATGAAGTTCGTAAACTAATTGCCGGGCCTTCTGTATATATTTGTGATGAGTGTGTTGATTTGTGCACAGACATCATTACTGAAGAAATTAAAGAGAAGTTAGTAGCGGAAGAGCCTGAGAAATTACCAACACCTCATGAGATCCGTGACAATCTAGATGATTATGTTATCGGTCAGCATCATGCGAAAAAGGTGTTGTCTGTTGCCGTGTATAATCACTACAAGCGCTTACAACACGCAGGTAATACCAATGGCGTTGAGCTAGGTAAGAGTAATATCTTACTTATCGGTCCAACGGGTAGTGGTAAAACATTATTAGCCGAAACCATGGCACGTATGTTAGATGTACCGTTCACAATGGCTGATGCGACAACATTAACCGAAGCAGGTTACGTTGGTGAAGATGTTGAAAATATCATCCAAAAGCTATTGCAAAAGTGTGATTACGATGTTGAAAAAGCCGAACGTGGTATCGTTTACGTTGATGAGATCGATAAGATTTCACGTAAATCAGATAACCCATCAATCACGCGTGATGTTTCTGGTGAAGGTGTGCAGCAAGCACTGCTTAAACTGATTGAAGGCACGGTAGCTGCTGTTCCACCTCAAGGTGGCCGTAAGCACCCGCAACAAGAGTTTTTGCAAGTTGATACCTCTAAGATCTTATTTATCTGTGGCGGTGCATTTGCCGGTCTAGATAAAGTGATTGAACAACGTTCTCATGTGGGAAGCGGCATTGGTTTTGGCGCTGAAGTTAAAGACAGCAGTTCAGAAACATTATCAGCGACTTTCCAGAAAGTGGAACCTGAAGATTTAGTGAAGTATGGTTTAATTCCTGAGTTTATCGGTCGTTTACCTGTTGTCGCCACGTTAACTGAATTGGATGAAGAAGCGTTAATTCAAATTCTTTGCGAACCTAAAAATGCGTTAACTAAGCAATATGCCGCGTTATTAGCGTTAGAAAACGTTGAGTTAGAGTTTAGAGAAGATGCCCTTAAAGCGATTGCAGCTAAAGCAATGGCACGTAAAACTGGTGCTCGTGGTCTTCGTTCAATTGTTGAAGCTGTATTGCTTGATACAATGTATGACTTACCATCGGTTGAGGGTGTGGTTAAAGTTGTGATTGATGACACAGTGATCAATGGCGAGTCAGACCCAATCTTAATTTATGAAAACCAATCTAAAGCAGCCGCTGAATAAAGATTACGCGATGTAAATGATGGTTAATAAAAAAAGGAGCTTAAGCTCCTTTTTTTATGACTAGATTATCGGTTAAAAGTTTATTTCGGTGAGAGCTGCTGTTGCAATGGCGTCGTGACCCCATTGTGTGTTCTTGAGAAGAACGAATCGCATTTGTTGTTCTGAAGTGTTTATTCAGGCCAACAAATGTTGATTATGCTAGTAAGGGTATAATGAGTGAGAAACCATGTTGGCAGTGCTCCAGATGAAACTCGAACCAATCAACAATACAGCGCCGCCAATCAATTGCTTGATTTTAGGTTTAGTACCGAAAAGTAAAATTGCGTTGCCAACAACACAAGCGAGTAGGTAGATAAACCCTTCACCCCAGCCATGCATTGATACCCATAATAAACCTGAAAAAGTTAGACTAAAAATACCAATAACTCTTAACAGAGAGGTTAGTTGTGGAGTTGAAATATAATAGGAATTAAACGACGCGAGTCTTTTATTGTTTGCAATAAATAATAGAACACAGCCATAGAGTGCAGCGATAGATGCCCAGAACATTGTAAATAGCCTTCGTTGTTTGTAAGTGATAATTATTATCATTTAGATCGGTGTGAACTGCAACAATTTTTTTAACTTTTTGTTTAACCGCTGTTGCTATTTGGCGGCGAGTTTAGCAAGCTATGGCAAAAAATTTGGGTTTCACATGGTTTTAGAAAACGGGTTCACACTAATTCCACCTCTGGTGGCCATTGCTATTGCAGTATGGAAAAAGAATGCCATCTTGGCATTAATTGTTGGGGTTAGCCTCACTTGGTTAATGAATGCTAATTTAAGCCCTGTTCAAGGGGTCTTGGATACATTTTCTGGCTTGGCAACAGTGGTTGAAAGTGACGGTAATCGTAGAATAATAATCTTTAGTCTATTGATTGGTGCTCTGCTAGTGTTAATGAAAAAGAGCGGCGGGGTAGATGCTTTTATTGAACGCCTCAGACGAAAAAATTTGGTCACCAACAGACGTCAAGCAAGTTTATTACCATCAATTATCGGGACCAGTATTTTTACTGATACCAATCTAAGTATGTTTACTGCAGGCATAGCCAGTCAAAATTTATTTGATAAGTTTGGCTTAAGCCGTGCGCGTTTAGCTTTTCTTATTGATTCGACTTGTTCACCGGTGAGTATTTTATTATTAATTAATGGCTGGGGCGCTTACATTTTAGGGTTACTTGATGGCTATCAGCTCACAGATACCGTTGGGGTTTTGATCGATACAATCTTTTATAATTTTTATCCTATCATCATTTTAATATTCGTTTACTATACTGCATTCACTACCAAAGTGTATGGCCCTATGCGTCATAGTGTTGCAATCAATACAACAGCAGAGGGTGATAGTGAGGTTGCTGAGCCACAAGGCATTACAGAGCTATCTAAGGCTCGCTATCTTGTCTTACCTATGGTGCAGATCTGTGTGATGACTATCGCTCTATTATTCTATAGTGGTAATGGGGATATCCGCCAAGGCTCAGGTTCTTGGTCTGTGATGTGGTCAATTATTTCCGCGTATTTGGTACTCTGCGTGTTGTTATTAAAGGATGGAGTATTTTCATTAGGGACCGTTATCCAATACAGCCTTAATGGAATGAAGAACTTATTACCAGTCGTTATTATCTTAGTGCTGTCATTTGCCTTTGGTGATGCGGTTAAAGCGTATGGCACTGGGACTTATGTTAGCCAGTTAGTTGATGATAATGTCTCTTTACTGATTATTGCGCCGTTATTATTCATTACCGCAGGGATTATGGCTTTTGCAACGGGCACGTCTTGGGGCACCTTTGCTGTGTTGATCCCAATTGCTATTCCGTTATCGATGAGTACAGGTTTGCCACCATCTTTCTTAGTAGCTGCGGTATTGGGCGGAGGAATTTTTGGTGATCATTCATCACCGATTTCAGACTCAACCATCATTGCATCAATGGCCAGTGGTTGTGATCATATTGAGCATGTTAAAACGCAATTACCCTACAATTTAGTCGCAGCGTTTCTGACGATAGTGGGTTATGTTTTAGTGGCAATGTACTTAATATAAAGCGTTAGAAGGACGAATGTACAAGAAGGAAGTTTGAAGATAAAAGGGGCTAAATTACTTTAGCTCCTTGATAGCTTGCTCTACGAGTGTTTCAATTTCAGAGAATGGTGTTTCGATACCACAGCCACAGCCAATACTTTTATTTTGGCTTAACCAATCAACGGTTTTCAAATGTTTCTGTCCACAACTTGGGCAGATGATTTTTATCGTTTGTAATTTATTTAAATGAGTCATGTTCCTTTACTCTGTTTTTAACTAATCCTGATTAGTTTATCAGAGTAATAAGACATTTCTGTGACTTAGCTAACAAAAAGCGCCACATAGACTATGTAGCGCTTTTATAATGGTTTTATTGTGATCCAGTTGACTATTCTACGCCGCGTAATAGCGCGTTGATGCCTACTTTCTCACGTGTTTTAGCATCTACTTTTTTTACGATAATTGCTGCATATAGGTTGTATGTACCACATGGTGATGGCAATGTCCCTGAAACAACAACCGATCCAGCTGGAACACGACCATAATGAATCGTACCTGTCTCACGGTCAAAAATACGGGTACTCTGACTAATATAAACTCCCATTGAGATCACACTGCCTTCTTCAACGATCACGCCTTCTACAATTTCTGAGCGTGCACCGATAAAACAATTATCTTCAATAATGGTTGGGTTGGCTTGTAGTGGCTCTAATACACCGCCAATGCCTACACCGCCAGATAAGTGAACGTTTTTACCAATCTGGGCACATGAGCCAACTGTCGCCCAAGTGTCAACCATAGTGCCGTCATCAACATAGGCACCAATGTTAGTGTATGAAGGCATTAACACCACGTTCTTACCAATGTAACAGCCTTGACGAACTGTTGCAGGGGGCACAACACGCATTCCCTCATCAATAAATTGTTGCTCAGTATAGTTGCTGAATTTTAGTGGCACTTTATCGTAATATTTAGTTTCTTGGCCGTCGATGATAATGTTGTCATGCAGTTTGAAAAATAATAAAACCGCTTTTTTAAGCCATTGGTGCACAACCCATTCACCACTAATCTTTTCTGCTACACGCGCTTCGCCGCTATCAAGCTGGGCCATTGCAGTGGTCACAGCATCACGGATTTCTTGCGTGGCTGTCTCGGCTGTAAATTGATCTCTGGTCTCGAATGCATGTTCGATAATTTGCTGTAGTTGGCTCATTCCTATCCCTTATTGGTTAATTTTTTCGATCGCTTTTAATAGCGATTGTTGTAATGTTTGTTTTTTAGCGTCACCTAAACTGTGACCAAATTCATCAGCGATAATGAAGAAATCTTCTACACGTTCACCGATTGTGGTAATTTTTGCGTTGATTAGGGTGATGCGTTGTTTGGTAAATACATCACCTATTGTGGCCAATAAGCCTGGTACATCCAATGCGACTAACTCAAAAATCGTATAATCATTGTTTTCTGAGTCATTGTCGTTATCGATAAATGAGACTCTTGTTGGCACATTAAAGTGTTTTACTTGCCTTGCAATACGACGCTTACTATGCGGCTTAAAGCTTTTAACGGTCAAGGATTTATTGAGCGTTTGCACAATAGATTTAATTCGGCGTGGCTCGGTGACTGCGCTACCGTCAAGTTCACTGATAGTAAATGTGTCCAAGGCATAGCCATGGTTCGTTGCCATAACATGGGCATCATTTATCTGGACATTTTTACTGCCTAAAACTCGCATCACTTTAGCAAAGAGGTTTATTTTATCTTGGGTGTAAACAAAAAGCTCACTACTATTTTTCTTATCGTAATTAAATAGAGCAATAAGTGGCTTACTAGTCGTCTCAGACTCAATAATCGTTTGCGTATGTTTAGCAATAGCAACTGGCGTGTGGCGTAGAAAATAATCCGGCTGAAACGTCTGCCATAAGTCTGACACTTGTTCTTGGCTTACTGTTGTTTGTTCTCTGTTATTGATAATTTGTAGTGCTTTGCTCTTGTATTCGTCAATTCGCTCGTCGGCATCCACTTCACTCATTTTTCCGCGGCGTAATGCTCTTAGTGTATAAAAATAGAGCTCGCGTAATAATGAACCTTTCCAGTTATTCCATAGATTATTGTTCGTCGCACAAATATCGGCAACAGTAAGGCAATATAAATAGGCTAAGCGAGTTTCATCTTTGACGGCCTTGGCAAACTCATTGATAACATCAGGGTCATGAATATCACGGCGTTGGGCAGTAATTGACATCATCAAATGGTTTTCTACTAACCATGAGACTAGACGTGTGTCATGGTTATTTAAACCGTGTAGTGGACCAAATTCAAGGGCATCTTGTGCGCCCAGTTCACTGTGATCACCGCCACGACCTTTACCGATATCATGAAAAATAGCGGCTAACACTAATAAGCCTTTTTTTGAAAGGGTGTTGATTAAAACGCTACAAAGTGGAAATTCTTCTTTATGTTCAGGCTGGGAGAAACGCTGAATGTTAAGTAACAAGCGGTGGGTATGTTCGTCAACAGTGTAGGCGTGAAATAAATCAAATTGCATTTGCCCACTGATTTTTTCCCAGGCTGGTAAGTAACTGGCTAAAATCCCGTGTTTATGCATCAACGATAGCGCATTGATACCGTTAGGATGCTTAAGGATATTCATAAACGCTTTACGACAGTCAATATTTTCGCACAGCGGTTGCTCAAGCTCATGGCGCGCTTGGCGGAGTAAACGTAGTGTCGGAGCGTAAACACCGTTAATTTCTGGGTCGATGGCAGCATTAAGAAAAATGTTGATCATCTCTTGTGGTTGTTCGAAAATAGTTTCTTTTTTCGCTTCTACGAATTGACCACGGCGCTGGTACAGTTCATTAAGGTTAATAATGTCTAATGGCTTTATTCGGCCTAAAAACTCCCGCTTAAATAACTGTAATAGCATTTCGCTTAATTCACGTACCTGACGCACTGTTTGATAATATTGTTTCATCATCTTTTCAACAGCAAGTTGTTGACTATCACTAAAACCAAGGGCGAGTGCAACATCATGCTGATAATTAAACAGTAACTTATCTTCGCCGCGGTTAGCGACATTATGCAGGGCAAAACGCATGCGCCATAAAAAGTCTTGGCAGGCGAGCAATTGAACTAACTCATCTTTTGAGAGGAAGCCGTGGGCAACCAATTGTTCAACAAATGTAGCCTTGAAATGTCGCTTCGCAATCCAGCCGATAGTTTGAATGTCACGTAAACCGCCTGCACAGCCTTTAATATTGGGTTCTAAGTCAAATGAGGTTGTTGAGCTATGGCGTTCAATCTGTTCGTCACGCTTGGCAATATAAAATTCACTACTGGGCCAAAAACGTGGGTGTTCGATAGCGACTTGTAATTCATCATAGAGTTCGAGCTCTCCACAAAGTAATCGACTTTCCATTAAGTTAGTCGCGACTGTGATGTCGTCTTGACCAATGGAAAGGGTTTCTTTAAGTGTCCTGACACTGTGGCCAATATCGAGCTTTATATCCCATAAAAGGGTAATAAATTGACTGATTTTTTCGCATTGCGCTGGAGTTACTGTTTTCTTAGCCAATAACAACAAGTCAATGTCAGAGTTGGGATGTAGCTCACTACGACCATAGCCGCCAACAGCAATGAGGGCGATATTATCCTGATCCAACGTAAAGTGTTGCCATAGCTGTTTCAATACATCGTCAATGCAATGACTTCGCTGATGCAATAACGTTCGTATATCAACGTGTTGATTAAATTGTTGGGTAGCTTGTTGGGAAAACTGTTGGATATGTTGCTTAAAGTGACTAATGAGTTCAGGTGGAGATAATTGTGACAATGGTTTTGCTGCAGCTAACATACCTTTCCTTATATTTATGCGCAAAGACTCTTAATCTGAAATGTTTATAATCAGATTAAGAATCACGTTATTTATGCGTGTTCAATCACTCGTGGCAACTCTTCATCGTTACGCAGAGTTAATATCTCAACACCGTGCTCAGTTACAAGCAGCGTATGTTCCCACTGTGCCGATAGTGAGCGATCTTTTGTTACTACTGTCCAGCCATCATTATTTGCCATTTTACTGTGGCGTTTACCAGCATTAACCATAGGTTCAATGGTCAAACACATGCCTGCTTGTAATGTATCACCAGTGCCTGGTTTTCCGTAATGAACGACTTGTGGGTCTTCATGGAATTCTTTACCGATACCATGGCCACAATATTCGCGAACGATTGAATAGTTAAACCCTTCACAATACGTTTGAATAGCGTGACCAATATCACCCAAGCGCACGCCAGGTTTTACCATTTTTATCGCACGATAAAGGCTTTCTTGTGTCGTTTTAATTAGACGTTCCGCTAAAATGCTGCCTTTGCCAACCACAAACATTTTACTGGTATCACCATGGTAACCATCTTTAATCACCGTGATATCTACATTGACAATATCACCTTCCTTTAGTTTCTTATCACTTGGAATGCCGTGACAAATAACATGGTTAACTGATGTACAAATCGACTTCGGGAAACCGTGATAATTAAGCGGTGCTGGAATGGCATCTTGTTCTTCGATAATGTAACGGTGACAAATATCGTTAATTTCGTTAGTTGTAATGCCTTTTTTAATATAAGGACCGATCATCTCAAGTACTTCTGCAGCTAGCCGACCAGCCACGCGCATTTTTTCGATTTCGTCTTGAGTTTTAATTGTAATAGCCATTGAATTTCTCTTTTTTATTGCCCTAAAAATTAGGTCAAAACTTGTTTTTAATGCGTGTTTTTGGTATAAAGCGCGCCGGGGAATTTATTCAACCATCTTTTGAAATTGGTTTAAAGTACAATTTTAATGATCTTGTCTAAAAGAACCAATAAAAATTTACATTTATCTTAAATCACACACATATCATCAACTGTGTTCGGGGTGCCAAAGTACATTTATTTGTATCGCGGTTCGAATGACAGGGTATGTGGAGGCCTAACCCCAAGAGGAAATTTATTATGGCTACTGTTTCAATGCGCGATATGCTACAAGCTGGTGTTCAC
Organism: Alteromonadales bacterium alter-6D02; assembly: GCA_002835545.1. Classification (GTDB taxonomy): domain Bacteria; phylum Pseudomonadota; class Gammaproteobacteria; order Enterobacterales; family Psychrobiaceae; genus Psychrobium. The sequence continues at coordinate 123,033 of PIZK01000016.1, forward strand.
TTCGGTCACCAAACACGTTACTGGAATCCAAAGATGAAGCCGTTCATCTTCGGTGCTCGTAACAAGGTTCATATCATTAACCTTGAAAAAACTGCACCAATGTTCAACGAAGCATTAAGTGTATTAAGCAACACTGCTGCTAAGAAAGGTAAAATCCTTTTCGTTGGTACTAAGCGCGCTGCTGGCGATGCAGTTAAAGAAGCTGCACTTTCTTGTGACCAATTCTACGTTAACCACCGCTGGTTAGGTGGTATGTTGACTAACTGGAAAACAGTTCGTCAATCTATCAAACGTCTAAAAGATTTAGAAACTCAATCACAAGACGGTACATTCGACAAGCTAGTTAAGAAAGAAGCTTTAATGCGTACTCGTGAAATGGAAAAACTAGAGAAGTCTCTAGGTGGTATCAAAAACATGAACGGTCTACCAGACGCGATTTTTGTTATCGATGCTGATCACGAGCACATTGCAGTTAAAGAAGCAAACAACTTAGGTATTCCTGTTATTGCTGTTGTTGATACTAACTCTAACCCAGACGGTATCGATTACTTAATCCCAGGTAACGATGATGCTATCCGTGCGATCCAACTTTACACTACTGCTGCGGCAACTGCTGTAACTGAAGGTCGTAACAACACTGTAGCTGCTCAAGCAGAACAAGACGGTTTTGTTGAAGCTGAGTAATTTAGGCTTTTCAATTTAACGATTGAACCTAAAAACGACTATTAGGTATCAGAGACTCATTTCTGATACCTTTTTTGAAATACAGAGGATTTAAAAATGGCAATCACTGCTAAATTAGTAAAAGAACTTCGTGACCGCACTGGCGCTGGCATGATGGACTGTAAAAAAGCATTAACTGAAACGAACGGCGACATCGAAGCTGCAATCGATCAAATGCGTAAAAACGGTCAAGCAAAAGCAGCTAAAAAAGCGGGTAACATCGCTGCTGAAGGTACAATCATCATTAAACAAGTTGATGGTGTAGCTGCTCTTCTAGAAGTTAACTGTCAAACTGACTTCGTAGCTAAAGATGCTAGCTTCTTAGCGTTCGCTAACGAAGTTGCTGACGCTGCTATCGCTGAAAAACTTTCTATCGAAGCTCTACAAGAGAAATTCGAAGAAACTCGTATTCAGTTAGTTGCTAAAATTGGCGAAAACATGAACATCCGTCGTGTTGAATACGTTGAAGGTGCTGCATTAGCTTCTTACCGTCACGGTGAGCGCATCGGTGTTGTTGTTGCTGGTGAAGCTGACGAAGAAACTCTAAAGCACGTTGCAATGCACGTTGCTGCTTCTAGCCCAGAATTCGTAAACCCAGAAGATGTTCCTGCTGAAGTTGTTGAGCGTGAGCGTAAACTTCAAATCGAAATCGCGATGAATGAAGGCAAGCCTGCTGAAATCGCTGAGAAGATGGTTGCTGGTCGTATGAAGAAGTTCACTGGTGAAGTTTCTCTTACTGGTCAAGCGTTCATCATGGAACCAAAGCAAACTGTTGGTCAAATTCTTAAAGCTAAGAACGCATCAGTTTCTACGTTCGTTCGCCTAGAAGTTGGTGAAGGTATCGAGAAGAAAGAAGAAGATTTCGCTGCTGAAGTAGAAGCGCAAATCGCTGCATCTAAGCAGTAATTCTTTTGATGCATTAATTCGTTAATGCCTAAAAAAAGACCGTGGCTTTGGCTGCGGTCTTTTTTAACTGTCAGGGCTACGATTAATTTAATTTTTTATATTTAATTTGACCTATATTGAGTATTAAAACTTAAATTAAGCGTACACTACGTAGAATCAAAACTTAGTGAACGTATCTAAACACGCAAGGGTAAATAAAATGACTGCAAATCCAAAACCGGCTTATCGTCGTATTCTTTTAAAACTTAGTGGTGAAGCGCTTGTTGGCGAACAAGGTTTTGGCATTGACCCAAAAGTTCTTGATCGCATGGCGCAAGAAATCAAAGAGTTACAAGAGTTAGGCGTACAAGTGGGTATCGTTCTAGGAGGAGGTAATATCTTCCGTGGCGAGGGCTTAGCAGAAGCAGGGATGAATCGTGTTGTTGGTGACCAAATGGGTATGTTAGCAACAGTAATGAATGGTTTAGCAATGCGTGATGCGCTGCACCGTGCTTATGTTAATGCTCGTTTAATGTCAGCTGTTGACTTAAAAGGTGTATGTGACTCATACAACTGGGCTGGTGCAATCAGCCAATTGAAAGAAGGGCGTGTAGTGATTTTCTCTGCAGGCACAGGTAACCCATTCTTTACTACCGACTCTGCGGCGTGTTTACGTGGTATCGAGATTGAAGCAGATGTTGTGTTAAAAGGCACTAAAGTCGATGGTGTTTACTCTGATGATCCAGTGAAAAATCCGGAAGCAGAAATGTACCGCGAACTAGATTACTCAACAGTTTTAGAAAAAGAATTAAAAGTAATGGATTTAAGTGCATTCACGTTAGCGCGTGACCACAATATGCCAATTAAAGTATTCAACATGAATAAGCCTGGTGCACTTCGCAGTGTAATTATGGGTGATGATGTTGGTACACTTATTACTAAATGCGACAAGTAATCAATAAATTATAATAGGAAAATTTACTGTGATTAATGAAATTAAAGATGATGCAGCGACACGAATGGGCAAAAGCGTTGAGTCGTTAAAGCTGCAAATGCAAAAAGTGCGTACTGGTCGTGCTCACCCAAGCCTATTAGACTCAATTACTGTTCCTTATTACGGTGCAGAAACGCCATTAAACCAAGTTGGTAATGTTGGTGTTGGTGATGCTCGTACATTAACAATTACTGTTTTTGATAGCACGATGATCGCTGCTGTTGAAAAAGCGATTATGAGCTCAGATCTTGGCTTAAACCCTAACTCTGCAGGTGCATTAATTCGTATTCCACTACCTCCATTAACGGAAGAACGTCGTAAAGATTTAATTAAAGTTGTTCGTGGTGAAGCTGAAAAAGGCCGTGTTGCTGTTCGTAACATTCGTCGTGATGCTAACGGTGATATTAAATCGTTAGAAAAAGAAAAAGAAGTGGGTGAAGACGAAGCGCGTAAAGGCGAAGAGCAAATTCAAGAGCTAACTAACAAGTACATCAAAGAGATGGATGCGTTATTAGCAGAAAAAGAAGCTGAATTATTAGAGGTTTAATAACATAGCAATAACCGCTTGGTTTATTGCTATATTAGTTATTTAACATCTCTAGTTTCAAACGCTGTGTCAGGTTATACTACACGGCGTTTGTGTTACTAAGGCTGGAATGCCTTAGGTTGTTGTTTATGGAGTTTTAATGAGCACAGAGTTAAAATCTCAATTGCTGAACAGTGGTAACCTGCCTTCTCATGTTGCAATTATTATGGACGGTAATGGCCGTTGGGCGGTTCGCCAAGGTAAACGACGAGTCATGGGACATAAGGCTGGTGTTGAGATGGTGCGCGAATCAGTTAAGCTGGCCAGTGAATTAAAACTTGGTGCGTTAACCTTATTTGCTTTTAGTAGTGAGAATTGGCGGCGTCCTGCAGAAGAAGTGTCAGTACTCATGGAGCTATTTTTCACAGTCTTATCTCGTGAAGTGAAACGCCTAAACAGAAATAATGTCAAACTACAGGTGATTGGTGATACCTGTCGTTTTAGTGATCGCTTGCGCAATAAAATTGCAAAAGCAGAAGAATTGACTGCCAATAATACTGGACTTGTTCTAAGTATTGCGGCGAATTATGGTGGCCGCTGGGATATCACTCAAGCATGCCAACAGCTTGCAACGAAGGTTGCAGATGGACAAATGGCAGCTTCTGATATTACTGAAGAGCTAATCAATCAACATACCTGTACCGCACAATTACCTGAATTGGACTTAATGATTCGTTCAGGGGGTGATTGTCGAATTAGTAATTTCTTGCTGTGGCAATCCGCTTATACTGAATTGTATTTCACTGATACTTTATGGCCCGACTTTAATGAAGCTGAATTTTTAACCGCATTGGCTAAATTTGCTGATGTAGAGCGTCGTTTTGGCTGCACCAGTGAACAGGTTTCATCTTAAATAATAATAATTAGAAAAGGGTAGTAGTTTGTTAAAACAACGTATAATAACGGCATTAATCCTAGCTCCTCTAGCCTTGGCTGCTGTCTTCTATTTACCTCTAGGTTTATTCCCTATATTTGCGGCAATAGTTGCCGTCATTGGTGCTTGGGAGTGGGGAGCGTTTATTCCAGCTCATGATCAGCAGCCTGCTGAGCCATCCATGACCAAAATCCATCGAATAATTTTTTCTATTACTATGCTAATGTTAATCGGCAGCTTCTCTGTACTAGTACCGATTGATAAAATATGGCTTCATGGCCAAATGCACCCTATCTATGAAGCGGCATTGATCATCGCTGCAGCTTGGTGGTTATTCAGTACGGTGATGGTGTTTTTGTACCCTAAGGGACAAGGCTTTTGGCAGCAAAGTGCGTTTTATAAAGGTTTGTTTGGTCAGTTGACCTTGATTCCATTTTGGATAGGCTTAGTGACACTACGCAGTTACGGTTACAACAATGACCCGATGCTAGGTGGTTTCTTAATTTTGGCTATCTTTGGTATCGTGTGGGGTGCGGATATAGGTGCTTATTTTGTTGGGCGTCAATTTGGTCAACGAAAGCTTATGCCAAATGTGAGTCCAGGTAAGACGCTTGAAGGCATGATGGGCGGGCTTGTCGCTGCATTATTGACAGTCGCTGCTTCTCATAGTTTCTTCTATAACATTGAGCTTTTACCTCTAATGTTACTTGGACTGATCACCGCACTAGCTTCTGTCTTTGGTGACCTTAGCGAGAGCATGTACAAGCGAAGTAGTGGTATTAAAGATAGCGGAACGATTTTACCTGGTCATGGTGGTGTTCTTGATCGCATTGATAGCTTAACCGCCGCGGTACCTTTATTCGCGTTAGGTTATTTCTTCTTGGTGGCCTGATGAAACAACAAATGCTGACAATACTGGGGGCTACTGGCTCAATTGGCACCAGTACGCTAGATGTTATTCGTCTTAACCCTAAACGTTATGGCGTCTTTGCGTTAGCAGCTCAGCAAAGCGCTGCTAAGATGCAGGTATTATGCGAAGAGTTTAACCCACAGTATGCTGTGTTAGTTGATGAAACTGCGGCGGAACAATTGCGCAAGCAGTTACCGTCAAGTTGCAGCACTAAGGTTCTGAGCGGTGTCGATGCTTTATGTGAAGTGAGCGCTGATGAGCATGTTGATACCGTTATGGCAGCTATTGTTGGTGCAGCGGGGTTATTACCAACATTAAGTGCTATTCGTGCGAATAAACGGGTTTTGCTTGCGAATAAAGAAGCGCTAGTAATGACCGGACAATTGTTTATTGAAGAGCTTCGAAATTCAACAGCAACCTTACTGCCTGTTGATAGTGAACACAATGCTATCTTTCAAGCATTACCTACTTTAGCTCAACAACAGTTAGGTTATTGTCCGCTTAATGAGTTAGGGGTGAGTAAGTTATTGCTAACTGGCTCAGGTGGCCCATTTTTGCAAACAGACTTAGCACAACTAAAACACATGACACCACAACAAGCATGCGCTCACCCGAATTGGTCGATGGGACAGAAAATTTCTGTTGATTCGGCAACGATGATGAATAAAGGCTTAGAGTACATTGAAGCTCGCTGGTTGTTTGATACCCAAAAAGATCAAATCGAAGTAGTTGTTCATCCGCAAAGTGTTATTCATTCTATGGTTCAGTACATTGATGGCTCTGTTATTGCTCAAATGGGCTTGCCAGATATGCGAACCCCGATAGCCTATAGCATGGCGTACCCTGAACGTATTGACTCTGGTGTCAAAGCACTAGACTTCTTTGCAACCAAAGATTTTACTTTTGTTGAACCTGACTTTGAGCGCTTTCCGTGTTTAAAGTTAGCTATTGATGCGTGTTATCAAGGACAAAGTGCAACAACGGCATTAAATGCGGCTAATGAAATTAGTGTAGCGGCTTTTTTAGCAAAACGAATTGGCTTTACTGACATTGCTTCAGTCAATCAGCTAGTACTTGACCGTTTAGCGAGTGAGAGTGCGAAGTGTATTGATAGCGTGCTAGATATTGATCGTCGCGCACGAGCAGTTGCACAACAGTTATTAACTCAAGGGACTCGTTAATGCTTTCTATCTTGTGGACCCTCCTTTCTTTTGTTGTTGCGTTAGGTATTTTAGTTGCGATTCATGAGTTTGGACATTTTTGGGTAGCGAGGCGTTGCGGCGTAACCGTTCAACGCTTTTCAATTGGCTTTGGTAAAGTGCTTTGGCGTAAGGTGGGGCAAGATGGTACGGAGTATGTCATTGCCGCGATCCCGCTTGGTGGTTATGTCAAAATGCTCGACGAGCGTGTTGATGAGGTCAGTGCCGATCAACTTGAAGGGGCGTTCAACCGTAAGCCAGTTTTATCACGAATTGCTATTGTAGCTGCTGGCCCCATCGCGAACTTTATATTTGCCATTTTTGCTTTCTGGTTAATGTATTTAATTGGTGTGAGTGCAGTAAAGCCGATTGTTGGTGAGATTAAACCACAATCGATTGCTGCTGTAGCAGGAATTGAACAGGGGCAAGAGATTGTCGCTATTAACGGTGATGCAACTGAGCACTGGCAGGAAGTCAATTTAGCATTAGTCGGTTTGATCGGAAACACTGAAGCTACAATTACAGTTACTGAGCCCGGTCGAAGTGCAACAATCGTTAAGCGATTAGATTTATCCAAATGGGACTTTGATCCTGAGACTCAAGGTCCCGTGCGCTCCCTTGGCTTAGTTCCATTCTATCCGGAGCCAACTAAGGTGTTAGCTGGCGTGGAGGCTGGTTCACCTGCAGATTTGGCCGGCTTAATGGTTGGAGATACCTTAGTAACCCTAAACGGGGTGAAAATTGAGCGATGGCAAGAGTTCGTAACATTAATTCAACAAAGCCATGGAACTTCTAGTACACTGACCTATCAAAGAAACGGTAACACATTCAGTACAACGCTTGTGCCACAAAAGAAGCAAACCGCAGATGGTCGTATTTATGGCTATGCGGGGGTAACGCCTACAGCTACGCCTTGGCCTGAGCAATATCAAATCACCTATGATTTAGGGCCAATAGATGCCTTAGTCGTTGGTGCTGAAAAAACCTGGCAATTAATGGATTTAAGTATCGCCATGTTAGGTAAGTTACTGACTGGTGATATTTCAGTGAAAAACTTAAGTGGACCGATATCAATCGCGCAAGGTGCAGGTCAAAGTGCATCTTATGGTGTTGTTGCTTTTTTAGGCTTTTTAGCCTTGATTAGTGTTAATTTGGGAATAATTAACTTATTACCACTGCCTGTACTTGATGGTGGCCACTTGATGTATTACTTTATAGAACTTTTAACTGGCAAGCCCGTGCCAGAAAAAATACAGGAAGTAGGTTTTCGAATTGGTGCCGCGCTTTTGTTTATGCTAATGAGCATAGCGATTTTTAATGATTTTACTCGACTGTAAAGCTGTCGAATAATAAGGATAACAAAATACAGCATTATGAAGTTTTCTAAGCTTTTGGCACCTATTGCCTTATTGGGAGCTAGTTTTAGCTCGATAGCCGCAGAACCATTTACGGTTACTGATATTCGAATTGACGGACTACAACGTGTCGCGCTAGGTGCGGCATTACTTAATTTACCAGTTAAAGTGGGCGACACTCTCGATCAGGTTGCTGTGCAGCGAATGATTAAATCTCTGTATGCATCAACAAACTTTGATGACATTCAGGTTTTTCGTGATGGTGGCCTATTAATTTTAAAAGTTAAAGAGCGTTCAACAATTGCGTCGATTAACTTTGAGGGTAATAAAGATCTAAAAGATGAACAGTTAAATGAAAGCCTAGGCGGTCAAGGTATTCGTATTGGCGAGACGCTCGACCGAACAATTTTAACTGAAATAGAAAAAGGCCTCGAAGACTTCTATTTTGGTGTTGGTAAGTATTCCGCAGATGTTGAAGCAACGATTACTCAATTAGCGCGTAACCGTGTAGAGCTAAACTTCAATTTTAAAGAAGGCGATGCCGCAGATATCGAACAAATTAACTTGGTCGGTAACAGTATTTTTAGTGATGAAGAACTAAAAGATCAGTTTGAGTTAACTGACTACACCGCTTGGTGGAATTTGTTTGGTGAACGTCGATACCAAAAACAAAAACTGCAAGGTGATTTAGAGACGCTAGAGTCATTCTATAAAGACCGTGGTTATATTCGTTTTAAAGTAGACAGCACTCAAGTTTCTATGACACCTAATAAAAAGGGGCTATATATCACCTTGAACCTTGATGAAGGTGAGGTATATAAAGTTAGTGATGTAAACTTAATTGGTGATATTGAGAAATACCGAGAGGTATTGGAGCAATTAGTTCCGATTAAAGAAGGCAGCAATTACAGCGGTGCGGAAGTGACTTATGTTGAGGAGCGTATCTCACGTTTCCTTGGGCGTTATGGTTATGCTTATCCAAAAGTAACGACATTTCCCGATGTAAATGATGAAACTAAAGAAGTCGTTCTAAACTTTAATATTGAGCCTGGTAAACGAGTTTATGTTAATGAAATTCGTTTTAATGGTAACAGTACTACAGAAGACGAAGTTCTACGCCGAGAGATGCGTCAATTAGAAGGTTCTTGGTTAAATAACCAATCACTGGACAGCTCTAAAGCATACTTAAACCGTTTAGGCTTCTTTGAGAATGTCGAAACTGAAGTTATCCCTGTTGCAGGTTCGGACGATCTTGTTGATGTTGAAGTGAATGTAACTGAACAACCTTCAGGTTCTTTTAACGCGGGTGTAGGTTACGGTAGTTACGGAGGCTTAAACCTTCAATTAGGCGTTCAGCAAAATAATTTCCTAGGTACGGGTAACCGTGTTGGTTTGAACTTTAATACGAATAAGTTCTCAAAGAACATTAACCTTTCGTATCGTGATCCGTTTTTCACTCATGACGGTATCAGCGCTGGTGCAAATGTTTACTGGTCTGAATACGACGCGGGTCAAGCAAACCTAGAGCAATATAACAATAAATCTTATGGTATTGGCTTTGACCTTGGATTCCCTATTAATCCTGTCAGTCGTGTTTCTCTAGGTGTCGCATTTAGGCACAGTGATATTTCAGAACTTAATACCTACGAACAAATAAAACCGTTTTATGATGTTTATGGTAGTGATGGTGATGGTAATATTGCGTTTGACAATTTTGAAATGAGCGCAGGTTGGAGTCGTACTACAATTAATCGCGCGACATTCCCAACATCAGGTACATCAACAAACCTTAATGGTAAAATGACGGTGCCTGGCAGTGAGATCCAGTACTTCAAATTATCTTTTGAGAATCGCCACTATATTCCGTTAACGCGAGACCATAGCTTCTCCTTCATGAGTAAGGTACGCCTAGGTTATGGTAACGGTTATGGGGAAGTTGATGGGCATGATCATCTGTATGCCTTTAATGAAAACTTCCGTGCCGGTGGCAGTGGTACACTGCGTGGTTTTAAAGCGAATACCATTGGACCAAAAGCAATCTACTTATTTGGTTCGCCTGAACAAGGTCCTGGTAACCCAATTGATATTATTGATGGCCAAAACCCACCTATTTATGGTGATCCAAATAGTGTTAGTATCAATAAATACAGTTCTATAGGTGGTAATGCAATGGCATTAGCAACTATGGAGTTATTTGTGCCAACCCCATTTTTAGATGAAGGTGCGGCCAACTCGGTTAGAACTAGCCTATTTGTTGAAGCTGGTAATGTTTGGGATACAGAGTTTAATTATGACGATTACCGCTCACTCCCAGCAGATGAGTTTGATAAGATTTATGATTATGCCGACGCTAGTGAGTTCCGGGCATCTTACGGTATCTCAGTACAATGGCTATCGCCAATGGGACCAATGGTGTTTAGTTTAGCCCGTCCATTACGTGAGGTTAAGGGTGATAACCTAGAAGTGTTCTCATTTAATATTGGAACAACTTTCTAAAATAATTAAAACAATAAAGTTAAAATTCAGGGTAGTGGATCATTAGAAGATGCGCTACCTAAATATGTTAAGGAGCAAGTTTTGAAAAAATTATTAACAGCGGTATCAGTAAGTGCCATGATGGCAAGCGCAACATTTAGTTCAACTGCGTTAGCATTTGAACAAAAGATTGGTGTGATTGATATGCCGACTATTTTCCAAAACCTACCGCAACGCGAGCAAGTTGCTAAAAAAATTCAAGGCGAATTTAAAGAGCGTATTGAAGAAATCAGAGCTATTACCAAGAAGCAGCAAGGTCTTGTTGATAAGCAGAAGCGCGATGGTGCGTTAATGACGCAACAACAAAAAATTGATCTAGTGCGTGAAATGGAATCATTAAAGAGTGATTACCAATTAAAAAGTAAAGCGTTAGAAGAAGACGGCCGTCGTCGTGAAGCTGAAGAGCGTAACAAGCTGCTACTTACAGTTGAAAAAGCAGTGAATAGTATCGCTAAATCAGAAAAATATGACCTTATTTTACAAAGAAATGCTGTTGCTTACATTAGTAAAAAGCATGATATTTCAGCTAAGGTTATCGAAAAAGTATCTAAATCTAAGTAGCAATTAATGAAACGATATACTCTTGCTGAATTAGCAACTGTTGTACAAGCTAAAGTTATTGGAGATGATAAAATTCTCATCTCCAGTATCGCTACGCTAAAATCTGCCCAACCCGGGCAGATTTCTTTTTTATCAAACCCTAAATACCGCCATCAGTTAACTGAGTCTAACGCGAGTGCTATAATTGTTAGAGAACAGGATTTAGACGATTATACAGGTGTTGCATTAGTCGTTAGTGATCCTTATGTCGCTTATGCAATGCTGGCTCAATTTATGGATCCTACCCCTCTGCCTGCGATTGACATTCATAGTAGTGTTGTTATCGATAAATCTGCAAAAATCGGTACAAATGTTAGCATAGCGGCTAATACAGTGATTGAGTCAGGTGTCGTAATCGGGGATAATTGTAGTATTGGAGCCAATTGTTTTATTGGTAAAAATACCACCATTGGCGCAGGTTCTAAGCTTTGGTCAAATGTTGCTATCTATCATGAAGTGACAATCGGAGAAGCATGCTTATTTCATGCAGGTGCTGTGATTGGTAGCGACGGCTTTGGCTTCGCCCCCCATAACGGACAGTGGTTTAAAATACCACAAACTGGTGGCGTGACGATTGGGGCAAACTGTGAAATTGGCGCTGGCACAACAGTCGACCGTGGTGCACTAGATGATACGATGATAGGTCAAGGATGTATTATTGATAATCAAGTACATATTGGCCATAACGTTATCCTTGGTCAATATTGCGCGGTTGCTGGTAACACGGTTTTTGCTGGTAGTAGTTCCATTGGTGATAACTGTATTATTGGCGGCTCTTGTGCGATAAGTGGCCACCTAACGCTATGTGATGGGGTGACGATCACAGGCATGAGCATGGTAATAAAGAATATTGAAACTCCCGGTGTATACTCATCAGGTATGCCTTCTCAAACAAATCGTGAGTGGCGTAAAAACGGAGCTAGATATCGTCAACTAGATGATATCGCCAAACGTTTAAAGCAACTTGAAAAGAAATGTAATAACAGCTAATTGACTTGTTATACTTTTATAATTAGGAATGAAAATTTTGTCAAACGAACTATCTACGATCGAAATAAATGAAATTATGGAATTGTTACCACATAGGTATCCTTTTTTACTCATTGATAAAGTAGTTGATTTCGAAATAGGTAAAAGCCTGCACGCACGTAAGAACGTGACAATTAATGAACCATTTTTCCAAGGTCACTTTCCAATTAAGCCTATTATGCCTGGTGTACTTATTCTTGAAGCTATGGCACAGGCAACGGGCGTACTAGGTTTTAAGACTATTGAAAAAAATGACGACACATTATACTACTTTGCTGCAATCGATAATGCGCGCTTTAAACAGCCTGTAGTCCCTGGCGATGTTATTGATATTCACGTTGAGTATTTAAAAGAACGTCGTGGCATCGGTAAATTTTACTGTGAAGCAAAAGTTGATGGTAAAGTGGTTTGTAGTGCAGATATTATGTGTGCAAGAAAGGACTAAGTTGTGATAGATCCCTTAGCGTTTGTTCACCCCCAAGCGAAACTTGGCAAAAATGTAACCGTTGGCCCATGGAGTTATATTGGTGCTGATGTGACTCTGGCTGACGACTGTATAGTTGAGTCTCATGTGGTCATTAAAGGCCCGTCAACGATTGGTCAAGGTAACCATTTTTTCCAATTCTCTTCAGTTGGTGAGCAGTGCCAAGATAAAAAGTACGCAGGTGAACAAACTCAGTTGATCATGGGTGACAACAATATAGTTCGTGAAGGGGTCACAATTCATCGTGGCACCATCCAAGATCAAGGGATCACACGTATAGGTAACGATAATTTACTGATGGCTAACGCCCATGTTGCTCATGACTGTGTCATTGGGGATCATTGCATTTTAGCAAACAGTGTTAACCTCGCTGGTCATGTTGAGTTAGGTGATTACGGTATTATCGGTGGCATGACAGGTGTCCATCAATTTGTAAAAATTGGTCCTCATGCTTTTATTGGGGCAACGTCGTGGGTCAATCAAGACGTACCTCCTTTTGTTATCTGTTCAGGTCAGCCTTGTGTTCCTCGTGGGATTAACAGTGAAGGGCTTAAGCGTCGCGGCTTTGATAAGCAAACAATTTTAGCGATTCGTCGAGGCTTTAAAATATTGTACAAACAGCAGCTTCCCCTTGAAGAAGCGACTAAACAGCTTCATTCATCAGCAGAAAGTGCTGTCCAAGGGATTGCTGAGTTTATCGATAATTCTAACCGTGGAATTATTCGCTAGTAAAAGGAACTGCTGTGAACAATTCAGATTCTGATGTTATTCCAAATTTAACACCAATCCGTATTGGTATCGTCGCCGGGGAAATCTCCGGCGATATTTTAGGTGCCAGCTTCATTGAAGCGGTTAAGCGTCAATACCCGAATGCTACGTTTGAAGGTATTGGAGGGCACTTGATGCAGGCACAAGGCTGCCATAGCCTTTTCGATATGGAAGAGCTGTCAGTGATGGGGCTTGTGGAAGTTTTCAGCCGTTTGCGCCGACTCTTTTCAATTAAGAATCAACTTGCATCACATTTTATTGCCAACCCTCCAGATGTTTTTATCGGTATCGATGCGCCAGATTTTAATTTACGCTTAGAATTGATGCTTAAACAAGCAGGCATAAAAACGGTGCAATACGTTAGCCCGTCAATTTGGGCGTGGCGACAAAAACGAATTTTCAAGGTCGCTGCTGCAACCAATTTAGTACTAGCCTTGCTACCCTTTGAGAAAGATTTTTATGATCAATACGGCTTTCCGTGTGCTTATGTTGGGCATACCTTAGCGGATCAAATTGACCCAACTGTTACTAAACAACAAGCGAGAAGAATACTGGGGCTAGCTGAAGAAGGTCAATACCTTGCCTTAATGCCTGGTAGTCGCTCTAGTGAGCTAAAGTATAATACCGAGGTGTATTTGAAGGCTGCTCAAAAGCTAGCAGTAAAATACCCTGAGTTACAATTTGTCTTGCCATTAGTTAATGAGAAGCGAAAGTCCCAATTCTTATCGATAAAACAACAATATGCACCAGACCTAGCAATTCATATTATTGATGGTCAATCTCGTGAGGTGATGGCTGCATGTGATGCGATCATGATGGCTTCGGGTACCGCAACGTTGGAAGGCTTGTTAGTTAATCGCCCAATGGTGGTCGTCCATAAGCTTCATTGGTTAACTTATAAGTTGTTTAAACCTCTGATGAAGGTTGAGCATTATTCTTTGCCTAATTTGCTTGCTGGAAAAGAGCTCATTGTCGAATTGATTCAAAATGATGCAACGGTTGAAAATATAGTCGAGCAAACATGCCATTTACTCGATGATGATATGTCAGCATTAACCGCTGAACTTTCGAGCATCCAACAACGTTTAAAGTGCAACGCGAGCGAGCGTGCCGCAGATGCTGTTTTAGCTTTAATTGAGCAATAACAACCATTTCATTATATAAAAGAAGAGTCCAATGGCTACTGAACCTGAGTTTATTTTTCCTGATTTAATTGTTGCTGGTGTTGATGAGGTCGGTCGTGGTCCGCTAGTTGGTGATGTTGTTACTGCTGCTGTTATCTTAGATCCGAAACAACCTATAGCTGGCTTAGCGGACTCGAAAAAATTATCTGATAAGAAACGAGAGCTACTGTTTGACGAAATCGTGGCTAAAGCCAAGTGTTTTGCGATAGGTCGTGCTAACCCTGATGAAATAGATCAGCTTAATATTTTGCATGCGACTATGCTCGCAATGCAGCGTGCGATAGCTGGATTGAATATTACGCCACAACATGTGCTAATTGATGGTAATCGTGTTCCTGACCTTGCGATGTCAGCACAGGCTGTAGTTAAAGGGGATGCTCGCGTGGAAGAGATTAGTGCCGCGTCGATCATCGCCAAGGTGACACGTGATCGTGAAATGCTTGAACTAGATAAGCAATACCCGCAATTTGGTTTTGCTAAACACAAAGGTTACCCGACTAAGTTACACTTTGAAATGATCGCCCAGCATGGCGTTACTCCTGAACATCGTAAAAGTTTTAAACCTGTAAAAAAGGCGCTGGGGTTACTTTAACTCCTCGATAAGGTCTTGTTGTGTTAGATCCAAAGTTCGTCCACCTGCGTATTCACTCTGATTTCTCAATGGCTGACGGCGTCGCTAAAGTTGGTAAAATTGTTGGTAAGGCAGCAGCACTCGGCATGCCAGCGCTTGCCATTACCGACTTAGTCAATTTGTGTGGCCTTGTAAAGTATTATGGTAATGCTCACGGCAACGGTGTGAAGCCGCTGATTGGTGCCGACATGTGGGTACTGAGTGATGAGTTTAATGAGCAGCCTTGGCGCTTAACCATTTTGTGTATGAATAACGAGGGCTATAAAAACCTAACGTTACTCATCTCAAAAGCTTACCTGCGCGGTAAATTATTCGATAAGGCCTGTATTGATAAAGCATGGCTTGAAGAGCATGCGGGTGGTTTAATTATACTTTCAGGCGGTCGTGAAGGCGATGTCGGGCAAGCCTTACTCAAAGGTAACCATAAGCAAGCATTAGAGTGCCTTGAATTTTACCAACGACATTTTCCCGATTGCTTTTATTTGGAGTTATTACGTACTGGTCGTGCTCAAGAAGAACAATATCTTCATGCTGCCGTTGAGTTAGCCGCAGAACAGCAAGTTCCAGTTGTTGCGACCAATGAAGTTGTGTTTTTAACTGCTGAAGATTTTGATAGCCATGAAGTGCGTGTTGCTATTCACGATGGTTTTGGCCTCGCAGACCCTCGGCGTCCTAAACGTTATTCGGAACAGCAATACCTACGCAGTGAAGAAGAAATGCTTGAGCTGTTTAGCGACATTCCATCTGCGCTCGCCAATAGTGTTGAAATAGCCAAACGCTGTAATGTCACGGTTAAACTTGGTGAATACTTTCTTCCCGATTACCCTACGGGCGATTTACATATTAATGACTTTTTAGTCAAGGTATCTGAAGAAGGCCTAGAGGAGCGGCTGGAGTTTTTATTTCCCGATCCCGAAGAACGTGCTAAGCGTAGACCGGAATACGATGAGCGTTTGAAGGTGGAGCTTGACGTTGTTAACCAGATGGGATTCCCTGGTTATTTCTTGATCGTAATGGAGTTTATTCAGTGGAGTAAAGATAACGATGTACCTGTTGGCCCTGGGCGGGGGTCAGGTGCAGGTTCTCTCGTTGCTTACGCATTAAAAATCACTGATCTTGACCCATTAGAATATGACTTATTATTTGAGCGTTTCTTAAACCCAGAACGTGTCTCGATGCCTGACTTTGATGTCGACTTTTGTATGGACGGGCGTGATCGCGTTATTGACCACGTGGCTGAATTGTACGGCCGTGATGCGGTATCTCAAATCATTACCTTTGGTACCATGGCTGCAAAAGCTGTTGTACGAGATGTCGGCCGTGTAATGGGGCAGCCGTATGGTTTTGTTGAGCGCTTAACGAAGCTTATTCCGGCAGAGCCAGGCATGACTCTTACAAAAGCATGGGATGTTGAGCCACAGCTTGAGCAACTCTATCAAGCTGATGAGGATGTCAAAGAGCTTATTGATATGGCTCGGCGTCTTGAAGGTACTACGCGTAATGCCGGTAAACATGCCGGTGGTGTTGTAATTTCGCCAACAATTATTACCGACTTCGCACCGCTTTATTGTGATGATGAAGGTAACAACCCGGTTACCCAATTTGATAAAAATGATGTTGAGTCTGCTGGCTTAGTTAAGTTTGATTTCTTAGGTTTGAGAACCCTGACTATCATTAAATGGGCGCTTGATCCACTTAATGAAGCACGAGCCAAAAAAGGGCTAGAGCCAGTGATGATTGAATCAATCCCACTGGAAGATAAAGCCTGTTATGACATGCTCAAGCGCTCTGAAACCACGGCGGTATTTCAGCTAGAGTCGCGCGGGATGAAAGAGTTGATCAGTCGCCTGCTACCCGATTGTTTTGAAGATATTATCGCACTTGTAGCCCTATTTAGACCGGGGCCACTGCAATCTGGCATGGTAGATAACTTTATCGACCGTAAGCATGGTCGTGAAGAAGTATCATACCCTGATCAACAATGGCAGCATGAAAGCTTAAAGGCCACTCTTGAGCCAACGTATGGCATCATTTTATATCAAGAGCAGGTAATGCAAATCGCTCAGGTCTTATCGGGTTATACCCTCGGCGGCGCGGATATGCTGCGTCGTGCGATGGGTAAGAAAAAACCTGAAGAGATGGCCAAGCAGCGCTCGACCTTTGAAGAGGGCGCTAAGAATAACGGCATTGATGGCGAGCTGGCGATGAAAATTTTCGACTTGGTTGAAAAGTTCGCGGGCTATGGTTTTAACAAGTCTCATTCGGCAGCTTACGCGCTAGTGTCTTATCAGACACTCTGGATGAAGTGTCATTATCCATCTTATTTCATGGCGGCGGTAATGTCAGCTGATATGGATAACACCGACAAGATCGTGACCCTGGTTGATGAGTGTGAACGCATGAAGTTAACACTGCATCCACCTGACGTTAATTCGGGCGAATATAAATTCAGTGTTAATGAACAAGAAGAAATTGTTTATGGCATCGGCGCAATTAAAGGGGTTGGTGAAGGCCCTGTAGAGGCAATTCTAGAAGCGCGCGCACAAGGCGGTCCGTTTAAAGACTTATTCGATTTTTGTGGCCGTGTTAACACCAAGCGAATTAATAAGCGCGTGTTAGAAAAATTAATAAAAGCTGGCGCGATGGATAAACTCGGGCCACACCGTGCAGCGATGATGGCGTCATTACCTGAAGCGATTAAGGCGTCAGAGCAACACGCTAAAGACCGGGCAGTAGGTCAATCAGATTTATTTGGTTTACTCGCTAGCCATGATGACGATGTCAAGCATGAGTTTGTCGATGTGATGCCATGGCCTGATAAAATTTGGCTTGACGGTGAACGAGAGACCTTAGGCTTGTTCTTAACGGGTCACCCGATAAATCAATACTTGTCAGAGCTTAAGCATTATACGCGTTGTCGTTTAAAAGACATGGTACCGACCGAACGAGGGCAAGTTGTTAAAGCGGCAGGTTTAGTGATTGCTAGTCGAGTGATGGTGACTAAACGTGGCGCAAAAATGGGTATTTTGACAATCGACGACAAGAGTGGTCGGTTAGAAGCAATGCTTTATAGCGAAGCGCTCGAAAAATACCAAGATCTATTACAAAAAGACAAAATATTAGTGCTAGAAGGAGAGGTCAGCTTTGATGATTTTTCTGGGGGTAATAGAATGTCGGTTAGAGAAGTCTTTGATGTGGCAACTGCGCGTGAGCGTTTTGCTACCGCCCTCGAAATAAAAGTCGACCAACAACAAGTTACGCCTGATTTTTTCAGCCGCTTTAGTGATACGATGGCTCCGTTCCAGTATGGTGCATTGCCTGTGAACGTGTATTACAGTCGTGAAGAAGCAACAGCGAAGCTTCAATTGGGAATTGAGTGGCGGGTCACACCAGATGATGAATTATTAGATAATTTACGAATGCTGCTTGGAAATAAGCATGTTCGATTAAAGTTTACTTGATTTTAGGCGGTCTAATCACCATATCAGTGTTTAGACCATCGGCACAATTTAAAGAGAACCCTTAATGAGTCAAAATTTTTTAGAGTTTGAGAAGCCAATTGCTGAGCTACACGCACAGATTGATGAATTACGTAATGTGAGCAGCAATACGTCATTGAACATTGATCTTGCTGAAGAGATCAAAAAACTAGAAGAAAAAAGCGTTGCTATGGCGCAAAAGATTTTTTCTACGCTAGGCCCTTGGCAAATCAGTCAGTTAGCTCGCCACCCTGAACGTCCATATACTTACGATTATATTGACCGTGTATTTGAGGATTTTGATGAAATCCATGGTGATCGCGCTTATGCTGATGATAAAGCGATTATCGGTGGCACAGCTCGTTTGAATGGTCAGCCAGTGATGATTATTGGTCATCAAAAAGGCCGTTCAACGAAAGAAAAAGTTAAACGTAACTTTGGTATGCCGCGTCCAGAAGGCTACCGTAAAGCGTTGCGCTTAATGGAAATGGCTGAACGTTTCAATATGCCTATCGTGACGCTTATCGATACTCCGGGAGCTTACCCTGGTGTTGGTGCTGAAGAGCGTGGTCAATCAGAAGCAATTGCACGTAACTTAAAAGTAATGGCTGGTCTTAAAGTGCCTGTTGTTTGTACTGTTATTGGTGAAGGTGGTTCTGGTGGCGCATTAGCTATCGGTGTTGGTGATCGCGTTAACATGCTGCAATACAGCACATACTCTGTTATTTCGCCTGAAGGTTGTGCTTCAATTTTATGGAAGAGCGCGGATAAAGCATCTCTTGCTGCTGAAGCGATGGGTATTACATCAGAGCGTTTATTAGAGCTTGATTTAATCGATAACATCATTGAAGAGCCATTAGGTGGCGCTCACCGAGATTTTGATGCAATGGCTGCTAATATGCGCGAAACTATTTCTGTACAAATCGAAGAGCTACAAGCCCAGGATGTTGAAACGCGTCTAGAAAATCGTTATCAACGTTTAATGTCTTTCGGTTACTGTTAATCAAAAGATAAATTCGCGTGATAAGCGCTGAATTCGTTATACTATCAAGCCACCTCAATTCGAGGTGGCTTTTTTTATGCTATGTCTTTATGGGTCGAGGTTGCCATGATTGCTCTGTCACAATTTGAGTCTTATTTATCTTCGGAGTCAAACAATGTCCGAGAAATCATCGTCGCTCTGAGTGGTGGCATTGATTCGGTCGTATTGCTAGATCTCATCGTTAAATACATCAATAATCGAATTGATAATCAACACCTTGAATTGCTCGCAATTCATGTTAACCATGGTTTAAGTGACCGTGCTGATGAGTGGGCTGACTTTTGTGTTACACGATGCAAAGAGTATGGTGTCGAGTGTGTGGTTGAATGTGTTGACGTTGATGCTAAAGGGTTGGGTATTGAAGCGGCTGCAAGGCAAGCGCGCTATCAAGCTATAGCTAAGCATGTCACCTCCCAATCTGTTGTTTTGACAGCACAGCATCAAGATGATCAGGCTGAGACGCTCATGCTTGCACTTAAGCGTGGTTCGGGTGTGTTAGGGTTAGGCGCTATGCCTCCTGTACTAAATTTTGCGCGAGGAAAGCTCATTCGACCGCTCTTAACTATCTCTCGGCAGCAGATCGAGGCTTATGCTACCTCTGAGCAATTACCTTGGGTTGAAGATAGCAGCAATCAGCAAAACTGTTTTGATCGTAATTTTCTGAGAAATGAAGTGCTACCCCAGCTTAATCAGCGCTGGCCAAGTTTTAATTACAATCTCGCTCGCAGTAGTGAGATGTGTCGTGATAGCCAAGAGCTCCTCGACGAAATCGCGGCGGCAGACCTAAACGACGCGATGATTACTGGGGATTGTCTTGCCATTAATGAGCTGGTGGAACTGTCTCAAGTGAGGCGTAATAACCTTATTCGTTTTTGGCTACGTCAACATGATCTGGAGCTTCCGTCACAAGCCGTCTTACACCAAATTACAACGCAAATACTCGAGGCAAAAGCCGATAGTGACCCTGTGATTGAATTGGGGGAGTGGCAAGTTAGACGTTATCGTCAACGAATGTTTCTTATTAAGCCGCAAGTTGTTAGCGAGGAGCAAAGTCAAATCCTTGAGTGGGACTGTCAATCCGAGCTTACCTTACCAAGGAAGTTGGGCTCTCTTAAAGCAGGGCAAGGGTTATCGCAAATTAAGCCAGTTGATGAAGTAAATCAGGTTATAAAATTAAAACAGCCTCATGCTGATGTGCAGGTGACTATCCGCTTTAATATTTCAGGTAGTACTAAGGCCTGGCCACAGCAACGTCAAAAACGACGTACGATAAAAAAGTTATTACAAGAATATGGAGTGCCTACGTGGCAACGCCAACATATTCCTTATCTCTTTTATGGTGAGCAATTGGTCGCTGCATTAGGTTTATGGGTTGAACGAGATTTTTCTGTCAATTTATCAGGTGACAGTGAAGCTGAGTTTATCGTGAACTGGAAGAAGTCAGCTTAATACCTAACTCATGTTCGATATTAAGCTGTTTTTCAATTATTCGTTATCAGCGTTATGGTAAGTGTTTTTACCCCGAGATTTTGCATGATAAAGCGCAGCATCAGCACGCTCTAACAATGTTTTATTACAGTCTTTATGACTCCAGTTCGAAAAACCAATACTTGTTGTTATTTCATGCTTAGCTAATAACGGATCGTTACGTACGGCTTTCAAGATACGGTGTGCCACCAGCGTTGGATTAAGTTCATCGCTATGTGCTAATAGCAGTGAAAACTCATCACCCCCAAATCGAAAGACATGATCATTGGAACGTAGAGCATCTTTTAATATCATCGCAAATTGCTTTAACACTTTGTCACCTTCGCTATGACCGTGTTGATCGTTAACTTGCTTAAAGTTATCTAAATCCAACATCAATAGCGTAAAAGAACGGCGATCCCGCACCGCTGTTGCAGTCATTTGATTTAATGTTTCTTCAAAATAACTGCGATTGCCAAGGCCAGTAAGGTAATCACGTAAGCTGGCAAGGCGGTTTTGTTCAAAGATCAATACATTATTTAATGGCTGTAATAATTGCTGCTCAAAAGAGGCAATTATTTGCCGCTGTTGTTGATTCAGTGGTTTTGTCGACAGGTAAATCATTTCACCAAGCGGTTTATTAGCAAAAGTTAACTCACTGTTTAAAGCAAAGCGACTCGCACTTGAATACTTCAACTGATAATGCTGTTGGTCGACTTTAAACTCAATACCTGACACAGGTAAACGAAGTCCCACTTCACCTGCGTAGATTGCTAGCATTGGTTGTAATTCAACCGTTGTATTAAGTTTTTCTAAAAACTGTAGCTTATCAACCGCACGGCGGATAGGGCTAACAAGATTATCGCTAAGCTCTTTGACAATAGAAGTGAATTCGAAATCTTCTACTTCATTCATTTTTAAATTAAGGCGTTGCATAATCATCTCTCATAACATAACTGCTGGTAGCTTCGTGATGAAATGCTATTGGCAGTGTGGATGTTTACCTAGGTCTAAATTTTGACACTGGGCGTTATGTTAGTTTTAATGCAGATAGTGTGCCATAACTTGATATTACGTGGAGAATGGGCCATTTTATGTAGTGATGTTTCTCATCTCCTGAGGTCTATTAACGTAGGCTATGTTTTCTTTTCTTCGGTAAGGTTTTGATATCCAGAAATTTCATTAGCTGTTGTTGTTGAGCCATGCCGTCGTTGTACCCCGCGGCGATGAGCTCTTGGCAGTAAGCTTGTTCAAACAGCAAATAGCTAACGAGGCTAGATTCACTACTTTTAGTGACACCCATCGATGCTAACAGTAATCTAATTGCCAGGGGAATGTCATCAAAGTAACGGTGAGCTAAACCATTAATGTCAACACTTGGGTTGATTAAAAAGATATCAACAGGGCGTAGTTCTAATTGTTCTCTAGTATCTTCAGGTAAGCTCTCTATGGTGGTATTGATTCGTTGAGCTCGCTCGATGTCAGACTCTAAAGTATCACTAAAGACGCTATCAAGTAGGTGACCCGCTATACTCGAGGCGCTCGGGTGCTTGAGAAGACTGTGAGCGGGTTGATCATGTGGCGAATCTAGACCAATACAAAGAATCTTGTCTGCGCCTAAGTGAATTGGTGTACTCAGTGGCGATAACTGATGAATCGAGCCATCACCATAAAATGCCTGCCTCACTTCTATCGCTGGAAATACTAAGGGTAATGCTGCTGAAGCCATCAAGTGTTCAAAGTGTAATAAGTCACGCATACTTTCACGTTTAGAACGCTTCCATGGGTCGATGGATGAGTGCCCTTGAAAAAAGGAAACGGAGTTTCCCGTTTTATAACTTGATGCTGTGACGGAAAGTGCGTGTAGATAGCCTTTACTGATATTACGTTCCAGACGTTCAAACGGAACAAATTGTTTTAGCAGGCCTCGCAAAGGTGTATTATCGAGCAGTGAAGTTGGACGATTTCGACAAAGATCACTGCGCAGCCATTTAGTGACATTATTAAACATATAACGCGTGACATGATTAAAGTCACTGCGATAGATCTGTTCGGTTTTCATGTTGCGCCAAATCCACTCGAGTTTTTTTACCCCAAGGTGGAAACAGGGAGCGTAGCAACCTAATGCAGTACTATTCATTGCTCCAGCTGAAGTACCGCAGAGAATAGGAAAAGGGATACCATGATTACGGGGATAAAAGCTGGCAATGGCTTTCAATACACCGACCTGATACGCACCACGAGCACCACCGCCACTGAGTAATAAGGCCGTCTTATGTGTGTGTTGTGGTAGTAGCGCTTTTCTCAAGGCATCACTCCAATAGGCTAATGGAACAGAGCAGTCTATAATGACAGTTGATAAGATATCTTTAATAAACAGAACGATAAAATAACTCTACTTCAACTTAGCATGAAAACAAGAATAATTAAAAGTCCTAATATGACAGTTATTTTAGGTCAAATCACCGATAACCTGTTACACCAGCATTATGCGGTTCAACTAACTGTAGCACTTAATGAGCCATTTGAAGTGATTACAGCTTCATCACGCTATCGAGCCAGTGACTTCGCCGCTAAGCCAATGGTTAAACACCAACTAAATAGTGCTGGTAGTGTTCTGGTACTGTTAGTTAATCCTGCCAGTCGATTTGGGCATACTTTATCAAAGCATTTATTGAAGGAAGATCATAGTGCTATACCAGAACAGTTGCTTACTCCTCTTACTGTCCTTGCTAAGCAGTGGCATCAGCAGGAGATATCAGATCAACGCTTTCTGGAGTTTTTGAAACAGCTAACTGATGGCTTAGTCCACACGTGCTCGTTCAAGCAGCCACTAGGAGACACTCGAATTTCGCAAGCTCTCGATTATATCGAGCGGTATCATGAACGAGTCATTCCTGCTACAGAGCTTGCTGATCTGACTGCGTTATCTACGAGTCGATTTTTACACTTATTTAAGCATGTCACTGGAGTATCGTATCGACGGATGCAATTATGGTTAAGACTCATGGCATCTTTTGACTTGGTTGGCTCGACACTGACGATGACACAGCTTGCTCACTCGAGCGGTTTTGCTGATAGCGCACATTACTGTCGAACGTTTAAAGAGTGCTTTGGTTATACACCTAGTGCAGTGTTCAAGCGCAGTGAATTTGAGTCAATTACCACAAATAAAAAAACCACCGGTTAAGGTGGTTTTTTAGGAGGCTGAGCTGCTATTAAGCGAGTTTTTGTTTAATAAACTCGACCATATCAGCAATGGCCACTTCTTCTTTATCGCCAGTGCGGCGTGATTTGTATTCTAACACACCGCTATCTAAGCTACGTTGACCAATGACAACCGTATGTGGAATACCTACTAGTTCCATATCAGCAAACATGACACCTGCACGTTCTTTACGGTCGTCAAATAACACTTCAACGCCTGCGTCTTGCAGTTGTTTGTATAGCTCACTTGCAGCTTGTGCTACAGACTCTGACTTATGCATGTTCATTGGCACGATAACCACTTTAAAAGGCGCAATCTCTGCTGGCCAAATAATGCCGTTTTTATCATTGTTTTGCTCAATGGCTGCTGCAACGATACGAGAAACACCAACACCATAACAACCCATATTTAGGATTTGATTTTTCCCTTGCTCATTTAATACACCTGCATTCATTGCTTCTGCGTATTTATTACCTAGCTGGAAGATATGACCTACTTCAATACCACGTTTAATCTCTAATTTACCTTGACCACATGGACTAGGGTCACCCGCAACAACATTACGTAGATCGGCTACTTGATAGTCTGTTACATCTCTGTCCCAGTTAGCACCCGTGAAATGAACACCATTTTCGTTAGCACCACAAACAAAGTCACTTAAGTGAGCTGCTGCACGGTCAACAATGACTGGAATCGTTAAGCCTATAGGGCCTAATGAACCAGCATTAGCGTTAGCTGTCGCAACAATTTGCTCATCAGTGGCAAACTCTACTGGTGCTAGAATCAGCTCATGTTTTTCAGCTTTAACATCGTTTAGTTCATGATCGCCACGTAGTACTAGCGCAACAACAGGTGTTTCTTCCGAAGCGCCTTTAACTAATAATGTTTTAACGGTGGCTGTCGCATCAACATTTAATTGTGCGGCAACTTCGTCAATCGTTTTAGCCGTTGGTGTATCAACTTTAGCTAGCTCTTCGCTTGCTGCTGGGCGTTCGCCTGCTGGAGCAAGCGCTTCTGCTTTCTCGATATTTGCAGCGTAATCAGAAGAGTCACTAAATACAATTGCGTCTTCACCAGACTCGGCAAGTACGTGGAATTCATGTGATACGGCACCACCGATACTACCACTGTCAGCAAGCACTGGGCGGTACTCTAAACCTAAGCGATCAAAGATGCGACAATAAGCATCAAACATCACATCGTAAGTTGACTGCATACATTCATCAGACAGATGGAATGAGTAAGCATCTTTCATTAAAAACTCACGAGAACGCATCACGCCAAAACGAGGGCGAACTTCATCTCGGAATTTGGTTTGAATTTGGAATAAGTTTAAAGGAAGCTGCTTATAGCTTTTTAACTCTTTACGCACTAATTCAGTAATAACTTCTTCATGGGTTGGACCTAAAACAAATGGACGTTCGTGACGATCTTTAAGGCGTAATAATTCTGGACCAAATTGCTCTATTCGGCCTGTCTCGGCCCAAAGGTCTGCTGGTTGCACCATAGGCATTAACACTTCTACGCTGCCTGCTCGTTCCATTTCTTCACGAACGATAGTCGCTACTTTTTGCATGACACGTAAGCCAGAAGGTAACCAAGTGTACAAACCTGACGCTAGACGACGTACCATACCGGCACGGATCATTAACTGGTGGCTAGCGATTTCTGCATCGTTTGGGGTTTCTTTTTGAGTGGCTAATAAGTAGCTGGTGGTACGCATACGAGAACACCTTAAAATATGATTATTGAGAATAAAATAGAGGCGAATTGTAACAGGACTATCTAGCTATTGCACCAACCAAATAGTCTGAAAAAAAGGGGGAGAAAAACCACCAACTAATCGCCTTTTTAGCGAACGGATTAATCCAGTTAGTTCTGATTAATAGTCTGTATTTGGCTGACAATGATGAGGCTATTAGAGACATGCCACTTAATATCATAATGGTAGAGTTCGATCGCGTATTCTTTATCGTCAGTACTATCTTTTTTATATGCTGGGCGAGGATCTTGCGCTAGGATTTGCTCAATTAATGCTTGTAGCTTTTCGGAGTTGGGTTGCTGCGCTAATGTTACTTGTGCTTGCTCACTAAATTGTACTTGCATTAACTGTGTCGGGGGCTCTTGAGCATAACCTCCACTAGCCTGAGTCAAACTGTCAGAGTAGGGGATATAGGGTTTGATATCAAAGATAGGTGTGCCATCGAGTAGGTCTATGCCGCTTACTTCAATACTCGCTCGATTGTTTTTTATAATGACTCGCTCCAACTTGACTGCTGACATACCTAAACCGTTGGGCCTGAACGTTGAGCGTGTAGCGAGTACTCCAGTTTTTTTATTACCGCCAAGGCGTGGGGGTCTAACTAGCGATTTCCAACCATGAGTGATGTTTTGATGAAATTGAAATATTAACCAGAGGTGAGAAAATTGCTCTAAATCGCGAACCATATTTGGTGAATCATAGTTAGGCTGTAGTTCAATAATGGCAGTAACGGCTGAAGCAAGGCTTGGCTGGCGTGGAATACCAAATTTTTGCTTAAAAGGAGAGTGAACGATACCAATAGGCTCAATGGTCGTCGCTAAATTGCTATTAGTCATGACTTGTTTGTTTAAGTGATATTTATGACGGGCAATAAAAAAGGGCAAGAAAAATTCTTACCCTTAATATCATGCTGTTAGTTTAAAATTAAACTACAGTGATGTTCTCAGCTTGAGGACCTTTTTGACCTTGAGTTACAGTGAACTCAACTTTTTGGCCTTCAGCTAATGTTTTGAAGCCTGAACCAGTGATTGCGCTGAAGTGAGCGAAAACGTCTGGACCTGATTCTTGAGAGATGAAACCGAAACCTTTAGATTCGTTGAACCATTTTACTGTACCAGTAGTAGTAGACATATTAATATCCTATTTATTCAAGAGTAATTGAAGCCTATTGTTAGGCTAAGTATTGCTGTAAGTGTTGCTATTACTTATGAAAACAAGGCGAGGTCTAAGGTACTTAAAAGTAGAATAGAACATCGGATTTTGAGCATAAATATAAGAAGTACTTGCAAGCTAGAAATCATTATATAGGGCTTTGTAGGTGAGTCAAACTTTATTCTTTAAATAAATGCTGTTTTTTTGAACTAAAACGAGATTAAAGGGGACTAAGGCGTAAAAAAGCCAGTAACCACAAGGGATACCGGCTTATTTTAAACTTTAGTTTAGTATCAAAAGTAAGACTACTTTTGACCTTTTTGTTGATATTTATCATAAAGCTGGCGATGGCGATTATTCAAGTCAACCACTCGCCCGTCGATAAACATTTTTTCGACATGGTGAGTTTGGTAATCAAGAACATCACCAGCACTAATAATCACCGACGCTGACTTTCCAACATCTAACGACCCAAGCTTATCACTGACCCCTAAAACCTTCGCTGGGGTTAATGTGATGGCCTCAAGTGCTGCTGCTTTACCCAAACCATATTTTGCTGCCATTCCCGCTGCAAAAGCAAGGCTGCGGCTATCCCATGCACTTTCGTAACCGATAACCGTTGTTACACCTGCTTGCTTTAATAGATGAGGGGTTTTAAAGGCTTGATCAATATCTTCATCACCACGTTGTGGTAAACCAAAGGCGTGAGTGTAAATCACAGGCACATTCTGCTGAGCTAGTTCCTGAGCTGCCATCCATGCATCACTGCCGCCAACGATAACCATTTTAAAACCGTGTTGTTGATTAAAGCGTAGCGCTTGCTCAATTTCATTGATGTCTTCAGCATGAACATACAGTGTTTTTTCACCTTGCCATAAGCCAAGCATTGCATGCCATCGAACATCTTGAGGAATACTTGAGTCGGCTTGGTAAGCTGTATAATAACGCTTTGACTGCTCGACTAAATCATTTAATCGTGTAAGTTTTTGGTGATAGCGCTTCATGGCTTTAGGTCGGCGCTTTTCTGACACCCACGAAGGTGGCTGCGATGGCCAGAATAAATGCACACCGACGGTACTTTTAACAAGACCGTCTTCAATGTTCCACGCATCTAGGTTGATCACCGACGATTGTCCGCCAAATAAATGACCTGCTGGTGTTACTTGAACGTGAGTAATACCGTTTGACCGAATAGTTGGAATGATTTCAGAGTCTGGATTATAAGCCGCTTCAGCTAATAAGTGAGGGTTATCATCACCGACCTCTCGGATATCAACCGTTGCTTTTACTGCTTCTATTTCACGTAAGCCTAATTGGCTGACTGTTGAAATTAGCCCCGGGTAAACATGCTTATTGGTACCGTCGATGATTTGACTATTTTGTGGGATCGTAATGTTTTGTCCAATCGCGGAAATTTTACCATCAACCATTAACAAGTCACTATTGGTTAACACACCATTGGTGACCGTATGTAAGGTCGCGCCTTTAATAACAATTGGCTGACTTTGCTTTGCACCCGGCACCATATCATGGGCCAATGCAGATTGACTGAAAGCCAAAGCACAGGCCGATAAGGTCAAAAGGGTCTTTTTAAATGTTGTTAGTGAACTCATTAGAAATGTACTCCATGGTCGATATGTTGTTGCCATGTGTCATGGTTGTCATCACAATGCCAAGCGGGTTGGATCATTTTGTCGCTGGCACTTAACGCAGTTGAAGAAGAAGGTGCTGACTTGTCGGCCATTAGTTTATTCAATAGAGCCGCTTTTTCGATGCGTTGACTTTCACGTCGCTCTTTATCGATAGCTAAGTCGAAATATTTCTTGCCCGAAATCCATGTTTGCTCGGCACGTGCATATACCGATAATGGGTTATGATCCCACACAACAAAGTCAGCTTGTTTACCTTTTTTGATACTGCCAATTAAGTGATCAACTTTTAATTGCTTCGCAGGGTTAAGTGTTACCATCTTCCAAGCTTCTTCAGGGCTCATACCACAATAAGTAATAGACTTAGCGGCTTCTTGATTTAAGCGGCGCTGTAAATCATTACTGTCAGAGTTGATACTGGTTAACACACCACGCTGGGCCATGAGACAAGCGTTTTGTGGAATGGCGTCATAAACTTCAAATTTGTAGCCCCACCAATCAGCAAATGTTGAGCCACCCGCACCATGCTTAGCCATTTCATCTGCTAATTTATAGCCTTCTAAAATGTGAGTAAACGTCGTGACTTTAAAGTCGAAAGACTCTGCTAAACGTAAGAACATTAAAATTTCAGATTGTACGTACGAATGTATATGAACATGACGTTCTGAGTTTAAGATTTCCACTAGGGTTTCTAGTCGGTAATCACGGCGCAGCGGCGCCGCTTTTCTTTTCTCACTTCGACTTAAGTTCTCATAATCACGTTTTGCTTGAGCATATTCACGAGCGTGTTGAAAGGCATCTTTCATTACCGCTTCGACACCCATACGTGTTTGCGGGTAACGAGTGGTAAAACGGGCACCCCAGTTACTTTGTTTTACGTTTTCACCTAGCGCAAATTTAATTGTCCCAGGCGCACGCTGTAACTTCATTCCTTGGGCTGATTCACCCCATTTAAGTTGGATGGTTTCACCTTGTCCACCAATCGGGTTGGCTGAACCGTGTAATAGCTGCGCTGTTGTTGTACCACCAGCTAATGAACGGTAAATATGAATATCATCAGGGTTAACTACATCACCAATGCGCACTTCAGCTGTAATGGCTTCCGAGCTTTCATTGACTCCACGAGAAATGGCAATATGAGAATGCTCATCAACGATGCCAGCAGTAATGTGTTTTCCTGTAGCATCTACCGCTTGGTAACCTGATGGTGTATTGAGATTTTTACCAATCTTAACAAACTTGCCATTGGCAATTAACAGGTCGGTCTCTTCCAACGTTCCACGCGCTTCTGACGTCCAGACAGTGGCATTTTTAAAGTGAATTTTTTGTGTTTTCGGGAGTGTTGTTTGGCCAAAAGCACGATTAGGCCAGCTCAGTGTACTGACAAATTCAATGTCGTTAGCTGGGTTCTTTTTACTTTTTTCTGCGGTTTTAATTGCTGAGGCACTAATTAACTGCTGCTGTTGCTGCACATCGATTTGACGACCGCTTAACCCACTTTCATCGGCTGATTTCCAAAATTGATAACGAACCGGTTGACCTTTTTCAGTAATGACGAAACTAAAGCTATCAGTCTGTTTAGTTACTTGAGAGGCCTTGAGCTTTTTGTCACCTTGCTTCACAACAACCTTTGCGCTTTTGCCTGTAAGGTCAACGTTTAAGGTTAAATTTTCATTGCTAGTCGTGCTCGTGAGCTGATAATTGCCACTTAAGTCAAGATGAGCTTTATTAATTAATTGATGGCGCTGGCCTTGAGTCCAAACTGAAACAATTTGCCCCTGCTCGAAGATGTTGCCTTTAGTTACAATAAAATCAGCCATATAACCTGACTTTAATTGACCTGCTTTATCGCTGATCCCAGCAATTTTGGCTGGAGTCGTTGTTAATGCTGCTAAAGCTGCTTGTTGACTTAAACCATACTTAACCGCTTGACGTAAGTTTGTTAAAAACTCGCTCCCTTTTACACCATGGCTAGTAATGGCTAAATTTAGGTTTGCATCTTCAAGGGTGGCTAAATTTGCAGGACTACGTTCCCAGTGACGCAAGTCAGCTAGTGAAATATCACGACCTTGAGATTCACCTAAATTAGGCTTTTTAGCAAAGCTTAATGGCATTACAATGTTGCCTTTAAGCTGATTTATTTCATCTAAACGCGCGTATTCAAAACCTGAACCCAAGAACGTTGACTTAATATCAAAGTCATTAAGTAGTCTTGCTGCACGTAATAGTGATTGTTCATTTTGGGTAGCAAAAAGCACACCTTGCTTTTCGATATCGCCAATTGCACCTAGTGCTGCATTAAATTCAACTTTTTCGCCCGCAGGAGTAACTGCTTTGTCTTGTGCTTTTTCATACCAGTTAGCATCTGAAAAGGTTTGACGTAATAACGCTAAACTACCCATTAATGAGGTTGGGTAGCTTTGTGCTGACGTTCCTTTATTAAAAGAAGCAAAGTGTTGACTATGACTATTATAAACAAGGTCGTTAGCAATAAAATCTGCTAAAGAAACCGTGACAGCACGGCCACGTAAGATACCATCAAGATTAGCAGTTTGTACTGAGGTGAAACCATTTGAACGATACGATTTTGCTGCTTTCTGATCTGGAGCAAAGTGCTCTATCCAGTTCATTTGCGAATGAATCGCAGCATTGGCAGCATTACCTCCAACACGGTCTATACGATAAACGGGGCCTTTAGACTCCTGTTTAGGATATTTATGCTCAATACCATATTGTGAGTAGGTATCAATGAACCCTGGGTAGATTGAGTAACCATTAAGATCGATTACGGTCGCACCCGTTGGTGTTTTTCCGCGTTGGCTAACGGACTTAATGTGTCCGTTTTCAATGATTAAAGTCGCCCCTTGGAGGACTTTGGTTGGTGTTTGGTAAATGGTCGCATTGGTAAATGCGATTAAACTTGGCGTTTTATGATGCATCCCTAAGGTAGGAGATGTTTGATCTGCAACGGCAGAGTGGCAAACAACACTACTGAGTAAAGTGATACTGAGCGCTCTTTTTATCATGGCTGACTCTCTTAAAGTTAATGATGGTGATACGCGTTTCATTATTATAGTTTCTTATCACAAAATGATTGTTAAACATCGCGATAACGGGCTACTTTAATTGAAATGTTATAAACTGTCATACGAAAGTGTTTTAAGCTTATAACTCAAATGTAAGTAAATGTTTCACCTTAACTTTACACTAGGAAGTCAACTCTATGGCACACACAATCTATGAATATTCACCCGTTTTGTTAAGTGGAGAAGTTCAATCGCTTTCGCAGTTTCAGGGGCAGGTATTATTGATTGTTAATACGGCAAGCGAATGTGGATTTACTTATCAATACCAAGGGTTAGAGAGACTATATCAACAACTAAAAGGGCAAGGTTTTACTGTGTTAGGGTTTCCTTGTAATCAGTTTGGTGAGCAAGAACCAGGAGACAGCAACAGTATTGCTTCATTCTGTCAGGCCAATTACGGCGTGACATTTCCAATGTTCCATAAGGTCGATGTTAATGGCGAGCAGGCCGAACCATTATTTACCTTTCTAAAAGAGCAGGCTAGAGGCTTGTTGTTTACTAAGCGTATTAAATGGAATTTTACCAAATTTTTAGTCAATCAACAGGGGCTAGTGATTAGGCGTTATAGTCCGACGACAAAACCGCAAACAATCGAAAAGGATATTAAAGCGCTACTCGAAAAACAGTAGAGAGGAGCGGTCTAAAAATAACCATTGTTATTTTATATACGATCGGTCTATAATCATTTATGGATAATAAACGTACAAATCAGCAAGCGGCTGTTCGGCGCGGAAGACCGCCTAAACAACCGCACCGTGATACTCGGGCCGAGTTAATTCGCCAAGGTTTAATAATGGTAACAGAGCTAGGTTTTGTTGCCTCTGGGGTTGAGAAAATCTTAAAACAAGCCAACGTACCTAAAGGTTCTTTTTATTATTACTTTGATAGTAAAGAGGCGTTTGGCTTAGCGGTGATTGATAATTATCACAGTTATTTTAGCAACAAGTTATCAAAGCATTTACTACAGCAAGAAGCTTTACCATTACAACGCATTGAGAACTTTGTATTAGATGCGCAGCAAGGCATGGCTAAATATCAGTTTCGTCGTGGTTGCCTGATAGGTACGTTAGGGCAAGAAGTTGATGCGCTTCCGCTGAGTTACCGTGCTCGGTTGATTGACGTTTTTATCGCTTGGCAACAACAGTTGACAGAGTGCTTGGAAGAAGCAAAAAGTGCTGGTCAGTTGGCTAAAACTGCTGACTGTGCTGCATTGGCTGAGCTGTTTTGGATAGGTTGGGAAGGGGCTGTAAGCCGAGCTAAACTTGTGCAAAGTGAGCAACCGCTGCAACGGTTTTTAAATCATTTTATCGCTGGGTTACCGCGATAATTTTTTCTTTTATTAATAGACGATCGGTCTATATTGGAGGAGTTACAGATGTTCAAAGGCATACTTATCGAGAAAGATGACCAAGGGTATCGCGCTGGTTTGCAAGATATTGATGATAGTGTTTTGATGGCTGGTGATGTATCTGTTGATGTGCTTTACAGTACGCTTAACTATAAAGATGGCTTGGCGATCACAGGTAAAGGTCCGGTGGTTAGAAACTTTCCAATGATACCTGGTATCGATCTCGTAGGAGAGGTCACCAATAGTGATAGCGATAAATTTAGCGTTGGTGATAAGGTCTTACTAAATGGTTTTGGTGTCGGCGAAGTGCACTGCGGTGGGTTAGCCACTAAAGCGCGTTTAAACAGTGATTGGTTAATCCCTCTACCTGATGGGTTATCACCACGTGATGCTATGGCAATCGGTACCGCAGGGTATACGGCAATGTTATGTGTCATTGCGTTGGAGCGTCACGGCATTACCCCACACAGTGGTGATGTTTTAGTTACAGGGGCAAATGGCGGTGTTGGTAGTTATGCTATCGCGCTACTTGCTAAATTAGGTTATCGCGTGGTTGCGTCAACAGGCAGGATTGAGCAAGCTGAATATCTACGTTCGTTAGGTGCTGCGGATATAGTTTACCGTGAAACGTTAGCGGAGCCGGGACGACCATTGGCGAAAGAGCAATGGGCCGCAGCGATTGATTGTGCAGGAAGTCATACCTTAGCTAATGTCTGTGCTGGCTTAAAATATGGTGGTGTTGTCGCAGCTTGTGGTTTAGCACAAGGCATGGATTTTAATGCGACCGTTGCTCCGTTTATTTTACGCGGCGTCACGTTAGCGGGCATAGACAGTGTGATGCGTCCATTAGCAGACCGTATTGAAGCATGGGATCGCTTAACCACGTTATTAGATACCGGCGTTTTTGCAGAAGTGAGTGCTGAGATTGGTTTAGCTGATGTGGTTACAACGGCTGAGCAGTTGATCGCTGGCCAAGTTCGTGGTCGTGTGATTGTTGATGTGTCACGAGATAGCTAGACTTGGTTACTGCCGGAAAAGAAAATGCCGCTTAGTCTCGCTAAGCGGCATTTGGCTTCAAAAGGACTAGGGAGTTAAAGGCCTAACACTTCCTTACCTTGTTTAAAGTCAATATCTACTGGAATCGCCGCAGCTTCAAGTTTAGCTAAGTCAGCGGCAAGCTGTGGCTTGATTAAGCCTTGCTCTTTAATGAGTTGATCAACTTTTGCATAATCCCCTGTGCCCTGAATCGTGAGAATTAACTGTGATAAGCTGGTCATCGCTTGGGTCATCTTGTTGATGTTAACGCGGTACAAACCTTGTGCGTCACGCTCGAACGCACCTTCTTGTTGGAAGTAGTTAAAACGCATCATGTTTGCTTTTCCGTGAGCACTTGCTGCCCCAAAGCGTACTGAACGGAATATACCCGCCATAAAGGTCACGTAGTTATCTTCAATGGTTCCTTCACTAATTTGCCCTTGCTTAAATAACTCTGCAATCATGTATAGACCAAGAATATCCGCTTTACCTTCTTCAAGGGCTGAGGCGTGTTCTTTGAGGGCTTGGCGGACGGTTCCTTTATCGTTGATGGTATTCTTAATACCTAACCCATGAGCAACTTCATGAAACATGGTATTAGCGAAGAATGCATCAAAGGTTACATGTTTTTGCTGCTCTGGTGCGATTAGTACCGTTGCGATTGGCGCTAAAATATGATCAAACTTTGCTTGCATGGCATTTTTAAGTTGCAGACGTCGCGTCCCTTTTTCAAGCTGTACTTGCTCGTCATTTGGCAGGTTAATCGCGATGGTTTTACCACCCGCGTTAGAATGACCAGCGTAATAGATAACGTCGTAAGCATTTAAGTCAGCATCTGTGCCAGGTGTTTCTTGTTTAAATTTATTATCAACGGGCAAGCCTTTTTGCAGAGCAGGTAAAAAGCTAGCAAATTTCGCTAAGCGCTCAGACCAAGCTTGATCTTTCACTAAGACATAAGCTTCGAATGCAGAACGATAACCGACTAATTGATCTTCATAAGTTTCGATAGGACCTATAACCACATCAATTGGGTTATTCTTCATGTCCATCCATGCAAAATCAGAAGCTTGGTAATTATCAGATAAGAATGCTTGGCTGCGCATTGTTAGATAGTTGGCAAATTCTTTATCATCAGCTAATGCCGCTGCTTCAAGCAGTAATTTACTCGCGGCTTTAAGCTCTTTCTTATACATTATTGAATAAGGAATGCTTACAAGGTTTCCTGATTTATCGCGGCGAATTACCGAGTATAAACCTGTTGCGTCAATTGACTGTTCTGCTTGTTGTAATTGTTGTTTAGTGATGTCTTGAGGGTAGAACTGTGCTCCTAGCGCTTTTTCACTATATCCACTTAAAAATGGTTTATCAGCATCTAAGCGGTCCCAAGGACCATAATTTATCTCAGCAAATTGGCGAACCTTTTCGTTATCAATTTTAGCCAGAAAACTTGATTTATCCTCACCAAAAGATTGCTTCCAAAATAAGTCATCCATAATCTCTGCAACATCGATTAGTTTGCCGAGCATTGCTTTTTGGTTGTCTGATAAATGTGATAAATCAGTGTTGAGTGTTACTTGATGATAAATATCAAGGCGATCGTTAAACTCAGGCAGTAAGGTGGTAACAACCTTTTGAGGCGCGGTTGTTGGCTCAGCTTTTTGTGTTGTGGCACTATCATTACACGCCACAAGTGTGGTCATTGCAGCAACTAATAATGCAAGTGGAGTCTTTTTCATCATAAATCTCTATTTATTATTATGGTTTGATGGGGTTGATTCTTCCGATTTTTCATCATTCTTTTCTGATGTTGTCTCTGAAGATTGCTTGAAATGTTGTTTTGTTTGCTCAGGTAATTTGAACTTATTACTGTATTTTAAGAGCGCGAGATTAGACCCAATCACGCCAAGAACCAAAGCGATGATTAAAATTATTTCAAACGTTGTCATTATACAATCACCTCTGGTTCGGCAATATTAAAAACATATTGGGACATAATTTCTTCGATATTGGCCAAAATTTGTGTCTTTAATTCAATGTCACTGTGATTAATTGCTTTGTAAAGCATTGCCCTGGTTAACTTGTCTGCAGCAACCTGAGCGGTACTAATATGGCTAAGATGCCACGGTTCAATAGCGACACCGCCTCTGTCTAGATTATAAGGCATAAAGAAGCCATGGTGGTGTGAATTTTCGCGTAACCACTGGCCTAACAGCGCCATTGGCCCATTCGCTTGATATTCCCATGGCTCAAGTTGTAACTGATCGATACTAAGCATTGATGGCGAATAGACATCAATGTCGGTGCCCCAGTGATGGCGACTCGCACCAGGAAGGGCTGACCATGTCAAAATACAGTCGAGTAATTGTTGTGGATTTAATGTGTGAGCATCGACACTCTGGTTATTACGGTTTTTTAATGGACGTTTACCTAAGGCTTTATTATTCCAAATTAATAGTTGGTGTGAGAAAGAGCGAAAACCACTGACAATTTCAATGTCGATACCATCATGTCGAGCGGCTTGAGTTAACTCAAGCCAATCATTTTTGATTGCTTGGTGGATTGCCGTCTGTTCATTGAGATGAAACAAATGGCTGTCGCACTGACCAAGAACTTGCTGTTCGGTAAAAGAAACACGCATATTAATCTACTAATAATTCTTCCAAAATACGCTGATAAACATCAGTGAGTAATTCTAGATCGTTAAATTTCACGCATTCATTCACTTGATGAATGGTTGCATTGACTGGCCCTAATTCGACTAATTCCGCACCCGTTGGTGCAATAAAGCGACCGTCCGATGTGCCACCACTGGTTTGTGGGTCTGTGTCTGTGCCAGTCACATCCTTGATGGCCGTTTTAACTGACTCAAGCAGATCACCGTGATCGGTTAAGAAAGGTAATCCGTTAAACGTCCAGTCAATGTCATAGTTTAGCTGATGTTCGCTTAATATGTGATTAACCCGTTCGATGATGTCGTCACTGGTCAACTCAGTTGAGTAACGTAGGTTAAACTGAATTTTCAGTTCCCCTGGAATAACATTACCTGCACCTGTGCCACCGTTAATATTAGAAATTTGAAAGCTCGTTGGTGGGAAAAATTCATTGCCGTTATCCCACACTGTTTTACTTAGCTCATCTAGGGCGGCAGCGGCTTTATGGATTGGGTTTTCTGCTAGGTGGGGGTACGCCACATGCCCCTGTTTACCATGAACGGTTAGATCGCCAGTTAATGAGCCGCGACGGCCATTTTTAACGATATCACCGAGCGTGTTTGTACTACTCGGTTCGCCAACAATACAATACTGAATTTTCTCGTTTCGAGCTTCTAGGGTATCGATGACTCGTGTGGTCCCATTGATAAAAGGACCTTCTTCGTCACTGGTGATCAGAAAGGCAATCGATCCTTTGTGATTTGGGTGTGCTTTGACAAAACGCTCAGTCGCAATAACCATTGCGGCAAGGCTACCTTTCATGTCGGCAGCCCCGCGCCCATGAAGCATGCCATCAATAAGTTTTGGCGAAAAAGGTGGGTTATCCCACCGGTCCGCATTACCAACAGGAACGACATCAGTATGACCGGCGAAACAAAATAGGGGGCCGGAACTACCTTTACGTGCCCACATATTAGTGGTGTCTTCAAACACCATCGATTCGATATTAAACCCTAAAGGTTCAAGGTATTGCGCCATTAGTTCTTGGCATCCTTGATCGAGTGGAGTAATAGAGGCACGACTTAATAGATCGCAGCTTAGATCAAACAGGCGTTGATCGTTAATTGATTCAGTCACAGTGATACCTTGTAGTAGTTAACGGTTATAGTTTGAAAAACGTTTGATATTGTTCCGGCTTAAAGCCAAGGTGAGACTCAGTGTCTTTGACAAGTAGTGGGCGTTTGATCAACGTTGGTGTCTCTAAAAATAATACTTTTAGCGATTCGTTATCGAGGGTCGCTTTTTGCTCATCACTTAGAGCGCGAAAACTAGTGCTACGTTTATTTAGCATTTGTTGCGGGTCTGCAAACTGACAAAGTTGTGTCAGTAACTGTTCGTCTAAACCGTCAACGCGATAATCGTGAAAGCGATATTCGATGTTGTTGTTATCAAGCCATTTTAATGCTTTCTTAATGGTGTCACAGTTTTTAATTCCGTAGATTGTGGTGCTCATGTTTAGCTATCTCAATGAATAATTTGCCAAGTATTAAAGCATATTATTATTGTGATTTCAGTACCTTTAACGGTGTGGGAATAAAGGGAGCAGACTATGTATCACTTTTCTTTACAATGAGCTGTAGAAGGGGATCTTCTCCTGCGCGTTTTGTGCCTAATAGGGGAGTTAATTTCAGCGCACCTTTACTAATTAATACTGCAACGTCAACGCTTGGCAGCGATTGTTTTAATTTTAAGAGATCTAAATTAATCAATTCTTGCCCCTGAATTACTTGTTGACCGCTTACAACTTTTACTGTGAACCCTACACCGTGTGTTGAAATAGCGTTATCACCAATATAAATATCAATGACTACATTATGCTCGGTTAATAATGTCAAATGATGGCCTGTAGGAGCTATGTGTTTAACGATGGCGCGACAAGGTGCAGTGACTCTACTACCTACAGGTCTGATAGCAATACCGTGGCCAAGAAGTTGGTGACTAATAAGTGGGCAATGATGCTCGGTCAGCAGAATTGCTTCACCACTGATCGGCGCATTAACTGTTAAAGTGGCGAGCTTTAGTTTTGGTTTGGCTTTCTCGGTTGGCATGTGGTTTAACTCAAAGTAACTATTGTAAGGTCTGTTAACTACTAGCTCTTAATATTACTATATTTAACAGTAATCACGGGAAAAAAAAGGATGAGCTCTCACTCATCCTTTATCTGACTAATTAAAGTTAATCATTACATTGTAAATTTATTGTACGTTTTCTTGCTCAGTAAAGATGTCAGCGAAAAGTGCAGTTGACAGGTAACGCTCACCCGAGCTTGGTAAGATAACGACGATGTTCTTATCTTTAAACTCTGGACGTTCAGCAATACGGTTTGCCGCAACAACTGCAGCACCTGAAGAAATACCCGCTAAGATACCCTCTTCTTCCATTAAACGCTGAGCCATTTCAATGGCTTCATCGTTATCAACAAGCTCAACTAGGTCAACAAGATCCAAATCTAGGTTACCTGGAATGAAGCCAGCACCGATACCTTGGATTTTGTGTGGACCAGGCGTTAATGCTTCACCGGCTTTAGCTTGAGTAATGACTGGTGAGTTTACTGGTTCAACAGCAACGGTAGTAATTGCTTTACCTTGTTGGTTTTTAATGTAACGGCTAACACCTGTGATAGTGCCACCGGTACCAACACCTGCAACGAATACATCAATTTCGCCATCGGTATCGTTCCAGATTTCTGGACCTGTTGTTTTCTCGTGAATTTCAGGGTTAGCAGGATTCTCGAATTGTTGTAGCAATACGTATTTTTCTGGATCGCTGCTTTCAATTTCTTGTGCTTTAGCGATAGCACCGCCCATGCCTTTAGCGCCTTCAGTTAATACTAAGTTAGCACCTAACGCTTTTAATAATTTACGACGCTCAAGGCTCATTGTGTCAGGCATCGTTAACGTTAGTTGGTAACCGCGTGAGGCAGCAACGAATGCTAGCGCGATACCTGTGTTACCACTGGTTGGTTCGATGAGTTCTTTTTCTTTCGTTAAACGACCTGACTTCTCAGCATCCCAAATCATATTGGCACCGATACGACATTTAACGCTGAAACTTGGATTACGGCTCTCAACTTTAGCAATCACGTTGCCGTTTGAAACTCTGTTAAGACGAACTAGAGGGGTATTACCTACTGTGAGTGAATTATCTTGTGCTATGTTAGCCATAATCATTCCTTATCGTTTATCA
The DNA here is from genome assembly GCA_002835545.1 of Alteromonadales bacterium alter-6D02. GTDB lineage: Bacteria > Pseudomonadota > Gammaproteobacteria > Enterobacterales > Psychrobiaceae > Psychrobium. The sequence goes on from PIZK01000016.1 coordinate 162,915, forward strand.
ACACACGTCAGCCACTTGGCTTACGTGCTATTATTTGGTTATAAAAATATCTATCTTCCCTAGCTTAAAGCAAAGAAAAAAGAAGTGAAGTGACATTTTGTTATATCGTTATGTAATAAAAAACTAAGTTCTTATTCCAATATGTCACAGGAGGAAGCGGGATAATGTGGTAATGTTAAAACATCTGTTTAAACTGAAAAAAGAAATGCTATGCCTTTTGATACTACCACTAACTATGTTGTGAGTGACGAGCTAAAACTAGCGGTTGAAGCTGCGGTAACTCTTGAGCGTCCATTATTAATTAAAGGCGAACCAGGCACTGGCAAAACCATGCTTGCCCAAGAACTTGCCCAAGCGCTCAATGCGCCACTTATTCAATGGCACATAAAATCGACCACCAAAGCACAGCAAGGCTTGTATGAATATGATGCGGTATCAAGACTGCGTGATTCACAATTAGGTGATGATCGAGTGAAAGATATTGCAAACTATATCGTTAAAGGGAAAATGTGGCAGGCCTTTGAAAGTGAAGTGCGTCCAATTTTACTCATTGATGAGATTGATAAAGCTGATATTGAATTTCCAAATGATCTGTTACAAGAACTCGATAAAATGGAATTTTTTGTATATGAAACACAGCAACTTGTGAAGGCGAAAGTCAGGCCCATTGTTATCATCACTTCAAATAATGAAAAAGATTTGCCCGATGCGTTCTTGCGCCGTTGTTTCTTTCATTACATTCAATTCCCTGATGCAGTGCAAATGCAACAGATTGTCGACGTTCATTTTCCTAACATCAAACCGCAACTGTTAGAGCAAGCACTAACACGCTTTTTTGAAATGCGTCAGGTTAATGGTTTGAAAAAGAAACCATCGACTTCAGAATTACTTGATTGGTTGAAGTTATTACTTGCTGAAGATATTGCTCCTGAGGTGTTACGTGATAAGCAACACGACAAGTCACTCATGCCACTGTATGGCGCGTTATTAAAAAATGAACAAGATATGACGTTATTTGAAAAAATTGCTTTTTTGGCTCGTAGGCAGCAATAGGCATGTTAGTTGATTTCTTTTTCACATTAAGAAAGCACGAGCTGAGCGTCAGTGTCCGCGAATTACTTGACTTGCTTAATGCATTAGAACGACAAGTGGTGTTTGCTGATATTGATAAATTTTATCAGCTCGCCAGAATCGTGATGATAAAAGATGAGAGCCAGTTTGATAAGTTTGATCGAGCTTTTTCAGAGTATTTTAAGGGTATTAATGAGCTTGAACTTTTCTCGAAAGATATCCCCCAAGACTGGTTACGTAAAGAATTAGAAAAAATCCTTTCTGATGAAGAAAAGGAGCAGCTCAACGCCCTAGGCTCTCTTGATGAGCTGCTTGATACCTTACAACAACGCTTGAAAGAGCAAAAAAAGCGTCATCAAGGTGGTAACAAATGGGTGGGCACAGGTGGTACATCACCGTTTGGAGCTTATGGTTATAACCCTCAAGGGGTCCGTATTGGTCAAGAAAGTAACCGAAATAACCGAGCCGCTAAAGTATGGGATAAACGTGAGTTTGCTAACTTAAGTGAACAACAGCTATTAAGTGCTCGCAATGTTCAAGTCGCGTTAAGGCGCTTACGTAAGTTTGCACGAAGTGGCGCTCAAGATATTCTCGACCTTGACCACACCATTAAAGCGACGGCCAATAATGCAGGTTACTTAGATTTAAAGATGGTCGCTGAGCGCCATAATGCCGTTAAAGTGTTAATGTTTTTTGATGTGGGTGGCTCAATGGACCCCTACATCGAACAAGTGGAACAACTTTTTAATGCGGCGCGTGGTGAGTTCAAACATCTAGAATACTTTTATTTTCATAATTGTGTATACGAAGGCGTGTGGCAGGACAATGCAAGGCGTCACCATGACAAAAAATTAGTGTGGGATATTCTTCGTACCTATGGCAAAGATTATAAGGTGATCTTTGTCGGTGATGCTTCAATGGGCCCCTACGAAATATCTTACCCCGGTGGCAGCGTTGAACATTGGAATGAAGAGTCTGGTGAAGTGTGGCTGACACGCCTAATAAGTCATTTTGACCAGGTAGTTTGGCTAAACCCAATAGAGCAACAACATTGGCGCTACACCATGAGTATTGACTATATTAAACAGTTAGTGAATCAAAATATGCATGAAATGACCGTAGCTGGGTTAGAACAAGCAATCAAATCACTCAAGTAATAGTGAAGTAATTAAAAACGAACACGGTAAATAACCTGTGTTGGTCTGTCATTTAAAAAATCAACATCATGTTGATGGAGCAAGGTATGTCAATCGTAATTAGTGGAACGGGCTTATATACGCCTCCTTATACTATCTCAAATGATGAGTTAGTCTCGGCGTTTAATGAATATGTCGCAAAATATAATAGCGAACATGCAAAAGCCATTGCACAGGGTGAAATTGAAGGGTTAAAACCCTCAAGTAGTGAGTTTATAACCAAAGCATCAGGGATTGAAAACCGCTATGTAATGTCTAAAGATGGTATTTTGGATACCGATGTGATGATGCCATTAATCGCAGAACGTGATAACGAACAAGTGTCTATTCAAACTGAAATGGCGGTTGCCGCAGCCCGCGAAGCGATGGCTTCGGCAAATAAAACGAGTGATGATATCGATTTAATAATTGTTGCTTGTTCTTATACTCAGCGTGCTTACCCTGCTATAGCTATTGAAGTTCAGCAGCAGTTGGGGTGCAAAGGGTGGGCGTACGACATGCTGGTGGCTTGTTCATCAGCAACCTTTGGTATCATGAATGCCTCTAATGCATTGTTGGGTAATACGGCAAAAACAGTCTTGGTGATTAGCCCTGAGATTGCCTCTCCTCAAATCAATTACCGCGACCGTGATAGTCATTTCATTTTTGGGGATGTTGCTACGGCAGTAGTCGTTGAAAAGCAAGAAACAGCAACCGCACAACATTGTTTTAAAATTTTATCGCAGCAGCCGATGACCAGCTTTTCAAACAACATCCGTAGCAATTTTGGCCACCTTAATCGTTGTAACCCTGAGACTGCGGATAGCAGTGATAAACTATTTGTACAGCAGGGACGTAAAGTGTTTAAAGAAGTACTCCCTATGGTCTATGCGCTAATTGATCAAGAAATGGCAAAAAATAATTTACAAGCCAGTGACCTTAAACGTTTATTCTTGCATCAAGCTAACATTAATATGAATACCTTTGTGGCCAAGAAAGTACTCGGACGAAACCCACAAGGTAATGAGGCACCTATTATCTTAAATGAGTTTGCAAACACGGCATCTGCGGGCTCAATTATTGCCTTTCATCGTCATCATGATGATATGGTGAGTGGTGATAAAGCGATTATTTGTTCATTTGGTGCCGGTTATTCAGCAGGATGCTTAGTGATAGAACATTTATAACGATAAACTGGTATCATACTGAGTAATTAAAAGCTGCTTTATCATATTAAAGCAGCTTTTTTATTGTTATCTGAAATATTTGCTATGGTTAAAGTAACAACATGAGATTAGATCGGTTTTTAAGTGAGAACACAGCCTTAACTCGAAAGACGGCGAAGCAAGCATTACATCGCGGTGATGTGCTGGTTGATGGCGTTGCCGTGAAAAAAGGTGATATAAAAATAAAAGATCAACAAGTGAGCTATTTAGGTCAGATTGTTAGTGAAATAGGTGATCTTTATATCATGCTGCATAAGCCTCAAGGTTATGTTTGTTCAGCGGTTGATGATGATGGTTTATCGGTACTGCATTTAATTGATGAACCTTTTAAGAATGATTTACACATTGCAGGTCGCTTAGATAAAGACACAACTGGCTTAGTATTGCTAACCAACGATGGGCAATGGTCTCACCGAATTACATCGCCTAAATCACAATGCTCAAAAGAGTATATTGTAGGGGTGAGTGAACCATTATTGCCAGAGTTAATTGAGCAGTTTGAACATGGCGTTCAATTGAAAAGTGAAGAAAAGCTAACTCGACCTGCATTGTTAGATATTGTATCTAGCCACCAAGCTAGGTTAACCATATCTGAAGGTAAGTATCATCAAGTTAAGCGAATGTTTGCTGCTGTAGGTAATCATGTCGCTACTTTGCACCGGTCTAAAATAGGGGCTGTTTCATTAGAAAGTAGCCTAGAAAGTGGCCAGTGGCGCCATCTAACTAAGAAAGAATTCTTAAGTTTGGGCCAATAGTAGTTTTTTTTGTTCATATTCTATAGTAAGTTATGAATATAATTTTGATTGTGAATGCTCTAGGGATAATAAATAAACGATGTCAAAATTGTTAATCATCGAAGACAGTCAATTAATTCGAAAAATTATCAATCATTTAGCGACTTCACAGTTAAATTGTGAATTTGACTTTGCTTGTGATTTAGCTGAAGCAAAAGGGCTTATTGATAATCCTGGCAATGACTACTTTATGGCGCTTGCCGACCTTCATCTACCTGATGCACCTAACGGTGAAGTTGTAAAACTGACTCTCGATGCGGGTATATCAACCATTGTTCTAACAGCGTCTTTAAATGAAGAGTTGCGTGATAAAATGCTCAAGATGGGCGTGTTAGATTATATCTTCAAAGAAAATCGTGATTCTTATGTAACAGCAATTAAATTTGTTAATACGCTATTATTAAATCGAGATATTAAAGTTATTGTTGCTGATGATTCACCTTCATTGCGTGCTTATGTTTCAGCTCAAATGAGCAGCTTGTTATATCAAGTGATAGAAGTTGAACATGGGCTAGCAGCGCTCCAAGCCTTAAAAGATAACCCTGAAGTAGGTTTGCTGGTTACGGATTATAATATGCCAGAAATGAATGGTATCGAATTAATCCGTAGCATTAGACAAGAACGCTCTCGTGAAGACTTTCCAATTATTGGGTTATCTTCGTTAAAGGACCCGACGCTTTCTGCTCGCTTTATTAAGCATGGCGCTAATGACTTTTTACCAACTCCCTTTATTCAAGAAGAGTTTCAATGGCGTATTTTGAAAGCCATGGAGCAGATAATGCTGATTGCTGAAATTCGAGATGCAGCAAATCGTGATTATTTAACTAAGTTATATAATCGACGTTATTTCTTTCATAATGGTGAAGACTCTTTTAATCAAGCGGTCAAAGATAACAGCCGTCTAACCGTTGCACTACTTGATATTGATTACTTTAAAAAAATCAACGATAACTACGGTCATGATAGTGGAGATGCCGTACTTAAATTGCTGGCTGAAAAACTGCGGTATTGGTTTAAAGATATGACTGTGGCACGTTATGGTGGCGAAGAGTTTATTATTCTGATCCCTGGTTTATCACAAGAGCAAACGGATAAGATACTCAATACGTTCAGAGTCGATATCGCAGAAAGTGAATTTGATACTAGTAAAGAGGTCATTAACTTATCGGTGAGCATTGGTGTTGCAACGCGTGTTGCTGATTCTAAGTCGTTAGAGGCTATGATTAATGAAGCCGATATCGCTCTTTATCAAGCGAAAGAGGCAGGGCGTAATCAGGTGGTGTGGCAAAAAAATTGACCGATTTAGAGACTGAAAAGTTGATATAAAAAAGCTATTCAAATGAATAGCTTTTTTTTATTCTGGAATCAACGGGCTGCTTAAAGCACTCCGCGGCGTTCTTGATCTCGCTCGATTGATTCAAATAGCGCTTGGAAGTTTCCTTCGCCAAACCCTTGGTTTTCTTTACGCTGAATAATCTCAATAAAGATAGGGCCGAATAAGTTTTGAGTGAAGATTTGTAATAGATAGCCTGACTCATCACCGTCAACTAAAATTTGATGATGCTTAATGCGATCACGGTCTTCAGTCACTTGCGGTACACGATCGTAAATAGTGTCGTAATACTCTTCGATGATGTCTAGTGTTTTTATGCTAGTGCCTTCCATTGCATCAAGAGATGCAACGATATCACGACTTTCAAAGGCTAAATGCTGAACACCAGGACCATTGTATTCATTTAGGTACTCATCAATTTGGTTCTTATCATCATCTTTACCCTCATTAATTGGGATACAGAAACTGCCATCAGGTGAACGAAGTGCATAAGAAATCAGGCCAGTTTTAGCACCATTAATATCGAAGTAACGGACTTCACTAAAGTTGAAAATATCTTTATAAAAGTTAGCCCAATGCTCCATCGTCCCTTTATAAACATTATTGGTTAAATGGTCGACTCGTAAGAAGCCTTTTTCTGTTACTACCTGAGGCTCGGCGAGAGGCACGAAGTCACGGTGATAAATATTGTCATTGTCAGTAAAGCGGTCAATGAAGTAGATAATGCTATCACCAATACCGTAGATAGCCGGGTAAGGCATATCTTTAGCATCTTCAGCTACGGCTTTTGCCCCACGATTAACCGCTTCAGTGAATGCGGCCTCTGCGTTAACAACGCGCCAACCCATTGAACAAATAGCAGGGCCGTGAGATTTAGCAAAATCACGTGAGAAGCCTTGCTTTTCGCTATTAAGTAGGAAGTTGATATCGTTTTGTTGGTAATGAAAGATGTCTTTGCTTTGATGCTTATTAATTTTAGAAAAACCAAAATCGATAAACACTTGATGCATAAAATTCTGATCTGTTGTTGCAAATTCAGTAAATTCGATACCACATAGTCCAATCGGGTTATTTTGATCAGTCATATTGTTACACTCTTCTTAATTTATTTGTTATGGTGCTGTCTGTTGTAATTTATTATTAGAACAACACTGTTAGTAAATTAACTTTACTACCAATCTTGTTCTAAAAATATAATTATGTTTTAATTAACTCCATTCAACTTTTAGATGGTTATGAGATGCGGTTAGATATAGAAACCCTTAAGATATTAGATTTAATCGTTCGTTTGGGCAGCTTTGCTAAAGCAGCTGAACAATTAAATAGAGCGCAGTCAGCGATTAGTTATCAAATTAAGAAGCTTGAGCAACATCTTGGTGTTGCACTTTTCGATCGTAGTAAGTACCGCGCTGAGTTAACTGCTGAAGGTAATGCAATCTTGACTGAAGGGCGAAGGCTGCTTCAGCAGGCACATAATCTAGAAGTGTTGGCAGAGCGTTTCAGTCAAGGCTGGGAGCCACGCTTGGAAATTATTATTGATGGCGCGCTTCCTATGGAGCCTGTGATGCGAGCACTCAAACGTTTATCTGAAATGGACGTGTCTACAAGAGTGCAGCTGCGCACTGAATTTTTAAGTGGTGTTCAGCGCTGTTTTGAAAAAAATAGTTCAGACTTAATGTTGGTTAAAGATTTTCAATCTAACCCTTACCTTAATGCAAAGCCGTTAAAGCCGATGAGTACACGCTTAGTAGTTGCGGCAGGGCATCCTTTAGCATCGATAAAAGGGATTGAATTGAAACACCTCCATGAGTATATCGAACTAACCATTGCTGATTCAGGTGAGGTCGATCTTCATTATCAAGATGATTTACAGTTTGGTGGTGAGCGAGTGTTTTACCTTAATGGCTTTATTGCGAAGAAAAACTCAATCTTATTAGGGCTTGGTTATGGTTGGGTGCCTGACTACTTGATTGAAAAAGAACTAGCCAATGGTGAGTTGGTTGAACTTGATTTTGTTGGGGGAGCTAGTCATAGCTTTACTCCTAAATTGGTTCATTCTTCAGAGCGTCCTTTAGGTCGAGCGGGTCAGTTATTGAGTGACTTAATTATCGCAGAATTTGGGGCCTAATTTAACCTCCTTGAGCTACAGCGCCAATTAGTTGTGACGCTGTAGCTTTGACCGGCTTTACTCTTCGGCCCCAAAGCTGATTAATGCACGGTTCTTTTCTAACAACTTCTTACCTATTCCTTTGACTTGTAATAATTGCTCATAGGAGTTGATTCGGCCATGCTGTTGGCGGTAAGCCACAATCGCTTGAGCTTTCTTCTTGCCAATACCGTGTAATGTTTTGACAAGTTGTTGACTCGAAACTTGATTAATATTGACTTTGACAGGTTGCTGATTTTGCTTAACAACGATGTTTTGTTTGGCTGTGGGATCATCGATGACCATTGCCATCACTGGTTTGTGTATTAATAAAAGTGCAGTTGCGGTGATAGTTAGTAAGTAAAATTTTAGCTGAGTGAATGTTTTCATAGATAGATTCCTTTCAAAGGTTATTAATAAAAAAGCATCAAGGGTTCTAGATGCAGCGGAAAGTATAGTCATGATTTTGAAATTGGCGTTAAATTAATCGAATAAATTAAATTTTTAAAAAATTGCCAGTAAAGGCTTGCCTAATGCCAAGTGTTTAATAGATAATGCGCCTCGGTGACTAGTTGGTCCCCTCGCAATGATAGATAGTGAACTCGGCCAGGCCCGGAAGGGAGCAACCGCAGCTATCGACTCGTGTGCCGAGGTGTTGGCTGGCTAGTCGCCACTCATTTCATACTTCTACAATGCCCTCTAAACACTTATTTTTATTTAAATAGAACTAGCCCGATAATCGGCGCAGCTTTTATTAATCCTGTTGCTATTTCCTTATTACTCTCAAGTTTAGTTTGTCCCCAAATGACTACACGGGTATGTGTATTTACCGCAGGAAGTCATAAATTATTATGATCCACAACACGCTACTTTTAGTATAAAATATTCTAAAAGAAGTATTTATACCAATTCCATTAATGAAGTGATCAATTTTGTAACGAGGATTAGCGGATTAAAGCTCAGTTCTACGTTTCAACTGAACCTAAGTACGGACATCCATGCCGGCAAGGCATTTATTATATAGTTGTTAGATATAGATAAGAAATAACGCTGCTATCATCCGTTTAGACTGCGAACAGTGCTCAGGTCATTAATGTAATTAGTATAACCTCTAGGTTTTTAGCCGGCGGGCTTAGAGCGCTATTGATTGTATTAAACAATGAGGCTAATGTTGTTTTAATGCTAACGTTATCGCAACAATTCATCATTAACTATTGAGTTTGTTTATGGAAGTAACACAGAAGTTTTTATCACTACACCAGTCACTCACCGATATTGGCCATCATAATGGCACGCTAAGTGAAGATACTGATGAATTGATCGAGAAGGTGCTAAAGACGTGTGCTGACAAGCTAGCGGTAGGTCGAGTGAGTTTATGGTATTTGTCACCGAGCAATGAGCAATTGATTTGTCAAAAGCTTTATGCGCTAGAGAGTCAACACTTCGACGCTGGTCATGTCATTGAACGAGACTATTGCCCAAAATATTTTCAACGATTACTCGAGCAAGAGATTTGTTACTGTGAAAACGTTGAAGAATATGACTTTCTTAGCGAGCTACTAAGCTTCTATTTTCAACCGCTTAATATTAAATCAATTTTAGAGGTTCCAATCTTTGCCGAGGGGGCGTTCAAAGGCGTACTCTGTATAGAGCAAACTGCAACAACGCGTCACTGGGACGTTGCGGATATGGCCTATGCTGCTTCAATTGCTGAAATCCTCTCCCTTACTCATGTTAAGAAGTCTTGGCGAGCAGCTTTGCGTCAATTAAGTCACCTTGAGCAAATTGATCCTTTAACTAATTTAGAGAATCGCTTATTTTTTGATAAGCGAATTCGCCAGTCATTAGCGTCGGCCGGTGAGGATTACCCTTGTGCCGTGATACTTATTGGCATCGATAACTTTACCGCTGTTAATGATAACTTTGGTTATCTGTTTGCTAATAATGTGTTGTGTAAAGTGGCTAACCGTATGGAAAACCTAAAGTCTAATGAGGTGTTTTTTCCTGCGCGTGTTGATGGTGATGTCTTTGGTGTGTGGTTGCCAAATCAACATAACGAACTCAAGCTAGAGCCTTTTTTGTTGCTGCTTAAAGCGCTATTTTTAAAGCCATTTATGACCCCAGGTGGTGAACTTGTTAGCTTGAGTGCCAGCATAGGCGTAATGGTTAGTAATAAGTCTGACCTAGTTGAACAAGACCCTATCAGACGTGCAGAGCAAGCAATGGTAAAAGGTAAAGAAAATAACCCTGGTGTCATTACTTATTTTAAACCTGAGTGGCTAGAGCAACATCAGCAAACCTTAAAGTTTGAGCGGGAATTTAATGATGCACTCACATCTGGCCAAATAGTACCTCATTATCAACCTATCCTTAACCGTACCTACCAACAAGATGGCATTCGGTTAGAAGCGTTGGTTCGTTGGGTTCACCCGATGGATGGTTTGATTGCGCCTTTTAAATTTTTACCACTGGCTAAACGCCTTGGGTTAATGCAAGAGCTTGGCGATGTGGTCATTGAGCAGGTGTGTAAAGATATAAATATACTTATAGCCGAAGGCCTCCCTTTATTAAGTGTGGCGGTGAATGTGTCATCTGAACAGTTACTGTCACCGACATTTTGTCAACGAGTGGAGGAGCTTTTAACTGAATACGAGATAGCACCTTCGCTAATTGAGATTGAAATTGTTGAAGAACTCATCGCTGGGGATTCAACAGCCATTAATAAGCAACTCGATAGTTTAAGTGAACTGGGCTTAAAGCTTTCGATAGATGATTTTGGAACAGGGTATTCATCACTATCTCGACTTAAGAACTTTAATATCTCAAAGCTAAAGATTGATAAGTCTTTTGTTGATGGGATCCTAACCAGTGAAGAAGATATCTGTATTGCTCGCTCTATTATTGGACTAGCGAAAGGTATGAGAATAGAAATTGTTGCTGAAGGGGTAGAAACTAAAGCTCAGGCAGAGTGGTTGCTAGAGCATGGGTGTGACTTTTTGCAAGGATATCTGTTTTCTAAACCTATTGCACCCAGCGAGCTCTTTAACTTCTTTAGCGCTGAGTCTGCTTTTCCAACGTTTGAGCCGGCAACGTATCACATTGATAATCAATCGAGTGTGATGGCGGTTAAAGCAACAGGGATTTGGGAGGGGCAAATTACTCAACGCTGCTTTAGAGAAGTGGAAGCTGAGCTCATTAAAGCGCCTCAGCCCAAATGGGCCTTCTATATTGATGCTACGGAAATGGATGTAGGTACACTAGACTTTCAGTATGGGGTTAAGCAAGGCATTGGTCGATTAAAACAACATAACTTGCGTGCGACCGTTTTTTTAGTGAGTAACAATGATCTTGTTCGTTATCAATTAGAGATCCTTAACGTTGAAACCCCTGATTACCAACGCCGTATATTTACCGATGCCAATTTGGCGCATGAGTGGCTAGTTAATCATGGCTATATCCATGGTTCTGAGAGCTGATAATGCGAAAAATTAATACTATCGGGGTCTTAACCAGTGGCGGTGATGCGCCAGGGATGAATGCCGCTATTCGTGCCATCGTCTTAACAGCACAGCATCACGGAATTTCAGTGACTGGATTTAAACGTGGTTTTAATGGACTGCTAAATGGTGAACATTTTCAGTTAACCGAATGCTATGTTAGAGATATCATTCATCATGGCGGTACGGTATTAAAAAGTGCACGTTGTCAGGCTTTTACGACCGAACAAGGGCAGTTACAAGCCTCTGAAGTTTTAAATCGGTTAGCGATTGATTGCTTAATCGTGATTGGTGGTGATGGTTCATTGCGCGGTGCTGAGTTGCTAGCGGATTATTGGAGCGGACAAATAATTGGGTTACCAGGTACCATCGATAATGATGTTGCAGGAGCGGATAAAACGATAGGCTTTGCGACTGCAGTTAACACTGCAGTTGAAGCGATAGATAAAATACGTGATACAGCTGATGCATTCGAGCGTACTTTTCTCGTTGAAGTGATGGGGAGGGAGAGCGGTTATATTGCAATGAGTGTTGCCATTGCTTGTGCTGCGGAGCAAGTGCTTACTTTTGAATCGCGTCAGCTCCCTTCGCAACAGCTAGCAAGTATTGTTAATCATATTACGAATGCACAGAAATCACGGGGTAACTCCAGCTATATTATGGTCATTGCAGAAAACCTATGGCCAACCGGAACGATTGAGCTAGCAAAAGAATTAACCAAACAATCAAATATTGAATGTCAGCCATGTATCCTTGGCCACATTCAACGTGGTGGACGGCCGGTATTTGAAGACCGAATATTAGCGACAAAACTTGGCGTAGCTGCAGTCGAGGCAAGCGTTGATGGCGCTCATTTAGTGATGCTAGGTGAGGTTAATCAATCGATTACAGCAACACCACTGTCAAAGCTGGCATTAGAGCATAAAACTATTGATACGTTTTTATTTAATGCCCAACAACAAATTTTTGAATATCACGACTTTCACGATTAACGGCTTTAAATCGTGACCGTTTCATTGAGCTCTGGCACACGAACGTTGCAATGAAATGCCCTTTCTACTTTTAATCTCATACAGTCAGCAGCACAGCTTTCACCATGAGTAATGTAGACCTGTTGTGGTCGTTGCTTGATTAGCCCTAACCAATGAATAATTTCAGCATAATCCCCATGAGCAGATAAACTACCTATGTTATGAACTTGGGCTTTAACTTGAAATGTTTGGCCATGAATTTTTGTTTCTTTAGCACCGTCAACAATCGCTTGACCACGGGTGCCAGCCGCTTGGTAGCCTGCAAAAACCAAGCTATTGCGATGATTGGGTAAAATGTTCTTCATATGATGAATCACTCGCCCACCACTTGCCATTCCAGAAGCACTGATGATAATGGCAGGATAGGTACTCTCATTTAACCTAATTGATTCTTCTTGAGTTCGAACATAGCGCGTAATATTATCGATTTCGGCGCAGTCTTGCTGTGATAATTTTAATTGCCGGTTAAACTTTTTATAAAGATCGGTCGCGCTGATAGCCATTGGGCTGTTTAGGTAAACTGGGATAGTGGGTATTCGATGCTCTTTTAACAGTTGTTTAATATGATAAAGCAATAACTGAGCTCGGCCGACAGCGAAGGATGGAATAAGCACGGTGCCACCACGATTAACCGTTTCGTTAATTATATCGGCTAATGCTTGCTGAGTATCTAGTTGCTGGTGGCGTCTGTCACCGTAGGTGGATTCGACGACCATTACATCGGCGTGTTCGATGGCGTCAGGGTTATGCATAATAGGGTCGTCGTATCTGCCAATATCACCACTAAAGACCAAACGTTTATGGCCATCATCAATATGAACCGCACAGGCGCCTAAAATATGGCCAACGGGAGTAAACATAAACCTACAACCTAGCTGGTTATGCTCGCGATTTGACTTGATAGAATGAAATTGATTCTGAGTCATCGGCTTAAATTGCTTAAGGACTTGCCGAGCGTGCTGTTCTGTATACAGGGGCTTAGCAGGGTGGTGTCGGCTATATTTATGTTTATTAGCAAAATTTGCTTCTTCTTCTTGCAAATAGCCAGCATCGGGTAAGAGAATTTGACACAATTGGCTGGTTCCTTTACTCGCGTAGACTGGGCCTTCATACCCTTGTTTCATTAACGCAGGAAGATAGCCGCTGTGATCAATATGGGCATGCGTTAGGATGACTGCATCGAGCTTTTTTACCTCGATGGGAAAAGATTGCCAGTTGCGACTGCGTAGCTTTTTAACACCTTGATAGAGTCCGCAATCAATAAGGATAGTTAACCCATTGCATTGGAGTAAGTATTTTGAACCAGTGACAGTATCTGCTGCGCCAAGAAAAGTTAACTTCATCATCATTACATGCCATTCACAAAGGTTGTAACCTTTAGTATTGACGCAAATGATTGAAAAAGAAATTTTGACTCAAATATAATTAGCTAAATTAATTATTATCTTCCCGTTGCAAGTCGGTTAAAACGATATGTAAAGCTTTAATTGCAACCTCTTTATTAACCTCGGACTCTTCGAGTATTTGAATAAGATCAACCGCAAGCTTTATATGGTCAGGGGCTTGTTCAAGGGGGGAAGTATCGCTCATGTTGACGGCTCCTTATGTAAATCTTTTGCCGCTCTAAACAGCTGGCTATGTAGTGGAATAAGTTTTGTTTGATCTTTATGATAGCCACCGCCCGTGACACAACACAGGGGAATCTCTGCCTGTTGTGCCGTCTCTATCACCAAACGATCACGCTGATACAGACCTTGGGTAGTCACATCAAGTAGGCCTAAGACATCTTGTTGGTGAATATCAACTCCCGCATCATAAATAATTAAATCCGGTTGGTAGAGATTGATGCAATAATTGAGCATCGACTGGCAAACGGTTAGATATTCGGCATCTTGAGTGTTGGGTTCGAATTCATGATCGATAGTCGAAACCATTTTATTTGCCGGAAAATTTTTGGCGCAATGTAATGAGCAAGTAATCACATCATCACGGTGCGAAGTCAGTGCAGCAGTTCCATCGCCTTGATGAACATCGCAATCGAAGATCAGCACTGTTGATAAATTATATTTTTCAATAGCTTCAACAGCAGCAAAAGCTAAATCGTTGAATAAACAATAACCGCTGGCAAAATCAAAGTGAGCATGATGGTAGCCTCCACTTAAATGGAGCGCTAATCCTTGCTCAAGCGCCAGCTCGCAGCCTAACAGTGTTCCACCCACAGAAGTTAATGAACGAGCAACTAGTTGCGGGCTCCATGGAAAGCCTAATCGGCGTACTTCCTTAGGGGTTAACGCTCCACTAACGACTCGATTGATATAATCACGACAGTGTAAAGGAGATAACTTATCAGGAGCAACGGCTTGTGGTGTGACCCATTGAGTTGGTGCTACTAGTTGATCTTGGCGTAGCAATTGTTCAAGTAATTGATATTTTTTTATTGGGAAACGGTGTTTGGGTCCTAGCGCTAAGCTTGAATATATAGGGTGGTAGATAACAGGATAGTTCATCGTGTTTTACCACTTTCGATTCGTTCAATCTTTTGCTCAATAAAGTAAATGGCTTTATTACACTGGCCTAATCGCTTTTGTTGTCGTAGGACTTCTTGTTGGAGCGCAATTTTCTGCTCCATCGCACATTGATTCAACTGGGTGTTCAATTGTGTGATGCGCAGTTCCAATTTTTGTTTGTAGCCATGGTGTTTCGATAACTCATGATATAACTGTTGGCTATTCCCCATGATACGTTGAGCAAGCCACGCAAAGTCATTACTTTTTTGTTGCTTATTGGCAAAGGTTTTACTTTTGAACGCTTTATCTTGACGATAAGATTTGGTTCGTTGCGATTGACTCGATAGTGCCTTTTTAATTGCCTGACATTGGTCAACTAATTTATCACATTGAAATTGAATTAACGTGTTGGCTGATTTACTACTAATAGAATGTTTTACGTGGCGTAGTAATTGTTGGCTTTCATTCACATAATCCATTAACTGGCGTGACTGTGTTTTAAAAAGCTGAGGATCGAACAACGTATTATCAGCCAAAGGGGGAATTTTATTATGCTGATCATAAGACTGTGCTTGCTTAGCGAGTTGCTTAAGTAGCTGATCAATTTTATTTAATTGATTCAAAACCAAGCCCCCCAGGCTAATTTACAGCTAATGATAAGCACTACACTAATAAACAGTGGTCTGATAAACTTAGCACCAAAGCGAATCGCCGTTTTAGCACCAATTAATGATCCAGTCATCAAGCAGCAGGCCATCAATAATCCAGTTTTATAATCAACTTGGCCTAAAATAGCAAAAGTTACTAAGGCTGTGAGGTTACTGACAAAGTTCATTGAGCGCGCCACACCACAGCTAACTAATAATTCAACCTTGTAAAGTATCTGACTTGATACTGTCCAAAATGCACCCGTACCAGGCCCCGCGAAACCGTCATAAAATCCAAGAAAACCGCCTTGCATGGCTTGTTTAACTGTGCATGGTTCAAAGTTGTCATCAATTTTCTTATGAATAGGAGGGCGTTGGAATAGTGTGTAGATGGCTGTGCTGATAATTAATAAAGGAAGTAACTTTTCGAGAATGTCACCGGATACCAAATAAACGGCTATAGTACCAATCAAGGCACCAATAAAGGTTGAAATGATACAACTACGCCAAAGTGCAGGCGAGAAAAGTTTATTTCGATAAAAAGTATAGCTAGCAGTTGCAGTACCAAAGGTTGATGCAAACTTATTGGTGCCAAGTACCATGTGGGGTGGCATCCCTGTGCTTAACAGAGCAGGCACGGTAAGAAGACCACCACCGCCAACCACAGCATCAATAAAGCCAGCACATAATGCGGTTAATGCAAGCAATAACCAAACCGGTACGATGTCAAAAATCTCAAGCATTAACTAATGTTCTATTGTTAAGTCGTAGGGTGGAAGTGAGTCAAGTAGCGACTGACCATAGCGTTTGGTGACCAGACGGCGATCCAAGATAGTAATTGTACCACTGTCTTGCTCGTTGCGTAACAAGCGACCACAAGATTGAATGAGCTTTCGTGAAGCATCTGGAACGGTCAATGTCATAAAGGGGTTACCATTTTTACTTTTTACATACTCCGCTAGGGCTTGCTCAATGGGCGATGTGGGCACTGCAAAGGGTAATTTAGTGATGACTAGGTTAGTTAAATACTTTCCTGGTAAGTCAAGACCCTCTGAAAAGCTACTGGTTCCAAAGAGAATGCTTTGTTGTTGGTTATCGCATTTATCTTTGTGTAGGGTGAGCAATGCATTACGTGAGGCTTCGCCTTGTACCAGCAATGATAATTGATGACGGTCTCTTAAAGCCTTGGCAACTTGATTCATTTGTCGGTAGGAAGAAAACAAAACTAAATTAGCCTGTTTATTATCAATAAGGGCAGGTAAACGCTTAATTAATTCTTCAGTAAATTTATCGTTGCTTGGCTCTATCTGTAGTGCAGGGATTATTAGTTTAGCATTATCTTTGAAATTAAAAGGGGAGTTTAAACGAACATACTGTGTGCCATCATTCGTTTGTAAACCGACACTGCGTCTAAAGTGATCGAATGAATTAAGGGCTGTTACAGTGGCGGAACAAAGTATAACCCCTTGAGCTTGACTCCATAATTTATCCTCAAGAAAATACCCAATATCTAGCGGCGCTGCGTGAATGAGATATTCTCCGCGTTCTCTATCCGTTAGCTCAACCCAGCGCACTGTCGGGGCGCCATGCTTTGAGTCTTGGCGTTTTAACATATGCCACAACTTTTGTTGATTTTCCATGCGGTTAAGATTATTACCGATATCACTAAGTACCGCTTCAATTTTCCAAGGGCTAATTAAGCCGTCCTTGTAGGCCTCGAGGATAATCTGATGCACTTTATTCAATTGCTTCAGTGCAGCTTTACTGCTAATAGCATTATTCTCAATAAGAGCCAATAAAGAATCAGGTAAAACGCCGTGTTCAAATCGATGGCGCATATCATCATTAGCAAAGAGCTGACTGTTTACATTGAGCCATTGACTCACTAAGGTCAGATCACTGCTTAGCTCATTACAGTGATCACTGAGACTCATTAATGGTGAGATTAATTGTTGGCTATTTAGCGTAGAAGAAATTTTCTTACCCAGTAAATCCATTTTCTTGAGCCAATCAATGGTTGCTTGCAATGAAGAGAAAGCACTCGAGAAATCGCGTGTTTTTTCTGGCAAGTGGTGGGCCTCATCAATCACGTAGAACATATCTGCGGGCTCGGGCAAAATTTTGCCGCCGCCGAGTTCCAGATCGGCCAGCAATAAGCTGTGATTTACAATCAAGACATCGAGCTTATCAATAACCTCACGTGCTTTATGAAATGGACATTGCCGATGTGCTGATAGTTGCTTATTACAAGTAAACTTATCACACTGAATCTGAGCCCATAATAAGGGGCTAATTGGCGTTGGCCAACTATCACGTTCACCATCCCACTCTTTATCAAGCCATGCCTGCCATAATTTTTTGACTAACGTTAAGTCATCTTTTGACGGTGCTTGATGCCATAGCGCATTATCATCAGAGGATTGAGCGTCGGCGACTAACTCCAACTTGCTGGCACAGATGTAACGTTGCCGTCCTTTTACAACTGCAAAGTCAAACTCGAGACGACTGTATTGCCTAAATAAAGGAAGGTCTTTATTTAATAGTTGTTCTTGTAGGGCGACTGTTGCTGTCGATATACAAAGTTTTTTCCCTTGAGATAAAGCCACAGGAATCGCACCTAGGCAATAAGCAAGGGATTTACCTGTACCTGTACCTGCTTCAATGACACCGATTCGCCTTGTTCGATCATATTCACCCGCAAGTATTTTTGCTGTCTGGGCGACCATATAGTTTTGTTCTCGACGGGTAACAAAATTTGGTATTTCTTGTTTGAACTGCTTAAAACAGTTTTTAATTGTTTGTTGAAGCTGTGGCGATAGCATATGAGTGTGTCGATGGGAAGAAGGAACTAAATAGTAGCAACGACGTGGGGTTTAATCTATTAATGAATAGCTAAATCCGGATGATTTTGTTGAAAAATTAAAGTTACCTTTATTTGAATACTTTAGATACAGAAGACTTAATTATTGTAATAAGGTTATTCTATTTTGTTATATATGGGGCGTGGTGAGTCTATCTTTATGTTTTTTAAGTGTAAAGTGTGATTTTTTACTGATTTTACTAGAGAAAAAACAATATTTACCAGTGTTACAAAATGTTAACAAAGCAGGTGGGTGTGAATCATGTGTTTGAAATGTCCGATAAATAAACAATCAGGCTGTTGGGCTCCAATAAAAAGTCATTGCATTGATGAATATGGCGAAGAAATAATATTACTCTAGTTAATGTGTTAGTACCTTTGAGCCCTTAACTGTAGGGATTTTGGTGTCAATTCTACTATTCTTAATTAACCCGAAAATACTCAGGCTAAGACATATAATGTCGCTCAAACTTTAGGGTGAAGAAAAAAGCTATTTTATAAGAATACCTATAACCACAAAATATTTTGTTACAAAAGCCCGTTTTTGACTTACAAAGGATGTGTCTAATGTGTAAATATGATGTTAATGAAATGTTTAATTGCTTTTATTTCAATGGTTTGTTTGGGTGTTGGTCTTGCTGTTTTCGAACTGTTTTTATGTTGACAGCATTTCGCTATGTGTGAAATGATGATATCGGTTTTGCCTCTCTTTTGTGGTGCAAAATACAATTAATATAAATATTAAATCGAAAGACGTTCTGTGAGTGCGCTAATCATTTGTAAGATTTATGAGCAGTCACTTCAGCAGTTTCCACAATAAATTTGGTTAGGAACTATGTCCAAGTTAAGTAAAAAAAATAAAATCGCTATGGCAATAGCGGGAGCCGTTGCTCTAACAACAACTTTCACGGCATCTGCCAATACTGAAGTTAAGAAGCTTCAGGCTGCAGATACTGCCATTCAAAAGGCTGCAGAGAAGTCACAAGAAAAAGTGAACAAACTGTACGATCAGGCGCAAAACTTAGTTTTTGATTACCGCCAAGTTATCGATGATACTGACAACTTACGTTCATACAATGATTACGTAGCTACATTGGTTGCTGACCAAGAAGCTAAAATCGCTGGTGTTCAAGCTGACATCGATAGCATTGATAAGACTCGTCAAGGTCTTGTGCCACTAATGTTCAAAATGATTGATACAATTGAAGAGTTCGTTTCACTTGATCTACCATTTGAGAAGAAAGAACGTGCTGACCGTATCGCTTTCCTTAAGGAAATGATGGTTGATTCAAACGTTTCGACTGCTGAAAAATACCGTAAAGTATTAGAAGCATACCAAATCGAAATGGATTCAGGTCGTACTTCTCAGGTATATCAAGGAAAAGAAAGTATTGGTGGTGTTGAGTTAACCGTTGATGTTCTTCAAGTTGGTCGTGTAACACTAGTTGCTCAAACACTTGATTCAAAACGCTCTTGGGTTTGGAACAAAGAAGCTAAAGGTTGGGATGAGTTAGGTGAAGAATGGCGTCGTCCAATTCGTAACTCTATCGATATCGTTCGTAAAGATAAATCTCCAGATCTAATTAAACTTCCGGTACCAGCTGTAGGGAGCGCTAAATAATGAAAAAGTTATTTAAAGGTTTAGCTATTGCTTCAATTGCAATGACAGCGACTTTCGCACAAGCGGCAGACTCTTCTGCTACTTTAAGCCAACTGTTAGAAAAAATTAAGCAAGAACGTGTTTCTGAAGCTCGCATTGATAAGAAGCGTGAAGCTGAATTCCGTTCAGAGCGTGCTGACAAGCAAGCATTATTACGTAAAGCGAAAGCTCAACGTGAAGCTGAAAAAGCACGTGGTAAAATGCTTCTTGAAAAGCATGCTTCAAACGAGCGCCGCATGTCACAACTTGAAGCTGACCTAGACGCTGCACAAGGCGATTTAAAAGAAGCATTCGGTGTTGTACGTGGTGTTGCTGGTGATGCTACTGGTATCGTTGCTGCATCTATCATTTCTGCTGAATTCCCAGGTCGTGCTGAAGAGTTAGCAGCAATTGGTGCACTTAAAGGTTTACCAAGCTTAAAAGAATTAGAGAACTTATGGTTCGCACTTCAAACAGAAATGACTGAATCTGCTAAAATCTCTACTTTTACTACACAAGTATCAAGCGTTGAAGGTCAAACTTCAGAGCGTACTGTAACGCGTGTTGGTTCATTCAACTTATTAGATAGTGATAAGTACCTAGTTTACCGTGATGACGGTGTTGCTGAGCTTGCTCGTCAACCTGACGCACGTAACGTAAGCTCAATTGCTCCTTACCTATCTGCTTCTTCTGGTTACACAGCTCTTTATGTTGACCCAAGCCGTGGTGGTCTATTAAGCCTACTTACTGGTCAAGCAACACTTGAAGAGAAATACCACCAAGGTGAGACTGTTGGTTACATCATCACAGCAGTATTAATCTTAGGTCTATTAATTGCTCTTGAGCGTATCGTTACTCTAACGCTATTAAGCGGTAAAGTTCGCGCGCAACTTAAGAACCCTAATACTCCTACTGATAACCCTCTAGGTCGTATCCTTAAAGTTTACCATTCAGCTAAAGGTACTGATGTTGAAACATTAGAACTTAAGCTTGATGAAGCAATCCTGAAAGAAGTTCCTCGTCTAGAACGTGGTATCTCAATCATTAAAGTACTTGCTGCAATTGCACCGATGTTAGGTCTATTAGGTACAGTAACAGGTATGATTGGTACGTTCCAAGCGATTACTTTATTCGGTACTGGTGACCCTAAAATGATGGCTGGCGGTATCTCTACTGCACTTGTAACTACGGTTCTAGGTCTAGTAGCTGCATTACCTCTAATGCTTGTACATGCTGTTGTTTCTGGTCGTTCTAAATCACTTCTACACGTTCTTGAAGAGCAAAGCGCTGGTCTTATCGCTGAGCACGCCGAGAAGGAGTCTAAGTAATGATTTATTACCTGATGGGCCTTTGGGAATCTATCAGGGACTTCATGGCCACGGGTGGCGATGTATTATTGCTAGTAGCAATTACATTGTTCCTAATGTGGAGCTTGATGCTTGAGCGTTATATGTACTTACGAGTCGTATTTCCAAAAGAGCGCAAGCGTATTATTGAAGCTTGGCATGCCCGAGAAGATACAACTTCTTGGTATGCACAGCGGATCCGTGAGGCCTGGATTTCCCAAGCCAATGAAAAATTAACACAGCGGATGATTATCATCAAAACGCTAGTAGCAATCTGTCCTATGATCGGGTTGTTAGGTACTGTAACCGGTATGATTAGCGTATTTGAAGTCATGGCTACTGTTGGTACCTCTAACGCCCGTTTAATGGCTGGTGGTATCTCGATGGCTACAATGCCTACTATGGCTGGTATGGTTGCCGCACTTTCTGGCGTATTCTTTAGTGCACGTTTAGCTGGACAGCTAAAAGTTGCTAAAGAGACACTAGTTGACAGTATGCCACATCATTAGAGAGAGAATTATTTATGGCACGTAGACGATTTCATGAAGATGAAGAAGCTGAAGTAGACATGACCCCGATGCTTGACATCGTATTCATCATGCTGATCTTCTTTATCGTAACAACTTCGTTTGTAAAAGAGTCTGGTTTTGATGTTAATAAGCCTAAAGCTCAACAAGCGAGTAAGAAAAAATCTGCCAATATCTTTATTGCAATTGATGGTGCAGGCCGAGTTCACATGGAAAAACGCGTTGTTGATATTAAACGTGTTCGTGCGAACGTTGAGCGTATGCTTGCGGAGGCACCTGAAGCTGCTGTTATGATCCAAGCTGACATCGACACTAAACATGGTGTTGTTGTTAAAGTAATGGATCAGGTTAAAGCGGCAGGTATCGATAAACTTATGGTTGCAGCTGAGGAAGAATAATATGATAAGAGCATTGGTCGCCTTAATACTTGGTGCCGTTGTTACTTTCGCATTATTCGCATTTATGGCCTTTTTGGTAAGCTTTGGTGGTGAACGACTTCAGAAGTCTGAGAAAACACCACCATTGGTTATAAATCCAGAAAAGCAGGAAAGTAAAACGCAGCAAAAAGCTAGATTTAAACCTAAACCACCACCGCCGCCTGATCAGCCGCCACCACCTGCGGAAGTTCAGCCGGACACTAACGATGCCGACACGGGTATGTCTTTTGACTTACAAGGTGTTGATGTTGGTGGTGTATCGTCGTCAATGGACGGCCCAGGTGCTGGTATGGCGCAAGACGGTGATGCAACGCCTATCGTTCGAATTGAACCACGTTACCCGATTAAAGCGGCGCGTGATGGTAAAGAAGGGTACGTTGTACTGAGCTTTACAATCAATGAGATTGGTGGTGTTGAAGACGTGAAAGTTATCGAAGCACAGCCGAAGCGCTTATTCGATAAAGAAGCACGTCGCGCACTGAAACGCTGGAAATACAAGCCTAAGATGGTTGATGGTAAAGCTGAAAAAATGCTTAACCAAAATGTACGCTTAGACTTCTCTTTAGACAAACAGGGGAAATAGATGATGAAACACTCAAATAAATTCGCTGCTGTTCTATTGAGCACTGTTATTGGCTTTTCTGCTTTAACAACAACATCAGTAGTGGAAGCTGCTGAAAAAAAACGTAAGACTTACACGCTTTCTGAGCGTGTAGGTAAAAAAGTTGGCACCATCTATGATTTGTATTCTTCGGATCAAATTGATGAAGCGATTAAACTTGCGTTAGAGTTAAAGCCGAAAAAACCATACGACAAAGCGTATATTAATAAGTTCTTAGGTAGTATGTATGCTGGTAAGCAAGGTAAAGGTAAGGAGGCTATTAAGTATTTAAAAGCCTCTGTAGAAGCCGATATCTTAAGTACAAATGAGCATGCTAGTGCTATTCGTACTGTTGCCGATTTACAATTGCAAGAAAAAGAGTTCAATGGCGCCATCAAGTATTACAAGATGTGGATGGAGTTTACTGGAAAACAAGATCCTGCAATTTGGGTACGAATTGGTAACGCTTATACTCAATTAAAACAGTATGCTAAGACTATTGGTCCTGCAGATAAAGCGATTGCTTTATACAAAGAACCGAATAAAAACCCTTACTTACTGAAATTGGGTGCTTATTATGAGCTTAAACAGCCTGCTAAAGCGATTGGTGTATTAGAAACATTAGTTGAAACGTTCCCTGAAGAGCCAAAATTCTGGGGTCAATTAGGTCAGTTTTATATGCTTAATGAGCAATATGAAAAGGCCCTTGCGACAATGCACATTGCCTACATTAATGGTTATTTAACCAAAGGTAGTCAAATTCGTGTGTTAGCTCAATTATATGCTAATAATAACATTCCACATCGCGCAGCCAAAGTATTAGAGAAGCATATTAAATCCGGTGAAATCGACCGTGATGAAAAAATGCTAAAAGTCGTTGCTGGTTCTTGGCATCAAGCTAAAGATATCAAAAAAGCGATTAAATACTATGGTGAAGCAGCAGCAATTGCTCAAAATGGTGAGTTATACTACAAGCAAGGTCTGTTAGCCTTTGAACTAGAAGATCATAAAGGTGCAATCAAAGCGCTTAAATTAGCATTGAAAGATGAGAGTTTAAGACAGCCAGATAATGCATTATTTACGATGGCACAAGCACACTTCTACAATAAACAGTACAAGTCAGCTTATGCGAAGATGGTTCAAGCCTCTCAAGGCAAATCAAAGTCTGTAGCTAAAAATGCTAAGATTTGGATTAACTACATCAAAGATACAGCGAAGCGTAAAAAAGTAGCTTATCGTTAAGCCACTTTCTTATAACACTCTGTTATACTAAAGCCCCGCCTAGAGCGGGGCTTTTTTTTGCCATTCTATTTTCAATTCGATGTGAGCACTGTTATGAACAAAAAATTATTAGTAAGCCTCCTATTTCCACTGGCTTTGATGGGCTGTGATGATGGCTTTAAAGCAGTGCAAAAGCACCAAGTAAAAGAAATGGTTAAAACATCGACTGATGAAAATGTTAACTTTATTACTCTTGCAGACCAACTATTTGAAGAGCAATTGCAACTTTATCCAATGGCTGCTGTATATAGCGGTGATTACCGTTATAACGATTTATTTGTTGATAACCTTAGCGATGACTTTTTAAAGAAAACACACAATCTAAATGTGAAGTATACGGCATATCTAAACAGTATTGAGCGTGATAAATTGAGTGCAGAGCGAAAGATTAGTTATGACATTTTGCAACGTGAACTAGAGCGAGCGCTCGATGAAGAATCATTTCCTGGGCGTTTTATTCCTTTTACTCAGTTTTCTTCATTAATGAGTACGATGGCCCAACTTGGTTCAGGCCAAGGGGCACAGCCATTTGAAAGTGTCGAAAACTATCAACAGTTTTTGCGCCGTTTAACCGGTTATCTTGCTTGGTTTGATAGTGCAAAAGCGCGTCTAAGCCAAGGCGCAAATAGTAAGGTTGTGTTACCCCGTGTATTGGTCAACCGTATATTGCCGCAACTTCAAGCACAGATTGTGGACGATGTGACTCAGAGCATCTTCTATCAGCCAATTAACAATATGCCCGAATCATTTAGTGCGGAAGATAAAGCTGAGATTACAAAACAATATCAAACATTCATTAATACTCAACTTATCCCAGCTTACCAAGATCTTTATCAGTTTATTGAGGAAGAATACTTGCCTCACACTCGCGCTACCGCGGGTTACTCTTCCTTGCCAAGTGGTTTGCCTTGGTATCAGTTTTTGGCTAATGGCCATACAACGACTGACATGCCAGTCGAAGATATTCATCAGTTAGGGCTATCAGAAGTAAAACGTATCTTAACCGAGATGGATAAAGTGCGTCAGCAAGTTCAGTTTGATGGTGATCTTAAAGAATTCTTTGAACATTTAAGTAGTGAACCACAATTTTTCTTCAGTGAAAAACAGCAGCTGATAGAAGGTTACAATCTATATAAGGAACGTATTGATGCCGTGTTGCCTCAGTATTTTGATGTGACACCCAAAACACCTTACGTAGTTAAAGCCGTTGAAGCATTTCGCGAGCAAAGTGCAGCAGGCGCATCATATAGCCCGGGCAATCCTGATGGCAGTCGTCCAGGAACGTTTTATGTTAATACCTATAACCTAAAAGCGCAGCCTAAGTGGGGAATGATGACTTTGTCTTTACATGAGGCAGCTCCTGGACACCATTTCCAAATTTCGATACAACAAGAGCTAGAGGGACTCCCAAAGTTTCAACGCTTTGGAATGCAAACGGCTTTCATCGAGGGGTGGGCATTATATTCTGAGCAGTTAGGGATTGAGATGGGCTTATTTGACGACCCGTACCAACTTTTTGGTAAGTTAGCCGATGAAATGCTCAGAGCGATGCGTCTAGTCGTTGATACGGGTTTACATGCCAAGGGCTGGAGCCGTGCCCAAGCAATACAATACATGTTAGATAATTCTGCGATGGCAAAATCTGATGTTGTTTCTGAAGTCGAGCGCTACATGGCACTACCTGGTCAAGCGCTTTCTTATAAAATAGGCCAGCTTAAAATTATGCAACTGCGCCAATACGCTCAGGAACAATTAGGTGAACAGTTTGACATTAAGCAGTTCCATAACCAAGTGTTGTTAGATGGTGCATTACCCTTAGCGATTCTTGAGAATAAGATTAACGACTGGGTTCAACAGACTAAACAGGCACGGCAGGCTAATTAAACAATGAGATTAACTTTAGCACCGCTAGAGGGGGTCATTGACCACCTTGTTCGCGATATGTTAACCGAGCTTGGGGGATTTGATTTATGTATCACCGAGTTTTTACGTATCTCTGATGCGCTAATGCCAGAACGTAGTTTTTACAAACTGTGCCCTGAACTGTATAACAACGGTTATACGCCGGCAGGTGTGCCCGTACGCTTGCAGTTGTTAGGACAGTGCCCTGATTTACTCAGTGAGAATGCAAATCGAGCTATCGAGCTAGGCAGTCATGGGATTGACTTAAACCTAGGGTGTCCGAGTAAAACCGTCAATAAGCATCGTGGCGGTGCGGTGTTACTTAAAGAGCCTGAGCGTATCTATCATCTAACTAAAACAATGCGTGAAAACATCGCAAGTGATCATACCTTTTCAGTGAAAATACGTTTAGGTTGGGATGACCCTATCGCCGTTCATGAAATTAGTGATGCGATAGTACAAGCGGGGGTAAGTGAATTAACCATTCATGCCCGCACAAAAGTGGACGGCTATAAGAGTGATGCAATTAAATGGCCTGCGATTACGCCTATTCAAGCAAAGCAAGCGATTAAAATTATTGCCAATGGTGAGATTTGGAGCCGTCAAGATGCACTCAATTGCCAAGCGGTTACTGGCTGTGATGATTTAATGATTGGCCGAGGTGCATTGGCTATGCCTAATTTGGCCGCTGTTATTAAAGGTCAACAGGAACCGATGGACTATCAGCAGTTACTCGCATTGTTAGCCAAATACTCTCACTTTGAGATTGATGGTGACAAAGGGAAATATTACGCCAACAGAATCAAGCAATGGTTAAACTACCTGCGTCGTCAATACCCAGAGGCAAAAGCGTTATTTAGCCAAGTACGAACTCTACACAAAACGGACGATATTCTTGCAATAATTGAAAATCAATTATCAGCTGCCTAATATTACAACGGAAAATAAGTGATTTAACGCACTAATTTTCCGTTCCCTTTCCTCATCTATTGTTTTTTTTGGACTAGTAGTTCCCATCCATGCGACATTCCCTTATAATGTCGCGTCACTAAAAGAACCCCTATGGGAATGACAGGACGAAAACGGCGCTAAGCCCTTGGTATACCGTCGTTCCTCATAAATTTTTGAATAAAACTTTAATAGAGTAAAACAATGGCAGATTTATCAAAATACAGAAATATTGGTATCTTCGCTCACGTTGATGCTGGTAAAACAACAACAACTGAACGTATCTTGAAGCTTACCGGTCAAATTCACAAAACTGGTGAAGTACATGACGGTGAGTCAACAACTGACTTCATGGAACAGGAAGCTGAGCGCGGTATTACTATCCAGTCTGCTGCTGTTACTTGTTTCTGGAAAGATCATCGTTTCAACGTAATCGATACTCCAGGACACGTTGACTTCACAGTTGAAGTATACCGTTCTCTTAAAGTACTAGACGGTGGTGTTGGTGTATTCTGTGGTTCTGGTGGTGTTGAGCCACAATCAGAAACTAACTGGCGTTACGCTAACGAATCTGAAGTAGCACGTCTTATCTTCGTAAACAAATTAGACCGTTTAGGTGCTGATTTCTACCGTGTTGTTAAGCAAACACAAGACGTACTAGCTGCTAACCCACTAGTAATGGTTCTTCCAATCGGTACTGAAGATGAGTTCGTTGGTGTTGTTGATCTTCTAACTCGTAAAGCATGGGTTTGGGATGATTCTGGTCTTCCAGAAAACTACGAAATCCAAGATGTTCCTGCAGACATGGTTGACAAAGTTGAAGAATACCGTGAACTGTTAATCGAAACTGCTGTTGAGCAAGACGATGACCTAATGGAAGCGTACATGGAAGGTGAAGAGCCTTCTATCGAAGACATCAAACGTTGTATCCGTAAAGGTACTCGTACAATGGACTTCTTCCCTACGTACTGTGGTTCAGCATTTAAAAACAAAGGTGTT
Source organism: Alteromonadales bacterium alter-6D02 (assembly GCA_002835545.1). Lineage (GTDB taxonomy): Bacteria > Pseudomonadota > Gammaproteobacteria > Enterobacterales > Psychrobiaceae > Psychrobium. The sequence continues at coordinate 190,882 of PIZK01000016.1, forward strand.
CAATTAGTACTTGACGCTGTTGTTGATTACTTACCAAGCCCTACTGAAGTTGACCCACAACCGTTAACTGATGAAGAAGGTGAAGCAACGGGTAACTTCGCACTAGTTTCTCCAGAAGAAACTTTCAAAGCGTTAGCATTTAAAATCTCTGATGACCGTTTCGGTGCTCTAACTTTCGTACGTATCTACTCAGGTACTCTTAAGAAAGGTGATACGATTCTTAATGCTGCTACAGGTAAAACTGAGCGTATTGGTCGTATGTGTGAAATGCAAGCTGATGATCGTAACGAATTAACTAGCGCACAAGCGGGTGATATCATCGCTATCGTTGGTATGAAGTCAAACGTTCAAACAGGTCACACATTATGTGATCCTAAAGATCCTATCATCTTAGAAGCAATGGTATTCCCTGAGCCAGTAATCTCTATCTCTGTTAAGCCTAAAGATAAAGGTTCTACTGAGAAAATGGGTATCGCTATCGGTAAAATGGTTGCTGAAGATCCAACATTCCGTGTTGAAACTGACGAAGATTCAGGTGAAACAATCCTATCTGGTATGGGTGAACTTCACTTAGATATCAAAGTAGATATCCTACGTCGTACATACGGTGTTGAGCTAGAAGTTGGTCAACCACAAGTTGCTTACCGTGAAACTATCACGCAGCCAATCGAAGATTCTTACACGCATAAGAAACAATCTGGTGGTTCTGGTCAGTTCGGTAAAATCGATTACCGCATCAAGCCAGGTGAGCCGGGTACAGGTTTCGTATTCAACTCTTCTGTTGTTGGTGGTAACGTACCTAAAGAATTCTTCCCTGCTGTTGAGAAAGGTTTTGCCTCAATGATGGACGAAGGTGTTCTAGCTGGCTTCCCAGTATTAGACGTTGAAGTTGAATTATACGATGGTGCATTCCACGCAGTTGATTCATCTGCAGTAGCATTTGAAATCGCAGCAAAAGGCGCATTCCGTCAATCGATTCCAAAAGCTGGCGCACAGTTAATCGAACCAATCATGCACGTTGACGTATTCACTCCAGATGATCACGTTGGTGATGTTATCGGTGACTTAAACCGTCGTCGTGGTATGATCAAAGACCAAATGGCTGGCGCAACTGGCGTTCGCATCAAAGGTGACGTTCCTCTATCTGAAATGTTCGGTTACATCGGTTCACTACGTACAATGACTTCAGGCCGTGGTCAGTTCTCTATGGAGTTCTCACACTACATGCCTTGTCCGCAAAACGTTGCAGACCAAGTAATTGCTGACGTTAAAGCAGAAAAAGCTAAGAAGTAATCTAACTTAGATTGCAATTAACTTTTTAAAAGCCCCGCTAGGTAACCTAGCGGGGCTTTTTGTTTTTTAAACAACCGTCATTGTGCAAAGCCCGACGGTGTCAGCCCTGCCTATTTATAACCGTAGCCTAAATGTTAATCATAAAACGAGATCCTGAATAAAACACTTTCAGGACGACGATATGTGGTATTACTAAAGGCTTCTTTGCGGTATCTTTTAGCTGGCATCTGTGAGTTAATCATAAAGCGAGATCCTGAATAAAAACACTTTCAGGACGACGATATGTGGTATTACTAAAGGCTTCTTTGCGGTATCTCTTAGCTGGCATCTGTGAGTTAATCATAAAGCGAGATCCTGAATAAAACACTTTCAGGATGACGATATGTGGTATTGCTAAAGGCGTCTTAGCGCCACCTTGTAGCTGGCATCTATATGTTAATCATAAAACGAGATCCTGAATTAAACACTTTCAGGACGACGATAAGTGGTATTACAAAAGGCGTCTTTGCGGTATCTCTTAGTTGGCATCTGTGAGTTAATCATAAAGCGAGCTCCTGAATAACACACTTTTAGGACGACGATAAGTGGTATTACAAAAGGCGTCTTAGCGCCACCTCTTAGCTGGCATCTGTGAGTTAATCATAAAACGAGATCCTGAATAAAACACTTTCAGGACGACGATATGTGGTATTACAAAAGGCGTCTTAGCGCCACCTCTTAGCTGGCATCTGTGAGTTAATCATAAAACGAGATCCTGAATTAAACACTTTTAGGACGACGATATGTGGTATTGCCAAAGGCGTCTTAGCGCCACCTTTTAGCTGGCATCAGTGAGTTAATCATAAAGCGAGATCTTGAATAAAACACTTTCAGGACGACGATATGTGGTATTGGCAAAGGCGTCTTTGCGGCACCTTTTAGCTGGGATCTATGAGTAAATCATAAAGCGAGATCCTGAATAACACACTTTCAGGACGACGATATGTCGTATTGCTAAAGGCGTCTTAGCGGCATGTTTTAGCCGGAATCCCTGCTTAAGAATATTGAGCAGTACTAAAACTACGGCGGTATGCTTGGGGTGATAAGCTGACCTGTTTTGTAAATGCACGTCTAAATGCACTAATATCATCATATCCGATTTGTGTAGTTATTTGCTCTAAGCTCTGGTTAGTGTTTTCTAATAGTTGCTTTGCTTTATCTATGCGTAAGCGTTGTAAATAACTCGCTGGAGTTACTTTAACAGCACTTTTAAAGCGGCGAATAAAGGTTCTAATACTTAATCCGCAGTAATTCGCCATATCTTCCACGCTGAGGGGCCTGTTTAAGTGTCTTGTCAGCCAATGCTGACAATCGGCTATCTCTTTGTCCTTGTGTCTCAGCGTATGCTGTACGCTCATATATGGAAGCTGAGATGAGCGGTTCTGGTCAACTAACATGATTCGTGATAGCTGAGCAGTAATTTGGTGATTGGTATAACGCTCAATGAGCTCCATACAAAGCGTTGTATAGGCGGTCGTGGCCCCAGTTGTCCAAATGTTGTCATTTTTAACGACTAATTGATCCATAATTAAGTCTACTTGAGGAAAACGCTGTTTGAAAATGTCGCTTAGCCACCAACTTGTGGTGCACTTCATTCCGTCGAGTAGCCCAGCTTGTGCAAGAAAAAAGCTGCCAGTACAAAAAGTACAAATCAACGTATCACTAGTAAAAGCTTCTTTTAGCACTGGAATAAATTGGCTTAATTGAGTGTGGTGATGTTTTAAACTTAAATCCTTATCATCATGATAACCACCAATTAAAATAATGTCGGCACGATGCAATGACGATAGTGCTAGGGTAGGGCTAAAGGTTAATCCTGATGAGCTAATTACATCTTGATCAGTAACAGAAACTAACTCCACATTAAATAAGTTAAATGTATCTGTGGCACTGTAATAACGGTGCACTGAATTGCATATATTAAAGAGATCCATCGGGCCTGTAATGCTTGAGGCCATGCAATGGTCAAAAATAATAATCGCGACTGTTTTCATATGTCTCCTTATATTGTCACTTAAGGCACTTAATGTGTCATTTTTGCCACTTTATCTCAGTTGGTGTCGGAGTACAATAGTGACCGTTCAAGGTGAGGACAGTAAAAAGGGGAAAGAACATGGGACATATTAAGGAATTAACCGGGATTACTTTGCTAATAGTGAACCTAATGGCAATCGGCTACCTAAGCCTATCTAATGATTTATCAATCGCGAGTCAGGTGATTGTTTTACCTTGGCTATTGATTCAATCATTAATATTTGTATTAGTATTTAAGAGGGAGAGGAAATAGGATGAAATCAAGTCAAACAGTGTATGCAATGGACGTATTAATCTATCCAGTGATAGCGTTATTGTGCTTAATATTACTAGTGCTGCTACTTACCGTTACGAGAAGAGTGAGAGGAGCGAAGCGTAAAGCTGTGCCTGTTAAAGTCTTTAGAACCATGCAGATGACTAATGTCGATGAATATTATGTCACCCCAGGAAATAACTTTAATAACCTCATGCAGTTGCCATTATTGTTCATCCTATTTGTACTGTTTTGTATCGTGACGAATGAAATCGATATGTTCTATGTTGTCGCGAGTTGGCTATTTGTCGCAAGTCGTTATATTCATTCTCTAATACATATCACTGTCAATAATGTTTTGTGGCGAGTAGTCAGTTATGCCGTTGGTACGGTAGTGTTATTTATCTGTTGGTTTAGGTTACTTTTTAGTTTAACCAATTAAATAATAAAAAAAGCCCGCTGAAAACTTTCAGCGGGCTTTTAGTTTCTATACATATTTAGTTGTAACAACTAATGTATGGAATTATTTTTCGTGTGGCGTAAAGTCACGTGCTGCTTCACCAGTGTAAAGCTGACGAGGACGACCAATTTTGTGTCCTGGTTGGCTTAACATTTCGTTCCAGTGAGATACCCAACCAACTGTACGTGATAATGCGAAGATTACCGTGAACATTGAAGTAGGGATTCCCATTGCTTTCATGATGATACCTGAGTAGAAATCTACATTAGGGTATAATTTCTTCTCAACAAAGTATGGGTCTTCTAGTGCGATGCGCTCAAGTTCCATTGCTACGTCTAACAGCGGATCTTTAACGTTTAATTCGTCTAGTACTTCGTGACACGTTTCACGCATTACTGTAGCACGTGGATCGTGGTTTTTGTAAACACGGTGACCAAAGCCCATTAGGCGGAATGGGTCTTCTTTGTCTTTTGCTTTAGCAACATACTCTTCGATGCGATCAACACTACCGATTTCTTCTAACATGTTTAGACATGCTTCGTTAGCACCACCGTGAGCAGGGCCCCAAAGAGACGCGATACCCGCAGCGATACAAGCGAATGGGTTAGCACCTGATGAACCCGCTAAACGTACAGTTGACGTAGAAGCATTTTGCTCGTGATCTGCGTGAAGCGTGAAGATACGGTCCATTGCACGTGAAAGAGTTGGGCTTACTTTGTATTCTTCTGTAGGTACAGAGAACATCATATGTAAGAAGTTTTCAGCGTAGTTTAAATCATTGCGTGGGTAAACAAATGGTTGACCGATGCTGTATTTGTAGCTCATAGCTGCCAAAGTAGGCATCTTAGAGATTAAACGGAATGCAGCGATTTCACGGTGACGTGGGTTAGCTACATCCATTGCATCATGGTAGAACGACGATAATGCACCAACAACACCACACAGGATTGCCATTGGGTGAGCATCGCGACGGAAGCCTTTGAAGAAGTGTACTAACTGATCGTGAACCATGGTGTGGTTTTTAACGATGTGTACAAATTCTTCGTATTGAGTTTTAGTAGGGGCTTCACCGTATAATAGAATGTAACAAACTTCTAAGTAATCAGCGTTTTTCGCTAATTGGTCGATTGGGTAGCCGCGGTGTAATAAGATGCCTTTCGCACCATCGATGTAAGTGATTTCAGACTCACAAGATGCTGTAGCCATGAAACCAGGATCGAAAGTGAAATGTCCTGTTCCGCCAAGCTTGCTGATATCGATTACATCGTGTCCAGCGGTACCTGAGCTGATTGGTAGTTCAATCAGGTCCTGGCCGTCAACCTGTAGGGTGGCGTGACGCTGTGTCATACGATTTGCTCCTCTTTTATTTTTAAAGTTTTATATTACTTCTATGCAGAATTTATTCAGCATAGATAAATAATTGCCCGTATTTAACCTAATAATTGCATAACTTGTCAATTTAAATGGCCGTTTTAACCGAATAATGCTGTTTTAATGCACATCTTATGCTTAATTATTGTGCTTCGCGTGTTCGGGCTAATACATTCAGTCAATTTTGTCTATATTGAGTGTTTAAAAAGTCTATAAAAAGACTGACAAATAACAATAACTTTTAGGTTATTTAGACCACTAGGTTAATTGTATTTGTGCATGAGTCCCAGTATACTTTTGTCGGATTTATTGGGGAGTTAAGATTTGACACAATCCGATAAGATCCAAAGGAGAGGAGGATAGATTATTAACGGGTGTTAATAATTGAATTTTTTCTTGTCGAAGTCCGAGAGGCTTCCTCTTTTATAACAATAATGGGCTTCAATAAGTAGAGCTAAGTGAGCACAATCGTGAAAAAGCAAAGACCTGTAAATCTAGACTTACAGACCGTTAGCTTTCCATTAACTGCAATCGCATCTATCTTACACCGTATTAGTGGCGTCATCATGTTCGTCGCAACGGGTATTTTAATGTGGTTCCTGGCTGAATCATTATCAGGACCTGTTGGTTTTGCAAATGTACAGGAGTTAATGGGTAGTTTTCTGGCTAAGTTCATTTTCTGGGGAATCCTAACGGCATTGGCCTATCACCTTGTAGTAGGTGTGCGTCATATTGTCATGGACATGGGATACGGCGAAGAATTAGACCAAGCGACAGCATCAGCGAAATTTACAATGATTGCATCTGGTGTACTATCGTTTTTAGCAGGAGTTTGGGTATGGTAAATAATGCAGCAACATTAGGACGCAGTGGCGTTCATGATTTCATTATCATCCGTGTAGCCGGTATTAATCTAGCATTATACGCTATTTTCTTATTAGGCTTTTTCCTAACAAACGATGTTAATTACCTTTCTTGGAAATCTTTATTTTCAAATCTAGGTATGCAGGTATTTACTATTATCACCTTATTGTCATTACTAGCTCACGTGTGGATTGGTATGTGGCAGGTGTTAACAGACTACGTAAAACCTGTAGGTCTTCGTTTCATTCTTCAGTTGGCATTAAACGCAGCAGCATTCAGCTACGTTATCGCTGGCCTAGTTATTCTATGGAGAGTCTAAGGTGAGTATTCCTGTTTTAGAATTTGATGCAGTAGTAATTGGTGCCGGTGGTGCTGGTATGCGTGCTGCATTACAGATCTCACAAGAAGGTAAAACTTGTGCATTGATCTCAAAAGTTTTTCCTACTCGTTCACATACCGTATCTGCGCAAGGTGGTATCACCGTTGCTCTAGGTAACAGCCATGAAGATAACTGGCACTGGCACATGTACGATACTGTTAAAGGTTCTGATTTTATCGGTGACCAAGACGCTATCGAATATATGTGTGAAGCGGGTCCTGAAGCTATTATCGAACTAGAGAACATGGGTTTACCTTTCTCTCGCTTTGAAAACGGCAAAATTTATCAACGTCCTTTTGGTGGTCAATCAAAAGAGTTTGGTGGCGAGCAAGCAGCACGTACTGCGGCCGCAGCTGACCGTACTGGTCACGCGTTATTACACCTGCTTTACCAACAGAACGTTAAAAACAAAACCAATGTATTCAGTGAATGGTATGCCCTAGACCTCGTTAAAAATGACGAAGGTACAGTTGTTGGTTGTACTGCAATGAACATTGAAACTGGTGAAGTTGTTTACTTCAAATCTCGTGCAACAGTATTAGCTACTGGTGGTGCGGGTCGTATCTATGCATCAACAACGAATGCTCACATCAATACTGGTGACGGCGTTGGTATGGCAATCCGTGCGGGTTGTTCAATGCAGGATATGGAAATGTGGCAATTCCACCCGACAGGTATCGCAGGCGCTGGTGTTCTAGTGACTGAAGGTTGTCGTGGTGAGGGTGGTTACCTACTGAACAAAGACGGTGAACGTTTCATGGAACGTTACGCACCTAACGCAAAAGATTTAGCATCTCGTGACGTTGTTGCTCGTTCGATGATGAATGAAATCCGTGAAGGTCGTGGTTTAGATGGTCCTTTAGGTCCACACTGTTTATTAAAACTTGATCACTTAGGAAAAGAAACGCTTGAGTCACGCCTTCCAGGTGTTTGTGACTTATCTCGTACTTTTGCTCACACTGATCCAGCTGATGCGCCGATTCCAGTATTACCAACATGTCACTACATGATGGGTGGTGTTATGGCTAACATTCACGGTCAAGCGTTAACACGTGGTGAAGACGGTGAAGACAAAATTGTTGAAGGTTTATTCGCTGTTGGTGAAATTGCTTGTGTATCTGTACATGGCGCAAACCGCTTAGGTGGTAACTCACTACTTGATTTAGTGGTATTTGGTCGTTCTGCTGGTAAATACTTAGGTGAATACCTAAATAACGATTTATCACACAAAGATGCTTCTGAAGCAGACATTGATGCAGCACTAGCGCGTCTGAACCGTTGGGAAAATAACAAAGACGGCGAAGACCCTGTACAAATCAAGAAAGATATGCAGCTTTGTATGCAGCTTAACTTCTCAGTATTCCGTGAAGGTAAAGCGATGGCTGAAGGCCTAGCTGAGCTTAAGAAGATTCGTGAGCGCCTACAAAACGCTAAGCTGTCTGATAACTCTGCTGAGTTCAACACGCAACGTATCGAATGTTTAGAATTAGATAACTTAATGGAAACAGCTTACGCAACTGCAATGGCTGCTAACTTCCGTGAAGAATCTCGTGGAGCTCACTCTCGTGAAGATTTCCCTGAGCGTGATGATGACAACTGGCTATGCCACAGTGTTTATCACCCAGAGTCTGGAACGATGACTAAGCGTGAAGTTAACTTCTCGCCTAAGACACGTGAAGCATTCCCACCTAAAGCTCGTACATACTAAGGAGAGAGTGATGAAAAAAGTATTCTCAATTTATCGCTACAATCCTGATGTTGATGCGAAGCCGTACATGAAGGATTATACGTTAGAGTTAGAAGATGGCTCTGATATCATGGTTCTTGATGCACTTATCTTGTTAAAAGAACAAGATCCAACATTATCATTCCGTCGTTCATGTCGTGAAGGTGTATGTGGTAGTGATGGCGTAAACATGAATGGTAAAAATGGCCTTGCATGTATTACTCCGTTATCTCACTTACAAGGTGAAAAAATCGTATTACGTCCATTACCTGGTCTACCGGTAATTCGTGACTTAATCATCGATATGAGCCAGTTCTACACGCAGTACGAAAAGATTAAGCCTTACCTAATTAACGATGGTAAAGAGCAACCAGCACGTGAGCATCTACAGTCAATTGAAGAACGTGACAAGTTAGATGGTTTATACGAATGTATTTTATGTGCATGTTGTTCAACGGCTTGTCCATCATTCTGGTGGAATCCAGATAAGTTTATTGGCCCATCTGGTCTGTTACACGCTTACCGATTCTTAATCGATAGCCGTGATACAGCGACTGATGAGCGTTTAAGCGAGTTGGATGACGCATTTAGTGTATTCCGTTGTCACGGAATCATGAACTGTGTTAGCGTTTGTCCGAAAGGATTAAATCCAACAAAAGCCATTGGTCACATCAAGTCTATGTTGTTAAACAGAGCTGTTTAATATGGACCTTGACCTAGGGTTAATAAAAAAATAAGAATCTAAATAGCCATACTCTCATTGGAGGGTTGGCTATTTTTACGTTAGGAACATTTAAAATTTTTGATTAAATTTGGCTTTAATGATAACAATTCTCGATTGGGTTTTGTGTTTTAAAGCATTGTGACTAGATTTATTGTAGCGTTTGGCTAATTTAAAAAGGGCAAAAAATGCATGAAGGCATAATGAAGGCGTGGTTAGAATCATCACACCTAGCAGGTGCTAATGCTGGCTATATAGAAGACTTGTATGAAGCATACCTTGAAGATGCGACATTAGTTTCTGATGAGTGGAGAGCTGTCTTTGAACAGTTACCACGCGCAGAAAGCGATGCAGCTGAAGAAGTGAATCATACAAAAATCCGCGATTATTTTCGCCGAGCTGCCAAAGAATTACGTGGTGGCGGTGCCAGCGAGATAGACCCGCAGACTGCTTCTAAGCAAGTAAAAGTACTGCAAATGATCAACGCCTACCGCTTTCGCGGTCATCAACACGCTAACCTAGATCCATTAGGGTTATGGCAGCGTGAGAAAGTGGCGGAGTTAAATCCAGCTTTTCACACTTTAGATAAAGACGACATGGAGACTGAGTTTAATGTCGGTTCTTTTGCTGTAGGCAAAGAATCTCTTAAGCTTAAAGACTTACATGCTGCTTTAGAAAAGACTTACTGTGGTAGTGTTGGTGCAGAATATATGCACATCACTGATACAGAAGAGAAGCGTTGGATTCAGCAGCAACTTGAGTCAGCTCAAAGTTCACCGTCTTACTCTAAAGATGAAAAACTACGTTTATTATCAGGATTAACTGCTGCTGAAGGTATTGAAAAATACATTGGTGCAAAATTCCCTGGTGCAAAACGCTTTTCATTGGAAGGTGGTGGTGCGTTAATTCCTATGCTTCGCGAAGTACTTTATCGCGCAGGCGAACACGGTTCGAAAGAAATCGTTTTAGGGATGGCGCATCGTGGTCGACTTAATGTATTAGTCAATCTGCTCGGTAAAAAACCGTCAGAATTATTTGATGAGTTTGCTGGTAATCATGATGAAGTTCATGGTTCGGGTGATGTTAAATACCACCAAGGTTTCTCATCAGACTTTGAAACGCCAAGTGGTGCGCTTCACGTAGCAATGGCCTTTAACCCGTCTCATCTGGAAATCGTAAATCCAGTGGTTATTGGTTCTGTTCGTGCACGTCAAGACCGTCTTAACTGTAAAGATGGTGGCTTAGTTATGCCAATCACTATTCATGGTGATAGTGCAATTGCGGGTCAGGGCGTTGTGCAAGAAACATTTAATATGTCTCAAGCACGTGCATTTAAGGTTGGTGGTACAATTCGTATCGTTGTAAATAACCAAGTTGGTTTTACAACAAACAACCCAGAAGATACACGTTCTACCATGTACTGTACTGATATCGCTAAGATGGTACAGGCACCGATTTTCCACGTGAATGGTGATGATCCAGAAGCGGTTGCTTTTGTTTCTCGTATTGCCGTTGATTATCGAAACAAATTTAAACGTGATGTTGTAATTGATTTAGTATGTTATCGCCGTCATGGTCATAACGAAGCGGATGAGCCGAATGCGACTCAACCGTTGATGTATCAAAAAATCAAACGTCATCCAACCCCACGTAAGATTTATGCTGATAAGCTACTCAGTGCGAATGTTTTAGAGCAAGCTGACTTATCAAGTATGATCAATGATTACCGTGACCGCTTAGATCATGGTGACTGTGTGGTTGATGAGTGGCGTCCAATGACATTACACTCAACTGATTGGTCTCCTTATATCGGTCATGATTGGGATATTAGCTATGATGCAACACTGCCGCTGGAAACAGTTAAAGCGTTGGGTCACAAAATGTGTGAATTCCCAGAAGCACATAAATTGCATTCACGTGTTGCTAAAATCTATAACGATCGTGTCACGATGGCCAATGGTGAAAAACCTGTTGATTGGGGTTTCGCTGAAAATCTAGCTTATGCAACGATTCTTGATGAGGGTGCGAATGTTCGTATTATCGGTCAAGATAGTGGACGTGGAACCTTCTTCCATCGTCACGCTGTGCTACATAACCAAGAAGATGCTAGTACTTACGTGCCATTGAAGAATTTATCTGAAGAACAAGGTAAATTCCGTCTGTTTGATTCAGTGTTATCTGAAAATTCAGTCGTTGCATTCGAATATGGTTATACAACAGCAGAGCCTGCGGGTCTAAACATTTGGGAAGCTCAGTTTGGTGATTTCGCTAACTGTGCCCAAGTTGTTTTCGATCAGTTCATTTCATCTGGTGAGCAAAAGTGGGGCCGTTTATGTGGCTTAACTATGTTGTTACCACATGGTTATGAAGGGCAAGGCCCAGAGCATTCATCTGCTCGTTTAGAGCGTTTCTTACAGCTGTGTGCTGATCACAATATGCAAGTTGTTATACCATCGACGCCTGCGCAAATTTATCACATGCTGCGTCGCCAAGTGGTTCGTCCTATGCGTCGTCCGTTAGTGGTAATGACACCTAAATCATTGTTACGTCATCCGTTATGTACATCATCGCTAGAAGAATTAGCGAGCGGTACATTCCAAAACGTAATCGGTGAAATAGATGACATCGACTCAAGCAAAGTGAAACGTGTTGTATTTTGTAGCGGTAAAGTTTATTACGAGCTATTACAACAACGTCGCGACAGCGGACAAGATGATATTGCGATTATTCGTATTGAGCAGTTATACCCATTCCCGCATGAAGAAGTGACTAACTTATTAGCACAATATGCTCATGTAACTGATTTTGTATGGTGTCAAGAAGAGCCGCAAAACCAAGGCGCTTGGTACTGTTCACAACACCATTTCTGGAATGCAATTCCAAATGGTGCTTCGCTGACCTATGCTGGCCGTGAAGCGTCTGCTGCACCTGCTTGTGGTTACCCAGCAATGCACAAACAACAACAAGAAGCGTTAGTAAACGCTGCGTTGACGATTAAATAAATTATTAAGGGAAAAGTCGATGAGTGTCGAAATTAAAGTTCCTGTATTACCAGAGTCAGTTGCTGACGCTGGTGTTGCTACATGGCACGTAAGTGTTGGTCAAAGTGTTTCTCGTGATGAGAACCTAGTTGACATTGAAACTGATAAAGTGGTTTTAGAAGTTCCTTCGCCAGTTGATGGTGTGATTGTTGAAATCCGTGAAGAAGAAGGCGCAACGGTTCTTGGTGAGCAAGTCATTGCAATCATCAAAGAAGGTGCAGTTGCAGGCCAAGAAGTTTCTAAAGAAGAAGCTGCTCCGGCACCTGCTGCTGAAGCTGCTCCAGCTGAAGAAGAATCTTCTGATGCGTTAAGCCCATCAGTTCGTCGCCTACTTTCAGAGCATAACTTAAACAGCGATAACATCAAAGGTACTGGTGTTGGTGGTCGTTTAACTAAAGAAGATGTTGAAAAGCACATTCAAAGTACTGGCGCTGCGGCTCCAGTTGCTGCGGCTCCTGCATTAGGTGCACGTGATCAAAAACGTGTTCCAATGACTCGTTTACGTAAAACTATTGCTAACCGTCTGCTACAAGCAACAAACGAAACAGCAATGCTAACGACGTTCAACGAAATCAACATGAAGCCAATCATGGATTTACGTAAGCAATACAAAGATGTATTTGAAGAGCGTCATGGTTGTCGTCTAGGCTTTATGTCTTTCTACGTGAAAGCGGTAACTGAAGCATTAAAACGCTTCCCAGAAATCAACGCGTCTATCGACGGTGATGATATCGTTTATCACAACTTCTTCGATGTGAGCATTGCGGTTTCTACACCACGCGGTCTGGTAACACCAGTATTACGTGATACTGACCAAATGAGCATGGCAGACATCGAAAAGAAAATTCGTGAATTGGCTATTAAAGGCCGTGATGGTAAACTAAGCGTCGACGAAATGACTGGCGGTAACTTCACAGTAACCAACGGTGGCGTATTCGGTTCACTTATCTCTACACCAATCATCAACTTACCACAAAGCGCTATCTTAGGAATGCACAAAATCCAAGATCGCCCAATGGCTGTTGACGGTAAAGTAGAAATCTTACCGATGATGTATCTAGCCTTATCATACGATCACCGTATCGTTGATGGTAAAGGTTCTGTTGGCTTCCTAGTAACAATTAAAGAGTTATTAGAAGATCCAACTCGTCTACTACTTGATGTATAATCTCAAGCCATAGACATTTTGGCATGCTGCAAAGGCAGCATGCCGATTGAAAAGCATTAAAATTGGCCCTTGTTATAGGTGCTATTTGGTTGTCGCTAAACGTAGAACGACAACTGTATTTTAACTAACGTGACGGAAAATCATCATGAATTTGCATGAGTATCAAGCGAAACAATTATTCGCAGAATATGGTTTACCAGTATCTGAAGGGTTCGCATGTGATACCCCTCAAGAAGCTGCTGAAGCTGCTGACAAGATCGGCGGAGATATGTGGGTTGTTAAAACTCAAGTACACGCCGGTGGCCGTGGTAAAGCTGGCGGTGTTAAGCTAGTAAAAACAAAAGAAGAAATCAAAGACTTTGCACAACACTGGTTAGGCAAAAACTTAGTTACTTATCAAACAGATGAAAATGGTCAGCCAGTTGCTAAAATTTTAGTAGAAAGCTGTACAGACATCGCTAACGAGTTATACCTTGGCGCTGTTGTAGACCGTGGTACGCGTAAAGTGGTATTCATGGCATCTACTGAAGGTGGTGTTGAAATCGAAACTGTTGCTGAAGAGACTCCTGAGTTAATTCACAAAGCAGAAATCGATCCACTAGTAGGCCCACAAGCTTACCAAGCACGTGAGTTAGGTTTCAAATTAGGTTTAAACCCTACTCAAATGAAACAGTTCGTTAAGATCTTCATGGGTCTAGCTAACATGTTTAACGATCATGATTTCGCTCTATTAGAAATCAACCCGCTAGTAATCACAGACGAAGGTAACCTTCACTGTCTAGACGGCAAGATCGGTATCGATGGTAACGCACTTTACCGTCAACCAAAAATCCGTGAAATGCACGATCCTTCACAAGAAGACGAGCGTGAAGCTCACGCTGCACAATGGGAACTAAACTACGTTGCATTAGACGGTAACGTTGGTTGTATGGTTAACGGTGCTGGCCTAGCAATGGGTACGATGGATATCGTAAACCTACACGGCGGCAAGCCAGCTAACTTCCTAGATGTTGGCGGCGGCGCGACTAAAGAACGTGTTTCTGAAGCATTCAAAATCATCCTATCTGACGACAACGTTAAAGCTGTTCTAGTAAACATCTTTGGCGGTATCGTACGTTGTGACATGATTGCTGAAGGTATCATCGGCGCAGTTAAAGAAGTTGGCGTTGAAGTTCCTGTTGTTGTACGTCTTGAAGGTACAAATGCTGAAGCGGGTCGTGAAGTATTGAAAAACTCTGATGTTGCTGTAATCGCTGCTGAATCACTAACTGACGCAGCACTTAAAGTTGTTGCTGCTGCGGAGGGCAAATAATGTCTGTATTAATTAACAAAGATACCAAAGTAATCTGTCAAGGTTTCACTGGTGGTCAAGGTACTTTCCACTCAGAGCAAGCGCTTGAGTACGGAACTCAAATGGTTGGTGGCGTAAGCCCAGGCAAGGGTGGTCAAACTCACCTAGGTCTTCCAGTATTTAACACAGTTCGTGAAGCGGTAGAAGCAACTGGCGCAACTGCTACAGTTATCTACGTACCAGCTCCTTTCTGTAAAGATGCTATCTTAGAAGCAATCGATGCTGGTATCGAGCTTATCGTAACTATCACTGAAGGTATCCCAACTTTAGACATGGTTGACGTTAAAGTTAAGCTTGAGCAAACTGGCGTTCGTATGATTGGTCCTAACTGTCCAGGTGTTATCACTCCTGGCGAAACTAAGATTGGTATCATGCCTGGTCACATTCACTTACCTGGTAAAGTAGGTATCGTATCTCGTTCTGGTACGCTTACTTATGAAGCAGTTAAGCAAACAACTGATGCTGGCTTCGGTCAATCTACTTGTGTAGGTATCGGTGGTGACCCAATCCCAGGTACTAACTTCATCGACGTTTTAGAAATGTTCCAAAACGACGACCAAACTGAAGCAATCGTAATGATTGGTGAAATTGGTGGTACTGCTGAAGAAGAAGCGGCTGAGTACATCAAAGCAAACGTTACTAAACCTGTTGTTTCTTACATTGCTGGTGTTACTGCACCAGAAGGTAAGCGTATGGGTCACGCTGGCGCAATCATCGCTGGCGGTAAAGGTACTGCTGATGAGAAATTCGCTGCTCTAGAAGCTGCAGGCGTTAAGACTGTACGTTCACTAGCTGACATCGGTGTTGCACTTAAAGAAAAGACTGGTTGGTAAGCTCTGCTTAATCACTAGTTAATTCTTAAAAAGGTCACTTCGGTGACCTTTTTTATTGCCTGCAATA
>PIZK01000016.1:206515-223228 GCA_002835545.1 Alteromonadales bacterium alter-6D02
TAAGACTGTACGTTCACTAGCTGACATCGGTGTTGCACTTAAAGAAAAGACTGGTTGGTAAGCACTGCTTAATCACTAGTTAATTCTTAAAAAGGTCACTTCGGTGGCCTTTTTTATTGCCTGCAATAAAGGTAATGCTGACTAACGATATATCCAGCTGCTCTAGAAGCTGCAGGCGTTAAGACTGTACGTTCACTAGCAGACATCGGTGTTGCACTTAAAGAGAAAACAGGCTGGTAATAGCTGGTTTATCTTTATTGAAAAGGCTGCTTTTGCAGCCTTTTTTATTGCCTAAACCCCGACATCCCACAACATAACTCCGTCATCCCGCAAGTCTTTTATGCGGGATCTCACACCGCTTGTCTAACCTTCAACTTTGCCAGCTACCAAAACACCAACGCCATGTTAATCGCAAGCCGCTCAAGGCCATCCATGGAACGCTCGCAAACCGCATCCCTGCGGTTAAACGCTTGCTAATAACATACCATTCGGGCTTTTAAATAAGGATTGTCTGATGCCGAAATATAACCCTGTCATTTAGCAATATCCCCGTCAGCCACCAATGACCCCCCCCGTCATCCCGCAAGTCTTTTATGCGGGATCTCACACCACCTTTCTAACCTTCAACTGTGCCAGCTACCAAAAACCCAACGCCATGTTAATCGCAAGTCGCTCAAGTCCATCCATGGAACGCTCGAAAACCGCATCCCTGCGGTTTAACGCTTGCTTATAACATACCATTCGGGCTTTTAAATAAGGATTGTCTGATGCCGAAATATAACCCTGTCATTTAGCAATATCCCCGTCAGCCACCAATGACACCTCCCGTCATCCCGCAAATCTCTTATGCGGGATCTCACACCACCTTTCTAAACTTCAACTGTGCCACTTACCAAAGCCCCAACGCCATGTTAACCGCAAGTCGCTCAAGTCCATCCATGGAACGCTCGCAAGCCGCATCCCTGCGGTTAAACGCTTGCTAATAACATACCATTCGGGCTTTTAAATAAGGATTGTCTGATGCCGAAATATAACCCTGTCATTTAGCAATATCCCCGTCAGCCACCAATGACCCCCCCGTCATCCCGCAAGTCTTTTATGCGGGATCTCACACCAGCTTTCTAAACTTCAACTGTGCCACTTACCAAAGCCCCAACGCCATGTTAATCGCAAGCCGCTCAAGGCCATCCATGGAACGCTCGCAAACCGCATCCCTGCGGTTAAACGCTTGCTAATAACATACCATTCGGGCTTTTAATTAAGTTTTCCTTTGATGTCGCAATGGCACATGCCATCCCACAATGACCCCTCCGTCATCCCGCAAGTCTTTTATGCGGGATCTCACACCAGCTTTCTAAACTTCAACTGTGCCACTTACCAAAGCCCTAATGCCATGTTAACTGCTAGCTGTTTGCAATCTGTAGTCGGATATGATCAAACGGGCTAATTGTCCCCGCAAATTGACTACCAACTACATGGGTATATATCTCGGTGGTTCGTAAATCACTGTGACCCAGTAACGTTTGAACGGTTCTGATATCCGCGCCATTTTGTAATAAGGCTGTGGCGAAACTATGCCTGAAAGTATGCGACGAGACTCGTTTGGCAACATCGGTCTGAAGTTTAGCTTTACGTAGTGCCTTAGCAAATGATGAAGGGTGAACATGATGTCGACATATATAATTATCAACAGGGTGATTACAGCGGCAAGAAGAAGGGAATAAATACTGCCAGCTCAAATCTTTCAGTGCGAACTTATACTTTCGAAATAATGAAGCTGGCACCGAACTCAACCCGTAGCCATCATCCAAATCTCGCTGATGCAACTTAGTTGCCTTAGCTATCTGGGACTTGAGGTCGCCTATTAGGGATTGAGGTAGTAACGATAGTCTATCTTTCTTCCCTTTGCCTCTGAAAACGAATATGGTCTTATTAGAAAAATCAATGTCTTTGATACGTAAGCCCAATGCTTCATTTAGACGTAAACCACTTCCATAAAGTAGCGCAGCAATTAGCTGGTACGGCTCCGACATCTTACTCAATATTTTCGTTGCTTCAACAGGGTCTAATACCGTAGGCATATTTTTGGGCTTCTTGGCGTATGAAAACTGTAACCCTACTAAATCACGCATGATTGTATGCTTATACATGAAGACGATAGAGCAAAGCGCTTGATTTTGCGTTGCAGGACTGACCCCACGATTTACTGCTAGGTGTGTTAGAAATCGATTGACTTCTGTCGCCCCCATATCACTAGGGTGCCGTTTATCATTAAACAAAATGTAATACTTAATCCAATACAAATAGCTTTTTTCGGTGCGTAGGCTGTAATGTTTTGTGCGTAAAACATCTCGAACACTTTCTAAGAACGGGGAGGACATTTTTTTATCCTTACTTTTACTGTGTGGATATACAGTTATAGTAAAGATGTTAAAAATATCAAATTTAAGACCTATTTATTTCTCTCTTTTTCCCGTGTGTGAAAACAACGCCGGTAACCTAACGTGCTGATTAAACTTATATTAATTTTGATGCTTTTTGGATATTTTCACTTTATTTCTCTCTTTTTACAGTCTAAGCAATTTCTCCACAGTGGAAAAAGTGAGAATAGACGAGAGCCGAATTTTTAATTAATTGATTAATTGGGTTTTTTATTTTAAATTAGCTTTTTTAATAAAATATTTTAGTCGAGTTTGATAAGAAGTCTGACTAATATACTGTTAGCTCTTTCAATCAATTGTAAGGATACACATGAAGCATTTAAAAGCTTTACCTCTGATCGCTAGTATAATTATTACCACTGGCTGTAGTACTTCAGGTAATGTAGATAACTATTCTCCTCAAACCCAATTATTCGGACTCTGGCATTGCAGTTTATCTCTTGAAGAAGAAGGGGTTAAAGTTGCTATGGATTATGAGGTTAATTATGTACGTAACGGTAAATCAAATGGATTCGGTACTTTAATTTTCAAAGCACCTGATTTACCAGAAATGGAATATTCAATGGCTGCTAGTACAAACTGGGAATATCAAAACGGGTATTTAATCGAAACGTCTACAGAAATAAAATTAGTAAACTTAAGTCACCCTGAATTTGATGAAGTATTGAACTTGGAAAGTCTGTTTCCACAAAATATTAGTGAATCATCAGAAGTATTGGTACTAAATAATACTCTTCTAACGCTTAAATCAGAAAGCGATGGTACCGTTTATAGCTGTGATAAAGTTGCACACAAGAGCTAACAAGAAATTAAACAAGGACAAAAAACAGTTGGCTTTTGCTCCTTCGTCGCTTATTTTAGCCAACAGTTTTTTGCCTGTTAATTAGGCGTTATAAGCCAGGAGGCAAATTGAGCGAGTCAAACATTGAGAAATATATTCATTCTGTTATTGAAGCCGTAGATATTCTTCATCAAAAGCAATTGATGGGGCAAGTCTTAACAATTATCTATTCATCTATTGATGCATGTGGATTGCTTGATGCGCCAATCAATCAAGAGAAAGCGACTGGAAAAACTTTTAAAGATTGGGTTAACAAGTATATGCTTTCAGATTCCTCCATAGAGTGTTCTGCAGATGATCTATGGGGAGCTAGGTGTGCCGTTCTTCATACACATACGACAACTTCAGATTTATCAAAGGCTTCTAAGGTTAAAGAACTCCAATATATTAGTGGGCCTCCAGAAAATCCTGTTGTGATTGCTTTCCTGAAAGCTTCTAAAGATATTGGTGAAAATGAGTCAATTGGTATCAACATTGACTTGCTTCTTATGGATTTTCTGAAAGCTATTAGTAAGTTTAATGATGAGTTTTCGGCACGTATTATTGACTGTGAAGTGTCAAATAGTAGAGCGTCGAAAGTTCTTCTGCACTTTGCAATGTAAGGCTTATAACAAGGCAATTAAGTCGGACTAAAAACAGCGGGCTACCGCTTCGCGATTTTAGCCCACCATTTTTAGCCGCTTATTGCGGCGTTAGGTACAACGGAGAGTTTGGTGTTTAAGGAAAAGTTAGAAGATCTATTCAATGAAGTTAAATCCTCATTAATAGAAGATGGAGAAAAAGGTTTTGCGAAGCAATTAGCAAATTGTGAAATTCTTTCGTGTACTTCATTTGCATCAGATAATTCTGCATTTACAATTGAATTCATTGGCTATAACCCTGAAGAAATTGAAGATACATTTCCAACAGGTAACAATGAATACACTGTCATGCTAACTTACTCTTCTAAAAACAAAGTTATTGGTTTAGAAATTATCGGCTGTGAAAATACAGAATTGCAAAATCAGTTAATGGCATGTTGTACCTAACAAGCCAATTAAGCGGGACTAAAAACAGTTTGCTCGGTTTCGCTTCGCTACACATTTTAGCAAACAATTTTTAGCCTCTTATTGGGGCGTTAGTTGCCTCAAGGATGGCTCATGTTTCAAACTTTGGTGATTTGCCTCTTTATTTTGTCTATCTTGGCTTTCATGAAAAGTGTAGGTGTTTTCATAGCTACTTGGAAAATTGAAGCTCCATTACATTGGCGCGAGTGGAACGAGCCAGAATTCATAGATCTTTACAGGCAAATGTTCACATATTTGTGGCCTGTCATTTTCGGAAAAGCGTGTGAAGGTGCAAATTCCGAGTTACTTGTTAAAAAGCGAAATGATGTTAGGTTTTCACTAGTTATCGTTGTTTTATTGTTTATCGCTGGTACTGCTTTTAATGGTTTTTCCTTTGAAGTATCACCTCGTTGGGTAAACTAAACGGCAACTAACAAGTTACTCAAAAGGACGCAAAACGCTTGGCTTGTGCTCCTTCGTCGCTAATTTTAGCCAAGCATTTATGCGCCCATTAGTAAGGCGTTACATCTTCCCACCTTCACCGTAAGGTGATACCCTTACATTCTCACAACTTAATATTTAAAGGATTAAATTATGAATACTGAACAAGTTGAAGCAATTCTTACATTAGCTAACAATAAGTTGTCTCAACATCCAGAATACGAGTCTTGGATGTGTTTTGACGGAGCTGACGTGTCTCCTCACGGTAAAATTATTCCTACCTTTAAGACTAAAGACGGTAAGTCTGGTTTTCTGGATGAAAAATACCCAGTATATCAGAAGGTATGGATTGAAACTGCTTCTGAGCTAAACCTATGAGTAGATTGTAATCATCTAAGGTAAGTTTTAGGTCACTAGGAGTTATAATGAACTTTTCATGATCTTTAATCTGAGAGTCGAGACCCTGTAGTAATGCAAGTAATTCTATTTCTTTCATATTATTTCTCCCACTTATCCAGAAGTAACTCTTGTAAACGTGCAACCTCTGCTTGCGCGGATGGGTTTGGGTCTTGGGTTAAAACTCGCTTTGGGATAAGTAAGTGATTGCCTTGTCCGAACTCGCTTTCGGGTAAAGTAAACTCTGTCATATTATTTCTCCTATTTATTATTTGCACAGTATTGTGCAGATGTAACAAGTCATTGAATAGGACTCGCTACGCTTCGCCTCTTAACGAGGCGTTATACGTACTCGGAATATGTCGTGAATTTCAAATTAAGTTTAAATAAGTACATTAATCTGTCTGATAAATGGCTTACAAAGTTTGTTTTGGTGTGGTGCTCAGTTTCACTCGTAATAGGCTTGTATGCCATTGACGATTTAGCTCTAGCTATTGCAGCACCATTAATGACGCTTTTTATGTATTTTGCAGCTATGGCAATGCTTATATTTGTAATTGGCTTTCAAAGAATAAATCCATTTAATTCGCCTAACTCAAAATTTGTAGAGTATGCGACTATATTTTTTTGGGGTTGTGGTATTTTAGGATTTATAAGCTCTTTAATGGCAGGTATATTTCAAACAACTGGTATTGATAATTCTAAATACTTTCTTATCGTAGCTTCAGCATTTCCTTTAGGTATAGCGTTAGGCGCAACAAAGGAATGGAAAAAGCTCGGCTTATGAGTCAGGTACGTATAACAAGTCATTAAAGCAGGACAAAAAACAGTTGGTTTTTGCTCGTGCCTCGCTTATTTTAACCAACTATTTTATTGCCTCTTAATGAGGCGTTAGTTTTATAATGTATAAAGGAGTATATGTTGAGCGTTAATAAATTGGATAAAATGACGATTTTCAGGGCAAAGAAAGCGGTAAAAGCTTTTTCTGAAATTTTTGACGTAACTACTAAAACTCTTGATAGCTTTAAATTCAAAAGCGAAGAAAACCTTGTTGAAGGTATTGTCAAATATAGTGAAGTTGGCGGGGTAAAAAAAACACAAGATGATTATCCATGGATGGCAATGGTCAATGAGTTATCAGAGGATATAAATCTTAAGTTTTCATCTACTAATAAAACTCCTTCTGCTGTTGTGGGGATAAAAATCACAAAACAGCCTAGTAATGATGTTTTGTTTTTTCTTTTAACCTTTGGAATGCACACGTCTAGATTCATAAACAACGATAAGCTTGTTAACGACTTTGGTATTAAAGTCGCTATGAATATTTGTGACCCTGAAAATTTACGGAAAGTAAATACGATGACTCATTCATCAGTATCTACCTTAACTGATAGGCAAGCAAGCAAAGGAGCCAGTTTAGATATCTTTGATATTAACGATGAAAAGGAGTTTTTTAGATCTATTGCAGGAACGACTCATACAAACTATGACTTTATTAAATCATTTTCAGGCCGTAACTCAATTCAAGTAAATTTCAATAAAAAAGCTTTCGTAGACAATGATGATTTAATAAATATCTTACTGAAATTAGATACTGCTTACGAATTGCGTTCTTATAAAAAAAGTTTCCCTACATACGGACGGTTAGATTTTGTTAGTGATAATGACCAAATAAAAGTTCTTGATAATATATTATTTGACAAGCTTAAATTGAATAAGCTCGATTCTATTCATTTATCTTCAAGTGTCATTGAAAGTGATGACCATGCTTTTTATAGTTATGAGGATATTCAGGACTCATCTGTAAAACATGATGATTTGAACATATATGAATTATTAAAAGCTCATCCTAAGTTCAATGTAAAATCATCTATTACGACTATAAAAAACTGGAAAATTTATAGTGCTAGTGATGCTGGTGAATATTCAAGTATGAGAGCTTATGATTGTATTAATTTTGAAACTGTGATCAAAGGAGAAACCTTTATACTCACTGGCGGGGTATGGCGAAGTGTTAGTACTGATTTTAAAACACAAATCGATGACTACATTAAAAATAAGGTAAATGACAACCAAGAAACATATTTACCTAATGATGTTTCAATACATTGCATAGTGAAAGGTGAAGATAGATATAAAGAGGAGGTATATAATTCTCATGTAGCTAAAAACTATAATGATATTTTCCTTTTTGATAAATCAAAAATTAAAATTGCAGATCAAAAGTTATATGAAATATGTGATTTATTTCATTCAGATAAAAGCTTTATCCATGTGAAGGTTTTTAAATCAGGCACAAGCTCTTTAAGTCACCTTTTTCTACAATCTCGATTCTATATAGATGCATTTATTAAAGAAGAAGCAACTCGAAATTCTATGAGGGATTTTGTAAACAACAACACAAATGATGAAAATAAAAATAAAAACAAAAAAACGTTTTTAACCTTAATTCCGAAAGATAGAAAGGATGTCCATGCTTCAAGTTATTCTATTATTTTGTGTATATTAACATTCGACAAAAAAAAGAATATTGATAGTTTACCCTTCATGGTTAGGTATGAACTAGCAAAAACTCATAAGTACCTATTAGAAGAGAGGGGGATAGAGTTATCATGCGCTATCAGGTTGGTGAAAAAATAAAACTAACAAGCCAATCAAGCGGGACTAAAAACAGTTTGCTCGGTTTCGCTTCGCTACTACACATTTTAGCAAACAATTTTTAGCCCCTTATTGGGGCGTTAGTGAGATTACTGTGAGATCAATATTTATAGTTGGCTTTTTTTCGATTCTTTGTGTTGCTTGTTCTAATTCTCCAATATCAAGTGATGAAAATGACCTAAAGGCTAAGAAAAGAGAACTTCGAGAGTTCTTTGAAAGTAAAATACCTGCAGACAAAAAATGCGACTTTGCACAAAAGATAGATATGCTTGATTCATCGAAAGCTAAAGCACATGCACAATCAGAATACGCTTTGGACGATATCTATTTTTATGGTGTGTTTGATGGGTTCGGACCAAGTAGACCAAATTTTGAATTCAAATTTACGCGGTGCGTAGTCTTGGAGTCCAAATGGGAATTCATCAATGCAGGTCATGATGTAATAACTTGCAGAGGTCAAGCAAAGTTGGCAGAGAAGGCTAACGAGTACGCAGCCATATTTAATCGTGAGATGACGAAATTGGTTAGGAAAGATCCAAAGTCATATTTGTGTCCTGATGCGATATCATCTCACTAACAAGCGCCTCAACAGGGACAATTTTATTTGCGCATTTTTGTGTTGTCGCTGCGCGCCAGTATCACACAAATATGCTTCATTACAATTTGCCCGTTAGGCGGGCGTTAGCTATATGAGTTAATTCAGGGAATGGAGTAAATTTTGAGTAAGAGTGTTTTCGATAAATTGGATAGTATTTATAACTTCTTTGAAACGGCAAAAGGGATGTTCATTCTTGGTGTAACTATTTCTTTTAGCTTTGCTATTTATTCCGTAAGTAACCCAGTAGGGATTATGGCACCAGGTATATATTACTTTGGTGTAATAGCTTCATCTTCATTATTGTTTTGGTCAGCAACATTACAAACAAATAAAAAATCAAAGCTCGCTACAATAGCTTTAGGAGCTTTGTTTATAGTTTGGGCAATAACCAATACAATGTTAAGGAATTAGTAATATATAGCTAACAAGGCAATCAAGTCGGACACGCAACGCTTGCTCGGTTCCACTTCGTTTCACATGATAGCAAGCATTACTTAGCCGCTTATTGTGGCGTTATATTTCCTAAGCGGAGTGATAATGAATATATCTACATTTTATAGATTAACAATTCTTATACTTTGTTTTTCTAGCTTTTACTTAAACTATATGACTGGCGATATTGTCTATGAAAGTGACTTGGTATCAGCAATGGATTGGCATGGATACAATTCCCAAATCCCGCATTGGTTAACACTCTCAATCGTAGGTCCATTGCAACTATCAGCAATGTTCATGCTAATTTTTAACGTAATCGCAAAGTATTTATTTGCCATATTGAGTTTTATTTTACTGGCCTTCACTATTTATGATGGCGTCGTCTCTTATAGAGCCACAGAAGCATTTGTTTTGCAAATGTACTATTTATCAACTGGGATAGTTTTAGCGCTTTCTTTTACCTCTCTAAGTCATAAATTCAAGTTAAAACTATGGTAAAAATTGGTTGTAAGCGGAAATATAACAAGTCATTAAAGCAGGACAAAAAACAGTTGGTTTTTGCTCGTGCCTCGCTTATTTTAACCAACTATTTTATTGCCTCTTAATGAGGCGTTAGATTTTTCAGGAGAATCGCATGAGAATCGAAGATGAATATGTGAAAACAGGTTTCTTTTGGCTTCCTGAGCGAGATGAGAAAAAAATTCCTGGGGTATTAACCATCAAAAATGGAGGTAATATCGAGCTGGAAGTTGTTGGCCTCTTTGATGAAAGTATTAAATCACTAAACGGTGATGATAATCTGAATAGAATAATTGGACATGTTGAGAAGAACGGTTTAGTAACTCTAGAGAACTGCTTCTATACCAATAAAAATATATCCTTTGGGGGGATATCAAAATCAAAAATTTGTGTAAATAAAGTTTTAAGTGGTGTCGCCTATGACCAAAATGAAGTTGTTACCTTTAATACTTTGTCATTTTCCGTTGATTGCTTGGATGAGTGGGTTGGTATTAGTGGTATTAACGTCGACAGTGATTGGGGAAGCAGAACGGCCACTATTAGTTATGCACCTCCAGAGAATATATCCTATGAGCTAGATAGTGGCATGAAATTGGAAGTTTGCTTTGCATATACTCTCCCAAGATCTTCTAGCACTACTGAATCTAAGATCACACAGCGCGTATATTTTAAGCTGAGCTCTGATGATTTAAGGCCATTGACTGACTTCACAGAAATAGCATATAAGTTAACCAATTTTTTGTGTTTTTCTATGGACACAACAGTTACATTGAAAGGCTTGTCAGCAACATCAAAAGAAATACAAAGAGATGGTGGTGATGGCAACAAATATCCTATTCCTATCAAGGTTTTTTACCCTAGTATTCCATTCACGGAAAAAGCGCCAGACAAGAACTGGCATAGAATGTTATTTACTTACGGAACTATAAAAAGTAATGCTCAGGATGTTTTTAATAACTGGCTACGTGCATATGAAATTATGGCTCCAGCACTCAGCTTATACTTTT
Source organism: Alteromonadales bacterium alter-6D02 (assembly GCA_002835545.1). GTDB lineage: Bacteria > Pseudomonadota > Gammaproteobacteria > Enterobacterales > Psychrobiaceae > Psychrobium. The sequence goes on from PIZK01000016.1 coordinate 216,898, forward strand.
CCACAAAAAATGGGGCACAAAAATACCTTGATGGTAAATTTTTAGCTTTGGCACAAGGGCTCGAAACGTACCATAGAAGAACAAGCGAGGAAAAGCTCATGGATTCTTCTGAATTTGACTCGCTTGTTTCAACGATCAGTGAGAATTGCCCAGAGGAACATGCCGAATGGCTAAGTGGTCGCCTGATGCATGGAAATGAAATTAATTTAGGGAAAAGATTAAAACGAATCATTGAGCCGTTTAAGGATAAGTTAGGCAACAGCAAAGAAAGAAGTAAACTTTTGAGAACAATTGTAGATACAAGGAATTACCTTACTCATTACAGTGAAAACTTAAAAAACAACGCTGCTGACGGGGAAGAACTCTGGATCCTGTGTCAAAAAATGGAAGTGATATTCCAGTTGCATTTTTTGAAAGTTGTTGGTTTCAGTGATGAAGAAATTGATAGTGTTGTTGAAAACTGCTATCCGCTTAAGCAGAAAATTAACCAAGTCTAACAAGTTGCTGCACACGGAAAATTACTCGCTTCGCCCCCAATTTTCCGGTGAGCAATGCGTTAACTGGATTGTCAAAGTTTGAGCATATATTTCGAAGCCACAACAAATACCAGCGTTGATTATTTTATAACGCCTACGTTATTTGTTCTGTTTATCGTTTTAGTACACAAATTCCCTATATTTTCAGAGATAGCTTCGGATATTACAAAAGTCAAAAGGCTTACATTAATTCGAATATTTACAACCTTAATGTTATTGGGCGTAATAGGCTTTGCTCTAAATTATACGAAACAGTTAGAGCTTCAAAATTTAATAGAAAACAAAGATTACTCAGTTGTTGAAGGGTGTATTCAAGAGTACAAAATAGATGTACCCAAACAAGGAACAAAAGTAGAATCTTTTATGGTAAGAAATATCTATTTTGAATTTAGCAACCATGATTCTGATTTATATTTTAACGGTAAAGACCACGTAGATAATTATTTAACAAATGGTCAGTGCGTCTCTATCAGTTATATAAAGACAAAAGTTGCAAATAGGATTGTCAAAATATCCAGTTAACAAGAGCATAAAAAATGACGTCAAACGCTTGGCTGACGCTCATTCTTCGCTAATTTTAGCCAAGCATTATCCGCATTTTATGCGGGCGTTATGTGTCATCGAGGGTTCAATGCAGGTTAATATTCCAAGGTTAAAGTTCGGGAAAAGAGCAACTCTTAATCTGGTTACTGCGCTTTGTCTATTCTTTGTTTTAGCTAAGTTTGAGGTTTTTTCTATTTGGGTAGCTGCGTTACTTTCGATTGTATTTCTTTTGTTAGGTCAAATGTTTTATGTAGTTTACCGTTGGAAAGCTTACTATAGATTCCTTGAAAAATTAGGAAAACCACTAGCGGGTGACAAGTTTCACGAAGCTGAACATTTAATGTCTATAGTTCCTTTTAATGGGCACTTACTTAGTTGTTCTGTGAGAATAGCAGGGTCTACGCTAATGTTTGGAAAACCTAAAAATTATAGGATGATTGAGCTAGACGAAATTGTGAAAATAGAGTTAGAAAGCTGTGCTGGTCACGATGTTGCAAAAATTACGCTAATGCAAGCTGATAACATTGAGCAAAGTTTTTATATTCCTTGGTCAAAAGTGTTTGAACAATCGCTTGTGTTTGAAACTGACACATAACAAGTCGATGAAGGAAAGACTCGCTACGGCTTGCTCGCGTTCGTTCCTCACTGATTATAGCAAGCCTAAACTCGCTTCTTATCGAGGCGTTAGCCGTCTAAGGAGTGTCTGTGTCAATCCAAGGTAAGAAGATATATTCAAAGAATGTATATTTCGCACATAAGTTGTTATTTGAAATAGCAAAGAAAGCATCAGAAAATACAAATGAGAATCCTGAGCAAGCTATCGTTTCATTGATATTTAGTTTTAATTGTCTTGAAGCTTTTATAAATGAAACAATTGGATCTTCTGAATTATTTTGTGGTGGTAGGCGTAGTCCTAAAGAGAAAGAATTATATGAAAAAATGCTTCTTTTACAACAAAGTAAAGAAAGTACCCTAGATAAATACAAAAAATCGAAGATATTGTTTACAAAAAATCACTGGAATAAGAGCTTATCTCCTTATAAAGAATTTGAAATACTTAGAAACCTCAGGAATTCGATAATTCACAGACCACCTGAAGTTATTCTTGGTGAACGAACAATAGGTGAAGGGCAATATACTTATTCATCTAAATATGAACGTCCTGACAATGAGCTAGAAGAATTAGCTGAAATGGGAATTATTGGCTCGATTCAAGGAAACGAAAGTTGGTTAGATTTGATTATGACAACCAGCTTTTCCGAGTGGTGCTGTAAAGTTACTGAAGACATCATTGAAAACTTTCTAAACTCTCTCCACGAAGGGAAGTTTAAAGAACGTATGACTGACCAGATGAGCCTAGTGTAAACGGCTAACAAGGCACTTAAACGGAACTAAAACAGTGGGTTACGTTTCGCTTCGCTACACATTTTAACCCACAATTTTAGTCCGCTTAGTGCGGCGTTAGTGCTCAGGGGGAAACTTGAAGCCATTATATTTTTTAGTATTCCTTTTTGCCCTTGCAAGTTTCGATTCTGCTGCTTGTAGTTGTCGAAAGTCAGATCCAAATGCACTTATTTCACAAAGTGATAATGTCTTAATTGGGCGTGTGACAAAGTTAGAAATGAAAACGGATGAGAGTGGTGAGGAGTACCAGAAAGTAACTTTATCGAATGCTAAAACCTATAAAGGTAACAGTTCTCCAGTGCTTTATTCTTATTTTGATGGTTCGTTTTGTCGCGGCAATAGATTTGAGCTTGGTGTAAAGCATATCGTTTTTCTAGATGAAAAAAATTGGACAACTGGGTACTGTGGTGGAACTAGAGCTATATACTCTGGAAATCCGGAAACTATATCTATAGTCGAAGCATTAAATAAGTTAAGCACTAACAAGACTCTAAATTAAGATTCACCATGGCTGTCACGCCATTTGCTGAGCAAATCGCCCGCCAGCACATGGTTCACATATTAGAGGGGCGTTAGCAGTACAGCAAAGCTCGGTGTATATAAATTAGATTAAAGGAATAAAAATGAAAGTGTTTTTAAGTTGGTCGGGAGATCTGAGCCACAAAGTTGCTCTAACTTTAAGGGATTGGCTTCCGTCGGTTATACAATCAATCGAGCCTTATGTTTCTTCTGAAGATATTGATAAAGGTGCTCGTTGGAGCACCGATATAGCTTCAGAGTTAGCAGATTCGAGTTATGGTATTTTGTGTGTAACTAAAGAAAACTTACACGCTCCCTGGTTAACGTTTGAAGCAGGTGCGCTTTCAAAAACAATGGATAAGTCCTATGTCAGTCCATTTTTGTTTGGTATTAAGCGGGCTGAAATAAATGGTCCAATATTGCAATTCCAATCAACTGTATTCGAGAAAGAAGACCTCAAAAAACTTTTACTTTCTTTAAACAAGGCTGATGATGCAGAGCAATTAAAACCAGATAGGTTAGAGAAAGCTTTAGATGTTTGGTATCCCGATTTAGAAGAAAAATTAGATGGTCTTTTAAAAGATCAGCCTCAAGCAAAATCATCAGAAGAACCAGAAAAGCAAGATTCATTCTCGACTGAAATTTTAGAAGAAATATTGGATTTATCGAGAGTAAATCAAAAACTACTTAGAAGCCCTGATTTAGATGTTCATAAAGAATTAGACTCTCTAAGCAAAATGTTACAAGACATAATATCACGCTCCGAAATGGAAAAAGATTTACGGATGAGGAGGAAAAAGAAAATTCATCCTCACATGATCGATGAGCTGTTACATATGTCTCCAAGATTTCGTAAAAACTTCACTGGCTTCCAAATCGCTATAAGTTTGTTTCGAGAGGATTACCCTTGGATACATGATGCAGGGCTTGATCTCGTTAAAACTTTACGTAGTAAAACATCTAGAGAAAATAAAAGAGAATCCGTTGAAGCATTTCAAGAGCTAATTGAGTTTTCTTTTGAGCACCCAATGATGAGAGATATGTATCGTGATGATAAGCATACGTACATGATGATGAGAGAGCTACCTCACATGCTACGGCACGCTTTAGAGCAAGAGTTATAGTACTGCTAACAAGTTGCTTAAACGGACAAAAAACAGCTGGCTTTTGCTCGTTCCTCGCTAATTTTAGCCAGCTATTTTATTGCCGCTTAGCAAAGCGTTATATGCAAAGGAAAATGTATGAGTAATCTTCTAGGTTGGATAATTTCTATCGCTGTTATATCTATGGCTTGCGTATTATCAGGGAATGTTTCTATGTTTTTAGATACACAAACATTCATTGTTATTCTAGGGTTTGTTTATGGCCTTAGTATTGCCGTTTTTGGTTGGCGCCATACGTTAGCGTCTATATCTGGTATCAAACACCTCTTTTCAAAACAATCCGTTAAAAATCCAGAGCTTAGCTACATTTACAAAACAAAAATTAAGTTTTCATTTTGGGCTGGTGGTATATCATTGTTAATTAGTATTGTTGCTATAGCTAATAATTTAGATGATTTATCTGTCCTTGGTTATGCCTTAGCTGTAGCTCTATTAAGTTTGGTTTACCCTGTAATATTAAGTGGTGCGCTCTATTATCCTTTATATAAAAAATTGGCGTAATTTGCATATAACAAACCAATCAAGCGGGACTGCTAACAGTTAGCTCGGTTTCGCTGCGCTACACAATTTTAGCAAACCATTATCAGCCCCTTATTGGGGCGTTAGGCAACTAGGGATAGCATGGAGTTAATCAAAGCGTTTATACCTCTAATTATTTGTTTATCTATATGGATAAGCGTAGGAGTGTATTATGGTAAAAAAATTAAGAAGCATAAAGAGAAGTTAGTTGTAGATGACTCACGACCTGTTAATTGTTTAACATTAACGCGCGGACTTGAGGCAACAAACTATCTCAGGAAATACTCTATTATTCTTAATGGTGAAAATATTGGAAATATTGCTTCCGGTGAAACTAAGCATTTTGAATTAGCTACTGGAAAACATAATATTGCTGTAAAAATAGATTGGTGTAAATCTAAGCAATTTGAGTTTGACATGATTGGTAATAAAAACACTGAATTAAATTGTGGTGCTAATTACAATAATTGGAAGTGTTTATTCATGCATGCAATCAAACCTTCGAATTGGCTTTATATAAAGTTTGCCTAACAAGCAATTTAAACGGAACTAAAACAGTTCGTCATTTTTTGCAAAAACAAAGGGCGCAAAAATGTCGCCCTATTTTAGTCCGCTTAATGTGGGCGTTAGGCGTCAGCATTATTTCTGCTTGTTACGGCAAATTTTAACTACCAATAGTAAGCTTTATAGCTGATAAAAAACCTATTTTAAGTTATAGTCACCTAAAATTATTTTTGGAAGATATAATGAAAATTAAGAGTGGAAATCAAGAGGTTGTTACTTCTGGTTATTTGGATTCATTTGAAATGAATCCTGTTGAATTTGAAATATCAGAAGACCCGAAAATGACGTTGAAATTAGTTGTAGAGAATAATCCAAATGAAACTGATAGTACAATAACAGGGCAAGTGGTTGATGAATCAACCATGACAATTACCGTAAAAAATCCACACCACAAATTAAATTTTGGCCCACTCACTCCAATTCATGTTGGTTTATTACATGGTAGGCCTACTTCTCTTGTTTTTAGAATCAATGTTATAGAAGATTATTCCTCTTATAATGTGGCATACACTTTTTTCTCAGAGGTGACTGATGTCTGATACTGGCTTTATTTCGGCTACTCCTTCAAGAAACCCAGAGAATCATTTTAATCCAGAAATTAATACCTTTCAGTTAACTCAGACATTAGATATTCAGCAACCCCAATCAGCACAAGCGATGGCTATTCCTAACAGTGAATGGGCTGCTTTAAAAACTAGTGTATCTAGTATTGAAGATAATAACTCTCTGATGCACACCATAGGCTCGGCATTAATAGGCGCTGGACTTTCAATTGTTGCCGCGGCTCTTTTTACTGAATTTACAGAAGCGCAAAAGATTGAACAAATTGTTATGTGGGCAGTTGCATTTTGCTGTGTTTTTTGTGGAGTAGTCTCCTGTGTTTTTGCTCACAAAGAAAGTACATTGGTTACGAAAAGTGCATCAAACGTATTATCTCAAATGGAAATTGTTGAAAGCAGGTATCGAGACGCCTAACAAGAAAATCAACAAGGACACGTAACAGTTGGCTACGTTTCGCTTCGCTACACAATTTTAGCCAACCATTACTTAGCCTGTTATTTAGGCGTTAGGTGTTTTTCATGT
>PIZK01000017.1 GCA_002835545.1 Alteromonadales bacterium alter-6D02
AAGGATATTAAAAGAGATCAGGTAGAAGACTATGCCAAGCGTAAAGGCATGAGTATCGAAGAAACCGAGCGCTGGTTATCACCAATTTTAAGTTACGATCCAGAATAAAACGATGGGGCGTCGCCCTGAAATTTTTTATTCAGGGTCTCGCTTTGTATTTCAACACTGAGATTCCGGCTAAAAGCATGCCAGAATGACGATGTTGGAGTTTGCCACACAACGTCGCCCTGAAATTTTTTTATTCAGGGTCTCGCTTTGTATTTCAACACTAAATTTCAACACTGAGATTCCGGCTAAAAGCATGCCAGAATGACGATGTTGGAGTTTGCCACACAACGTCGCCCTGAAAGGTTTTATTCAGGGTCTCGCTTTGTATTTCAACACTGAGATTCCGGATAAGAGCGCGCCGGATTGACCGAAGACTTGAAGTGGCTTTTTTAGTATTGATAACTTATTAGGCAGACTCTGCGACTTGCGCTAACTCTGGGCAGACATCAACTAAAATGCGTCGTGCTAGCATTTCATGGCAGCCAAAATCAGTCCACTCCTGAATAATCAATTGCGTGTTATAACGCTGACAAATATGCGGTAAAAATGTATCGTGGCAATCAGAGATCAACTGTAAATACTGTTGGCTTGTACCTGCTTCAGCATCACGTGCTCGCTCAATCATACGCTGATATGAAATAACAGGATCAGACTTTAAGTAAATGACAGCACTTACTTGTGGGTAATCGTTTAATTTATCCTGAATATCATAATAGTAATCTAAATCTTTGCCATCGGGGCGACACGCTTCAGCGAGGTTAGCTTGACAAAAAACTAAATCAGAAAACAATGAGCGCTCGATAACATAGTTATAATCAGGGCTTAAGTTCTGACAAATTTCAGCACGCTTGTTGGTAATGTAACGCTGAAATTCAATACGTTTCGTTGGGTCTACAGTAAATGCTTTTAATAAGCGTTGAAATTCATGGTCGGTATCAACGTCTTCAATGATTAACTGCCACGGCTGATTACTATGTGCATTTAATTCATTAACCAATTTTGGTAATAATGTCGATTTACCTACCCCGATATTACCTTCGACGGCAATAAGATTGAACTGCTGAATTTGAGACATTACAACCTACAAATATAAATGAAAAAGAGCCGATAAGGTTACCATAATCAATAATTGAAAAAGTGAGGCGGTTCATAGTTTGTAGGTCAAATAATTGTTCGAACAAAAAGCATACAAAACCTAAAGGTTAGTAGATAGCTCCCTGTAACTCTAGCTGGGTTAAATAAAGGCGTAAATCAAGCTCAAGCTGGAAGTAGTCGGGTTCCATGTGCTGACACAACTTATAGAAAGCCTTGTTATGTTCTTTCTCTCGCACATGAGCTAACTCATGAACCACAATCATCGATAGAAATGGCAGCGGTGCTTTTTTAAAAACTCGGGCAATACGAATTTCGTTCTTCGCCTTAAGTTTACTACCTTGAATACGACTGACATAGGAATGAGTCCCGAGGGCATTCTTAATCGCATGGATTTTGTCATCAAAGATAACTTTGCTGATCGGTGCAGACTTCTTTAAATATTGGTTTTTTAGTTGCTGTACATATGCATAAAGTGCTTTGTCATTCGTTATGTCATGACATTCTGGATAGCGCGATAGCAAATACGCTTTGAGCTTATTTTGTTTAACTAACTGCTGAGTTTTTTCGACAATTTGTGCAGGATAACCTTGTAGATAGATTAATTCACCCGTCATTTCTTACTACTCTCTTAAGTGATTTATTTTACCGCGACATCGCATTACAATAACCCTACCCTCATCAACACTTCTAAACAAAGAAAGCAAACTATGGCTAAGACACCGGTTGATAAATTATTAAAAAACCACCCTAAACTCACTCATTCAACCGACATTAAAGTTGTTTCCCATGTACAGCGAGAACAAGGTGAGTGGGTTATTAATACCTTGATGCTTGCAGATATTGACGTGTCATTTAAATACAAACGTAAAAAGCTGTATCGTTCACTCAAAGGCCAACGGGTTAATGTAACCTATTACCCAGAAAACGAAACTATTGCAGGGATGGAAATTGAAATAATGAAAGTGGTGCGTATAAGAACAAGCTAACAATAAGTTAACTTGTTCTTACTTTTTTCTTTAGCGAAAGCTAGTGACTTAAATAAGCGTAAGCCGTTAAGAAAGCTTTTTCTTGGAAAGGTTTTAAACCAGTATATTTAAACTCTACCGGTGGTGCGCAGCGCTTTAACCATTGCTTTTCTACCGTTTGTGGAATTAACTCAACCGTTAATTCAGCACACACTTGTAAAACAGCCTCTAACTTAAACGTCGACATTTTTGCGGCATGTTTACCATTTGAGATACGCTCAGCGATGATTACGCGATCGACTTGATAGTCTTCCATTAGCTTTTTAAACGCAAACTGGAACGCTAATAAGTCTTCCACTTCATTCACTTTCTGAGCCGTCAAACGTTGTTGACGACAATCAGGAATATCAAACACATCATTGTCTTTTTGCATGATGCATATATTGGCGTGATTATCTTTTAAATCTACGGCACAAATTCTCATTAAATTCACCTCATTCGTAATTACCGCGCATTATAAACTGTTTCACGGCACAGGCACACTACCTATCGACGAGTAATGGGATCTAGTTGGTTAAAAAATAATGATTTGGATAGAAAAACCTTACATTTTAATTGATTAATCTCACTCGAGAGCGCTAAAAAATAGAATTATTTATGCTTTTTCGCTAAGATGTCATTCTTTGCTTATCGTGTGAACGATAAGTTGCATAACATCAGCTATACTCTTACCTAGAAGTAATGACAAGGATTCAGCATGAGCAGTGTTTTAGATAGTGTTAACCAACGAACGCAACTTGTCGGGGAAAACCGCCTCGAATTGCTATTGTTTAATTTAGGTTCCTATCAAACGTTCGCGATTAATGTATTTAAAGTACAAGAGGTCGTAAGCCTACAAAAGCTATTTGCAATGCCAGGCTCCCACCCTTCTGTTATTGGTGTAGTTAACATGCGTGGTATCACGATCCCTGTTATCAATTTACCACAAGCCATTGGCATGCGACCGATGGAAGTTAATGAAGATTGTAACCTTATCATCACTGAATATAATCGTACTATTCAAGCATTTTTAGTGGGTAAAATTGATCAAATCGTCAATACCAACTGGGGTAGTATTCAACCACCTCCTAAGACAGCGGGACGTCACCATTACTTAACCGCCATTACCCAAATAGAGCGAGGGAAAGTTAATAACATCGTTGAAATTATTGACGTAGAAAAAGTCCTCGCTGAAATAATTACTTACGATACAAGTATCTCAGAAGGCGTTCTAGATCACTCTATTGCAGAACATTTTCATGGTAAGCGTATCTTAATTGTAGATGACTCACCAACAGCACGAAATTTAGTAAGAGAAACCTTATCAACGGTTGGCCTTGAAATAATTGAAGCGTCCGATGGTTTACAAGCACTCAATTTATTAAAACAATGGGCAGATGAAGGCAAGAAAATCACTGATGAATTATTAATGATGATCACCGATGCCGAAATGCCTGAGATGGATGGATACAAGCTAACTTATGAAATTCGTAATGATGAGCGAATGAGTGATCTCTACATCGCACTTAATACCTCCCTTAGCGGTAGTTTTAACGATGCGATGGTCGAAAAAGTTGGTTGTAATAAATTTATTTCTAAATTCCAACCAGATAAACTCGTCGAGGTTGTTCAAGATCGTTTACGAGAAACAATGAAATAGGCCTAGTTAAAATAGACCTAGTTATTTGTCGATAGTCATTACTTACTTCGTTTGATGACTATCGTCACAGCTAAAAGCTATACCTTAGTGATATACCAAGGCGTTTTACTAGCCAAAGGGCTCGTCAAGACAGTTATCCCCTTTTTAACGTCTATGCTCATACTATTCTTTTTGTGGCCACGGCTTAACCTCAATTGTTTTGCTGTCTCTGAAAAAATGACCAACGTTTGCACCTCTTGACTAAGTTCAAAACTAAACGCATCAACTTCATCTATACACATCGACAATACTTTACCCACTTGATTGAGTGGCTGATGAGTTAATGGACGAGTGCTCAAGTTATGAAATTGAATCGGATTTACTTTCGCTGCAATCTTTTCCTTAGCAAGAATCCTCGGCTGCATAGCTACGAGGTAATGAGTCTTACCAGTCTGATTTAGGGGCGACAATTCAAGTCGCCACTGACCGGTATCGAACCAAGGTTTATCGTCGAAATCCTGTTCTATCAGCTGCCCATTAAGCTCAGTATCATTTCCATCAGTTTCAACGTAATGTTGAAACGTTTTTCCGCCAATTAAATGAGCGTGCGTATTAGAGGGAACTAACACATCCAGTGTTAAGCGGCTCCCCTGATTGTCGACAATAAATTGCCTAGATAGTGTCGTTAAAATTCCATCCTCATCCGTTCCTTGAACCACATTATATGGTGACGAACTGCTGGGTTTATTAACGAAGTGACTCAGCCACTTCGTTTTATACTCGGGCTCTGTCGTTAATATTTTATCGTGCATTAACAACAAATCATGCTCATCAAGATAGACAAGTTCGCGTGTAACTTTTTTGACCTTTGCTTTGTTACCGAAAGCGCTAAATCTAGTACTATTATATGCCGCCGTAATATCCGAACCTATTGCAGTAAACTTATCTTTTTCATATTGATAATCGAGTAATGTGGCTGCGCCATAATGGGGGCCATCGCTTAGATTTTCTTGCCACTGGGTAAAAGATTCAATAGCGTTTCCAGAAGGTAACACTAAACGCTGACCACCATCAGCAACGTTTTCACTATAACGCTTATTATTAACTGTACGTTCATTAGGCTGCTGAATTAACAACGTGTTTTTAGCAACGGTACGAATAGCATAATTAAAGCGATAAGGTGAGTGAACATTCCCATTATATTTAGCATGATTAACGATTAACGGTACCCCTTTAAACAAGGTAAAGTGCCCGGCGTCATAATGCTGGTGATGGCTAAATATATGACCAGCTCGATACGAAATAAACGTATCGTTATCAGCCCATCCACTGCGCACAATTAGTTGGTTAACAAACCCCCGACCAAAAAGTTCCACAGGGGCTAACAAGGGTTTCATCGGGCTAAGGCGCTCCGAAGTAGTATTTATTGGTTGTTTTTTTCTACGCTGCTTAGAAGTTTGATGCTCTGGTGCCGAATAGAGTAAAGGTAACATCCAGCGATAGCCAACAAAGTAGCTCTCATGCGCGTAATGGCGACGTATTACTCGGCTAAACTCAAAAAACTCAGGTTGTTTTGTCACTTGTGCTATCAAGTCTATAACACGAGCAGTTTCATCTTTAAGATCAACTCGCGGTCCTTCGTCACCCCAGCCTTCAATTTTAAAGTCAGGGCGCGTCAAATAGATGTGCCACAAGCCAATTCGCTTAATTAACGCCAACGCCTTTTGCTGGGCCACAGGTTCAACGAGTGCATTTTTGTAAGCCGAAAGAGCTAACACCACTTCAAGCCCCCGCGAGTTAATCCAATAGTTATAGCTCTCTGGCCATACTTCCGTTGCTTCAATAGCTTGATAGACTTGCTCAAAGTGGCCTAACGCTCGGCGGTAATAATTGATTTGCTTTTGTGTCGTTTTATCCATGACAGTAGCTAGTAGAAAGGCTTGCGCACCGAGGTTTGTACGCCCATGCCATAGACCAGCAGAGTCTTGGTCTAAGAGCGTTAAGTACTCAGAGAGCATTGACTCTAACCTAAATTGGAGTTTTTGTTTGGTTTTATGGCGTATTTTTCCCGATGCCATTGAGATATCGACGCCCAGCGCAAACATCCATGCATTACCATAGAAGTTGCTATGCTGGGGCTTTAAGAACTTAAAGTTGATCAAGCTGGTTTCAAGGGCAATCTGTGATTTTGTGTTGGGTTTAATTAAGTAACAATGGAGAGCAGTTGATAAGGTTGTATTTGGACAATTTGGTTTAAAACCAAGGTTAGCTTGAGTCAAAAAGTCTACTCGCTGCTGGTAAAATAACGGACTTTCTAAACCATTCCAACCACGAAGAGGGTTTAAAAAAAGCCGAGGAAAGTCGCCACTCGACACATGATGCATGGGTGTTTTTTGATATTTTTTATCGTAGTGAATAATCACCTGATCATCACTTATCAGTGACAATCGTTGTGCAACTTTATTGACGAATGTTGAAAATGATACTTGATACTCCCTCATTCCGAAAAGTGTTAAGGCAGCCACAATACCACAGCCAATCAATAGCATCGTTAGTACTCGAAAAATTTTCATTCTATCCCTAAATGAATCACTCAATATGTTTAAATTATAAGCTATTACATATCATTCCTCTAGTCGAGTACGTAACTCTATTAGTGTGCTTTGGCAGCGGTCTCGTGCGAGTTCCCTAAAGACACTAGAATTGCATTACAAATTAACCTATAGTCACCGCATAAAAAGTTAGAGACTCAACCATGTTTAAAGATAACGCACTTCTTGCTCAGCTCAAGCAAGATATTCAACAAACTCTGCCTAAGATTGAAGGTCGTGTTAAAGCAACAGATAAAAGTTATGGCTTTCTAGAAACAGAGAAAAAGAGTTACTTCATTGCTCCGCCAATGATGAAAAAAGTCATGCACGGTGACATTATTGAAGCTCATCTTCGTGAAGATAAAGGCAAAGAACAAGCAGAACCTTTGAATTTGGTCAGCCCAGCGGTTAAGCACTTTATTGCACAGGTTTCAAAACAAAAAAATAAAATCATGTTAATGCCGCCGGCTCCTTATCGAGGCCCAGCAATTGAAACACAAACCGACTCGAACATTAACGTTACACCTGGTGATTATGTCCAAGCAACCATCATACAACACCCATTAAAACAAACAGAGCCTGCAGGTAAATTCCTAGCAAAAATTGACAACGTTATTGCAAAAGAAGATGCCATTGACACGCCGTGGTTAGTCAGCTTAGCAAAATACAATTTATTAAACCCTGAGCAGACACTCCCCACTCAATCACCAGAAGATACAGGCGAATGGCAGTTTGATGAATCAATAGCGCGTGATGATTTATCCGAACAGCTTTTTTTCACGATTGATGGCCCATCAACCAAAGACATGGATGATGCAATCAATATTTGCCAATTAGCGAATGGGCATTGGCAATTACAGGTCGCAGTAGCAGATCCAAGTGCCTATATTGCTCCTGGCAGCGGCGAGGACCAAGAGGCGGCAGCACGTGGCTATACACACTATTTACCAAAGCGTGTTATTAGCATGCTGCCAGAGTCTCTTAGTTATGATTTGTGCTCACTCGTTGAAGGAGAGAAGCGCCCTGCGGTTGTCTGTAAAATGCAAATTACCTCACGTGGTAAGTTACTGGAAAACCCGACTTTCTCACTTGCTTACATTACCTCAGCTGCAAAACTAAATTATCAGCAAGTAACAGAATACATTGATGACCAATCAACTTGGCAGCCTTCAAGCGAGTTAGGTAAAGCACTCACACAACTGAGCGAATTAGCGTTCGCTCGCAATTGTTGGCGTGCTAAAAATACACAATTATTCGACAGCCGCCCAGATTATCGTTTAGTGCTTAATGATGACTTACGGATTGAATCAGTCGATGTGCAACACCAAAGCATTGCACAAAGCATGATTGAAGAAGCGATGTTATTAGCTAATATCAGCGGTGGTCAATTGTTACAACAACAAGCCAATAAAGGTATTTTTAATACACACCCTGGCTTTGAGGCGGAAAAAGTAGTGAAACTTACCAAGCTACTCGCTGAACATGATTACACCTATCACCCACAGCACTTGCTGACAACCGCAGGGTTTTGTCAACTACAGCGGGAAATGACGTCTAGAAATGATAACTACTTGGCAGCTAGGTTACGTAAATTTCAAAATTACGCCAACATCTCACACCAGCCAGAGCCCCACCACGGTTTAGGGGTAGAACAATATGCCACTTGGACTTCACCGATCAGGAAGTATGGCGATTTACTTAATCACCGCCTATTAAAAGCAATCATTGCTGGGCAACCTGACCAGGTTACGATTAAAGCCGCACAAGCTGAATTGTTAAAACAGCAACGTGATAATCAACGCGTTGTTGAACGTGACATAAATAATTGGCTTTATATCGAATACCTAGCACATGCTGTAAGTGATGAAACCGTATTTAAAGGTGAAATATTTAACGTCAATCGCGGTGGTTGCATGGTTAAGCTTGATGAGAATGGTGCTGTTATCTTTATTCCAAGCACAACCTTTGCTAAAGATCGCAAATCAATCAAAATCGATACAGAACTTGGCACTATCAGTGTGAATGATCAAATCATCAATCGAATTACTGATAAAGTGACAATTGTGATTACCAACGGAAATAAAGACAAACTTAGCCTAACGGGTAAAATTACTTAAAATAAACTTGATCGATGCGATTCAGTCAACCAAGCTTATATGATGAATCGCAACGGATTAAGTTATGCACGATCATATTAATGACCTTGTTGATGACCAAGAGTGGCAAAGTGGTCATCTTGCACAGCAGCCTAACGCTAAACACCTGTTGACTGAAAGAGCAGCCACGCACCAACCAATGCAGGGCTTTTCGTTGAGTGAAGGAGATTTTTCTCATATTAATTTAGTTAATCGGGCATCAAAAACAGGGTATGAACTGACAAACGCTGACTGCTATCATGCTGATTTCAGCTACTCACATTGCTTTAAACTCGACTTTTCAGGGAGTTCGCTGATGAAAGCGAACTTTCGCAGAGCTAATCTCCACTGTGCAAATCTCACCAACTGTAACCTTTTAGGCACTAATTTTCAGGGTGCAAAGCTTGAGCATGTCATTTGGGGTGACAAGGTCATCCAAGAACAACAAGCAGCTCAAAGTAAAGACTTAGCTGAACAACTCGATTATTATCAACAAGCAGAAGAGATCTATAGAAACTTACGTTTAGTGTCAGAAAAGCAGGGTCTGTTCGAAGTGGCAGGATCTTTTTTCCAACGCGAAATGGTAATGCGGCGCAAGCAATTACCTCGTCTATCATTACAACGCTTTATCTCAAAGATAGTCGATTTGTTTTGTGGTTATGGTGAGCAGCCGATCCGCGTTGTTAGTTTCACTTGGGCCGTTATTATTATTTTCTCGATTCTCTTCTTTTTCACTGGGCTTGATTACGACCAACAAAAAATTGTCTTCGATCCTAATGCCTCCTTGCGCCAAAACGTCAATGACTTCATTAGTTGCGGTTACTTTAGCATTGTGACCTTTACCACCTTAGGTTATGGAGATATTGCCCCGACAGGATTTTCTCGAATTCTCGCAGCCATAGAAGCATTATTTGGTAGCTTTACCCTCGCCCTCTTTGTAGTGGTGTTCGTAAAAAAAATGACCCGCTAATTAGTTTAGCGAGTCATTAGTTGTTTAATATTGAGTCTGTTAAACGTGTGTTATTTAAAACAACTCTATACCGTCATCCTCTTCAACCAGTTCACTGGTGGAAGAAGTCGATGATGTTTTTTTATCGATACGCTGTTTACGTTTAGGTCTATGTCCGTCATCCCAATGAGCATCGCTGATATTGAACTGATCTAAAATACTTCTCAGTGACTGCGACAATGCCACTAGATCATTGGAAGACAGCTCCTGCTCTTTAGAGCTTTCTAATACCTCACTGTTCAAGATAACCATACTATCGATTTCTTGTTGTGCTTGCATAGAGACTTGTTGTTGCACTTGAGACGAGCTTTTAATGCGGTCTGACAACGCATTTATCGAACGAATTGAGTTTGAAATAGTTTCAATCTGATTTGATGACTCAGTGGAAAGCTCCAACGACTCTTGCGATGAATTTAGCCCTGTTTGCATTGAATTATACGCATTATCTGTACTTTGTGAGATACGAGTGACAATGTCTCGTACTTCTTTAGTTGAAGAGGCGGTTCGTTCAGCCAGAGTGCGAACTTCATCAGCTACCACAGCAAAACCTCGCCCCTGTTCACCAGCACGCGCAGCTTCAATTGCAGCGTTTAACGCTAATAAGTTTGTTTGTTCAGCGATAGAATTAATCACGTTGATAATCGAGTTAATCTCTTCACTATCTTTTTTCAGTACGTCTATCTGTTCAGCCGCTTGAATTAACTGTTCGCGTAACAGCTCTACACTTTGCTTAGTTTTAACCGACGTTTCATCAGCGATGCTCGCCGATTGACCTGACACTTCAGCCTCACTCATTAGCGACTCTAAATCACTAAATAAATCATCAGATGCGCCTTGGACTTGAGTTAATGCTTGATGGATGTTTTGGCCCATCATTTCTTGCATTGTCGCTCGTTGCATCATTGTATTATATGAATTACTTAACTCTTCAGACATCGGGTGCAAGCGTGCAGAAGAGGCATATAGCCCTTTAAGTAAATTATTCATCTGCTTGGTTTTATGGTTTAGGACTTGAAAAACCATCTCAAAAACTCCAGCATCTTTAACATCAATAGAGGTTGTGACATCGATTTTTTCATGTTGAGAAATTTTTTCAGTATGGCTCATTAAGTTGCTCATGCCACGATACAACAATCGCCATGCTTGAACACAGATAATCGCATTAGATAATAATAACAAACAGACTATGGCAGTAAATTTACTTATCGAAATATCAAAGAAGTAAGCCATTAAAGCCAAGCCAACAACTTGAATCAATATAGGAATGGCAAGAATAAAAACCAATGGCTTAGAAAAAGAGCCATTTGAGTCGCCTAAGTGCCTAATCGAATTGTCCATAAACAATATTTCCTTAAACTAAAACTAGAATCATACGTTTTTTTCATTTTTTAACAATGATATAAATCATTTATAGCTAAACTCAGCCATTGTAATAAAAATTTCATTAGAATTATTCAAGACCAAAGGATATCATTATATATATACGAAAAAACATATATGCAATGATATGACCCTACTCTCTTTTTATAAAGCCTTAGCTGATGACACACGCCTTAAAACACTGCTGTTATTAAGCGCCGAACAAGAACTGTGTGTTTGTGAACTGATGGTTGCTCTTAACCTCTCCCAACCTAAAATATCACGACACCTTGCATTATTAAAAGAAGCTAACCTTGTTCATAGTCGTCGACAAGGGACATGGGTCTTTTACTCGCTAAGCGCTTCATTAGAGCCTTGGCAGCAACAACTCCTATCATCAAAATTAGACCACAACCTAGCAGTTATCAATGACAATTTAATGACACTCAACGCGATGGGCGATCGTCCAGAACGAATCACCACTTGCTGTGTATAACACCAATTGAATTAACTGACAATTCAGAGAAATAAAATGAAAATTAATATCGGTATTAATGGCTTTGGCCGCATGGGAAGATTAGCTTTTCGGGTTTTATGGCAACAACCCAATATAAACATTATTCATGTAAACGACCCAGCAGGCGACGCAGCAACACTGGCTCATTTACTCAACTATGACTCTGTGCATGGTCAGTGGCAACATGAAGCGAATGATTGCGCAACAGGATTTCAGATAGATAACAAATCCGTCAACGTTAGCCAGAACAGAGAAATTAATGAGACTGACTGGTCTCAATGTGACGTGGTTATTGAAGCCTCAGGTAAATTCAAAACACCTGAGTCGCTAAAACCTTACCTAATGCAAGGTGTGAAACGTGTGGTTGTCAGTGCACCAGTCAAAGCTGATGGTTGTTTAGATATTGTAATGGGAGTTAATCACCAGCTCTATGATCCCACAAAGCATCAAATAGTCAGTGCAGCATCATGTACCACTAACTGCATCGCCCCTGTTATAAAAGTGCTACAGCAACATATTGGTATTAAGCACGGTTCATTTACGACAGTCCACGATATTACTAATACACAAACGATCATCGATGCGCCACACAAAGACCTTCGTAGAGCCCGAGCGTGCGGTATGAGCTTAATTCCGACAACAACGGGCTCTGCAACAGCCATTGGCCATATCTTTCCAGAGCTGCAAGGTAAACTAAACGGTCACGCGATACGCGTGCCACTAACCAACGCGTCTATCACTGACTGTGTTTTTGAAATGAGTAGAGATACTACAGCTCAAGAGGTCAATGATTTACTTGAAAACGCAGCAAACAGCGAGCTACAAGGTGTTTTGGGCTTTGAAAAGAAACCTTTAGTTTCAATAGACTATCGTACTAATTCACACTCAACTGTAGTTGATGCCTTATCAACAGTGGTTACCTGTAATAGCCAAGTAAAACTGTATTTGTGGTATGACAATGAGTGGGGCTATGCCAACCGCTTAGCTGAGCTAGCGCTAATGGTTGCAACGCAGGAATAATAGCAAGTGGCTACGAACCTATTACAACAATACCGATTAATTACCGCCAATTACTGGACCTTTACAGTCACCGATGGTGCACTGCGGATGTTGGTGGTTCTCTATTTTTCTCAGCTCGGCTATAGCGCACTTGAAGTCGCGATGCTCTTTATTTTCTACGAGTTTTTCGGAGTGGTTACCAATTTAGTGGCTGGCTATCTCGGTGCAAAGCTTGGTTTAAATAACATAATGAACACTGGCTTGTTATTGCAAATCATTGCGCTGGGCGCGTTACTTGTTCCCGAACACTATCTCAGCGTTGTTTGGGTAATGACAGCACAGGCACTAAGCGGTATCGCTAAAGACCTTAATAAGATGAGTGCAAAGAGCTCAATTAAAATGTTGGTTAATCAAGGACAAGATAGCCAACTGTTTAAGTGGGTTGCTATTCTCACTGGCTCTAAGAATGCGCTTAAAGGGGCCGGCTTTTTCATTGGTGCTTTCTTACTCTCGGTAAGCTCTTTTCAAACCGCTATTCTAATCATGTTAATTGCACTGGTTATTACTTGGTTAGTAAGTATTAACTTTTTAGCGAAAGATTTGGGGAAAAGTAAGGCTAAGGTTAAGTTCACTCGCCTATTTTCAAGCAGTAGCTCGATAAACAAACTCGCCTTTGCTCGCTTATTTTTATTTGCTGCTAGAGACGTTTGGTTTGTCGTTGCCCTTCCTGTTTATTTAAGCGTGGAACTACAATGGGATCATTATCAAATTGGCAGTTTTATGGCACTGTGGATAATCGCGTATGGCTTTGTACAATCCACAACACCGAGCTTATTAAAGCGACCACAGCTTAGCAAATTTCAAAATGTTAGTTTCTGGGGCTTTTGTTTAACCACAACGCCATTTCTAATCTATGGCGCGTTTCAAACGGCTTTATCGCCTGCGATAATTATCACTTGCGGCTTATTTATATTTGGCGTGTTATTTGCGATAAATTCTTCGCTTCATAGTTTCTTAATCATTCACTTTGCAGATAGCGATAGCGTGTCATTAGATGTTGGCTTCTATTATATGGCCAATGCAAGCGGCCGTCTGCTCGGCACAATTTTGTCAGGATACTTATATACTCAATTTGGCTTAATGATCTGCTTAATAGCTTCGGGGACGATGTTGGCTCTGGCTGCAGTCACCGCAACGCAATTACCGCGGGTAGCGATATCAAAACAAACGCAATAGTACAGCGGCATAAAAAGTTCAATGGCTCACTTAATCATTAGGGTAATAAACTAAGTGAGTCATTGGACTTATTAATACGAACCGTCGACCACTCATAGAAAAATACTAGCTAAATCATTTTCAACCGTATATTCATTGTAATCAACAAATTCACGGCGCAATCGTTGCTTCTCTTTTACCATCTCGATTTCGCGCCATTTACGTTTAGACTGTTTCGCTTTGCGTTTAACTCGTTGTGGCTGCTCTTCTAATTCCATTTGATGTTGATAATTATCATAAAAATCTAGTGCTTTCATCATTACTTTCCTTTTCTTAGTCAACAGATTTATCTCAGTAGTCTAGTTATTGGCTTATAGTTAACTACATGTCAGCGCAATAAATGAACACGCAACAAATTAAGCGAGTTAGATGACAATGAAATGACAAGCTAGTGACAAACACATTAATAAATACACATTGAATCAATAACAAAGAAATTATCTGTAACACAAAAACCATATCAATTAACCATTAGCATGTTATGATCTTTTTAAGTGATAAAACCGTTAGCCTTAACAGGAGGTGTAATGAGTTACTCTTTATACTTAGCACATGTCAACGACACTCATTCACACTTTGAGCCCTCATTAGTGCATTTCAAACTCAACTATAAGGGTATTTGCTATCGCATAGATGCGCATTGTGGTGGCTATGCTAAAGTGGCTAATGCACTGAACCTACAACGCGAACAAGCACAACAACAAAACATTCCGTCATTATTCCTTCATGCGGGAGACAGCTTTCAAGGCAGCCTTTACTTTAGTCAATACAAAGGAAAAGCCAACTCGGTGTTACTGAATTTACTGGCACCGGATGCAATGACCATCGGTAATCATGAATTCGATCTGGGTAACAGTCCTATATCCCAATTTATCGGTGAAGTTGAATTTCCTATCTTAGCCGGCAACATGGATCTAGCGCAGGAGAGCCAAAGTAAACCACACCCATTATCTCCGCATAAAAATTTGTACCATTATGATAATCAGCGAAAAATAGCTCAATACATCACCAAGCCACTCTTTGATAAGCAGTTGGCTATTTTTGGTATCACGTTAGATCAAATGGCCAAAATAGGCTGCCCTGATCATGATTGCCTCTTTCTTAACGCTATCGAAACGTGTAGAGCTACCGTTGAGCACATTAAAAGGCAAGGGATAAATCACATCATTGTGTTAAGTCACCTCGGCTATCAAGGTGACTTACAACTCGCTGAAGCGGTGTCAGATATAAGTGTCATTGTTGGCGGGCACTCACATACCCTCACTGGAGATTTCAGTGCCATTGACATTGAGTCAACAGGCATAAAGCAACAGTTTGTAAATAATTGCCTTATTTTACAAGCTGGTAAACATGCTGAAAGTATGGGCTTATCCAAGCTCACTTTTAACGCTCGTGGCCGCGTAGAAAAACAGGAAGGAGGTATTTCACTTCTTATCGACAAACACTGGCAAGCCTATGACAAACATGACGAACCAGCACCACAACAAGCGAAACGCTACATACAGCAGTTTATCGATAATAGCGCTCTTTTTACGGTCGTTGCTCCCTGTAAAAAGATAAAAACACTTATTAACCAACAGTACCGACCTGCTATTGATGCGATGCGTCACCGTATCATTACCCACCTCGACGCGCCTCTTCATCATACCCGCTTGCCAACCGAAGATTATCCTCTTGGTAGCGAAATAGCTCCACTAGTCAGCCAAGGGTTTTACTTGGCCGGACAAAAAGACCGTGAAATAGACTTTGCTCTTCATAATGCCGGTGGTGTTCGAGTATCACTTAAAAGTGGCCCACTAACCCAAGCTGAAATATGCGGCCGGTTATTGCCTTTTGAAATCCAAATCATCAGTTACGTGATTAAAGGTCATGATTTACGTTTAGCGCTTGAAGGTGCAATAAATAATGCGACAAATAACGGTGTTACAGGGACTGGTGATGGTAGCTACCCATATTGTTATCACTTGCGATTTGAATATGATGCCGAACAATCCGAAGGTCACCGTATCACCCGTCTAGAAATTAAAAAGAATGGCAAGTGGCTCGCTGTTGTAGCAGATGCAACGTATCGTGGTATCTCATCAGCTTATACAATCGCAGGCAAGGAAGGTTATGATAACTTACTCAATAGTTGGGATCATTTCGAGCACCCTCAAACAATGAGCAGCTCCTTTGTCGAATTCGCCCAAGCCTTTTAAAAATTTCTTACATTTAATTGTATGAAAAAGCGTTACCTCTCATCGATTTATGCTATTTTAATTCTGATTATACAATAACTATTTTTTAGCCAAGGAATTAAGTATGTTTAAACTATTACTCCCGCTCGCTTTAACAGCTTCAGTTGTCTCAGGCCAAGTACACGCTGATGACTTTAGCGATAAAGTTAAACAAGCAATGAAATCTGAACTTCGAACTGAAAAAGAAGTAAATCGCGATAGAAACCGCAAACCAGTTCAGACATTAGAGTTTTTTGGTATCAAAGAAGACATGCGCGTACTTGAGTTAATCCCAGGTGGTGGTTGGTACACTAAATTATTAGCACCTGCACTGCGTGATAAAGGCCAATATTATGCTGCGCTAGGTACATCGAGAATTGAGAAAAACTTACTAGGCAAAGGCGATTTTGATAAAGCCAAAGTCGTTAGTAAAGACACATCAATGAAATACAACCGTGATATTGGCGGCTATGAAATAGGGAAAATCAATTTTGATTTGAAGAACCTTGATGCTGTTTTAACGTTCCGTAACTACCATAACTTTGGAGAAGAAGGTCGTCATAAAATGAACCAAGCGGCCTTTAAGGCGCTCAAGCCAGGTGGTGTATACGGTGTAATCGATCATACTCGTCGCCATATGCAAAAGAAAAATGACGAAAATGGCCGTCGTTTTGACCCTGTACTAGCGATAAAAGAGATCCAGCAGGCAGGTTTTGAATTAGTAGATTACTCAACGCTGCATTACCGCGCTGACGATGAACTGCGCTATGAAGTTGGCCGTAAAACCGTTACAGGAAATACGGACCGTTTTACATTACTGTTTAAAAAACCTAGTAAATAAAACTCTCTACAAACAAAAAAGGTGCTTTAAAGCACCTTTTTTTATTGTATACGTCTAATGATTAATCAACCGTTAACGACATCGGGGTGTAGCGGATACCATGGCGAATTTGTAGCTCATCAGTACAAGTAAAGCCCCAACGTTGATATACCGGTAGTGCATAAGACGTAGAATTTAACGTGAAGGTTCCATTGTTACCCGACTCAACACTTTGTGTGTAAATACTTTCCCATAGCTGTTTGGCAATACCCTTTTTATGATAATTTTTATCAACAAATAAATGAAACATGTGACTGTTATCTTTAATCGCGATCACACCAATAATTTCATTATTAGCCTGCGCCACAAGATAATTAAAGCCTTGATCCATGTATTCACGAATCGCACGTTCAGTAACGGTATTAAGAAAGAAATTTAGCCCGTCACCATCAAAATCCTCATTTAATAACAGCTTTGCATTACGCGTAATGAGATAGCTTATCTCGGCACAATCAGCTCTTTGCGCTTGTCTAATCACTAGTGGCTGCACAACTGTCTCCTTTCAAATTTGTTCAAGTATTATCCATACTAATACCCAATGCACAGAAATACCAATACTTTATTAAACTAAAGTATGACAAAAAAGGGCCTTGTTAGTTTTACTAACAAAGCCCTTATAACCTAAACCAACATTGTAATTACACTAGAGCTGACGCGATGCCATCACTTTATTAAAAGTATTAAACATTTCTGTCATTTTCTCCGCTGGCAGATTATTACCTTTAGCATCAAGAATACTCAATAGGCTAACATCACCTTGCTTACTTAGACGAACTTGATATTTACTGCCTTTCTCAAGCTCAATTGGTACTAAGACATCATCACTTGAGAATAACCCAGTCCAGAAACCAACATCCATTTCATCAAAAGTAGTGAAGTAAGCATTTAACGTTTTGTCACGATCTTCAACTTCAAACCCAAGCTTAGGTAACACAGTTGCTAACTTCTCCCATGCTTGCTCAAACTCAGCATGTAGTTCATAAACCGTGTGTTGCTCAGAGTCGATTGCTAACTTAATTTTAATACCATCTTTGGCCTTAATGCGGTTAGCTATTGCTTGTTTATTATGCTCGCTTGCCACGTGTGATAAAAACTGATTTAGCATACGTGCTTCATAACGACGTTTAGCAAAGTCGGTAAGTTCTTTTGCTTGCCCCAACTCTTGATGTTCAACCAAGGCAACTTTAACGACAGCTTTATGGCCTTGTTCTTCAACAGCAATTGAAAATTGGTACTGCTGAGCTAAACTATGATCATCATCAAGACCGAAAATTGCTTTAAAAAATGGGTCTGAATCGATTAAACGTGTTGTCAGGCTTTGTCCCTCAAGTTCGATGCCAACACCATAACCTAAATCATCAATAAACAAATTCAGCTTTTGCCATAAATCGTTTCGAAACTTATCAGCCGCCATGAAAGACTCAAAATAAACTTCAACCTGTTTATTGTTGTCACTCACTAATGAATTCGGTGCAACGGGCATAATTAATGCTGGTGCACGAATATCGAGTTCAGGGCCCATTAACTGGCCTGCACTCTCACCTAATCTAGGGATTGTAAACTTATCTGTCACTTTTAGAGGTGTTAAGTTTTCAGGAACCGTAATAGCTTGTTGTTGCTTTTCGTTAAGAAATTCAAAATTACCACTCGCTTGATGGCGCTCTGAAAAACTACTACAACCACTTAATGCGATACCGCCACATAAGGCAATACAAAGCTTTCTCATTTGTTCTCCGTTTTTATAATACATCGGCTTGCTTTAAAGCTGTTAATAACTGCGCATGGTATTGCGGTGCGAGTTCAACTAAAGGCAAGCGTAACTGACCATCATTAATTAACTTCATTTGCGCTAAACACCATTTAACAGGGATAGGGTTTGCTTCAACAAATAAATTATCATGTAAAGGTTGTAACTGAGCATTAATTGCACTCGCCTGTTCACGTTGGCCCGCAAGCGCGTAACGACACATGTCACTCATCAGCTTAGGTGCAATATTATTTGTCACAGAAATAACCCCGTTCCCTCCTTGTAACATGAACTCCATACCGGTGGCATCATCGCCACTGAACAGTAAAAAGTCATCATCACAAAGTGCTTTGATTTCAGTTAAGCGGGATAAGTTCCCCGTGGCTTCCTTTATCCCAACAATATTTTTTATTTTTGCTAATTCAGCAACCGTTTCAGGTAACAAGTCACAACATGTTCGCCCAGGAACGTTATAAAGAATTTGCGGGATATCAGTCGCAGCAGCAACAGCTTGATAGTGTTTATATAAACCTTGTTGAGGTGGCTTATTATAATACGGTGTAACGCCTAGCATACCTGACACACCAGTACCGTTAAGTAAGTGGGTTAACTCAATAGCTTCGGCGGTTGAATTTGAGCCATTACCGCCTATCACGGGTACACGGCCCGCAACAAAAGAGACAATATGCTTGACCACATCAGTATGCTCAGCCATTGATAACGTCGTTGACTCACCAGTTGTACCGACAGCGACTATACCATCGGTCCCTTGTTCAATATGAAAATCGACTAACTGTTCTAAGTTTTGATAGTCAATTTCGCCGTTCCCTTTTAAGGGCGTTACTAATGCAACAATACTGCCTGAAAACATCACTCAAATTCCTTCAAAAATACTGGTGAGCTATGGTACGTACCGTAGGTAATAAACTCAAGGATTTAATCGCCTTATGCCTAATATATGCTAAAATCCCAGCAATTTTTTGTGACTACACTTCCTAATAAGTCGTCACTTACTCATCGGATAGAAGGAAAAGCATGGCGAATTTCTTAGTTGTTACCGCCATGGGCACTGATCGCCCAGGTATTGTCAACGAACTCACCAAGATAGTTACTCAGACTAATTGTAATATTGTAGACAGTCGTTTAGCTGTCTTTGGGAATGAGTTTACTTTAATCCTACTCCTTAGCGGTGAATGGAATGCTATCACTCGCTTTGAAGCCGACCTTTCTGTCCGTAGTGCGCAACTTGAATTGGTTACATTAATGAAGCGTACTAGTGAGCACAAGCTCATCAATTATTCAGGGCAAGTCTCTGTTAAACTTGATGGTGAAGATGCCCCTGGGTGTATTGGGCAATTCACTGAATACCTCGCTTCTCGCAGTATTGACCTATCAAGTTTTCGCACTAAAGCAAAGAGTGGCTATCAGCAAATTGAAATGTTAATCAATATCACCGATGAAGCTGATTATGCTGACTTACAAGAACACTTTGAACAATTAGCTGAACAGTTAAAGCTTTCTATTCGATTTGAACACTTAGAGCAGCACTAAATTTAGAGCGATTTTTAAAACTCGTATATTAAAACACTGAGCTAAATACTTAGCTTAGGATGACTGATAAAAGGCCTCACCATGAGCACATTAGAAATCGGTGCACCGGCACCACAATTTACGTTATTAGACCAAAACAGTAACAGTGTCTCGCTAAGCGATTTTAGCGGAAAAAAAGTCCTGGTTTATTTTTACCCTCGCGCCTCAACTCCAGGCTGCACTGTACAAGCTTGTGCATTAAGAGACTCCAAAGCCGAATTAGAAAAGTTAAATGTGGTTGTTTTAGGCTTAAGCCCTGACACACCTAAGAAGCTGACTAACTTCACTAATAAACAAGAGCTTAACTTCACCTTATTAGCCGATGAGGACCACGGTGTTTGTGAAGTCTATGGCGTTTGGCAATTAAAGAAGTTTATGGGCCGTGAGAACATGGGGGTTGTAAGAACTTCATTCTTAGTCGATGAGCAAGGTAACCTTGAGCATATCTTTAATAAATTTAAAACTAAAGATCACCATGAAGTGGTATTAAATTACCTTCAACAAGCTTAATCAGAAACCAATAAAAAATGCCGCGTCATCAATGTGACGCGGCATTTTTGTTTGTAGTAAACTACCGTTAAAGTTTATCAATTTCTCGTGACAAGTGAAATTCAGAAGAAGTCACGTAACGCTCAACATTTCTCAGGCGTAATTCTAATTGCCTAAATTGAGTCTTCACATCACGAAACGCCTCTTTCGGCGGTTGTCCCGGTTGCCATACCTTAGACTTGATAGAGACTTTGTGATCTAAACCACCATGTTCATCAACGCCTTCGGCTGGTTTATCATCTAACATGAACCATGCGGCAATATACATCAAGAAGATAAAGCCAGAGCCACCTAAAAAGAACGCCGAAGCCACACCAACACGGACTAACCAAGTTTCTACACCAAAGCGTTCTGCTAAACCAGCACAGACGCCGCCAATTTTAGCTTGTTCAGAAATTCGATATAACTCATTGGAACGTTCTATTTTGCTCATTGTTTATTTCTCCACTCAGGTGCCTCAGCATCTAATATAGACTCTAAGGTAGAGATACGCATTGCCATCGCTTCTGCTTGCTGGCCTAAATCCGTTAGTTCTTGATATTCCTCATCCGATAAGCCTTGGCTTACCTGACGGCGACTACGGTAATGTAAAAACAACCAAATCGGTGCCACAAAAATTAAAAACAGCGCGATTGGCACGATAAATACAGCTACTACTCCATGGTCCATCATCAGCTCCTTAATTATTTAGATTTACTCATCTTTTTCTTTAATGCTTCAAGCTCATCACTGATTGCATCTTGCGCTTCAAGTTCAGCAAACTCATCATTTAATGAACGTGCACCTAAGTCCTGCGCTTCAACCTGAGACTCAAGATCTTCAACACGACGCTCATATTGGTCAAATTTATCCATTGAATCTTGAATTCGACTAGTATCTAACTGCTTTTTCACTTGTAAACGTGAAGAAGCGGTTTCAGTGCGCATCACCATCGCTTTTTGGCGTGCTCTTGCTTCATCAAGTTTTGATTGAAGCTGTTCAACTTCATTTTTCAATAGTGCTAGTTGCTCTTCAATTAACACCATATCATCACTCAGTGTTTTAACCAGCTCAGCACTTTTCTGCTTTTCAATTAACGCCCCACGCGCTAAATCTTCACGCTCTTTACTTAAAGCTAACTCAGCCTTACTTTGCCACTCAGTTTCCTGATTCATGGCACGAGTAATACGACGTTGCAGCTCTTTCTTTTGCGCGATTAGGCTAGCTGAATTTGAGCGTACTTCGACTAAGGTGTCTTCCATTTCTTGGATGATTAAGCGAACCATCTTTTTTGGATCTTCCGCTTTATCTAATAATGACGTAATATTTGAATTTACAATATCTGCAAAACGACTAAAAATTCCCATAGTTTGTAACCTCTATAATTTAACTAACTGCACTCATACATTCACGAACAGTGCCAACATTGAACAAAAACAGTAAACCATTGATAAAAATAAATAAAATATAAACCTTGTTTGCTCTTGTTTTTATTTCCAATTATTTGTTAGACTAAATTTTAGTTAAATACACCAATATAAAGTATAAAGATGAGTAGATTTACCAAAAAAGATAATTTGATTGGCCAAGCGTCCAGCTTTCTCGAAGTATTAGACCATGTTTCATTAGCCGCCCCCATTGAAAAGCCCGTCTTAATCATTGGTGAACGCGGCACGGGTAAAGAGTTAATTGCAGAACGCATCCACTTCTTATCAAAGCGTTGGGAACAATCTTATCTAAAACTAAACTGTGCAACTCTTGCAGAAAGCGTCTTAGAAAGTGAATTATTCGGTCATGAGTCAGGCTCATTCACAGGGGCAAGCAAACGCCATGAAGGTCGTTTTGAACGTGCAAATGGCGGCACACTATTTCTTGATGAGCTAGCGAACACATCATTACAAGTCCAAGAGAAGCTGCTCAATGTCATTGAATATGGGCAATTTGAACGTGTCGGTGGCTCAAGACCCGTAAAAACAGATGTTCGCCTTATTTGTGCAACCAATGAAGACTTACCAACTCTTGTCGAGCAAGGAACGTTTCGTGCTGATTTACTCGACCGTCTAGCGTTTGACGTTATTACCCTACCGCCACTGCGCCACCGTCAAGAAGATATCCTAGTGTTAGCAGAGAGCTTCGCTATCAATATGGCCCGACAGTTAGAGCTAGAATATTTTGGCGGTTTTGGTTCAAAGGCCAAGCAGATTTTAACCAGCTATGATTGGCCAGGTAATGTTCGAGAATTAAAGAATGTAGTAGAACGCTCTCTGTATCGTCACGATAACGCAGCCCTACCCCTACAAAAGATTCTCTTAGACCCTTTCGAGTCACCTTACCGTCCAACTCAGTCAATTGCGTCAAGCGTGCGAGCGCAGCCACCAGCATCAGCACAGGTACCTTTATCAACAGAGAATGTAGCATCACAAACTCAATCAACCGCGACTAATGCAGAGTCACCAGTTAAACACAGCTTTCCACTTGATTTTAAGCAAACCTCAGAAAGTTATGAGATTGAAATGATCAAACAAGCCCTCACTAGTGCACAATTTAGCCAGAAAAAAGCAGCTGAGCAATTGGGTGTAACCTACCATCAATTACGTGGATTGCTAAAAAAGTATAATTTACTTGATTCAAGCAACATTTAATCCGCCAAAACTCATTATTTTATTGATGTTAAACGGTCATGGCGTTACATTATCTGTATTAGTAGAAACCCATATATTGCCATGATAAATTGGTTTAAAAAGAATTTTAAAATGAGTTTGTTACCAGTCATCCTAATGATGACTGCGTGCAATCCGAACTTTGATGGTACCGCGCACTTAACTCCGGGGGTGGTCTATTGCTCTGAGGGCGATCCAACCACGTTTAATCCGCAATTAACCACCAGCGGTACCACAACAGATGCCACATCTTATCAACTGTATAATAGGCTAGTGGAATACGATCCTGAGCTGGGCGTCATTCAGCCTGGGCTTGCCCACCTTTGGCACATTAACGAGAATGGTAAAATTTATACCTTTTATTTAAGAAAGGGGGTTAAATTTCATCAAAATCATGGCTTCACACCCTCGCGAGAGTTTAATGCTGATGATGTGCTATTTAGTTTTAATCGAATCATTGAGCTTTCACACCCATACCACCATATATCAGGTGGCTTATATCCGTTCTTTGAGAGTGTAGGTTTTGGTCAATTAATTGATAAAATAACAAAGGTGAATGACCATATGGTCACCATTCACCTCAAAGAGAAAGACAGTTCTTTTTTGGCCAATCTGGCAGCTAACTTTGCCGTAGTATTATCTCAAGAGTATGGTGATTTTCTGCTTGAAAAAAATCAACCACAATTAATAGATAGCCAACCTATTGGCACGGGGCCTTTCGTTTTAGACTCATACTTTCAAAGCAATCATATTCGCTATAAACCCAACCCACACTATTGGGACGGTCCGCCGAAGATAGAACAGCTTGTTTACGATATTACGCCCAACAGTACTAGCCGTATTGCTAAGCTAATGACGGGGGATTGTGATGTTTCTGCGCTGCCCCAGTCTAGTGAGTTAGATATCCTGCGAAGCAACATTAAATTGGAATTACAGATACAAACAGGTTTTAATGTGGCCTATTGGGCTTTTAATACAGAGCGTGCACCGTTTGATAATATATTGGTGCGCAAAGCACTGGCCCACGCCATTAATAAGAAAGCCATCGTCGAAGCTGTTTATTATGGCAGCGCGACGATAGCAGACAGTATCTTACCACCACTATCATGGGCCTATAATGAACAATTAACCACTTATCATTATAACCCTGAACGCGCCAGGCAGTTGCTTGAACAGGCTGGCTATGGTGACGGTTTCACCATGGATCTTTGGGCTGCACCAGTACAACGTATTTATAACCCAAACGCGATAAAAACTGCAGAGTTGCTTCAAGGGCAATTAGCCAAAGTAGGAATCAAAGTTAATATTATCAGCTATGGCTGGAGCGTCTTCATTCAAAAGCTTAACAGTTTTGATTATGATTCAGTATTACTTGGTTGGACCGCAGATAATGCTGACCCAGATAACTTCTTTCGTCCGTTGTTTAGCTGTGCTGCGATAAACTCTGGAGGCAACCGCTCGAACTGGTGCCGACCAACGTTTGATGACATCGTTTCGCAAGCAATTGCCGAAACCGATCAAGCTAAACGAGTTCCTTTGTATCATCAGGCACAGCAAAAACTTAATCAAACATTACCATTAATTCCAATTGCTCATGCATTACGCTTTCAGGTGAAGCACCGCACTATTAAGGGAATGCCATTAAACCCTTATGGTGGCGTTTCTTTTGCAAAAACCTACCGTAAAAAAGCTCAACAACAGGAGCAAAAATAACCATGTGGTTTTATATTGTTCGGCGTTTTAACCTGTTTGTTTTGACCGTGGCAGTGCTCTATTTTTTAGTGTTCTTAATGATTAATGCTATGCCTGGAGAGTTAGCGACGAATATTAGCGGGCACGTTAACCCTTCGGTTGAACAACACGAACAATTAGTTCAACAATATCAGCTTGATAAGAATTGGTTTAATCAATATATCTCATTTATCAATCAACGTATTCATGGTGATTTTGGCTTATCATTTACGACTGCTCAACCGATATTTGATGAGATGCTCAAAGTCTTGCCTGCCACTATTGAGCTATGTTTTTACGCGCTCCTTGTTGCCCTTTGCCTTGGTTTGCCAATGGGGATTTTAGGTGCAGTCAGATACCGCAAGTTCAGTGACCATACCGTTTTAGGCATTAGTTTAATCGGTTATTCAATTCCTGTTTTTTGGCTGGCGATGTTGGCAATTATGTATTTTGGCTTAAAACTGCAATGGTTACCTGTTGCAGGTCGCTTAAATTTACTTTACCAAGTTGACGCAATTACTGGCTTTACATTTATTGATATTTTACTTTCAGACATTGAAAACAAGCGACTCGCATTGCGCGACGCCTTCTCTCACCTGTTAATGCCAGCACTTACCTTAGCGCTACTTCCAACCACAGTGGTTGCTAGGATCATGCGCACAGCAATGCTCGAAGAGCTCAATGCAAACTACATCAAAGCATCTCAAGCTCGTGGCCTATCCCCAGCCACCATTATTTTTCGTCATGCTTTACCCAATGCTATTCAGCCTGTGCTCGCTCAGGTCAGTTTACAATTAAGCACCATACTTACCAGTGCTATGGTTATCGAAGTTATCTTCTCATGGCCGGGTATTGGTAACTGGTTGATGGATGCTATTTATCAACGTGACTACCCTGTAATTAGCGCAGGAATTTTAGTCTGTGCAGGCTTTATTATTTTGGTATCAGTACTCAGTGATATATTTTTGATTGCAACAACACCACAACGCAGGAGTGCAGTTTATGGCTCGAGCTAGCAGTATTTATCAAGAGGAAGTGATCCCGTCACCTCTGCGACAAATATGGCTTAACTTTATGAGCTATCCTGTAGCGCAACTTGGCTTGTGGACATTTTTATTGTTCTTGTTTATTGCCATCTTTGCACCATTTTTGGCTCCTTATCCACCTGATTACCAACATACAAATGCACTATTGTCACCACCTTCGTGGCATCCCGATGGCAATATTGCCTATTTTTTTGGTACCGACGATCTTGGCCGAGATATTTTCTCAAACCTGTTACATGGTGTTAGAACAACATTTGGCTCCAGCCTAATTGTCACTATATTTGCTGCCATTTTTGGTATCGCACTTGGGGTTTTCTCAGGTATGTCTCGTGGCTTAAAGTCGAGCATTTTAAATCACGTGCTCGATGCAACATTAGCGATTCCATCACTGCTATTAGCCATCGTACTCGTAGCAATTAGTGGGCAAAGTTTAATCAATGTTATGATCGCTGTAGGTATCGCTTTAATGCCTCAGTTTATGCGTGCAACCCACACCGCTGTGCATCATGAATTATCCCGCGAATATGTCATCGCGGCGAAGCTTGATGGCGCCAATCAATTTCAGATATTTTATAATGTGATATTACCAAATATTTTAGACGCACTAATCGTGCAATTTACATTGGCAATTTCAATTGCGATTATAGATATAGCAACACTAGGCTTCTTAAAAATTGGCGCGCCAGCGCCAACCTCAGAACTTGGAGCAATGCTAGTCGATGGCATTGATTTGATCTTTATTGCCCCGTGGAATGTAACCTTTCCCGGACTCGCTATTTTTATTAGTGTATTAGCAATCAATTTAGTCGGTTACGGTTTACAACGCGCTGTAAAAGAAGGACTCGGATAATGCCTTTACTTGATATTCGAAACCTCAGTATTGAATTTGATAGTCCACACGGGCGAATTAAAGCCGTCGATCGCGTTAACTTATCCATTAACCCGGGAGAAATACGCGGTTTAGTAGGCGAGTCAGGTTCAGGAAAAAGTTTGGTTGCTAAAGCCATCATGGGCATTTTAAATGATCGCTGGTATGTTTCGGCCGATCGATTACGTTATAACGGTGTGGATTTACTCTCGTTGTCGGCAAAAGAGCGCCGAAAACTGATGGGGCGTGAAATAGCCATGGTCTTTCAAGAGCCGTCGTCCAGCCTTGATCCAAACGACACCGTCGGTCATCAGTTACATGAATCACTGCCAATGGATGAGTGTGATGTTTCATTCTTTAAGCGACGAAAGTGGCGTGAGGAACGAATTAAAGCTTTTCTACACAAAGTCGGCATTCGCGATCATAAACGCGTGATGAAAAGCTACCCTCACGAGTTATCTGAAGGGATTTGTCAAAAAGTAATGATTGCCATGACAATCGCTTATAAGCCACGGTTGCTCATTGCCGATGAGCCAACCACGGTCATTGAGGCGGGCGCACAAGATCAAATTTTTAAGTTATTTAAAAAGCTAAACCAACTTAACGAAGTCTCAATTCTCTTAATTACGCATGATTTAGAGCATGTCGAGTCATGGACTAAAACGATTACCGTAATGTACTGTGGTCAAACGGTTGAATCAGGTTATACCAAACAAATTTTTAAGCAGCCTTACCACCCTTACACCATGGCATTGTTACAAAGCATGCCACACTTTAATGCGCAACTCAGTCGCAAGTCTCAACTGACAGCATTATCAGGTTCAGTTCCGTCGCTGCAACATTTACCCATTGGCTGTCGACTTGGACCACGCTGCCCTAGAGCACAAAAGCTTTGCGTTGAAATTCCCAAAATGGAAAAAGTTCGCGGTCATTACTTTAGCTGTCACTTCCCATTAACTGAGCAAGAAGGGAAAAAATCTTGAACACCCTGCTAGAAGTAAATAACTTAACCAAGTCTTATCGTATTGGCTACCGCTGGTTGATTCCTCAATATCAACGCGCGTTAGGGCCTGTATCGTTTAAACTTGAAGAACAACAGACCTTATCGGTGGTAGGTAATGCAGGCTCAGGAAAAACCACACTCGCTCGTATCTTAGTTGGCGCTGAGCAACGCACATCGGGGCAGATTCTGCTTGAGGGGGAACAACTCGAAGTGAGAAATCGTCAACAACGCTGTAGTCTGATTCGGATGATCTTTCAAGATGCCAATACCAGTCTTAATCCACGTATGCGTATTGGGAATTTACTCGAAGAGCCATTGAAGTTTGCCACTGATATGCCGTCAAAAGACCGAGAGAAAGAAGTTTATAACAAATTGCGACAAGTGGGTTTATTACCTGAACATGCACATTTTTATCCTCACATGATTTCTGGTGGTCAAAAACAACGTATTGCAGTTGCGCGAGCCTTAATGCTTGATCCGCACATTATCGTTGCTGATGAAGCCCTTTCGGTATTAGACATGTCAGTACGCTCTCAGGTAATAAACTTGTTGTTAAAGCTTCAGAACGAAATGGGGCTGTCCTATATATTTGTATCTCATAATATCAATGTCGTACGTCATGTTAGCGACCAGGTGATGGTATTAGATCAAGGCAAAGTGATTGAGTTTGGTGATGCAGAGCAAGTATTCAACCACCCAGAAAACGACTACACTCGAAAATTGTTATATAATCTTGGCCATTAATCATTAGTAGGAATTATCATGGCTAAAGCTAGTGCAGTACATATCTTAGTAAAAACTAAAAACGAAGCTGAAAAGCTAAAACAACGCTTAGCTAAAGGTGAAAGTTTTGCAACACTTGCTAAAAAACATTCCCTTTGCCCATCAGGTAAAAAAGGCGGCGACCTTGGTGAGTTCAAGCCAGGTCAAATGGTCAAAGCCTTTGATAACGTTGTATTTAAAAAACCTATCCTTGAAGTTCACGGCCCAATCAAAACCCAGTTTGGCTTTCATTTAATTAAGACTTTATACCGAAATTAAGGCTAAAGTTAAATTTCCCATTGCAAACAGACCAAACGGTCTGTAGCATAAATGTAAGTTAGCAACATGAGTAAATAATGAGAAGTCCTGAAGCTACTAGACAAAAAATTCTTCTTATTGCCGCAGAAGAAATCCATTATCGTGGATTTAAGGCAACGAGTTTAGCGGACATCTTAGCCTCGGCTGAAATATCTAAAGGGGCGTTATACCATCACTTTAAGAACAAGATTGAACTTGGCTATGCAGTGATGGAAGAAGTATTTATGCCAATGTTTAATCAACCTTGGCAGCAAGCTTATGAGCATGAAGATCCACTAGGAGTCATTGCGGAAATTATTCGTCAAATGCCACAAAATGTTGACGAACATACCCTAGAAAGTGGTTGCCCAATGATCAATATGTGTAATGAGATGTCGACTGTCGATGAAGGTTTTCGCCAACGCATTGAGACATTATTTGAAGCCTTTGTGAATAAGCTAGCACAAGAGATGCCACGTTCAGGTTTGAGAGAAGACGTAAATCCATTACATGCAGCAATGTTTATCTTAGCGTCGATGCAAGGCTCGGTAATGATCATCAAAGGATGTCGTTGCCGAGAAACCTTTCAGATTTTAAGTGACGAGCTCGCTCAGTATGTGTTGGGATTGCGCTCACAAGAATCGAAAGCTAATGCCAAAAAGATTATATTAAAGCCCTTTGTTTGCCCAGCAGTGCAGTTAAGCGAACGCTTTAAATAAGCTAACAAGCCAAACAACAGGCACAAATAAAAAACGATAGCTTTATCGTTTTTTTTAGCTTACACGACAGACCGAGCGGTCGGTATGAGCGGGGGTCGTAAGCTCAGTAACCTCAAGTAAAGGTTCTGAGTTTAATAGGCAAAAGAGCAAATCACTTTTAATTAGTTTACATACAGTTTTATTTACAAAAAACACAAACCGTCCAGTCGGTTTACTTAAGGAGCAACATCATGTCCCCAAAATCATCTTGGCTAATGTCATATAGTCATTGGCTCGTCCGTTGGCGATGGATTGTCGTCATCTCAAGCTTGATTGTCGCAATGGCTGCCATGTCAGGCGTCACGAAAATCCGTTTTGATAATGAATATCGGGTATTTTTTAGTGATGATAATCCACAATTACAAGCCTTTGATCAACTTCAACGCACCTACACCAAGGTTGACAATATTTTATTTGCCATCGAGTCCAATAATAATGAGCCATTATCAAATAATGCATTGGCCGCTATTGAAGAACTATCACACCAAGCCTGGCAGCTCCCCTTCTCTTTACGTGTCGACTCGCTCAATAACTTTCAGCACACTTGGTCTGAACAAGATGACCTAATTGTCGAAGACTTATTTCAAGGTGGAGCTCAATTAACCCCAGAGCAAATTGCAAAAGTTAAATCCAATGCACTGGCAGAACCTTTTTTAAAAGGGCAATTAATTAACAACGATGGTTCGATGATTGCGGCCAATGTAACATTTCAAATGCCGCAAAAATCAGAAGATGAAGCGCCAATTGCTGTTGCTGCTGCAAGAAAACTCGCCAATGACATTGAACAAAAATACGATGTTACCATTTACCTAACAGGCGTAGTCATGCTCTCAAATTCATTCTTTGAAGCTTCAATGAATGATATGTCGACGCTGATCCCACTCATGTATGCCGTTATAATCCTAATCACCTTCCTGCTCGTTCGTTCAAAGAGTGCAACTTTCTCAACAGTGGTAGTAATTATCGCGTCTATGATGTCTGCGTTAGGCGTTGCTGGTCACTTAGGCATTGCATTAACACCACCGTCATCTTCAGCAACCACCATTATTATGACCTTAGCCGTCGCCGACTCGATTCATATATTAGTATCAATGTTTAGTGCGATGAGACAAGGAATGACCCGTCAACAAGCGATTGCCGAAAGTCTTCGCTTAAACTTCAGCCCAGTGGCATTAACCTCCATCACTACGGCCGTTGGTTTCATGTCGATGAACTTCTCTGACTCACCGCCGTTTCATGATCTTGGCAATATCACAGCAATTGGAGTGATGTTTGCTTGGTTATTTTCAGTCAGTTTATTACCGGCATTAATGGCTATCTTCCCAGCAAAGGCACGTCAATCGAATAATAGCTTTGATAAATCGATGGTGACATTCGCCAATTTCATTATCGCTAAACGCAAACTCATGCTTGGTGCCTCTGTTGCCGCCTCAATCTTACTATTAACGTTCATCCCTCAAAATAAACTTGATGACAATTTCATTGCCTACTTTGATGAAAGTGTCAGCTTTAGAACTGATAGTGATTATATCAATGATAATTTAACTGGATTGTTTCAACTGCAATACTCATTAGACTCTGGGGTTAATAACGGGGTGGCAACCACTGACTTTTTACATAAAGTCGACAGTTTCGCGACTTGGCTACGCCAACAGCCTGAAGTCACTCACGTTAATACGCTCTCTGATACATTTAAGCGCCTCAACATGAACATGCATGGTGATGATCCAGCATTCTATCGCTTACCTGAGTCAAACGAGCTCGCTGCCCAATACTTATTATTGTATGAACTTTCTTTACCTTATGGTTTAGACCTAAATAATCAGCTCAACATCAGCAAGTCATCAACGCAGTTAATTATCACGTTACAAGACATGCCAACCACAAAGTTACGTGAGATGGCAGCCCGTGGTACCCAGTGGCTTAAAGAAAACCACCAGTTGGATAGCGTTGGGATTGGTCCAGCCATCATGTTTGCCCACATTTCTGAGCGTAATATTAACTCAATGATTGTCGGTACCATTGTGGCTCTTATCGTGATTAGTGGCTTAATTACGTTGGCTCTTCGCAGTGTCAGATTAGGTTTATTAAGTCTTGTTCCGAACCTCCTCCCTGCCGGGCTCGCATTTGGAATTTGGGGGCTGACTATCGGACAAGTCGATATGTCCATTGCGATGGTCACAGGCATGATGCTGGGTATTGTGGTTGATGACACCGTGCACTTCCTTTCAAAGTACTTACGTGCCCGCAGAGAAAAAGGCTTAACGGCACCCGATGCTGTTCGCTATGCCTTTTCATCGGTCGGTGTTGCAATTATCACCACCTCAATCATCTTGGTCGCAGGCTTTATGGTACTTGCGCAATCAAGCTTTGGTATGAATAGCGGTATGGCAATGCTGACAGCGATTGGTATCGGGACAGCATTAGTTGCCGACTTCTTATTATTGCCAGCCTTACTGATGCTACTAGATAAAAAACAACATCCAGCCGTTCAGCCTACGGCTCAACCAACGACTTTACATTCAACATCACAGGAGACACAACATGCGTCATTTAGTTAAAACTATCACTCTTTCTTTAATTGCAACGAGTTTGATTACCCTGACAACACAGGTGCAAGCATTAACCGATGAAGCAGCCATTGCTAAAGGGCTCGCGATTGCCACTGAAGCTGATGTTCGTGACAACGGTTTTGGTGATGTAAAGTCAAATCTCACCATGATATTACGTAATAAACATGGGGAAGAGTCAAAACGTTCAATGCGTAATAAAACACTTGAACAACCTAATGACGGCGATAAGGCGCTGATCACGTTTGATAACCCACGGGACGTAAAGGGTACTTCTTTTTTATCTTATACCCACAGAGCCAGTAATGATGAGCAGTGGCTATTTTTACCCGCTTTAAAGCGAGTAAAGCGCATTGCATCGAGTAATAAATCAGGGCCATTTATGGGCAGTGAGTTTGCTTATGAAGACATTTCATCGCAAGAAATCGAAAAATACACGTACCGTTATTTAAAAAATGAAACCATCGATAATGTTGAATTCTTTGTGATTGAGCGAGATCCTGTCGATCCTCGTTCAGGCTATTCAAAGCAACATGTATGGATTGATACCCAAGAGTATCGTGCCTTTAAAATTGATTTTTATGACCGTAAACAAGATTTACTCAAAACGTTAAATTTAAGTGACTATCATCAACATTTAAATCAATTTTGGCGCGCAAATGTTTGGGCGATGCACAATCACCAAACGGGTAAAAGTACTGAACTTGTGTTCTCAGATTGGACATTCCGCAATGGCTATGCTGACAAAGACTTCACAACCACCAGCTTAAAACGAGCGCGCTAATGGTAAAGTCACTAACCACTATCGTAGCCTTAATGGCTACGGTATTTTTAGCCCCCCCTACCGCTCTTGCAACCCAATGGAACCCGAACATTGACGGTCACCTACAATGGCAGGGGCGACACTTCCCTCAAGCAGGGCTGAGGCCTGAGCAGGTAGATAACAGCCATAGTTTGTCGTTAAACCTCCAAGGCTATCAGGACTTTTTCGATGGACGATCCCGCCTAGCATTCGATGTCATCGCACGCCAAGACTTTAATGACGACGCTCGTGATTTATTTGATGTTCAAGAGCTGTATTGGTGGTATCAAACAGAGAACGATCTAGAGATAACCATTGGTAATCGCATTGTGTTCTGGGGAGTCACTGAAACACGTCACTTAGTTAATATTATTAATCAAAGCGATCAACAATCGAATATTGACCAAGAAGACAGGCTTGGGCAACCCATGGTATCGCTGCTAACAGTGCAGTCTTGGGGTAACCTCGAAGCATTTGCTTTAATCGGATTTAAACCACAGGAATATAG
Organism: Alteromonadales bacterium alter-6D02; assembly: GCA_002835545.1. Classification (GTDB taxonomy): domain Bacteria; phylum Pseudomonadota; class Gammaproteobacteria; order Enterobacterales; family Psychrobiaceae; genus Psychrobium. Next base: position 33,638 of record PIZK01000017.1, read on the forward strand.
TCAACGTCATAGCCGTTTTGCCCCACCCTTACCTGTTGAGCCATCACTGACACGCTACCAAGCAAGTCGCGATGACGATCACATTGACTGGGCGCTACGTTATAGTCACGTGATTGATATTTGGGATATTGGTGCCAGCTACTTTAAGGGAACCAACCGTGACCCACGCTACATAGTCCAAGCAGCGCCAAAGGGCTCAGTGTCTGAGGCAGGAACACTTGTGCTAGCGCCCTACTATTCTCAATTAGAGCAAGTGGGTATCGACTTACAAGCGACCACTGAATATTGGCTATGGAAGCTTGAGGCTATTGCCGGTCAAGAAAAATATCAAGGTAGAAATGAAAATTATCGTGCACTAGTTGCTGGCGGTGAAAACACTTTATATGGCATTTTTAATAGTGTAGCCGATCTCGGTTTATTATTTGAATACCAATATGACAATCGCTCTTATACCAGTGCTGATAACGATTTAGCAATCGGCGCTCGACTAGCACTTAATAACGCCGCTGATACCAGCGCTTTATTAGCGATGACCGTTGATCTTGATAATCACAGTCAGTTCATTTCTTTTGAAGCGAGTCATCGCCTTAATGATGTATGGAGTATTGCCAGCGAAGTAAGAGTACTGACTAATACTTCACCACAAGATCTCAGCTTCGCCATTAGAAATGATGACTATATCGAGTTAACGGTTAATCGTTACTTCTAGTCTTACACATCACTCGGACGAGCCTTGTAAAGCAGTTAAACCAACTGTTGCACGAGGCTTGCTTGCCCGGCTTCAATCTCAACCTGAGCAACAGCACCATTAATTAAGGTTAAATTAGGTGGTAAGTGACTGACATCAACGTCATAGACCACTGGCACATCGACGCCGTCAAAAGCCATCGCTAGCGCCTGTTCAAAGTCAATATCTTTGCCGCCATTCTCTAGCATGCCATGACGACCAATGATGACGCCCTGAACTAACTCAAAGACGCCGCGATATTTAAGCCCTAACAATGCCCGGCAAAAAGCCGTTGGCGACATTTCCGCATTTTCAATATATAAAATCACCCCGTCATCTTGATAACGTTTGGCATAGGTAGTTAAGTCACAATACTCTGTCATCACAAAGTGAATGAGTGTATCGATACAACCGCCAATCAAACGCCCACTAAAGCTTAAGCGGTGAGCCTTAGCGAATGTTTTCCACTGAGTCTGTTCCGTTAGGTTTAACAATACGTCTGGGTTGTCAGCAAACCACTCGTTTGACACTTGATAGGCTACTGCTCAAAGGACTGTCCCTGCCCACACGATAAGCAGTCAAATAGTTGTGTTGTTAACGACTCTGTCTCTTGCGGGTGTAGTTGCATTAAGTTCGTTGCATGAGCACTAGCCCAACCAAGTTTAGTCGTTAAAGCAACCTGCAGCGTACTAATATCTGAAAAGCCTATCAGCCACTTAGGCTTAGCCAACGCTAAACGCTCATAGTCCAGCAATGGCAATAGGTCCATTGCTAGTTCACCACCCCACGGCGGCATGATTGCATCAATGTTGTCATCGCATAACATCGTCATTAACTCTTGAGCTCGAGTTATTTTATCAGCACTGAGATGCTGATAATTTTCACGTAAGCAGCTCCCTTCAATAACATCAAAACCGCGTTGCTTTAAGCCTGCGATAACAATATCTAAACGGGGGTGGCAGTCACTGGGAACGCCTGATGAAAAAGCGGTGATAGCAATGGTACTACCTGCAATTAATGGGCTTGGATATAACATGGCTTTAAACTATCTTATAAATAAAATGAAAGTGTCTGGAGGGTTAAGCAAACTTAAAAAAAACTATCGCCGCACAAAGCACCAAGACAAGGTAACCGATGAAAAAGTATTGTGCTTGCTTATTTTTGCGTGCCAACGCCAATACTGTCGGGTTGTTAACCAATTTTAACTGTTGTACTTTTTTCTTATTAAGGAAAACAAAAGGAATCTTAAATAGCGTCGGAGCACCAATCTTTTGCCACAACCCAGGCTCATGCTCCTGTACGGCATGATAATAGCGCAATTCAGCGCGGACAGAGTAAATCATCAGACCGGCCCATACCGCGATTAAAAAATATAACATACAACCCCCATAGCCCTGACTATGTGTAACAGTAATTTTATTGTTAGCGAAAGGTATCGTTATTGCAATGGTTTTTTAATAATCATTTCTACAGGAGAAATTCGGCCTTCCATTACGTTACTCACCATATTTTTAAGTTTTTCACCGGCACTTTCTTTCATCAATGTGTGAAGGCTTAGCACGGGAAAACCTTGCAGTTTATTCTTCTCACGCAACCCCTTAAAGAAGGCTATCGCAAAGTCGCGGCGATCATGCTCGGCCTCAATGATAAACCCAGCATTATTTATTGCATCACGATAGGTCGCTGGCGTTGCTAAGTGGCAATCATAAGAATTAGACGTCCAAGGGACTGGATAAGTTAGCCTATCACTGTTAAAGCGCATCACATCATAAATCGCAAAGCGTGCACCGGGTTTCAGAACACGAGCGACTTCGTGAAACAACGCTTGTTTATTTTCAATATTCATCCCGACATGCAGCATATAGCCACCAGCAAAAGAGGCGTCATCATATGGCATGCTTAACGCGCTCCCATGAGCTAATTGCACTTTTTTATCAAGGTTTAGCCATTGGCATAAAACATTACCTGTATCGATATACTCCTGCGTTAAGTCAATGCCGAACACTTGAACATCAAAAGCCGTGGCAAGGAACCGAGCAGCCCCTCCTAACCCACAGCCAACATCAAGCACAAGTGTTGTGGCTTCAAAGGGAGTTGATTGAATAAATGCTTTGTTGCTGCACGCCCCCCAATATGAAACTCATCGACCAGTGCTAAATCGTCCATAGTGAGTTGTGCGGGCTCTTTGCCAAGCTCGGCCAGAGCTGCTTCGACGGCTTTTAACAAGTCACCATGAAGGTAATGTGCTGAAATATCTTGTTCATTTCCCATAAAACGCGCCTCAACGAATCGTCAAATTGTTCATAAACTAAACATACAGTAATCGATAATAGGGGCAATTAATACCAAAGCAAGTAACCAAACGCTGGGCTTAACGAAGAGAGTCAATATTACTCCTTTGCTTTAAGCTGCTTCTGAAGGAAGTAACTAGTGTAGCCTTTAGGCATATCGGGTAACTTACCAAATATTGAATAACCCAGTTTAAGGTAAAAGTCTAACGCTTGAAATGCCGTCGTCTCTAATCGAATATTAGTAATGCCTCGTGTCATTGCGTAGCATTCGAGTGACTCCATCAGCTGACTACCCCACCCCTGACCACTCATCGATTTATCAACCCAAAGCCCTTGAATATGAAGCCAGTGCCAATTTATTTCACCTAAAATACCACCAATAACAACACCGGTATCATCTTTGATAAAAGTGGCAACTTTCTCGCGATGAACAGTACCTGTTATTGATTCATTAAAGCCATTGAGCCCTAATTTTAAAGCCTCAAATTCATGCTCCTTTGGCGGTTGTGGAGTTGTTAGCTTCATATTATTAGCTGCCTTTGATTATTCATTTAAAAAATGCAAAAAAAGAGCGCTTAGTACGCATCATCGATCCGTTGCAAGACAGACTTCACATGCGGCGATTTTTGCTCTCCATAGGCTTCTTGTTCAGTGACCCCATTCGCTAAAATTTTTTTCTTAGACGCTTCGTAATCCACTCTAGCCTCAGTATTCGCTAGCATGTGAGTTTTATAAGCCAGCTGCTTACGATGATTTTCACTACCATGCTCTATGACATGAAGGTGAATGTAAAACATGGTACCGTCAACGAATACCGCTCCATCTTTTCTTGGGCGCTCAGGCGGAAATGGCTTATCACTCACTTGATCTTGAAACCCTCGGTTTAATACGTGGGTTACGGCGCTGTCCAACTCACCTGAAGGATAAAGAATTGAAAGGTCAATAATACCTTTACCGCCAACCTTAAATGATGTTGAACCAAAATGAATAACACTGAAACGCTCAGTCGCTAGGTAGTCAATGAGTTGCTGTGCAACCTCAAGGTAAGCGGGCGTCCACGGGTTAAAACTCGCCGCTATTTTTCTATAGGGTAATATCTTCATTTTATATCTATTTATTGGTTAAAAAGTAATACCTGCCCATTCACTAACAAAGCCAATAGTCATTGCATCACAACCCAAACTCCCTTCGCGGTTTACTTAACAGTGCTATTGTAAGAACCGATCAGATTTACTGACAATGCATGCTTCAACCAACGTTGGTTGGTTGGTTTTATCGGTTTGCCAACATTCATCATAAATAGAACAATAGCAAAGCTCGATCTCAATTAATCGCCATACCTTTTGTAGCTTTGATACTTCATTGTCTTCTATTACAATTGGCGTAATTGAAAGTTTAGAAGGTAAAATTCGCTGTCCAATATGGGACTGAACGAACTGAGGCAAGTCTGGAATATCACGCCACTGATGAATAACTTCGTTATTATAACGTACGATAGCATGTTTAATAATTGCAGGGCCGGTACCGTTGTTAGTGACCCCATATTCAATACTATCAGTGTCAAAGCTTTGAAATACCTCAAGCCGTGGCCAAACAGAAGCGCGAGCATAGGCTCTATCAATATATGCCGAGTACACACCAATTACGGCGGTAATAACACTAATCAGCAATGCTGATAGAGCAACTATCATTTCTGGTTTTTTATACAATTGCTTATTATTCATTTAGGTTAAGCTCCAAAAGCGGGTTAATGACAACTCGCGGAGCGGTGAATATACGGTTTCTCATCAAACGATTGACCAACAATAATAATCCCAAAAGCAATAATGTACTCCCCATAGCTCCGCCACTATAACCTTCTCGACGCTCAACGTTTGCAATTTTCTCTTGCTTAACTCGCTGTTTAAAATTAGACAGCTCCAACTCTAAATTAGCACTCATATCTGTCACGGCTAAATCAAAACCTTCACGTGATTTTTCTGCTAATGTTTCATCAATACCAATAGCTGTTGAGCGCTCGGAAAGCTTATTGATTCCCGGTGCTCTAAATAGCATTTTGGTGCTTTTAACATCAAAAACAGCCGTATCAACAAATGTTTGTACTGAGTTCTCATTACCAGGTATTACATACATCCCTGCGATGGTCCAATAAAGTAACCCCGCACTGTTCTCTATTGATTGAGTAACTTGGTCATATGACACCAACGCCATCACATCAACATCATAGAGCCTTGCAACCTGAGCAAGGGTAGTAAAACCTTCCCCTCCTCTTAAATATGTACTTGGGATAACTTCAATACGATCTATGTAATCGTATTTTAAAAAAGACTTTTTCACTTTATTAAGCAGCTCAACCTGATCTTTACTGTGTAAACCATCACGAGCCCATTGAGAAGACGGTACAAAAGCAATCCCAACCGTCACAGGTAGCCTTAGTGTTGGCAACTCCGGTTTATGTTCACTGCGGCTATTCTTATCTGGGTATAAAAAATCCATCAGGCTGCTTGATTGAGTGTTTTTTCCTGTATTAACACTGACTATTGAACTACAAGACGCTAAAAAGATTACCCCTAGCATCACCATTAACATTCTAAATTTCATTCTTATTCCTTTAACTACGCTGTTGCTTTGGTGGTCAAGTCAGCGGATTTTTACTGAAACCAAAACAAGTAATATATACCGCACACCGCTACGGGTAAACATATGTTTTATAGCAGTAAAAAATTCATTCGCTGAAATCCGCTGTATAGATACAGATTCATTAGTTGGCATTCTTTATCTGAAACAAACTAACCCCCATACCAACAAACAAGCCACCAGTAATGCGTTGAAACCATTTAACATTGTTGGGCTTAGCTAAGAAGCCTTTAGCACGTTGGGCTAAGTAGCCATAAGTAGAAAGTGACAAAAATGAGAATGCCATAAAAATGAACGTCATTACGATAAATTGCAATGGCAGAGGTTGCGTAGTATCAAGAAATTGAGGAAATAGCGCCGCAAAGAAAATAATGGGTTTGGGATTAGTGATAGCAACAAGCAACCCTTCTTTAAAGTAAGAACTAAGCGCACGTGGTTGGTTAACCAACGCATGTTGCTGGTTCTTATCTTGTCGACTACCACGAATTTGTTTCACGCCAAGGTAAATTAAATAACAGGCACCAATAACCTTCACCGCCATAAAAAGCGTCGAGGAGGCTAACAAAATCGCACTTAAACCGGTGACCGACAAGGCCGATAAACACATTAGCCCCAAGATATTACCCACAGCGGACACCATCACGCACTTAGCACCATTAACCGCGCCATTATAAATGGCGAGAAAAATCGCAGGGCCAGGACTAATAATATAAAAAAATGAAACAAAACAGTAGATGGCTAAAGTGTCTAAATTCACTAAATTCTCCGAGTTATATTCAAACGCATAGATTGAATTTTAAAATATAATATTAAAGCGATTTTACAATTAATAAAGTACTTAATTTGTCAGCTATTTTCATGTCGAGAGAGTTTTAGATTAGGTAGGTACCCATCATTCGAGCTTTGTCCATAGTAACATCTTTTCTCTGATACCAGTTGCTGCTCACTGTTTTCAACGTGTTGATTTGTCATACTGAAAATCGATTAACCATTTTGATGTACCCCTGCTCCACAAGACCGACGTCTTGAAACCCTTCCTTTTCGTATAATCGTTTTGCTGGATTATCTAACGAAACGCTCAGGCTGACAGCAGGATACTGCTTTTTAGCGCTAACAAGCGTCTTACGGAGTAAATACCTACCAACACCATAGCCTCGATAACTTGGCATAACTGAGATTGAAAGCTCCGGTATTGCGTTATCAATAAAACCAAAACCTAATTGATTACCGCTCCAGCAACGACACCATGCGGCGCCAATGGGCTTATTATTATGCAGCGCCAAAAAACCAAAGTCATCAGCACCTTCCATCCAACCTTTCACGTAACAAGAAAGCTGCGGTGAATTCGCAATCAGAGGCTCTGGCACTAGCTCCTCAGAAGGTGCATTCACTGCATAGTAGAAAGCTTTTCAGAGAAAATTTTCATCCGAGACTGAGAGTGGGCGGGTTACTAAATGTTGTAAAACGGTATTCACCTTAATCGCAAAAGCCGCCTGTTAAGCGGGGTTAATCGAATTCAGAAGCAGTGCCATCACCCATGATCTGATAAGTTAGAGCGAGCAGAAGCAAACAGACATCGACTTTTTTCACTGAGTTGAAAATGTGAAACTATTGGTTACAGGTTATGATAGGCGCTCGTTAATCGCGGCAAGTAAATTCTCAGGATCATCAGTCCCTAGGCTCACTGTTGTTCCATCGTTTAGCTTAAGCTCAACAGCCGTTAAACCCGATACATTATATAACCACCCTGTTGAGATTAGACGAATACCAAAGCCATAATACCATTTAGTTCGTATAACCTGCGCCGATCGAACATCAGAAATGGCTAGTGATTTCTTCCAAAACTTAGGGCCAAAAAACCAATCAATCGTATCGCTACTGACCTTAATGGTGAGTGATGAAAAAAGCAGCGCAATCACACCGACAATGACAAACGCAAACCCTATAGGCTCTTGTGGCTTACTTATTAAGCCAAGCACAAGAATAACAGTCACAAGCCCCATTAGTGCAAGCATCGCCGTACCTAGCTGTGTGTTTTTATATTGCATAGAAAACTCCTGAGACGTAAACGTACAGCATAATTTAGACCCTGTGGTCTGCGAAGATATTAACACAAACGAGACAATGAAAAGCCTCACGTATTCTAAGTATTCACTACACGCTCAAAGGAGCCAGTATACTCCACAAAAACAACATTAAGAAACAATCATTTACTGTATTTAGATACCATTTTAGAAAACATAGGAAACGGAAAACACGAAAAACAAGAAAGGCTTAAACTTTTCATAAATAGCGAAGAATGAGCGCCAGCCAACTTCACACTAACGTTATACATCAAAGGCAAAAAACATGACTAATGATATTAGAGCCAAAGGAATTGTAAGTAGCCCCCATAATACAGCAGCAACTTTCGCATTTTGACGTGCAGGCATTCTTGTCTTGAGTTTACCAATACAAGTAGTCGGTCCAAGCATCGTCAGTCCCAGAGAGTAAACGTTGGCTACTACTCATCAATTAGTTCTCGTGCTGTTGTATCGGCATCATTAACTACACCATCCAAAACAGCTTTGAGACCACTTCTGGCTTCCGTAAAAGATACAATCTTTCACAAGAGCTTCCACATGTACAACTTATAAGACAAATATAGACTTAGACAACCAACATGTATAGTTAATTGAACATGCGAAAATTTACAAATTTAAGTCTGTCCTTTCATTCTTGTTTTATTCTCTTGCATAAAAAAATCCGATGAAAAGTATTCATCGGATTTTGATCTCATTGAGCCATTCTTCAAGTTATATTTTACTTAACTGATCGGCATTAGTGCAGGTGCACTGGCTGTTTAATGCTAAATTACGCTTAATCGTGCTTAAAGCGTATCTTCTAACCATTTGAAGAATTCACGTTGCCATACAATGCCGTTTTGCGGCGTTAGTACCCAGTGATTTTCTTCAGGGAAAAGTAAGAAGCGACTCTGTAAGCCACGTAGCTTTGCGGCTTGGTACGCAGCAATGCCTTGCTCAAGTGGCACACGGTAGTCTTTTGCACCGTGGATCACAAACATTGGCGCATCCCATTTTTCAATGTGATTGATTGGATTGAACTGGCCATAGGCTTTTTCAGTCGCTGCGTTCTTTTCCCAGTAAGCACCGCCTAGTTCGTTGTTGACGAAGAATAATTCTTCTGTTGTGCCGTACATGCTGCGTAAGTCAAAAATACCACAGTGTGCGATGAAGGTTTTAAAACGACCTTCGTGGTTACCTGCAAGGTAGAATGCAGAGTAACCACCGTAGCTTGCGCCAACGGCACCAATGCGGTTGTTATCAACGTATGACTCTTTTGCTACATCATCAATGGCCGATAGGTAATCATCCATTACCTGACCGCCCCAATCATGGCTAATATCGTCGTTCCACTTTTCGCCGTGACCTGGCATACCACGACGGTTAGGCGCAACTACAATGTAACCTTGTGATGCCATTAATTGGAAGTTCCAACGGAATGAATAGAACTGAGAAAGTGGCGACTGCGGCCCACCTTGAAGGTATAAAAGCGTTGGGTATTTCTTTTTCTTATCGAAATTAGGTGGGTAAATTACCCAAGTGACCATGTCTTTGCCATCGGTAGTTTTTACCATGCGCTTTTCAACGTTTGGCAGGTCTAGCTCACCATACACTGAATCGTTTTCTTTAGTCAGGGCAGTGAGTTTTTTGCTACCTAAATCAAAACGGTAAATCTCTTTGGCTGCATTCATGCTATTGCGTGTGACCACAAGCTTATCTTTTAGCACTGCAACAATGCCGTTTACATCAAACTGACCTTTGGTTAGCTGTTTGATTTTAGGCTTAGCCTTGGTTTTTGTATTCACCGCTACTTTAAATAGCTGAATTGTGCCATTGGTTGGCGCAATAAAGTAAATAGTTTTGCCGTCAGTACTCCACTTAAAGCTAAATACCGTGCCATCCCAGTGCTCAGTTAAGTTAATATCGCGGTTTTTTACGCGCACAATAATATCTTGCTTGTCGGCTTCGTTACCTGCTTCATCCATTTGTAGCCAAGTTAAATGGCCTTTTGGCGAAAATGCTGGGTACTTATCGTAGCCAAGGTTTTTCTCGGTGTGATTGGTGGTTTTTTTACTTGCTAGGTTATAGCTGTAAATGTCGGTATTGGTGCTTTTAACATATTCTGTGCCCGTAAGCTTTTTGCTTACGTAATAAATGTTTTTACCTTTTGGCCCCCACGTGTAGTCTGCCGGACCACCAAATGGTGATGTTGGACTATCAAATGGCATGCCTTGCATGATGTCGACTTTTTCTTCAGTTTTTAAGTCTTGGTAAAACACATGCTTGTATTTGCCATCTTTCCACGTATCCCAGTGACGGTAGTTTAAATCGTCATAGACATAAGCATTGGCTTGGCTCAGCTCTTTATGGCGGTCAGTGGCAAGTACGTCTTCAATCTGTACTTTTTCGTGAAATAGCTTTTTGCTGCCATCCGGTGAGATACTTTTATCAATGACCACACCTTGGTATGCCTCTAATAATTGAGAACTACCACCTTTTAGCGGTACTTGGTACACCTTGCTTGAAAAGTCATTCTTTTCAATGCTTGGAGTGGTTACCTTGTAAATCACATGAGTTTTGTCTGTATTTAAGCCCAGTGCGCTTACGCGTTTAAGTTGCCAAAGTTTCTCAGGTGTCATCACCTCTTTGGCTGATACATGCATACTTGCCGCAAGTCCTAAACTTGCACATAATAGAATCCGCAACATCGCGAAATACCTCTAAAAATAAAATCTCGAATAGACTACATAAATTGACACTAAGTTAAAAGAACTCGCGTTAAGAATTGGGCAGATTATCCAGAGGTAAGATGTTATCAGGCTGGCATGTTATCGTTACAGTAGCTCTAAAGCCCTTTTATAAAGTTTATGAAACGGCCATTCACGATAATTTATGATTGTCTTATTGTTCTATATGTTCGATTCGACACAACAGGAGATATAATTATGGCTACTACTTTGCCTCGCATCACCGCTAGAGTTGATGTCGATACACAAGACTTACTTACTAAGGCTGCCGCGATCACCGGCATGTCTAGCATCAACTCGTTTGTTCTTAGCGCTGCAATCGAAAAAGCTAAACAAGTCATCGAACGTGAACAGGCTTTAAAACTGAGCCAAGCTGATGCTATGTTGCTAATGGAAGCTTTAGACCGCCCTGCTACACAGAACTCAAAACTAAAAGCTGCTGCTGATCGGTACGAAAGCAAAACTCAATGATGAACACGGTACTTCTAGATAAAGCTAAACACGATAGAAACCGATTCAAGTGTGGTATCGAAGCTCTCAATAATTACTTAAAAGTAATGACGAGTCAGCAAGCAAAAGAAGACAACACCAGAACGTTTGTTTTGGAAGATGATAACGACAACTCTCATGTCATCGGCTTTTACACGCTAACAATGACACCAACTGACTTAAAGGCATTGCCCGATAACTTACAAAAAAAACACCAACCATCCACCTCTGGTGGTCTGATTGCTCGCCTTGCTGTCGATGACCGGTACAAAGGGAAAGGTTTTGGTGAATGGCTGCTTATCGACGCACTCAGAAAGCTATTAGCTGCAAGTGATAGCGTTGCATTTCCAGTTGTTATCGTTGACGCCAAAGACGGTGCGAAACACTTCTATGAACGCTATGGTTTTCAATCATTTGAAGACGCTGAAAGTAAACTCTTCATCACCATTGCTGACGTGAGAGCAAGCTTAAGCTAGTTAACCGCTAGCCTTTAGCAACGCCTAAATAACAGACTTAAAATTGTTTGCTAAAATTTGAGATACAAAAAACAGCAAACTGTTTTAAGTCCTTGTTATTTTCTTGTTAAACGAAGCCACTCCGCGGCAGAGTATACTCGCGGTTGTTCATACTTAACCAGATAAACCACCACTGGATGCGTTTTAACTGGAGACATCACAATATGCACGGGGGTTACTCGAACGAGTTAAGTGATACCGATAATAAGGAGAATGGCATCAACAAAATGAGAGAAGCAATAACGAGAAGAACAACAACTAAAAATAGCTAACCACTTGATATAACGTGAACACACGTTATGCACTAACACGACTCGGCTTGAGTTTATTATTCAGGCTTGATCACCGCTGGTACACCTTGCACTATTTACTATAAAAGGAAGGGCTTCGGGCTTGTCCAACACCCGATTAAGGTGTCGGCTGCGCGACACCTATTCTTGTTTGTTATGTTTTTATTGTAAAATACAAAACTAAAGTCTCTTCATATACGTATTAAAGTAAATACAATTTAAAAAGTGATAAAGATGTTCTCAATATTTAAAACTGATCCAATAAAAAAATTAAACAAAGCTTATGAAGCCAAGCTTGAGCAAGCTATGCACGCTCAAAGAAATGGCGATATTAAGTCTTATTCAATGATTACTGCTGAAGCTGAGTTAATAGCAAATAAAATACAAGAGCTAGAAAATTCCGCAAAAAAATAACGCCGTTTTAAGCGGCAAATTGCAGTTTGCTAAAATAAATGAGGCACGAACAAAAAGCCAACTGTAATTTGTCCGACTTGAAAACCCTTATTGAACGAAGCCGCTCCGCGGCAGAGTATGTCGCGGTTGTTCATACTTAACCAGATAAACCACCACTGGGTGCGTTTTAACTGGAGACATCACGATGAACATTGCCCAACAACAACGCTTTAATACCCTTTATCAACAACATCTTATCAACCTTCGCTTGCAAGGTAAACGCCCATCAACCATTGATGCTTATGCCCGTGCCGTTCGCCGTATTACTGAGTATTTTGATTGCGTACCCGATTCTCTGACCACTGCTGATTTGAAGCAGTATTTTAATAGCCTGATTCAAACGCACTCTTGGAGTACCATTAAGCTGGACCATAAAGCTTCCGCGTTCTGCTCTCGCCCCTCAACTGACACCACCACGCGCTAAACGCATTTGCCCGTGTTGCCAACACGAGATGACCTGTATAGGCATCACGCGAACGAGCTAAGTGGTACCGATAATAAGGAGGATGGCATCAACAAAATGAGAGGAGCAATAACGAGAAGAACAACAACTAAAAATAGCTAACCACTTGATATAACGTGAACACACGTTATGCACGAACACGACTCGGCTTGAGTTTATTATTCAGGCTTGATCACCACTGGTACACCTTGCACTATTTACTATAAAAGGAAGGGCTTCGGGCTTGTCCAACACCCGAATAAGGTGTCGGCTGCGCGACACCTATTCTTGTTTGTTAGGTTTTGGACTAATACGCTGATAGAAACTTGCTTATTACAGAGCAACAAACTTCAGGATATTCTTTATGAGCCTCATGCTCAGCAAATGGAATGTTCATAAATTTTGAATTTTCTATTTCTTCTACTAGCGCAACAGCCTCTCCGAGAGAAAACAAGAAATCATCATCACCACGCATTACAAGCGCCGGGCACTTAATGTCACCTACGTCATTATTTGGGTAACCTGTCGAAGTCATATCCAGCCAGACGTTCTTTACTTTATTTACTAACAAATCAAAATCTGGTTGTGGATTTGATCGGTTGTAAGATGCAACCGCATCAGGAAACATTCCTTCCCAGTCGCCAGATGTGACACCAGCCAAGAAGTCGACAGATGGGTCACCTTTTTCTAAACGCCACTGTGAACCTAAAGTAATTAACTGTTTTACCTTTGAGTTTTCTGATGCTGCTAAGCGATAACTCACAATACCACCATCACTGAAACCTAATAAAGAATAAGAATAAATATCCAGATGATTTACAACAGCTTCGATATCGCTTTGGTATTGAGCGTAGCTTAGTTCTTTATCGCCTACAGTAGATTTCCCATGGCCTCTAAGGTCAATACCAATGATCTGATAGTCAGATGGTATACTCCCGAGAAGGCAGTTAAAGTCGAGCATGCTCCCAAAGCCGCCATGTAATAGAACAAGGGGCTTTCCATTTAGGTTACCCATAATTTCATAATAAAGTTCCGCACCGTCAAGACTTAAATAGTGTCCATTTTTATGTGTAAAAGCTAACAAATCTCAACTCCTTATTGATGTGAGAAAACTAAAAAAACCTAACGCCCGCATAAGGGGCTGATAATTGTTGGCTAAAATGTGAAACGAAGTGGAACTGAGCCAACTGTTAGCAGTCCCGCTTTAGTTACTTGTTAGGTGAATTTTCACCAATATACCATTCAATTGCTTTTTTTACTGAATGTGGGTACCAAGTTCCAACTCGAGGATCCATAATATTTCCCCCTAATGAAACCTCAGATTCAGAAGCTTGATTATAATATTCTACAATAGACTGATTAATATTTTTTCCATCTAGTTTTTTCAACATAATGATTGCCATTACTTTAGCTACGTCACTACTTTTATCACTTTTAATGAATGAGACTAGTTGTTTTGTTCGGCTCGTGTCAGACGAGACAGATAATGCTCTTACGGCAGATATCTCGGCATGAAAGAACTGACTTGTTAAGAATGGTTGTAGCACATCAAATTTTACGGGGTGCTCTATAAGAAATGCAGTTTCTAAAGCTGCATGTTGCGCGAAAAACAACTCAAAATCACTTGCGCTTGCTTGAGGAGACAAAATTGCAACCCTTTCATTAAGCGGAGCAATGATACTTTCTTTTATAGTTTCAGAGTTACACTCTGAACCATGCATTTTATCAAAAATACAAACTTGTGTTTTTACATAGTTATCACTTTGGGCTTTCGCTAGATGTAATGAATGACGGTATGTTGCAGCGACATAACCATCATCTAATATTTCAGCATAGCCAGCAGTTGGACTTGCGATTTTATAGTTATCCCCTTGCTTTAAAAGAAACACATAGACATTTACACCATCTTTAAGCCAAAAACCATGCTCGTCTGACTCACTATTTGTAGATGCAACGTTGTACAGATAAAAGTCATCAACAAGAATATTTGAATGCGGTTTTTCCCCAGCAATATGTTCCATTAATTCTAACTTGAGAGAATTACCTGAGTTTTTTATTACTTTGAAAAGAGCGAAGCTGTTCGAACCTTTAACTACTTCTCCGTGCCAAGGTTCATCCCAAGTATGCGCTAAAGATTTAAAACAATATAGAATTGTGATTATTATAACTAGAATTCGCACTCGAACTTCCTTATTCACCTAACGCTTTGCTAAGTGGAAAATAATGGTTGGCTATAATCGCAAAGCGATGGCCAACTGTTATTTTTCCGTTTAAGCAACTTGTTATATTTATTTACAGTAATTCTCTATAACTTGATAGTCTTTAACTTCTACTTTTGTGTAGTTATCTGAGCCGTTTCCTACAATTTCGAAAAGTTTTACACCACAAGTTTCTTTACCGTTAGGTAATTCTATATAGTCATAAAGGGCTTCATAATTAGTGTTTGCTACAGGGGTAAAAGAAACTATTTTACGACACCAAGAATATAAAGCTCCCCCTGAATCAGTTTGACCTGGAGCGAAGCCACTAATACCGACACCATTAAATTGAAATAAGAATTTATTATTCGCTGGAATATATACTTCATTTTGATGTGAGTCGCTTATATTTTCATTATATGCAGGCATCCCGATACGGCTTAAACTACGAACTAAATTCGCCTTAGAGCCAAGTGTAGCAATATGAGCTAAACCTTCTCCATGAAAATCAGTAGATATACATTCTTTTGCGCTACCTTCACTGATAAAGTTATTATTGCTTGGAACAGAAACGAGTCTCAACTTTGCATTAACCGAATTTGGAAGGGGTTCTAAATACTGACTGCTAGCACACCCTGTTAAAGCTATAACAGCTAAACTCAATAAACATTTTTTCACTTTTTATAATTCTCCATAATTTGATTATAAATATAACGCCTCGTTAAGAGGCAAATAATATGTTGGCTAAAATAAGCGACGCAGGAGCAAAAGCCAACTGTTATTTGTCCTGCTTTAACGACTTGTTAGATGCACTGTTACACCAAGCCTTGTATGTTGGTGTAATAATCTCTTTTGTTAAAAACTCAATTACTGGAACACAAACGGCATCCCCCATGGCAAAAAAACCTTTATTTTGATTTTCTGGTAATAAAAAATCATCTCGAACACCTTGTAGCCTCGCATATTCTCTAGGCGAAACTAACCTTACACTCCAGTCATTGAATCCTGCTTGAATTAAGATCTGTTTACTAGAACCACCTCTTGGAGTTCTTAAACAACCCGCAAGGCCATCAGTTCTTAATTCAGCCATAGATTGGCCTTTCCGCATTCGCCGAAAAACAGTGCCATACGAAAAATGATCTTGTGAAGTCATGGCTATTAATTTTTCTTGGTGTGCGGGACTCATTTGATTAAAAATATGTTCTTTACGTTCAGCTGACCACCAATGCTTAGAATCAGGCTCTATTTCTGTTTCTATAATGTCAGCTAAATCCATTTCTCTTTGATTTTGTAGCTTTATATCAAAAAGTGCCCAATTTAAAGACTCATCGTTTAAAACCGCATTTTTTATTTTTGAGGATCTTAATTCTGGTTGTTCTTCAAAAATAGCCCACCAGTTATCTAGGATATTTTGATTGTCTTTTATTTTCATCACAGAAGGAGCCAAGCTTTTTTCTACTGCAATAACAAACACTCTCGGCCTACTTTGAGGAGTAAAATATGAAGCGTCTATTTCTACTATATCAACATAATAATCAAGCTCAGATAGCCGCCTTACTGTATTTAAAACGTCTTGCCCCTTATGTGACGTAAGAAAGCCTTTTACATTCTCTAATTGAATGATTTTTGGGTGCGAGTTACTTTTCTTCTTGTTTTCTACAATGGATAAAAATGCTTCAAGCGTCCCTGATTCTTTACCAGCCAAACCAGCCCTAGCACCTGCAACAGATAAATCAGTACATGGAAATGAAGCCGTATATAAAAAAGCATCATTCGGCACGATGTTCTCATCATTGACAACATCCCAGATATCACCCAGCCAAAAATGACTATCGCCATAATTTTCAACGTAAGTATCTTTTTTATCTTGTGATATATCATTTGCCCAGACGCATTCCCATGCGTCGATAGCTAAGCCCTCTCTCACAAGGCCAACTCCAGCAAAAAATTCAGCGAAACTCTTCATATTTAGTTCTTTATTAAGTTAGAAATAATTGCATCATCCCTAAAAACTAGTTTACCGTTTTGGATTTCTAAAATTAAAGTGCCATTAGCATTCACAAAACCAAAAGGAATATTCTTCCTGAATCTTTGTCTTCTCTGTTCCGAAGGAACAGACGAATTATAGTTTTGAAAATAAAGAGGCTCCCACACTTTAAAATATTTGGGTGCCAAAATATTTCCTGGTATTACTCTTACGGTCACATTTTCATACGTATCAGAATAAGAGCAAAATAGATGATTGACTATACAATCCTCTTTTAGCTTTTCTGCTCCTGTATTTAAATGGTATTGGTACTCATAAGACCCACCTTGTTTAGCTGACTTAACTTCCCAGCCATCTAAATCTGCGCCAGTAGTTCCTGCTCCAGAACGTTCAACTAACAATGCGCCAAATAATTCCCATAAAACTGACTGTACTGAGCCCGCCACTTTTAAATTATGTTTAATTAGCAACGAAATTTTCTCTTCATCATAGATATGACGAGAATAAAAATTATAAGCTGTATCTATACTATTCAATGTAACCTCCTATGTTTTTAAGGAGGTCACAAGGCTCTACCGATAGAGCATTTGCAAGTTTGACAATATTCATCAAACTAATATTGCGCTGCCCACGCTCAACAGAGCTAATATAGGTTCTATCAAGACCAGCGATTTCAGCTAGTTTCTCTTGACTTAGACCAAGTTCAGTTCTGCTTTTTAGAACTATTTTTCCAAAAGCTTTTAATACAGAATCTTCTTCCACGAGACCTCCTTAATTTGAGGAGGAATCATGAATTCTTGATGATTATAAGTCTACGGACTATGAGTCACAATAGCGAGTGAGGGGAAATATGGAGTTTGGGTGCATCTAACGCCCAATTAAGGGGCTGATAATTGTTGGCTAAAATGTGAAGCGAAGCGAAACTGAGCCAACTGTTAGCAGTCCCGCTTTAATTACTTGTTAGGTGTTTTATGCACCGATTCGAAAACAGCAGCTACTTTTTTGTATGATTCAGGGAAGTAACAATAACCTTTACTGTTAATATTTAATTTTTCCGATTTTATATACAGATTGAAACTAGGGCCATCACAAATTGCCCCCTAGTTGTTTTCC
>PIZK01000018.1 GCA_002835545.1 Alteromonadales bacterium alter-6D02
ACACAACAAGTATCGTTCTTGGATACTTTTGAGACAATAAAACACATTAGGTGTTGTATGGTTAAGCCTCACGGGTCATTAGTACAAGTTAGCTCAACGCCTCACAACGCTTACACACCTTGCCTATCAACGTAGTAGTCTCCTACGGCCCTTTAGGGAGATTAAATCTCCAGTGAGAACTCATCTTGAGGCTCGCTTCCCGCTTAGATGCTTTCAGCGGTTATCGATTCCGAACGTAGCTACCGGGCAATGCTATTGGCATAACAACCCGAACACCAGCGGTTCGTCCACTCCGGTCCTCTCGTACTAGGAGCAGCTCCTCTCAATTCTCAAACGCCCACGGCAGATAGGGACCGAACTGTCTCACGACGTTCTAAACCCAGCTCGCGTACCACTTTAAATGGCGAACAGCCATACCCTTGGGACCGACTTCAGCCCCAGGATGTGATGAGCCGACATCGAGGTGCCAAACACCGCCGTCGATATGAACTCTTGGGCGGTATCAGCCTGTTATCCCCGGAGTACCTTTTATCCGTTGAGCGATGGCCCTTCCATACAGAACCACCGGATCACTATGACCTACTTTCGTACCTGCTCGACGTGTCTGTCTCGCAGTCAAGCTAGCTTATACCATTATACTAACCGCATGATGTCCGACCATGCTTAGCTAACCTTCGTACTCCTCCGTTACTCTTTGGGAGGAGACCGCCCCAGTCAAACTACCCACCAGACACTGTCCTCAATCCCGATAAGGGACCTAAGTTAGAACATCAAACGTACAAGGGTGGTATTTCAAGATTGCCTCCACCAGAACTAGC
This sequence comes from Alteromonadales bacterium alter-6D02, assembly GCA_002835545.1. Classification (GTDB taxonomy): domain Bacteria; phylum Pseudomonadota; class Gammaproteobacteria; order Enterobacterales; family Psychrobiaceae; genus Psychrobium. The sequence goes on from PIZK01000018.1 coordinate 819, forward strand.
GTCCTGGTTTCAAAGGCTCCCACCTATCCTACACATGTAGGTTCAATGTTCAGTGCCAAGCTGTAGTAAAGGTTCACGGGGTCTTTCCGTCTAGCCGCGGGTACACTGCATCTTCACAGCGATTTCAATTTCACTGAGTCTCGGGTGGAGACAGCGTGGCCATCATTACACCATTCGTGCAGGTCGGAACTTACCCGACAAGGAATTTCGCTACCTTAGGACCGTTATAGTTACGGCCGCCGTTTACCGGGGCTTCGATCATGAGCTTCGTCCGAGGACTAACCCAATCAATTAACCTTCCGGCACCGGGCAGGTGTCACACCGTATACGTCATCTTGCGATTTTGCACAGTGCTGTGTTTTTAATAAACAGTTGCAGCCACCTGGTCACTGCGACTGACCGTAGCTTAGAGAGCAAGTCTCATCACCACAGCCAGCGTACCTTCTCCCGAAGTTACGGTACTATTTTGCCTAGTTCCTTCACCCGAGTTCTCTCAAGCGCCTTGGTATTCTCTACCCGACCACCTGTGTCGGTTTGGAGTACGATTCCTTATAATCTGAAGCTTAGAGGCTTTTCCTGGAAGTATGGCATCATCTACTTCATCACCGTAGTGACTCGTCATCGTATCTCAGCCTAGTGATTTCCCGGATTTACCTAAGAAATCAGCCTACATACTTAAACATGGACAACCATCGCCATGCTAGATTAGCCTGCTCCGTCCCCCCATCGCAATTATAAGAAGTACTGGAATATTAACCAGTTTCCCATCGACTACGCCTTTCGGCCTCGCCTTAGGGGTCGACTTACCCTGCCCCGATTAACGTTGGACAGGAACCCTTGGTCTTTCGGCGAGGAGGTTTTTCACCCCCTTTATCGTTACTCATGTCAGCATTCGCACTTCTGATACCTCCAGCATACCTGACAGTACACCTTCAACGGCTTACAGAACGCTCCCCTACCACGCTTGATTAAAATCAAGCATCCGCAGCTTCGGTGGCATGTTTAGCCCCGTTAAATCTTCCGCGCAGGCCGACTCGACTAGTGAGCTATTACGCTTTCTTTAAAAGATGGCTGCTTCTAAGCCAACCTCCTAGCTGTCTAAGCCTTCCCACATCGTTTCCCACTTAACATACACTTTGGGACCTTAGCTGGCGGTCTGGGTTGTTTCCCTCTTCACTACGGACGTTAGCACCCGCAGTGTGTCTCCCGTGATTGCACTCATTGGTATTCGGAGTTTGCATGGGGTTGGTAAGTCGGGATGACCCCCTAGCCCAAACAGTGCTCTACCCCCAATGGTGATACACGAGGCTCTACCTAAATAGATTTCGGGGAGAACCAGCTATCTCCGGGTTTGATTGGCCTTTCACCCCTAGCCACAAGTCATCACCGCATTTTTCAACATACGTGTGTTCGGTCCTCCAGTTGATGTTACTCAACCTTCAACCTGCCCATGGCTAGATCACCCGGTTTCGGGTCTACACCCTGCAACTTGTCGCCCAGTTAAGACTCGGTTTCCCTACGGCTCCCCTATACGGTTAACCTTGCTACAAAATGTAAGTCGCTGACCCATTATACAAAAGGTACGCAGTCACAGAACAAGTCTGCTCCCACTGCTTGTACGTATACGGTTTCAGGTTCTATTTCACTCCCCTCACAGGGGTTCTTTTCGCCTTTCCCTCACGGTACTGGTTCACTATCGGTCAATTAGGAGTATTTAGCCTTGGAGGATGGTCCCCCCATCTTCAAACAGGATATCACGTGTCCCGTCCTACTCGTTTTCACAAAAGGTTCGTTGTCGTTTACAGGACTATCACCTTGTATCGTCGCACTTTCCAGAGCGTTCAACTAACTTACTATTTGCTTAAGGGCTGGCCCCCGTTCGCTCGCCGCTACTAAGGGGATCTCGGTTGATTTCTTTTCCTCCGGGTACTTAGATGTTTCAGTTCCCCGGGTTCGCCTCGCACAGCTATGTATTCACTGTACGATACCTACCTGATGGTAGGTGGGTTTCCCCATTCGGAAATCGTTGGCTATTACGGTTTTTATCACCTTACCAACGCTTATCGCAGATTAACACGTCCTTCATCGCCTCTAATTGCCTAGGCATCCACCGTATACGCTTAGTCACTTAACCATACAACACCTAATGTGTCTTGCTTGATTCTTTTCTCTACTGCTGCGTTGGACTTCGTTGTTCAGTCGGTTATGTAACAAGTTACACGCCCTTCTTCACGCCTCGTCCGCCTTGCATTAGAAAAAATTATCTGCGCAATACGTT
>PIZK01000019.1 GCA_002835545.1 Alteromonadales bacterium alter-6D02
TCCAAACCATACAATTTTACCCACTACCCTCGCCTGCTCTTGTGTTGAAGCGAGAATTTCCCAACTTGGGTACTCAGGGTTATCACTCACTACTTTGATCCCCCCTTTTATAGGCTTCAACCTTTTCGTCATTAGGCCGTCTTCAGTGTACAGCAGGTATACGCCTTCTTTATGCACCTGTTGGTATGACATATCCACTAAAATCATATCGCCATCTTCAAGGGTCGGCTGCATACTGTCGCCTTTAACAGAAACAAAGGCGACTTTATCTGTATGCACGCCCAATTGGGATGCTAACCACTGACGAGAAAACCCAAAGTGTTCACTGACCTCTTCAGCAAAGCCAACCTGACCAAAGCCAGCACTTGCCTCTACATCAAATTTTGGTGCAATCACCAAGTCGCTCGTCTGTTTGTGATCCAACTGTTCGACGTTACGTTCACCAGTGATCAACCAGTTTAGGTCGATATTAAAGGTTTCATACAAGTGCTCTAAATATGCAAGGGAGGGTCTGCTACCACCGCGACAAATACGATAAATCGTTGAAGGTGAACGACCTGTTAACTCAGCAAAACGCTTTTTGTTACCATCAGTAAGTTGTTCTACTAAAGTAACGAAGCGGCGTGAAAAAGAAGTACTCATATTTGTCGTGTGCTTGATAAAGTGAAATTGATAAGGGCTCGACTCTAACGTCAATAAACGGCACTTTAAAGTTAAATACACCACTTTGCTAACTAAATGAATAAAAGAGCATCAAACCGCCTAACTAATCAGCAATTTGCTGCGACGCAGCCTCAACATGTTACTGAAACAAAAAATGCAACGAAAAGTGGGACAGGCAAACGTTTGTAAGCTTCATATTACGCTTCTCTTCAAAATTTAATGCCATATTAAAGCGGAAAAATTAAGCAGGAGTTGCTTTTATACCTCGCCGTTTAATTTAACAGGCAGGGCTAACTAACCCTAAGGAAGACTCAATATGTCTAAGCTTCAACATGAAAAAACTAACCAACGCCTTTGTACCAACAACGGCGATGTGCTGCTGCACAATCTCTAAGTTTAAACTCTCTACCAGCAAAATTGCCATACTGGCGCCTAAACTCTTTTACGCTTTCTATCCAGTCATCACCATTAATTACTAAGGTATCTAATATTTTGGGTTCTTCACTATTTATATAGCCCCTTTTCCTTGGGTCAATATGACGCCCGCTCCAATCAACTAACTCAAAATAATCAGCATAGGAAAAAGGCAAGGCTTTCGTATCGCTAGTCGCTGAAAAAGGTAGCAGCGCAAGCGGTTGGGCGTGAGGTTTATAATCAGACTTCGGGTTCTTTTTATGTTTTTGGTGTGCATTAAACTGTCGTATTCGCTCTTGAATTGAAGTAAAGTCACTTTGCTCAAGGTTTGGGGCAACGCCTGCCCTTATTGGGTTTAAATCAACATAAGCCATACAACTTAAAAGTGCGGTTTCATCGAGCAAGGCTTGTGATTTAAATCGCCCTTCCCAAAACTTGCCTGTACATGCATCTTCTTTATTCGCTCGACGGGAAATATGCTCGTTCAAGCATTTCATAAACCATGAAATGTCATACAAACGTTCACGCCAGCATTGGACTAGTGTTTCGATTTGTATCATTTCGCCCGGTGAACTTGAGCCACGAATTAAATAATTATCAACGAGCACATGACCATTAAATAACCGATACCAACGTTCAATCACTTCACCTACTGACCAGCTATCAACTGTGTCTTTATCTACTTGCAGAACTAAGTGATAGTGATTGCTCATAATAGCATAGGCTGCGATATTGATTGAAAAGACAGACGATAAGAACTTTATTCGTTTAATTAACCATTGCCGCCGATGATCATAGTTTTTGTTGCTGTATGGGTCATCGCCACATAGAAAACTACGTCGCACACACCGATTAATTACGTGGTAATAAGAAGTAGCGTTTAGGTCAATTAGCTGATTTCGTGCGCGAGTCATAATTACTATCCATAGCGATAAAAATATAACCCTAGTCGAGATTTTTAACTTAACAAATTATGTACTCTAATTTATGTCTGTCCTATTGTTTTGTTGCTATTGTTTTGTTAAAACAGAATGGATGCCCAAGCTAGGTTATTTAGATATGAAAGCAGCGAAGTTATCGATTAGTAACTATATCAATGATTATTACAATCGATATCGGCCACATCAATTTAATGATGGGCTTTCGCCATTATTAGCAGAGAACGAATACTTAGAAACCTCTAACAAGATGGCCAGTTTTACTTGACCACTTCAGAATGAGCGCGAGCCTAGTGTTACGCGTCCACCTTAATTGGCTTGTTAGCCAGAAACTTCTGCTGAACTAGCAAATGAGCTGCAATACCGAACCACCCCATTGTAGGAATAGCCCATAACCGTTGAATTAACCCATTAATCTCTTGAGGGATAAAGCCTGCATAGATAAACCAAAACATAAATACGTGTAACAGAGTAACCAAAACTGAAAAATTTTCAAATGCCCGAGAGTTAATAATGTTTTTGAAATCTAGTGCAAATGACATTGGAACAATAATCATGAATATAGATAGGTTATATAAAAGGTGTAGAGGCGTTTCCAGTGTCCAGACGCCAGCGCTAATCATGCTTATGCCGAGTAAGAAAGAAGAGAGTGAGGTCGAAGAAAACCTCTTGATGTAGCTATAAACACCAACAGCAAAGATGCACATAGATAAACCGATAACTATGTCTGCGCCCCTATGAGTATAAGCAAAAGCGGGGGACTCTAGTGCCACATGACTGATACTTTTTGCCATGAAGTCAAAATCAGGGATCACCATCCCGATTCCGATATTAATTATTGAAACCAACCAAACGATATGAGCTTGTTTTAACATCCAAAAAGTTAATTTATTCACCTGAATCTCCATTTCTGGCTAACGCCGTTTTAAGCGGCAAATTGCAGTTGGCTAAAATAAGTGAGGCACGAACAAAAAGCCAACTGTAATTTGTCCGACTTGAAAACCCTTGTTATGTGCGTTACTTAATTGGCAAATAAATATCTGTAATTACTTCATTTTCTGAAGATTCAGGAAAGAAGCAAACCCTTTCTAAGAATATTGGAAAGTCTCTCAATTCATAATGCGACTCTTCAAGCCATTTAGAATAAAGGAAATTTATCAGCACACTAAGGTAATCATCACTACCAATATGGCGAATGACAGCACACCTTCCTTTAGGGATAACTTTGTTTACAATACCCTCAGGGCTCTCTTCTACTTCGCACTCAATAGAACAACAAAGATCTAACCTATATTCATCTGGTGCGGTAACATTTGGATCATCATATAATAAATTGAATGTTTTACTCTTGCTAGGTGGAAAACGATTTTCTTTTCTCCATTCAATAAACTTATTTATAGTATTACCAAGTAAATCTGGCGCCCCTCTGTGCTCCATTGTAGCTACTAGTGTTTCAGGAAATTCTACGATCCCTACGTTTATATTAACTTTATCAGTCATGATCTTTGTCCTCAGTTTCAGAATTGGTTCATATTTAGAATGCCAAGGAGTCCAATCAGGAGCCAGACTAAAGCCAGATGGACTTTGATTGAATATTTTTTTGAAAGCCCTACAAAATCCTTCATGACTTTCATAACCGCATGCCAGTGCAACATCAACAACCTTTGTTTCACTTCGATAAGCTAGTTGATATGCAGCCCTTTTAAGTCGAAGTAATTTAACAAGTGACATCACAGACATGCCAAAGAAGGCTGAGCACTGTCTGTGAAAGTGATACTTTGACAGATATGCTAATTGGCAAAGTTTTTCAATATCAAGATCTTCATCAAGGTTAGCTTCCACATAGCTAAGTACTTCAATAAATCTGTTTTGATATTTTACCATTTCAATACTCCCCTTCTCCTCAGCCACTAGATAATAATACCTATCAATTTAATTATCTTGACCAAAGTTGCTGAATACTGAAAGCACATAACGCCCTCGTTAATGGGCAAAATTTAATTGGCTAAAATTGTTGAGGGACGAAACACAGCCAACTGTATTTTGTCCTGATTTAACAGCTTGTTATGTTTTTTATGCTACAAACTATCAATTTGCTTAAAGTAACGGCTTAACGCCAAAATTACGATAGATATTGTAGGTAATAGCACTACACCTATTTTTAGATATAAATCAGAAGTAGTTTCGAACGCTGTATTACCTAGAATTAAACCAAGTCCTATTCCAGCTAGTAAACCAAAAATTGGCAAAAGAATAAGTAATAGTTTTAATGTAGATTTAATACTCATTTTATTTGAGTGTATAACGGCTGTATCCAAAATTGACTCCCTTTAAGAAAAGCATAACGCCACGCTAATGGGCAAATTGCAGTTGGTTAAAATAGCGACGCAGGAGCAAAAAACAACTGTAATTTGTCCTGTTGAGCGCCTTGTATGGATAATAAACCCA